>DATCSR010000020.1:0-158970 GCA_036568405.1 Roseovarius sp.
ATACATCGGCGGTCTTCTCACCAGCTTCCTGTTCCTTGATCATCCCTATGATCTGTTCGTCTGTAAATCGTGCCTTCATTTGTCCGTCCTTTTGTTGGGCGGACTCTACACAAATTTGGAGGAGGTTTAGGGGCTCAGGTCATGATGTGCGTCAAGGGTCGGCTTCTTAGTTCGACGCCTTGATAGTTGGTTGATATGATGTTTGAGATCTGCGCGCGGCTGTTCAGACCTTTTGGTTTAATTTACATTTTTTTAACTAATTTAGTTCAAGGTTAATTTAGCCTCATAAGGCGCAATGCGGCCATATCGATTATATCGGTTACCCTTGAGAGGCTCTTGGATAAATAGTCCTCATGAAGTCTGTCAAACCCCTTTGAGCCAGAGAGTTTTGGCTAAAAATTTCCGTACATGGAGTTATTCGTATGAATTAGGAGGGCGAGGCTTGTGGGTTGATTTATGGGGGCAGATCAGCTGTTGGAGATTTAGGAGCATCTCTTTTCGGATCGCTGAGAATTTGGTGCGTGGATGAATTGTATATGGTTTCTTTTTGAATGTAGTGTGAGCTGGAATATTTGATGATATCACTCAAGGAAATTTTTCAACCGACCGTTCTGTTGGCGCTAGCGCTAATGGCGATTATCGTGATGATGATATTGCCAGTTCCCTCGTGGATGCTTGATGTTGGTCTCGCAGTATCATTCGCAATGGCAATATTGATTTTTACGATCACTCTATTCATTGAACGTCCGCTCGACTTTTCAGCTTTTCCAACAATTTTGCTTGCTTCGCTGATGCTCCGCTTGTCACTCAATGTGTCGTCTACAAAACTGATTATTGGTCAGGGGCATACCGGAACGGATGCCGCTGGAAGGGTTATCGAAGGATTTGCGAGCTTCGTGATGGACGGGAGCGTATTTCTGGGCCTGGTCGTGTTCGGGGTTCTCCTGATAGTTAATTTCATGGTCATCACCAAAGGTGCCGCCCGTATGGCTGAGGTCGGCGCACGCTTCGCGTTGGACGCCATGCCTGGCAAGCAGATGGCGATCGATAGTGATATGTCTGCGGGCGCGATCGACCACGCCGAAGCGCGTGAGCGGAGGCAGCGTGAGCAGCAGGAAACGACGTTTTTCGGTTCTCTGGATGGGGCGTCCAAATTTGTAAAGGGTGATGCAGTTGCCGGTCTACTGATTACATTGCTGAATCTCGTGATGGGACTGATCATGGGAGTAGTCGTGCATGATATGCCTCTCGCGACAGCTTTTGAAACTTACACGATCCTCACTGTCGGCGATGGGTTGGTCACGCAGATTCCGGCAGTCATAATTTCCATCGCATCGGCGCTTCTGCTTGCGCGTGGCGGAAGTACCGGTGCGACCGATCTTGCGCTGGTCGCACAGCTAGGCAAACACCCCGCAGCGATGGGGACGGTTGCCGTTCTCATGGTCCTTTTTGCTCTCGTTCCGGGATTGCCGTTTGTGCCCTTTATTATCGGAGGCGCCGGATTGGGTACCGCTGCGGTCTTTTCATACAAGAGATCAAAAGTGCGCTCAATTACCGAAAGCAAGCCGAATGAGGCGTCAGAACGGATGTCTGAAAAGTCTTTGGGCAACGTGCTGGAGCTCGATGATATCCACGTCGAATTTGCGCCCGACCTGGTAAATTTGGTTCTGGATCCTGGCACGGGTCTGGATGCGCGTATCGTAAACATGAGAACGCATGTGGCGAAGCAATATGGACTTATTCTGCCCGAAATTCGACTGACAGACGACCCGGCGCTACCAAGTGGAAGCTATTTAATTCGCGTACAGGGCGTGGAACAAGGGAGCGCTCGTTTGCGAACCGACCATGTTCTGGTGCTGGACCCTGCGAATATCGCAGACCTGCCGCCGGGCGAGACAGTCAAGGAGCCCGTTTACGGCGCCCCGGCGCGCTGGATTTCATCTCAAGATCAAGATGATATTGCCCTGTCAGGTGCGACGATCGTCGCCCCTGCTGAGGTACTGGCCACCCATCTTCTTGAGGTTGTTCGCCGAAATTTGAGCCGCCTTTTGACAATGAAGGCAATGCGCAAGCTTCTGGATGAAATGGTTAATTTGAGCGATCCGTCCCGATCAGAAGCAAACCGCAAGTTGTTGGATGAGATGATTCCCGACAGGGTGCCTGGTGATTTATTGCATGCAATATTGCGGCTGCTCCTGGCAGAACAGGTTTCCATTCGCAACTTGCCCCTCATCCTCGAAGCAACATCTGAGGCGCGCCAGATATATCAATCGCCTGACGCCATTTGTGAGCATGTCCGCCAGCGTCTTGGATTTCAGCTGGTCGCAAATTTGCAAAGAGATGATGGTACCTTGCCGCTCATACAATTGGCGCCGGAGTGGGAGGAGACCTTCCAGACGTATCAGATGGATCAGGATCGCGGGCGTTTGGATGTCGCCTTGCCGCCCGAGCTGTTCAACGCCCTTACGGCTTCGGTGTCAAACGAGGTGGCGCGCGCTGCTGATATGGGTATTTTCCCGGCAATCGTCACCTCGACCGCGCGGCGACGGTTTCTTAGAACGGTGTTGTCAGCCAAAAATATCGTTAATCCGGTATTATCCTTCGAAGAGATCGGCGTTGAGGCGCAACCGTCGCTCGTCGGGGTCGTTGCAGCATGAATGGGTTGGCTGAATTGTTGCAGATCAGCCAGGACCTGTTGTGGCTGCATGCGATCGTATTCTTGCGTGTCGGGCCAATTATGACCCTTTTCCCCGGATTTGGCGAAACGGTCGTCCCTGTCCGCGTTAAGCTAATACTTTCGCTGGCTTTTACGGCTGTCGTTGCGCCGGCTGCTGCGCGTTATATCGACACTAGTCAGTTCAGCAATCTCGATATCGCGTGGACTATTCTGAGTGAAACCGCCGTTGGCTTAATCATAGGCATCGGCTTTCGCATGTTTTTGCTTGCTTTGCAGACCGCTGGATCAATGGCTGCGCAGGCGACGTCATTGTCGCAGATCTTGGGCTCGGCAGGAGCCACGCCGCTGCCTGCAATGGGACATATGTTGACGATGGGTGGGATCGCTTTGGCCATGATCCTGCATCTCCACGTGCATGTGGCGGAAATGGTGATCGCGACCTATACCCTGTTTCCTGTGGGCACTTTGCCGGATGCAAGCTCAACCTCCGAATGGGGCGTTGCGCAAGTCGCAGGTGCCTTTTCGCTTGCCTTTAGTCTCGCCGCGCCCTTCGTCTTGATATCAGTGCTTTACAACTTGACGCTTGGAATCATCAACCGGGCGATGCCGCAGATGATGGTTGTCTTTGTCGGGGCGCCGGTCATCACGGCGGGCGGTCTGGTCCTGCTCTTCTTGCTTGCGCCCGTCATGCTGAGCGTCTGGAGCATCGCGTTGCAGGGATACATCGTAAACCCGTTCGGAATGCGCTGATGTCGGGGCAGTCCGAAGATGTAGAAAAAACACTCGAACCGACCCAGCACAAGCTGGACGAGGCACGGAAAAAAGGCGAACTGGCCCGATCTGCGGATCTGGTCGCCGCGGCGGCCTATGTCGGTTTCCTTTTGACTGGATTGGCCGTTGGATCGCAATCGATCACCTACGTCTCGTCTCTGCTCATGGTAATGATTGACCAGGCGGACGGCTTGGCAAGTCTTATCTTCGGGGGGCATGCGACCGCGCCGATCGGGGGTATCATCGGCGGTATGGGGCTGGGCCTGATTGCGTGGTTCACAATACCAGCGGGGCTGGCCTTGCTCAGTCTCTTCGCGACCAGAACGCTGGTCTTCGCGCCCACGAAGCTGGCCCTCAAGGGATCACGTATTAACCCAATATCCAACGCGAAAAATAAATTCGGCGCGAGTGGACTGTTCGAGTTTGCGAAGAGCTTTGTCAAACTCCTGGTTTATTCTGTTTGTCTTGGTCTGTTTCTAGGCTGGCGGCTGCCGGAGCTGGCAAGTGCCCTATATGCCGAGCCGAGGGGCATTGGGGCACTGCTGGCGCAAGTGCTGACCGAATTCATGTTGATCGTTTGCCTTGTCGCAATTTGCATCGGTGTGCTCGATTTCCTCTGGCAGCATTTTGATCATCACCGCAAGAATCGGATGTCCCATCAGGAAGTGCGCGACGAGTCCAAGCAGCAGGAGGGAGATCCGCACATGAAGAGCGAGCGGCGTGCACGAGGTATGCAATACGCTCAAAATCAGATGATGGCCGACGTGCCAACTGCTGATGTAATCGTCGTCAACCCGACCCATTACGCTGTCGCGTTAAAATGGAGCCGCGCGCCCGGCGCGGCGCCGGAATGTGTGGCGAAGGGCGTCGATCATGTGGCTCTTGCCATCCGCGAACTGGCAATACAGCACGGAGTTCCGATACGCCACGATCCCCCCACAGCCCGCGCGCTGCACGCTACGACCGAGGTGGGACAACAGATTGACCCTGACCATTACCGTGCCGTCGCGGCGGCAATCCGGTTTTCCGAGACAATGCGTCGCCGAGCAAAGGGCCAAGCATGAATGATTTGCAACAGTTGAAGCAAGTGACTGAAGCGGCCTATCAGGCAGAGCAATCCAAGTTGCGGGATATCCTCCGGCAGGAAGCAACCTTGCGGCAGGCTTTGGCCGACCTGGATGAAAAGCGGCGCGTCGCACGCACCCTGCCATCCGATCAGCTGGCCGCGCCGCGAGCAATCGGTGCCGACATGCTCTGGCAGGGCTGGACGCAGCGCACCCGGCAGGATCTGAACGTGCAACTGGCGCAGGTGTTGGTGGCAAAAGCAGAAAAAATGGCTGGGCTAACCCGGGCCTTTGGGCGCGCCGAGGTTGTCGCAGGCTTGCTGGCAGAACAAAAAACGGCCCGGCGCAAAGATGCGCTGGGCCGGGATCAGCGTGCCATCGAGGATTTGGCGCTGCTACGCAGCTACATGTCCTGACGGGCTATATCGGTGATAAGGACTGCGGTCACGATTCCGCCCAACGTGTCCCGCGCGACAGTGAGCAGCCCGTTACGAAGTGATCCGAGCTTGCCCGCGTCCGTAAACGCGCCGCGGAAACCGCCCAGGTTGGCGTGATCGAATAGAACCCGCAGGAACTCGTCGCGCAGTTTGGGCTCCCTCAGGTAGACGATTTCGGACTCTCCGGGTGCTATCTCCAGGCTCAGCCCCATAACGATAATCGCGTCGACGCTCTCCTTCGTGACGATGGGGACGACGAATTGGTTGTTCAATTTGATATACTCCAAATCACCGGCATCACCGCCGTCGTGGTCTGTGTTACTGCTTTTGTCGGCGGGTGAATGGCCGCTCGAGGGTTTTGCAAGCGCGTCGCCTCCCGCATTGTTGTCTTCGGCGCCGCCGGGGGCTGGCGCGGAGGTCTCCGCCGCAGGGCGCAGAACAAGGCCGGCGCCCACGCCGCCGCCAAGTCCGGCCAGCAGCAGGATGAGTGGGATGAGAAGTTTCATTGAAATCCTTTCAGAAAGGGAGCACGGCGTCGAGTACCTGTTGCCCGATGCGCGGTTGCTGCATGTCCGTGATCTGACCGCGCCCGCCATAGGAAATGCGGGCCGATGCGATCTTGTCGTAGGTGATCTGGTTCTGACGTGAAATATCTTCGGGGCGCACATAGCCGGTGACCATAAGTTCGCGCATCTCATAGTTGACGCGGACTTGCTGGCTACCTTGAATCGACAGAACTCCGTTGGGCAGCACTTGCATGATTGTTGCCGCCACGCGCAGCGTCAGCTCTTCGCGGCGCTTGACCGACCCGTCGCCGCCCGATTTGCTGGCTGAACTGATTGAGACGGCATCACCCATACTGGCGCCATCCGGCAGCTTTTCATCCAAGCGTTGCGGCAAACCGAAAAGCTGGGGAAGCCCCAGGCTTTCAGAGCCGGAGCGCGATCTTGACGTTGAATTGGATATCTCGGCCTCGTCGTCGATCTCGATGACCACGGTCAGGATGTCGCCTCGCTTCATCGCCCGCCTGTCACCGAGCAACGACTGGCGCCCGGCATTCCAAAGCGATGCCTGATCGGTCTTGCGCTCGTAAATCGCGGTCTCGGGCAGGCCGGGGCTGAACATTGCAGCCTGCTCGGGTGACTCAGCCAAGGGGGTGAAATCGGGTGCCTTGCCGATATGCCCGGCGCGCCCGCAAGCAGCGAGGCCGAGGACAAGGCAGAAACCGGTGAGATGGATGCGCATGCTGCAACCTCCTAATAAGATACGAAAACGCGGCCGTCGGGCAGAACCTGGCCGGTGACAGTGATACGCGAAGACATGTTCATCACACGCACCAACTCGCCCGGACCGGCCCGTGACAGCGAGCGGCCTTCGGCGGTGATGCTGAGACCGGACCTGTCATAGATCAGCGCAATGATCTGGTTACGCTCAACCAGGGCTGGTGGGCCGACATCACCGGGCCGGATAGGCCTGCCGGCGTAGAGCGCCACACGCGCCTCCTGACCGACGATCGAGGCGGGGTCGGAAATGCCGCCAATGACATCGACGTCTTTCAGAACCAGATCCTGGGCTGTGATCAGGGATTGCGCACGGATGGTGCGTGCAGCCAGCACGGTCTCGGGGGCAGCCGGGGCCGCGATCAGGCAGCCTACAAGGGCGAGATACTTCATTAGCGCACCTGCACTGTCGCGCCGAGCATTTGATCCGCGGCCGAGATGACCTTGGAATTCAGCTCGTACCCGCGCTGTGCTTCGATCAGTTCGGTCACTTCGCGGACCGGATCGACCGAGCTGTCCTCCAGATAGCCTTGCCGGAGCGTGCCCAACCCGTCCTGTCCCGGTGTGCTGCTGAGCGCGGGGCCCGACGCCTCGGTTTCGGTGAACAGGTTGCTCCCGCGCGCCTCCAGCCCCTTGGCGTTGGTGAAGTTGGCAAGTGTGAACTGGCCCAGAAGCTGCGCTTCGACAGCGTTCTGGAAATAGGCGTAAACCTCGCCCTCGCCGTTGATCGAGATGCTGCGCGCGTCGTCCGGGATCACAATTTCGGGCGCCACCGGAAAGCCATCCGACGTGACGATCACGCCCTCGGCGGACCGCTTCAGCCCGCCATCGCGGGTATAGCCGATCTCGCCCGAGGGCAATTGCACCTCAAGGTATCCGTTCCCGTCGATGGCAACGTCCAGATCGCCGTTCGTTGCCGACAGCGATCCTTGCGCCAAGTGTACCGACACAGCGGCAGGCCGCACGCCGAGGCCCAGCTGGACGCCGGTTGGCAGGATCGTTCCGTCGGCGGCGTTGATGCTGCCCGGGCGGGACATCTGCTGATAATGCAGATCGGAAAATTCCGCTCGGCGGGCGTTGTAGCCCGTGGTCGACATGTTCGCGAGGTTGTTCGAGATCGTCTCGACCCGCATCTGTTGAGCCGCCATGCCGGTGGCAGCGATTTTCAGGGCACGCATGTCGTGTCTCCTATCTGGATTGGATGAAGGTCTGCATCGCGGTCCGGATGCGTTTGTTTTCGTTCTCGAGGAAGCTTTGGCCCATCTCGTAGGCGCGCTGGATTTCGATCATCCGCGCCATCTGGCCAATGGGATCGACATTGGCGCCCTCCAGAAATCCTTGCAGGATGCGCCCGCTCTCGGCGGGCTCGATCCCCGCATCCGAGCGGAACATCACGCCGTCCTCACGCACCAGCCCGATACGGTCGATCGGTTGAACCAGCCCGATCTGCGCCAAGGGGCGGCCATTGTCGCTGACCGTGCCGTCGGGTGATACGGCCAGATTGGCCGCGTCGGGCGGAACGAACACCGGCGCACCGCCCGCATCCAGGACGCGAAAGCCATCATTCGTAACCATGTCGCCCGCAGCCGAGACCGAAAAGCTGCCCGCACGGGTCAGCCGCTCGCCTGCGGGCGTCTCGATCAGGAAGAACCCATCGCCCTCGATTGCAAAATCGAGCGTGCCGCCGGTCTGCGTCAACCCGCCTTGCAGCATCGAGGTGTTGCGCACATTCGCCGTGGCCATCGACAGGGACGGCCCGTCCGGCATGCGCGTGACATGCTCGGAAAAGATCAGCCCCTCCTGCCGATAGCCAGTGGTCGCGGCGTTGGCGATGTTGTTGGCGACCACCTGCATCTCGCGCATGAGGCCGGATTGCCGGGTAAGCGTCGTATAGCCAGCATTTTCCATGTCAGCCTCCTATGATGAGCGGGATCAATTGATCCTGGAAGAACGACACCAGCGTCGTGGTCATGAACCCCATCGAGACCCAGAAAACCGCGACGATCGCCGCCAGTTTCGGAACGAAAGTCAGGGTCATTTCCTGAATCGAGGTGAGGGCCTGAAACAGGCCCACGACCAGGCCGGCCAGAAGGGCGACCGACAGGATCGGGACCGAGATCATCACCGCCACCCACAAGCCCTGCCGTAGCGTGTCGAAGAAAATCACTTCGCTTTGCATCGGCCTAGACCGGCATCCGCAGGATTTCCTGATAGGCCTCGACCACCTTGTCACGCACACTGATCGCCGTCTCGACGGCCAGCTCGGTCTGGGCGAGGGCCTGCACCAGCGCGTGAGGATCGGCGCCTCCGGTCATGGCGGATTTGGCCAGTTGTTCGCTTTCTTGCAGGGTCGCTGCAAAATCGCGGGCCAGATTGGCCGCCAGTTGGGCGGGCCCGCCAGCGCCATCCTTGGGTTCGGTCGCAGGGCGGGCAGCGGTGTATTTGTTGGCGGCGCCAAGGGCAGTGAGTTCCATTCTGGAAATCCTTTTCTATTGGGGGTCAGGGTTGTTGTTGGGGAAGATCAACGGCGCAGAAGATCCATTAGGCTGGACGACATCTGCCGCGCCTGATCGAACATCTTCAGGTTGGCCTCGTAGCTGCGCTGGGCCTCGCGGGCGTCAGCCATCTCGATAATCAACTCGACGTTTGAGCCTGCATAATTGCCGCTCTCATCTGCCATTGGGTGGGATGGGTCGTGGATCTGTTCCAGCTCGCTTTGGTCCAGATGCACGCGCCCCGTCTCGACGGCGCCAGGCGTTGTGCCGCCCAGGACAGTTTCGAACGCGACGGATTTGCGCCGATATCCTGGCGTGTCGCTGTTGGCGATGTTCTCGGAAACATGCCGCAGGCGGGCGGCCTGCGCCTTGAGCCCGGATGAGGAGAGAGATAGAGAATCAGAAAAATCGCTCATAGATGGTCTCCTTTAACGGCGCCCTGTGGCGCTGCGCAGAACGGTGAGGGCTGATTTGTAGATCGCCAGCGAGCGATCGTGCTGCCGTTTGACGTCAACGGACTTGAGCATTTCCTGCTCGAGCGAGACGGAATTGCCGTTGGGATCGGTTTCGCCATCAGCGGCATCGCGCATTTCCACGGCATAGCCGCCCGCACTTTCGCTGACATGGCCCGGTCGCGTGGCTCGGGGCGCAAATCCGCTGCCGCCCTCATAGGTCTGGGCGAAGGGTGCGATATCGCGCGCCTTGTATCCCGGGGTGTCGGCGTTCGCCAAATTGCGCGCCAGAACAGATTGCCGAGCGCCGGCATGCTGGGCCATGGCGTGGGCCATCCGGAAGATTTGCAGTTTCTCAAACATAATTTCGTCTCTTTCGGTCGTCTTCAATCAAGGATTAACCGTGATTCCTTTAGAAATTGTTTTCAGAAGATTTTTGGAGAGTTCGATGAGCACAAAAGATCTGGAGGGGCTTGGAGCGGAGATTGCGGGTTTGCACGCGGTTCACGCGGTTGGCCGGGTAAGCGCGGTTGCCGGCGCAACGCTGGAAATTGCCGGTTTGTCTGCGGCAGCGCGATTGGGCGACAGGCTATGCGTGCGGCGGCGGGATGGGTCTGAATTGTCTGGTGAGGTGCTTGGGCTGGCGCAAGGTCACGTCGTCATGCTGCCCGACGATACGCCAACTGGGGTATCGCTGGGCGACCGCACGTCACTTCAGGATGCTGCAACGATCGCGCCGTCGAATGGATGGATTGGCCGAATCATAGACCCTTACGGGCGGTCAATGGATGGCCGCCCTTTGATGCGCGGCGCCGTGTCCCGTCCATTACGCGCCGATCCGCCGCCGCCTGCACAGCGCAATTCCTTTGGGTGCCGGCTGGAGACTGGAAGCGCGGTTTTCAACACGTTTCTGCCCATTGTTCGCGGTCAGCGTATCGGTCTTTTTGCCGGTTCGGGTGTCGGCAAATCCAGCCTTCTGGCCAGTCTGGGGCGTAATATGCAAGCCGACGTCGTGATTTTCGCGATGATTGGCGAGCGTGGGCGCGAACTGCGCGAATTTGCCGAAAATGTCCTGGGGCCCGAGGGTATGGCCCGCTCCGTAATTATCGCGGCGACATCGGATCAATCGCCGCTGGTGCGCCGGCGATGTGCCTGGACCGCAATGGCCGTGGCAGAGCATTTCCGCGACCAAGGCCTCGATGTGTTGCTGCTGGCCGATTCGATTACCCGTTTTGCCGAGGCGCATCGCGAGGTCGCGACCGCCGCCGGAGAAATGCCCAGCTTGCGCGGCTATCCGGCATCGACCGCACATATGATAATGTCCCTTTGCGAACGGGCGGGGCCGGGCGGAGAGGGCCAGGGCAGCATCACCGGCATTTTCAGCGTGCTGGTCGCCGGGTCGGACATGGACGAGCCGGTCGCCGATATTCTGCGCGGTGTTCTGGATGGTCACGTCGTGATGGACCGCGATATTGCGGAGCGTGGCCGATATCCTGCCATCAATCTATTGCGCTCCGTCTCGCGCAGTCTGCCGCGCGCGGCATCGGATACGGAGAATGATGTGCTTCGCCAAGCCCGGGCTCTTCTGGGAGCCTACGAGCGCTCCGAAACCATGATTCGTGCCGGTCTGTATGCGCAAGGCAGTGATCCGGAATTGGACATGGCGATCCGTGTCTGGCAGGACCTCGACCGCTTTCTCGCGGAAAGCGAAGCGGGGACGACACAGGACAGCTTCGACCGCTTGGCCCTGATTTTGCGACGCGCAGCAGCCGGACCCTCGCAGAGCCGCAAGCCATACGCGGGCAGCAGCACGCATCCGGCCAAAGAAGCCCGCAACGCCGGCGCCCGCGAGGGGATCAGAAAAACGGACGTTGTCCCGGTGAGGTGACACCGATCCCCATTTTGCTGAACGTTTCAGAAGGAATGTAGCTTGCAACAATGTGCTCAGTCTTGGTTGTAGTTGCCCTTCAGATTTTTCTCGGCTTGGAGATGAGGGGACACGCATGAAGGCAGCGAAGTTTGTGGACGCGCGAAAGGCACTAGTCATAAGGCAGGACGCCTACGGCACGACGGCTGCAGATATTTGTTGCGAGGCAGGGATCAGGGGTGCGGCATATTTCAATTGTAGAGAAATGCGCGCAGAGATTCGGCCCACCGACATCAATCGGCTCTGCGATCCGAAAGACGAGGGTTCATGGTCCAAGAACATCGTGGCGGATCAGGCTGTAGATGAGAAAATGCTTCAGGGTGTGCTGACTCGAAAGCAGTTGGTTATGTTTCGATAAGCGCGAATATCAAATCGTGGAAGCTCTGGTTCGCCAGCGGAACCCCATAAATCTGATAATTCAGTAAAATCTGGGTGCGTTTTGCAATAGCGTGAGCGCGACGGATCCAGAGGATTGGGCTCGAAAGGCCTCAATCTGATCGCGTATCAAAAAACGTTTAATTATCGCTTCCTGAACAGCGGGGTCTGAAAGGGAGCTGAGGCTATCCAACCCCAATTGTCGCTTGGCGCGATCCGAGAATTCTTCAACTTGTGTGTCCAGATCGGCTTGGGCAAAACCGGGCGGCAAGCCGAGAGCGGTCTCGAAGACTTGGCGCATCGGAGGATTCCCCATGATCTTCAGCCAGCGTGTTTCATCGTTGCCCGTTACGTTGGCGATATCTGGCATGTTGCGCTTGGCATCCATCGCCAGGCGCATGCTTTGGTCCTGATTGCCGATGGCGACTTCGAATTCCAGTTGCCGAAAGCGCGCGGTGATGCCCCCTGCCCACGACGGGCTGCCAGTACGTGCGCCGCCGGCATCGCCAAAGCCGAATGCCTTGGAAAATTCACGGTACCGAACATCCGACAGCCTGTTGGCAAGCGCGTCGTTATCTTCCGTTCCGCTCTCCAAAATCTGGCGTATGAATGCATTGCTGTTAATATCGTCACTCAACCCGAAAGCGCCGAGTGCAACCCGTAGAAGTCGGCGATCCGACACCAAATCTTCGGCTGTCACGGCCTTCGATATGTTTTTTTCGAAATACTCCGTATCACGTTGAATAACCGGAGATTTTTCGAACGCCGTGGTTTGCTGGACAAGGGTTCGGTTTAGAAAACTCCAGCCGACCAGACCGCCAGTGGCAAGTGCGGGCTGGAAGCTCATGACGCGCGCCGCGCGAGCAGCCGATCCTCGCGACCCAGTAGATGACGCAGTGATTTCAGGCACTGGTAGAACTGCCCGTCCAGCACCGCGTTCGTCGCATGCGCCAGGTGACTGCGGCTGTCAACGTCGGTCAAGATCTGGCTCAATTCTTCGATGCGGCGCAATAGGGGCAAGCGGGCCTCGTCGGGGTCGGCGTCCCCTGACAGAACCAACTGCGCAGCATAGCAGACACGCCGGACGGGTGTTGTGGCTTGTTCAGGATGTATCGCATCGCGTAGTCGCAAAATGTTTGCTTCGGGCGAGACGACCGACAGGCGCGACCGTTTGTCACCATTCTCGATGACGGCACCGTTTATCAAAACGCGCTCTTTCGGTCCGAGCTTGAGGACAAGACCGCTCATGTCGCATCACTCCTGTCGCGAAGGCCGCGCATGACGGCGGTGTTGACCTCGATCAGCGCATCCGCGCTTGCCGTGCGGTTCAGCACCTTTCGGCTATGTTCATTGGTGAACTCCGCAAGGTAGAAGATACGTGCCCGCAATTCCTGTGGCAGAGGGTTGTCCTTATCGGCGACTTCTGTGGCGAAAAGCGTCCAGAGGCTCCGATTTTCGTGAATGGCTCCGGCCAGCTCGACCATATTCAGCGGCTCGATGGCGGCGGCTGATTTCAGGCGGTGAGTGATGCGGACGATTGCATCATGCTCGGTTCCACGGGATGTGCGTATTGCGTGATTGGTCTGTCCATAGGCATTCTGCGCCTGGCGAATCGCGTTCACAGGTCATTCCTTCCGGAAAATACGTTCTTGGGATGAAGTGTCAGGGGCGCCGCGATGGGCGCCCCTGGCTGGATTATCAGCGGAACAGTGACAGGATCGCCTGCGGTGCCTGATTGGCGATCGACAGCGACTGTGTCGACAACTGCTGCTGGACCTGAAGGGCCTGCAGGCGGGCCGAGGTTGCTTCCATGTCGGCATCGACAAGGTTTCCGATGCCAGACTTGAGCGAGTCCGACAATTTGGAAACAAACTCGTTCTGTGTCTCCATCCGGCTTTGAACAGAACCAAAGGTTGCGGCAGCGGTGGATGCGGTGGTGATCATATCCTCAATTGCGGAGAGCGCCTTCAGCGCCCCGTCGGCAGTGGACACATCAAGGTCTTCCAAAGCAATGTCCGTTGGGGTTCCTGTACCGTCGTCGCCTACGAGACCAGCCCCGGTAAGATCAATCGCGGCAACGTTGATTTTCGAAGCTGTCACACCAGTGCTACTGCGGTCGAGTGCGGAAATAACCTGGATGCCTTTGTCAGCCGCGTCGCCAGTGCCATCGCCGTTCAAGTCCACATCTGTGGTGCCATCGGCCGCCTTGACTGTTGTTGCCGAATCGTTAACGAGATTGACGCCGTTGATTTGAGCGGAATCGACGTTGGATTGGATCTGCGCGACCAAAGATTCCACACGCTCCTGAAGGGTCGCACGATCAACCGTGCCGTCCTGCGCGGCGACGATTTCTTCCTTGATCAGTTTCAGATCATCGGTGACCTTTTCGGCCGTCATCCGCGCAACCGCCACGGTGGATTCGCCCAAGGACAGCGATTTGGACACCGCCTTGAAGCCCTGAACGTCCGATTCCATCACCTTGGAAATCGCCCAGATGGCCGAGTTGTCCTTGGCCGAGCTGATTTCCTTGCCTGTCGAAATCATGTCCTGGGTCTTGCCCATGTTGCTGTTGACCGATTTCAGGGTTTGCAATGCAACCATTGCGCTGTTGTTTGTCAGAATGCTGGACATAGCATTTTCCTTTAGCTTGCGGCGCTTTGCGCCTGTTACATGTCCCGCCCCGGAATCGAGGCGGTTTCAGATGTCATTCTGACCCTTGCAGCCCTGATACTTATGCTGCGCCATCCAGATCGGATGCAGGCCTAGAATGGGGCGATATGTGCTAATGGAACGCTAAGACCGACGGATGATGTCCGCGGTATTTGAGGCAAATTGCGGTCAGGCGCGCTTTTCCACCGTGTGGTCTATGATGCCGCGAACTTCGAATTTGCGACCACTGCTGTCATAGGTTTCCAAATTGCGACGGATCCTGCGAACGGCTGCCATGCGCGCGGTAACCTGGCGGATGCCTTGCAGTGCACCATCCAGTAATTGCTGGTTTCGCAAGACCTTTTCCTGCAACCCGGACATGATTTCGCGGGGTTGCGGCGCTTGCGTGTTCAACTCGTCAATCAACGCCTCTTTGCGCTGGAGAAGGGCGGCAATCCCTTCAAGATCGCCGTCCAATAGCGCGGCGCGCTCCAGGTTCAGAAGGGTATGCAGATCACTCATCAGATTTTGGTTTTCATCATTTCTCATAGGAGGACTCCATTATTGATTGGTAAAATGCATCCGCAAGACCGATGCCCCCGGCCTTGACCATTTCGTCTGCCAGCGCCTGCCTTTGGAAAGATGCAAATTGCTCCTCTCCGATGCCGCCGGCAAAACTCGCGGTTTTGCCGAATCCGGCGGATTTCAGCATTTCCGCAAGAAATGTCGCCTCAAGTTTTTGTGCAGCTTCGCGCGCCGAGGACGGCGCCATTTGTTTGGCAGGAGGCTGGATCGCCTGCGCTGCCGAGAAAGGTAAGGTTACATTCATTGGAATACCTCGAATTTATCGCAATCAGTGCCATTTGATCCCAAACCGGTAAAGAAGCAGTAACCAGACTTTGCGAAGATGCCCCTGACAAGAAAGAAAACCTGGAGGGGCGCATGCTCGGCTTTCTATCGACATTCATTCCGGCCTCGGCACAGTCGGGACGCGGCGCCGGCCCTGACGGGGGGGCGCACAAAATCGATCCGCGCGCGGACGAAAGGGGTTGGAAATCAAAGGGTAACGAGAGTTTTCATTCTACTTTCGCGAAGGGTGGTCAACCACGCCCGGAGGGGGCAGGTGGGTCCAAGGCGCCAGCCACTGACGAAAGTCTGTCACGGGGCGAATCGGATCCTGCTGAACAGCCCGAGATAGAAGCCGAAACGGGTGACCTGGAGGAATTGCCAAGCTACGGCGATGATGGGGAAGCGTTTGATACCCCTCCGGAAGCTCAGCCGAGTGCAGAGGAAGATCAGGCCGATGCAGCCGTGTTTGCGCCAGTGGAAATGAGGCGGCCTGAACCCGGCTTTCCGTCGACATTGCAAGGCGTACCGAACGACGCGGTCATGTCCCTTGATAGTGATGGCCGCAGCGATGGCGCTATCGCGAAGGACGCGGCCCCTTCGATGCTGGCAAACCTCGACAACGTTGCGGGTACGGGTCTGGCATATAGCGGTGCGTATCGGCCGGCTGTTGCAGGTTCGACGGTCGATAGCCTACGTGCGCAGTCCGCCCTTCCGCCAGGATTGGCCGCCGGACAGCCCGGCGCGCCTTCGCTGCATGTGTCAGGTGTGCCGATCCAGGAAGCCATGTATCAGCACGATCAGACCGCTTTGTCAGAAGCGGCCGATTTGGCCCCCGATGGGCAGACCATCCTGCCGGGAACCACCGCTGCGGGCGGTGCGATCAGGGGCCTCGCCCCCGAATGGGCGCCGCCAAAAGATATGCCATTGTCTGGCAGGCACAGCGCGACGAATGTCTTCGATGTACGGGCGGGGACAGCTTCAGATGTGATGCGAAACGCGGTTTCGGAGCCGCTGGGGTCGTTGCCGACCACCTTTGCTGCGGACTTGAGCGAGGGTGTAGAGGCCGGAAAATCAATCGTCACTTTGATCGAAGCGGCAGTATCTGGCGACCCCCGGCCGTCGCCTGCCACGACCACCGAGTTGCGCATGTCGACGGTCGCAGGCGCGAACACGCCGCAGATGGCACGCCACGTTGCGGTCCAGCTATCCGAAGCTGCCGGGAAAGCTGCGGACGGGGCAATCAATCTAACCCTGAACCCGGTCGAGTTGGGCCGTGTTCGAATCATCCTGTCACCCGGCGATGGCGGCATGGTCGTCAGCGTAAGTGCCGAACGACCGGAGACGTTGGACATGATGCGCCGACATATAGACGTGCTGGATCAGGAGTTCCGTGACCTCGGCTACGGCGCGACCGATTTTACCTTTTCGAAAGAGGAAAGTGAGACGCGGCACGCAGAGGCCGAGAAATCGGCAGATCGATCTCGCTCGGATGACGATTTGAACTCCGGTATTGAGCACAGCGCGTCGCGAAGCGCGTCTGTCGTGATCACTGACCGCCTTGATATTCGCCTTTGAAAGGAATTTGAAATGGACATCACCGCACCCATAGTCGGCACCAATTCACCCGGTGCCTCTGGCAGCAATAAAGCGTCTGCCGTCACACAGGCCGGAACGACGCTTAATTCGGACTTCGAGACATTTCTCAAGATGTTGACTGCACAGATGAAGAATCAGGATCCATTGAACCCGGTCGATTCTACCGAATTCGCGTCCCAGCTCGCTGCATTTTCGACGGTTGAACAGCAGGTCATGACCAATGATCTTTTGACGGGCCTTGGCCAACAACTGGGCGTGCTTGGCATGGGGCAGTTGCAGGGATGGGTCGGCATGACCGCGCGTGCCGAAATGCCGGTTGCGTTTGATGGAACGCCGATATCGCTGACGTATGCAGCCCAGTCGGGCGCAGATCTTGCCCAGATGACCGTAGCTGATTCTAGGGGCGGCATTGTTCAGCAGCAGGAGGTGCCGATCAAAGGTGGTGATTTCGTCTGGACGGGACGGGACGAGGACGGCAAGTTACTGCCTGCGGGAACATACTCGATCGCGGTTGATTTTTTTCAGGGACAGGATTTACTTGGATCAGCGCCGGTCCAAAGCCAGGCGCGAATTGTCGAGGCGCAATTGTCAGGCGGCTCCACCCTACTTGTGATGGAGGGTGGGCAGCGTGTGGCGGTCGCAAATATACTGGGGTTGCGTGATCCGGCATCATCACAATGAAACGGAAACCGCTACGCGCCTTTTTCATGTTGACCGCCGTTCGGACGAATTTTGCCTAGAGAGTGTGGCAGGTGCTTGTGAGGCGACGTTTAGGTCAGCTGCCGGATCGATTGACTTGAACTATTGGCTCTGCCGCTCCCGTGATTGTTTGACCTAGACACCCGCGGGCATTCGATATGTGTTCGTATGGTTTATTCCATGGATCATAGCATGGGTCGCTGACATAGGCGGTCTTAGGAAATGACCGGTCGCAGCAGGCAACCATTTTTGATTTTGAAGATGGACAGGTATTCGACATAAAGTCCGTCCTGAACAATCAACAGGTATTCTATTCTGGGATTGAACGGAGTGCGGTTCGCATTTGGAGGGTGCGTGGTTTGTTATCAACTATACAAGAGTACTGCAATTTCGAGCCGTGACAAGAAGCCGTGAATGCCACCCGCGGGGATGCTCTCTGTGCGCCCAAGTGGTCCCAATTGATCGAAGCGACACATGATCTGGCGGGGGCAGATACCGAACAGCGTGTTGCGATATCCAAGCTGCTATCCCGAACATCGCTGCCAGGTCGACACCCTGCACACCAACACGATCATCGAAAATTGCGCCGCGGCCGCTATCCTAGTTGGGCGAATGCCGTTGCCAAGGCCGCCCCAGCCGCAAGCCCGCCGATGCCCCATGCGGCCAGATCACGTCCTCTACGGCGTGGCGGTTCGGGCGGCGGGGCGGACTGACGTATCAGGGCCGCCTCGACCAGTTGCGGCATGCGCGGGCCGAAACGGGCGAGGACGGCCAGCGTCTTGCCCATGCTTTGGGCGATGGCACGCGGGCCCAGGCTTTGGCGGATATAATCCTCGACCACGGGTTTGGCGACCTGCCAGATGTTGATCTGCGGGTTCAACGAACGTGCCACGCCCTCGACCACTACCATCGTGCGTTGCAGCAGAATCAGCTCGGTCCGCGTTTCCATGCCGAAACGTTCGGTCACCTCAAACAGATAGCTCAGCAGGCTTCCCATGCTGATCCGGCTGGCGTCCATGCCGAAAATAGGCTCGCCCACTGCGCGCAGGGCGCGGGCGAATTCATCAACGTCGCGGTCGCGCGGTACATATCCGGCCTCGAAATGGACTTCGGCGACGCGGCGATAATCCCGCTTGATAAAGCCATAGAGGATCTCGGCATAGACCCGGCGGGTGTATTCGTCGATGTGGCCCATAATGCCGAAATCATAGGCAATGATATTGCCGTTCGGCGCGACCTTGAGGTTGCCCTGATGCATGTCGGCGTGAAAATATCCGTCACGCAGGGCATGGCTGAGGAACAGTTGCAGCACCCGGTCGCCCAGCACGGTGCGGTCATGGCCTGCCGCGTCAATGGCGTCATTGTCGCCCAGCGGCGCGCCATCGGCCCATTCCATCGTCATCACCCGGCGGCTGGACAGTTCCCACTTTATGGCGGGCAGCTGAAAGCCCGGGTCGCCCTTGGTGTTCGCCGTAAATTCCGAGGCCGAGGACGCCTCCAGCCGCAGATCCAGTTCGCCCATGACGACGCCCTCGAAGTGGGCGATCACATCGGTGGGGCGCAGGCGCCGGGACGAGGGTGACAGGAACTCGATCACGTTTGCGGCGAAGTAAAAGGCGTCGATATCCACCCGAAATGCACGCTCGATGCCTGGGCGCAACACCTTGATCGCCACTGGCTCGCCGGTTTCCTTCAGTCGGGCCTTGTGGACCTGTGCGATGGACGCGGCTGCGACGGGGGGGCTGAAATCATCAAAAATCGCCTCGACCGGCAGACCCAGCTCGGATCCGATGCTGGCCTTGGCGGTCTCGGTCGGGAAGGGTGGCAGCTTGTCCTGGAGCACGCGCAGCTGCGCGGCCAGATCACCGCCCACCAGATCGGGCCGTGTGGACAAGATTTGCCCGAACTTGATGTAGGCGGGCCCCAGCGCCGTCAGCGCGCGGGGGGCAGGCGGCACCGAGGGATCGCCCTCGTCGCCCAGCCATTTGAACGGCCACGCCATGAAGCGCAATGTGCCGCGCACCAAAGGCGGCGCATCCAGCGCGTCCATCACGATGCCCATGGCGCCGGTGCGTTCCAGCGTCGCGCCGGTGCGGATCAGGCGGATGATGTTGTGTGGACCGCGCATGGTGCTACAGCTTCCAGCCCGAGTGCAGGCAGGCGATGCCCATGCTCAGGTTTCGATACTTGGCATTACCGAAACCGGCCTGCTTGATCATGCCCAAGAACGTCTCTTGATCCGGGAATTTACGAATGGATTCAACGAGGTATTGATAGCTGTCGCGATCTCCTGCAATCGCCTGGCCCATGCGCGGTATGATGTTGAAGCTGTAGAGATCATAGGCCTTCTGCATCATGTCGTTCGGCATCTGGCTGAATTCCAGCACCATCAGCCGTCCGCCGGGGCGCAGCACGCGATACGCCTCGTTCAGCGCCTCTTGCGGGCGGGTCACGTTGCGGATGCCGAAGCTGATCGTATAGACGTCGAACGTATTGTCATCGAAGGGCAGGGCCATCGCGTCGCCGACCACCCAATCGAGATCGGCTGCCATCGCCTCGGCCTCGGCGCGCTTGCGGCCCTCGATCAGCATTGGTTCGGTCAGGTCCAGCACCGTGGCATGGCCGCTGCCCGCGCGTTTGAGAAACCGGAACGCAATGTCGCCGGTGCCGCCCGCGACGTCCAGCAGTCGCTGGCCCGGGCGCGGCGCGAGCCAGTCCATCATCGCATCCTTCCAAACGCGGTGGATGCCCATGCTCATCACGTCGTTCATCACGTCGTATTTGCTGGCGACGGAGCCAAAGACGCCGCGCACGCGGCCTGCCTTTTCGTCCTCGGGGATGTCCTGAAATCCGAAGTGGGTGGTTTTCTCGCTCATCGCTCTTGCCTTGCGCCTGTTCAACGCCTTGTTATAGGGCGCAGCCGCGCAGACACAATGCGGCGCGGTCATCGAAAGGCCCCCACATGCCCGAATTGCCAGAGGTTGAGACAGTTCGCCGCGGCCTCGCCCCGGTGATGGAGGACGCGGAAATTGCGCGTGCCGACGTCAACCGCCCGGACCTGCGCTGGCCGTTTCCGCCCGACATGGCGCAGCGGCTGACAGGGCAGCGCGTGCTGGGGTTGCGCCGCCGGTCGAAATACATCCTCGCCGATCTGGACTCGGGCGAGACGCTGCTGATTCATCTTGGGATGTCGGGGCGCATGCTGGTTTCGGGCGATCCGCTTGGCCAGTTCGTGCATGATCATCCCGTGCCGGAAAAGCACGACCACGTAGTGTTTCACATGGCGAACGGCGCGCGCATCACCTTCAACGATCCGCGCCGCTTTGGCGCGATGGATCTTTTCGCCACGGCTGGCGCCGACGATCACGCTTTGCTGGCCAAACTGGGGCCGGAACCGCTGGGAAATACCTTTAATGAGGCGCATCTGGTCGCCGCGCTGGCGGGGCGGAACACCCCGATCAAATCGGCGCTGCTGGATCAGCGCATCGTCGCGGGTCTTGGCAATATATATGTGTGCGAGGCGCTGTTTCGCGCCGGTATCGCCCCGCGCCGCAAGGCCGGGCAGATCAGCGCCGCCCGCACCGCCGCGCTGGTGCCGGTCATCCGCGAGGTGCTGCAGGATGCAATCGACGCGGGCGGGTCGTCCTTGCGTGATTTCAAGCAGGCTGATGGAGAATTGGGCTATTTCCAGCACAGTTTTGACGTCTACGGACGCGAGGGGCAGCCATGCAGGCGGGACGGCTGCGGTGGCACGGTCGGGCGGATCGTGCAATCGGGCCGCTCCAGCTTCTACTGCGGCAAGTGTCAAAGATAGGTTGATCCCCCGGGCTTCGGTGCTAAGACTCGCAGTCTGACAGGAACAAGCGAAAGCATATTTCATGGCCTATGAGACGATTATCGTCGAAGTAGAAGACCACGTCGCCCAGATCACCCTGAACCGCCCCGACGCCCTGAATGCACTGAACGATCAGCTGCTGGGCGAATTGGTCAGCGCGCTCAGGGAGGCGCAGGAAAACGACAAGGTCCGCTGCATCATCCTGACCGGATCGGACAAGGCATTCGCGGCGGGCGCCGACGTTAAGATGATGGCGGACAAGTCCTTTGTCGAAATGTTCTCCGAGGATTTCTTTGGTGCGCAGCACGATGCGATCACCCGGATTCGCAAGCCGATCATCGCCGCCGTGTCCGGCTATGCGCTGGGCGGCGGCTGCGAATTGGCCATGATGTGCGATTTCATCATCGCGTCCGATACGGCCAAGTTCGGCCAGCCGGAAATCAACCTCGGCATCATGGCGGGCCTTGGCGGATCGCAGCGACTGACCCGATTTATTGGCAAGTCCAAGGCGATGGACATGAACCTGACGGGACGTTTCATGGATGCCGAAGAGGCTGAGCGTTCCGGTCTGGTCAGCCGCGTCGTGCCGGTCAAGAAGCTGAAAGAAGAGGCGCGCGCGGCTGCGGGCAAGATCACCGAGAAGTCGATGATTTCCGTCATGGCCGTCAAGGAGGCCGTGAACCGCAGCTACGAGACGACCCTGGCCGAGGGGCTTTTGTTCGAGCGGCGGGTGTTTCATTCCCTCTTCGCGACCGAAGATCAGGCCGAGGGTATGGACGCGTTCAAGGAAAAGCGGCAGGCCCAGTTCCGGGACAAATAGGGGCGGGGTTACTGGAGTCCGGGCGCAGCAGGGCGCTGCGCCGGTCGCCAACGCAGACCCGCGCCGTGCGCATCCCTGCCGCGCCGGGCATGTCGGGGAACAACGCAACCAACTCCGCGTGTGTTTCCGGTGCATCATAGTCGGACATCAGATAGCTTTCACTTAGCAGGCCATCGCCCCAGATCAGCTCGTGCCGGTCAAAGGCGAGATGGTAGTAGGTCACATCCTGCGCGCCATGATCTATGGTGATGCTGCTGTCATTGATCATCTTCTTGATCGGCACCAGCACCTCATCCTCTCCAAACAGATACGCCGCGCGCCAGTCACGTATCAGTATCCTGTGCTGCGGCGACAGGACCGAATCGCGGCTGGGCCGATCTGCCCCAAAGGCATCGCGTGCGATGCGCACAGGTCGAAATTCCGGTCGCCGCGCCAATACGGCTGCGGGCAGGTATGTGCGCCCGATCCAGCGAATTGGCTGCGCGCCGTTATCTGCGGTCATCACCAGATCGCCGGGCACCAGCTGCGTAATCGGCACTTCGCCGCCGCGCGTGCGGATGCGGGTCTGCGCCGTGAAACACGGCGGCGTGGCCAGCGATGAATAGGCATGGCTCGGACCTTCGGCTGTACTGATCACGGTCAGGGGCACGTCTCGTGGTGGGAATCCACCGACCCCGCCGACAAAGGCCAGCCCCTCAACCGTTGCATAGGATGCGCCGCCACCCTCGTTGATGTTGAAGCCCAGCACCGTGTAGGTGTTGCCGTCCGGGTCGCGCAGGGTCAGCTCATATTCGGCCTCGACGCGGGCGCCATTTGCATATGCGGTCCCATCCATCGTCTGCGCCCCGCTCAGTGTTTGCGAGCTGTCGCTATCGGCAAAATTCGTGTCGCCGGCGCTGTCGAACACGTCGATCGCCTCCCAGTCGTTCGAATTCAGCGTGATCGTCCGGCCCGCCAGATGCGTGCCGTCGCCCTGCGTGATTCCCGAAAGCTGTCCGCCGCCCGAGATGGAAATCTGCGACTCGCCCAGCGTATAGATCGTATTTACGGGCATGAGTCGCTCCATTCATTGCGGGTTCGTCTGAAATGACGGTAGAATCAGGCGCGGTTGGGGTAAGGGCGCGGCGCTTGCGTGATTATAGGCGGTTGCATTTCGCAAGGACAGGCAGTATTGACCGCCGTCATACATGCGCGTGATGCCCGCTCAGGCAAGAATCGTCTCCGGCACTGACCGAAGACCCCGACGGTGTCGTCACGCATGAAATTTTAGTAACGACACCAGATCAAGGGTAAGATTCACATGGCAAATACGCCTCAGTCAAAGAAACGCGCACGTCAGAACGAAACACGTCTGGCCATCAACAAGGCGCGCCGCTCGCGCATCCGGACCTACCTGCGCAAAGTCGAAGAGGCGATCGCCTCGGGTGACAAAGAGGCGGCCACCGCAGCGCTCCGCGCAGCCCAGCCCGAGCTGATGCGCGGCGTCACCAAGGGCGTGTTCCACAAGAACACTGTCGCGCGCAAAATGTCGCGCCTGTCCAGCCGGGTCAAGGCAATCGCCTGATCTAAGATGCTGACAAATTTAGGTAAAAAGGCGCCCAAATTGTGGCGTCTTTTTGCTTTTCAGAGTGTCGTGCAGGCTGAAAGATTCTTTTCATTCAAAATCAGAGTCAAGGCATAAGATAGGTTGCCGAGGCTCTGGCTGGCTTGCTAACTTGAGCCTGCGATTCACGCTTGGGGGGACAGGCTGATTCCGGTGGCGGGCCTTTGGGGGGCCTGCATGTCGGCGTCAATTCGGGAATATCCCGGCATGTCCAAAGAGAGCATACCGACGATTGTCATGCAGGGGCCAGAATATGGTTTTGCGGGCGCTTTACGTCGTGCCTTACATCCGTCCGTAACGGACCGGAGGGCCTGCTGCAGCTTCGCAGCGGGATGGGGCAGCTTTGTCTTCGAAGTGGGAATCGCTTCGTGCGCCGGGCCAGGCAGTGCCCTGCGCGTTCAGTTGAAACGGACGAAGTGCGGAACGGACAGGCATGACACAGGAACAATGGGGCAGGCTTAAACAGGACCTTCTCAAGTCGGTCGGAAAAAGCAATTACAAGAGCTGGATTGAACCGCTCGAACTTTCTCACATGGATGAGGGGGTCGCGACTTTTGCCGTGCCCACCAGCTTTGTCGGCAACTACGTGTCGCAGAAATACGGCGACCAGATCCTGTATCATGTGCAGACCGTCGCACCCGATATCCGCCGCGTGCATTTTCAGGTGCCGTCCAATCGGGCCGGTCGCCCCGCATCCGCCCGACCTGCTGCCGCACCCGCGCCGCAGGCGCCGCGCCGCGACCCGATGATGCCCGCCGCGCCGCTGGACAAGCGGTTCACCTTCGATACCTTCGTGGTCGGCAAGCCGAACGAATTGGCCCATGCGGCGGCCAAGCGCGTGGCCAGTGGCGGCCCCGTCATGTTCAATCCGCTGTTCCTCTATGGCGGTGTCGGTCTGGGCAAGACGCACCTGATGCACGCCATCGCGTGGGAGCTGTCCGAGCGCCAGCCCGATCTGAACGTCGTCTATCTGTCGGCCGAGCAGTTCATGTACCGCTTCGTGTCGGCCCTGCGCGAGCGCAAGATGATGGATTTCAAATCCATGTTCCGCGCCGTCGATGTGCTGATGGTCGATGACGTCCAATTCATCGCCGGCAAGGAAAGCACGCAGGAAGAATTCTTCCACACGTTCAACGCGCTGGTCGATGGCGGCAAGCAGATCATCATCTCGGCCGACCGCGCTCCCGGCGAGATCGAGAACCTGGAAGAGCGGATCAAGTCGCGCCTGCAATGCGGTCTTGTCGTCGATCTGCACCCCACCAATTACGAGCTGCGCCTTGGCATTCTGCAATCCAAGGTCGAATATTATCGCACGCAATACCCCGGCTTGGTCTTGGCCGATGGCGTGCTGGAATTCCTGGCCATGCGCATCACCAAGAACGTGCGCGTGCTGGAAGGCGCGCTTACCCGGCTTTTCGCCTTTGCCTCGCTGGTCGGTCACGAGATCACGCTGGAGTTGACGCAGGATTGCCTTGCCGATGTGCTGCGCAGCAGCGAACGGCAGGTAACGATCGAGGAAATCCAGCGCCAGGTATCGGATCATTTCAACATCCGGCTCAGCGATCTGATCGGGCCCAAGCGCGTGCGCGTCTTTGCCCGCCCGCGCCAGGTGGCGATGTATCTGGCGAAACAGATGACCTCGCGCAGCCTGCCTGAAATCGGGCGCCGATTTGGCGGGCGCGATCACACCACGGTCATGCACGGGGTGCGCCGCATCGACGAGCTGCGCATCACCGACAGCCAGATTGCCGAAGACCTTGAACTGCTGCGCCGCACGCTGGAGGCGTGACGCGCCGCGCTTGACGGTTCCAGCTTTCCGCTTCACAAAGCGCATAATTCGCTTGCACAGCAAGGCGGTGTTGATACCGTGCCAGTCCCGGCGCGGCGTCGGCACCTTAAAGGGAGGATGGGCATGAAGCTCAGCATCGAACGCGGAACACTGCTCAAGGCCGTCGCGCAGGCGCAATCGGTCGTCGAGCGGCGCAACACCATTCCGATCCTTGCCAACGTGTTGATCGAGGCCGACGGCGAAACCGTCAATTTCCGTGCCACCGACCTGGATATCGAGGTCAGCGACAAGGCCCTTGCGCAGGTCGAACGCGCCGGCGCAACGACCGTGTCGGCCGTGCTGCTGCACGAGATCGTCCGCAAGCTGCCCGACGGCGCGCTGGTCACGCTGGCCGATGACGGCGCCTCGGGGCGCCTGACGGTCGAGGCCGGGCGCTCGAATTTCAACCTTGCGACGCTGCCGAAAGAGGATTTTCCCGTCATGGCGTCGTCGGAATACGCCAGCAACTTCTCGGCCAAGGCGCCGGTGCTGCGGCGGCTTTTCGACAAGTCGAAATTCGCGATTTCGACCGAAGAGACGCGGTATTATCTGAATGGCGTCTATTTGCATGTCTCCGATGCCGATGGCCGTAAGGTGCTGCGCTGCGTGGCCACGGACGGCCACCGGCTGGCGCGGATCGATGCCGATCTTCCGGAAGGGGCCGAAGACATGCCCGGCGTAATCGTCCCGCGCAAGACGGTGGGCGAGCTGCGCAAGCTGCTGGAAGACGACGACATGATCATCGCCGTGTCGGTCAGCGAAACCAAGATCCGATTTGCCACGCCGAACATCACGCTGACATCCAAGGTGATCGACGGCACGTTCCCCGACTACACCCGCGTGATCCCCCAAGGGAACACCCGCAGGATGGAGGTGGACGCCGCCGAATTCGCGCAGGCCGTTGACCGTGTGGCCACCGTCAGCAGCGAACGTTCGCGCGCGGTCAAGCTGTCGCTGGACGAGGATCGCCTGATCCTGTCGGTCAACGCCCCCGACAGCGGCGCCGCCGAAGAAGAGCTGGCGGTCGCCTATGGTGACGAGCGGCTTGAGATCGGATTCAACGCGAAATATCTGCTGGAAATTGCCAGCCAGGTGGACCGCGAAAACGCCGTGTTCCTGTTCAACTCGGCCGGCGATCCGACGCTGATGCGCGAGGGGAATGACGAAAGCGCGGTCTATGTCGTCATGCCGATGCGCGTGTGACGCAGGTTGAGTTTGAGTATTTTCGGAACATTGAAAGCCGGTAAGTGACAGGGCTTTATCTGTCATCGCTGAGCCTTTCGCATTTCAGATCGCATAAATCGGCGCAGTTGGCGCTGGACGGGCGGCCTGTGGCCATTCACGGACCGAACGGCGCGGGCAAGACCAATTTGATCGAGGCAGTTTCGCTGTTTTCCCCCGGACGCGGTTTGCGGCGCGCGGCGGCGCAGGACATGGTCCGGCGGCCCGAGGCGCTGGGGTGGAAGCTGTCCGGTATCCTGCATTCGCAGGGTCGCGTGCATGAGGTTGATATCTGGGCCGAGAATGGCGGCGCACGGCAAGTTAAGATTGACGGCAAGGCAGCGGCGCAACTGGCGCTGGGCCAAATCGCGCGGGTGCTGTGGTTGGTGCCATCGATGGACCGTCTGTGGATCGAGGGGGCCGAGGGGCGGCGGCGGTTTCTGGACCGGATCACGATGAGCTTTATCCCGAGCCACGCCGAGGCTGTTCTGGAGTTCGAAAAGACCATGCGCGAGCGCAACCGGCTGCTGAAAGACCAGGTGCGCGACGCGCATTGGTACCAGGCGCTGGAGGCGCAAATGGCGCGCAGCGGTGCCCAGATCGACGCCGGGCGCCGGGAGGCGCTGGTGGAATTGCACCGCGCGCAAGCAGAAGCCGAGACGGCCTTTCCCGCGGCTGAGCTGGAGCTGACGGCAACCGATGGCGAAATGCCCGGCGGTGAGGCTGATTACCGCGCCGCGCTGGCCGAGAGCCGGTTTCGCGATCTGATGGCTGGGCGCACGTTGGTGGGACCGCACCGGGCGGATCTGTATGGTGTCTATGCGGCCAAGAGCGTGCCGGCGCGCGATTGCTCGACCGGGGAGCAGAAGGCGCTGCTGGTGTCGCTGATCCTCGCCAACGCGCGGGCGCTTGCCAGATCGTTTGGTGCGCCCCCCATTTTGCTGCTGGATGAGGTGGCGGCACATCTGGATGGCGCGCGCCGGGCCGCGCTTTATAATGAGATTTGCGCACTTGGCGCGCAGGCATGGATGACCGGAACAGGGCCTGAGCTGTTCGCCGAATTGGGCTCGCGGGCGCAGCATTTCGAGGTGACTGAAGAGGCCGGCCTGTCGTGCGTCACCGCGCTGTAGGTTAGGGCAGAAATCGGCGGATAGATGCGTGACATCCCTTGCCGAAACCCTTATAAAATAACAAAATTACTAAGGAAATTCCGCATGTCCGAGGCACTCGTCGAGCCAGAAGAATATGGCGCCGATTCTATCAAGGTTCTTAAGGGTTTGGATGCCGTCCGCAAGCGTCCGGGCATGTATATTGGGGACACCGATGACGGATCCGGCCTGCACCACATGGTGTATGAGGTCGTCGATAACGGCATCGACGAGGCGCTGGCCGGTCATGCCGACCGCGTGACGGTGACGATACACGCCGACAGCTCGGTTTCGGTCAGCGACAACGGGCGCGGAATTCCCGTCGCGATCCACGAGGAAGAGGGCGTTTCCGCTGCCGAGGTCATCATGACCCAGCTGCATGCCGGCGGCAAGTTTGACAGTAACTCCTACAAGGTGTCGGGCGGTTTGCACGGCGTGGGGGTGTCCGTGGTCAACGCGCTCAGCGATTGGCTGGAACTGCGCGTCTGGCGCCATGACAAGGAACATCTGGCACGTTTCGAACGCGGCGATACCGTTCGTCATGTCGAAGTCGTCGGCCCGGCGAATGGTCGCAAGGGAACCGAGGTGCGTTTCATGGCCTCGACCGACACGTTCTCGAACCTGAATTACAGTTTCGAGACGCTGGAAAAGCGTCTGCGCGAACTGGCGTTCCTGAATTCCGGAGTGCGCATCCTGCTGCGCGACGAGCGTCCCGAAGAACCGCTGGAATCAGAGCTGCACTACGATGGCGGCGTCAAGGAATTCGTAAAGTATCTGGACCGGCACAAGATGGCGATGTTGCCCGATCCGATCTTTATCCGCGGGGAACGCGACGATATCGGTGTTGAAGTCGCGATGTGGTGGAATGACAGCTATCACGAGACGGTGCTGCCATTTACCAACAACATCCCGCAGCGCGATGGCGGCTCACATCTGGCTGGCTTTCGCGGCGCGCTGACGCGGACGATCAACAACTATGCGCAATCCAGCGGCATCGCCAAGAAGGAAAAGGTCAACTTTACCGGCGACGATGCGCGCGAGGGGCTGACCTGCGTTCTGTCGGTCAAGGTGCCGGACCCAAAATTCTCCAGCCAGACCAAGGACAAGCTGGTCTCGTCCGAGGTGCGCCCGGCGGTCGAGAACCTCGTGTCGGAAAAACTGGCCGAGTGGTTCGAGGAAAACCCGAACGAGGCCAAGATCATCACCTCGAAGATCGTCGAGGCCGCGCTGGCCCGCGAGGCGGCCCGCAAGGCGCGTGACCTGACGCGGCGCAAATCGGCGATGGATGTCAATTTTCTGGCTGGCAAGCTCAAGGATTGCTCGGAAAAGGACCCTACCAAGACCGAAGTTTTCATCGTCGAGGGCGACAGCGCCGGCGGCAGCGCACAGACCGGACGAAACCGGAGCACGCAGGCCATTCTGCCGCTCAAAGGCAAGATCCTGAACGTCGAGCGTGCGCGTTTCGATCGGATGCTGGGATCTCAGGAGATCGGCAACCTTGTGATGGCGCTGGGCACCGGCATTGGCCGGGACGAATTCAACATCGACAAGCTGCGCTACCATAAGATTGTCATCATGACCGACGCCGATGTCGACGGCGCACATATTCGCACGCTGCTGCTGACGTTCTTTTACCGTCAGATGCCGGAACTTATTGAAAACGGTCACCTTTATATCGCGCAACCGCCGCTATACAAGGTGACGCGTGGCAAGTCCGAGGTGTATCTCAAGGACGAGCCGGCGATGGAGGAGTACCTGATCGAGCAGGGCATCGACGGCGTCACCCTGCGCCAGGGCAATGGCGAGGATATCGCCGGCGCCGATCTGGTCCGCGTGGTCGATATGGCGCGACAGTTGCGCCGTGTGCTGGAAGCATTTCCGACCCATTACCCGCGCCACATTCTGGAACAGGCGGCGATTGCCGGCGCCTTCACCCCCGGCGCGGTCGAGGCCGATCTGCAAGGCGTTGCCAACCGTGTGGCCGAACGCCTGAACCTGATCGCGCTGGAATACGAGCGTGGCTGGCAGGGCCGCATCACGCAGGATCACGGCATCCGTCTGGCCCGTATCCTGCGCGGCGTCGAAGAGGTCCGCACCCTGGACGGTCCAATTCTGCGCGGCGCCGATGCCAAGCGCACGGGCGGCTTCACCAAGGCGCTGCAGGATGTCTATAACCTTCCCGCCAAGCTGATGCGCAAGGACCGCACGCAGTTGATTCATGGCCCGCTGGAATTGCTCGACGCGATTCTGGCCGAGGGCGCGAAAGGCCTGTCCTTGCAACGCTACAAGGGTCTGGGCGAGATGAACCCCAGCCAGCTGTGGGAGACGACGCTGGACCCGGATGCGCGCACGCTGCTTCAGGTTAAGATCGATGACGTGGCCGAGGCCGACGATCTCTTTACCAAGCTGATGGGTGACGTGGTCGAGCCGCGCCGCGAGTTTATCCAGCAAAACGCGCTGAACGTGGAAAATCTGGACTTCTGATTTTTTGTAGGGGAGCGGGTATTTTTTCGGGGCGCGCATTTTCTTGCGCGCCCCGAAGTCTTTCTTGGACGGGTCTTATTCCCGATAGCCGCCAGAAGGCCGCGAGAAAAGCCGGCAGGCCTTCGAGTAGACCCTCACCGAGCCTCACAGATTTTCTCTAAAACCTTAAAACTTGTATGCAACGCCGACTTTTATTTCATGCGTTTCCGCATCCAGATTGAACCGGTGCGGATCGCCACCGCCAGATACGAAATCAAAGGAATCACTGCCAAGATCAGAGTAGCGATAATCCAGACGGCCAACCCAGTTCTGCGTGAACGCGTGCTCGACACCGGCGCCAAGCGTCCATCCTGTCATCGTTTCCGTTATGTTGAATGGTCCTGATCCGCCAATGGCCGTGCCGTCCAGGCTTATGTCTGCCATGGTCAGGCCCCCCGCAACGTAAAGCAACGTCCGGTCCATGGCATAGCCAACGCGGCCACGCAGTGCTGCCGTATAGTCAACTTCGCTTTTGATACCGTTGCGCAGAAACCCGAAGCTCGGTCCGGGAAAGCCGGGGCCGGACTTGTCCGCGTCACTGAAGTTCACCTCGCCCTCGATGCCGAACACCATGTTGCCCGCGCGGTGCCAGTTATAGCCGCCATAAATCCCGCCGACCAACCCGGAGGCGTCGATTGCGGAGCTGGACATCAGGTTGTTGTTGTTGAGGTTTTCCCCGTTAAGGCCCAGATCGCTATCCAGGTAGCCGATTTGCGCCCCTGCATAGGCCCCCGTCCAGTTGAACGCCACCGGGGCCATGACCACTTGATCCGGCAGAGCTGGCTCGGGAGATCCGGCGATAGCGGCGGAACCAACAGCTGTTGCGGCAAACGCGATGAGAAGTTTTTTCATTTTTTGACCCCCAATTTAATCAGACACCAATTCCGGTGTCCCACAGAAGGGACATATCTTCGGTTAGTTAGGGACCGGCTTTAATCTTGATCAAGACCGTGAATGACTTCGCGTTTTGTGGGGCATTATTGCAACATCGAAGGTATGTCGCCCACGTTCGTTTCCCGGCTGCCAAAAATCAAAACGCTTCGCAAAGGTGCCTGAATCGAGACCAGCAGCCGCGTCGGCCATTTGGAAACCCCGCGCAGCCGCCGGCGGTCAAGCCTGTGCCACGTGGTTTACCAGCGAAAAGCGTGCGCGCCCTGCACTTGGACGGATGCCGCCTAGAATGTGCCCAGGATATCGTGCAGATATGGGACCACTGTCGCGTGCGATTGGCGCGACGATGAATGATATTTGCTTCAACCCTCAGCAGCACGAGGCATGGCTGGCCCATGGCGATCCTTACCTTCTTTCTGAACCTGACCGGCGCGATCATGCTGCTGCTTTTTGCCGTGCGGATGGTGCGCACGGGGATCGAGCGTAGCTTTGGCGCGCAATTCCAGCGCTGGCTGACTGAAAGCACCAGCCTGATCGGGTCTGGCGCGACGGGGGTCATGTTGGCGTTGATCCTGCAAAGTTCGGCGGCGGTGGCGCTGCTGACCGCGGGCTTTGCGGCGGCGGGGTATCTGGCGTTTCCGGCAGGGCTGGCGGTGGTGCTGGGTGGCGATCTGGGCTCGGCCTTGATCATTCAGGTGCTGTCTTTCCGGCTGGATTGGCTGATCCCGCTGCTGCTGACCGTCGGCGGCTTTCTGTTTGTGAAGACCGAAGGCAGGCGCTGGCGACAGGCGGGGCGGATCCTGATGGGTGTCGCCTTTATCCTGATATCACTGCAATTATTGCGCCAGACGATGGAGCCGATCAAGGACAGCACGTTCCTGCCTGCCATTGCCGGATACCTTGCCCGGGATTTCATCACCGCGTTTCTGGTCGGAGCCGCGCTGGCCTTTGTCATGCATTCCAGCGTGGCGGCGATCCTGATGTGCGTGACATTGGTGCATATCGGCGCGATCCCTTTTGCCGCCGGTCTGTCGCTGGTGCTGGGTGCCAATCTGGGTAGCGCGGGCATCCCCGTTTATCTGACGCGCGGAATGGATGTGGAGGGGCGCCGCATCCCGATCGCCAACATGATCCTGCGTGGCACATGGGCGCTGGGTGCGCAGCTGGTGATCAATCTGGGGTTCGATCCGGCGCATCTGCTGATCGTCTCGCCCGGTCAGTCGCTGATCTACGCGCATATCGCGTTCAACCTGTCGCTGTTGATTGTGGCGCTGCCGCTGTGTCGCCCGCTTGACCGGGTCATGCTGTCGCTGTTGTCGGGCGAAGTGCAGACCACGCCCGATCGCTATGACGAAATCAGCGTTCTGGATCATGGCGCGCTGGAGACGCCGCAAATGGCCATCGCCAGCCTCAAACGCGAGCTTTTGCGCATGATGGGGCTGGTCGAGCGGATGTTCGAACCGATCCAGTCCCTATACGAGAGCGGCGACAAGGCCAGCATGCGTGCGGTCAAGTTGCAGGACAACGCGGTCAATGCCGCGCTGCTGGCCATCCGCCGATATGTCGCCGCGATTCCGATGGAAGCCTACACGAAGGAAGAGGCCAAGATTGTGCGCAGCTTGATGGAATACGCCATCCGGCTGGAGGCGGCGGGCGATCTTCTGGCGGGGCAGTTCCTGCGTACGGCAGCAGAAAAGCACGATCAGCAGATTACCCTGTCGCCAGAAGGGTGGGCCGAGCTGGTCCATATGTTCGAGGCTGTGCGCGCCAATTTCCGGCTGGCCGGCAATGTGCTGATTTCCGACGATCTGGAAAGCGCCCGGCTGCTGGTGATGGAGAAAACCGAGATCAAGCAGAAGGAGCGGCGCAGCCGCAAGCGCCATCTGCAACGCCTGTCGGACGGGCGCAAGGACAGCTTCCAATCCAGCGATGTGCATCTGGAAACGCTGCGCGCCCTGCGCGATCTGAATGGCCATATTTCGGCAGTGGCCTATCCGATCCTCTATCGCAGCGGCCAGTTGCTGGAGACGCGGTTGATCCGGAGTATCAAGGACGAGGCAGAAGACTAAGCACTCTGCACCGGGCCGGCGGAACTCGCGGTGCGTGCTTAGATAATGGCAGTCTCGACATAGGGTTTGCCCGCCGTGATCCTGTCAAAGTGAAATGGCGTCAGATCCAGCGTGCGGTATGCACCATACGTCAGCCATTCCGCAGTGCCGCGACCCATGGCAGGCGCCTGTTGCAGCCCGTGGCCGGAAAACCCGTTGAGGAAGAGGAAATTGGTCAGCTCGGGATGCGGGCCGGTGATGGCGTTATGGTCAAAGGTGTTCATCGCATAATGCCCGGCCCATTCGCGCAGCACCTTGATCGCCTCGAACTGCGGAATGCGGGTCGCGATGGCGGGCCAGACATGATCCATCCAGATGCTGTGATCCATCTCGAAGTCGCCCGGATCGACGGCGGGGTCGATATGGCTGTGGGCGCCGGCCATGTAGGTGTCCTTGCTGTCCTGCCTGACATGTACGCCCGAGGGATCGACCGTCAGCGGCAATTCGCGGTCCAGCGGCTGGGCCGCCGAGAATGTCCAAGTATAGCGTTTGCGCGGCTCGACGGGGATGTCGATGCCGGCCATCGCTGCGGTGCGCGCGGCGCGCGGGCCGGAGGCATTGACCAACTGGCCGCAGGCGATGCGCGCGCCAGACGCCAGCGTGACGCTGTTCACACGGCCCCCCGCGTGGTTGATCGCAATCACCTCATCCGCCAGAAACGTCACCCCCCGCTCGCGCGCCGAGCGGCGCCACCAGTCGAAGACGGCCATATAGTCCCAATAGCCCTCATCCTTGGTGTTGATGCTGCCCAGCTTGATATCGTCGAGCGCATAGAACGGATATTCGGCGGCGATCTGGTCGGGCGTCAACAGGCGCGTCTCCGCGCCCTCCGCGATCTGGACGGCGTGGCTGGCGCGCAGGGCGTCCGCGCCCGCATCGGTATCTGCCAGATACATGTAACCATAATTCTGGATCTTCAGCTGCGGCACGCGGTCGTCGCCGCCCATGTATTGGCGCAGGTTCTGGATGAAATCCGCGCCAAACTGCGAGATGCGCACATTCAGCGCGCTGCTGAACTGTTGCCGGATGCACGAATTCGTGTGCCCTGTCGAGCATTTCGCATAAGTCGGATCGCGGTCGATCACCAGAATGCGCCCGTCGAAATCGGCCTGCTCCGTCAGGAACCACGCGGTTGCCGCGCCCATCATCGCGCCGCCGATGATGACCACGTCATAGCTGTCATGCGCGGGCGTCGAGACATAGCTGTTGGGTGGCATGGCGGCGGCTCCTTGGGTTCGGATGATGCGGCTGACCATGCCATGAGCGCTGCAAAACGCAAGCGTTTGCGGCGGCTTTGGCGACGCGGAAGAGCGGAAATTTGTATCTGACTAAAAAAGTCAGATTGACATAGTATACTGAATCGCTCAGGAATAGAGCTTAGCAGCCACCCTGGTCGCATTGCGAGTATGAAATGGGGAAGCCGACGGATTTTGATAGATAGGACGCGCTATGCGACTCGACGCCTTCCCCCGGTCCCGGCCCTTGCCCCAGCAGCCCCTTGCCCAGCCGTATGGCAGCGCGTGCCTCGATGCGTTCGAAGCGGTGCAGCACTGGCAGGATGCCAGCGATCTTGAAGGCGTCAGTCTGGAATGGATGCTGGACCGTGCGCGCGCCGCGCGGGAGGCCCGGACATGACCCTGCACCCCAAGACCATCGCGATAGACCAGATTGGCAGCGGCCTGCCGACCTATGACGCGCAGCAACTGGTCATGAATGGCGATCAGGCGCGGATCGTGCTGGACGACCAGATCTATACCCTGCGCATCACCCGCGCGGGCAAGCTGATCCTGACGAAATGAGCGTGCAGCCCAAATCCCGCGGCGGCGTTCCTGTCGGCCAATTGACCCATCTGGAGGGGCTTGAGGCCGCATCAGTGCTTTATTTGCGCCTTTGGTGCGACGGGGCGCGCAGCCGCCAGGCGGTGCGCGATGATTTCGATATGGCGCTGGGCCCGGATCACGGCGCCGCTGCCGCAGAGGCATGGGGGACGCTGTTGGAGCTATGCGCCGATCATTGCCGCCGCCCGCTGATGCGCCATGCCGTTACCTGCACATGCCTTGGCGCCGACGAATCCTGCTTTGCCAATTTCATCGCCACCGCCGCCGAGGGCGCGCGCGAGGATGCGATGCTGATGGCGACGTTGATCGTGCGCGCCGACATGGCGCCAATCTTGACCTCGCTGGCCTGCGAATGCGGGCTTGCCCTGAAATGCATGGCGCTGGCCGCGTTCCCTGACATTTCCCGTCCCACCGCCACACCGAAAACGCTTCACTGAAGGACTGAACTGCCTATGACCCGCCTCTTTTTCAGCACGACCGCGATTGGTCTTGCCCTGACGTTACCCGCCTTCGCCGCGACCAAATCCGAGGTGCTGACCACCTACGCCGATATCGCCGCTGCCGGGTTCGAGGACAGCGCCACCGCCGCGCGCACGTTGAAAGAGGCGGTCATGGCGCTGACGGATGCACCGTCGGCGGAGGCGCTGCACGCGGCCCGCGCCGCATGGATCGCCGCGCGCGTGCCGTACCAGCAGACCGAAGTGTACCGCTTCGGCAACCCCATCGTCGATGATTGGGAAGGCAAGGTAAACGCATGGCCGCTGGACGAGGGGTTGATCGACTATGTCGATGCCGCCTATGGCGGTGCGTCGGATGAAAATGATCTGAAGGCGCTGAACGTCATCGCCAACCCCGAGTTTACCCTGTCCAGCCAGCAGATTGACGCGGGCCGGATCACGCCCGAATTGCTGTCCGGCACCCTGCACGAGGCAGGCGGCGTCGAGGCGAATGTCGCCAGCGGCTATCACGCCATCGAATTCCTTCTGTGGGGCCAGGACCTGAACGGCACCGATGCAGGCGCGGGCGACCGGCCCTGGACCGATTACGCCGCCGGGGACGATTGCACCGGCGGCAACTGCGACCGCCGCGCCGAGTATCTGACTGCCGCCACCGATCTGCTGATCAGCGATCTGGACTGGATGGCCGCCGAGTGGGCCGACGGCGGCGCCGCCCGCGCGGCTGTCACCGGCGATGAGAGTGCCGGCATTTCCGCCATCCTGACCGGCATGGGCAGCCTCAGCTATGGCGAGCAGGCGGGCGAGCGGATGCGGCTGGGCCTGATGCTGAACGACCCCGAGGAAGAGCATGACTGCTTCTCCGACAACACGCATAACAGCCATTACTACGACGGTCTGGGCATCCAGAATGTCTATCTTGGCGAATATGTCCGCATTGACGGCAGCATGGTCAGCGGCCCGTCGCTGTCCGATCTGGTGGCCAAAACCGATGCCGCGCTGGATGGCGAGATGCAGACCAAGCTGTCGGCAACGATGCGCGCGCTGGGCGCGATCAAGACCGCAGCCGAGGCCGGCACCGCATACGACCAGATGCTGGCGCGCGGCAACGCGGCGGGCGAGGCGCTGGTGATGGGCGGCGTCGACGGGCTGATCGACCAGACCCGCACGATCGAGCGTATCGTGACCGCGCTGGGCGCAGGCAGCATCGCGTTCGAGGGCTCGGACAGTCTGGATGATCCGGGCGCGGTGTTCCAGTGATGCCGTTTGAGTGATTTGTGAACCAACCGCGGCCAGGACAGGAGACGCGCCATGATCGTTTGCCATTGCCAAAGCATCACCAACCACGACATCGACGCCGCGATCAACTGGATGCGCGCCGCCGATGCGACGGCGCTCATCACCGCCGGAAAGGTATATCGCGCGCTTGGAAAATCGGCAGACTGTGGGGGGTGCATGCCGCTTTTTCTGTCCACCATGCGCAAAAATGACAACATGGAAGTCCCCATGACACTTCGCGGCCTTCGTGCCGGAACAACACAGGAAACCCAAAATGAACGGCGACAAGAAAGCAATTGAATACCTCAACACCGCCCTGCGTGCCGAGCTGACGGCGGTCAGCCAATACTGGCTGCATTACCGCCTGCAAGAGGATTGGGGCCTGGGCCACATGGCCCGCAAAAGCCGCGAGGAAAGCATCGAAGAGATGCAGCACGCCGACAAGCTGATCGCGCGCATCCTGTTCCTCGGCGGTCATCCGAACCTGCAAAAGCTGGACCCGCTGCGCATCGGGCAGACGCCCAAGGAAACGCTGGAATGCGATCTGGCCGCCGAGCACGAGGCGCGCACACTATACGCCGAGGCGCGCAAATATTGCGAAGAGGTGGGCGACTATGTGTCCAAAAACCTTTTCGAGGAATTGATGGCAGATGAAGAGGGGCATATCGACTTTCTCGAAACGCAGCTCGATCTGGTCGAGAAACTGGGCGAAGAAAAATATGCGCAGCTTAACGCGTCGAAAATGGATGAGGCGGAGTAGCCTTGGCGCGGCGGCGCTGATACTGGCCGGCCCCGTCATGGCCGGCCCGCTGGACGAGCCGCATCTGAATATCTTCCCCCGCACGGTGGAGGAGGCGGGCCGGGTGGCAGCGGTCACGCAGCCCGCCACCGAATTCACCAAACCGGAGCCGTTCGAGGAACGCCCGGCTGGCGCTGCCACAGTGCGCGTGCGCAATACGGCGGACGCGTTTTCCGAACCGTCGGGCAACATCACCTTTGAGGATGAGCTGAAATTCAGGGTCGGCAACGGTCTTTTTCGCAAGATCTGGGTGTCATCGCCGTCGTCGACGCTGGCCTCGGACGGGCTGGGTCCGCTCTATAATGCGCGCTCCTGCCAGCGCTGCCATATCAAGGACGGGCGCGGCCATCCGCCCGACGATCATGACGATAACGCCGTCTCGATGTTCCTGCGCGTGTCGATCCCCGATGAGGCCGCCGCATTCTCCGAGATCGCGGACTACCTCGGCACCGCGCCGGACCCGGCCTATGGGACGCAGTTGCAGGACCACGCCCTGCCGGGCATCCCCGCCGAATACCGGATGCAGATCGACTATGAGGAAAACCCCGTCGAGCTGTCCGGCGGGCAGGTGGCCAGCCTGCGCAGCCCCACCTATACCGCCGCCGATCTGGGCTATGGGCCACTGCACCCCGAGGCCATGCTCAGCCCGCGTGTGGCGCCGCAGATGATCGGGCTGGGCCTGCTGGAGGCGATCCCGGCGGCGGACATTCTGGACTGGGCCGACCCGGATGATCTGGACGGCGACGGCATATCGGGCCGCGCCAATGTCGTCTGGTCCGCCGAATTCGACATGCCGATGCTGGGGCGCTTCGGGCTGAAGGCCGGCAGCCCCACCGTGCGCGAGCAGAGTGCGGGCGCCTTTGCGGGTGACATCGGCATTTCCAACCCGCTCTTTGCCGACCCTTTCGGCGAATGCACCACCGTTCAGGATGCCTGCCAGACTGCGCCGCACGGCGGCGGCGATGACCGCGACTTCGAGATCGACGCCGAGGGCCTTGATCTGGTGACGTTCTACAGCCGCAATCTGGGCGTGCCGACGCGCCGCGATATGGGGGCGCCTGAAGTGCTGCGCGGCAAGCAGATGTTTCACCAGACCGGCTGCGCCGCCTGCCACCGCCCGAAATTCGTCACGCACCGGCTGGCGGGTCAGCCCGAGCAGAGCTTTCAGCTGATCTGGCCGCATACTGACATGCTGCTGCATGACATGGGCGAGGGGCTGGCCGACAACCGCCCCGAGGCGCGCGCAAACGGGCGTGAATGGCGCACACCGCCGCTGTGGGGAATCGGGCTGACGGAACGTGTCAGCGGTCACACCTATTTCTTGCATGATGGGCGGGCGCGATCCTTGCTGGAGGCTATCCTGTGGCACGGCGGCGAGGCGCAGGGCGCGCGCGATACCGTTGCCGGGATGCCGCCCGAAGACCGCGACGCGCTGATCGCCTATTTGGAAAGCCTGTAACATATGCGCCTTGCTGCACTCTGCCTTGCCCTGATCCTGCCGGTCGCCGCCACGGCCCAAGACGCTGCCGACATCGTGCAGCAGGCCGTTCGCGACCACATCATGCCCGGCTATACGGCATTGGCCGAGACGGGCGAGGCGTTGGCGAAGGCCGCACGGGACGATTGCGCCCCCGACTCCCCATCGCTGCGCGGGGCTTATCACGATGCGTTCGACGCGTGGGTGTCGGTCAGTCACCTGCGGTTCGGCCCCAGCGAGGCAGGCGACCGGGCCTTTGCGCTGGCCTTTTGGCCCGACACCCGCGGGCTGACACCGCGCAGCCTGCAGGGGTTGATCGCGGAAGCCGATCCGGTGGCAGATAGCGCTGCGGCCTATTCCGAAGCCTCCATCGCTGCGCGGGGCGTTTATGCGCTGGAATTCATGCTGTACGACCCAGATATGCAAGCGCTGGGCGATCCCGCGTACCGCTGCAAGCTGGTGCAGGCGATGACCGCCGATATCGCCGCGCTGGGCGGCGAGATCCTGGCCGATTGGCAGGACGGCTATGGCGACGCGATGCGGAATCCCGGCGCGACCGGTCCCTACCGCACCCCGGAGGAGGCGGTGCAGGAACTGTTCAAGGCGCTGACATACGGCCTGCAATTCACTGCCGAAACGCGGCTGGGTCGGCCCTTGGGCACGTTTGATGCGCCGCACCCGAAACGGGCCGAGGCTTGGCGGTCGGGCCGGCCCCTGCGCAACACGGTGCTGTCGCTGGAGGCGCTGGCCGATCTGGCCGTCATTCTGGCGCAGAGCGATCCGGTGCTGGCCGAAACGCTGCAAGGCGCCTTTCGCGCCGCGCTGACCGATGTCGCAGCGCTGGACGATCCGCTGCTTGCTGGGGTGGCGGACCCGCAGGCACGACTGCGGGTGGAATCGCTGCAACAATCCGTCGGTCGTATCCGCGAAATCATCCAGACCGATCTGGCGCCGCGACTTGGTGTTGCCTCCGGGTTCAACGCGATGGACGGGGATTGAGCGCATGGCCAGCAGACGCGGATTCATCGCCGGGCTTTTGGCGACGGGGCTTGCCCCCGCGGCAACATGGGCTGATGCGGGCGCGCCTGCGTGGCTGTCTGCGGCGGGCCTGCCGGGCGGCGGCTTTGCGCTTTGCGGCATCGGGCCGGACATGGACCTGCGGTTTCGCATCGCGTTGCCGGGCAGGGGCCACGCCGGCGCAGCGCATCCCATCCGCCCCGAGGCTGTCGCCTTTGCGCGGCGCCCCGGAACCTTTGCCGTTGTCATAGACTGCGCCGCCGGACGCGAGACCGCGCAGCTGACCGCGCCCGAGGGGCGGCATTTCTACGGCCATGGCGCGTTTTCGCTGGATGGCCGCTGGCTCTATACCACCGAGAACGACTATGAGGCCGCGCGCGGTGTCATCGGGATCTGGGACGCGGCGCATGGATATGTGCGCGCGGGCGAATTCGCCAGCGGCGGCGTTGGACCGCATGAGATACGGCGCATGCCGGGCACTGACGTTCTGGTGGTCGCCAATGGCGGGATCGAGACGCATCCGGCGTCGGGCCGGACCAAGCTGAACATACCCGTCATGCGGCCGAATCTGGCCTATATCGAAGCGGGCAGCGTGTCCGAGACGGCGACGCTGCCGCCCCGGATGCACAAGGGCTCGATCCGCCACATCGCCCTGTCTGCCACGGGCGAGGTTGCCTTTGGCCTGCAATGGCAGGGCGGCGCGGAGGGATCGGCGCTGGTGGGCCTGCACAAACGTGGCGAGGCGGCCCGGCTTTGTTCTGCGCCCGTCGCGGATATTCGCGCAATGCAGGGCTATGTCGGCAGCGTCGCGTTTGCTGCGGGGCAGCGCGAGGTGGCGGTGACGTCGCCGCGCGGCGGGCTGGTGCAGACCTATTCAGCCGCCGATGCGCAGCACAAATCCAGCACCGAAATCGCGGATGCCTGCGGTGTCGCTGCCTGCCGGGGCGGGCTGCTCGTGGCGTCGGGCACCGGCGATCTGTGGCGCCTTGGCGAAAATGCGCGGCGGGCGCAGCATCCGGCACTGATGTGGGATAATCATCTGGTTGCGCTGTAAGCGGTCGCCCCCGTCGCGCAGATATGCAGCCTTCGTATCGTTTCTGACGGCAGGTGTGCGCCAGTCGCCGGACCGCTGTCGGTACGGTCAACGGCGCGGACGCCATGCGCCCGTGCGGGCAGGCTTCGCAAAAGGAGCCGAGGGTGTGATCTTGAAAACTGGTCGGGCTGAGAGGATTCGAACCTCCGACCCCCTGCTCCCGAAGCAGGTGCGCTACCAGGCTGCGCTACAGCCCGACCGTGGCGCGAGCGATAGACGAGGGGCGCGCCGTTTGCAATCCCTCAAATGCGGCGCCCTTGGTGCATCGGGCGCCGCGAAGGCCCTATAGGCTGGCGTCCAGCGCCTTGATGATCGCATCGCCCATCTGTGCGGTGCTCAGCGGTGTGCCGCCCTCCGGCCCCATCAGATCCGGGGTGCGGGCGCCATCGGCCAATACGGTTTCGACCGCGCGCTCCAGCCGGGCCGCCTCATCGCCGTGATCGAAGGAATAGCGCAGCGCCATGGCAAAGCTGAGGATGCAGGCGATCGGGTTTGCCTTGCCCTGTCCGGTGATGTCGGGGGCCGAACCGTGTACCGGCTCGTACAGCGCCTTGGGCCGGCCATTCGCCATCGGCGCGCCAAGGCTGGCCGAGGGCAGCATGCCAAGCGATCCGGTCAGCATCGCCGCCGCGTCGGACAGGATATCGCCAAAGAGGTTGTCGGTGACGATCACATCGAACTGCTTGGGGTTGCGGCAGAGCTGCATCGCGCCGGCGTCAGCGTACATGTGCGACAGCTCGACATCGGCGTAGCTTTCGGCGTGGACGGCTGTGACAACCTCGCGCCACAGGATGCCCGATTCCATCACGTTGGCTTTCTCCATCGAGCAGACTTTGCCCGAACGCCGGCGGGCCAGCTCGAACGCGGCGCGCGCGACGCGGTCAATCTCGGACGTGGTGTAGCGCTGGGTGTTGATGCCCACACGCTCGCCGTTTTCCTCGAAGATGCCGCGCGGCTCGCCGAAATAGATGCCGCTGGTCAGCTCGCGCACGATCATGATGTCGAGGCCCGCGACGACTTCACGCTTCAGCGACGAGAAATCCGCCAGCGCGTCAAAGCATTGCGCCGGGCGCAGATTGGCGAAGAGATCCATCTCCTTGCGCAGACGCAAGAGGCCGCGCTCGGGCTTGTCGCAGAACTCCAGATCATCGTATTGCGGCCCGCCAACGGCCCCCAGAAGAACGGCATCGACCGCCTGGGCCTTGGCCATCGTGTCGTCATGCAGGGGCGTGCCGTGTTTGTCATAGGCGCAGCCGCCGACCAGATCGGTTGTGACGTCGAAGGGCATGTCGCGCTTGGCGCCGTACCAGTCGATGACCTTGGTCACTTCGGCCATGACTTCGGGGCCAATCCCGTCGCCGGGCAGGATAAGAAGCGAAGGGTTGCTCATGGGGGCTGTCCTTTCGGGATAATGCGCTGCTGGGCAATCGGGTAGCGCGAAGGTGGCTGATGGTCAAGAAAGTGTAAGGCATTCGGTGCGCCGTCTGGCCCGGCCTGAGGTTAGCCCAACGGCTTCGTCATCATGTAATTGTGCAGGGTCGCGCCGTTACGGAGGATCTGCTGCCGTCCGGTATCGGTAAATCCGCGGCGCAGAAAGAACCGCCGCGCGGCCTCGCTGGCGTGAACGCGCAGCTGCGCGATACCGGCTTGGGCCGCCTTGATCTCCAGCGCGCGATACAGCTGCGATCCGGTCCCATTGCCTGCCGGATGGCAATAAAAGCGATCGATATAGCCGTCCGGCAAAAGCTCGATAAAGCCGGCCGGGGCGCCGGTGCAATCCTCTGCGACCCAAAGCTTGCGCTGGCCTGAAACGCGCGCCAGAAACGCATCTGATGATGCGGCGCAAGGGCTCCACGCGGCGCGCTGCGAGGGGCTGTAATCTGTGCTGGCATGGATGGATGCGTGCATCAGTCGGGCCAATGCGGTGGCGTCGCCTGATTGAAATTGTCTGATGGCAATAGTCAGAGCGCTGGCCTCTGATGCGGGGTGCAAGGCGACAAATACCGCCGCCTTGCGTCCAATTCCTAGCGCGCGTTCGGCAAGATCACGATTTCGACGCGGCGGTTCTGCGCCTTGCCTTCGGCGGTCAGGTTCGAGGCGATGGGCTGGTCTTCGCCGCGGCCGAACTTGTTGATCCGGCTCGGGGCGACGCCGCCCTCCATCAACACGGCCGCAACCGCGTTCGCGCGGCGCTCGGACAGCTGCTGATTATAGGCGGCCGCCCCGGTATTGTCGGTATGACCAACTACCTGCACGGAACTGGCGGGGTAGTTCTGCAGGCTGTCTGCCACGGTCAGCAGATCACCGCGAAGACCGCGGTTCACGGTCGCGCTGTCGACGGCGAACAGGATGTCCTGCGGGAGTGTCACGATCAGGCGGTCGCCGGTATTGTTGATCTGGACGCGCTCATTGTCCAGATCGCGGCGCAGTTCGGCCTCCTGCCGGTCCAGCGCGTTGCCGATGGCCGCGCCGCCCAGCGCGCCGATGGCGCCGCCGATCAGTGCGCCCTTTCCCGCTTTGTCGCTGGCCGCAGCGCCCGTGACAGCCCCGGCGATGCCGCCGATCAGCGCGCCTTGCTGCGTCTTGTTGGTGGGGCCGCCAAAGCCGCCCATGCCTTGCGTGCCGTCACAGGCAGCGGTCAGCGTCAGCGCGCCGACGGCGGCAATGATAAGGGGTGTTCTTGCTCGGATCATGATGGAATTAGCCTCGTGTTTAAGTGCCCGGACCGATCCGGACTTGGCCGCGACTATAGAGGCGCGCGCAGCGATGCCCAACACGGAAAAACGCGCAATTCGGCAGCAATCCGCGCAATTTCGCGTGTTATGCCTCGGCGCGAGCGCTTTCCCATGCCAGCATGCCGCGTTTGACCGGCAGGCCCCAGTGATAGCCGCCAAGCCCCCCCGATTTGCGCAGCGCGCGGTGACAGGGTATCAGCAGGCTGATCGGGTTGCGCCCGACGGCGGTGCCGACAGCGCGCACGGCCTTTGGATGGCCGATGGCCTGCGCGATCTGGCTGTAGGTGGTCACATGGCCGGGCGGGATGGTCAGCAGCGCCTCCCACACCTTGATCTGGAAGGGCGCGCCCATCAGGTGCAGCGGCGTTTGCCCCTTCGCGCCAAAAGCGGCCTCTACCCAAGGGCGCAGACGCTCGGGTGCTTCTATGAATGTGGCTTTGGGCCAGCGTGCGGTCAGATCCGCCATCACCGCCGCATCGCCCGCCTGTGGCGCAAAGCCGATGCCGCAAATCCCCCTGTCGGTGCCCATGACCAGCGCCGGACCAAATGGGCTGTCGAACCAGCCCCAATGCACCGTCAGCCCGGCCCCCTTGCGGGCGAAATCGCCGGGGCTCATCGCCTCCCACCGCAGGAACAGATCGTGCAGGCGTCCGGTGCCGGACAGCCCTGCCTCATCCGCCGCCTCGAGCAGGGTGCAGCGATTGTCCAGCAGTGCCTTGGCATGGCCCAGCGTCAGATATTGCTGATAACGCTTGGGCGACACCCCGACCCAAGCGGAGAAAAGCCGTTGGAAATGCGCCGCGCTCATGCCCATTTCGCTGGCGAGCCGGTCCAGCGTCATGCCTTCGCCGCCTTCGTCGATCAATTCGATCGCGCGGCGCATGACGCCGAAATGATAGCTTCGCTCTTGCGGTAATGTCATGTGACGCACTCCTCACTACTACTCCTTAATCTAGGCGCAGGGGGCGCCTGCCGCGACCCGAATGTTGCGCAATGGCATGAATCCGGCCATAGGGATGGGCCTATGAGCAAACAACTCGATTATCACACGATCCGCGCGATCTTTGAACGGTTCCAGGAGGCGCAGCCGCACCCCGAGGGCGAGCTGCACCACACCAACGCCTACACGCTGCTCGTCGCCGTTGCGCTGAGCGCGCAGGCGACCGATGTGGGCGTAAATCGCGCCACAAAGGATCTCTTTACCGTGGCGGATACGCCGCAGAAGATGCTGGATCTGGGGCTGGAAGGCGTGACGGATCATATCAAGTCAATCGGCCTCTACCGCCAGAAGGCCAAGAACGTCATCAAGCTCAGCCAGATTCTGGTCGATGATTATGGCGGCGAAGTGCCCAATTCGCGCGCTGCGCTGCAATCGCTGCCGGGGGTGGGGCGCAAGACGGCCAATGTCGTGCTGAACATGTGGTGGAAGATTCCGGCGCAGGCGGTCGATACCCACATATTTCGCGTCGGCAACCGCACCGGCATCTGCCCCGGCAAGGATGTTGCCGCGGTCGAGCGCGCGCTGGAGGACCACGTTCCAGCCGATTTTCAACAGCATGCGCATCACTGGCTGATCCTGCATGGCCGCTACCACTGCAAGGCGCGCAAGCCCATGTGCCCCACATGCCTGATCCGCGACCTGTGCCCCTATGAGGACAAGACAGTATGAGTAAATATCAGGCGGTCGGCATCGGAAATGCCGTGGTCGACGTGATCTGCCGCAACGATGACGCGTTTCTGGCGCGCATGGGCATCGAAAAGGGCGTCATGCAGTTGATCGACGAAGATCGCGGCAAGGCACTCTATGCCGCCATGGATAACCGCGTGCAGATGGCGGGCGGTTCGGTCGCCAATACCATCGCGGGCCTCGGAGCGTTGGGGCTCAAAACCGGCTTTATCGGCCGGGTGCATGATGACGAACTGGGCCGTGCCTATGCGGATGATCTGACGCGGGTTGGAACCGATTTCGTCAATGCGCCCGTGGCGCAGGGCGAACTGCCGACCTCGCGCTGCATGATTTTCGTCTCGCCTGATGGCGAGCGGTCGATGAACACCTATTTGGGCATTTCGACCGAACTGGGCGCCGAGGATGTGCCGGAGAGCGTGGTCTCGGGCGCAGGTCTGCTGCTGCTGGAGGGGTATCTTTTCGACAAGCCCAAGGGCAAGGCCGCCCTCGCCGCCGCTGCCGAGGCATGCCGCAACGCGGGCGGAATGGCCGGCATCTCGCTCAGCGATCCATTCTGCGTTGACCGGCATCGAAGCGATTTTCGCAGCCTGATCCGTGGCCTCGACTACGTGATCGGGAACGAACATGAGTGGATGTCGCTCTATCAGACGGAAGATCTGGATACGGCACTGGCGCAGGCCGCAGCCAAGACGGGCCTTGTTGTCTGCACCCGCTCGGGCGCGGGCGTCATCATCCTGCGCGGTGACAGGCGCATTGACGTGCCGGTCGCGCGAATCACGCCCGTCGACACCACCGGCGCAGGCGACCAGTTCGCAGCAGGCTTCCTCTACGGCCTTGCCACGGGGAAATCGCTGCACGTGGCGGGGCGGATGGGCTGTATCGCCGCCGCCGAAGTCATCTCGCATTACGGCGCCCGGCCCGAGGCGGATATCAAGGCGCTGTTCGCCGCCGAAGGCCTGATCTGACTGCCCGCTGCGCGCCATTACCGTGGTCAGTGCGCGGCGCAGATGCCGGAATGGGTATTTGGCCCAAGAAAAAACCCAAGGTGCGCGCCCCGTTTTCCGGTGTCGGTCGCAGCGATCGCGATGCAAACCGGTAGCGGGGCGCGGCTTTTCCTCGGGCGGTCATCGGCTCCCCAGCCTGTACCGCGCGCTTGAGATTACCTGAGGTTGGTAAAGAAAAGGTTAGCGGCTTTTCTTGGTGAAAATACCCATATCCTGTCCTTGCCAATCGCGCTGCCGCCGCAGGGTTATTCGCCCAGCTTTGCATGAACCTCGTTCAGATCAATTTCGCCTGTCGGCATCTTGTTGGACGGATCGGCAAAATCGTATTTGAACAATTCGAAATCCTGCTTGTAGATCTCGAATACCAGATGCATCGAAAGATCGTCGAAATAATCCTCGACCGGGTGGGCGCGCTTGGGTCCGTGGCCTTCGCTTTCGTTGAAGCGGGGAATGGTGGCCAGATCGACCTGATGGGGCGTCTGGCTTGCGGTTAGCACGTCCTGCATCCCGTCATTGAACGTCTCGGTCCAGAAAATGCGATCATAGGTACCACCGTTGGCGATATAGGTGCCGATATGGCCCGACATGGCCGACCAGTGGATGTCAGGCTCCATCGGGCGGCGCCAGCGGATGGTGTCTCGCGCGAACAGCAGGAACCGGCGGAAGCTGGCGATCTGGTCGAACTCCTGCTTGCCATCATCGCCGCCCACCTCGATCCCGTATTTCTGCACGAGCAGCGGCACCAGCTTGCCGCGGTAGCGTTTGCCGTTGCGCTGGATGCCGCAGATCTTGTCGAAGAAGCTGCTGAGGATGCGGGTATAGGGGTTGCGCACGCACGTGAACGCGTAGGACGTATGCGCCTTGACGTTGGCGGTGATCAGCGGCTGGCTGTCTTCCAGCGACCATTTGTGCATGCCGTCCTTGGCGTCATGGATGTCGCCGTCAAAAAATTCACCATGGTCCGAATAATACATGATTTGCCCGATGGTCGAGCAGGCGCATTTCGGCACCACGCGATACACCACGCTTTCGCTTTGCGTCATCCACGTGCCAGGAAACCCCATGATCACCGCCCTTGCCAAATTCGCCACGTCCTGTTCAGGACTTATTTTCAAGTGCCATGATAAAACGCGATTATTGCGGTTTCATCGCCCCGTGATCGGGATTATCACTGGAAATAATCGGCAGAACAAGGGCTAGTCTGTTTCCTGCATGGCGAAAATTGCCTACATACTTCTGTGCCACAAGGATCCCGAGGCTGTCATTGCGCAGGCCGAGATGCTGACTGCGGCGGACGACTGCGTTGCCATACATTTTGATGGCCGGGCCAATTCAGATCACTTTCGGCGCATCAAGACGGCGCTGGCGGACAACCGAGGTGTCTGCTTTGCCCGCAAGCGGATAAAATGCGGCTGGGGTGAATGGTCGTTGGTGCAGGCGACGCTGCTGGCGGTGGAGGCCGCCGTGCGCGCCTTTCCGCGCGCCACCCATTTCTACATGCTCTCCGGCGATTGCGCCGCGATCAAATCGGCCCGCTATGCGCATGATTTTCTGGACGCGAATGATGTCGATTACATCGAAAGCTTTGACTTCTTCGAAAGCGACTGGATCAAGACGGGGATCAAGGAGGAGCGGCTGATCTACCGCCACCTGTTCAACGAGCGCAGGCATAAGCGTCTGTTCGATACGTCGTTCAGGCTGCAGCGGCGGTTGGGCCTCAGCCGCGATATCCCGGATGATATTCAGGTGCAGATCGGCAGCCAGTGGTGGTGTTTGCGCCGCCGCACTGTCGAATGGATCCTGGAATTTACACGCCAACGGCGCGATGTCGTCCGCTTTTTCCGGACGACCTGGATTCCGGACGAGACGTTCTTTCAGACATTGGTGCGCCACATCGTACCGGCGGCCGAAATCGAAGCGCGCACGCTGACGTTTCTCATGTTCACCGATTACGGGATGCCGCAGACGTTCTACAATGACCACTACGAGCTGCTGCTCGGGCAGGACTTCCTCTTCGCGCGCAAGATCAGCCCGGAGGCGACCGAGCTGAAAGCGCGGCTGACCGCCCTTTACACCGACGATACGGCGCGCTTCAAAATATCGAACGAGGGGCGGAACCTGTTCAAGTTCCTCACCGGCCGCGGGCGCATCGGACGCCGGTTCGCCTCGCGTTTCTGGGAGGCGGAGAGCACTTTGGGCCGGCACCGGGAACTGATGATCATCGTGTGTAAGAAGTGGCACGTGGCCAAGCGTTTGCTGCAGCGGATCCGGCAGGTAACGAACGTGCCGGTGGCCGAGTATCTGTTCAACGAAGAGGGCAGCGATCTGCCTGACCTCGGGGGCATTCAGGCGACGTTGGGCAAGCGGGCCCGCCACCGCCGCGCATTGATGCGCATGCTGTTCGACTATCACGAAACCGACCGCATGATCGTCTGCATGGACCCCGGCAATCTGGACCTGCTACAGGATTTCTGCGGCGACAGATCCGTTACCCGGCTGCTTGAGATCCAGTGCGATTTTACCGACGATTACCTTGTCGGTCATGCCAAGCGCATAGGTCTGGCCGGCGAGCATACCTCTGATGAAACGCTTGAGCGGCTCTTGCCCACGATCCGGGGCGAGACGACATATGAGAGCGACAAGATCCGCGATGCGGAGTTTGAGCATCACTATATCATGCGCGAAAGCGCCAGCGCCGAAGACAACGCCGTGCCGATCTCGAAATTCCTGAGCATCGGCCATGACGCTGCGCTGAGCATCGCGTACACCGATCACCTGTTTGCAGATTGAGGATATCCCATGGCCTACGACTATGACGACCAGAACATCTTTGCCAAGATCCTGCGCGGCGAGATTCCGAGCGAAACCGTGCTGGAGACGGCCCATTGCCTTGCCTTTCAGGATATCACGCCGCAGGCGCCGGTGCATGTGCTGGTCATCCCCAAGGGGGCGTATGTCACCTATGATCATTTCGCCGCCGAGGCGAGCGATGCCGAAATCGTCGATTTCACCCGCGCCATCGGCGAGGTCTGCCGCCTGACGGGTCTGGACGGTGCAGATGCCGCGGGCGGATTTCGCGTGATCACGAACGCGGGGCCGCACGGATCGCAGGAGGTGCCGCATCTGCATGTGCATGTGCTGGGCGGGCGTCCGCTGGGGCGGCTGCTGGACCGGGGATGACCGCTGGCGAGCGCTTTGCGCAGACGCCGGAGCCGCCGTATTACGCGGTGATCTTTACCAGCCTGCTGTCGGAAGACGATGCCGGGTATGCCGCGATGGCGGATGCGATGTTCGATCTGGCCTTGCGGCAGCCGGGCTGTCTGGGCGCTGAAAGCGCACGGGATGATACGCGGCTGGGCATCACCGTATCCTACTGGAAGGACGAGGCCAGCATCCTCGCATGGAAAGGGCAGGCGCAGCATCTGGTTGCGCAGAAATACGGCATCGAACGCTGGTATTCGCATTATGAGCTGCGCATCGCGCGGGTCGAGCGGGCATATTGCGGGCCGGAGGGGCGCAACCTGCGCTGAATGCCCCGTGCCGGAGCGCCCGACATCCCGGACCCGGCGACCGTCCCGGAAATCGCCGGGCGCGGACATTCCCCCTTCCCCTTGGCGCCGAATTCCTCTATGCGAGCGGCTTCACGCGGGGCTACAGCCTTGGAGGAGCCCCGCCCTTACTTGATGGAGAATACACATGGCTGGAGAAATTCCTGATCTTCACGCCCAGGAACGCACGGGGACAGGCAAGGGCGCCGCTCGTGCCGCACGCCGCGCTGGCATGGTTCCGGGTATCGTTTTTGGTGGTGAGGCCGATCCGCTTCCGATCAATATCCCGTTCAACGTTCTGCTCAAGCGGCTCAAGAAGGGCCGTTTCAAGTCGACGCTGTTCAACCTGAAGGTCGAGGGCCAGGAGGACGTGCGCGTCATCTGCCGCGACGTTCAGCGCGATGTGGTCAAGGATCTGCCGACGCATCTGGACCTGATGCGCCTGAAGCGCACGACCAAGATCAACCTGTTCATCCCGATCGACTTCCAGAACGAAGACGAATGCCCGGCCATCACCAAGGGCGGCGTCATGACCACCGTTCGCGGCGAAGTCGAGCTGCTGGTGACGGCGGGTGACATCCCGGATGCGCTGGTCGTGGACATGCGCAAGCTGGTCGATATCGGCGACACGATCACGATCTCGGACATTGATCTGCCCGAGGGCGCCGAACTGGTGATCAAGGATCGTGATTTCATGATCTGCAACGTGACGGCTCCGTCGGCGCTGAAGTCCGATGGCGAAGACGAAGATGATGTCGAGGCAGGCGAAGTGCCGACCATCGAGCAGGACGCCGACGTCCCGCCGACCGACGAGTGATCTTTACCTGTTGCTGAATTCGGAAAACGCGGCCTATCCGGGCCGCGTTTTTCGTTCCCAAGCCCGTCACGGCGGTGCCCCACGGAAAAGGCTGGCCCATTGATTCCGCCCCTCCCGACGCCTAAACCAGTCCCGACCACTCCAGGAGGCACCCCATGCTGATCTTTGCAGGGCTGGGCAATCCCGGCGCGAAATATGCGGGCAACCGGCACAATATCGGCTTCATGGCGCTGGACCGCATCGCGGCGGATCATGGGTTTGGCCCGTGGAAGGCGCGCTTTCAGGGCCACGCGAGCGAGGGGCGTCTGGGCAATGCCAAGGTGCTGCTGCTCAAGCCCGGCACATTCATGAATCTCAGCGGTCAGTCGGTTGGCGAAGCGATGCGGTTCTACAAGCTGGAAGCGCCCGACATCACCGTTTTCCATGACGAAATCGACCTGGCCCCCGGCAAGGTGCGCGTCAAGGATGGTGGCGGCCATGCAGGTCACAACGGCCTGCGGTCCATCCATCAGCATATCGGGCCTCACTACAGCCGCGTGCGCATGGGTGTCGGCCATCCGGGCCGCAAGGAGGCGGTGCCGGGCTATGTGCTGAGCGATTTCGCCAAGGCCGATCAGGACTGGCTGGACGATGTACTGCGCGGCGTCAGCGACGGTGCGCCCTATCTGGCGGACGGCGATGCCGGGCGGTTTCAGAATGCGGTCGCGCAGCGCACGGCGCCGGCCCGCTCGTCCGGCGGCGCGCGGCCCGAAACCGGGGGCAAGACCAAACCCGCAACCCCCGCGCCAAAGCCCGAACCGCAGCCCGAACCGCAGTCCGCGCCAAAGCCCGACGCTCCGCTGCAGACACCCGACAGCCGCAGCGCCCTGCAAAAGCTAGCGGATCGGTTTCGCTGAACGCGCCTCTTGTCCGGGGCGCGCCGCATGTTAGGCTGGGGCCTGCTACAGAAGGGCGGCACAAATGCAAAAAGATGATCCCGTCAATGTCTTGGGCGGACCGCTGAGCCCGTGTTCGCAGACCGATCCCGTCACCGGATTTTTCCGCGACGGTCACTGCAATACCTGCGCCGAGGATCGGGGCAGCCACACCGTTTGCGCCCAGATGACCGCTGAATTTCTGGCGTTCTCGAAATATGTCGGCAACGACCTCAGCACGCCGCGCCCGGAATTCGGGTTTGCCGGGCTGGCGCCGGGCGACGCCTGGTGCCTGTGCGCCGCCCGCTTTGTGCAGGCCCACGACGAGGGCTGCGCGCCCAAGGTCCGGCTGGCCGCAACGCATGAACGCGCGCTGGATATCGTCCCGCTGGATGTGCTGCGCGCAAACGCGGCATCGGACTGACATCGACTTGAACCAGCGGAAGGGCTCACCCCCCTCAATGTTCCTCGCCATAGGTCGCCGTCTGAGCGTTTCTGTAACCAGTTTGGCAGCCTCGCCGGTGGGATCTGCGCTGCCGCTATTGAAGAGGCTTTTCTTCCTGTTGCGCTCTGCTTAGGCTTCGGTCCGAACCTATGTTCCAACGAGTGGGAGACAATTCATGAGAAAACTGCTGATGGCCACCGCCGCAACTGCCCTGATGGCCGGTGTGGCCCATGCCGAAGACGTCAAGCTGGGGATCCTGCTCGGGTTCACCGGCCCGCTGGAATCGCTGTCGCCGAACATGGCGTCGGGTGCGAAGTTGGCGATTGACCAGATCAACGCGTCCGGCAATTTCATGGACGGCCAGACGATTACTGCCGTTCAGGGCGACACCGGCTGCATCGATTCCAGCCTTGCCGTGGCTTCGGCCGAACGGCTGATCACCTCGGACGGGGTCAAGGGGATCGTCGGCGGCATGTGCTCGGGCGAGACGGGCGCCGTGCTGCAAAACGCGGCCATTCCGAACGGGATCGTGATGATTTCGCCCTCCGCCACTTCGCCCGCGCTCAGCACGGTCGAGGACAACGGGCTGTTCTTCCGCACGTCGCCCTCGGACGCGCGTCAGGGGCAGGTGATGGCCGACATCCTGAACGAGCGCGGCATCAGCGAAGTCGCCGTGACCTACACCAACAACGACTATGGCAAGGGTCTGGCCGACAGCTTTGCCGAGTCGTTCACGCAATCGGGCGGCACCGTCACCATGAATTCCGCGCATGAGGACGGCAAGGCCGACTATTCCGCCGAAGTGGGCGCGCTGGCCTCGGCTGGCGGCGAGGTGCTGGTCGTGGTCGGCTACATCGATCAGGGCGGCGCGGGTATCATCAACGCCGCGCTCGATTCGGGTGCGTTCGATACCTTCATGTATCCCGACGGCATGGTGTCCGAGACGCTGGAGTCGAATTTCGCCAGCGCAACCGAAGGATCCTTTGGCCAGCATCCGAACGCGCCGGGCGACGGCGCCGACAGGTTCGCCGAGATGAGCAAGGAGGCGGGCTTTGACTCCACCAGCGCATTCGCTGCGGAAGCCTATGATGCCGCCGCGCTGATCCTTCTGGCCATGCAAGCCGCCGGATCGACCGATCCGTCGGTCTACAAGGACAAGGTGATGGATGTCGCAAACGCCCCGGGCGAGGAAATCCTGCCCGGTGATCTGGGCCGCGCGCTGGAGATACTGAAAGAGGGCGGCGAAATCGACTATGTCGGTGCCGCCGCGATCGAGTTCATTGGCAACGGCGAAACCGCCGGCAGCTATCGCGAGATCGAGATGAAGGACGGCAAGATGGTGACAGTCGGCTTCCGCTGATTTCCTTCCTGTTGCAAGAATACGGCGGTCCGGGCATCAGCCCGGGCCGTTTTGCCTATCTGGCCGTGAAAACACATGAACCTGCTGTTGCGAATTGAGTGCAACTTTCTATAAGCGTGCAAAGCATTATGAGGCGCCGTGGCTGCGCTTCCCTTGGGCGCAAGAGGCATTTCGATGATCGCTGTTGAAAACCTTCACAAGCATTTTGGCGGATTTCGCGCCGTCGATGGCGCCAACCTGTCCTTCGAGGAGGGCGCGATCACCGGACTGATCGGACCGAACGGCGCCGGCAAGACGACACTGTTCAACGTGATCGCCGGCGTTCACCGCCCGACATCGGGCCGCGTCACCATGGGCGGCGAGGATATCACCGGCCTGCCGCCGCATGATCTGTTTCACAAGGGCGTGCTGCGCACCTTCCAGATCGCCCACGAATTTCATTCGATGACCTGCCGCGAGAACCTGATGATGGTGCCGGGCGGGCAGTCGGGCGAGCGGCTGTGGAACACATGGTTCGGCCGCAAACGCATCGCGGATGAGGAACGCGCGCTGCGCGCCAAGGCCGACGAGGTGCTGGAATTCCTGACCATTCAGCATCTGGCCGATCAGAAGGCGGGGCAGATTTCCGGCGGGCAGAAAAAACTGCTGGAACTGGGCCGCACGATGATGGTCGATGCGCGCATCGTGTTTCTGGACGAGGTGGGCGCGGGCGTGAACCGCACCCTGCTGAACGTCATCGGCGATGCGATCCTGCGCCTGAACGCGGAACGCGGCTATACCTTTGTTGTGATCGAGCATGACATGGATTTTATCGGTCGCCTGTGCGGTCCGGTGATCTGCATGGCCGAGGGCCGCGTTCTGGCGACCGGCAGTCTAGCCGAGATAAAGGCCAACGAACAGGTGATCGAGGCGTATCTGGGCACCGGCCTCAAGAACCGCGACAAGGTGCGCGCGTGAGCCGCGCCGGCCTTCCGGAATACATGGAGCAAGAAGCAACATGAGCAGCGATCCCTACGGCGACCGGGGCAACAAGGATGTGTCGATTGCCAACCCGCATGGCCGCGGCACGGCGGCGCCCGGCCAGCGCGGAGACGCTGTGCCCGCAGCGCCCGGCGGCCCGTTTCTTATCGGTGAGGGCATGACCGGCGGCTATGGCAAGGGCCCTGATATCCTGCACGATTGCACGATTTCCGTCGATCGGGGCGAGATAGCCGTCATCGTCGGTCCCAACGGCGCGGGCAAGTCGACGGCGATGAAGGCGGTCTTTGGCATGCTCGATCTGCGCGCCGGTCATGTGCGCCTGAACGGCGAGGATATCACCGCGCTGTCGCCGCAGGACCGCGTGGCCAAGGGCATGGGGTTCGTGCCGCAGACCAACAACATCTTTGCCTCCATGACGGTGGAGGAAAATCTGGAAATGGGTGCGTTTATCCGCACCGATGATTACTCCGGTACGATGGAGCAGATATACGATCTGTTCCCGATCCTGCGTGACAAGCGGTATCAGGCGGCGGGCGAGCTTTCGGGCGGGCAGCGCCAGCAGGTGGCGGTTGGCCGCGCGCTGATGACGCAGCCCAAGGTGCTGATGCTGGACGAGCCGACCGCCGGCGTCAGCCCCATCGTCATGGACGAGCTGTTTGACCGCATCATCGACGTGGCACGCACCGGCATTCCGATCCTGATGGTCGAACAGAACGCCCGTCAGGCGCTGGAGATTGCGGACAAGGGCTATGTCCTCGTGCAGGGGCGCAACGCCTATTCCGGCACCGGCAAGGACCTGCTGGCCGACGAGGATGTGCGCAAGAGTTTCCTTGGGGGATGATGATGCGACACCGTTTTCTAGTTACCTGCCACGGCTGCGGAGCGACTGACTGATGGATTTTCTCAACGCGATCGTCGCGCTTGCAAATTATGTGCTGGTCCCCGGCATCGCCTATGGCAGCCAATTGGCGCTGGGGGCGCTGGGCGTGACGTTGATCTACGGGATCCTGCGGTTTTCCAACTTTGCCCATGGCGACACGATGGCCTTTGGCGCGATGGTGACAGTGCTGATGACGTGGTGGTTGCAGTCCATGGGCGTCAGTCTGGGCCCGCTGCCGACAGCGCTGCTGGCGCTGCCGGTCGGGATCCTTGGCTGTATCGGTCTGCTGCTGGCCACGGACCGCGTCGTCTATCGGTTCTACCGTGAGAAGAAGGCAAAGCCGGTGATCCTTGTGATCGTGTCGATGGGGGTGATGTTCATCATGAACGGCATCGTCCGCTTTATCATCGGGCCTGATGACCAGCAGTTTCTGGACGGCGAGAGGTTTCTGATTTCCGCCCGCACCTTCAAGGAGATGACCGAGCTGGATGAGGGGCTGGCGATTAAATCGACACAAGGGATCACGCTGGTGACGGTCATCGTTGTGGTGGCGCTGCTGTTCTGGTTCCTGAACCGCACCCGCGCGGGGAAATCCATGCGCGCCTATTCCGATAACGAGGATCTGGCGCTGCTGTCGGGGGTGAACCCCGAGCGGGTTGTGATGCTGACCTGGATCATCGTGGCGGCGCTCGCGACCATCGCCGGCGTGCTCTACGGGCTGGATAAATCGTTCAAGCCGTTCACTTATTTTCAACTTCTTCTGCCGATATTCGCCAGCGCCATCGTCGGCGGGCTGGGCAACCCGCTGGGCGCCATCGCCGGTGGGTTCGTGATCGCCTTTTCCGAGGTGACGATCACCTATGCGTGGAAAAAGGTGCTGGGCTACATGCTGCCGGACAGTCTGGCGCCGGACGGGTTGGTGCAACTGCTGAGCACCGATTATAAATTCGCTGTCAGCTTCGTGATCCTGCTGATCGTGCTGCTGTTCAAGCCAACGGGATTGTTCAAGGGGCAGTCGGTATGAACGCAATGGTGAAAAACGTCGGCCTGTTTGCCATAGTAGGCGTGCTGATCCTGCTGACGGGTTTCCTGCAAAGCTGGAACGCCGCTGTGCTGATCCTCAACATGGGGTTGATTTCGGCCATCATGGCGCTGGGGGTCAACCTGCAATGGGGCTTTGCGGGGCTGTTCAACATCGGGGTCATGGGCTTTGTCGCGCTGGGCGGGCTGGCCACGGTTCTGGTGGCGATGCCGCCCACCGAAGGGGCGTTTGCCGCCGGCGGTGTGCGCGTGTTGCTGGCGCTGGTGCTGGGGGCGGCGACGATTACTGCCGCCGTGCTGACCTACCGCGCGATGCACAAGGGCTGGCCGCGCACCGCCGCGATGATCGTGCTGCTGGTAGCCGGGTTCTTTATCTTCCGGGCGGTGCTGGATCCCGGCGTCGCTGCGATCGAGGCGATTGATCCAGCCGCGACCGGATACCTCGGCGGGCTGGGCCTGCCGGTGATCATCGCTTGGCCCGTGGGCGGGCTGTTCGCGGCAGGGGCTGCGTGGCTGATCGGCAAGACGGCGCTGGGGTTGCGCTCGGACTATCTGGCGATTGCGACGCTGGGCATTGCCGAGATCATCATCGCCGTTCTGAAGAACGAGGATTGGCTGTCGCGCGGCGTCAAGAACGTTATCGGCATCCCGCGCCCGGTGCCGTATGAGATCGACCTTCAGGGCGATCCGGGGTTTGTCGAACGCGCTGCCGGCCTTGGGCTGGACCCGGTGATGGCCTCGACGCTCTATGTCAAACTGCTGTATGCGCTGCTGTTTCTGGCGGTGCTGGTGGTGCTGCTGTGGTTGGCGCAAAAGGCGCTGGCCAGCCCGTGGGGGCGCATGCTGCGTGCAATCCGCGATAACGAGGTCGCCGCCGAGGCGATGGGCAAGGACGTCAAGAAGCGGCATTTGCAGGTGTTCATCCTTGGCAGTGCAATTTGCGGCATCGCGGGCGCGATGATGACCACGCTGGACGGGCAATTGACGCCCAGCAGCTACCAGCCGCTGCGCTTTACCTTCCTGATCTGGGTAATGGTGATCGTCGGCGGGTCGGGCAATAATTTCGGCGCCGTGCTGGGCGGGTTCCTGATCTGGTTTCTGTGGGTGCAGGTCGAGCCGATGGGCCGGCTGCTGATGGATGTGATCACGTCCGGCATGACGGATGGCTATTGGCTGAAGACGCATCTGCTGGACTCGGCGGCGCATATGCGGCTGTTCACGATGGGGCTTGTCCTGCTGCTGGTCCTGCGATTCAACCCGCGCGGTCTGATCCCCGAGAAATAGTCTGGGCGTTTGTCCTGCGCAAAAAAACAGGGCCATTTTCACCGAAACAGGTGGAAATGGCCCTGCGAGTTGCACAGGGAGTGTGCGTGGCTGACTATTCGACCGGGACGCGGACAAACGCGAAGGCATCCCGCACCAAAGGCGACAGGCCCGTCCCGCCTGCGGCGATATGGGCGGCCAGTTTGGCCCGCATCCGCGGCTCCCAGAAATCGTTGATATGGGCGGCGACCTGTTCGGCCTGACCGGTGCCGGGCTGGGTGCCGAAATACGTGGCGATCTGGTTGGCCATCATGATCAACTTGTCAGGCTGCATTGCAGGCTCCTTTCTGAATTCGTCCGGGATGGGAGTAGATGTCAAAGCCGGTCCCGCGCGCAAAGGCCGCGAGCGTCAGCCCGGCCCCTTGAGCAAGGCGCAGGGCATGGGCGGTCGGGGCCGAGACGGCGATGAGAACGGGGCAGCCCGCGATCACGGTTTTCTGCACCATCTCGACCGAGATCCGCGAGGTCAGCACAATTGCACCGGCGCGCGGGTCGATGCCCTGATGGGCCATCGCGCCGATCAGCTTGTCCAGCGCATTGTGGCGGCCGACATCCTCGCGCGCCAGTTCGATGCTGCCGCCGGGGCGCAGAAATCCAGCGGCATGCACCGCGCGGGTCTGGTCATGCAGCGGCTGGTGCGCGCGCAGGGCATCGGTCGCGCGGGCCATGTCGCATTGGCTGATGGCGCTGGTGCCCGGCGCCAGAACGGGCAAGGATCGGATCGCCTGTTCCAGACTGTCGATACCGCACAGGCCGCAGCCCACCGGCCCCAGCATGTTGCGGCGGCGGGTTTTTACCGCCTCTGCGCGCGCGCCATTTAGCCAGAACCGCGCCTCGATGCCCTGCTCATGCGGGACAATCTCGAACTCGGCCACATCGCGCGGATGGCGAATGAACCCTTCGGTCAGCGCGAACCCCAGCGCGAAATCCGCGATGTCATCGGGGCTGGCCATCATCACCGCCGCCGTCGTCCCGTCAAAAACAAGGGCGATGGGCGTCTCCTCCGGCAGGGAGCGCACGATGTCGCGCGCGCCGTCCCGCTGGACCGACACCCCCGCCGCGCTATGGGTAACCCTTTGCGAATCCATGGCTATTCCGCCGCTGGCAAGATGCGGCGCGATTGCGCGGCCTGGGCGTTATATTCCTCTTGCCAATCCGTCGGGCCGTTGGAATGCGACACCTGCACTGCTGTCACCTTGTATTCCGGGCAGTTCGTGGCCCAGTCCGAAAAATCGGTTGTGATGACGTTGGCCTGCGTGTCGGGGTGGTGGAATGTCGTATAGACGACACCCGGCGACATGCGGTCCGATACCTTGGCGCGCAAAGTGGTTTCGCCCGAGCGGGAGGCCAGCTTGATCCACTGCCCGTCCTTGAGGCCGCGCAGTTCGGCGTCATGCGGGTGGATCTCCAGCAGGTCCTCGTCATGCCACAAGCTGTTGTCGGTGCGCCGTGTCTGGGCGCCGACATTATACTGCGACAGGATCCGCCCGGTGGTCAGCAAGAGCGGAAAGCGCGGGCCGGATTTCTCCTCGGTCGCGACATATTCGGTGACGATGAACCGCCCCTTGCCGCGCATGAACCCATCGACATGCATCAACGGCGTGCCATCCGGATTGTCATCATCACAGGGCCACTGGACCGAGCCTTTTTCCTCCAGCACGTCATAGGACACGCCGGCAAAGCTGGGGGTGGTCAGCGCGATCTCGTCCATGATCTGGCTGGGGTGGGTATAATGCCAGCCCGCGCCCATCGCATTGGCCAAGGCTTGCGTCACCTCCCAGTCGGCATAGCCATTCAGCGGTTTCATCACCTCGCGCACGCGGTTGATGCGGCGCTCGGCATTGGTGAAGGTGCCGTCCTTTTCCAGAAAGGTCGAGCCGGGCAGGAATACATGCGCGTAATTCGCCGTCTCGTTCAGGAAGAGGTCGTGCACGATGACACATTCCATCGCCGCAAGGCCGGCAGCTACGTGTTTGGTATCAGGGTCCGATTGCAGGATATCCTCGCCCTGGCAGTAGAGGCCCTTGAACGTGCCCTCAACCGCGGCATCCAGCATGTTGGGGATGCGCAGGCCCGGTTCGCTGTCGATCTGGACGCCCCAGACCTCTTGATAGAGGTCGCGCACGTCCTGATTTTTCACATGGCGATAGCCCGGCAATTCGTGCGGGAAGGACCCCATATCGCACGATCCCTGCACGTTGTTCTGGCCGCGTAGCGGGTTCACGCCCACGCCCTTGCGACCGACGTTGCCGGTCAGCATGGCAAGGTTGGCGATGCCGATGACGGTGGTCGAGCCCTGGCTGTGTTCGGTCACGCCCAGCCCGTAATAAATCGCGCCATTGCCGCCGGTGGCAAAGAGGCGCGCGGCGGCGCGAAGATCGGCAGCCGGAACGCCGGTCAGCATTTCGGTCACTTCGGGGCTGTGACGCGGATCGCTGATGAATTCGGCGTACTCGGTGAATTCGTCCCAATCGCAGCGCTCGCGGATAAAATCCTGATTCATCAACCCTTCGGTAACGATCACATGCGACAATGCGGAAACGACAGCCACGTTGGTGCCGGGGCGCAGGGGCAGGTGATAGGACGCCTCGAGATGGGCCGAGCGGACCAGATCGATCTTGCGCGGGTCGATCACGATGATCCTGGCGCCCGCGCGCAGGCGCTTTTTCATACGGCTGGCAAAGACGGGGTGCGCGTCGGTCGGGTTGGCGCCGATCAAGATGATGACGTCGCTATCCTCGACCGAGTCGAAATCCTGCGTGCCCGCCGATGTGCCGAACGTCTGCCCGAGGCCATAGCCAGTCGGCGAATGGCACACACGCGCGCAGGTGTCGGTGTTGTTGTTGCCAAAGACCGCGCGGGTCAGTTTCTGCACCAGATAGGTTTCCTCGTTGGTGCAGCGGCTGGAGGTGATGACGCCTATGGATTTCTTGCCATACTTGTCCTGAAGCCCGCGCATCCGCTGCGCCGCGAAGGTCAGCGCCTCATCCCAGCTGACTTCCTGCCACGGCTGGTCAATGGAATCGCGGATCATCGGGTTCAGGATGCGGTCCTTGTGGTTGGCGTAGCCATAGGCGAACCGGCCTTTGACGCAGGAATGGCCGCGATTGGCCTTGCCGTGCTTGTAGGGAACCATGCGCACCAGCTCGTCGCCGTTCAGCTCGGCCTTGAACGAGCAGCCGACGCCGCAATAGGCGCAGGTGGTGATGACCGACCGCTCGGGCGTGCCCAGTTCGATAATGGATTTTTCCTGAAGCGACGCGGTGGGGCAAGCCTGCACGCAGGCGCCGCAGCTGACGCAGTCGGAGGCCATGAAATCATCGCCCGTCATGCCCGCCGACACCCGGCTTTCAAAGCCGCGCCCCTCAATGGTCAGCGCGAATGTGCCCTGCACCTCTTCGCAGGCGCGTACGCAGCGCGAGCAGACGATGCATTTGGTGGGATCATAGGTGAAATAGGGGTTCGATGCGTCTTTCGGGATATATTCCGGGTTGCCCAGATCGGCCCCGACGGACCGCGCGCGCGTGTCGCCTTGCGCCAGCGTGCCGGTTCCCGACGGATCGTAGTGATTGCGCCCCGCCTCATAGCGTTGGTCGCGCAGGCCGACGGCGCCGGCCATGTCCTGCAATTCGCAATCGCCATTGGCGCCGCAGGTCAGGCAATCCAGCGGGTGGTCCGAGATATAGAGCTCCATCACGCCCTTGCGGATTTTCTTGACCTTTGACGTCTGGGTGCGCACGGCCATGCCCTCGGCCACCGGCGTGGTGCAGGAGGCGGGCGTGCCGCGGCGGCCCTCGATCTCGACCACGCAAAGACGGCAGGAGCCGAACGCGTCGATATTGTCGGTCGCGCAGAGTTTCGGGATCTGCATGCCGATCTCGGCGGCGGCGCGCATCACCGATGTGCCTTCGGGCACGGTCACGGAAAATCCGTCGATGGTCAGGGTGACCGGCGCGCCGGTTCTGGCTGGGGTGCCCATGTCGCGGTCGTCGTGGATGGAGTTCGGTATGATGAAATCTTTCATTCTGCAGCCTCCTGCTGATGCGCGAAATCGTCCGGGAAATGGGTGAGGGCGGACATGACCGGGTAGGGGGTGAACCCGCCAAGCGCACAAAGCGAACCTTCGGTCATCGTCTCGCAGAGGTCGGTCAGCAGCGGGATCGCCGCCGCATCGCCGCGCGCGATCCGGTCGATGGTTTCGACCCCGCGCACCGATCCGATGCGGCAGGGGGTGCACTTGCCGCAGCTCTCGACGGCGCAGAATTCCATGGCGAAGCGGGCCATTTGCAGCATGTCGGCACTGTCATCGAAGATAACGACACCCGCATGGCCGATCAGCCCGCCGTTTTCGCCAAACTCCTCGTAGGCAAATGGCGTGTCGAATTTCGACGGCGGCATGTAGGCGCCCAGAGGGCCACCGACCTGCACCGCCTTGACCGGGCGGCCCGTCGCAGTGCCGCCTGCGATATCGTTCACCAATTCGCCCAGCGGCATGCCAAAGGCGGTCTCGAACAGGCCGCCGAACTTGACGTTGCCGGCGATCTGCACTGGCATCGTGCCGCGCGAACGGCCAAGGCCGAAATCGGCGTAGTGCTGCGCGCCGCGCTCGAAAATCACCGGGACGGTGGCAAGGCTGATGACGTTGTTCACGACGGTCGGCTTGCCCAGGAACCCTTCCAGCGCAGGGAGGGGCGGCTTGGCCCGGACCACGCCGCGCTTGCCCTCCAGTGAATTCAGCAGCGATGTTTCCTCGCCGCAGACATAGGCGCCGGCACCGACGCGGATTTCCATGTCGAACGCGCGGCCAGAGCCCATAACATCGGGGCCAAGGATGCCGTTCTGCCGCGCCAGCGTCACGGCGGCATTCATCACGTTGATGGCGTCGGGATACTCCGAGCGCAGATAGACATAGCCCTTGGTCGCGCCCACGCCCAGCCCGGCGATTGCCATACCCTCGATCAGGGTAAAGGGGTCACCCTCCATGATCATCCGGTCGGCAAAGGTGCCGCTGTCGCCTTCGTCAGCGTTGCAGACGATGTATTTCTGGCGGGCCTCGGCCTCCATCACGGTCTTCCACTTGATTCCGGTCGGAAAACCCGCGCCGCCGCGTCCGCGCAGGCCGCTATCGGTGACCTCGGTGACGATGTCGGCGCTGCTCATGCCAATCGCGCGGCGCAGACCGGCCAGACCGCCATGCGCCTCGTAATCGGTCAGATCGAGCGGGTCGATCACGCCGCAACGGGCAAAGGTCAGGCGGGTCTGGCGGGCGAAGAACGGGATATCCTCGACCGTCCCGAGGCTGGCCATCTTGCCGTCCAGCAGGGCCGGAACGTCCTCAGGCGCCACCGGCCCAAAGGCCTGCCGCCCGGTGCCGCTGTCGATCTCGACCAGCGGCTCCAGCCAGATCATACCGCGCGTGCCGTTGCGGATAATGGTCACGTCCAGACCGCGACCATCTGCCTCGACGCGGATCGCCGCGGCAACCTCATTGGCGCCAAGCGCCTTGGCGGCGCTGTCCATCGGAACGTAGATTTTCATGCGCCCGCCTCCTTCAGAAGTCTGCTCATGCGGCCTGCGTCCAGGCGGCCAATCACCTTGCCATCGATCATTGCCGCCGGGCCGCAGGCGCACAGGCCCAGACAGTAAACGGGTTCGATTGTCACAGCGCCGTTGGCCGTGGTGCCGTGCCATTCAACGCCCAATTCGGCCAATGCTCCCTCGGCCAGCGCGGTTGCGCCCATCGCTTGGCATGCCTCTGCGCGGCAGATTTTCACCACGTGCCGCCCGGCCGGGGCGTCGCGGAAATCGTGGTAGAAGGACACCACGCCATGCACCTCGGCCTTGGTGATGTTCAGGGCCGTAGCAATCAGCGGCACGGCCATCTGCGGCACATGGCCGAATGCTGCCTGAATGGCGTGCAGAATCGGCAGGAGCGGACCTTCGAGGCGCCGGTGATCGGCAATCAGTGCGGTGATCTCGGCGTCTGTGGGGGCTGGTGTCGGGTGTTGCATGGCGGGCCTTTTCTACTGTGCTGCCCGCAAAATACCGCGCCGATTCATTACCTATCAATATTGAATACTCGTTAACCGATAGGATTATTCAATCAACGGATGTCTGACATCAGCCGCGCCTCGTTCAGCAACGCCTGCAATGTCGGCGTGTGAGGTTCGCGATAAGGCGCAACCAGCCCGACGCTGGGGCCTGTCGTGGTGCCTGCCAGCGGGATCAGGCGCAGGGCCTTTCCCTCGGTCAGGAACGCGGCGATATCGGCGGCGAGGATGGTCAGCCAGTCGCCTTTTTCGACGTTCGCGACCAGAACAATGGGCGAATCGGATTCAATCCATGCGTCCGGCGTCGCACCGGCATCCTGAAAGTGGCGGTTGATGATTCGCCGGTTCTGGTTTTCGGGCGTCAACAGCGCCAGCCGCTCGCGCTCAAGCTCTTTCCAGCCGACCGATACACGGCTCGCAAATAGCGAATTTTCACTGCAAACCAACATATATCGCTCCCGATAGAGCGGCTCGGTGCTGACCCTCCCGGTCGGTTCGTTGTCGAGATAAGTGATGCCGGCATCCACATCTAGGTTCTCGATCATCGACAGGATTTCGATCGAAGTGCGTGACAACAGCGTCAATCGCACCCGTGGATTTCGCTCGCTGAAACGGGCCGATAGCTGCGCCGCCCATGTCAGAGCCGTGGGGATCACCGCAACGCGGAGCTGTCCTGTCAAACCATTCTTCTTAAAGCGCATTTCGTCTTTGAGCTGGCGGGCATCCCCGACGATCCGGCGCGCCCATTCCAGCGCGCTGTGCCCCTCGGGTGTCAGCCCCCCATATTTGGAGCCGCGAAAGACCAGCTTGACCCCCAACTGGTCCTCAAGGGTCTTGATGCCGGTGGACAGGGTGGGCTGCGTGATGCCCATGTCTTCGGCCGCTTTGCCAAAATGCTTTGCCTTGGCGAGGGCGATGAACATCTCCAGTTTGTCGAGCATGGCGGCGGCCTTTGAGCGATTGGTATATTCAATCGAATATGCCGATTGTGCTCGGTTAAATCAAATGCAACCTGACCGTACCTTTCGCGGGGGCGGCCTGCCCGCCGCGCAAACGAAAAGGCCCCGCCGAGTCCGGCAGGGCCTGATCCGTTCAGAGCAGAGGCGTTTCAGTGGGTCAAAACCCGCGCAAGAAAGCTTTGCGTGCGCTCGTTCTGGGGATTGTCGAACACTGCCTCGGGGGTGCCCTGCTCGACGATCTCGCCCTTGTGGATATAAATCACGCGGTCGGCGACCTCGCGCGCGAAATTCATCTCATGCGTGACAATCACCATCGTCATGCCCTCGCGGGCCAGCTCGCGCATGGCGTCCAGCACCTCGCCGATCATCTCGGGGTCCAGCGCCGATGTTGGCTCGTCGAACAGCATCAGGCGCGGCTCCATCGCCAGGGCGCGGGCCAGCGCGACGCGCTGTTGCTGGCCGCCGGACAGCTGCGACGGATGCTTTTCCGCCTGATCGGAAATGCCCACACGCTCCAGCAGGCGGCGGGCGGTTTTCTCGGCCTCCTCGCGGCTGGCGCCGCGTACCTTCATCGGGGCAAGCGTCACGTTGTCCAGCACGGTCATATGCGGGAACAGATTGAACTGCTGGAATACCATGCCCACTTCGGTGCGGATCTGTTGCAGCGCCTTGGACGCCTTGCCGTTGGGCAGCAGCACCTTGCCGTCCACGTCGAGGCTGCCTGACTGGAATTCCTCCAGCCCGTTGATGCAGCGGATCAGCGTGGATTTACCCGACCCGCTGGCGCCGATGATCACCACCACCTCGCCCGGCGTCACGGCCAGATCAACGTCCCGGAGCACGTGCAGGGTGCCAAAATGCTTGTTCAGCTTCTCCATCTTCACGATGGGCTTGGTATCGGTTTTTTGCATGTTTCCGCTCTTCATTGTCCGACCAGCCCCTTGCGTTCAAGCAGGCGCAGGCACATCGACAGGGTCAGTGTGATTGCCAGATACATAATCGCAACCATCAGATAGACCTCAAGCGCGTTGAATGTCGTGGCGATATAGATCTGCCCCTGACGGACCAGCTCGCCCACGCCGATAACGGCAAACAGCGACGTGTCCTTGATACTGATGATGGCCTGATTGCCCAGCGCCGGAATCATGCGGCGAAAGCCTTGCGGCCAGATGATGTAGCGAAACGTCTGAACCCGCGTCAGGCCCAGCGACACGCCGGCCTCGCGTTGTCCGCGCTCGATGGATTGCACGCCGCCGCGCACCACCTCGGAGATATAGGCCCCCGAATTGACCGCGATGGCCGCGATACCGGCGGTCAGCGCATCGATCGGCCCGCCGATCAGCTGGGGCAGCCCGTAGAAGATGAACAGCACCTGCACCAGAACGGGCGTGCCGCGAAAAATCTCGATATAGGCGACGGCGGGCCAGCGCAGCCATGCTGTCGGGCTGATCCGCATCAGGCCGAAAAGTATCCCGATCAGGAACCCGATGGCGAGACCGCCGAACGAGATCATCAGTGTATAAGGTATGCCCTTGAGCAGATACGGGATGGAGGCGAAGGCCGCCTGCCAGTCGAATTGAAATGTTGAATTCACAAGTCAGGCTCCGGTAGGAAAATATCCGTTGACGTGAAAACCTCCCCGAAGGTGCATCCCCGGGGAGGCAGGGCCGCGCTGGCGCGACCATGTCTGCTATAGCGTTTCGCAAAAATCTTTAATTGAGGCGTTCCGCGAAACGCTTGTGCATGCGCAATGGCGCGGGCGAGGCTTACTCTTCAGCTTTGCCGAACCATTTGGCGTGGATTTCATCGTAGGTGCCGTCTTCGCGCATGGCGGCCAGCGCCTCGTTCACGGCGTCCACGCGCTCGCTGCCCTTGGGAAAGGCGATGCCGTACTGCTGGCCCTCATAGAGCGGACCGACAACCTTGACCCGGCCTTCGCCCCTCGTTTTCGAGAAATAGCCGACGTTCGGGGCATCGTAGAACACCGCATCAACGCTCCCGCCGACCAGCGCCATATACATGTCGGCCGAACCGGGGTAGGGCGTGATGGTTGCGTCGCTGCCGAATTTTTCGGTCAGGTAGTCAAAGCTGGTCGAACCGATCTTGGTGCCGATTTTCAGCCCGGCCAGATCGTCGACCTCCTTGACGTCAGTATTGTCGGCGCTGACCAGCAACTGAAGGCCGCTGTCATAATAGGGGTCGGAAAACTCGACGACTTCGCGGCGTTCGTCGGTGATGGTCATGCCCGCGATGGCGATATCCACGTTACCCGTTTGCAGGGCCGGGATGATGCCGTTGAAGTCCATCGTGTTGATATTTGGGGTGAATCCTGCGCGCTTGCCGATCTCGCGGATGATGTCCATGTCGAAGCCGACCATTTCGCCGGTTTCCTGGTCCATCATCTCGAACGGAACAAAGCTGGGATCGGTGGCCACGCGAACATCTTCGGCGTGCGCCATGGCGCCCATTGTCATCGCGACGCTGGCGGCGCTGGCAATTGCCATCTGTTTAAGGCTGAATTTCATGTCTCTCTCCCTTTCCAAGGTATTGGCGAGATCTCAGGTATAGACGGCGCGGAGAATGGCGAACCGGTTCACAAGCGTCAACCCGAAAGCCCTAGCCCCCTTTTTGGCACGGCTTTTACGCGTGTATGACGGGCTGATTTCACATGATATTGGCATGGCCCCCGCACCGGGCGGGCGTTAGCATGGGCGCGGGATGCAACCCAAGGCAAAGCAGGGGCGGAAATCAGCATGGCGGATAACACAGCAGTCGTGGTTGGCGGCGGCGCCTGGGGCACGGCGCTGGCCTGCGTTGCGGCGCGGGCGGGGCGGCGCGCGGTTCTGCTGTGCCGAGATTCCAGCGTGGCCGAGGCGCTGAATACGCACCGTCGCAATCCGCGCTACCTGCCCGACATCACGCTGCCCGATAGCATCAAGGCTACGACCGACCCCGATGTGCTGCGTAGCGCGGGTATCGTTATCCTCGCCATTCCGGCGCAAAGCCTGCGCGCCGCTCTGCCCGGCCTTGCGCCGCAGATCGCGCCGGGCGCGACGCTGATCAACACCGCCAAGGGGATCGAGCTGGGCACCGGGCTGGCCCTGAGCCGCGTTATTGCCGAAATCTGCCCGGACCACGCCCAAGCCGTTCTGTCCGGTCCCAGCTTTGCCACCGATGTCGCGCAGGGCAAGCCGACGGCCGTCACGTTGGCGGCGGCGGACGAGGCAGTGGCATTGGAGCTGTGCCGCGCGCTGAGCTCGGACAGTTTCCGCGCCTATGCCAGCGCAGACATGACCGGGGTCGAAACGGGCGGCGCGCTGAAAAACGTCTATGCGATTGCGGCGGGCGTCGTCATGGGTCTCGGCTTTGGCGAAAGCGCCAAGGCCGCGCTGATCACCCGCGCCTTTGTCGAGCTGCGCCGCCTTGGCACCGCGATGGGGGGGCGGGATGAGACATATCTGGGCCTGTCGGGCTTTGGCGATCTGATGCTGAGCTGCTCGTCGCCGCAATCGCGCAACTTCGGCTATGGCATGGCGCTGGGCCGGGGCGAGGATCTGGCCGGGCGCCCCCTGGCCGAGGGTGCGGCGACGGTGCAGATCGCCGGACGCATCGCCGAAGAGCATGGCGTGAGCGCCCCGATCCTGCAAGCCACACGGCGCCTGATTACGGGCGAGATCGCGCCAAAGGAGGCCGTGGAAGCCCTGCTGTCGCGCCCCATCAAGGAAGAGTTCTGAGATCTCAGCGCAGGCGGCGGAACACCGTTTTCAGCATAATTTCCCAGTCATAGCAGAACGATCTGTTTCGCTGGTAAATCAGATCTATCACCGCCTTGCGCGGCACGCAGCGTGTGGCATAGACCCGATCCGTTTCGGCGGCATCGCGGCAGCGGGCCAGCAGATAATCCTCATGCTGGTGAAAATAGAGCGTCGCAAGGCCGGTAATGCCGGGCCGCGATTCCAGCACCCGCGCGTAGATATCCGGAAACCGCTCGACATATAATCGCAGGGGCGGGCGCGGGCCGACAAGGCTGATATCGCCTTTCAGCACATTCACGATCTGGGGCAATTCATCCAGCCGCTTCGCCCGCAGCATTCCGCCGGTGCGGGTCAGGCGGCTGTGCTTGTCGCCGCCCGATACGCCGCTGTCACCGGTTGCCGGGCGCATGGTGCGGAACTTGATCAGGCCAAAGCCTTGGGTTGGCGTCTTCATCCGCTCGGCCACGTAGAAGATCGGCCGGCCGTCACGCAGCAGGATCATCATGGCAACAACCACCATCACAGGAAGCAGCACCGTGCCCAGCACGACGGCCGAAATAATATCGAAAAACCGCTTGAAGGGTGTCATGCCGCGTCTCTCACCCATCGCCATTCGTCCAGCATCGCGCCGGCGCTTGATGCGTTGCTGCCGAATGAATGGAGTCTGGCCAGCGACGTGCAATCCAGTGTGATGGTCTGTACGGCATCGGGCGGCGCGGGGCGCGTAACATAGGGCGTGCCGCTTGCCTCCAGAAGGGTCTGCATGGCGACGGGCGCGGGCGCGCCGATATTCAGGACATCCGGCAGCGCCGGTCCTTTGTGCAGCAATGTCTCCAGCACCTGCGCAAGGGTCACGGGGCCGATATAGCTGCGCAATGGGCCGTTGCCGTCGCTGAACCGGTCCAGCGCGACGGGATGCGCTGCGCTGGCGCCGACCGCGTTCAACATCAGCGCATCGGCGCCCAAGACGTTGCCGATGCGCAGCGCGCAGGCGGGCGGGCCATCCTCGGCGTCCAGCACGGCGCGCTCGGCCTCCAGCTTGGCCAGTCCGTAGGGGCTGGCGGGGTCCGGGGTGTCGGCCTCGGTATAGGGTAGGGCGCCTTCTGTGCCGTAGACGGCTGAACTGGAGGCCAGCAGCACATGCGCGGCGCCCATTTGTGCCGCTGCAGTCATGGCGGTGCGCGCGATGACGGCGTTCTGGTCCAGATCCGCGTCTTCGGCAGGGGTGACGCCGGCCAGCACCAGCACCCGGTCGACCGGGCCATGCGCAGCCAGCGCAGCCGCGCCATCTGCGGCGTCCCACCCGATATCGCCGGTGCCGTCCCGTGCCTGCCATGTCAGCGCAATGTCGCGCGGCGGCGCACTGTCCCAATGGCGGCGCAGCATCCGGCCCACGCGGCCCGTGCCGCCGATGACCAGCACCTTCATATCGTCTTCTGCCACACGCCTTGCCCTCCGGTTTTTCGCCTGCGGCACTCTACCGGAAATTGTGGGACGCGCCAGTGGCACCCGCTAACGAGGCGGTGCGTCCGGGATCAATAGCGCGGCGGCCAGCACCTTGCGCGTGCCGTCGAAAACGGTCGGCTTTTCCCCGCGCCACCGCGAGAAATGGCGGTGGCTTGCCTGCCCGCCGCCGATCTGCGCCAGCGTTTCGCGCGTTTCCTCGGTGATACGGCCAAGGCGCAGGCGCAGATTATCCTGATATTGCCCGCGATGCTTGGCCTCCAGACGCAGGTGGAACAGGGAGGAGCGAATGCGCGGGCGGATCTCCATATCGGCAACGGCGGCGGGGGCTACATCCCAGCCCTGCCGGGCCAAGGCAAGCAGCGCGGCCGCGTCCTTGCCGCGGGCCAGCCGCACCATGGCGCGCGCGGCGGGTGCGGTGGCGCGGCGCAGGTCGGCGGTATCGAACCGCCCCCGCGCCAGCGCGTCGGCGTAGAAGAACAGGCGCCCGGCGCGCGGCATGTGCCCGGCGCAAAATGCCTCGTTCCCGGCCTCCATCAGGCGTTCCCACATCAGATCGGCGCGGGTCCAGCCGGATGCCTGCGCCAATCGCCAGTCGGGATCGCCGCGCTTAAATGCCCAAGTAAGCGGCACGGACCGTCTCGTTATCGTGGAGCTCATGGGCGGGGCCCTCCATCGCGCAATTGCCGGTTTCCAGGACGTAGGCGTAATCGGCCAGTTCCAGCGCCAGTTCGGCGTTCTGCTCGACCAGCACGACGGACAAACCTTGCGCGTTGATCTCCTCGATGATCACGGCGATTTCCTCTACGATGACGGGGGCGAGGCCCATGGATGGCTCGTCCATCAACAAAAGGCGGGGCTTGGACATCAGCGCGCGGCCGATGGCCAGCATCTGCTGTTCGCCGCCGGACATGGTCTGGGCCCGCTGGGTGCGCCGTTCGCGCAGCCGCTCGAACCGCTTGAAGACGCCTTCCAGATCGTTCTCGATGCCATCCTTGTCGCGGCGCAGGAAGGCGCCGGTGCGCAGGTTTTCCTCGACCGTCATCTGTGGAAAAATGCGCCGTCCTTCGGGCACATGCGCGATGCCGTGGGCCACCACCTTGGAGGCGGGCAGCCCGTCGATACGCTTGCCCTCGAATTTGATCTCGCCCTTGGTGATCGGCACCATGCCGGACATCGCGCGCAGGGTCGTCGTCTTGCCCGCGCCGTTGCCGCCGATGATGGTGACGATCTTGCCCTCGGGTACCTGGATTGAAATATCGCGGACCGCGTTGATCTTGCCGTAGTTTACGGAAATCCCGGTCATTTCAAGCAACATGGCGCGCACCCCCTAGATAGGCCTCGATCACGGACGGGTGGTTGCGGATCTCCTTGGGATTGCCTTCGGCCAGAAACTTGCCGAAACTCATGCAGGTGATCGTGTCACACAGGCCCATGATGGCCTGCATGTCATGCTCGACCAGCAGGATGGTTGTGCCGGCCTCGCGCAGGCGGCGCATGAGGTCCATCATCTGTCGGGTCTCCTCGGGGTTCATACCGGTGAATGGCTCGTCCAGCAGCATCAAATCTGGATGGCTGGCAAAGGCAATGGCCATGCCAAGGGCGCGCTGGTGTCCGTGGCTCAGATCGCCTGCGCGCTCAGACTTCAGGTGATCCAGACCAAAGAATTCCAGCGCCTCGCCGGCGCGCGCCTCGGCGCCGTGCCGATCCTCGTGATCCCAGCCGATGATCGCGGAAAAGATATTCGGGCGGAACGGCATATGCGTGCCGATCAGCGCGTTCTCCATCACCGTCAGCTCGGCAAACAGGGTCGAATGCTGGAAGGTGCGCACGACGCCGCGCCGTGCGACCTCGTGCATCTTCAGCCCCGATATATCCTCGCCGCGCAGCAGAACCTTGCCGCCGGTGGGGGTGTAGAAGCCCGAGATCATGTTGAACGTGGTGGTTTTTCCCGCCCCATTCGGCCCGATCAACCCGTGGATCGTGCCGTGATTGACCGTGAAGTTCAGCGCATCCACCGCGACCAGACCGCCAAAGCGCATGGTCAGGTCTTCGACTTTCAGAAACTCGGTCATTGCTTGGCACTCCGCTTGTTGAATTTCTGGACGATGCTTTCAAGGCCGTTGGGCAGGAACAGGATCGACGCGATCAGGATCGCGCCGTAGATCAGCGGACGCAACTGCTCGAACCCCATCTCGCGCAGGACGACCTCGTTGAGGATGGTCAGCACCACGCAGCCCAGGATCGGGCCGTAAAAGGTGCCGGTGCCGCCAACGATCGCCCATGTCAGGACGAATACCATATAATCCAGATCAAAGCTGCCCGGATTGATCGTGCCGATATAATGCGCCAGCAGCGCCCCGCCGACCCCGGCAAAGCCGCTGGCCACCGCGAAGGCCAGCGTGCGGTAGGCGCGCAGATTGACGCCCGACGCCTCGGCCAGCTTGTCCTGCCAATGGACGGCGTGGAAGGTCAGGCCCACAGGGCTGCGTTCAATTCGCCACAGGATCCACAGGCAGATGATGACGATGAACCCGGCAAAGTAGAAATAGCTGATCGGTTCGAAGAAATCGAAATCGTAGATGCCGATGCTGAAATCCGGCATGGGGTCGATCCCCTTGATCCCCTTGGCGCCGCCGAACGGCTCGCGGAAATGCTTCCACAGCAGGCGGATGATCTCGCCCGCGGCAAAGCTGCCGATGAGGAAGTAGAACCCTTTCATCCGGAACAGCGGAAAGCTGAGGACCACTGCAATCAGCGCCGCAACCAGCCCGCCCAGCAGCATCGAGACGGGGACGTAAACCCCCATTTCCTTGGTGAAGAGCGCGCTTGCATAGGCGCCCACGCCCATGATGACCACATGCGCCAGCGACCATTCGCCGGTCAGCGTCAGCAGGCGGTAGGAGGACACCACCAAGACGTTGATGGTCAGGAAAACAAGGATTTCCTGCTGCGAAAAGCTGAGGCCATGAGGCAGGGCGAGCAGCGCGATGGCCGCGATGGGCCAGATCAGGTATTTAAGCACGATCCGCACTCCCGAACAGCCCGGTGGGCTTGACGATCAGGACCAGCAGCATCAGCGACAGCCCGGTGATATCGGCGATGACGCCGCCGTAGAAGGTGGTGACAAACGTATGCACGAAGGCATAGACGACCGATGCGATGATCGCCCCCTCCAGCGATCCGACGCCGCCGACGATGATGACGATGAACGCCGTCACGATGACCGAATGACCCATATGCGGATTGACCGAGATCAGCGGCGCGGTCAGCGCGCCGGCAATCCCGGCAAGGCCCGCGCCGATGAACATCGCGATCTTGGCAGTCTGGGCGATGGAAATGCCCTGCAATTCCGCCGCCTGCGGGTCCTGCGCAGAGGCGCGCAGCGCCCAGCCGAACCGCGTGCGTTTCAGGAAATACCACAGCGCCGACAGCAGCAGCACGGCGGCGACGATGACGTAAACGCGTGCCAGCGGGATGCTGATACTGTCCGTAAACCAGACGACATGCTGCGTGACTGGCGGGATGAATTCCATCCGCACGCCAAAGCCCATGCTGGCCAGCGCCTGAAGGATCATCAGAAAGCCGATGGAGGCCACCAGCCCGCCCAGCGGGTTGTCGCGCAGCGGTCTGAACAGTGCCCGCTCCATTAGGAGGCCCAGACAACCAACGAACAGCAGCCCGACGACGACCGCGATGAAAAACGGCAGGTGCATGTCCGCATAGACAGCCACGACGACATAGGCGCCCGCCATGAACAGCTCGCCATGGGCGAAGTTGATCACGCCCATCACGCCGAAGATCAGAACGAGGCCGACCGCGACAAGCGAGATATAGCTTGCCGCATAGACGGCATTCAGGCCTGTCTGGGCCAGAAGATCCAGCATAAAAGTATACTTTCGAAGAGAGGATTAAGTTGCGGCGCAGGGATGGTCGCCCCGCGCCGCGCAAATGCGATCAGCTGCGCTGATCATACATCTGGTTGTAGGCCTGCATATGCTTGATCAGCAGATCGCCATGCTGGTCGTACCACTCCGGGATTGACTTGAACCCCTTGATGACGGCCTTGCCGTCCTCGATCACGACGACCGGCCAGTCACCGACCAGCGCATTGTCGATGCCGAACAGCTCGGTTCCCCACCAGACGGCATCGCCGAAGGCATGATTGCCGGTGCCGCCTTCCTTCATTGCGGCGAGCACGGCGTCGGGATCGGCGGATCCGGCCTTTTCGGCGGCGGCCTTCCACAGTTCCATGATCGACGCGTACTCCCAGCTGACCGCGCCCCACTGGCCGGGGTGCCGCTTGGCGTATTCCTCGTAGAACCCGTTTGCGTCCTCGAAGTTGATGTTGTCGCCCGCCAGCGCCGGATCGTCAAAATCAGGGAACTGGAAGATGAAGCCTTCCATGAACTCCTTGGACGTCTTGGCGATCATCTGGTCATAGAAATCCGCCGTCGCGCTGATCATCTTGCCCGCGTAGCCCTGCTGAAACAGCTGCTCGCAGATCGGGTGGACATAGTCCGAATAGCAGGTATCGAGGCAGATGATATCGGGGTTGCTGGACAACATACGCGTCACGATGGGCGCGAAATCGGTGGTTGCGGGATCGAACAGCAGCGGCTCTTCCAGCACCTCGATACCGCGCGCCTCGAACGCGGCCAGATAGGTCGCGACCGAGGGCAGGCCCAAGGCGTCGTCCTGCGCGCAGATCACGGCGGTTTTTGCGTCGGGGTAGGTGTCGGCCAGATAGTCGACGCCGGTCACCAGATAGATCGGATGCACCTCGGCCGGCGCGACCAGTGTGGTGCTGTCCGGGCTCAGGTCCGACGGCAGCAGAGTGGAAAACAGCATGCCGGTCTTGTCGGCAACGGGCTGCACGCCGGGCCAGGTATCGCCGCCCAGCATCATGATGAACGAAACGCCATCCTCGCGGATCAGCTTGGTCGCGCCGGTGCGGGCCTTGGCCGGGTCATATTCATTGTCGTAGCTGATGAATTCGACCGGGTGCTTGCCATCCGGCAGCTCGATCCCGCCGGCGGCGTTGATCCGCTCGGCCCAGATCATGCAGCCGTCGAGGCCGGGTTTGCCCCATGCGGCAACGGCGCCGGTCAGCGGCGCGAGAAAGCCGATCTTGATCGGCTCGCCCGCAGCCAGCGACGCGCCGGGCAGGGCTGCACCCACGGCGGTGATGGCGGTACTTTTCAAAAAGGTACGGCGCGACAGTCCGGCGGCCATAATCTTGGAAATCATCGAGGTTCTCCCGTGTTGAGGCCGCTCATTTGGCGCGGCACATATTTTGGAGATCGGGATGCGTTGAGGCACCGGGCGCTTTGAAGCATCCGGCCGCCCTGACAGTCAGTCCGCGCCGATCTCAAGCGGAGCGTAACAGCGGGTTGGTTCTTCGATCAAGAAACTTTGTTTCCCTTTGGTCCACAAAATTGAACCAATTGTACGCGGCGTTCCGGTTTTCAGAAATGAAATTTCAAAATAACAGAGCGAATTTAGAGGCTTAGAGATATCTCGCGCGTTCATGGCTGGTCGCGCCCAGTGGACCAATTTTTATACCGCAATCGCCTGCCGCACCCGCCGGGGCGTCACGACCGAGGTGCGAATGGCGCTGATCCGGGGCAGAATCTGCCAGATGCGGCATGAGGTTACTTGCCTGAAAACGCCCAGCCGCCCTTGGCCAAGCGCTGCTCCCACAGCTGCCCCAGATCGGACATCTCGCGCCTGAGCAGATCGCCATGCCGCCCCAGCCACTCGGGGATCGAGCCGAATTCGGTGATGCGGGCCTTGCCATCCTGCACCGTGACCACGGGCCATTCGCCGACCAGCGCGTTCGAGATGCCGAACATCTCGTCGCCCCACCACTCGGCCGGGCCAAAGGCGTGGGTGACCTGCCCCAACTGCTTCATCGCGGCCAGCACCGAAGCAGGCGCAAGGCTGCCCGCCTTCTCGACAGCGGCCTGCCAGATCTCCAGCGTGGCGACATATTCCCAACTGACAGCGCTCCAACTGCCCGGAAAGCGGCGCTCGTATTCCTCAAAGAACTTGTCCGGCTGGTGAAAGAAAAACGCCTTCTCGCGCAGCATCGGATCGTCGAAATCGGGAAACTGAAATACGGTCCCCTCCATGAATTCTGGCGACGTGCGCGCGACCAGCGCCGGATAATTGTCCAACGTGCAGGACACGATCTGCCCAGCGAAACCCTTGGCATGGGCATATTCGGTCAGCGCATGCACCATCGGGGTATAGCTGGTGGACCAGCACAGGATGTCCGGCGCGTCCTCCAGCATCGCGTCAACGATCGCAGAGGCGTCGGTCTGGTCGGGCGGGTACTGAATCTCCCTGACCAGATCTATGCCCGCTGCCTTGAACGCGGCGCGATAGGTGGCCAGCGACGGCAGCCCCAGCGCATCGGTCTGACTGCAAATCGCCGCGGTCTTCAATTCGGGCCGGGCCCGCGCCAGCCAGTCAACGCCGGTGACGGTGTAGATCGGATGCAGTTCGCTGGGCGCGATCAGCCACGGGGTGTCGGGCGACAGATCGGACGGCAGCAGCGTCGATGTCAGCACCTTGGAGCGCATCAGAAAATCGCGCACCGGCGTGAATGTATCGCCCCCCAGCATCATCAGCAGCGCCACATTGTGCCGTTGCACCATCAGCCGCGCGCCCTTCATCGAATGGTCGGGATCATAACCGCAGTCGAACGCATGAATGCGCACCGGATGCCGCTGCCCGTCGATCAGCAGCCCGCCCGCTGCGTTCAGCCAATCCTCCCAGATGCGGGCGCCGTTCAGGCCGGGCAGGCCCCAGCTTTCGACGGGGCCGCTCAACGGTCCGAGAAAGCCGATATTGACCACGTCCCGCGTGCCCGCGCTCAGGCGGGGCAGGGCGCTGCGCACGGCTAGGCGGTGGGCGAAACTCGATTCTGACATGGTCCGAACCCTACCAGCGCCCGCGCCGCTCTGTCGCGCAAGATCTTTCAATGTTCCATAAATACTCAAAAAAACACCCGCGCCGAAACGCGGGTGTTTCCAATTTCGCAAGACCGTTCAGCCTTAGTGAGCGTAGGCCCTGATCTCGCCGGATTTCAGCCGCGCGGCATAGGAGTTCAACTCGCGGCGCACCAGCTTCATCATGAAGTAGAGCGCGAAGATGTTGACCACCGCCATCGAGAAGATCGCCGCATCCGAGAAGTCGATGACAGGCCCCAGATTTGCCGCCGCCCCGATCACGATGAATACGCAGAACATCAGCTTGAACGTCAGTTCCGACTTCTGGCCCTCGCCAAAGAGGTAGGTCCACGCCTTCAGTCCGTAATAGCTCCATGAAATCATGGTGGAGAAGGCAAACAGGACCACCGCGATCGCCAGAACATAGGGGAACCAGCTGAAGGCCGATCCGAACGCCGCCGACGTCAGTGCCACGCCCGAGGTGTCCCCGACGGTGGCGATTGCCGTGCCGGCCTCGTTCAGGATGTAGTTGCCGGTGCTTTCATCGATCAGTAACTGCCCCGAGATGGTGATGACCAGCGCCGTCATGGTGCAGATGACGACGGTGTCGATCAGCGGCTCCAGCAGCGACACAAAGCCTTCGGTGATCGGCTCTTTGGTGCGCACCGCCGCGTGAGCGATCGCGGCCGAGCCGACGCCGGCCTCGTTGGAGAAGGCCGCCCGCTTGAAGCCCTGGATCAGCGCGCCGACAAAACCGCCCGCAATCCCCAGCCCGGTAAAGGCCCCGGCAAAGATCTGGCCGAAGGCCCAGCCGATCAGGTCGTAGTTCATCGCGATGATGACCAGCGACGCGCCGACATAAAGGATACCCATGAACGGCACGACCTTTTCGGTGACCCGCGCGATGGACTTGATCCCGCCGACGATCACCGCGAACACGACCCCTGCAAATACCAGACCGGTGATCCAGCCGGGAAAGTCGCCGGTGATGCCTGCGATCTGGGCATGTGCCTGATTGGCCTGAAACATGTTGCCGCCGCCTAGGGCGCCAAGGATGCAGAAGATCGAGAACATGATCGCCAGGAACCCGCCGCCGGGCAGGCCCAGCTCGGCAAAGCCCTTCTTCATATAGTACATCGGGCCACCTGACACGGTGCCGTCAGGGTATTCGTTCCGGTATTTCACGGCCAGCGTACATTCGGTGAATTTCGACGCCATGCCGAGCAGGCCGGCGAGGATCATCCAGAACGTCGCGCCCGGCCCGCCGATGCCCACGGCCACCGCAACGCCGGCGATGTTGCCCAGCCCGACCGTGCCGGACAGCGCCGTCGTCAGCGCCTGAAAGTGACTGACCTCGCCCGCGTCATTGGGATCGGCATAATCGCCTTTGACCAGCTTGATCGCATGACCGAAAAACCGGAACTGGACGAAGCCGAAATAGAGGGTAAAGACCGTCGCGCCCACCACCAGCCACATCACGATCCATGGAAAGGATGTGCCGGGAAACGGCGCAAAGATCAGGTTTACGAAGGGGCCGGTGGCGGTGGCGAAGGCCGCGTTGACCTTTTGGTCGAGGGTCAAGACCTCCTGCGCCATGGCGCCTACCGGGGTGATTGTGGCCGCTGCTGTCAGCAGGGCCTTTTGAAATACATTCATATTTAGGATCCTAACTCAGCTGACGACGGTGACGGGCACGGGCGAGCTCATCACGAGGTTGGAGGTGGAGCTGCCAAAGAGCCGCTTGGCAAAGCCGCCCTCGGAGGTGCGCGCAACGATGATCTGCTCGGCCTTTTCCTCTGCCGATATGGCGATCAGCGCGTCTGATACATCGCCGTGACGCACGACGCCGCGGACCTTTATGCCGCTGCCGCTCAGGCTTTCGACCGCAGGGTTGACCACCCGGCTGAGCGCGGTCTGGATCTCTTCTTCGCGGCGTTTGTGGCGCTCGGCGTTCTCTTCGGGGGTCTGGAACGAAAAGGGGGACCATTCGATGATGTAGGCCACTACCAGTTCGCAATCTCCGATCAATTCAGCCAAACGTCTGGCGTGTTCCAGCGCCCGTTCGCCCGAGGCGTGGCCATCAAGGCCCACCAACAGTTTCGTCGTCATATCTTCTTTCCTCCCGGTTTTACCTCTGCGCGCTTGTGGTCCCGGCCGTGTTGCGTGGTGCATTTACTGGCCCATCTTGAAGGGCCGGACGCGTCAGATTAATCGAACCGTAGCAGAAAAATGTGTTCGATGGTCTTGTTTTCTTGTCCTGTGCACACGATGGCGAGCGCATGGACAGGCACCTGAAAACCGCATACCTGCTGAATCTGTCGCCGTAGCGGAGGGCCTATGCCGAACACCAGACCGTTTCAGATTGCCGGGCACGAGATCGCGCCCGGTGCGCGCGCCACTGTCGAGATCCCGGTCAGCACGCTGTCGGACCACACCCCCGTCACCTTGTCCGTGCATGTGATCCACGGACGCAGGCCCGGCCCGGTCATGTTCGTGTCGGCCGCGATCCACGGCGACGAGGTGATCGGGGTCGAGATCGTCCGCCGCCTGCTGCGCGCGTCGCCGATGAAATCGCTGGCCGGCACGCTGTTGGCGGTACCGATTGTCAACACCTACGGGTTCCTCAACAATGCCCGCTACCTGCCGGACCGGCGCGACCTGAACCGCTGTTTTCCCGGCGGGGCGACGGGGTCCATGGCGTCGCGGCTGGCAGATATCTTCATGCGCGAGGTGGTGTTGCGCGCCGATATCGGGATTGACCTGCATTCAGCGGCGATCCACCGCAGCAACCTGCCGCAGATCCGCCTGACGCCGGGCAACACCCATCTGGCGCAGCTCGGCCGGGCGTTCGGCGCGCCCGTCATGCTGAATTCGAAACTGCGCGAGGGATCGCTGCGCATGGCTGCCGAAGAGGCGGGCATAGATGTGCTGCTGTTCGAGGCTGGCGAAGGGCTGCGCTTTGACGAGCTGGCCGCGCGGTCAGGCGTGGCCGGGATCCTGCGCGTGATGCAAAGCCTTGGCATGATTGGGCAAAAGGGCGTGCCAAAGGCGCGTGCCGCCACCGTCATGTGCGCGGGCTCGCGCTGGTTCCGCGCCCCTGTGGGTGGGCTGTTCCGCAGCTACCGTGCCACAGGCGACGCGGTCGAGGCGGGCACGGTGCTGGGCGCCATCTCCGACCCCTTCGGCGAGGTCGAGGCCGAGGTGATCTGCGATCAGGCCGGCATCGTCATCGGGCGCAGCAACATGCCGGTGGTCTACGAGGGCGAGGCGTTGTTCCACGTTGCCAGCACCCTGCGCGGCGAGGCGGCAGCCGACGGAGTCACCGCCCAGATGGACGCAGCGCCGCTGTTTGACGAGGATGAAATCCTGTAGCGCGTCAGCGCGTCTTGGCCGGGTTCTGCGGCAGCAGGAAAATGGATACGACCAGCATGCTGAAGATCAACTCGTAGACCTCCCATTTGCGATCGACGTCCAGCACGGCGATGATGATGCTCGCGACCAGTGCGATTGCGGCATGCTTCAGCCATGGCACCGGCACGGCCATGCGGTCGGCCAGCGCGGCGATGCGCCCGCCCTTCGGGTAGATCAGTGGCAGGCCCACCAGATACAGCAGGATGCAGATTGTCAGCACCGGCCCGAACAGCGACTTGGTCAGATGCACATCGCCAACCATCAGATTGTGCAGGTTCGTCTCGTATTGCTTGTTGTTCTCCAGGAAAAACTCGCTCGATTCCCAGCCAATGATCCGCTGGCCCCAGGACACTTCCTCGCCGGCCGCCATGAAGAACATCAGCGCATAGACCACCGTCAGCAGCGCCGCCCCGCGCCGCCCGCCGCGCCACAGGGACGCCGCATGCACTGCAAGAACACCACACGCCACCAGCAGGAACAGGGCAGTTGCATATTCCACCGGCCCATCCTCGGCGGCGAACACGAGGGTGAAAAACGACGGGTTGGTCAGCCCCAGAACAACAGTGGCGATCAGGATCAACACGATGCCGGCCATCATCGCGGTGTCGCATTTGCGGATAAGGCTCATGGCATGTCCCTCACTGTGCAATTCATCCGCCACCAGATAGGCCAGCAGGCTTCACGCATCAAGGTCAATCGCACCGCGCCGGGCGCTGCCGATACCTGACGCAAGGTCCGCCCAAGTAGAAATACGGCCCGTCTTGCAATCGGGCCCGGAAAGAACAAGACTGCCGGAATGGCGCAGCGCTGGCGCGCGCCCCGAGATGTGCCGCATCCGGATGGATCGCGGGCCGGGTTCGCGTAGAAAATCGGCCCGAAAGAGGCCGAACCGCCATTGGGGGAGATAAAAGTGGATCATAAATGCTGATCATAATACGGGCCATCGACGCCCTGAACGAGATTGTCGGCCGCATTGTCGCGGTCGTGGCAGTTCTCTTTGCGACCATCATCATTTACGACGTGGTCATGCGCTACGCGTTCAGCGACCCGACGCGCTGGGCGTTTGATGTCTCGAAACAGCTATACGGGTTCTACTTCGTGATGCTCGGCGGCTATGCGCTGCGCCACAAGGCGCATGTGCGTGTCGATATCCTGACCGAACGGTTCAGCCGGGGCTGGCAGCGTATCATCGACGTGCTGGGCTACGTCATCTTCTTTTTCCCGTTCACCTATGTGTTCACCACCCGTTCATGGGATTTCGCGTTGAAGTCCTGGAACCAGGGCGAGGTGACCTATGGCGCGATCCAGATGCCGGTCTATCCGCTGAAAATGGCGATGTGCGTCGCAGCGGCCCTGCTGCTGATCCAAGGCATCGCGGAGGTGCTGAAAATCATCCTCGACGTCGACACGACATCCGAAGAGGTGATGCAATGAATCCCGAACTGATCGCCCTGCTGATGTTCGGCCTGCTGCTGCTGGGCCTGTTCATGGGCCACCCGCTGGCTCTGGTGCTGGGCGGCACGGCGGTGCTGACCGCTGTCATCACCGGCAAGACGATGGTGCTGGGCATCGTCATCAACCGCATTTTTGGCGACGTGCTGGACAACTACACGCTGATCGCCATTCCGCTATTCGTGCTTATGGCTCGGTTCCTGTCGGATTCAGGCGTCACCGACCGAATGTTCGAGGCGCTGCGCCTGCTGCTGAGCAACGTGCGCGGCGGCCTTGCGCTGGCGGTCGTGTTTATCTCGATCCTGCTGGCGGCGACCACCGGCATCATCGGCGCGTCGATCACCGTCATGGGCGTGATGGCCCTGCGGCCCATGCTGCAATACGGCTATGCCCCGACATTGACGACCGGCGTGATCGCCGCCTCCGGCTGCCTTGGCATCCTGATCCCGCCGTCGATCATGCTGATCCTGATGGCCAGCTATTCGCCGCTGACGGTGGGCGATCTGTTTGCCGGATCGATGATCCCCGGCGTGCTGCTGGGCCTGAGCTATGCGGTCTACGTCTATGTCATTTCAGTCTTTCGCCCCGATCTGGCGCCGGCAGTCCAGCCGGACGAGAAGATTTCACGTCCCGCCCTGATCCGCATGCTGCTGGTCGAGGCGCTGCCGCCGCTGGTGCTGATCTTCGGCATTCTCGGCTCGCTTCTGGCCGGGATCGCCACGGCGACCGAGGCATCGGCCATCGGCGCCGGCCTTGCCCTGCTGATCGTCATATCGCGCGGTCGCTTTCACTGGCGCACCTTCTACGGCGCGATGCTGGAGACCGGGCGCACCTCCGCGATGATCCTCTTCATCGTTGTCGGCGCGACCGCCTTTACCGGCGTGTTCAACATCACCGGCGGCCTGCGCGCCACGCAGGAGATCATCCGCGCGCTGGACATGGAGCCGTGGCTGCTGATCGCCATGATGATGGGCATCGTGTTCATCCTTGGTGCGTTTCTTGACTGGACGGGCATTGTGCTGTTGTCTTTCCCCATCTTCCTGCCGATCGTGCAGGAAATGGAGGGCGTCAGCCTGCTGTGGTTCGTGGTGCTGATGGCGGTTGTGCTGCAGACATCGTTCCTGACGCCGCCCTTCGGATACGCGCTGTTCTACCTGCGCGCCATCGCGCCAAAGGAAGTGCGCACCGGCCACATCATCCGCGGTGTCCTTCCGTTTATCGGGCTGATCGTGGGGATGTGCGTCCTTGTCGCCGTCTTTCCGCCGCTTGTGGAATGGCTGCCAAGTGTTCTTTACGCCAATTAAAATGCTACCATCAAAGGGAGAGTAAGCATGACAATGAAACTGACCATTCTGGCCGCCGCCGCCAGCACTGCATTCGCGGGGCAGGCGATGGCACAGGAAAGCTGGACCATGACCACCACATGGCCCTCGTCGCTGGAGCTGATCGAGACCGACAAGCATTTCGTCGATCTGGCCAACAAGCTGACCAAGGGCGAGTTGACCATCGAATTCTTCGAAGGCGGATCGCTGGTGCCTGCGGGCGAAGTGTTCGGTGCAGTTGAATCCGGCACCATTCAGGCCGGCGCCGACTGGCCGGGCTATTGGGCGGGCCGTGATGCAGCGTTTTCCCCGCTGGCAACCACGCCGTCGCTGTTCAACGCGGTCGATTACGCCAACTGGATTCAGGAATGGGGCGGCGCCGAGATCTATAACGAGATCTACGGCCAGTTCGGCATGGTCTATCTGCCCTACGGCCTGACCAACAACGAATCCGGCTTCCGCACGAACGAGCCGATCCGCAACCTGGAGGACCTGCAGGGCAAGCGCCTGCGCCTGTCGGGCCTTGAGCAAGGCAGGCTGCTGGAGCGGCTGGGCGGCAGCCAGGTGTCCATGGCGGGCGGCGAAATCTATCAGTCGCTGGAGCGCGGCGTGATCGACGGCGCCGAGTTTTCCACCCCCAACGTGGACTGGTCGGGCGGCTTCCAGCAGGTCACGAAATACTGGGCGACACCGGGCTGGCACCAGTCGGCGTCGGTCTTTGGCGTGATGATCAACAAGGCATCCTGGGACGCGCTGAGCCCGGAGACCCAGGAAAAGCTGCAGATCGCGGCGGACGCCACGATGATGTGGTCGCTGGCCTTCACCGAAAAGCGCGCGACCGAAGCCTACGCCAAGTTCAACGACGCGGTCGAAATCAACCGCTACGATGACGAAACGCTGGCGAAAGTGCAGGAAATGGCCAACGAAGTCATCGTCGAGGTCGCTTGCGAGAACCCCAACTCGGCCAAGGTCTACGCGTCGATGCTGGACTACCTGAACGACTACGCCCAGTGGCGCGACGCCTCGGCCCCGTTCAATCTGGGCCGGACACCGAACGGGCCGGACGTGCAGAAGATCAAGGACTGCATGTAAGGTTTAAGGGTTTAGGTTGAGAGATGGAGGGCCCCCGCGATAAGCGGGGGTCATTATCTCTTTAATGATTTCAACATATTATAGAGCTCTAGTTTTGTTTCGCCGGAGTTTATTTCACGGCGAAGGCGTTCGATCCGATTTTTGACCTTGGCGGCTTTGACCTGCAATAAATGCGCTAAATCCTCGTCGATGCTCTCGGAGTCCAGTCTTTTATTGATATCATTTAGCTCGTCTTCAATTTCTTCCAATTGAATTTGAGCATCTATCATGTCCCGATGAATGAATTCTTCGTAGCTCGAAGACCTCTCACGATCTCCAAATAGAAATTCACCTAACTTGTTATGTGAATCATTATTTTCAAAACCATCTTCGAATATCTTTGGGTTCAAATGATGCGTCGATTTGGTAACTCCGCTATTTAGCCATGCGTCCAGTGCGCCGATCGATCGCTGAGAGACCTTTGCATCACGAAATTCTTCGGTATGATTAATCTCGTCTATCGTCTCCGTGCTCACGTCAGAGTTGAGTCTTTCTTTGGCGTGTTTAAGGAATTGATCAGGCCGATACATGTATAACTTCTTTCCCGTAATCTCGCGAAACTCATCAAGGAGATCAATCCTTGGTCCTATTTTTTTTCCATTGTGTTCAAGCCACCAATCTTCCTTTTTATCATCAGTTACAAAGATAATGGGAATATCGTCATCTTTAGATTTTTTTGAGATTTGTTTCCATATCATCAAGTCACCGTAAACGCGCCGTTTGTCAAATACGGTTTCTGGATTTGGGTGCTTTTTCGCATCCTTGTAGCCGGGCGGCACCTTGTTTAGGTATCTCTCTACGCCGTGATCGAAAATTTCTTCTAGCTGTTCCGTCGAAAACGGTTCCCCCATTCTTTCATCGAATATCTCAATAATGTCGAGTAATATTTGATCTGATCTGAGCCTTCCGATCTCGCGCTCTTGATTGTTTTTAAGTTCACTCTCGACTGACTGGAGAACAGTGGAGAGCGTCTCCATTGTTTCCTCAGATATGAAGGGATGTGCTCTATCTTTTCTTAAGCTGTTCCTCAAGTCTGCGATGGACTTCATGGCTGCGTCGTAGGAACTTGCTTGCCCTGAAATTACAGAAAGTCTGTTGTTAAAAACCTCGTATGCGGCTTGTTCCGGTATCCATACTCGATTTTTTATTTTTTTTAAAAAATCTATAAGCTCATCTCTTGATTTTTCGGAATACCGATAAAGATTTAGTATTGTGTTTGCGTCAAACACTATTAAAGCGTCCATCCATACCGCTGAAACTTCCTCTTCATTTTCAGGCAGGTGTGATTGGAAAAGCTTTCTCATATCAATATTCTCGCTGATTCAATGATTAAGTGGCAGGCGGTCAAGAGTGAGGCAACGGGCCTTTCGGAGTCTAGCCTGCAGATACTCTGCGTGAGTAGCAAGCGCTTCCAGGGCGACGGCCTACCATTCCCCCAAACAAAAAACCCCCGAAGCCAACGCTCGGGGGTCCTTCAATCTCATACGTGTCGGTCAAAACCGCACCAAAGGGGGTGACTTACATCATCCCTTCGCGCTGGAGCTTCTTGCGCGCCAGTTTCCGGGCGCGTCGAATCGCCTCGGCACTTTCGCGCGCTTTCTTCTCGGACGGCTTCTCGAAATGTTGCTTGAGCTTCATTTCGCGGAATACGCCTTCGCGCTGCAGTTTCTTCTTCAGGGCACGAAGCGCCTGATCGACATTGTTGTCGCGAACACTAACCTGCATGTGGTGTCACCACCTTCCTAAGTTGAATTTGCATGAATTGCAGGAAGCGCGTCTATAGCAAACTCTGCGCTATATGTCTAGGGTGGATCACAACAGGAGGACGCCATGCAGACCGACATCATAGGCAAGCTTTTGGACGCCGCCGCCGCCCATGTGCCCTTCGACGGGTGGAGCGAGGCCGCCTTTGTCGCCTCGGCCCGCGATGCGGGCGTGGACATCGCCGTGGCCCGCGCCGCCTGCCCGCGCGGGGCGGTCGATCTGGCGCTGGCCTATCATGCGGCCGGTGATCGCGCCATGCTGGACCGGCTGGAGGCGGCTGATCTGAGCGACATGCGCTTTCGCGACCGGATCGCTGCCGCAGTGCGCTGGCGGCTGGAGGCCGCCGAGCCTGAAATGGTGCGCCGGGGCATGACGCTGTTCGCGCTACCGCAACACGCCGCCGACGGCGCCCGCGCGCTGTGGCAGACCGCCGATCATATCTGGTGCGCGCTGGGCGACACCTCGGATGACGTGAACTGGTACACCAAACGCGCGACGCTGTCGGGGGTGTATGGCTCGACCGTGCTCTATTGGCTGGGCGACGACAGCCCCGACCATGCGGCGACCTGGGAATTTCTGGACCGGCGCATCGACGACGTCATGCAGATCGAAAAGATCAAGGCAAAGGCGCGGGACAGCAAGCTGACCTCTGCGCTGATGGCCGGACCGATGGCGCTGCTGCGCCAGATCCGGGCGCCGCGCAAGGATAACGACCTGCCGGGGCATTGGTCCGGCAAGCGCTGATAGGGAAGAGACAAGATGAGCGACACCATGCAGGCCGTCGAGATTACCGAAGCAGGCGGGCCGGAGGTTCTGCGCCTCTGCACCCGCCCCCGCCCCGAGGCGCGCAGCGATGAGGTCGTGATCCGCGTGGCCTATGCCGGCGTTAACCGCCCCGACGCGCTGCAACGCGCGGGCGCCTATGCACCGCCCAAGGGCGCCAGCGATCTGCCGGGGCTGGAGGCCTCGGGCGAGGTGGTCGCGGTGGGCAGCGGCGTCACCGATTGGAAGGTCGGCGACCGCGTCTGCGCCCTGCTGCCGGGCGGCGGCTATGCTGAATACGTCGCCACCCCGGCCGCCCATTGCCTGCCCATACCTGATGATATGGACATGGCGCAGGCCGCCTGCCTGCCCGAGACGTTCTTTACCGTCTGGTCCAACGTCTTCCAGCGCGGCGGCTTGCAGGCGGGCGAGCGTTTTCTGGTCCACGGCGGATCCTCGGGGATCGGCACGACGGCGATCCAGCTGGCCAATGTGCTGGGCGCTCGGGTCTTTGCCACCGCAGGCACCGACGAGAAATGCGCGAAATGCCTGGAGTTGGGCGCAGAGCGGGCGATCAACTACAAGACCGACGATTTTGTCGATGTTTTGAAGGCCGAGGGCGGCGCGGATCTGATCCTCGACATGGTCGGCGGCGACTACATCCCACGCAATGTGCGGGCGCTGGCCGATGATGGGCGGCTGGTGCAGATCGCGTTCCTGTCCGGACCCAAGGTCGAGCTGAACTTTGCCCATGTGATGATGCGCCGCCTGAAGATTACCGGAAGCACCCTGCGCCCGCAGAATGACATCGCGAAGGCCGCTATCGCCGAGGCGTTGCTGCGAAACGTCTGGCCCTTGCTTGCCGCGGGCCGGATCGCGCCGGTGATGGACAGCACCTATGCGCTGGCCGATGCCGCCAAGGCGCATGCCTATATGGAGAGCAGCGCCCATATCGGCAAGATTGTCCTGAAGGTCGGTTGAGAGGCGTGGGAGCAATGCAGATCGCCATTCTCGGGTTGGCCGCGCTCAGCGTCGGGCTGAGCGCATGGGCGATCCGACGCGATGTGCCGCTGACGTGGGATTGGGCCGTGCCCGCGCCACTGGCGACGGGCGACGCGCCGATGTTCGAGACGGTGCTGGACTATACCGCACCCAGCGGGGAGGCTCATTCGCCGGGGATCATCCTGCGAGACGGCGGCTATTCCATCCTGTGGTTCGAAGGATCGCAGGAAGCGCGCGCCGATGTCGATATCGTGGGGGTTGATATCGGTCCGGACGGGGTATCGCCGGTAACGCCGCGCGTGACGCGAAGCGCATTGTCCGATGCGTTCGAACCACGGCAACTGGTCGTGACTCTGGGCAATACGGTTCAGAATGATGCAGCGCAGGATGCGCTATACGCGACGGTGGTGTCAGTCGGCGGCTGGGCGATGGCGTCGGTCGCGGACGTGCGGATGGGGCCGGACGGGCCGAAGGTTGCGCGCAAGCTGAACCTTTCGCCGCTGCTGAACCGGTCCTTTCTGGTGAAATCGCCGATGGTTGAATACGCGGATGGCAGCCACGCCTTGCCCGCCTATTTCGAAATGGGCCAGACCTACGGTGCCTTGGTGCGGCTGGGCGCGGGGGGCCGGGTCCGCGACATGCGCCGGATGACCGGCCCGATGAAGGCGATCCAGCCGATGGTGGTGCCGCTGGACGCGCGCCGGGCCGTGGCGTTTCTGCGAAACTTCGAGTCTGGCGCGAAACGCCTGCTTGTGACCCGCAGCGACGATGGCGGCCAAAGCTGGCAGGCGGTGCGCGAGACGGATATCCCGAACCCATCCGCGCCCGTCGCAGCACTTGGATTGGGCGGCGGGCGCATCCTGATGGCGGTCAATGACGATGCAAAGAATGGCAGTATCCTGAGCCTGACGCTGAGCGAGGACGGCGGCGACACATGGCGCCATTTGCGCAGGCTGGAGCAGGGCGATGGCGACGCCCGCTATCCAATGATGCGCGCCCTGCCGGATGGTCGGGTCGTTCTGGCCTATAGCATCGGCGGCAAGGCAGGCGTCCGCGCGCATGTGTTCAACCTCGCCTGGGCGCTGGACGCATGAGCGCGCTGGCATCGACGGCGTGGCTGGCGCTGCTGCTGGGCTGGATGGCATGGGGGGCACTCAGCCTGGGCTTGGAGTTGCCGGTCAGCCTGACGCTGGGTCTGGCATTGGGCGTGCTTTGCGCCGCAATTTTCCGCGACACGCTGCCGCTGCGCGGGTTGATTGCGGTGCTGGGGCCGGTCGGGATTGTGCTGCCACTGCTGATCCTGCGCCAGATGGCGGCCCATCTGGGCGCGCCGGTGCAGCCCTTCGGCAGCGTCCAACTGGTGATCTTCGTTGCGCTTTACATCGCGTTCCTTGCCAGCGCGGCGGGCGCGATTCCCGTCGATATCTACCGGCTTGGCTATGCGCCGTGGCCGGTGGCGATCATGGCGCTGGTGCTATGCGCGCTCGGGCTGTGGCAGGGGGCGCTGTTCCTGCCGGTGCTGGCGGTGGCGGCGCAGGCGATCTGGGTCATGGGCTGGGGCAGCAGCAACTGGTTCGATCATGTGCTGCATCCCATGCTGATACCGGCGGCGCTGATTGTTCTGGTGCTGCGGCTGTTTTGACGCGGTCGGGGCAGGGCGGCCCGCGCCACGAAAAACGCCGCCGGAGGCGATCCGGCGGCGTTTCGATCTTTTGAGTGAGGCGCGGCTCAGGCGGGCAGGGCGCCCTTGGCCTGCTCGACGATCGCGGCGAAGGCTGCGGGTTCGTGAACGGCCAGATCGGCCAGAACCTTGCGGTCAACCTCGACACCGGCCAGCGCCAGACCATTGATGAAGCGGCTGTATGTCAGCGCCTCGTCATGGCTGCGCACGGCGGCGTTGATCCGCTGAATCCACAGCGCGCGGAAGCTGCGCTTGCGGTTCTTGCGGTCGCGCGTGGCGTATTGGTTGGCCTTGTCGACGGCCTGTGCGGCAACCTTGAAGGTGTTCTTGCGGCGGCCATAGTAGCCCTTGGCTGCCTTGATGACCTTCTTGTGACGGGCGTGCGTGACGACACCACTTTTGACTCGGGACATGTCTGATCCTCCTTAGCGCGCGTAGGGCATCATCGGCTTGATGATCTTTTCATCAGCCTTTGACAGGGTGGTGGTTCCGCGCGCATTGCGGATGAACTTGCTGCTGCGCTTGATCATGCCGTGCTGTTTGCCCGCCTGACCTGCGATAATACGGCCCGTAGCCGAGATCTTGAACCGCTTTTTGCAGCTCGATTTTGTTTTCATCTTGGGCATTTCCGGCTCCTCTTGAAGTTCGGTAGAACGCGCGACTCGGCATGCCACTTCGGGCCGGACGCGCGGGTGAAGTCCGTCTTTTAGGGGCGATGGGGGGGCGGCGCAAGGGGCAATGCGCGTTAGCGTATGACCTGCCCGACAACCCTGACAAAGGCGTTCGGCACCTCGTTCAGGCTGTAGCCGCCCGGTTTTTGCTGGATCGCCCAGACGGCAAGGGAGCCGCCGGCGATCAGCACCAGCGCCGCTACGCGCGGCGGGCGCTGGTCCGAGATCGCCGAGACGATCGCCGGGATCGAAAATACGACCAGAACAATGCCGATCACCAGTATCAGATCAGGGGTCATGATGCGCCATTCTGCTTTGTGCCCGCTTACCTTAACTTGGATCGGTAGCGTAAATCAAACTTTCCTGACACGGCGCGACGCGCAGGATGTTCGTGGTGCCCGGCACGTTGAAGGGCACGCCTGCTGTCACGACGATCTGGTCCAGGGTGGATGCGTAGCCCTGCGTGCGGGCGGCGCGCGCTGCGATGATGACCGCCTGCTTGAAGCGGTCCAGCTCGGGTGTCATGACGCAGTTGACGCCCCAGCTCAGCGCCAGGCGCCGCGCGGTGCCGCGCAGCGACGTCATGGCGATGATCGGCACGCGGGGACGCTCGCGCGCGGTCAGAAGGGCGGTCGTGCCGGATTGCGTAAAGCAGCAGATCACCTTGATATTGGTTGTCTCGGCAATTTCGCGGGCCGCGGCGACGATGCCGTCGGCAACGCTGGTGCGCACCGCGATGCGCGACGCCTCGATGATCTGGGTGTAGGTCGGATCGCTTTCGACCTCGCGCGCGACGTTGTCCATCGTCGTGACCGCCTCGATCGGATATTGCCCGGCGGCCGATTCCGCCGACAGCATGATGGCATCGGCGCCCTCATAGATAGCTGTCGCGACGTCGCTGACTTCGGCGCGGGTGGGGACGGGCGATTCCGTCATCGATTCCAGCATCTGAGTGGCGACGATGACAGGTTTTGCGGCGGCGCGGCAGGCGCGCACCAGCCGCTTCTGGATGGGGGGCACGTTCTGAATGGGTAGCTCTACGCCCAGATCGCCGCGCGCGACCATGATGCCGTCGGATGCCGCCAATATGCCGTTAAAGCGGGTCACTGCCGACGGTTTTTCGATTTTGCTGAGGATCGCCGCGCGACCTGCCACCAGCTCGCGCGCCTCTGTCACGTCCTCGGGGCGCTGGACAAAGCTGAGCGCCAGCCAGTCGACGCCAAGCTCGCAGACGAATTCCAGATCCCTGCGGTCCTTTTCCGAAAGGGCGGCCAGCGGCAACTCCACATCCGGCACGTTCACGCCCTTGCTGTTGCTGATGGTGCCGCCGACGATGACCTCGCAATTGGCGTAATCCTTGCCGCAATCGATGACGGTCAGGCGGATCTTGCCGTCGTTGACCAGCAGGCTTGCGCCGGGTTTGAGTGCTGCAAATATCTCGGGATGGGGCAGGTTGACGCGGGTGGTGTCGCCTTCGGCGGTGTCCAGATCCAGTCGGAATGCGGCGCCGGGTATCAGCTCCTCCTCGCCATTGGCGAAGACGCCGACGCGCAGCTTCGGCCCCTGAAGGTCGGCCAGAATGCAGATCGGGCTGTCCAGCTCCTCTTCGATCTGGCGGATGATCCGGTGTTTTTCACGGATTCCCTCGTGATCGCCGTGGCTCATATTGAGACGAAAAACGTCTGCGCCGGCCTCGTGCAGAGCGCGGATCGTCTCGTAGGTTTCCGATGCAGGGCCGAGCGTGGCGACGATCTTGACGTTGCGATGGCGTCTCATATGTGGGATTCCCTAGTTGTGACAGGCACTGTTTGAGTTATCGCTAACATTGCCCGGCGTTCGATGCCAGCATTTCATGCAGCTTGAGGGCCGGAACAGGGATGGACCGCATAATATGACATACCAGCCATTCATCATTGACGGGGCCGATCGTGACGGGCGCTGGGTGGTGCTGTGCGATCACGCCTCCAATACGGTGCCCGATTTCGTGGCCGGCGGCTCGCTGGGGGTGGAGCCGGGCGACATGGCGCGCCACATCGCCTATGATCCCGGCGCCGAAGGGGTCAGCCGCGCGCTGGCGGCGGCGCTGAACGGTCCGGTGATTCTGTCGCGCTTCTCGCGGCTGGTGATCGACCCGAACCGGGGCGAGGATGATCCGACGCTGATCATGCAGCTCTATGACGGCACCATCATTCCGGGCAATCGCGGCATCAGCGACATTGACATGGGCGAGCGGCTGAGACGGTGCCACAGGCCCTACCACGATGCCGTGGCCCGGCAGGCGGCGCAGCGGGTGGAGCCGGTGATCGTGTCGGTCCACAGCTACACCCCGCAACTGCGCGGCCATGCGCCGCGCCCTTGGCAGCTAGGGCTGCTCTATTCGACAGACAAGCGGCTGGCGCATCCCTTGCTGGCACGGCTGCGGGCCGAGCCGGACCTGAGCGTGGGCGACAATCAGCCCTATACGGGCCACTTGCCGGGCGATACCATCGCACGGCACGCCATTGCGACGCGTCGGCCCAACGTGCTGATTGAGCTGCGCAATGACCTGATTCAGACGGAGGCCCAGCAACGCGCCTGGGGCGCGCGGCTCGCGGCCCTGCTGGTTGACACACTGGCCCGCGAAGGGCTGTAGACAAGGACCGCCATGCCACATGTCGTGATCGAACATTCCCCGGATGCCGCATCCCCGCTTGCGTTGCAGGCGCTTTGCACCGCGCTGTTCGAGGCGCTGGCGGCTCATTCCGCGATCCCGAGGCCCGACGCGCTGAAACTGCGCACGCTGCAATCAGGCGTGCATCTGCTTGGCACGCAGGGGCAAAGCTATGCCCATGCGACATTGATGCTCTTGCCGGGACGTGATGACGATACCAAATCAGATCTGGCGCAGACGATCCTGCACGTCATGGCAGAAGCGCTGCCGCAGGTGCACAGCCTGTCGGTGAACCTGGCAGATCTGGACAGCGCCTATGCCAAGCGCGTGCTGCCGGATGACACTTGAGCGGACAAGAGGGAAATAAAGCGATGGATGAGCAAACACAGATCGAACTGGAGGCCGCGGCATTTCGCAGGTTGCGCAAGCACCTGATGGAGGACCGCACCGACGTGCAGAACATCGACATGATGAACCTCACGGGGTTTTGCCGCAACTGCCTGAGCCGCTGGTATCAGGAGGCCGCAAACGAACGCGGCATTGAGATGGGCAAGGATGAGGCGCGCGAGATTTTCTATGGGATGACGATGGCCGAGTGGAAAGCGACCCACCAGACCGAGGCCAGCACCGCCCAGCAGGACGCGTTCAAGGTGTCCTTTGCGGAGAACGTCGGCGACAAAAGCTGAGAGGGCGGGCCGGGTTGCACCGGCGCGCCATGGGTATTTTTACCAAGAAAAAACCGGGGGTGCCTCGGTGTCAGATCGCGCGCTTGAGGCTTTCGTCGATGTAGATATCGCGCAGCCGGGTGGCGACTGGGCCGGGCGCGCCATCGCCCAGTGCGGTTCCGTCGATTTCCACGACGGGCGTGACGAACGCGCTGGCTGAGGTAAAGAACGCCTCGTCGGCTTGCTTGGCCTCGTCGAGGGTAAAGCTGCGCTCTTCGATCTCCATCTGCGCCTCGCTGGCAAAGCGTAGAACGGCAGCGCGGGTGATGCCGTGCAGGATGTCGTGGCTGAGGGCGCGGGTGATGATACGCCCGTTCTTGACGATATAGGCGTTGTTCGATGTACCCTCGGTGACAAGGCCGTCCTGCACGAGCCAAGCATCGTCGACGCCCGCCTCCTGGGCTATCATCTTGGCCATCGAGGGGTAGAGCAGTTGCACCGTCTTGATATCGCGGCGGCCCCAGCGCATGTCGGGAACCGAAATGACCCGCGCGCCTCGCTGGGCAAGGGGTGAGGTGGCAAAGCCCGGCTTGGACTGCGTGAACAGCACCAGCGTCGGCGCCGTATCCGCAGGCGGATAGTGAAAATCCCGGTCGCCGGGATTGCCACGTGTGACCTGCAGGTAGATCAGCCCGTCGGTGAGATCATTGCGCGCAACCAGCTCGCGGTGGATTTCCAGCAGATCGTCCAGGGCCTCCGGTGCACGCATGTTCAGCTCGCTCAGCGATCGTCCCAGCCGTTTCACATGGCCGTCGAAATCGATCAGCTTGCCGCCCAGCACGCTGGTGACCTCATAGACGCCATCCGACATCAGAAAGCCCCGATCAAAGACGGACACCTTGGCCTCGTTTTCGGGCAGATACTCGCCGTTCAGGTACACAGTGCGCATGATGGTCTATCCCCAAAGGTTCGGTGCCGGAGGGTGTACTCCGGCAGCGTCGAAGGTCAACGGTGTATCACGGTCTTCTGCCAGAAGCAGCGGCCCGTCAAGATCGGTCACCATCGCGCCCTGCGCAACCAGCGTGGCGGGCGCCATCGCCAGGCTGCTGCCGACCATGCAGCCGACCATAACGCGATAGCCCTGACGTTCGGCTGCGCGGCGCAATTTCAATGCCTCGGTCAGGCCGCCGGTCTTGTCCAGCTTGATGTTGACCACGTCATACTTGCCCTTGAGGGCGGCCAGGCTGGTACGGTCATGGCAGGATTCATCGGCGCAGATGGGCACCGGACGGTCCATAGCCAGCAGCGCCTCGTCCTCGCCCGCAGGCAGTGGCTGTTCCACCAGCGCAACGCCAAGGCGCAGGAGGTGCGGCGCCAGATCGGCATAGATCTCTGCGCTCCAACCCTCGTTGGCATCGACGATGATCGTCGATTTCGGCGCACCTGCGCGCACAGCCTCCAGCCGGGCCATGTCATCTGGTGTGCCCAGCTTGATCTTCAGCAAAGGGCGAAACGCATTTTTGGCAGCCTGCGCCCGCATCGCCTCGGGCGCATCCAGCGACAGGGTGTAGGCCGTGATCTCGGGCCCGGGAGGGGGCAATCCGGCCAATTCCCACACGCGACGGCCGGTGCGCTTGGCCTCCAGATCCCACAGGGCGCAGTCCAGCGCGTTGCGCGCGGCGCCGGCGGGCAGGGCGTACAGCGCGCCGCGATCCGTCACCGAAGCACCCTCGATCTGCGCTGTCACGCTGTCCAGCGTCTCGCCATAGCGCGCGTAGGGTACACATTCGCCCCGCCCCTGATAGGTGCCGTTGCTCACCGTGACCGTCAGCACCTGCGCCTCCGTGCGCGAGCCGCGGCTGATGGTAAACACCTGCGCCAGCCTGAACACATCACGCGTCACCGAAACCTGCATGCACTCCACCTTTCAATGTTCCAGAAAATACTCAAATCCCGGTGCAGGCAACCCTATGCCAAGCCCGGCAATCAAAACGCAGTCGCCGCATCCATCAAAACGCCCGCTCCAGATCGGTAGGGGGCAGATCTGCACCATGCGGCGGTTCCACGATATCCGGGTTTGCTACCGATTACTGCGGTTCCATTCACGCAAAAATTACATTGAAGGCGGGCTTGCACGGCGAATTCCTGATGTGTCCAACTCTGGGCATTTTGTTCGTCGAATCGTTCGCCACCCCGATGCTGCAGGTGCGAAATCGGCTTGTGCCTTGCGGCGTAATTTAATACCGATCAGGGCGAACCTAACGCAACATCCTTATTCGGAAAGGCCCATCCCATGAGCTTTCGCCTTCAGCCCCCCGCACCCGCCCGTCCTAACCGTTGCCAGTTGTTCGGCCCCGGCTCGAACACAAAGCTGTTCGAGAAGATGGCAGCCAGCGCGGCGGATGTGATCAATATCGATCTCGAGGATTCGGTCGGCCCGAACGACAAGGATCTCGCGCGCAAACAGACGATCGAGGCGATAAATACCGTCGATTGGGGCAATAAATATCTCAGCGTGCGGATCAACGGTCTGGACACCGGATGGTGGTATCGTGACGTCGTCGACCTGCTGGAACAGGCCGGCGACCGGCTGGACCAGATCATGATCCCCAAGGTGGGCTGCGCGGGCGACATCTACGCCGTCGATGCGCTGGTCACCGCAATTGAGCGCGCCAAGGGCCGCACCAAGCCGATCAGCTTCGAGGTCATCATCGAGAGCGCGGCAGGCATCGCCCATGTCGAGGAGATCGCGGCGGCCAGCCCGCGGCTTCAGGCGATGAGCCTTGGCGCCGCGGATTTTGCCGCCTCCATGGGCATGGCGACGACGGGTATCGGCGGCACGCAGGAAAACTATTACATGCTGCACGAGGGCGTCAAACATTGGTCGGATCCCTGGCATTGGGCGCAGACGGCCATCGTCGCGGCGTGCCGCACGCATGGGCTGCTGCCCGTGGATGGGCCGTTTGGCGATTTCTCGGACGATGAGGGTTTCCGCGCGCAGGCGCTGCGGTCGGCCACGCTGGGCATGGTCGGCAAATGGGCGATCCATCCCAAGCAGATCGCGCTGTGCAACGAGGTGTTCACCCCATCCGAAGCCGCCGTCGCCGAGGCGCGCGAAATTCTGGCAGCGATGGAGACGGCCAAGGCCAATGGCGAGGGCGCGACCGTCTACAAGGGCCGTCTGGTCGATATCGCCAGCATCAAGCAGGCCGAGGTCATCGTGAAACAATCCGAAATGATCGCCGCTAACTGACCTAGATGCATATAACGAAAATTGTGCGCCTGCGGCGCGCTTTTTCCCTGTTTGCGCTGCGCGCAGCTGCATTGAAAATCTTGCAGATTTTCAATGAGTGGATATTTAAGGCAAGAAGAAAGCAGGGCGGCGCGTAAAGGCGTCGCCCGTTTCGTATTCGGGATCGGGAAAAGGTAAGATGATGGACACGCGCGCACGTCTGGACGCTTTTTTGTCGCAGGCCGCCGTGCGGCAGGTGATCATGGGGGTGATCATCTTTAACGCGGTTCTTCTGGGCATGGAGACCTCGGGCACTCTGATGGCACGGTTCGGCGGGCTGATCGTTGCGCTGGATACGGCGTGTCTGGTGTTTTTCGTGATTGAGATCGCGCTCAAACTCTACGCGCGGGGGGCGCGGTTTTTCCGCGACGGATGGGGCCTGTTCGATCTGGTCGTCGTCGGGCTCGCGCTGGTGCCGGCGGGGCAGGCGTTTTCGGCGCTGCGGGCCTTGCGCATCCTGCGGGTGCTCCGGGTCATCTCGGTCGCGCCGCGGCTGCGGCGGGTGGTCGAGGGGTTTGTGACCGCGCTGCCAGGCATGGGGTCGGTGTTCCTGCTGATGGCGATCATCTTCTACATCGGGGCGGTCATCGCGACCAAGCTCTTTGCCGCCGATTTCCCGATGTGGTTCGGCACGCTGGGCCGCTCGGGCTATACGCTGTTTCAGATCATGACGCTGGAATCGTGGTCCATGGGCATCGTGCGCCCGGTGATGGACGTCTATCCATGGGCGTGGATGTTCTTCGTCCCGTTCATCCTGGCCACGACGTTTGCGGTGGTGAACCTGCTGGTCGGCCTCATCGTCAATTCGATGCAGGACGCGCATCACTCCGAGGATGCGGCCAACACCGAAACCTACCGCGACGAGGTGATGGAGCGGCTTGCCGCCATAGAGGCGCGGCTGGCAGACCTGGCGCGCCAGCGCGCGGAGTGATCTGGCGCCATGTCAGTTGGCCGCCTGCCACGCATCCAGAATATAACGGCTCGTCATCAGGTCCAGATGTGCGCCGCCGCCATTCTTGAACAGGGTGATTTCATCGTCACAGGTGCGCGTGAACTTCTCGGGCTCGTAATGGTCGGCCAGAATGTCATCGGGCTGGATCACGCCCGCCGCGATCGGGATTTTCAACTCGCCGATATGGTCGATGGTGGTGTCGCGGCTGTCGACAAAGATCCGGGAGCGCGTGAGGGCCGTGTCATCGGCCTCGCGCATATCGGGGCGGTAGGCGCCGATCAGGTCGATATGCTGGCCGGGCTGCAGCCAGTCGCCCTCGATGAAGGGATCGGTGCTCATCGTGGCGGAGGTGACGATATCGGCGGCGCGCACGGCGGTTTCCAGATCGTCCGCGACGGTGATGCCGGGGCAATCCTGCTGCATCGCCTCGGCATTGGCGCGGGTCCGGTTCCAGACGGTAAAGCGCGCCTCGGGCCAGACGCTGCGATACGCTTGCCAGAGGTTGCGGCCCACGGTGCCGGCGCCGATGATCAGGATGTTCCCGCTATTCGGGCGGGCAAGGCGGCGCGCGGCATAGAGGCTGTCGCCGGCTGTCTTCCATTTGGTCACAAGATGGAAATCGATGATCGCCGCCAGCGTGCCGATGCCGTCGTCGAAGAGGTTCACCGCCCCGTTGACCATCGGCTGCCCCTTGCCCGGATTGCCCGGAAAGATCGTGGCGCATTTCACCGCCAGACCGATCCCGTCGATCCAGGCCGACCGGTTCAGCAGCGTATCCTCGGCCCGGTAGAGGAAGGTATCGGCGATCTCGGCCTTGGGCAGGGTATGGCCGCGCTGAAACGCATCGCACAGGCCCAGCCAGTCCAGATTGGCCTCGCCCTCGGCGAAGGGGATCATGGTGATGCTCATTCGATGTCTCCTTGGGTCAGCAAGCCGGTACTGACCAGACATTGGGCAAAACCGCCTGCGCCGTCAAACAAATGCACTTGCCAGCCATGCGCGGCGGCAACGGCGATATTATCGGTCCGGTCGTCGGTGAACAGCAGGCGGGCAGGCGGGATGCCGCAGTCGGCCTCGACTGCGGCGTAGATGGCGGGGTCCGGCTTGGCCACGCCCATGGGCCCGGAGATATAGGCGCGGTCGAATTCGGTCAGAAACGGGAATTGCGCGGCGCTGAGCGGGAAGTTCTGCGCGCCGAAATTCGACAGGGCAAAAACGGGGACACCGCGCGCCCGGAGCGCGCGCAGCAGGCGCACCGATTCGGGGATGGCGGGCTGCGCGATGTCGCACCAATGGTCGCGGATATGCAGGATTTCGGCGGCGAACGCGGGATGCGCGGCGGCGGTGCGCGCCACCTCGGCAGCGAAGTCCGCGCCGCTGTCGATGCGCTGCATCATCGCGTGGATATCGACGGTGTCAAACAGCGCACGGCGGCGGGCGGGGCCGATCACGCGATCATAATACCGCTCGGGCTGCCATTCGATCAGGACGTTGCCGATGTCGAATATGACGGCCTCGGGGGTCATCGGCGATACCGGGGTTTGGGTTTCACGCCGCCGACCGCGCTTTCGCGCCAGAGCATGTATAGGCCCGATCCGACGATCAGCACGATCCCGGCCCACGCGTTCAGCATGGGCCATGTGCCAAAGAACGCGACCCCCCAGAAGATCGAGATCGGCATCGCCACATATTCGAACGGCGCCACCAGGGCCGCCTCGCTCAGCCGGTAGGCCTGGCTGATCAGCCAACTGCCCATGACGCCCGCGACGCCCAGCATGAGGATGATCCACATATCCGCGCGTGCAACCGGTGCCCATGTGCGCAACAGGAACTCCAGTGCCGGGTGCGAGCCGCCCGAATAGCGCCCGTCGCCAATCAGCGCGCCGATGATCGCGCTTGAGATCAGAAAGGTGAGGATCACGTAGAACGTCATTGTTGTTGCGCTTTCGGTGCTGCGCACTTTGCGGGTCACCATGTGCATCGCGCCGTACAGCAGCGCCGAGATGGCCGGCAGCAGCGATGCGGCCTGAAACGCATCGGTGCCGGGCTGCACGATCAGCAAGACACCGACCAGCCCAAGGATGATGGCGGCCCAGCGGCGCGGGCCGACCGTTTCGCCCAGAAAGATCACCGACATGACCGCGATCGCGAGGGGCGAGATGAAGAAGATCGCCACCGCATCCGCAATAGGCAGGGCGGCAAGGCCGAGGAACAGGCACAGGTTCGCGCACACGATGAACGCGCCGCGCAGCAGATGGGCCCCCGGCCGGCGCGTGCGCAGGACCGTCCAGCCGCCGCTGAGCGGCATGATGACCGCAAGGAACACGGTCAGACTGACCAGCGAGCGCAGGAACACGACCTGATGCAGCGCGTAACCTTCGCTCAGCAGCTTGATGCCCAGATCGACGAAGGAAAAGCACAGGATCGCCGTCAGCGCACAGGCCGCGCCCATGGTGTTGTTGCCCTGCTCTGGCGTGTTGTTTCTTGCTGCGGTGGTCATCGCGGGAGCCCTCAGAGGGAGCGGGCCTGTCTGACCGCCCGCTCCAGCGCGTCCAAGAAGCGCGAGCGATCCGCCTTTGTAAACCCCTTGCCGCCGCCTTGTCGAAACGGATCGGCGGCGCGCAGGTCGGTCATCAGATCGCGCGTGGCCAGCACGTTGCCGATATTGGCCGATGTCAGAGGCTCGCCGTTATGCTTCAGAACCAGCGCGCCCGCTTCGACGCATTTTGCGGCCAGAGGGATATCGCCAGTGATGACCACATCGCCGGGGCCGGCGCGCTCGGCGATCCACATGTCGGCCACGTCGGGGCCGTCCGGCACGATCACCGTCTGGACCAAAGGGTGCGGCGACGGGCGCAGGCCACCGTTCGAGACGATATGCACGGTCAGGCCATGACGCGTTCCGACGCGGATCGCCTCATCCTTGACCGGGCAGGCATCGGCATCGACGTAGATCATCTGAGGCAACTCCGATTGGTTGGGCGAGGTGCGATCCCGCAGGAAACGGGTCGCCGTGCTGCCCGGTTACGCCAGAATTGCGGGCAGTGTCCACCATTCGCAAGGCGCCCCAGATGCAACCACTCATCCTTCCACTGCTGATATTCCTGTTTCCCCTCGCGTTCAGCCCCGGGCCGGGAAACATGGTCTTTGCCGCTGCCGGCGCGCGGTTCGGGCTGCGGGCGACGCTGCCTGCGAATGCGGGCTATCACCTCGCCACGCTCGTCGTGACGGTCCTGATCGGGCTGGGGTTTGCGGAGGCGATGAGTTTCTTCCCCGGCCTCTTTGCCGTGATCAAGGTGGCCGGATCATTCTATGTTTTATTTCTGGCCGTGGCCCTGATGCGCGCAGGTATCCATGACCGCGCCGAGGCGCGCCTTGTAGGGTTCGCTGACGGGATCATCCTGCTGCTGCTGAACCCCAAGGCCTACGTCATCATCGCGCTGATGTTCACGCAATTCCTGACCGATCAGGGGCGATCCGGTTTATGGGCCGTCGTCGCCATCGCGGTTATTTTCACGCTCAACAATCTCGCGGCATTTCTGACCTGGACCATCTTTGGCGATGTCATTGCGCGCCGGTTCCGCGAAAGAGGTCGGGCGCGCAATGTCAATATCGTGTTCGGCGCAATGCTGGGGGCGGCGGGTCTCTGGATGTTGGTCCACTGACACACGCCGCCCCCAGCAGGCCATGCTACCGCGTCAGGCTTCGGCCTTCTTTTTCTTGGTGCGATGGACCTTGTATTCCTCGGGGATTGGCATCCGGTTAAAGGCGTCGAGCCCCGCGATCTTGTAGGCTTCGGCCAGCGTCGGATAATTGAACGTGTTCTGCACGAAGTAATCCACCGTCCCCTTCAGGTTCAGCACCGCTTGGGCGATATGGATCAGCTCGGTCGCGCCCTCGCCGACGATCTGCACGCCCAGAACGCGGCGCGTTTTCAGCGAAAACAGCATTTTCAGCATACCGTGTTCCAGCCCCATGATGTGGCCGCGTGAGGTCTCGCGGAAGCGGGCAATGCCGACCTCGTAGGGGATGCCGCGTTCGTTCATTTCCTCTTCGGACATGCCGCAGGTGCTGATTTCGGGCACGGAATAGATGCCGTAGGGGAACCACGGGCTTTCCGGCAGGGTGGGCGTATCCAGCGCATGACATGCCGCGATGCGCCCCTGTTGCAGCGATGTGGAGGCAAGGCTGGGATGCCCGATCACGTCGCCCGCGGCATAGATATGCGGCACCTTGGTCTGGTAGGTCTTGCGATCCACCTCCAGCCGTCCGCGATGGTCCGTCTCAAGCCCGGCCTTGTCCAGACCCAGCCGCTGGGTCGCGCCCATGCGCCCGGCGGCAAAGAGCAGCATTTCGCTGCGCACATGGCGACCGTTATCGAGCGCGATTTCGATATGTTTTCCGGCATCCTCGATCTTATCGATGGCCGATCCCAGACGCAGATCCACACCGTTTTCACGGATCTGGTGGGTGAAATCCTCGATCAGGGTCTTGTCGATGAAATCAAGGAAGCTGTCGCGCGGTTCGATCAGTGTCACGCGCACATCAAGTGCGGCGAACATGGTGGCGTATTCCACGCCGATCACGCCTGCGCCAATGACGGTCAGGCTGCGCGGAATGGTCTCAAGCTTGAGAAATTCGTCGCTGTCCAGCACGGTGGTGCCGTTGAAGGGGCAGGTATCGGGGCGGTACGTCTTGGTCCCCGTCGCGATCAGAAACCTGTCGGCGGTCAGGCGCGTGGATTTACCGGCATCGACCTGCACCTTTACCTCGTGCGGTCCGGTAAAACTGGCCAGACCATAGAGGGTTTCGACATGGTTGCGGTTGAACTGATGCTCCAGCACGTCGACCTCGTAATCGACGGTCTTGTTCAGCCGCGCTTGCAGATCCTCGGCGCCGATATCGTCCTTGACCCGGTAGGCGCGCCCGTAAAAGCTGCGCTCGCGCCAGCCCGAGAGGTTCAGCACAGTCTCGCGCAGGGTCTTGGACGGAATCGTGCCGGTATGGGCGGAAACGCCGCCCAGCCGGTCCTTGCGGTCGATGACCAGCACCCGGCGGTTCAGCTTGCCCGCCTGGATGGCGGCAGACCGGCCCGCCGGACCGGAGCCGATGACGATCAGGTCATAATGGCCCATAAGCTCATCCCGCATAGAGCGCCTCGGCATGGAAGGAGACGTGATCTTCCATGAAGGTCGAGACGAAGAAGTAGCTGTGATCATAGCCCGGCTGCATCCGCAGAATCGCCTGCTGGCGGCGTGCGGCGGCGGCATGGGCCAGCGTTTCGGGCTTGAGCAGGTGGATGAATTGGTCGTTCGTGCCGGTATCGACCAGAATTGGCCCGTCAAAGCCCTTTTCCTTCATCAGAAGGCTGGCATCATGGGCGGCCCATTTACCCTGATCGGCGCCCAGATACCCGGTCAGCTGCTTGCGGCCCCAGTCGCTGTCCGTGGGGTTGCAGATCGGCGAGAAGGCCGAAACGCTCCGGTAGCGCCCGGGCAGCCCCATGGCCAAAGTCAATGCGCCATGTCCGCCCATGGAATGGCCGGTGATGGCCTGCCGGTCCATGTCCACGGCAAATTCTGAGCCAATCAGTGCGGGCAGTTCCTCGGCGATGTAGTCCCACATCTGGAAGTTCTTGGCCCAGGGCTCCTGCGTGGCATTCACGTAGAACCCGGCGCCCTGGCCCATGTCGAAGGCGTCGTCGTCCGCCACGCCTTCGCCGCGCGGCGAGGTGTCGGGAAAGACCAGCGCGATCCCCTGCTCTGCGGCCCAGCCTTGCGCGGCGGCCTTGGTCATGGCGTTCTCATGCGTGCAGGTCAGGCCCGCCAGAAACCACAACACCGGCACCGGGCCGTCCTGCGCCTCGGCGGGCAGGAAGAGGCCGAAAGTCATGTCAGTGCCCGTTGCCTTGGAGGCATGGGAATAGACGCCCTGAACACCGCCGAAGCAGGCATTTTCCGATTTGATTTCCATGACGACACTCCTATCTGCGAATTCTTTTGTCACGGGTATGCTTAACAGGCGGTTGAGGCGGTTGGAACGACTAAAGACGCGCGCGCACCTGCCTCGCGGTCTCAATAGAGCGGCTGAACCCATCCGATCACCAGCGACACCGTGACCGCCGCCATCACGGTCGAGATCAGGATCGAAGTCGATACCCGCTGCGGCGCCACGCCGTAATGCTGCGCCAGCATATAGACGTTGCCCGCGACCGGCAGCGATGCGGCGGCAATCATCACCGCCGCAGAATAGGGCGCAACGTCAAACACCAGCAGCGCGGCCACGGCCACCGCCGCAGGGTGCAGCACCAGCTTGCAGGTCGACAGCCAACCCGCGACATAAGGCCGCTCGGCCGATTTTCCGGCCAGCGATGCGCCGATGGCGAACAGCGCGCCGGGGGTGGCGGCGCCGCCGAGGATCACCAGAAATTCGTTGACCGGGCCGGGGATCGGCAGGCGCAGCCCCGACCACGCCAGTCCCAGAACGATCGACACGATCATCGGGTTCTTCAGCAGGCCCAGCCCCACCGTCCCCAGCACGGCCGGCCGCATCCGCCCGTCGCGGGTGCCGGTGATGACGATCACGATCAGCGCGCCGAACACGATCAGATCGACCGCCAGCACCATCATGATCGCCGCAATCGCGGCCTCGCCCATCAGCATCGCCAGCATCGGGATGCCCAGAAAACCGACATTGCCGACGACGGCGCATTGCGCCTCGACGGCGGCCTCTTCGGCACGAGCGCCGCGTATCAGCGATACCGCCGTGACCAGCAGATAGACCACGCTCGATCCGCACAGGTAGGCCAGCACAAACGACGGATCGAATATCTCGCGCAGGCTCAGATTGGCCGAAAAGCGCAGCAGCATTGCCGACAGCGCGAAGTAGAACACGAATTTGGTCAGCCACGCGGTCGCCTCGGCGGGGAAAAACCCGCTACGCCCCGCGCCGTACCCCAGCGCGATGACCATGAAGAACGGCAATGTCTGGACAAATATGGCGATCATGCCTCTTGGTAGCAGCCGGGCGGGCGGCGTCAATCGAAACGCCCGCGCGCCCGCGGGACGCAAGGACGCGGTTCTGGAGGAGGGCACGGATCATTGACCTGCAATAGCAGGGCTGTCCGGAACACTGCCGGACCTGTTCAGATCCAGCGAAGACCCTACTGATCCGTATTCCGGTTCAGATCAGGCAAAAGCCGCGCGTGTCGGCGCATCGCTGTGATGACATCGCCAAATGTGTGGACGCCGTGCGCCTCCAGCATCGGCAGAAGCCGCACCAGAACCTGCGCTGTGGCAATCGCATCCCCGACCGCCGTATGCCGCACCGATCCGTCGATGTGGATATCCAGACGGTCCGCAATCGCATCCAGCGTGTGGATCTCCCCCTCGCCAAAGATGATCGCAGACAGCAGCACGGTGTCCAGAACCGGATGGTCGAAGGCAAGGCCAAGCGCGCCCTCGTGCCGCTTCAGAAACGCCAGATCGAAGGGGGCGTTATGCGCGACCAGCACGCCATCCTGCGCAAACCCGTGAAACCTTCGCAGTGCCGTGACGGGGTCCGGCGCTTCGCCGACCATCTCGTCGGTGATGCCGTGGATGCGGGACGATGCTCCGGGGATCGGACGGCCAGGATTGACCAGGGTATCGAATGTTTCGCCTTGTACGATGCGGTTGCTTAGCACCCGGACCGCGCCGACCTGAACGATTTCATCGTGCTCGGTATCCAGACCGGTGGTTTCGCTGTCGAACACCACATAGGACAGCGCCGAAAGAGGCGTTTGCGCGATATGCTGGTCCATCGCCTTGTCAGTCAGGCCAAAGTCAAAGACCAGCGGGCGCTCGGCCATGGTGTCCCCTTCGACTTCCATCGACAGCATGAATCCGCCGCCCTGCAAGGCGTGCCGGACACGCGTGCTGACGGTTTCCTTTCCGTCCGCCGTCGGAAGGTTCACGTCGATGAAGGTAACGTCAGCATTCGCGGCGAGATCGGCCAGCGCGCCTTCCAGCGCCTCGCGGTCAAGATAATCAAACACCGACCGCCCAAGGCCGAGCTGCGCGACCTGACCCAGAGCGTGAACGCATTGGCGGTCATAGAGAATGATCCTGTATGCCTCGTCCACCAGCATGACGGCGACAGGGATTTCCGACAAAAGCGCGGCAAGATGCGCGTTGTCCTCCTCCATCTGGCGGGTCGCGCTGTCCAGCCGAGCCTCGAAACTGGCGTGCATGTCGGCAAGTTCCCGGCAGAGCGCCCCCGAGGCCGGTCCTAGATCGCCAAGGTGACGCACGGTGCTGATGTCAAGTTCGGTCGTCACGCCGCCATGGGCACGCGCCCGCAGCGCGGCCGCAAGGCGGTTGATCGCGCGGGCGACGTGTTCGTCGAACAGCAGCCAGATCAGGGCGGTGATCAGAATGGCGCCGAAGGCGGCGACAAGCCCGGCAACCGTAAGGGCCGGCAAAGCCTCGGGCGCCCGGCGCCAGGCAAGCAGAGCGCCCGCCGCGATGGCCGCGATATTGCCGCAGCCGATCAGCAGAAAGAAAAGCAGGACGCGAAGGCGGAGGCTGGTGCGCATCGCCTATACCTCCGCGCAGGCGACGCGCGTGACAGGATCGTCGCGCCCGGTGTCGATCCACGCCGACGCAGGCACGGACCCGTCCTCGGCCAGAACCACGCCGGGCAGCAGATCGGCCCGGCGCCCCGCCTCGCAATCGAATACCGACCGGATGCGCCGCGTCGGGGTCCAGTGGCCAAAGATATAGAGGCTGGTCATTTTCTGGCCCGTCGCCACCTCGTTTTGCAGCGTCCCGATCTGGTCAACGGCGATGAACCGGTCGACGTAGGGATAGGCATAGGTCCAGGGGCGCCAGAACGCCTTGTTCTCGTGGACGGTCGCCACTTTGACGCCCTCCGGCAGCGCGGCGGAATTGCGTGCGAACCACGAATATTCCAGCGATATCGACACGGCCAGCATCGACGCCCCGGCGGCCACGGGAACCAGCCAGCGGGGCAGGGCCGGCACGATGCGCCGCACGATCATGATCACGCCCCCTCCGGCGACACCGGCGACGATCACGGCAATGAGTTCAAACAGCATGGCTTCTCCTTTGCGCGAAACGCCGCGCCATTATGGCAGGCCACGGCCCTGCGCCACAGCCGATTGCATCGTTCGCACGACGACGAAGGCATTGCGCAGATGGCTACGCTCGAAATCGCTGAGCGTGGCCGGGGCCATGAAGTTATCGGGGGCCTCGCCGCGCCGCACCTGCCGGGCCTGATGGTCCAGCCGGGTCTGGGCGATCAGGTCATAGGCATCCAGAAGATCACGCGCGCCGCTGCCCGAGATGATCCCGGCCGCCTGCGCGCCCTCGATCCGCGCCCGCGTGTTGACCGCCACCAGTTCTCCGCGCAGCGCATATATGCGCCCCAGATCAACGATCGGCACGACGCCGTTCAGCTTCAGGTCGATGCGGTCGCGGTGTTCGCCCGAGCGCACGGTAGACAGCCCCCGCCACAGGCTGAGGGGCGGTGAATGGGTGATGGAATTGGACACCATATGCGCCACGAAGATCGAATTGCGCGCGGCGGCGGCAAGCGTTTCGGTTTGCAGCCCCCCATGCAGGCTGTGATCGCCGCCGATGGGGCGCAGGTCAAACATGACCGACGCCAGCATCTGCGCCTCCTTGTCGGGGCGCGCGATCCAGCCCTGGAAATACTTTCGCCAGATGCGGACCGGCTGGCGCCAGCGCGGATTGGTGGCCATCATGTCGCCCGGACAGTAGACATAGCCGCAATGGTCCAGCCCATCCGAAACAAAGCGGGCGAGTGCCTCGAAATAGCTGTCGTGTTCTTCGGTCGCGTCGTCCGACAGCATCAGCACATTGTCCTGGTCCGACACGCCGGTCTGCTCGCGGCGCCCCTGACTGCCGCAGGCAAGCCACAGATAGGGCACCGGCGGCGGCCCCAGTTGCGCCTCGCCCAGCACCAGCAGGCGGCGGGTCACGGCATCGGCAATATCGGTCACAAGGCGCGTGGTCATGTCGTGCCTGTGTCCCGCACCGACCAGTTGCGCCAGCAGTTTCGGGATCCGGCGGGTAATCTCTGCCAGCGCGTCCGCATTCGGCGCGCGGGCGGCATCGCCGATAATCTCGGACGAGCTTTCGGCCTGAAACCTTGTCAGGTCCGTCTGGGTGATGATCCCGGCCAGTCCAGCCTCGCCAACGATCGGAATATGGCCGATGCCACGCTCCATCATCAGATGCAGCACGTCCGAGCCGATGGCATCGGGGGCCAGCGTCACGGGATCTGGCGTCATGACCCGGCCGACAGGCGTGCCGGGGTCAAGCCGCTCGGCCACGACGCGGGCGGAAATGTCGCGGATCGTCAGAATACCGCGAAGGGCGCCATCCTCGGCCACCATGACCGAAGAGATCCGGGCGTCCCGCATCAGCACGGCCGCCTCGGCCAGCGTTGTGTCCGGTGTCACTATTGTCAGGGTCTTCGACATCAGATCGGCGACCGGCGTCTGCGTCAGGCTGCGCTGACGGGCGTGGGGGGGGCGCGATCTGGCGAAAAAGTCGCGGAGCGATGCGTCGCCTTCGATCATGGTCCGGAAATGCGCCGCCGGAAGCACAAGAACCTGGGTCGCGGTCACGGCACGGGCATTGGTCAGGGCGGTTCCATCGCGGATCAGCCCACGCTCGCCAAAGACGTTGCGCGGCCCCAGCGATGACAGCAGGCCGCCATCCGCATCGGTTACCTCAACCTCGCCCGAACGGATGATATAAAGACCTTCAAGCGTTTCGCCCGCGCGATAGATCGGATGCCCCGCCGCAATATCATGCGGCTCGACCACCGCTGCCAGGGCAGACAGGTCCGCCGCCGGCAGCCGGTCCCAGGGATGAATTCCGGCAAGGAAATCTGCGATGCTCATGGTTGGTTGCCTTTACGAAAAACGCCCTGCCCGCCGAAAGGCGGACAGGGAATGTGCATGTGTGCGGCGGGCACCGAAGGGGTGCCCGCCGTATGGATCAATGGTCGGTGGCCGCACCGGCGCCGCGCGGAACGCGGACGCTTTCGACCAGTTCGCGAATGTGCTCGGGTGTCGGTGCGGTGCTGCGCGACACGAGCCATGCCACGAGGAAGTTCAGCACAGCGCCCACAGCGCCGATCGCGGTGGACTGAATACCCAGCAGCGAGCCGGAAATCGTATCCGGGAACTGGTTGGTGTCGGGGACAAAGAACCAGCCCTTGTGCATGAAGATATAGACCAGCGTAAAGATCAGACCGGTCAGCATACCCGCGACCGCACCCCTGTCGTTGATGGTTTTCGAGAAGATACCCATCATCAGCGCAGGGAAAATCGATGCAGCCGCAATACCGAACGCCAGGGCCACCGTCTGCGCCGCAAAGCCCGGAGGATTGAGGCCCAGATAGGTCGCCACCGCAATCGCGACGGCCATGGATATCCGGGCGGACAGCAATTCACCCTTCTCGGAGATGCCCGGATTGATCGTCGCCTTGATCAGGTCGTGACTGATCGCGGACGAGATCGCCAGCAGCAGACCCGCCGCCGTTGACAGCGCCGCCGCCAGTCCGCCCGCCGCAATCAACGCGATCACCCAGCTGGGCAGTTGCGCGATTTCGGGGTTGGCCAGAACCAGAATGTCGCGGTTGACCGTCAGCTCGCTGCCGTTCCAACCGCGTGCTGCGGCCTCTTCGGCAAAGGCTTCCTCGGTGTCATCATAGAATTCGATCTGGCCGTCGCCGTTCTTGTCCTCATAGGTGATGAGGCCGGTGACTTCCCAGTTGCGAATCCAGTCGGGACGTTTTTCGTACTCGATCGGTTCTTCAGCGACACCGTTGGGATAGATCGTGTCGATGATGTTCAGCCGTGCCATGGCACCAACGGCCGGGCATGTCAGATAGAGCAGCGCGATGAAAACCAGCGCCCAGCCCGCCGACCAACGCGCATCAGCCACGCGCGGAACGGTGAAGAAGCGGATGATGACGTGCGGCAGACCGGCAGTACCGATCATCAGCGACATGGTGAACAGCACCATGTTGATCACTGCCGAGGGCGTTCCGTCCTGTTCGGTATAGGCGTCAAAACCAAGCTCCTGCACCACCTGATTCAAGCGCCCAAGCAGCGGCTCGCCTGATGCGGTATGTTCGCTGAACAGACCCAGCGGCGGGATCGGGTTGCCGGTGAGTTGCAGCGAGATGAAGACCGCCGGGATCGTGTAGGCCGTGATCAGCACGACATATTGCGCCACCTGCGTGTAGGTGATGCCCTTCATGCCGCCCAGAACGGCGTACAGAAACACGATGGCCGCGCCAATATAGAGGCCGGTTTCGTTCGACACTTCCAGAAAGCGCGAGAACGCAACGCCGGCACCGGTCATCTGGCCGATGACATAGGTCGTCGAGGCGATGATCAGGCAGACCACGGCAACCATCCGCGCGGTCGGGCTGTAAAACCGGTCGCCGATGAATTCCGGCACGGTAAATTTGCCGAACTTGCGCAAGTAAGGGGCCAAGAGCAGCGCCAGCAGCACGTAACCGCCGGTCCAGCCCATCAGGTAGGAGCTGGCCGGATAGCCCGCAAAGGCAACGATGCCCGCCAGCGAGATGAAGGAGGCCGCAGACATCCAGTCCGCAGCGGTGGCCATACCGTTCAGGACCGGATGCACGCCGCGTCCGGCGGCATAGAATTCAGCCGTCGTTCCGGCGCGGGCCCAGATGGCGATACCGATATACAGCGCGAAACTCGCGCCGACGACGATAATGTTGAGTGTATATTGGTCCATGTCTGCTTACTCCTCGTCTACGCCGTAGTCACGGTCGAGCTTGTTCATGCGCCAGGCGTAGAAGAAAATCAGCGCCAGAAAGACAAGGATTGATCCTTGTTGGGCAAACCAGAACCCCAGATCGGTCCCGCCGATCTTGATGCCGGACAGAAGCGGGCGCAGCAGGATGCCGAACCCAAAGCTTGCTATCGCCCAGATGGTCAGGGAAATGTAGATGAGACGTAAATTGGCAGTCCAGTAACCGCTCCCGTCGCTATCGGCGCGGCGCTCCGCATTTTTGGTTGGATCGGCCATTAGCCATTCTCCTCTTTCGTTGCGCCAGTTGTCTGGCTTGGTAATTCAGTTGTCCCGCGATTTATTCATGGCAGCAGCCGGCCGTAAAAGATGCGCCTGTCGGCGCACCGGCGCAGGCGCTGGTGTGGAGAATAGGATTGACCGCGCCCAACGCCCTGCTTTGTCGCAGCCTCGCCGTGCTTCCGTCCAGAGGCGTTGATCCGCGTGCCGGATCCGATTCCGGCCCAAAGGTTGCCGTGCTTGCCCCGGATTACCGCCGGACCAGCCATGCAGTGTGTGTAGATTTCGGGATTATCAGGGAGGTGAAAATGTGCGTTTGCCACAAACTCTTCTTCAGGACGGTTAGCGGGATCGCTCATGCGACTCTCCCCTTGCGGGTGCAAAAGACAGGCTTGGGGTCTTTAATACTACAAATCTCGGCGCCGTCGAAGTTTTGTTTTGCACTGCAAGCACTCCTTGTAATTTTATTTACCATAGTCGGTGTTTGCTGTAAATTTCAAACCAAGAGTTGATTGTATCCCGGTACTCTTTTTGCAGGGATCTTATCCACGCGACATGCTGGATGCCGCCGCGTGACGGATCGAGGATCACAGGACCGCGAAAGATGATCTATGTCCGGGCCGACATTTGAGCGGGCGGCTCGTTTGAAGCGGGCAGCAGACGCAAAGACGCAGCCTCTGTCGGGCTTACGGCAGCCGCAAAGCCAGTGCAGGCAGACCGGGAGGGCGACCCGCGAAAATGCAATGGCACGGGCGGGGTAGCATCCCGGTCACTCTGGCGCAAACCGGGGTCTCCGGTCCCGTGCAGCTAGGCAGACCGCTTACAAAGGCACATCGTCGTAGGCCCGCTTGGTCATGAGCGGTACGCCATCCAGCCCCTTTGGGGCCGCTGACGACATGATCTCCATCATGCGCGCTGCCTGAGCGCGGTATTCCTCCATCGCCTGACTATAGAATTCGGACTGAATTTTCTGCATTTCGCCAAGATCGGTGCAGGCCAGCATGGCTTTTTGGGTTTCCAGATCCTGCTGCATGCGCGAGGCGACAAATCGCAGCGTCTCGGTTCCCATCTCAACCCAGGCTTTCTGCGCCGCTTCTCCCATCGGCCCAAACGCCGCCATGGTGTCCAGGGCGGTCGTAGTGCCCTCGCCCTGGGCCTTCTTGGATTTCTTTTCAGACTTTGTCATCGTTTTTCCTTTTGGTCATTTCGGATTGGTTTGCTTGCGTGAGGCGCGCCCGGGCAGAAGGGTCCGGGATGTTTGACTAGGCATTCTTGCAGCCCGGCGAGCCGGGCAATCAATGGCGGATATCCAGCAGTTGTCGGATCGTGCGCAATCCGGCAACAAGATCGGCAATTGGACGACGCGTCATTATCGGCGGGCCGAACGCAGTTTTCAAGCTCATGTCAGGCACGTGAGGAAAGTCACCGCAGAGGGGCATCAGCGCGCCGGGGCTGACCGATGGGTCACGAAGTCTCTCTAACGCCCGCTTGAGTGACAAATTGAAGTTTGTGAATCGCAACGGCGTCGGGGCAACCGGCTGCACCAGCACCGTGCCCATCGGCTCGCGTCCGTCCGCGTCGCTCCCGTGACGCGCGGCGCATCTGCAGGACTGCACCTGCGCGACCGCAGACACGACACCGGCCACCGCGCACACGCTGACCAGCACAGCCGATAGCATTCCTTCCTCCAAACCCTGCAAGCCCCCCCCTGTTACGAAGTCAGTATGTCGCAGATGTGCGATTCGCCGCGTTGACCGGGATCAATTGATAGCAATTTTACAGGAAAGCCCTCGGGAAATCTGGCTCGGCGAAAGTGATGATTCACCTTTGGTTCCTATGATCTGCGGAAAGCGGGCCGATGGAATGGCCGGCAATCACAGAACCAGGATGGGCCGATGGCAACCTACAAGATTACCGCGTTCGCGCCGACTGACACGACCAACCTGACGACATCCGGCCCTCGCGGTGCATTTCCGAACATTGGCGACGAATACCGCCTGCGGTCAGACTGGTCGAACTCCACCCATGCGCGCACGATCACGATCACCGACGACGATCGAACACTCAGCGGTGACCCGCGTGAAACCAATGTCGAGGATACGTCGCAGCAGACGGCAGTCGTGACAGATGCCAGCGGCGCAACGATTGCCAAAGGTTTCACCTACGCGGAATACGCGTTCGAGGTGGCAGGTCCGGACAATGCAACGCTGACAGTTTACGCGATTTTTGTCGGCAACACCCTCGTGGGCTACGGCGCCGACGGCCCGGTGCAGCCCGGTGCGAACTACGTCGTAACCAACTACTATCAGCCGAACGGCGCGAAGGCACCGTCCTACAAGGCGTTCGATCCGCAACGCTACGAGCAGGCCCGGGACAACAGCATTTCCGGTACGGACAGGCAGGACAGCCTCGAAGGGGGGGCGGGCCATGACAAGATTGCTGCGGGTGGCGGCAACGACACGCTGCGCGGCGGTGATGGCAATGATCGCCTGCACGGGGGGCAGGGCAACGACGCCGTTTATGGCGATGCGGGCGACGATACCCTTGCGGGCGGCGAGGGCGACGACAGCCTGATCGGCGGCGATGGCGACGACACGTTCCTGATCACGCAACGGTCCGGCAACGACACGATAATCGGCGGCGCGGGGAACGACACGATAGATCTGTCCGCGCTCGCAGGCCCTGTCACCGTTACCTATACAGGCGACCGGTCCGGAACGATCACCGATGGCAGCGACAAGATCAGATTCCCCGATATTGAAAAGCTGGTCCTGACCGACGCCGATGATCGCGTCATGGGCGATTCAGACAGCGCAGGCATGAACATCGACGCGGGTGCCGGGAACGACAGCATCGACGGCGGCTCTGGCAAGGACACCATCCAAGGCGGCGCTGGCAACGACAGTATTGATGGCAACGCCGGCGATGACAGCCTGTCCGGTGGCGATGGCAATGACAGCATTTTTGCCGATGGCGGCGCGGATACCGTGCTGGGCGGTGCGGGCGACGATTCACTGGACGGAGACGGCGGCGCGGATTTCATCGACGGCGGCGCGGGCGCCGACACGATTGATGGTGGGGCCGATAACGACACTCTTCTGGGCCAGGACGGCAACGATGTGATTTACGGTGGCGGCGGTGACGACGCGATCCTGGGCGGCGGCGGCAGGGATTATCTGGTTGGTCAGAACGGCAATGACATGCTGTCGGGCGGCGCCGGCGACGACACGCTTCGGGGGTGCGGCGGGGATGATACCCTTGATGGCGGCGACGGCGACGATCTTATCAGCGGTGGCCGCGGCAACGATCGTTTTGTGGTCAGCGGTGGCAACGACACGATTTCGGATTTCAACACCGGGAATACCGGCACGCTGGCTGATGGCGACAGCACCAACAACGATTTCATCGATCTAAGCAGCTATTACGACCGCCTGTCCGAGCTTCACGCCGATCAGGCCGATGATGGTATCTTGAACCATTCGAACGCGATGAACAGCAGGGGCGAGGGCGTCGATTATTCGAACAACACACAGTTCGGCAACGGCTCGCTTACCTTTTCGCGGGCGTCGGCGGACAGCACCAGTTTCACCACCGAAAACACCGGCGTCGTCTGCTTTACCTCCGGCACGGCCATTCGAACGCCCCGCGGCGATATCCTGATTGATGAGCTGCGGGTGGGCGATCTGGTGACGACATTGGACAATGGTCCGCAGCGCATCTGCTGGATCGGGCGGCGCACGCTGGACAGCGCCGAATTGCAGGCCAATTCCAACCTGCGACCGATACTGGTCCGCCGCGGCATATTGGGGGCCGAGCGGGATTTGCTGGTCTCGCCGCAGCATGGCCTGCTGATCGGGCGCAGCGGAGATCATCTGGCCCGTGCGAAACACCTTGCCGAAAAGATGCCGGGAATCCGGATCGCGAATGGCAAGCGGCGCGTGACCTACATCCACCTGATGTTCGAGGCCCATCAGATTGTTTTCTCTGAAAACACGGCATCCGAAAGCTTCTATCCCGGACCGATGGCCCTGCAGATGATGGAAACGGGTCCGCGCGACGAATTGTTCGACCTCTTCCCCGAGCTTTCCACCGCCAAGGATGACAAGCGCAAGGTGTCCCGTATCTATGGGTCCACCTCGCGCGATTTCGCCGCGAAGAAACAGCTTGGATCGCTGGCAAAGCAACAGGCGTTGAGCGTGTTGGCATACTGACCCCCTTGGCGATGCATCAGATGACGCGGATGACATCCTTGTCTATCGCCAGGACATAGCCCTGCCGCGCAACGTTGCGGACCAGCAGTTCGCTGACCATCTGGTTGCCCAACGTGTCGCGCAGCCGCTTGATCCGGGTGGCGCCGGCCGCCTCGTCGCAATCGCTGGCGTCGCGGCCCGAAATCATTGCTTCGATCTGCGCGCCGGTCAGGATGTCGCCATCCATCCGCGCCTCGGCCAGGATCGACAGCGTCTCCATTGCGGCCTCGGTCAGCTTGAACCCCATGTTGTTCAGGTAGACAGATTTTTCGGCCCGGCTGATCAACAGGGAATTCACCTCGATCCCGGACCTTTCGATCTGGGCCATGCGGCGGTTCAGCGCGACCAGCATCACCAGAAACACCAGCGCCGATATCAGCAGCGCGGCGCTGAATACCAGCAGAACAAAGATCACCATGCGGTAGCTGACCAGCGTTTCGCTGAACGCTGTACCCGACAGCGCAAGGATCTCGAGCAGCTTGATTTCGGCATCGCTGGTCAACGCGTCATTCTCGATGAAAATCCGTTCGACCCGCGCGTTGAAGGCGCCAGCATCTGGCAGGGACATGAACAGCAGGACCGCAGCCAGCGACAGGATTGCCACGATCGCGGCAATGCCAACCACAACCACCCGATTGCCGGACCGGCGCGCATCCGCCGCAGTGGCAGGTCGGCCCATCGACCCCGGCCCGATCACTCCTGCGTCACCGACAGCACCTTGAGCAGGGTTATCCCCTGCGCCGATAGATGTGCGTTCAGTTGTGCGGTCGCAGACGCGACGGTGCAGGCGCCGCTGATCTCTATCGTGCCGTAGAACAGCCGCAACGGGTTGTCCCGCTTTGCCTTGTATTCGGCGATGCAGGCCGCGCTGGCAGGCCCGGCGATCAGCGTAGCGAGTGTGAGGGAGGCGATCATTTTCATCATGCGCCGAACATGGCCTGCACCGCGCCGCTATTCAATATCCAAAGCGGCAGGGCCGCGGTGTTATCGGATAACATCGCCGCGTTATTGCTTGCCCGGCGCCGGGCGGGGCACCGTGATTGCACAACTCGGAATAGATATGAAAGGACGATAAGATGTCTGGCAAGTTCATTGCTCTCATACTGGCTGCATCGGTCGCTGCGACCGGCATGACAGCCGCCCCGGCCCGTGCGGCGGACCGTGATCTGGCGCTCGCGCTGGGCGCTCTGGTCGGTGTCGCCATCCTCGGCGCCGCCATTCAGGACGCAAAAAAAGACAAGCGGTACGTCGCGCCTCAACGCCATGCCCGCCCGAAATACGGCGCCCACCACCACCATCGCAAGGCTCACAAGGCTCACAAGGGTAAAAAGCGCAACTCCCGCGTGGACCGTGCCTATCGCCAGGGATACAACGATCACCGCGGCGTGGTGCGCGATCGCCGGGCCGAGCGCCACATTCAGCGCCGTGATCGGCACCCGCAATATGGCTATAGCGCGCGCCCCTATCGCTACGGCAACTGAGTGCCGCGCCGCCCCCGGCACGGATAGAAAAGGGGCCCCGCGCGGGCCCTTTTCTTTGGCCGCGTCTTGTGGTCTTCGTATCTTATATGCAGGGCCCTGATTATTCATACGAGACCGAGGCGTTGGGCAGCGGCGCGCGCATCATCGCCGGTGTCGACGAGGTCGGGCGTGGCCCGTTGGCCGGGCCTGTGACCGCCGCCGCTGTGGTGCTGGATGCACGCTGCATCCCCGAGGGGCTGAACGATTCCAAGAAACTGACCGAACCGCGCCGCCGCGCGCTCCATGACGTGATCGCCGCCTGCGCGGAGGTCAGCATCGCCCACGCCAGCGTGGAGGAGATCGACCAGCTGAACATCCTGCGCGCGTCCCATCTGGCAATGGAGCGCGCGATCGCGGGCCTGCCGCGCCGCCCGGATATGGCCCTGATCGACGGAAACATGATCCCGCGCGGTCTTACCATCCCGACGCGGGCGATCATCAGGGGCGATGCGCTGTCGGTTTCGATTGCTGCGGCCTCAATTATGGCAAAAATATGTCGAGATTGTGTCATGCGGGATTTGGCGCAACACTATCCGGGGTATGGCTGGGAGACGAACGCAGGATACCCGTCCAAAAGCCACAGGTCCGCGCTTCAAAATCTGGGGGTGACCCCTCACCATAGGCGTTCGTTCAAGCCGGTGCACAATATCTTGTATCAAGATAAATAACTAACCTCTTGATTCAAAAAGAAATTGACGGCGAATCGTCCATGACTCATCCTTGTACTCAAGCAGACAGAGCGCACCAACGCGCCGGGACAGAGGCAAGACATGACGAAGATGACCAGAATCAAGGATGCGGCGACGCTTCCTCTCAACACCATCATGAGCGGCGATTGCATCGAGGTGATGAACGCGCTGCCTGAAAACTCGGTCGACCTGATCTTCGCCGATCCGCCTTATAACCTGCAGCTCAAGGGCGATCTGCACCGGCCCGACAACAGCCAGGTTGATGCGGTCGATGATGCCTGGGACCAGTTCGACAGCTTTGCCGTCTATGACAAGTTCACCCGCGAATGGCTGGCCGCCGCACGCCGCCTGCTGAAACCGAATGGCGCGATCTGGGTCATCGGCTCCTACCACAACATCTTTCGCGTCGGCGCGGCATTGCAGGATGCCGGCTACTGGATCCTGAATGATGTGGTGTGGCGCAAGTCGAACCCGATGCCGAATTTCCGTGGCAAGCGCCTGACCAATGCGCATGAGACGATGATCTGGGCCTCTAAGGAAGAGGGTGGAAAATACACCTTCAACTACGAGGCGCTGAAGGCGCTCAACGACGGCGTGCAGATGCGCAGCGACTGGGTGCTGCCGATCTGCACCGGGCACGAGCGGCTCAAGGATGAGGCCGGCGACAAGGCCCACCCGACGCAGAAACCGCAAAGCCTGCTGCACCGCGTCATCGTCGGCAGCACCAACCCCGGCGATGTCGTGCTGGACCCGTTCTTTGGCACCGGCACCACCGGCGCCGTGGCCAAAATGCTGGGCCGCGACTACATCGGGATCGAGCGCGAGGAGGCCTATCGCAAGGTTGCTGAAACGCGCCTCAAGGGCATCCGCAAGTTCGACCGCGAGGCGCTACAGGTCAGCACCTCCAAACGCGCTGAACCGCGCGTGCCCTTTGGCCAGTTGGTCGAACGCGGCATGCTGCGCCCGGGCGAAGAGCTCTATTCGATGAACCAGCGCCACAAGGCCAAGGTGCGGGCCGACGGCACGCTGATCGGCGACGACATCAAGGGGTCGATCCATCAGGTCGGCGCCCATCTGGAAGGCGCGCCCAGCTGCAATGGCTGGACCTACTGGCACTTCAAGAAGGACGGCAAGCGTGTGCCAATCGACCTTCTGCGCCAGCAGATTCGCGCCGAAATGGCCGAGCGCCCGAACTAAGGTTTCCCCAGTTTCGCAAGAACACCGCCGGTGCCTGTGGTCTGACGCTAGGCACCACTAACTGCGCCCTGCCGTTTATCGGCAGGGGGTTTTTTTGAGTATTTTTGGAACGATGAAAGATGAAGGGCGCAGCTTTCATCTTCCTCCAAATACTCAAATCGACAGGATCCTTCATATCGTCCAAGCGGCTTTGAGCCCGTCCAGCACAGCTTCTTCGGCGGTTCTCGGCGCCATGCAATCGCCGATGCCGACGACCTGGCCGGCATAGCCCTCCAGCGCGGTCAGCAGGGCGTCCGACACTGCGGTGCCCTGCGCCAGCACCAAAGTGTCGGTGTCTTCGACCAGCATGGCTTCGCCGTTTGCCGCATTGATGAAATAGGCGGTATCGTCATCGGCGCCGTAAAGCTGCGCGTAGGGGATGATCTCGACGCCCAGCTTTTGCACGCGGCCCACCATGGTATCGCGCACATAGCTTTGCAGCATTTCGCCTGCATGGGTGCCGTTCACGGCCAGCCGCACACGGCGGCCCGCGCTGGCGAGCAGTTCGGCCACGCCAAGGCCCACCCAATCGGCGCGCCAGTCGGCTATGGTGACGGAGCCGCCGACATTTGCGTGGCTGCGCAGCACATCCCAGGCGGTGACGATATGCGCATCCTCGCTGAATTCCATCTCTTGCGGTATGCGCGCCGTGCCGCCGGTGGCGACGATGACGGCATCGGGGGCGGCGCCTGCCACCATCTCTGCTGTGACCTCGCTATTGAGATGTACAGTCACTCCCGCCTGCTTCATCTCGCGGCTGAGGTTCGTGACGATGCCGCCGAATTCGGCGCGTCCCGGCAGCAATTGGGCCAGCAATGCCTGCCCGCCCAGTTGCGCGGCAGCCTCGTGCAGCGTCACGTCATGCCCCAGCGCGGCGGCGGTGGCGGCGGCCTTCATGCCTGCCGGGCCGCCGCCGATAACCATTACGGTCTTCGGTACGTCGGTTTGCCTGCGCGCGCCATAGATCAGCTCCCGTCCAGATTCGGGAAACTGGATGCAGGAAATCGGCACGCCCTTGTGGAAATGTCCGATGCAGGCCTGATTGCAGCCGATACAGGCGCGGATATCGTCCGGGCGGTCCGCTTTCGCCTTGCGCGGCATCGCCGGATCGCAAATCAGCGCGCGGGTCATGCCGCACATGTCGGCCTGCCCGGTCGCAATGATGCCCTCGGCCTCCTGCGGCTGGTTGATGCGCCCTGCGACCATGACGGGGATATCGACCGCCTGTTTCACCGCATGGGCAAAGGGGGCGAGATAGGCATTTTGCTCGAACATCGGCGGCACGATATGAATCGCCCCGCTCAGCGTGGCCGAGGTGCCGGCGATCACGCTGACATAATCGAGGCTGGGCGCCAGCGCGCGGATCACCTCCAGACTATCGGCATCCTCCATCCCATCATGTGTATGCTCATCGCCTGAGATGCGCAGCCCGATGGCAAAGCCGTCGCAGGTGGCCGCCCGCACCGACTCGACTGCTTCGCGGACGAAGCGCAGGCGATTTTCGAAATCGCCGCCATACTCGTCCTCACGCCTGTTCACATGTGGGCTGAGAAACTGTGCGGGCAGGTAGCCGTGGCTGGCGACGATCTCGACCCCGTCGAGGCCCGCCGCTTGCATGCGCTGGGCGGCGGCAGCATAGCCGTCTATGACCTCTCGGATCATGCGCTGGGACATCGCGCGCGGAATGACGTGAAAGCGGTCCGAGGGCGTGGCCGACGCGGAATAGGCGACCGGTGCGGTGCCATCCGCGACCTCCATGATCTCGCGGCCCGGATGGAACAACTGGGCAAAGATGCGGGTGCCGTGGGCGTGGACCGCCTTGGCCAGTCGCTCAAATCCCGGCAGGCAATGGTCGTTCGTGCCCATCAGCACATGCGAGGTGTAGCGCGCCGTTTCATGCACGCCGACGACTTGGGACACGATCAATCCAGCGCCGCCCTGCGCCCGCGCCTCGTGATAGGCGATCATGGCGTCTGTAACCTGACCGTCATGGGCCATCGACGTGTCGTGGCCCGTTGACAGGATGCGGTTCGCGACCTCGACGCCGCCGATTGTCAGCGGGGTGAACAGATGCGGAAACAGCTGCGATGTATCTGGCATGAGGCGGCCTCCGGGCTGGCGTTCGCCGCCACGCTAGCCCTCTGCCGCCGCAGCTTCAAGCCGGGGGCGGATTGGTCGCCTTGTTGTAGGGTTTCCAATCGGTCGTCTGGGGATAATTCGCCTTGCGCCATGCGCGGACGCGGGGGTTCATTACCCGGCGCCAGAGGGGCGGCACCATCGCGGCCATGGTCATGACGGGATAGCCATAGGGCAGCTGCGGCGCCTCGTCTTCGGCATAGTTTTGCAGCAGGGGGAAGCGGCGGTCGGGCTTGTAATGGTGGTCCGAATGGCGCTGAAGGTTGATCAGCAGCCAGTTTGTCGCCTTGTGCGCCGCATTCCAGCTGTGGCGCGGTTTGACATGCTCATAGGTGCCATCGCCCAGATGTTCGCGGGTGAGGCCATAGTGTTCGACGTAGTTCGCCAGTTCCAACTGCCAGATCGCGACCAGCGCCTGCCACAGAAACAGGGCAAGCCCGGTCCAGCCGCCAAGTATCAGCGCCAGCGCCAGCATCGCGGCCTGTAGCGCCCAGTAGCGAAAGAACGGATTGCTGAGATGCGTCCACTTGCGCCCGCGGCGTGCCTGCATCGCCGCTTCGGCGCGAAAGGCCGACGTGACCTGACCCGGCAGAACGCGGGCGAAAAAGCGGTGAAACCCTTCGTTATAGCGCGCCGTCACGGTATCGCGCGGGGTGCCGACATGGCGGTGATGCACCAGCAGATGCTCGGACCGGAAATGCGAATAGAGCACCATGGCCAGCAGAATATCGGCCATCCAGCGCTCGACGCGGGGCCTTTGGTGCATCAGCTCATGCGCGTAGTTGAGGCCGATCGTGCCGGTGATGACACCGACACCAAAGAACAGTACGATCTTCTCCACCGCGCCCAGATGCGCAGCCTGCGGTACATACCAGGTCATCCAGAACAGCAGCGCGAATTGAACCGGCGCCCAGATCAGGGTGATGGCGCGATACCATGTGATGTCTGCCTCGGGCTCCAGATTGTCTAGGTTGAGGCCCAGAAACGCATCCAGCAGTGAAAAGAAATACCAGGTAAAGACCGGCAGCAGAATCACCGTCCAGCCGCCCTGCAGCGCACCGATGATCGCGATGGGGACCAGCAGCAAGGACACCCAGAACGGGATGGCTTGCCTGATATGTGCGGCGGTGGACATGGGGCGACTCCGAAATGTTGTGCGCAGTCTATCCAAGATCTCGCAGGTTTCCACGCGCCAGATCAAAGACCTTGCGCATGACGGTCGGCAATTGCGTCGGCTGGAATTGAGCCAGCGGGATGAACACGCCCATGCGCGGCGCCGCATCCATGTCAACCTGCGCTACTTCGACACGCAGGCGCAGGTGGAAATGGGTGAAGGTGTGGCGCGCTTCCTCGTTCAGGGCGTGCCAAGCGGCGTCCAGCGGCGGGGCGCGCGGGGCCGTATCCTCGGCCCAGTCGCTGCCGGGCCAGCCCAGCATGCCGCCCAAAAGGCCGCGATCCTCGCGCCGTTCCAGCAATATCGCACCGTCGCTGCGCTGGGCGACATAGGCGATGCCGTGGCGGATCGGCTTGGCCTTTTTCGGGGTCTTTTTCGGCAGCTCCGGCGCGGTGCCTGCGATCCGCGCGGCGCAAGGATCACGCCAGGGGCAGATGCCACAGGCCGGGCTGCGCGGGGTGCAGATGGTCGCGCCCAGATCCATCACCGCTTGCGCGTAATCGCCGGGCCGCTGCGTGGGTGTCAGGGCAGTGGCGGCGGCGGTCAACTCCGGCTTGGCGGCGGGGAGGGGCGTGTGGATGTCATGCAGGCGGGCCATCACCCGCTCGACATTGCCATCGACCACCGTTTCGGGCGCATCGAACGCGATGGCCGAAATAGCAGCGGCAGTGTAAGGCCCGATGCCCGGCAGCTTCAGCAGCGCCGCGTGATCGGAGGGGAATCGTCCGCCATGATCCGCCACCACCACCCGCGCACATTTCAACAGGTTCCGCGCGCGGGCATAATAGCCAAGGCCCGCCCATTCGCCCATGACATCGCCATCCTCGGCCCCGGCCAGATCGGTGATGGTAGGCCAGCGCGCGGTAAATCGTTGGAAATACGCGGTGACGGCGGCGACGGTGGTCTGTTGCAGCATGACCTCGGACAGCCAGATGCGGTAGGGGTCGGGCAATGCGCCCCCTCGGCGCCGCGCCGGGCCAACGCGCCATGGCATCTCGCGCGCGTGGACGTCATACCAGTCCAGCAAATCGGCCGCCTTTGCCCTCTCACGCATTCTTTATGTCCCATTCGTGCTATCTACTGGCCTAGCCTGCCCTATGCCCTAAAATGGCACCCGAGCACAGGAGATCAACCGATGTCGCCCCGCCGCGCCACAACCAAGGGTTTCGCCCGTTCCAGCACGCTGTTGCAAGAGCGTATCCGCAAGGCATCCGAAAGCCGGGGCTTTGCCGAATCGCGCCTGCTGACCCAATGGGCCGAAATCGTCGGCGCTGATGTCGCCGCCATCGCTCGCCCCGTGAAGGTGGGCTACGGGCGCGGCGGCATGGGCGCGACGCTGACGCTTCTGACCACCGGTGCGCAGGCGCCGATGCTGGAGATGCAGAAGGAGACGCTGCGCGCCCGCGTCAACAGCGTTTACGGCTACAACGCGATTTCCCGGATCACCATCACCCAGACCGCGCCGACGGGCTTCGCCGACGGGCAGGCCAGCTTCCAGCATCGCGCGCCTGCGCAGGCGCCGCGCGGGCCGGACCCCGCAAAAGCCGAGGAGGCGCGCCATATCGCCGCGCCGGTGGCCGACAACGGGCTGCGCGCCGCGCTTGAAGCCCTCGCGCAAAATGTTCTATCCAGACCCAAACGCTGATCCCGAAAGGAATATTTCCATGAACCGCAGATTGCTCCTCGGCGCCGCCGCGCTGGCCCTTCTTGGCGGTGTCGTCTGGTCCCAACTGGGCGGCAACCAGACCGCCGGGGCCGCAAATGCCGACGCGGGCGAATATGCCGATGTCGACACCTCCTCGATTGTCGAAATGACGATGGGCCCCGAGGATGCAGCGGTAACGGTCACGGAATACGCCTCCTTGACCTGTCCGCATTGCGCCCGCTTCCACGCGACGACCTTCAAGGAGTTGAAGCGCGATTTCATCGACACAGGCAAGGTGCGGTATGTCTACCGCGACGTGTTCTTTGACGGGGCGGGCCTGCGCGGATCGCTGCTGGCGCGCTGCGCGGGGCCGACGCGGTTCTTTGGCATGACGGATCTGCTGTTCAGCCGCCAGCAGGAATGGCTGGACGCCCAGACGATGCGCGATGTGATGGATAATCTGGTCCGCATCGGCAAGGTCGCGGGCCTTGGCGAGGAGCAGATCATCGCCTGCATCGAAGATCAGGAAAAGGCCGAAACGCTTGAGGCGTGGTTCCGCCAGCATGCCGAAGAGGATAACATCACGTCGACGCCGACGGTTGTCATCGACGGCGAGTCATACGGCAACATGGCCTACGCCGATCTGAAGAAGATCCTGGACGAGAAGCTGGCGCAATGACGTCGGCCCCGCTTGCCGGCCTGAAAGTCGTAGAACTGGCGCGCATCCTGGCCGGCCCCTGGGCTGGCCAGACGCTGGCCGATCTGGGCGCCGAAGTGATCAAGGTCGAAAGCCCCGAGGGCGACGATACCCGCCAATGGGGCCCGCCCTTTGTGGAGCGGGAGGGCGACCGTTCGGCTGCCTATTTCCACGGTTGCAACCGGGGGAAGATCAGCGTCACCGCCGATTTCCGCACGCCCGAAGGGCAGGACAAGGTGCGCAGCCTCATCGCGGATGCCGATATTGTCATCGAGAATTTCAAGGTTGGGGGTCTGGTCAAATACGGGCTGGATTATGCGTCGCTGGCGCAGGAGTATCCGGGCCTGATCTATTGCTCGATCACCGGGTTCGGGCAGGACGGCCCTTATGCGCACCGCGCGGGCTATGACTATATCATTCAGGGCATGTCCGGCCTGATGTCCATCACCGGCGCGCCCGATGGGCAGCCGCAGCGCGTGGGCGTGGCGGTGACGGACATCTTCACCGGGGTCTATGCGACCACCGGCATCCTTGCGGCACTGCATCAACGCAGCGTCACTGGCAAGGGCCAGCAGATCGACATGGCATTGCTGGACGTGGCCGTTGCGGTGACGGCGAACCAGTCGATGAATTACCTCACCACCGGCGAGGCGCCGGGGCGGATCGGCAATTTTCATCCCAATCTGGCGCCCTATCAGGTGTTCGACTGCCCGGATGGCTACATCATCATCGCGGTCGGAAATGATGCGCAATACCAGCGGCTTTGCGGCCTGCTGGGCGTGCCTGAGCTGGCTAAGGCGCCGGACTACATGACCAATTCGGACCGTGTGGCACGGCGTGACCAGCTGAGCGCATTGCTGACCGAGCGGACGCGGACATTCACCAAGGACGGGCTGCTGGCCGCCTGCGAAGGCGCCGGCGTGCCTGCCGGACCGATCAATGCGATGGACGAGGTCTACGCCGATCCGCAGATCATCGCGCGCGGTATGCGGATCGACCCCGACGGGGTGCCGGGCGTGCGCACGCCGATCCTGTTTTCAGGTGCTGAATTGTCGCTGGACAAAGCATCCCCAAAGCTGGGCGAGGGCGGCTGAACAACGGCCCCGTCGGCTACAAACCCAGCGTCTCCAGCCGCGCGTCCATCTTGGACCAATCCGCCACGTCCAGCCTGACCGGCAGCGTCAGTACCTTGGGCCGGAACGACGCGGGCAGACGCACCGCGTCCTTTTCGGTCGTCACCAATTGCGCCCCGAGGCGCGCCGCTTCGGCCTCAAGCCTCGCCAGCAGCGCGGTGGTAAACGGCTGGTGATCGTCCAGCGCCTCGAACCCGGCCAGCACGGCACCCATCCCGCGCAGGGTGGCAAAGAACTTCTCGGGGTGGCCGATCCCCGCAAAGGCCAGACAGCGCAGGCCGTCCCAGTCCATGCCTGTCTGAAGCGGCGCCAGCACGCCGCGCAGATGGGGCAGGCGCACCGCGTCGCCCCATGCCGCGTCAAAGCTGTCCTGCGCCGCCGGGCCGCCGATAGACAGCAGCAGATCGGCGCGCTTCAGGCCTACATCCACCGGCTCGCGCAGCGGCCCCGCAGGCAGGCAGCGACCATTGCCGAAACCGATGACAGCATCGACCACGATCAGCGAGATATCCTTGTGCAGGGCCGGGTTCTGGAACCCGTCATCCAGCACAATCACCTCGGCGCCCGCCTGCACAGCGGCCAGCGCGCCGGCGGCGCGATCCTTCGCCACCCAAGCGGGCGCGAAAGCGGCAATCAGCAGCGGCTCGTCGCCCACATCGGCGGCGTCATGCGCGCGGGGGTCCACCTGAACCGGGCCGTCCAGCCGCCCGCCATGGCCGCGGCTGACCACATGCACGGCGCGTCCGCGTGCGGCCAGATGCTGCACCAGCGCGATCACCGTCGGCGTCTTGCCTGTCCCGCCGGCGTTCAGGTTGCCGACGCAGATCACCGGCACGCCCGCGCGCACCGCTGGCCCCTGTGCCAGCCGCCGCGCTGTCGCGCGGGCATAGAGCGCGCCCAAGGGCGACAGCAGCCGCGCGCGCAGGCCCGCAGCCGAGGCGGGTCGATGCCAGAACTCCGGCGCGCGCATCAGCGGACCTCCAGATCGTCGAGCATGTCGTGCAGGATCTCCAGGATGTGGTCGGTTACTTGCGCGCCGGCGGTCGCCACCTCCCACGCGGCATGGGCCATTGTGGCGCTGCGGTCGGCCGCGATCAGATGGGCCAGCGCGGCGGCCAGAGTGTCTGCGTCGCGCACGATCCGCGCGCCCCCGGCGCCGGCATAGCGCTTGTAGCCGGGCAGGTAGCGGCCCACGTTGGGCCCGTAGACAATGGCCGAGCCGTGGGCGGCCGGCTCGTTCGGATCGCTGCCGCCCATGCCGGGGATCAGTGATCTGCCCATAAAGGATATCGTCGCCAGCCTGTACCACAGCCCCAGTTCGTCCGCTGTATCGGCAAGCAGAACCTGCGTCGCCTCCTGAGGCATGCCGCCCTGCGACCAGATGGCGTGGCGCCATTTGCCGTGTCGCAGTGTGTCGCGGAAGGCGTCCGTTTCGGAGGGGTCGTGCGGCGCGACGATCAGGAACAGCCGATGCGACAAACGGCTGGCCTGCCGGTGGGCGGCCAGCACGATGTCCAGCTCGCTATGAGCGATCTTTGCGGCCAGCCAGATCGGGCGGCCGCGCAGGGCGTCGGCCATTTCGTCGCGCAGCGGTTCGTCAAAGGGCAGGGCGATGGCGCCTTCCTGAAACAGGCCCGTGACGGTCAGCCGGTCTTCGGCCACGCCTTGGCGTCGCAGGCTGCGCGCGGTCGCCTCGGTCCGGGCCATGATACGCTGGAAACGGCACAGCAACGCGCCGGTGACGTCCGGCAACCAGCGCCAGCTGGACCGTTCCAGCAAAGACGTATCCGCATCGACCAGAAGCAGCGGCACCCCGGCGTCGTCCGCCGCCGTCAGCAAGGCAGGGCGCAGATCGCCGCCGGTCCACAGGCAGACATCGGGGCGCCAATGCGCCAGAAACGCAGTGGCGGTGCCTGCGCCGTCGCCGTCCAGCGGCTGATGGATGGTCAATGCGCGGGCCTGGTCCGGCAGGGCCACACCGTCCCCGGTGGTCAGGAGCAAATGCAGCCCGCCGCCAACCATGTCGGGCGTTCTGCCCCGCTGCGCCGACAGCCGTTCGACCAGTTGCACCAGCGCATTTGCATGCTCAAGGCTGGTGGCATGGCCCCAGACCACCGCGCCGCGCGGCCGCTCGCAACTGGGCGTAAAACCCGCGCCCGCCCCAGCGGCGCCGCGCCGGGCCCACGCCAGATAGGCAGCGAGACTGAGCGATGGCGCCATGGCCGGGGCCTAGCCCAGCTCTTCGGTGGGCGAGGCGGGAGTTTCCTCGTCCCGCAGGCGGTGCAGATGGGCGATGAAATAGCGCATGTGCGCATTGTCGACGGTGCGCTGCGCCTCGGCCTTCCAGGCGTGATGGGCGGCCTCGTAATTGGGATAGATGCCGACGATATGCAGATCGTCCACATTCTTGAAAACGTTCTTGGCTGGATCGGTCAGCTCGCCGCCAAAGACAAGATGAAGGCGTTGGGTCATGGAAAACTCCTGAATGATCTGGTTGCGTCGAAACTATGGGCTGGGGCCAGACTGGGCAAGGGCGCAGCAGGTTGCGCCGCCAAGGGCGCGGCGCGCTATTGTTTGTCATACCCCTGCTTTTGCGCCTGATATAGCTGCGCATAGAGCCGGTTCTGGCGCAGCAGATCCTCGTGCCGCCCGTCCTCGACCAGCTGCCCGGCCTCCAGCACGAAGATGCGGTCGGCATCCGCGACCGATGACAGGCGGTGCGCCACGATGATCGTCGTCCTGCCGCGCGCCAGACGGTCCAGCGCGCTCTTGATACGGGCCTCGGTTGCTTGATCCAGCGCCGATGTCGCCTCGTCCAGCAGGATGATCGGCGCCTCGGTCAGAAAGGCGCGCGCGATGGCGATGCGCTGCTTTTGCCCGCCCGACAACTGCGCGCCCTTGGGACCGACGGGGGCGTCGCCGCGTGCGCGTATCAGGGCCGCGATCTCGGCATTTTCGGCGGCCTGCCAGACCTCTTCGTCAGTGGCCTCGGGATTGACGTAGCGGATGTTTTCCCAAATCGAATTGTTGAAGATGACGATATCCTGCGCGACCACCGAATAGGCCCCGCGCAGCGCCGCAACCTTCAGCTGGTCGATGGGCTGGCCGCCGATCGTGATCTGCCCGCCCTGCGTGTCATAAAGCCGCGACAAAAGCGACAGCACCGTTGTCTTGCCCGACCCGGTCGAACCGACGATGGCCGACACTTCGCCGCCCTTGAATGTCATGCTGAGACCATCGAACAGGGGCTGATCGGCGCTGTAGGAAAAGCGCACATCCTCCAGCGCGATATCGCCGCCGGTGTCGAATTCGGCGATGGCGCCCGGCTTGTCGGTGATGCTGGGCACTTCGTGATAAAGGCGGCGGACACGGTCGAGGATCACCATGTTCGACTGCAAGCTGGCAAGGAACATCGCCAGAAGCCGTGCGGGATCGAACACCATCACCATCCCCAGAAGGAAGGTGATGATCCCGGCGCCGTCCATGTCGAAGCTGGGCGACAGCACCATATAGCCGCCGCCGCCGATGACCAGCACATAGACGAAGGCCGACGACAGATCGATCGAGGGCGCGACCAGCGCCTGGGTGATCTGCACACGGTTGCTGAGATCGCGGATCATGCTCGTGCCCTTCATCAGGCGGGATGTCTCGACCCCTTCCTGACTGGCGATCTTGACCGTGCGCATGCCGTGGATCGTCTCTTCGATGCCGTTCATGTACTCGGCCATCGCCGTCTCGGCCTCGCCCTGGGTGATCTTTACCCGGCTGGAAACGTAGTTCATCAGCCAGATGATGAAGGGCAGGACCACCACGGCGGTGGTGAAGAGGATTGGGTTCTTCCAGACCAGATAGCCCGAAACGATGACGACGGTCACCGCGTCGCGCACCGCATTTGCCACGCCGTGACCGACGAAAGCGCCCAGGGCCTGGGTTTGCGACACCAGCCGCTGAATGATCTCGCCGGATTTGGTGCGCTCGAAATAGGCCAGATCCAGCGCCATCATATGCTCGATAAGGTCGCGCCGCATCTGAAAGACGGCGTCGTTGCTGACCCAGATCGTGATGCGCGGGACCAGATAGGACATGAGGCCGCGCACCGCGAACAGAATGAATACCACGACACAGACCTGCACGAGGTCCGCGATCGTGCCGCTGTCGAAAATGACGCGCAGGCCGCTTTCGGTCATCGACAGGAACTGCGCATAGACAAGGCCCTGAATCAGGATCATGACCAGAACCAGCCCCAGCCACGGCGTTTTCTGCCGCAGGTAGCGCGACCAGAGCCAGCGCAGGTTTTCGCGGTCACGCTTGGAATAAAGCGGTACGCGTTTCGTCTTGGGGAGCTTTGTCATAAAGTGGGCCGGACCTTGGGATCATGCATCAGGACCGCTCTTAACGAGTTCCGGCGGCGGCGTCACGTATCGCCGCGGGTTAATTCGCGTCACTCCCAGCAGCTGACCAGAACGGTCATGCCGGCAGCGCGGTCGGACATCTGCGCCGGTGCCAACGCCGCGCCGGAGGAAACAGCCGTGGCAGGTGTCGCGCCGACATCCGCAAGCATGCGCGCCAGCGCGTCCGAACCTGCGGCAAAGGCAACATCCTCGGGCAGGCTGCGGTCGCCGCCCGCGCGCGGCAGCAGCATTCCCAGGACGCTTCCACCCGCGTCCATGACCGGCCCGCCGGCATCGCCCTCCAGCGCGGCCAGCGTCAAGCGATTGATGCCCTCCTCGCCATTCAAGCCGCGAATGTCCGACACGGTGCCAAAAGTCAGCGACGGCGCGCCCAGGATACCGCCGTAGGAATACCCCGCCAGCGTCACTTCGGACTGGATGCGCGGCGCTCCCGCGCCCAGTGCGGCGACGCCGATCGGTGCCACCGTGCCGCGTGGGCGCAGTACCGACACGCCCAGCGCCTTGTCGGTCGCGGCGATGTCGGCCTCTTGCCCGTCCTCGATCGTGACGCGGCCGCAGCCATCGGCAAACTCGGCCGTGGTGACGACCGTGCCGTCCCCATCGACGTAGAACCCTGAGCGGGTGAATTTCGGCTTGCGGATCTCCAGTCCGGAAATCAAATCGATGCTTTGCGCGTCGTTATAGCCTGCGCCGGGGTCCAGCACGCCCTCAATGCGGGCAAAGCTGTCCTGCATGACGCGCAGAAGGCGCGTGCGCCGCTCTTCGTCGCCGGCCGGCCAGATCAGCGTAAATCCCTTGATCTGCCCAGCCTCAAGCCGCGCCTCGGTATGCGATACGATACTGGCGTTCTCGCCAATCAGCGTGAATCTGTCCTTGCCCCGTTCGCGCGGCCCGTTCTGCGGTACGATTTCCAGCGTCTGCATGATGTCATAGAGACCATACAGCGTGTCCTGCGTGCCCTCCTGGCTGATCATCAGAACGCGCGCGGGGATGTCGCCGGTGGCCTCAAAATGGGCAAAAGGCGGCTCGTATCTCGCGAATTTGACGACGCCCAGCGGAATCTGCATCTCGATCCCCGCGTCGGAATCCGCAACACGCGCCAGTCCCAGCCCCTCCAGCACGGCGTTATACTGCTTCAGCAAGTCAGCCCGCTGAAGCGTGGTCAGGATGCCGGTGGCCTCATGGCCATTGGCGGCCTGCCAGCTTGCCATCGAGCGGCGCGTGCCGGCGCCGAACTGTGCATCGATGCGCCCGTCGTAATGACCGGCCCATTCCAGCGCGACCTGAAGGCTGGCCCGTTCGTCGCGGCTGAGAAGCGCCTCGCTGGCGCGCGCCTCACGCGGGGTTTCGTCGACGAACAGCGGCTCGGGGTCGGGGATCGGGGCCGGATCGGGCTGCGCGGCGCCCGATTGCCCTGCTTCGACCTGCTCCAGCGCAGCGGCCAGATCGCCCGCTGCGACCGGATCCGCCGGAATCGCCGGTGTGCCTTGCGTCAGAAGATTGGCGCCGACCGGCCAAATCTGGCGGGCATAGTCCGCGCTCTCTGTGATATAGCTGTCGCGGGGAATGCTGCCGTCGTTGCGCAGGGCGCGCAAAATTCTCTCTGCGGTTTCAGGATCATACGGGCCCAGCGCGACGACGTACCATCCGGATCCATCCAGATCGAACCCGTTGACGTCGTTCAGCGTCGCGGAGCGGCGGCGCAATGCCTCGTTGATTGCGGCCAGGTTAGGCTGCGCCTCGATCTGGACCCAGACCAGATCCTGAGTTCTGCCTGCTTGCTGTGCCTGCGCCATGCCAAGGCCTGCGACAATCACGAAAATCGTCGCCACAAAATACCGTATCATTCTATTCGTCACCCTTGAAACCCACCGCAAATTACACTGCGTTTAATGTGTTCTAGCAAAAACCCAATGATATGCACCCGAAATATGCGCATTTAAGGCGCTGATTGAGCCAAACGGGCACAGCGCGCGATAGCGGAGCGCCCCAAATTATGCCCGATGGCCTGATTGACCCTTCGCCCGGCCCGCCGTAGGTAGGGGTCGCGATTTCAGGGGCCGCTTGCCCGATGACATCCTCAAGGGGCCCGCATGACCGAAACCACCGCCAAACCGCGCAGCTTTCAGGAGATTATCCTGAGATTGCAAAGCTATTGGGCCGCCCAGGGCTGCGCCATCCTGCAGCCCTACGACATGGAGGTCGGCGCCGGCACGTTCCACCCCGCGACCACGCTGCGCAGCCTTGGCCCGCGCCCTTGGTCCGCCGCCTATGTGCAGCCCTCGCGCCGCCCCACCGACGGGCGCTATGGCGAGAACCCGAACCGGCTGCAGCATTATTACCAGTATCAGGTGCTGATCAAACCCAGCCCGCCGGAATTGCAGGCGCTCTATCTGGGCTCGCTCGAGGCCATTGGCATCGACATGAACCTGCACGATATCCGCTTTGTCGAGGATGACTGGGAGTCGCCTACTCTCGGCGCTTGGGGTCTGGGCTGGGAGGTCTGGTGCGACGGCATGGAAGTCAGCCAGTTCACCTATTTCCAGCAGGTCGGCGGCCATGATTGCACGCCTGTCTCCGGCGAATTGACCTACGGGCTGGAGCGGCTGGCAATGTATGTGCTGGGCGCGGACCACGTGATGGACATGCCCTATAACGACCCCTCTGCGCCCATTCCGCTGACCTATGGCGACGTGTTCCGCCAGACCGAGGAGGAGTTTTCACGGTGGAATTTCGACATCGCCAATACCGAGGTTCTGCTGCGCCACTTCGAGGAGGCCGAGGCCGAATGCCGCGCCATTCTGGACGTCCCCGAGGCGGACCCCAAGACCGGCAAGCGCATCGTCATGGCGCATCCGGCCTATGATCAATGCATCAAGGCCAGCCACATCTTCAACCTCTTGGACGCGCGCGGCGTCATCTCCGTGACCGAGCGGCAGGCCTATATCGGCCGCGTCCGCACGCTGGCGAAGAAATGCGCCGATGCGTTCGTGCAGACGACCGCAGGGGGCTGGGCGGCGTAATGGGTAAATTCCTGGCCGTGTTATTGCTCATCTGTGCCATCGGCGGCGGCGCCCTGATGTATTACCAGCAGGTCTATGCCTATTATTACGAGATCACGCCAAACGGCGACACCGATGTACAGATCACGTCGTTGATCACCGACGCGCCCGAGCCGGTGCTATATGACGACTTCCGCGCCATCGACGCCGACAGCTCGCCGATCCGCTATCGCGCCTGTTTCACCACGCCCTCAAGCCTGCCGATGCTGACCGAAACCTATGTGCTGGACGACGGCGCCGTGCCGCTGACCGCACCCAAATGGTTCGATTGTTTCGACGCCAAGGAGATCGGCGCAGCGATCGAGGGGGGCAGCGCGCTGGCCTTCCTTGGCACCAGGAACGTCGAATACGGCATCGACCGCATGGTTGCCATTCACGACGACGGGCGCGGCTGGGTGTGGGACCAGATCAACCGCTGCGGCGAGATCGTATTTGACGGACAGCCCGCGCCCGATGATTGCCCGACACCTCCCGAAGGATACTAAGCCATGCCCGATCTGCTGATCGAACTCTTCTCCGAGGAAATCCCGGCCCGGATGCAGACCCGCGCGGCGGAGGATCTGAAATCGCGCGTGACGGACGGTCTGGTCGAGGCCGGGCTGACCTATGCAGGTGCCGCCGCCTTCTCCACGCCCCGCCGTCTGACGCTGGCGATCGAGGGGCTGACCGCATCCTCGCCCACCACGCGCGAAGAGCGCAAAGGCCCGCGCACCGACGCGCCGGAAAAGGCCATCGAGGGCTTTTTGCGCGGCGCGGGCGTCACCCGCGACGATCTGGAGGTTCGGGACGAGAAGAAGGGGCAGGTCTATTTCGCCACCATCACCAAGCCGGGCCGCAACGCCGATGTGATCGTCGCTGAGGTGCTGGAAGGGGTCATCCGCAACTTCCCATGGCCGAAATCCATGCGCTGGGGCAATGGCACGCTGCGCTGGGTGCGCCCGTTGCATTCGATCCTGTGCATCCTGACGGGTGACGCGGGCGAGGTCGGCATCGTTGATCTGAACGTGGACGGCATCAAGGCCGGCAACACCACCGAGGGCCACCGCTTCATGGCGCCGGGGCGGTTCACCGTCACCGGCTTTGACGATTACGCGGCCAAGCTGAAGAAGCGTCACGTTGTGCTGGACGCCGCCGAGCGTGCCGATGCGATCTGGCAGGACGCCACCAATCAGGCCTTCGCCGCCGGGCTGGAGGTCGCCGAAGACCGCGCCCTGCTGGCCGAGGTCGCGGGGCTGGTCGAATGGCCCGTGGTGCTGATGGGCACGATTGATGAGACGTTTCTGGGCCTGCCGCCCGAGGTGCTGCAAACCAGCATGAAGGAGCATCAGAAGTTCTTTTCGGTGCGCAACCCCAAGACGGGCCGGATCGAGCGGTTCATCACAGTGGCCAACCGCGAGACCGCGGATAATGGCGCGACCATTCTGGCGGGCAATCAGAAGGTGCTGTTTGCGCGGCTGTCGGATGCGAAATTCTTTTGGGAGAATGACCTGCGCATCGCCGAGGCGGGCGGGCAGGCGTGGCAGGACGCGCTGGGACACGTCACCTTCCATAACAAGCTGGGGTCGCAGGCGGACCGGGTGAACCGCATCGCCGCCCTCGCACGCGAGATCGCGCCGGTTGTGGGTGCGGACCCCGATCTGGCCGAGCAGGCCGCGCGTTGGGCGAAATCCGATCTGCCCTCGGAAATGGTCTATGAATTCCCCGAATTGCAGGGGCTGATGGGGCGGTATTACGCGGATGCCGCTGGCCTGCCCGGCGAAGTCGCGGCGGCAGCGCAAGAGCATTACGCACCGCTGGGGCCGTCCGATGATGTGCCGACCGCGCCGGTGTCGGTCGCCGTGGCGCTGGCGGACAAGCTGGATATCCTGACCGGGTTCTGGGCGATTGATGAGAAACCGACCGGGAGCAAGGATCCGTTTGCGTTGAGGCGGGCGGCGCTGGGGGTTATTCGGTTGGTGCTGGAGAATGGCGTTCGAGCGAATCTAGAACTAATTTTTGCTAGATGGCTAACCTTTGCGACACAATCTTATCAGCTTCAGGGATACCACGTTGTTTTTCCGAAATCGGATCAGGTGCAGGTCGGTTTCGGCCCCGAATATGATACCGATATTGACTTAGAGGAATTCGGTGATGCTGTTGGATTCGTGTCGACTAACCGTAGCGACGAAGTAGAATTTGAGTTTGCTAGTATCGTATTAGCTATGACGTCACAGTGGTCGAAGAACCTCCTCTCCTTCTTCCACGACCGCCTCAAGGTCTATCTCAAGGACCAAGGCGTCCGTCATGACGTCATCGACGCCTGTATCGCCATGGAGGGCAATGACGACTTCGCGCTGCTGGTCAAACGCGCCACGGCGCTCAGCGATTTCCTGAAAACCGAGGACGGGGAAAACCTGTTGCAGGGCTTCAAGCGGGCCAACAACATCCTCAGCCAAGCCGAGGAAAACGACGGCGTCGAATACTCCTTTGGTGCCGATGCCAAATTTGCCGAGACCGACGAGGAGCGCGCGCTGTTCGCCGCGCTGACCCGCTCCGAGCCGCAGGTGGCCGCCGCCCTCAAATCCGAGGATTTCGCCGCCGTCATGTCCGCTCTGGCAGGCTTGCGCGCGCCGATTGACGCGTTTTTCGAGGCGGTGCAGGTGAACTCGGACAATCAGGTGGTGCGGCGCAACCGGCTGAACATGCTGGGCCAGATCCGCAAGATCGGGCTGGCCGCCGCGGATCTGACGCGCATCGAAGGGTAGGGCCCCCTTCGCCCGGCTTACATTGCGCCCGCCCCCGCAGTTTCCCTTGCCATGCGCGAGATCACGCCTATGCTGCACCCACACAGGAAAGGCGCCGCAGTGCAGCATCGCGACAAGGACATCACGCTCATCACCCCCGGTGCGCCCATCGGCGCGCATACGCATGGCGGGCGGGCCAAATGCCTGCAACGTCTGATGCGGCTGAAGATGCCGGTGCCGCCGACTGTCGCGCTGTCGTTCAAGGTGGTTCACGGTATCGCGGCGGGCGGCATGCCGGATCTGCGCGCGCTGCTGTCGATGCTGGATGATGCCGCGCTGCTCTGCGTGCGTCCATCCTCCGAGGATGGTGATTGGGGCGGCCCGCGTGCGGTGCTGAATATCGGCATGTCGGACGCGATGCGCGACAGACTGGCCGACCGGATCGGGACCGCCGCCGCGACGCGCCTCTACCTGCGGTTTATCGAAAGCTACGCGATCCACGTCGCGCGGCTGGACCCCGATATGCTGGATGACATGCCGCAGGACCCGGACGAGGCGGTGGCCTTTGCCTTGCGTGTCTATCAGGAGGAGACCGAAGAGCCGTTTCCCCAGGATATCGCGGTGCAACTGGCCGAAGTCCTGCGCTCCATGGCCCGCGCCTGGGAGGGCACGACCGCCCGCCTTTTGCGGCAGGCCAAGGGCGCGCCGCCGGATGCGGGGCTGGGCCTCGTGGTTCAGGAAATGGCCATCGGCCTCGGCCATGGCGAAAGCGGCAGCGGCGTGATGCAACTGGTCGACAGCAAGACCGGCGCGCGCCAGATCACCGGGCGCTACCTGAGCCAGAGCCAGGGCCGCGACGCGCTGAGCGGCAGCAACAAGGCGCTTTACCTCGAGCGGGATTCGCGTGGCCCGTCGCTGGAGGAGCTGGCGCCGGAGGCATTTGAGCAGCTGAAATCCCACTTGATGCTTATGCGCGAAAAGCTGCGCGAGGAAATGCAGGCCGAATTCACCATTGAAAACGGCAAGTTGCATCTGCTGGACGGGGTGCGCGTGGCACGAAACGCGCGCGCTGCTGTCAGTATCGCGGTGGCGATGGCCGAGGATGGCATCATCACCCGCGAAGAGGCGCTGATGCGGATCGAGCCGCGCGCGCTGAACGAGCTGCTCCACCGGCAGGTCGATCCCGAGGCCAAGCGCGACGTTCTGGCAAGCGGCGTTGCCGCCAGCCCCGGGGCGGCCACCGGCAAGATCGTGTTCACCACTGAGGCATCGCAAACTGCCGCCGCACGCGGCGAGGCCTGCGTGCTGGTGCGGCGCGAAACCAGCCCCGAGGATATCCGCGGCATGCATGCCGCCGTTGCCGTCCTGACCGAACGCGGGGGCATGACCAGCCACGCCGCCGTCATCGGGCGCGGTATTGGGCTGCCTTGCGTGGTCGGCGCGTCGTCGCTGCGGTTTCAGGCTGCGGCGCGCAGGCTGACGGCACCCGATGGCCGGGTGCTGCACGAGGGCGACGAGATCACCATCGACGGCACCAACGGCGAAGTGCTGTTCGGGCGGGCGCCGCTGCTGGACGCGGGCCATGACGACAGTTTTCAGGTGCTGATGGCATGGGCCGACGACGTGCGCGACATTGATGTGCGCGCCAATGCCGATACGCCCATGGATGCCAAGATGGCCCTCAATTTCAACGCGCACGGCATCGGTCTTTGCCGGAGCGAGCACATGTTCTTCGAGGAAAGCCGCCTGCGCGTCATGCGCGAGATGATCTTTGCCGGCACCAGCGCGGACCGCTCGGCGGCGCTGGTGCGGCTCTTGCCTATGCAGCGTGACGATTTTGCCGATCTGTTCCGCATCATGGAGGATCAGCCCGTCTGCATCCGCCTGTTCGATCCACCCTTGCATGAATTCCTGCCGACGGATCGCGCCGGGCATCGCGCGCTGGCCGGGGCGCTGGACCTGCCGCTGTCGCAGGTCATCCGCCGGGTCGAGGCGCTGGCGGAATACAATCCCATGCTGGGGATGCGCGGCGTCCGGCTGGGCATCACCGTGCCCGAAATCTATGAAATGCAGGTGCGCGCCATCTTCGAAGCGATCATCAAGGTCGCTGGCGAGGGCGTGCAGATCGTGCCGGAGATCATGATTCCGCTGGTATCGGCCAGCCGCGAGGTCGAACTGGTGAAGGCCCGCGTCGATGCCGTCGCCGCCGCTGTGCGCAGCGAGACGGGGCAGAATTTTGACTATCGGCTGGGCGTCATGGTCGAAACGCCGCGCGCCGCGCTGCGTGCCGGCGACATTGCGCCGCAGGTATCGTTCCTCAGCTTTGGCACGAATGATCTGACCCAGATGACTTATGGGCTCAGCCGCGACGATGCCGGGCGCTTCATGTCTGATTACGTGAAACAGGAAGTCTATCCCGAAGATCCGTTCCATACGCTGGATATGGAAGGCGTGGCCGAATTGCTGAGCATCGGGGCCGAGCGCGCGCGCGCGGCAAACCCCGAAATCACCCTGTCGATCTGCGGCGAACATGGCGGCAATCCCGAATCGATAGGCTTCTGCCGGGCGGCGGGATTCCACTATGTGTCCTGTTCCCCCTTCCGCGTGCCGGTGGCGCGACTAGCTGCCGCACAGCTGGCCGTGAGGGATAAGATCGGGTAGTCGGGCCGCCGTTGGACCGCTACATATAGACGCGGCCCGCGGTTTTCTGCGTGTAGAAGATAGCCAGAATGCGGCAAGAAAGCGCCTGAAACCGGCGCGGACTGGACGATACAGCCCGAAATCTGTATGCCGCCCAGATCCTGGGGGGTTTGGCCCCTCGTCATTCGCAGGTTGGCCCATGTCACCCAGTTTCAGATCTATCGCCGTCGCGCTGTCCGTTGCGCTGACATCCGCACTGCCCGCCGCGGCAGATACCGCCATTGCAAAACTGCTGGGCCAGGAGCGCCGCGGCCTGAACGCCATGTCCCAGACCCGCGTTGCCAGCTACCTCAAGGCGCCCGCCGCCACGCTTGGCTATACCCGCGAGTGGCTGGATTCGCAGACCCCTGCCAGGGGCGGCGACGATTGGCGCTGCCTGTCCGAGGCGCTGTATTTCGAGGCGCGCGGCGAGACGGTCAAAGGCCAGTTTGCCGTTGCCGAAGTGATCCTGAACCGCGTCGACAGCCCGCGCTATCCCGGCACGATCTGCGGCGTGGTCAAGCAGGGCACCGGCCAGCTCTACGGCTGCCAATTTACCTATACCTGCGATGGCCAGGCCGAAGTCATCGCCGAGCCGCGCGCGTTTGAACGCGTGGGCAAGATCGCCGACATCATGGTCAATGGCGCGGAGCGCCCGCTGACAGGGGGCGCAACGCATTATCATACCAAGTCGGTCAGCCCCGGCTGGGCGCGCATTTTCCCGCGCACCGCATCCATCGGCTATCATTACTTCTACAAACAACCTACGCGTCTGTCGCAGAACTGACCGCGCGCTTCGCTTTGCGGATTTGTGCGCGGTTCTGCACCATGCTAAGCCCCGGTCAGCGCGGTCACTCTCGCGCCGCGCAACCAGCAGGAATACGCGATGAGCGATGAAATCTCACTGGCCTTCGGGCATCCGATCGCCCGCGCCGAGGCAACGGCACCGGACGGCCCGCTGGACCGCATTTCCCTGCGCGATCATATCGTCGAGGTCGAAATCGGCGCGTTTCAGCTTGAGCGGGGTATCACCCAGCGCATCTGTTTCAACGTCGTGGTCGAAGTGCGCCCGGCTGGCGAGGATCTGGAGGATGATGTCGACCGCATCCTCAGCTATGACCGCGTGACCGAGGCGATTGCCGCCGAACTGGCCGAAGAGCGGCTGAACCTTCTGGAAACTCTGGCCGAAAACGTGGCCGAGCGCATATTGGCCGAACCGCAGGCCATTCGCGCCTTCGTACGCATCGAAAAGCTGGATCGCGGCCCCGGCGCGCTGGGCGTCGAGATTGTCCGCTCGGTCGATGATCTGGCGACAAAACCTGTCGGCGCCCATGACCAGACAGCCCCGCGCCCGCATGTCGTTTATCTCAGCAATGCCGCCGTGAAATCCCCCAACCTGATTCGCTGGCTGGACCAGCTGGAACAGCGGGCCGAGCCGGTGATCCTGTGCGTCGGGCGCGCCGACGTGATGCCCCCCCAGACCGGCCACCGCATGACCCAGCGCCGGGTCGACCTGCTGGCGATCGAGCAGAACGCATGGGTCTTGGCCGGGCGCGACGACCGGTTTGTCGTGGTTGATACCCGAACTGAACTGGACTGGGCTATGCGCCATGGCCGGATCAGCGTCTGGGCGCCGTCCAAGATCGTGCTGGATGCCGTCGATGGCCCCACCGTCGGCCCGGACAAGCCTGTTGCGCTGGCCGCGTGGTTTGCCGGACATATGGATGCGTCCGACCTGCTTCTGATCGGCGAAGAGCCGTTTGAGAATGGCAGCAAGGTGCCGGTTCTGGTGCAGGATATCGCACAATCGGGATTGTAGGATGAGCCGCGTCTACTACCGCCCCATCGCGCAGAGCGATCCCTGCCGCCCGGCAAATGCACTGCCGCTGGCGGGTGGCTGGACGTGGTTTGACCGGGCCGAGCGCATGACGCGCGACGGCGCCAGCGAATTGGTCGATGCCAGCGATATTCCTGCCGAAATCCGCGACCGCCTGTGCGCGCCGCGCGCGCCAATCGCGCGCCTCAGCTTTGATGCGCCGCGCCTCATGGGTATCCTCAACGTGACGCCTGACAGTTTTTCCGATGGCGGCCGGTTCAACGCCCCCGAGGCTGCGCTGACGCAGGCGCATGAAATGGCCGATGCCGGCGCGGATATGATCGACGTGGGCGGCGAATCGACGCGCCCCGGCGCGCAGCCCGTCCCGGCGGAGGAGGAGATCGCGCGCACCGCCCCCGTGATCGCCGCCATCCGCGCCGGATTGCAAACGCCTATCTCCATCGACACGCGCAAGGTGGCGGTGGCCCAGGCGGCGATTGGGGCCGGTGGCAATCTGGTCAACGACGTGTCGGGATTCACCCATGATTCGGCGCTCGCGCCATGGTGCGCCGAGGCAGGGCTGCCGGTCTGCGTCATGCATGCGCAGGGGGATCCACAGACGATGCAGGACGATCCGGTCTATGATCATGTGACGCTGGACGTCTATGATTTTCTGGCCGCGCGCGTTGATGCACTCGTGGCCCAAGGCATTGACCGGTCGCAGATCATCGTCGATCCCGGCATCGGATTTGGCAAGACTCAGGCGCATAACCTGACCCTGCTCAGCCAGATCAGCCTCTTTCACAGCCTTGGTTGTCCTGTCCTGCTGGGCGCATCGCGCAAGAAATTCATTGGCACCATCAGCGGTGCGCCCGATGCCGCCGCACGCATGCCCGGCTCGGTCGCGGTGGCGCTGGCCGGCATCGCGCAGGGCGTGCAGATCATCCGCGCGCATGACGTGGCAGCGACGCGTTCCGCCATCGCTTTGTGGCAGGCGGCGACCTCCGGACGGCACTGAGACCGGATTCAGACCCGGCGGCGACCGGTGAACAGCCGACGCAGCGCACCCGCCTGGCTAAGGCCGAGGCCGAACAGGATGAGCAGCAGCGCCCAGTAGATGTTGGTCGGCAGCTCCTCGCCCAGAAAGACGATGCCCAGCATCATCGACCACAGCGGCACCTGATAATTCAACAGGGACATGAACACCGGCCCGGCGCTGCGGATGACTTGCACCAGCAGTAATTGCGCCATGCCAGTGGGGAGAGTGCCAAGATACAGCAGCGCCATAAGGCTCATGACGGGCACGCTTTTGGGGATGCCCTCGACCATCAGCGCATAGGGCACGAACAGCGCCGCGCCGATGGTCAGCGCGGCTGCGGCCAGCGATATCATGTCCACATCCGGGCAGAGCCGCGTCAGGATGGCGCCGATGGCATAGCTGAACGCCGCCGCGATGCAGGCAATGCGCGCCGTCAGCTCGAATTCGGTGCCGGTCGCCGCAAAGGCGCTGGGGCCGATCAGCACGACCACCCCGCAGGTGCCGATCAGGAAGCCGATGAGGCGCCGCAGGTTCATCCGCTCGCCCGGCACCAGAAAATGCGCCAGCGGCAGGATCAGCAGCGGCACCACCGCCATGCACACACCGGCAAAGCCGGAGGCGACGAATTGCTGGCTCCAGCTAAGCAGGAAAAACGGCAATGCGTTGGTGAAAATGCCCATGCCGAGGGCAAAGGTCCAGACCGTCCCAGCGCCCTTGCCGCGCACCGGCGGCAGGCCGCCCCCGCGCGCATAGGCGATGGTCAGCAGCAATACCGCCCCGAGGCCAAGGCGCGACGCGACCACCAGACGCGGGCCGACGCCCTCAAGCGCCAGCTTGGTGAACATGAACGCGGCGCCGAACATGGCGCCCAGGATGAAAAGGCGCAGCCAGTTGATCGGGGTGATGGGTGTCATGACTGCGGCCTCGCTCAGAAGTGAAAAGGGGCACCCGCCGAACGGATGCCCCTCGGGTCAGGAAGTTCTGGCGATCAGTTCTTCTCTTTGTCGACCATCTTGCCGGCCGAGATCCACGGCATCATGCCGCGCAGCTTGGCGCCGACTTCTTCGATCTGGTGCGCGTCGTTCATCCGGCGCGTGCCCTTGAAGAACGGCTGGCCGACCGCGTTTTCGGTCATGAAGTCGCGCACGAACTTGCCCGACTGGATATCGTGCAGAATCGCCTTCATCTCTTTCTTGGTCTGCTCATAGGGTAGGACGCGCGGGCCGCTGACATATTCGCCATATTCGGCCGTGTTCGAGATCGAGTAGTTCATGTTGGCGATGCCGCCCTCATAGATCAGGTCCACGATCAGCTTGACCTCGTGCAGGCACTCGAAATAGGCCATTTCCGGCGCGTAACCGGCCTCGACCAGCGTCTCGAAGCCCATGCGGATCAGTTCGACCACACCGCCGCAGAGAACGGCCTGTTCGCCGAAGAGGTCCGTCTCGCACTCTTCGCGGAAGTTCGTCTCGATGATGCCCGAGCGGCCACCGCCGATGGCGGAGCAGTAGCTGAGGCCCAGTTCCAGCGCCTTGCCCGATGCGTCGGTGTCGACAGCCACGAGGCAGGGGACGCCGCCGCCCTTGACGTATTCGCCGCGCACGGTGTGGCCGGGGCCCTTGGGCGCCATCATGATGACGTCGATGCCTGCCTTCGGCTCGATCAGGCCGAAATGCACGTTCAGGCCGTGTGCAAAGGCGATGGCCGCGCCTTCGCGGATGTTGTCATGCACGTATTTCTTATACGTTTCCGCCTGCAATTCGTCGGGCATGGTGAACATGATCAGGTCGGCCCAGGCGGCTGCCTCGGCGATGCCCATGACCTTGAGACCTTCGCCTTCGGCCTTCTTGGCCGACTTGGAGCCTTCGCGCAGGGCGACGACGAGGTTTTTCGCGCCAGAATCGCGCAGGTTCAGCGCGTGGGCGTGGCCCTGGCTGCCGTAGCCGAGGATGGCCACTTTCTTGTCCTTGATCAGGTTGATGTCGCAATCGCGGTCGTAATAAACGCGCATGATTTTGTCCTTTCGTTTCACTATTGGCGCTGAAACTATGCGATGTGCCCCGAGAGGAAATGCAAAAGCGTGTTGATGGGGCGGTTATTTTGAGTATTTATGCGGAAGATGAAAGTTTGACGGGATAATCATGCTGGACGATACAGACAGGCGGATCTTGCGGCATTATCAGCATGCGCCGCAGCTGGGGCAGGTGGCATTGGCAGATCTGGCGGGGGTGACGGCCAATACCTGCGCCCGGCGGTTGGAGCGGATGCAGGCGGGCGGCGTGATCCTGGGCAATCGGGCTGTGATCGACTGGGCCAAACTGGGATATGAGGTGGAGGTGTCCTTGCGTGCGCAGCTGGACAAGACGCAGCCGCGCGCGTTTGACGAATTCACTGCGGCGGCGCGCGAGGTGCCGGAAGTGATCGAGATACAGACCTTTCTGGGGCGGGTGGATCTGCGACTGTATGTGATCGCGCGGGATATGGCGCATTACCAGCACATCTACCGCACCGCGATCCTGCCGCTGCCGCATATCACCGATATCGAGGCGTTGATGCATATGGCGCGGATCAAATCAGACGAGGGGCTGCCGCTGTGATCGAGCTGGATGATTTTGACCGGCGGATATTGCGCGAGCTGGTCGCGGACGCCACGCAAAGCGCCAGTGCGCTGGGGCGCAAGCTGGGCCTGTCGCAGCCGGCGACATGGCGGCGGGTGAAGCGGCTGTATGATACGGGCGTCATCAAGGGGCAGCGGCTCGATCTGGACCGCGAGCGGCTCGGATTTGGCGTGAGCGTCTTTCTGGGGGTCAAGCTGGCCACCAAGGGGCGCGTCAGTCTGGATGACTTCGAGCGGGCGGTCAGCGCGATCCCCGAGGTCCAGAGCGTCGAGCATATCCTGGGCGTCTACGACTATCGCCTGCGGGTGGTCGCGCGGGATATCAGCGATTTCGAGCGGGTTCTGCGGCGCCGGATCATGACACTGCCCGGCGTTGGCGATGTCGAGGCCAACGTGCTGCTGAGCGAGGAGCGCAGGCCCGGCCCGATTGGGTAATATTTGCATGCCTATGTATGCGTTGCCTTTGCGATTGTTGCGCGCTAACACTTGGCGGACCCAATCCCGGAGATACGCTATGACTGCCCTACTCGATACTGTCGATCCCGATGGCCTGCTGGAATATTCGGTGGTGTTCACCGACCGCTCGCTGAACCATATGTCGGCCGCCTTTCAAGGCGTGATGCGTGATGTCTCCGGCATGCTGAAAGACGTCTACAAGGCAGATGCCGTTGCGCTGGTGCCCGGCGGCGGCAGCTATGCGATGGAGGCGGTCGCGCGCCAGTTTGGCCGCGACGCGCATGTGTTGATCGTGCGCAACGGCTGGTTCTCGTACCGCTGGACGCAGATCTTTGATGCGGGCAAGTTTGCGGCCGAGGAAACCGTTTGCATGGCGCGGCAGTCGGGCAATGACGCCACCGCACCCTTTGCGCCCGCACCGATCGGGGAAGTGACCGCGCGCATCCGCGAGGCCAAACCCGACGTGGTGTTCGCGCCGCATGTCGAAACATCTGCGGGCATCATCCTGCCTGATGATTACCTGAAGGCGCTGGCCGAGGCCGCACATGAGGTGGGCGCCATTCTGGTGCTGGATAGCATTGCGTCGGGCTGTGCCTGGGTCGACATGAAGGCGACCGGCGTCGATGTGCTGATCTCGGCCCCGCAAAAGGGCTGGTCGGCCTCGCCGTCCGCCGGGATGGTGATGATGTCGCAGCGTGCCGTGGACCGGATGGAAGGCACGCAGTCGAACAGCTTTGCCATCGATCTGAAGAAATGGCACCAGATCATGCAGGCCTATGAGAATGGCGGCCACGCCTATCACGCCACCATGCCGACAGATGCGCTGCGCGCGTTCCGCGACACGATGCTGGAGACCAAGGAATATGGGTTCGAGCGTCTGCGCGAGGCGCAATGGGCGCTGGGCGACGGGGTGCGTGCGATGCTGAAGGAGCGCGGCGTGAAATCGGTCGCCGCCGATGGCTTTGGCGCGCCGGGCGTCGTGGTCAGCTACACGGGCGATCCCGACATCCAGAACGGCAAGAAGTTTGCCGCCGAGGGGATGCAGATCGCTGCTGGTGTGCCGCTTCAGGTGGGAGAGCCCGAAGGGTTCCGCACCTTCCGGCTGGGTCTGTTCGGGCTCGACAAGCTCTACGACGTGGACGGTGCGCTGGCGCGGCTGCGGGCCGTGCTGGACAAGGTGCTGTAATCAGCCGCCCCCGCGTGCGCCGAGGCCCAGACGCATCAGGCCCCGGCGCACCGGCGCCAGCGCATAAAGCGCGTTCAGCCCCATGGCGCGCGCATCGCGCAGGGGCTGGGCACGGGCCATCGATGCGCGGTTAAGCAGGTCGATGCCAATCGTGCGCGCCACGATATCGGCGTGGCGGGCGCGGTGATAGGCGTCCAGCATGGCGGTATCGCCCAGAGTATCCGGCGACTTTTCAGCGAGGGACAAGAGCGCCGCGACATCGGCAAGGCTCATGTTCAGACCTTGGGCACCGATGGGCGGCACGACATGCGCGGCCTCGGCGATCAGCGCGACGCGCTGCGCGCTCATCCGGGTCGCGCGCTGGGTGTTGATCGGCCACAATGTGCGGCGGCTGGCCAGTTTCAGCGGCCCAAGGATGTGGCAGCTGCGTTTGTTCATCTCGGCCTCGAACGCTGCCTCGTCCAGCGCGGCAAGGCGCTGCGCCTCGGCGCCGCGCTCCATCCAGACGATGGCGGAGGAGGGCATGCCCTCATGATCGGGCAGCGGGACCAGCGTGAAGGGGCCGCCGCTGCGGTGAATCTCGGTCGAGACATTCTGATGCGGGATCGGGTGTGTCACGGCAAAGGCCAGCGCCTTTTGCCCGTAGCGCGTGGTGTGCACATTGATGCCGGCCGCACGCCGGATGGGTGAATCGCGTCCATCGGCGGCCACGACCAGCCGCGCGGTGACGCGGGCGCCGTCCGACAGGGTGACAATCGCCTCATTATCGCGGGTCAGCAGATCCGCCGTGCCGGTGCCGGGGCGGAATTCCACGTCCGGCAATTCACCAATCCGGGCCAGCATTTCGCGGCGCAGCAGCCAGTTGGGCAGGTTCCAGCCAAAGGGCAGGTCCGACAGCTCATCCGCATCAAAAGCACGCTCGAGGCGCGGCGCCGGCTCGGGGCCGCCCGCGTCGATGATGCGCATGGTCTGAAGCGGCATGGCATGGGGTGCAAGGCGGTCCCAGATCCCCGCGCGCGCCAGCAACGCCTGCGCGGGCTGCAGAAACGCGGTGCTGCGCAAATCCGAGCCATCCGCCTCGCGGTCGGTGATCGGCGCGGCGGGATCGACACAAAGCACGGTGAACCCGGCGTTGCCGAAAATGCAGGCGGCTGTCAGACCGGCGACGCCGCCGCCTGAAATGAAGATGTCGAAGTCAGCCATAGCGGTCCCTTGCTGTTGATCGCGCGCGGATATCATAGAGCGATGGGCATATGGGCACCAGTTGGCCTTAGGCCCTACTGCCCCAGAGTGATGGTCACCAGCGCGATCCAGATCACCGGAACCAGCACCAGAGCCGGAATATAGAGGCCCGGCACGCCCCAGATGAACACGCATAGCCCCCATGCCACAAGCGCGACAAGGATTGTCAGCAGGATCTTTGCGGCAACCATATTCTCCGACGATGCGGTTTTGCGGCTCTCCAAGGTGGTATCCGTTCGGGTCAAGGGGACATCGGTCATTTGGCTGTTTTCCTTCGCTGGTCACGTCAGATGTCAGATAACGTTTGCGCCCGGTCATTTCATCCGGTCCGGCGCGCGCGAATTGCCGCAGGCTTAGATGATCTGCGCCAGAAAACCGCTCAGATCATCGGTATGGTGATGGATATGCGCTGCCGCTACCGGCTGAGGCGCGACATGCACGGTGCGCAGGCCCATCGCATGCGGCACGGCCAGATTGCGCGGATCGTCCTCGAACATGGCGGCGCGGCTGGCGGTCAGCCCATCGGCGTCGAACACGGCGCGGAATGCCTCGGCGTCGGGCTTGGGCGTATAGCCCGCGTGTTCGACGCCGTAGATCGCGTCGAAAACCCCGTCCAGCCCGCGTGCGGCAGCGACGCGCGCCGCATAGGGGGCCGTTCCGTTCGTGTAGATGACCTTTCGCCCCGGCAGCGCGTCGATCCGCGCACGCAGGTCGGCATCCGGGGTAAGGGGGGTCATGTCGATGTCATGCACGGCGATCAGATAGTCGTCGGGCGCCATGCCATGCACGCGCATCAGCCCGGCCAGCGTGGTGCCGTGTTCGTGCCAGTATTGCGCGCGCAGGCGGTCCGCTTCGGCGTGGTCCACGTCCAGCGTGTCCATGACGAACTGCGTCATCCGCACCTCGATCTGATCGAAAAGGCGGATTTCGGGAGAATAGAGCGTGTTGTCCAGATCGAACACCCAAGTGTCGACATGGCTGAAATCATGTTTCGGCATGGTGGTAGAAGTAGCCGCAGGGCAGGCGCTGTCAACCGGCTTGGGCTTGATTGGCAAGCGCTGCGCCCCTACGGTCTGCCAACAAATCCAAATGACCGGAACCGTCGCCATGAAACCCGCCCCGACCGACGCCTATTCGCTGATCCTCGAGGCGATCGATACGGGCGTGTTCAAGCCCGGCGACCGTCTGGTCGAAAGCGATCTGGCCGAGCGGTTCGGCGTGTCGCGCACACCGATCCGCGAGGCGCTGCAACGGCTTGAGACGCAATCCCTGCTGACCCGCGACGGGCGCAGCCTGATCGTGGCGTCCCTCGACCACAACCAGCGCGCCGAGCTATACGTTGTGCGCGCCGAACTGGAGGGGCTGGCCGCCAGCCTGGCCGCGCGCCACGCCACGCCCGAAGAGGTCGCCGTGCTGCGCGGCATGGTCGAGCAGGACCGCGCCCTGATCGGCAAGCCTGACCTGATGGCCCGCGCAAACCGACGCTTTCACAAGCAGATCCATCTGGCCTCGCACAACCGGTTTCTGGTGCAGCAACTGGACCTTGTCCATCGGTCCATGGCGCTGATGGCGACCACATCGCTGGCCGCCGAGGGCCGGGGCGAGGCGGCGATTGCCGAACATGACGCGATCGTTTCTGCGATTGAGTCGGGCGATGCCCGCGCCGCGCATGACGCGCTCAAGGCGCATATCTCAAAGGCGTTCGTGACGCGGCTGCGGCTGGAATCGGGGGAAGTCGACTCGATTCTGTAAGCGCTCCGGCCATGTCGCGAGCGCCTCGTCAGCCGCCTTTCTGGGCGATGTTCAACGAATGGCCATGGCTGGTCTTGTCCCAGTAAAACGGCGCGACGATCATCTCATACAGCGCCTTGATCGCCGCGATGGTGCCCAGCGGCGTATACAGATGCATCGTTGGCGCCCAGACCAGCAAATGGCGATGCTGGCGGCCCGACACGCCCAGAATGTAAAAGCTGATATTCAGGATTTCGACCGCCAGAAACAGCTGGCTGAACCGCAGCAGCGTCGATTGGGGCAGAACCGGGTCCAGTGGATGCGGCAGCCCGAACAGGACCAGCCAGAACGACCAGAGGAACGGCGCCAGCAGGAATTGCGACAGCGCCGTCACAAAATGCGCCTGAAAGCCGCAAAACTGCCACGCACCCAGCTGGCGATACAGCGCGGCGGGCTTGCGCATGTGCACCAGATAGGTCGTCAGATATCCCTTCAGCCAGCGCGAGCGCTGCTTGACCCACGGCCAGGGGCGGCAATTCGCCTCCTCCCCCGTGACCGTGCCGATCACCTCGGTGCGGTATCCGTGACGTGCAAGGCGGAAGCCCAGATCGGCATCCTCGGTGACGTTATGCGCATCCCATCCGCCCAAAGCCTCCAGTATGTCGCGTCGGAAATAGAGCGTGGTGCCCCCCAGCGGAATCGCAAAGCCCAGCCGCGCCATTCCCGGTAGCATGACGCGGAACCACGTCGCGTATTCGATGGTGAAACAGCGCGCCAGCCAGTTCTGGCGCGGGTTGTAATAGTCCAGGATGCCTTGCAAGCAGGCCACATCAGGCGGCGGCGCCTGAAACCGGCGGGCGATCTGGGTGATCTGGTCCGGGTCCGGCGCGTCCTCGGCATCGAAAATGCCGACGATGTCGCCCTCGCAGAAATCCAGTGCATAATTCATTGCGCGCGGTTTTGTGCGCGGCTGGCCATCGGGCACGATCACGGCGCGCATCCAGGACGGCAGGTCAATCTGCGCGAGGGTCTGCCGCGTGGTGTGGTCCTTTTCCTCCAGCACCAGAATCACGTCGAGCAGGCATTTGGGATAGGTCAGCCGGGTCAGCCGGGTGATCAGCGCATGGGCAATCTCGGTCTCGCGGAATAGCGGCACAAGGACCGACACCTTTGGCAGTTTTGCACCGCGCGGTAGCGGTGGTTGTACCTCATTTGGGGCGCCCCATGCGACACGCGCGCAGACCGCTGCCATTTTCAGCACCGTCGAGACGATCAGCGTGAAGGTTGCCCAGCCGACCAGGGCGGTAAATATCGTGACCGGGAACAGTACGGTCAGCGCGATGCAGACCGCCATCGCGATCAGCGCCAATGCGATGCGCCGCACAGGAGAGGCGCCCCAGGTGCGGCAGCTTTCCTGCTCCGGAGTGCGGGCCTGCGCATCGACGATCAATTGGTTGCGGGCGCTTTGGGCCAATGAAGCTTGGATGTCGCGGCGCGGCGCAATGACGCGCGGCAGATTGTGCAGGCTTCTGGGCAAGTGATCGTCGGTCGGCACCATGTCCGGATTGTCCACCGCCAGCCGCAGGCGGCCATCCATGCCCCGCAAGGGTGCAGCGGAGGCTTTGATCAGGCGGCGGGCATCCACGCCATCCGGCAGTTCGGCGCCGCCTGCCAGTTCGCCCGACGTGGCGAGACGCAGGTTTGCCCGCGCGGCCTGCGCGCGCAGAATGTCGGGCACGTCCGCCAGCCCCTCGGCCAGAAGGACGCGATCCAGCGGTGCATCGCAATGGGCCTGTACGATTTGCGCCAGCTCCGCGTCGGATCGGGAAATCACTCCGGTCCGCACCAGATAGCGACCCAGATCACACAGATCACCGCCCTGCGGCGAGACGCCACGCCTGCGGACACCATGCCGGGATTGCGTGTCCAGCTCTCGCAGTTCCGAGATGCCCATACGATACTTTCCGCCCTCAACCTTGGCGTAAAGTTTCGTTCATTAGGGTTAACGGAACGTGAAGATTTCGTTAACCGCCGTCAGGAAACCGTTGTTTTCTGGGCCATTGAGTCTGCAAACCGCTCGAAAAGGTAAAAACTGTCCTGCGGTCCCGGACTGGCCTCGGGGTGGTGCTGGACCGAAAAGACCGGACGATCCTTGACCGCGATGCCGCAGTTCGACCCATCGAACAGCGAGACATGGGTCTCGCTCACGCCTTCGGGCAGGCTTTGGCCGTCAACGGCAAAGCCGTGGTTCATCGACGTGATTTCGACCTTGCCGGTGGTGTAATCCTTGACCGGATGGTTGGCGCCGTGGTGGCCATGGCCCATCTTGACGGTTTTGGCGCCCAGCGCCAGCGCCAGCATCTGATGCCCAAGGCAGATGCCGAAGATCGGCAGGTCGGCGTTCAGCAGATCCTTGATCACCGGTACGGCATAGGCGCCCGTCGCCGCCGGATCGCCGGGGCCGTTCGACAGGAAGACGCCGTCTGGCTGATGCGCCAGCACCTCTTCTGCGGTCGCTGTTGCGGGTAGAACGGTGATGTCGCAGCCTGCGGAGGCGAGGCCGCGCAGGATGTTGCGCTTCGCTCCATAATCAATCGCAACGACCTTGTATTTGGCGTCGGTCTGGCGCGGGTAGCCGTCCGGCCACGCCCAGCGCATCTCGTCCCAGCGGTAGGATTGCGCGCAGGTGACGTCCTTGGCCAGATCCAGCCCCTCCAGCCCGGCAAATCCGCGCGCTTTGGAGATCAGCGCATCGGTGTCGAAATTGCCATCGGGGTCATGCGCCAGCGCGACATGCGGCGCGCCCTGCTGGCGAATCGCGCGGGTCAGGCGGCGGGTATCGACGCCGCCGATGGCGATGCGCCCGCGCTGCGCCAGCCAATCCTGCAGGCGCTGCGTGCTGCGCCAGCTGCTGGGCTCGGTCGGGTCCCATTTGACCACCATGCCGGCGGCGACGGGATCGGCCGCCTCGTCATCCTCGGGGCAGGTGCCGGTGTTGCCGATATGCGGAAAGGTGAAGGTGACGACCTGGCCCGCATAGCTGGGGTCGGTCATGATTTCCTGATAGCCGGTCATCGCAGTGTTGAAGCACAGCTCGGCGACTACGACGCCCGTGGCGCCGAAACCGCGTCCGAATAGCAGCGTGCCATCGGCCAGCGCAAGGCAGGCGGTGGGGCGGGGCTGGGGCGCATGGGTCATGGCGGCTCTCCGGTGGACTGGATGACGGGGGCAAAATCTGCGCGAACCTAGAGCGTTTCAAGTTCGAGTTGAAGCAGAATCTGGCTCTGGAATGCCTCAGCGACGCCAGCCGTACCGGTCAAGCGGCCCGCGCCGGCAGAAGGCCCACGAGTGACGTTGCGGCAGTTTGGCCTTTGGTTGTCACCGACGCCTATTATGTGTAGGGCTCGAAGGCTGTGACAGAGGCCGCATCTTTGGCCCCGGTTCCGAAGGTGAGGATGGACATGGATACGACTTTGCGCGAACGGATTGATGCGGCCTTGAAACAGGCCATGCGCGATCGGGATTCCCAGCGTTTGGCGACCCTGCGGCTGATAAACGCCGCGATCAAGGATCAGGAAATCGCGGCTCGCGCGAAGGATGGCGACGCCGCGCTGGGCGACGACGAGATTCTTGCCATTCTGGGCAAGATGACCAAACAGCGGCACGAATCCGTCCGCGCCTATGAGGAAGGCGGACGTATCGACCTGGCCGAACGCGAGCAGGCCGAGATTTCGATCATCGCCGAATTCCTGCCTCGCCAATTGAGCGAAGCAGAAGTCGATGCGGCCATCGAACAGGCTGTTGGCGAAACCGGCGCCACATCGATTCGCGACATGGGCAAGATCATGGGATTGCTCAAATCCAAATACGCCGGCCAGATGGATTTTGGCGCGGTGGGGCCGCGCATCAAGGACCGTCTTTGCTGAGCAGCGGCGTAGCCACTCAGCGCAGTGGCATTTTCAATGTTCAGGAAAATACTCAAAATCCGCCGCAGGCTGCATCTGCTGCCGTCAACATCTGGCCCGCGCGATGCTCAGCGCGCCGCGAAGCTCACCATAAAGCGCCTTGCGCTCGTCCTCGGACAGGAACGCGCCCAGCTCCACCTCGCGGCCCGCGCCGCGCAGCGTGATGTAATGCGCCACCGGCCCGCCTGATGGATAGATCTGCGCCTGCGCCCAATAGCAGTTGCAATCCCAGGTCTGCACATCGCCCTGCGGATTCGTACGGGTCAGATGCACCTCGCAATCGTCGATGATCAATGCCTCGTGCAGCCTGCCTGCGCGGTAGCTTTGCTCCAGCGCCCACCATAAAAGGACAACGGTCCCTGCCAGAAATGGCAGCAGCCCCCACAGCAGGACAGTGCCAAGCAACGCAAAGAGCGGGATCGAGATCATCACCGAGGTTGCCAGCATGAACCCTGCAAAGCCGCGCCTTGGCAGGGATTGATGCGGCCACAGATCCAGCCGCTGCGGGGCCTGATCAGAGGCGGGAGGGGACCATTCGTAAGGCATGCAGTAAATCTAAGTCGGTTTGCGACGATGAAAAGTGTCCGGGCGCGGCGGTCAAGATATACCATGATTCGGAGGCTCTGCCCCCACTCATAAAATCCCGTTTGCGTTACCGGGTATATTTGACGAAAGGCGTCAGCACGCCGATGCGGTCATAAAGCCTGCGCGCGGTTTCATTGAAGTCCTGCGTCAGCCAGTAGACGGCCGGACAGCCATCTGCGTCTGCGGCCTTGTACACCGCTTCGATCAGCTTGCGGCCCACGCCGGTGCCGCGCACCTCGGGGTCTGCGTAGAGGTCCTGAAGATAGCAGACATCCTCGATCTTCCAGTTATGCGGATGATAGATGTAGTGGACCAGCCCTACGGGCCGGTCGCCTTGCAGCGCGATCAGCCCGTTCTGCTTGGGGTGGTCGGCGCTGACAAGGCGCTGGAAGGTGGTTTGATAGACTTCTTCCGGCACGGATGTTTCGTAATATTCGAGGTAGGCTTTCCACAGGCGGCGCCACTCGGTCTCGTCCGAGGGCTGGAGGGGGCGAATCGTAATGGGCTCGGACATGCTGTGCGCTTTCGGCTGATTCGGTTCCCGGCTATGGTAGCGACGGGCCGCAGGCGCGCCAGTCCCTGCCGCCCTATTCGGCGGCGACGGGGCCCGGATCGACCAGCGTGACGATGTCGCGCATGATCGTGTTCAGCTCGAAATCCTTGGGGGTGTAGACGCGGGCGACGCCCATGGCGCGCAGGCGCTTTGCGTCCTCCTCGGGGATGATGCCGCCGACGATGACGGGAATGTGCTGGAGGCCTGCTGCCTGCATCCGGTTCATCAGGTCCTCGACCAGCGGGATGTGGCTGCCCGACAGGATCGACAGGCCGACGACATGCGCCTCGTCGTCCAGCGCGGCGCGCACCAGTTCCTCAGGCGTCAGGCGGATGCCCTGATAGTCGATATCCATGCCGCAATCGCGCGCGCGGAAGGCGATCTGTTCGGCGCCGTTGGAGTGTCCGTCAAGGCCCGGCTTGCCGACCAGGAATTTCAGGCGGCGGCCAAGCTGCGTGCTGACTGCGTCCACCCGCTCGCGGATTTCCTCAAGACCCTCGGTCTTGTTCGAGGGGCTGGAGGACACGCCCGTCGGGCCGCGATATTCGCCGTGCACGGCGCGCATCTGCTGCGCCCATTCGCCGGTGGTTACGCCTACGCGGGCCGCATTGATCGAGGCGGGCATGATGTTGCGCCCCTCGGTCGCGGCGGCGCGCAGGTCCGCCAGCGCGGATTTGACGGCGGCGGCGTCTCGGGCGGCCTTCCAGTCGCTCAGGCGGCCGATCTGCTCGGCCTCGACGGCGGGATCGACGGTCATGATGCCGCCGTCCGCGTCCATCAGCGGCGACGGCTCGCCTGTGGTGAATTTGTTGACGCCGACGACGACGGTCTCGTTCCGCTCGATCCGGTTCAGGCGCTCGGCGTTGCTGTCCACCAGCCGCGATTTCATGTAATCGATCGCGCCGATGGCGCCGCCCATGCTCTCCAGCGTGGCCAGTTCGTGGCGCGCGCCCTCTTTGAGTTCCTCGACCTTGCGATCCACGGCGGGGTTGCCGTCGAACAGATCGTCGAATTCCAGCAGGTCGGTCTCATAGGCCAGGATCTGCTGCATGCGCATCGACCATTGCTGATCCCAAGGGCGCGGCAGGCCCAGCGCCTCGTTCCAGGCGGGCAGTTGCACGGCGCGGGCGCGGGCCTTTTTGCTGAGCGTGACGGCCAGCATTTCGATCAGGATGCGATAGACGTTGTTTTCCGGCTGCTGTTCGGTAAGGCCAAGGCTGTTGACCTGCACGCCATAGCGGAAGCGGCGGGCCTTGGGGTCTTCGATGCCGTAGCGTTCATGCACGATTTCGTCCCACAGATCGACAAAGGCACGCATCTTGCACATTTCGGTCACGAACCGGATGCCGGCATTGACGAAGAAGCTGATCCGCCCGGCCAGCACCGGAAAATCGGCCTCGGGCACGCGGGGGCGCAGCTCGTCCAGCACGGCGATGGCGGTGGCAAGGGCAAAGGACAGCTCCTGCTCGGGCGTCGCGCCGGCCTCTTGCAGATGGTAGGAACACACGTTCATCGGGTTCCATTTCGGCACGTTTTTATAGCAGTATTCGGCCACGTCGCCGATCATTTTCAGCGATGGTTTCGGCGGGCAAATGTAGGTGCCACGCGACAGATATTCCTTGATCAGATCGTTCTGCACGGTGCCTTGCAGGACGCTCGGGTCAACGCCCTGCTCCTCGGCTACCGCGATGTAAAGCGCCAGCAGCCAGGGCGCCGTTGCGTTGATCGTCATCGAGGTGTTCATCTGCTCCAGCGGGATATCCGCGAACAGCTGGCGCATATCGCCCAGATGGCAGACCGGCACACCGACCTTGCCGACCTCGCCACGCGCCAGAATGTGATCGCTGTCATAGCCTGTCTGCGTGGGCAGATCGAAGGCGACCGACAGGCCGGTCTGGCCCTTGGCCAGGTTCGCCCGGTAGAGCGCGTTCGATGCTGCGGCTGTCGAGTGGCCGGCATAGGTGCGGATCAGCCAGGGGCGGTCTTTTTGCGGATGTGACATCGGGGCGGCCTCGTGGGGTGATTGGTAACAATATTGCGCTATTGACTGGATATGCGAAAGATTGAGCCAATGTCAATTCGCTGCATTGCGGCATATCACGCTGCAATAGCGGAGTCCGGTTCAACTGACACGGGCGTGACGTGACGGCGGCAGCCCGCCCGAGGGCTTTGAGCCAATCCAGCCCAGGATCGGCGCCCTGCGTCCATTGCACACATGCCGCATCTTCATGCAGATCTGCGCGCGGTCCTCTTGACGCTGGCTCCAAACTCTTGCTTGGCGTAGAAGTCGCTGAAACACCATCCAGAGGGCCGCGCACCCTTGGCCGCGAGGGACCGAAATGTCAGGACCGCAGGACGTGCTGCATGATACACCATCTGCCGGTATCGCGCTGGCCCTTGTGCCAGCCATAGCGCTGGTTGCGGCCCGTCTGATGGGCCTGCGATTTTTTACGGTTGCGGGGCTGGATCAGTGGCCTCTGTCGGCGCTGCCTGAGGCGATGACGCCGCGATGACGCCCGCGCGCGCCCCCATCCCCTGTGCGCATCGCGCGGGGCAGGCGGGTCTGCCGCGATGACGTCGACTGTGCAAATGCCGCTCTGGGCGCTGCTGCTGTTGCTGGCGTTCGCCGCTGTCACCTTTGCCTCGCATTTTCTGTTCCCGTCGGTGCGCTGGTTCTTTCGCCGCCGGCTCGAACGGGCGGTGGCACAGCTGAATACCCGCCTGACGCGGCCTATCGAGCCGTTCAAGCTGGCCCGCAGGCACGACCTGATCCAGCGGCTGGTCTATGATCCGGACGTGACGCAGGCCATCGTCCGCTACGCCGCCAGAAACAAGGTGCGCGAGGATGTGGCATTCGAAAAGGCGCGCAAGTACGCACGCGAGATCGTGCCCAGCTTCAGCGCGTTTGCCTATTTCAGCTTTGGCACGCGGGTCGCGAACTGGCTGGCGAACATGCTGTATGATGTGAAAACCGGCCCGCAAAACGCCGCCATCATCGAAAGCATCGACAAGGATGCGACGATGATCTTCATCATGAACCATCGCAGCAACATGGATTATGTGCTGGTCACGACGCTGGCGGCGCAATCCTCGGCCCTTAGCTATGCGGTGGGAGAGTGGGCGCGAGTCTGGCCGCTGAGCCGACTGATCAAGGCGATGGGCGCCTATTTCATCCGCCGCCGGGCGCGCGGGGGGCTCTATCGGACGGTGCTGGCGCGCTATGTGCAGATGGCGACGACGGGGGGCGTGACGCAGGCGATCTTTCCCGAGGGCGGGCTGACCGTCGATGGCATCGTGAAGCCGGCCAAGCTGGGGCTGCTGTCCTATCTGGTCGAGGGGTGGAAGCCGGGCGGGCGCGATGTGGTGTTCGTGCCGATCGCCATCAATTATGACCGCGTGCTGGAAGACCGCGTGCTGATCGCGGCAGCCGCGCGCGGCGACCGCAGGTTTCACGCGCGCGCCTCGGTGATCGTGCGGTCGTTTCTGCGGATGATGTGGCAGCGATTGCGCGGGCGCTTCGTGCGGCTGGGCACCGCATCGGTCGTCTTTGCGCAGCCGATCCGGCTGAGCGATTATGGCGATGCGCCGCGGCTGGGTGATCTGGGCCGCGATCTGATGGGCCGGATTCAGGACGCGATGCCGGTGCTATATGTGCCGATGGTGGCGCGGACCCTGCTGCACAGCGGCGAACCGCTGGACACCGCAGCGCTGGAGGTGCAGGTTACGCAGATTCTCCATGCCGTCCAGCCGGACGTTCCGGCCCCAGCGGATATCGCGGATGGGGTGGCACGCGCCTGCACCGCGCTGGCCGCGCGCCATGCGATATCAGAGGTGAGCGGCGGCTGGCAGATGACGGCAGAGGGCGCGCCGCTGCTGAGATATTACGCCAATTCGATTGCCCATTTCCTGCCGCCGGTCGATACCGTTGCCAAAGCCGCAGGGGATGCTGCGCCTGCGAAGGAAATTTCTGCACCTGCTGGGTCATAAAGTTACAAAAACTGACTTCTCGGCATTGCATTGTTGCGTATGCTTGCGTATTTCAGGGTTGGATATTCGCGATTCTGCATCGCGGCAATGATATGCGAAGGGAGGCCACCCATGGCTCTGGACACCGACACAAGCATCGCAAGCTACGACGCGCCGGAAAAAGACCTCTATGAAGTGGGCGAAATGCCCCCGATGGGGTTCGTTCCCAAACAGATGTATGCGTGGGCGATCCGCCGCGAACGGCATGGCGAGCCCGAGCAGGCATTTCAGCAGGAAATCGTCGACGTTCCGGTGCTGGACAGCAACGAGGTGCTGGTCTTGGTGATGGCCGCAGGCGTCAATTATAATGGCGTCTGGGCGGGCCTTGGCCAGCCGATCAGCCCGTTCGATGTCCACAAGGCCGAATACCACATCGCAGGCTCGGATGCCGCCGGCATCGTCTGGGCCGTCGGCGACAAGGTGCGCCGCTGGAAGGTGGGCGACGAGGTGGTGATCCACTGCAATCAGGACGACGGCGACGACGAGGAATGCAACGGCGGCGATCCCATGTTCTCGCCCTCGCAACGGATCTGGGGCTATGAGACGCCGGATGGCTCTTTTGCACAGTTCACCAATGTGCAGGCGCAGCAGCTGATGGCGCGCCCCAAGCATCTGACATGGGAAGAATCGGCCTGCTACACCCTGACGCTGGCCACCGCCTACCGGATGCTCTTCGGGCACGAACCGCATGACCTGAAGCCGGGGCAGAACGTGCTGGTCTGGGGCGCGTCGGGTGGCCTCGGCTCCTACGCGATTCAGCTGATCAATACCGCCGGCGCCAACGCGATTGCCGTCATTTCCGAAGAGGACAAGCGCCAGTTCGTCATGGATCTGGGCGCCAAGGGCGCGATCAACCGCAAGGATTTCACCTGCTGGGGCCAGTTGCCCAAGGTGAACACGCCGGAATACAACGCCTGGCTGAAAGAGGCCCGCAGGTTCGGCAAGGCGATCTGGGACATCACCGGCAAGGGCGTCAGCGTCGACATGGTGTTCGAGCATCCCGGCGAGGCGACGTTCCCCGTTTCGTCGCTGGTCTGCAAGAAGGGCGGCATGGTCGTGATATGCGCCGGCACCACCGGGTTCAACTGCACCTTTGACGTGCGCTACATGTGGATGCACCAGAAGCGCCTGCAAGGTTCGCATTTTGCGCATCTGAAACAGGCCAGTGCCGCCAATAACCTGATGGTCGAGCGTCGCCTGGACCCCTGCATGTCCGAGGTGTTTCCCTGGGCCGAAATCCCCGCTGCCCACACGAAAATGCTGCGGAACGAGCACAAGCCCGGCAACATGGCCGTGCTGGTGCAAGCGCCCCGCAGCGGGCTGCGCACGCTTGAGGATGCGCTGGCCGCGCGCGGCTGATCGGCACCAGCTTTCGATCTTGATCCTATTGCCCCGCGAGCCGTCAGATCGGCTCCC
>DATCSR010000021.1:0-78586 GCA_036568405.1 Roseovarius sp.
AATCGCCTGCCGGTCAGCGGATCCAGGCCAACTGTTTTAACTGTCATTGGGTGGCTCCTCTCTCAGCAGTCGATGACAACTGCAGTATGGCGCATTGCGACGCCGGGTGGAGCAGGAGCCATCCACCTCATCCGCTCGGGGCGTCTTTGCGTTACTCGGGCTCTTCCTGAGCCAGCATCGCCTTCAGATCGTAGATGATCTGAAGCGCGTCGCGTGGGCTGAGGTCATCGGGCAGGATGGCTTTCAAGGTCGCTTCGACCTTCGAGGGCGCGGCTTTGACTGGCGGCGGCGCAGGGCGGCTGGAGAATAGCGGCAGATCGTCAATCAGCGCCTGCCGCGCGCTGCCGCCTTCACGCTCGCCACGTTCCAGCGCGTCCAGGACGACGCGTGCGCGCTCGATCACCGTGCGCGGCAGACCGGCCAGCTTCGCCACCTGCACGCCATAGGATCGGTCGGCGGCGCCGCGCCGGACCTCGTGCAGAAAGATGACCTCGCCCTCGTGTTCCTTGACAGTGACGGTGGCATTATCGACGCGCGCCAGCTTGTCCGTCAGGTTCGTCAGCTCATGGTAATGCGTGGCAAACAGGGCGCGGCAGCCATTGACTTCGTGCAGATGCTCCAGCGTGGCCCAGGCGATGGACAGACCGTCATAGGTGGCCGTGCCGCGCCCGATTTCATCCAGGATCACCAGCGCCTTGTCGTCGGCCTGGTTCAGGATCGCGGCGGTCTCCACCATCTCGACCATAAACGTCGACCGACCGCGCGCCAGATCATCCGAGGCACCGACGCGGCTGAATAGCTGGCTGATCATGCCGACATGCGCAGACTGTGCGGGCACGAAACTGCCCGTTTGAGCCAATAGGGCAATCAGCGCATTCTGGCGCAGAAAGGTGGATTTACCGGCCATGTTCGGGCCGGTCAGTAGCCAGATGTCACTGACCTCGCCCAGTGTGCAATCATTGGCGACAAAGGGTCCGCCGCCTTGCGCGCGCAGGGCGTGTTCCACGACCGGATGGCGGCCCTGCACGATGTTGAGCGCCCGGCTGTCGTCCACGTCGGGACGGCACCAGCCACACTCGACCGCCAGATCGGCCAGCGCCGCCGTCAGATCCAGTTCGGCCAGTGCGCGGGCGGCTTGGTTCAGCTTCGGTGCTTCGGCCAGAATAGCGCCCTTTAGCATGTCATAGAGCCGCTTTTCGATTTCCAGCGCGCGTCCGCCGGCATTCAGGATGCGCGTTTCCATCTCGGACAATGGAACGGTGGTAAAGCGCACTTGATTGGCCGTGGTTTGCCGGTGTTTGAACGTCTCGTTTAGCGGCGCCGACAGCATTTTCTCCGCGTGGGTCGCGGTGACATCGACGAAATAGCCCAGCACATTGTTATGCTTGATTTTCAGCGATGAAATGCCGGTCAACTGCGCATATTCGGCCTGCATCTTGGCAATGACGCCGCGGCCCTCGTCGCGCAACTGGCGCGCCTCGTCCAGATCGGGATCATATCCCGCCGCAATGAACCCGCCGTCACGGGCCAGATGCGGCGGTTCGGCAATCAGCGCCTGATCCAGCAGATCGGCCAGCGTGTCATGGCCGGTCAGATCATCGGCCAGGCGCGCATATTCGGGCCGCATGTCATCGTGGCGTATCAATCGGGCGATCGCCTCGGCACCTTCCAGCGCGTTGCGGACTGCGGCCAGATCACGTGGCCCGCCCCGATCCAGCCCAAGGCGCGACAGCGCGCGGTCGAGATCGGGCACCTTGCGCAGATGATCGCGGACGGCCTGCCTGAACCGCGATTGTTCCACGGCAAAGGACACCATATCCAGCCGATCCAGAATAACGTCCAGCCGCCGGGACGGCGCGGACAGCCGCCGTTCGAGCAAACGCGCGCCGCCGGCGGTGACCGTCCGGTCCATGACCGACAACAGCGTGCCGGCCCGTCCGCCGGACAGCGCATGTGTCAGCTCCAGATTGCGCCGCGTGGCCGCGTCGATCTGCATGACACCCGCGAGGCTTTCACGCTGCGGCGGCTGGAGCAGGGGCAGTTTGCCCTTCTGGGTGATTTCCAGATACTCGACCACCGCACCCAAGGCGGCGATCTCGGCGCGCTCGAACGTGCCGAACGCGTCCAGCGAGGTTACGCCAAACAGCGCGCATAGCCGCGCTGCCGCGCCGGTGCTGTCAAATGCCGAGCGTCCCAAAGGGGTGACTGCGGCGCCCGATTCAGTCACTAAACCGCCAAAATCGGTATCTGACCCGTCAGCAATCAAAACTTCGCTCGGGGCGAGGCGGGCCAATTCCGGGCCGATACGGGCATCTTCTATCGACATGACATGCAACGCGCCGGTCGAGATATCCGTCCAGGCCAGCGCATGCGCGCCGCGGACCTCTGCGATCGCGGCCAGATAATTGTGGCGCCGCGCCTCCAGCAGCGATTCCTCGGTCAGGGTGCCGGGCGTGACCAGCCGCACGACGCCGCGTTTGACGACGGATTTCGCGCCGCGTTTCTTTGCCTCGGCCGGGTTTTCCAATTGTTCGCAGACCGCCACGCGGAACCCCTTGCGGATCAGCGTCAGCAGATACCCCTCGGAGGAATGCACAGGCACGCCGCACATGGCGATATCCTTGCCCGCATGCTTGCCGCGTTTGGTCAGCGCGATGTCCAGCGCCTCGGCGGCGAGGGCTGCATCGTCAAAGAACAGCTCGTAGAAATCGCCCATGCGATAGAATAGCAGGGCGCCCTGATGCTCGGCCTTGATTTCCAGATACTGCGCCATCATCGGCGTGACTGTGTCGGTGGTCACTGCGTGCTCCCTCTTACCGGCGCGAACCTACAAACCAATGCCCTGCGGCGAAAGCACCGAATGCCTGATCTGTCGGGACGCACGCCGGGCGATGCTGGTGGCGTGCAAGGCCCGATGGCGGGGCGCGTCATGCCACCGCCGGACGGCGCGACAGCTGAACGGTCAGGATCCCTGCCGTAATGACGGCGACGCCGATCAGATCGGTCGGATGCAGTTTTTCACCCAAGATAATGGCGGCGGTCGCGACGCCCAGAAACGGATTGAGGAAGTGAAACGTCGCAGCGCGTGTCGCGCTGACCCTCTGGACCAGCCGGAACCAGAGGAGAGTCGCAGCAAGGCCGGGGACAAAGGTGGTCCACGCAAAGGCCGCGACCAGCGTCCAGCTCCAATCGATCACAAGTGTTTCGGTGCCGATGGCCACGACGCTGAGGACGGCGCCGCCGATCAGCATCTGAAGCCCGACGATCATCATGAAGTTGCCGCCCGACGTTGCGCCGCGCACGCTGAGCGTCGCGATAGACAGTGCTACGACGCCTATGATGCACAAAGTCAGCCCGAACGGATCGACACCGCCGGAAAAACGACTGCCCATGATCATCGCCACCCCGGCGATGCCTGCCAGCAATCCGGCCGCCGCCAATGGCGACAGGCGTTCACCAAAGAACATCCACGAGGCCAGCGCCACCAGAAGCGGCATGGTCGAGGCGATGATGACCGCAAGCGATGCCTCGATTGTCTGCATCGCGACGAAATTGAGCCCGAGATAGAGCGCGTTCTGGCAGATCCCCAGGATGATGCAGGCCCGCAATTGCGGCGCTGTCAGGCGCCACGTCTGGCCCAGAATCCGGGCGATCAGGACGCCCAGCAGACCGGCGATTAGAAACCGTATGGCCAGTGCGCTGATCGGGGGCGCCGAGGCCACGATGATGCGCGCGGACGTGAAGGCGCTGGACCACATGAGCGAGAACCCGACGCCCATCACGATGCTACGTATGTCCATGCCCATCCCGTTCCTATGGACCATGTGCGAAATGCAAAAGGGCCGCCTGTCAGGGCGACCCTTTCGGAAACTCATGCCAGATGCAAGATCAGCCGTTGACGCTGTCCTTCAGCGCCTTGGCGATTGTCATCTTGACCACTTTGTCGGCGTCTTTTTTGATCTGCTCGCCGGTGGCGGGGTTGCGCACCATACGCTCGGGGCGCTCGCGGCAGTAAATCTTGCCAACGCCGGGCAGTGTGACGGCACCGCCGCCGGACACTTCGCTGGTGATCACGTTAATGATCGCGTCAAGCGCCGTACCGGCTGTTTTCTTGTCGCTGTCCATTTCTTCCGCCAGTGCGGCGACGAGCTGGGTTTTGGTCATCGGTTTTGCCATCAAGTGGTCTCCTTCTACTGCCCTCGGACGGGCCTCGGCCCAATGTGTAACGCTATTTTGAACGGTAATACAACGCATACTGCCCACATGTCGGGTGTTTTTTGCTCAAAATGCGCTTGTCAGAGGAATGCGGTTTCGTCGAAGGCGCGCAACTTGCGGCTGTGGATGCGTTCCAGCGGCATCTGCGCAAGCGTTTCCATGGCGCGAATACCGATCATCAGATGACGCGCAACCTGATCATTATAGAACTCTGACGCCATGCCGGGCAGCTTCAACTCGCCGTGCAGGGGCTTGTCCGACACGCATAGCAAAGTGCCGTATGGGACGCGAAATCGAAAGCCGTTGGCGGCGATTGTCGCGCTTTCCATATCCAGCGCGATCGCGCGGCTTTGGCTGAGGCGGTGGACCGGGCCGGACTGATCGCGCAGCTCCCAATTGCGGTTGTCCACGCTGGCGACGGTGCCGGTGCGCATGATGCGCTTCATCTCGAACCCGTCGAGATGCGCGATCTCCTCGACCGATTGCTCCAGCGCGATCTGAATCTCGGCCAGCGCCGGGATGGGGACCCATGTGGGCAGGTCGGCGTCCAGAACGCCATCCTCGCGCAGGTAGGCGTGGGCCAGCACATAATCACCCAGCCGCTGCGAATTGCGCAGCCCGGCGCAGTGCCCGACCATGATCCACGCATGCGGGCGCAGCACCGCGATATGATCGGTCGCGGTCTTGGCGTTGGATGGGCCGACGCCGATATTGACCAGCGTGATGCCCGAACCGTCGGGCTTCTTCAGATGGTAGGTCGGCATCTGCGGCAGCTTCAGCGGTGTTTCCATCGGCTGGTCCGCATCCGCGATTTCGGCATCGAAGGTGCCGACAAAGCTGGTATAGCCGCTGTCAGGATCGGCCAGCGCGCGGCGGGCATATGCCTCGAACTCGGTCACGTAGAACTGGTAGTTGGTGAACAGAACGTAGTTCTGGAAATGCGCGGGCGAGGTGGCCGTGTAATGCGCCAGCCGGGCCAGCGAATAATCCACCCGCTGTGCGGTAAACGGCGCCAGCGGCGCGACAGATCCGGGGGTGCGGTCGTATGTTCCGTTGATGATGTCGTCGTTGGTTGTTTCAAGGCGCGGCACATCAAAGACGTCGCGCAGGATAAAGCCCGCAGCGCCTTCGTGCGGGACGGTCATGCGCGCATCCTGCGCGACGGCGAAATGAACCGGGATCGGTGTCTCTGACGGTCCGATCCGGACTGGAACATCATGGTTTTCGATCAGCAAGCGGATCTGCTCGATCAGGTAGTTGCGGAACATGCCGGGCCGCGTGACCGTCGTCGCGTGGGTGCCCGGCCCGGATACATGCCCGAACGCAAGCCTGCTGTCGATCTGAACAAAGCTGGACGTGGTCAGCCGGATCTCGGGGTAAAAGGCCCTGACCCGCTGCTCAGGGACCGGCCCGGCAATCGCCGAGGCGAAGTGAGTGCGCAGGAAATCGACCGAGATATCGTAGAGGGCGCACAGATGATCGACGGCTGCCGCGGCATCGGTGAATTCGCGGGCAGGGGGTGTTTCTGGCGTAAGCGCTGGGGTGTCGTTGCCGGTCATCATCGGTCCTTGTCAGGTTTCGCCGTCACGTTTGCACGAGGGTCCTCCGGGTTCAAGCTGTGCGCCGGTCGGCTCTTGCCAAGGGGATAGGACTGCCGCATATCAACATCATGACACGGAGGCTTCTTTCCTTTGGCCACGGCTACTCGGCCCGCGCACTGACGACGCTGTTGCGCGCTGCGGGCGGCTGGAATGTCATCGGCACGACGCGCAGCGCGGACAAGGCGCAGGCGCTCGAGGACGCAGGCGTTCAGCCGTTGATCTGGCCCGGCGCCGACATGCGCCCGGCGCTGGAGGCGGCGACGCATCTGCTCATTTCCACAGGTCCGGGCGAGGGCGGCGATCCGGTGCTGGCCGCGCTGGGCGATGACATTGCGCGCATCGCGCCGCGTCTGGAGTGGTGCGGTTATCTGTCGACCACCGGCGTCTACGGTGATCACCAAGGTGGCTGGGTGGATGAGGCAACGCCGCTGAGCCCCGGAACAAGGCGCGGCCATCTGCGCAAGGAAGCAGAGGCGGCGTGGCAGGCGATCCCGGATCTGCCGCTACATATCTTTCGCCTTGCTGGGATCTACGGGCCCGGTCGCGGCCCGTTTTCCAAAGTGCGCGCCGGAACCGCGCGGCGCATCATCAAGCCCGATCAGGTGTTCAGCCGCATCCACGTCGAAGATATCGCGCAGGTGCTGGCCGCGTCGATCCGGCAGCCCGATCCGGGCGCGATCTACAATGTTTGCGATGATGACCCGGCGCCGCCGCAGGACGTGATCGGCTTTGCCGCCGAATTGCTGGGCCTGCCGCTGCCCGAGGCTGTGCCCTTCGACGAGGCCGACATGTCCCCGATGGCGCGCAGTTTCTACGTCGAATCCAAGCGTGTCACCAATGACCGGATCAAGCGTGATCTGGGCGTGACGCTGCGCTATCCCGGCTATCGCGAGGGCCTGCGCGCGATGGCGGCAGGCAGCTAAGCAGCCGCACCATACGGCAAGCCTTTCAATCTCCGCGCTGCCCTGCTTTAACATTCGGAACACAGTCCGGAGTCTGACATGGTCGACATCGCCGCCCGCGTGCATAATCACAAGTGGAAGATCGATCCGATCGTTCGCTCCCTGATCGACACCGATTTCTACAAACTGCTGATGTGCCAGTCGGTGTTTCGCAACCGGCCCGACACGCAGGTGACGTTCAGCCTGATCAATCGGGCCAAGCATATTCCGCTGGCCGATCTGGTGGACGAGGGCGAGCTGCGCGAGCAGCTGGATCACATCCGGTCGCTGTCCCTGTCGCGCGGCGAAAGCACGTGGATGCGCGGCAACATGTTCTACGGCAAGCGGCAGATGTTCAATCCGGCCTTCATGGACTGGTTCGAGAAACTGCGCCTGCCACCCTACCATCTGGAGCGCGTCGGCGATCAATACGAGCTGACCTTCGAGGGAAACTGGCCCGAGGTGATGCTGTGGGAAATCCCGGCCTTGGCGGTGCTGATGGAGCTGCGCAGTCGCGCCGTCCTGAACAAGATGGAGAAGTTCGAGCTTCAAGTTCTCTATGCGCGCGCCATGACCAAGCTGTGGGAAAAGGTGGAAACACTGCGCCAGGTGCCGGATCTGCGCGTCGCTGATTTCGGGACCCGGCGGCGGCACAGCTTCCTCTGGCAGGATTGGTGCGTGCGCGCCATGCACGAGGGGCTGGGCGAGAAGTTTGTCGGCACATCGAACTGCCTGATCGCCAAGAACCGCGATCTGGAGGCGATCGGCACCAACGCGCATGAACTGCCGATGGTTTACGCCGCGCTGGCGGAAACCGACGAGGAACTGGCCCGCGCGCCCTATGACGTGCTGAGCGACTGGCACGAGGAGCACGACGGCAACCTGCGCATCATCCTGCCGGATACCTACGGCACCGAAGGTTTTCTGAAAAACGCGCCGGAATGGCTGGCTGGCTGGACCGGCATCCGTGTCGATTCAGGTGATCCTGCAACGGGTGCTGAAATGGCGATCGAGTGGTGGAAGGAACGCGGAGAGGATCCGTCGAAAAAGCTGATCATTTTCTCGGACGGTCTGGATGAGCAGAAGATCATCGAACTTCAGACGCAGTTTTCGGGCCGCGTGCGCGTGTCATTTGGCTGGGGAACCCATCTGACCAATGATTTCCGCGGTCTCGTGCCGGGTGACGCGCTGGCGCCGTTCTCGATGGTCTGCAAGCCTGTCAGCGCCAATGGCCGGCCCACCGTCAAGCTATCGGACAACCCGAAAAAAGCGATGGGCCCGGCAGATGAAATCGCCCGCTACAAACGGGTGTTCGAGGTGGGCGCACAGCAGGAATTCGAAGTCCTGGTCTGATCACTCATCCCAAGGCTTCAGGTTTTCGAGCTGCTCCTGCGTCATCTTGGATACATAGTGACTGCCGCTCCATTCCAGGGCCTCCAGCGGAACGGCGACATCGGTGTCCCCGAGGTTCAGAAAGCCGCCCATTTCGACCAGAAAACCGGCCGGAGTCCCATCGGCATCGACAAGGATCTCGGAAATTTCACCGATTTCCTCGCCATCGGTCGTCACGACCTTGGTGTCGTCGACACTTTGCAAATAGGTGGAATCGCGCGTGTCCTTGGGGCCGGCGCTGCCTTGCTCGGCGTCCTGCGCGGCCAGCGGCAGGGCCGTCAGCGTGGCGGCAGCGATGATCAGGGGGCGTAGCATGGGTGTCTCCTTGTGCTATGCAGCGTCTCTTTCAAACGTCTGCTTGCGCCGTCAGTTCCCTTTTTGCCCCATTCGCATCTTTTACCCCAGGCGCCGCGCCGTTACTGTGGGCATCTGGCGACATGAAAGGGCACGCGTGTGACCGAGATCATTCTGGTGCGGCACGGACAGGCGAACAGCGCCGCCACGGACGAGGCAAGCTATGACCGGCTGTCGGAGCTGGGCCACCGTCAGGCGGCATGGCTGGGCACGTGGCTGACCGACACAGAGCCGCATTTCGACCGCGTCATCACCGGCACGCTGACCCGCCAGCGCCAGACCGCCAGCGCCATGGGATACCAGACAACCTTGCAGGATCCGCGCCTGAACGAGCTGACGTATTTCAACCTTGCCCACGCGATGGAGGCGCAGCACGGCATCCCTGCGCCTGATACGGCGCAGGAATTCGCCCGCTACCTGCCGGATGTCATCAGCCACTGGGCCGACGACCGGCTGATGGATGTGCCCGAGACATTTACCAGTTTCCGCACCCGGATCGTCGCGCTGATGGATGAGGCCTGCGCCGGTCATGGCCGGACCTTGATGGTTACGTCGGGCGGGGTGATCGGCATGGTCATGCAGCATGTTCTGGGGCTGGAGGTGCGCGCGATGGCCAACATGATGCTGCGAATTCAGAACAGCTCGGTCCACCGGTTGCGCCATGTTCACGGCACATTGATGCTGGACACGTTCAACACCACGCCGCACCTTGATGCGGCAGACCGGGCACATGCCCGCACATTTATCTGAAGCGGCAGGAGGCCCCCATGAAACTGCATTATGCACCCGGCACGATATCCATTGCTGTCGCCATCGCCCTGCATGAGGCCGGGCTGGAATTCGACCCTATCAAGGTGGATTTCAAGGCAAAGGCCCAGACGCGGCCCGCCTATCGCCAGATCAATCCCAAGGGGCGCGTGCCTGCATTGGAAACCGGTGAGGGCATCCTGACCGAAACCGGCGCGATTCTGGACTACATTGCCGCCATTACGCCCGCCGCGTCCCTGATGCCGCAGGAGCCGTTTCAGGCCGCGCAGCTCCGTGCCGTTATGTATTACTTGGCCAGTACCGCGCATGTGAACCACGCGCACGGGCCGCGCGCCTCGCGCTGGGCCGACAGCGCCGCCGCCCAAGAGGACATGCGCGCCAAGGTGCCTGAAACGATGGGGGAATGCTGCGACTATATAGAGCAGCACTGCCTTGCCGGGCCGTTCATCATGGGCGACCAGATTACCGTGGCGGACGCCTATCTGTTTGTCGTCAGCACATGGCTGGAGGGGGACGGGGTCGACATTGCCGCCTATCCGCGCATCGCCGCCTTCCGCGAGGCGATGGAGGCGCGGCCGTCAGTTCAGGCCGTGCGCGCCGCCGGTATGCTGCGCTGATGGGGCAGGGTATGACGCATATCTGGGTCCGCGCCGAGCAGCGCCTTAACGAGGAGCGCACCCCGCTGACACCGCCCGGCGCCGCCGATCTGCTGTCCGCCGGGATGCAGGTCACGGTCGAGCAGAGCGATCAGCGCGCCATTCTCATTGATGAGTATCGCGACGTCGGCTGCGCCATCGCGCCGACGCACACCTGGCCCGATGCCCCGGCGGATGCCATCATTCTCGGGCTCAAGGAGCTCCCGGAGGATGGCACGCCCCTGCCACACCGGCACATCATGTTCGGCCATGCGTTCAAGGGGCAACATTCGGGCAAGGCGCTGCTGCGCCGGTTCGCCGCCGGGGGCGGTGCGCTCTATGATCTGGAATATCTGCTGGACGAGGAGGGCCGCCGCGTTGCCGCCTTCGGCTATTGGGCCGGATACGTCGGGGCTGCCATCACGCTCAAGGCGTGGGCGGCGCAGCAGGGCGGCAACATCTGTCCAGCCGTGGATACATATGGCGGCAAGGACGCTTTGCTGGCCGATTTGGCGCGTGATCTGGCGGGTCTGCGCAGACCGACCGCCATCATCATCGGCGCGCTGGGCCGCGTCGGCACCGGCGCTGCGGATCTGTGCACCGCAATGGGGCTCACCCCGACCCTGTGGGATATTGAGCAGACGGCAGGCGGTGGCCCGTTCCCCGAGATCCTCGCGCATGACATGTTCCTGAACTGCATCTTTGCACGCCCCGGAACCCCTGTGTTCGTGCCACAAACGGCGCTTGCGGCGGAGCGCGCCCTGACAGTCATCGGCGATGTCGCCTGCGATCCGGACAGCGATTACAATCCCGTTCCGATCTACGATGCAGCCACAACCTGGGACGCGCCGGTGCGCCGTGTGCACGACGCGCCTCCGATGGACATAATGGCAATCGACAACCTGCCATCGCTGCTGCCGGTCGAGGCGTCCCACGACTTTGCCGCGCAATTGCTGCCATCGCTTTTGCGGCTGGACCAGCTGAACGCCGACGTCTGGGGCCGGGCGCGCAAGACCTTCGACGCCGCGATGGACGATCTCTGATCAGGCCAATTCCGCCGCTTTCATCTTCCTGCAAATACTCATCTTCATCGGGTCGCCATGTCTCGCAACACCGCCAAGAAATCTCGTCGCCCCGATCCGCTGACCCGCCTCCTCGGGTTTGCGCGGCGCTGGGCGCTTTGGGCCGCGATAACCGCGGTGACCTGCATTGCGCTTGCCTCGCTGGCACACCGGTTCGTCCCGCCCGGCCCGACCTATTACATGAAGCAGGAGGCCCGCAGGCTGGGCGCGATCCGCCATCAATGGGTGCCGATGGACCAGATCGCGCCGGCCATGGCCCGCTCGGCCGTGGCGGCCGAGGATGCCAATTTCTGCATGCACTGGGGCTTTGACATGCAGGCGATCCGGCAGGTTCTGGAAAACGGCGCCGGGCGCGGTGCATCGACGATCAGCCAGCAGACAGTCAAGAACGTCTATCTTTGGCAAGGCCGGTCATGGCTGCGCAAGGCGCTGGAGGCGGTGATGACCCCGATGGCCGAGGCGATATGGTCCAAGCGGCGCATCATCGAGATTTATCTGAATATCGCCGAATTCGACGAAGGCATCTTTGGCGTCGATGCGGCTGCGCGCCACTATTTCGGCGTCGCGCCTGCGGATCTGTCGGCGCTTCAGGCCGCGCGCCTCGCCGCTGTCCTGCCCGACCCCAAGGACCGGTCCGCCAGCAAACCATCGGCCTGGCTGCGCAAGCGCACCGCGTCGATCATGGATGGTGCGGCCACGATCCGCCGCGATGGGCGCGCCGCGTGTTTCGAGGATTGAAAAGCGCAAGCTGAACGGGCATTGAAGGGCATCACTCCAATTAAGGTCCGCTGCGCCATGGCCAAGCTCTATCACGTTCCTCTGTCGCCCTTCTGCCGGAAGGTGCGGCTGAGTCTTGCCGAGAAGAAAATAGAGTGCGAGCTGATCGAAGAACGCTATTGGGAAAATCACCCTGATTTTCACCGCCGCAATCCGGCGCGCAAGGTCCCGATCCTGCGCATCGATGGCCGCACCATGCCGGAAAGTGCCGCGATCTGTGAATATATCGAGGAAAAGCACCCCGAGCCGCCGCTGATGCCCCGCAGCGCCGAGGGCCGCTATGAGGTGCGCCGGTTGGTTACGTGGTTCGACGACAAGTTCCATCACGAGGTCACGTCAAAGCTGCTGTATGAACGCGTCAACAAGAAGATCATGGGCGCCGGATTTCCTGATAGCGGCAACGTCAAATCGGGCGCGAAGGCGATCAAGTATCATCTGGACTACATGGCGTGGCTGCTGGATCACCGCCGCTGGCTGGCGGGCGACGTCATGACGCTGGCCGATTTTGCCGCCGCCGCGCATCTGAGTTCGCTCGATTATATCTCGGACGTCGATTGGAACCGGAGCGACGTGGTCAAGGATTGGTACGCCAAGATCAAGTCGCGTCCGGCGTTCCGCAGTATTCTGGCCGATCAGGTGTCAGGCTTCCCGCCGCCCAAACATTATTCGGACCTCGATTTTTGATGCTGATGTTGATTGGGTATTTTGACCAAGAAAAAACATGGATGACCTAAAGCAGAAACTGGTCGCCCAGGCGCAGGCCGAAGGGTTTGATCTGGCGCGGATCTGCCGCCCGTGGGATGTGCCGCAGGTGCCGGAGCGGCTGGAGACATTTCTCCAAGAGGGTCGACACGGCCAGATGGGGTGGCTGGCCGAGCGCAGCCATTGGCGGGGCGATCCCGCGGCGCTGTGGCCCGAGGCGCGGTCCGTCATCATGCTGGGCGAAAGCTACACGCCAGAGCATGATCCGCTGGCAGTGCTGGAGCGTCCGAGCGAGGGCGCGGTCAGCGTCTATGCGCAGAACAAGGACTATCACGATCTGGTCAAGAAACGCCTGAAACGGCTTGCCCGGTGGCTGATTTCCGAGACGACCGAGACCACTGAAGTCAAGGTGTTCGTCGATACGGCGCCGGTCCCGGAAAAACCACTGGGCGCGGCTGCAGGCCTCGGCTGGCAAGGCAAACATACCAATCTGGTCAGCCGCGATTTGGGCAGCTGGTTCTTCATCGGTTCGATTTTCACCACTTTGGACATTGAAGCTGACGTAGGCGAGATAGACCATTGCGGCAGTTGCCGGGCCTGTCTGGACATCTGCCCGACCGGCGCATTTCCGGCGCCTTACCAGCTGGATGCGCGCCGCTGCATTTCCTACCTGACGATCGAGCATCACGGCCCGGTGCATGTTGAGCTGCGGCCCCTTATGGGGAACCGGATCTATGGCTGTGACGATTGTCTGGCGGTTTGCCCGTGGAACAAATTTGCACAGGAGGCGCGCGAGGTCCGGTATCATGCCCGTGCCGACCTAATGGGGCCGCCGCTGGCCGAGCTGGCCGAGCTGGATGACACCGATTTTCGCGCGAAATTCTCGGGCAGTCCGATCAAGCGGATCGGTATCGCGCGATTTTCGCGGAATGTTCTCTATGCGATCGGCAACTCGGGCGATGCGGCGTTGATCCCTGTTGCGCAGCGGCATTGTGATGCGATTGATCCCACCGTCGCCGACGCCGCCCGCTGGGCCGTGCAGCGACTGAAGAAGGTCGAAAACAGGATGGATCGGCCGAAGAATCCGGCATAGTCCGGAACGGGCGTCGATTGGGGGAATGGCATGGCGATTCTGTTGGGCGTGGACACGGGCGGGACCTACACGGATGCCGTCCTGATCCGGGACGAGGCCGAGGTGATCGCCAGTGCCAAGGCCCTGACGACGCGGCACGATCTGGCCATCGGGATCGGTGAGGCGGTTGAGAACGTGCTGGCGACCAGTGGTATTGCGCCGGAGCGGATCGCCCTTGCATCGCTGTCGACGACGCTCGCCACCAACGCGCTGGTCGAGGGGCAGGGCGGGCGCGTCGGCCTGATCTATGTCGGTTTTCGTGAGCAGGATCTGGAGGGGCACGGGCTTCGCGCTGCGTTGGGCGGCGATCCTGCCTTGATCCTGTCTGGCGGGCACAATCATGCCGGGCTTGCCGCGCGGCCACTGGATAGCGCGGCGCTCAGCGCGTGGCTGGCCGAAAATCACGGCATTTCCGCCTATGCGGTGGCGGCGCAATTCGCCACGCGCAACCCCGAGCACGAGCTGGAGGTTGCGCGCATGGTCGAGGATATGACAGGGCGGCCGGTATCCTGCTCTCACCATCTTTCGGCAAAGTTGAACGGGCCAAAGCGGGCGCTGACCGCTGTGCTGAACGCCCGCCTTATCGGCATGATCACCCGGTTGATCCATAAAGCCGAGGGCAAGCTGCAGGATCTGGGGATTGATGCGCCGCTTATGGTGGTGCGCGGCGACGGGGCGCTGATCAGTGCCAAGCAGGCTCGAGAGCGCCCTATAGAGACGATTCTGAGCGGCCCTGCCGCGTCGATCGTCGGGGCGCGGTGGTTGACCGGGGTGGATACCGCGCTGGTCTCCGACATCGGGGGCACGACAACGGATGTGGCTGTTTTGCGCGGCGGCAAGCCGATGATTGATCCGGCGGGCGCGCAGGTCGGCCCGTGGCGCACCATGGTCGAGGCTGTGGGAATGCGCACGACCGGGCTGGGCGGTGATAGCGAGGTGCATGTGCGGGGCGAAGGTCTGGCGGGCGGCGTCACCTTGGGTCCACGCCGTGTGTTGCCCGTTAGCCTGATCGCGCATGAGGCGCCTGACATCGTGCATCGCACGCTTGATGCCCAGTTGCGAAATACCGTGCCGGGGGATCATGATGCGGTGTTTGCAAGAGCAGTCGCGGGGGTCGATGCGGGCGGATTGGCGGACCGGGATGCAGCCTTGCTGGACCGGATCGACCAAGGCGGCGTGCAGCCCGTCGGCGCAATTCTGCACTCGCGGATGGAGGTGCAGGCGCTGCGCCGGCTGGTCGGGCGCGGGCTGGTTCAGGTTTCTGGCGTAACGCCGTCGGACGCCAGCCATGTGCTGGGCACGGTTGCGACCTGGGATGCCGAAGCCGCTGAAAAGGCGCTGTGCCTGCTGGCGCGGCGGAGGACTGGCTCGGGTAACGTGCTGGCGGAAAGCGCCGCGCAGATGGCGCAGATGATTGTGGGGCAACTGACAGATCAGACTGTTTTGGCTCTATTAGAGACTGGTTTTGCCGAGGAGCCGGCGCAGTTCGGGTTGCCTGCGGACCAATTGGCGCGGCATGTTTTGACGCAGCGCGGACTGGACGGGCACAAGGGGCTGTTGCGGCTGGAGGCCGGCCTGAACGTGTCTGTCGTCGGTCTTGGTGCGTCGGCGGGTTGCTATTATCCGGCGGTGGGGCTCAGGCTCGGCTGTCCGATGATCCTGCCCGAGCATGCGGGCGTCGCCAACGCGATTGGCGCGGTGGTCGGCCGGGTGACGATCCGGCGCAGTGGCACTGTGACCGCGCCGTCTGAAGGGCTGTATCGCGTTCACCTGATAACCGGGCCGGTGGATTACGCGGACGCCGCCGCTGCGCTGGACGCGCTGCAATTCGCGCTGGAGCAGGAGGCGCGCGCCGAAGCCGTTGCTGCGGGCGCCGAGGATATCCATATCACGGCGACGCGCGATCTGCGCACCGCGCAGGCCGAAGCGCGGGACGTGTTTCTGGAAGGCGAAATTACTGTGGAGGCATCGGGCAGACCGCGCATTGCCCTGTGACACACGCATGTTAACTGCACGAAATATACGCTACCCTGCAGCACAAGACCGGCGGATCCGGCAGGACGGAAAGGAAACGACATGAGCGCTTCACAGAAATTCGATACAGATATGGCGGACCGGCTGGATGGCCTGAAGGAGGATGGCCTCTACAAGGTCGAGCGCGTGATAACGTCGCCCCAGGCGGGCCGCGTATCGCTGAAAGGCGGGGCCGAGGTGATCAACCTATGCGCCAATAACTACCTCGGGTTGGCGGATAATCCCGATATCATCGCCGCGGCGCGTGATGCGCTGGATCGTTACGGATTTGGTATGGCATCGGTTCGGTTCATCTGTGGCACGCAGGAAGTGCACAAGGCGCTGGAGGCGCGCATCTCCAGCTTTCTGGGGACCGAAGATTGCATCCTCTATCCAAGTTGTTTCGATGCCAATACAGGCCTCTTCGAGACTATTCTGGGGCCTGAGGATGCGATCATCAGCGATGCGTTGAACCATGCCAGCATCATCGACGGTGTTCGTCTGTGCAAGGCGCAGCGCTATCGTTTTGCCAACAGCGACATGGCGGATCTGGAGCGGTGCCTGAAGGAATCGCAGGGCGCGCGCCACCGGTTGATCGCGACTGACGGCGTGTTCTCGATGGATGGCTATTATGCCAAGCTGGACCAGATCTGTGATCTGGCCGACAAATATGATGCGCTCGTGATGGTGGATGATTGCCACGCCACAGGCTTCGTCGGGGCCACCGGGCGCGGCAGTATCGAGCATTGCGGCGTCATGGGCCGGGTCGATATCCTGACTGGCACGCTGGGCAAGGCGCTGGGCGGCGCATCGGGTGGCTATACCGCCGCATCGGCCAAGGTCGTGGACTGGCTGCGCCAACGCTCGCGGCCTTATCTGTTTTCCAACACGCTGGCGCCGGTGATCGCCGCCGCCTCGCTCAGGATGTTCGATCTGGTCGAGGACGGCGATGATCTGCGGGCGCAGCTTTGGGAGAACGTTGCGCATTTCCGCAGCCGCATGACCGATCTGGGGTTCGAGCTGCTCCCGGGCGAGCACGCAATCATCCCCGTCATGCTGCGCGATCCGAAGCTGGCGCAGCAGATGGCCGCCAGGCTGGGCGAGCATGGGGTCTATGTGACGGCCTTCAGCTTCCCCGTCGTGCCCAAAGATCAGGACCGGATCCGCACGCAGATGAGCGCTGGCCACACCCGCGAAATGCTGGATGAGGCGATCAGTGCGTTCGAAGTGGTCGGCCGCGAATTGGGAGTGATCTGATGGAAAACCGCATGAAGGCGCTGGTCAAGGCGCGGCCCGAGCCGGGCCTGTGGATGGAATATGTCCCGGTGCCCGAACCGGGGCCGACGGACGTGCTGATCAAGGTGCGCAAATCCGCCATCTGCGGCACGGATGTGCATATCTGGAAATGGGACGAATTCAGCGCCAAGACGGTGCCGGTGCCGATGGTCGTCGGCCATGAATTCGTCGGCGAGATTGCCGATACCGGCGCGGCGGCGACCAAGTACAAGATCGGCCAACGCGTGTCGGGCGAGGGGCATATCGTCTGCGGCACCTGTCGCAATTGCCGCGCCGGACGCGGGCAGCTGTGCCGCAATACCAAGGGGGTCGGCGTGCACCGGCCCGGCAGTTTTGCCGAATATGTCTGCATCCCGGAAATGAACGTCGTGCCGATCCCCGAGGATGTTTCGGATGAGATCGCGGCGATTTTCGACCCCTTCGGCAATGCCGTGCATACCGCGCTGAGCTTTGACATGGTGGGCGAGGATGTGCTGGTCACGGGCGCCGGACCTATCGGCATCATGGGCGCGCTGGTGGCTTCGAGGGTCGGGGCCCGGAAGGTGGTGATCACCGACATCAACCCATACCGCCTGAATCTGGCACGCGAGATGGGGGTGCAGCACGTCGTCGACGTCTCGAAAGAGCAGCTGGGTGATGTGATGGACCGGATCGGCATGACCGAAGGGTTCGACGTGGGGCTGGAAATGTCAGGCGCGCCTGCGGCGATGCAGCAGATGATTTCACGGATGAACAATGGCGGCAAGATCGCCCTTCTGGGCATCGCTCCGACCGAATTTGCCGTCGACTGGAATGCGATCATCTTCAAGATGCTGCACGTCAAGGGCATCTATGGCCGCGAGATGTTCGAGACGTGGTACAAGATGATCGCGCTGGTGCAGTCGGGCCTTGATGTGTCGGGCCTGATCACGCACCGCATCGGGATTGACGATTTCGAGGCAGGCTTTGCCGCGATGATTTCCGGCAATTCGGGCAAGGTGGTGATGGATTGGGTCTGAAACGGGGTATGCGCCCGGCCCGGCGGAGAGGATTTGGGTATTTGACCCAAGAAAAAGCCGGGCCGGATCAAGCTGGGGTGAGCGGTGTGAAATATCGGTTGGATTCCGGCGCCGGACGCCCATTTACCTCTGCGAGATGCTTTGACACAAGGAGCCTGCCATGAGCCGCTATACCAAAGACCCCGACGCAATTGCGCGTCTGTCTCCCGAAGAATACCGCGTGACCCAGCAAAGCGGCACCGAGCGGCCCGGCAGCGGCCAGCTGCTGGGCAACAAAGAGCCGGGGATTTATGTCGACATCGTCTCGGGCGAGCCGCTGTTCGCATCCTCGGACAAGTTCGAGAGCGGCTGCGGGTGGCCCAGCTTTACCAAGCCGATCGAGCCTGCGCATGTGACCGAGCTGCGCGACGAGACGTTGGGGATGAGCCGCATCGAGGTGCGCAGCGCGCATGGCGACAGTCATTTGGGCCACGTGTTTCCCGACGGGCCGCGCGACAGGGGCGGCCTGCGATATTGCATCAACTCCGCATCGCTTCGCTTCGTGCCCAAGGCCGAGATGGAGGCTGAGGGGTATGGCGATTATCTGGATCAGGTGGAGGATGTGACATGAGCGAGGAACGTGCCGTTCTGGCAGGGGGCTGTTTCTGGGGGATGGAGGATCTGATCCGCAAGCTCGACGGTGTTCTGTCGACGCGGGTTGGATACACCGGCGGCGATATACCGAATGCCACCTATCGCGACCACGGCACCCATGCCGAGGGGATCGAGATCATGTTTGACCCCGCCCGGATCACCTACCGCGAGATTTTGGAGCTGTTTTTCCAGATCCATGATCCCACCACGCTGAACCGTCAGGGCAATGATGTGGGGATGAGCTATCGCTCGGCCATTTACTACGTGGACGATGCCCAGCGCGACGAGGCATTGCGCACCATTCAGGACGTCGAGGCCAGCGGCAAATGGCCCGGCAAGGTGGTGACCGAGGTCGAGCCGGTGGGCGATTTCTGGGAGGCCGAGCCCGAGCATCAGGATTATCTGGAGCGCGTGCCGAACGGCTATACCTGCCATTTCCCGCGCCCCGATTGGGTGCTGCCGCGTAGCTGAACCGGGCACCTTCCCGGCCTTGACCTTCGTGAGGGCCGGGCGCAAGCATGGCGCAGAGGTGCCTATGCCCATGCAGCCGGTCAAGGCGATTTCGCTGAAATTATGCGCGGTCGTTCTGTTCATTTTCATGTCCGCGCTGATCAAGGCGGCCTCGGATCGCGTGCCGCCGGGCGAGGCCGTGTTTTTCCGGTCCTTCTTTGCGATCCCGATCACGGTGCTTTGGCTGATGATGCTGGGGCAGTTGTCCACCGGGCTGCGCGTCAAATCGGTCTGGGGCCATGTGCGGCGCGGCGTGGCCGGATCGCTTGCCGTGGGCATGACCTTTGCCGGGCTGGGCCTCTTGCCGCTGCCGGAGGTGACGGCGCTGAGCTATACCTCATCGCTGCTGATCGTGATTTTTGCCGCGCTTTTTCTGGGCGAGAGCGTCGGCATTTTCCGGATCAGCGCCGTTTGCATCGGGCTGGCCGGTGTTCTGGTGATCCTCGCGCCCAAGCTGAGCGTGTTCGGCAGCGGGCCGGTCGACAGGTCCGAAGCGATCGGGGCTATTGTGGTGCTGATCGGCGCGGCCTGCGCGGCGTTTGCGCAGATCACCATTCGCAAGCTGGTGCAGACCGAACATCCTGCGGCCATCGCCTTTTACTTCTCGGTCACCGCAACCGTTCTGTCGCTGCTGACGGCGCCGTTTGGCTGGGTCTGGCCGGACGGGTGGCTGGCGGCCCAGCTGGTGCTGGCGGGCATTCTCGGCGGGACGGCGCAGATATTTCTGACGCTTTCCTACCGTTATGGAGATGCCAGCGTGGTGGCGCCGTTCGACTATGCGTCGATGCTGTTCGCGCTGGCCCTTGGCTATTTCGTCTTTGACGAAGTGCCGACTGCTGCGATGCTGATCGGGGCCGCGATGATCTCGGCGGCGGGCATCGCGATTATCCTGCGCGAACATCATCTGGGGTTGAGGCGGAGCCGCGCCATGGCGGCGCGGACACCGCAAGGGTGATGGAACGGTCTGGGCAGGCCATGCGTTTCGTCACCAACTCCATCTGAAATGCGAGGTGCGACGTGACCGATACTTTCAAGACGATCAACCCGGCGACAGCCAAGGAAATTCAGAGCTATCGCCATATCAGCAACGACGAGATTAGCGCCCGGATCGAGCGCTGCCATGAGGCGCTTCTGAGCTGGCGCAAGAAAAGCCACGAGGAACGCGGCGAGGTTCTGAAGGTGATCGGCGCAAAGCTGCGCGACCGCAAGGAGGAACTGGCGCAACTGATGACCGAAGAAATGGGCAAGCTGTTGAAGCAGTCCTATCAGGAAGTTGATCTGTGCGCGGCAATCTGCGATTACACTGCCGACAACGGCCCGCAGGAATTGGCCACCGAGGATCGCGAGATCAGCAGTGGTATACGCGGCCGCGTGGCCCATGCGCCGCTGGGCGTGATTTATGGAATTCAGCCGTGGAATTTCCCGGCCTACCAGGTGGTGCGATATTCTATCGCCAATCTGATGGCCGGCAATGGTGTGCTGCTGAAACATGCGGCGAATGTCACAGGATCAGGTCTGCTGCTGGAAGAGATCTACCGCGAGGCGGGTCTGCCGGAGGGCTTGTTTACCGCGCTGATCATCTCGCACGATCAGTCGGATGATGTGATCGCACACATGCTGGTGCGGGGCGTCACGCTAACCGGCAGCCCCGGCGCGGGCAGCCATGTGGGCGAAAAGGCAGGCAAGGCGCTGAAGAAGACGGTGCTGGAGCTGGGGTCGAACGATGCCTATCTGGTGCTGTCGGATGCGGATCTGGAAACCGCGGTCGAGACCTGCGTTAATGGGCGCCTGTATAACAACGGTCAGACTTGCATCGCGGCCAAGCGGTTTGTCGTCGTCGATGCGGTGTACGACGCGTTTCGCGATGCCTTTGTCCAGCAGATGGAGGCGATCACGGCGGGCGACCCTACAGAAGACAGCAGCGATATCGGCCCGATGGCGCGGGAGGATCTGCGGAAGGATCTGCATGGACAGGTTGAGCAGAGCGTCGCCAATGGCGCGACCATCCTCTGCGGCGGCCAGATGCCAAAGGGTGAAGGGTACTACTACCCAGCGACCGTGCTGGCGGACGTCGCGCCGGGGCAGCCTGCCTATGAGGATGAGCTCTTCGGACCGGTTGCGTCGCTGATCCGTGCCAAGGATGACCGGGACGCCATGCGTATCGCCAACGACAGCCGCTTCGGTCTGGGCGGCGGCATCCTTTCGGCGGATACCGAGGCGGCCGTGAAATTGGCCGAAGAAGAATTCGACACCGGCATGGTATTCATAAACGGGTTCGGCATGGCGACGCCGAACATGCCGTTTGGCGGGGTCAAGGATGCCGGGTATGGCCGCGAATATGGTGGATTCGGCATGAAGGAATTCACCAACACAAAGGCCGTGCTGGTGATGAGCTGAATCAGGCCCCGGTCGCCCACATCGCGGCATAAATCGGCCAGAACCATGCCCGCCGGAACCGGCCCAGCGGCCAGCGTTTCGGCGGACTTTGCATGATCCGGGGGTAGGGATTGCGCGGCGCGCGGTTCTGCGCCAGATCGGCCAGAAGCGCGCCGGCATAGGTGCCCATCGCCACGCCGTTGCCGTGATACGATAGTGCGGTGAACGCGCCGGGCATGGTGTCGATCGGCCCGGCGTAGGGGGTCAGATCGCGGGCGATGCTGAGCAGGCCGTGCCAGCTGTGCGGTGTTTCGACATGGCGCCAGGCGGGGAACATCGTCTCGAAATGCTGGCGGATATTGCGGTGCATCCGCGCGTCGGCCCATGGCGCGCTGAACAGGCCACCGCGCATGCCAAACAGCATGCGGTTGTTGGGCATCAGGCGGAAATAGTGCAGGAAAAATCGGTCGTCATAGCAGGCCTGCCGGGTGGTCCAGCCTTGCGCTGACAGCTCGGCATCGGTCATTTCGCGCGTTACCAGCACGTTCGATTGCGTGGGCAGGTAGCGCGCCTTCATCCAGTCCGGCACGTCGTCAGAGCTGTAGCCGTTCGTCGCGACGATCAGGCGGCGCGCCTCTATGCGCGCCTCGGGCGTGGTCAAAGTAAAGCGGTCGCCCTGCTCGATCTTTTGCACCGGGCTGTGCGCGGTGATGCGCGCCCCGGCAGCGATGGCGGCAGCGGCAAGGCCGCGCAGATACTTCATCGGGTTCAGGCCAAAGCCGATAGGCGTGGTCAGCGCGCCGTGAAACGGGCCGGTCATCCCGTTTTGCGCCAACTCCGCCTTGGGAATCAGGGTGGGGGTCACGCCATAGTCACGCTCAACCTCGGTCGCGCGTGTCTCCATCCCTTGATATGCGGCCTTGCTGTGGGCCATCACCGTTTCGCCGTTGGAATGGTGGTCGACCTGCATCGCGTGGCGGTTTATCAGCCCCTCGGTCAGCTCCACCGCGCGGCGTTCGGCCATGCGGTACTCGCGGCGCGCCTCCTCGCCAAACTGGCGCGCCAGCGCCTTGTCGGATGCGGCGGAACCGCCAAGGCAGCAAAATCCGCCGTTGCGCCCCGACGCGCCCCAGCCGACATCCTGCGCCTCCAGCACGATCACATCGGCGCCGTCTTGGGCCAGATGCAATGCGGCCGACAGCCCAGTGAAACCGGCGCCGATGATCGCCACATCCGCCGACAGCGTGCCGCGCGCGGTCGGGTTGGCTACGGCCTCGACCGTTGAGCGCCAGTAGCAGGTTTCGCGCGGCACCTCGCCGTAAGCGTGGGGCGGGTAGATCCGCCTCACGTTTCTGCCGTGCGCTCGTCTGCCTGCCGTTTCAAGCTGCTGCGTTTGCTGATCAGCGACGCGGTGATGACGCCGACCGTCACCACCGTGATCATCAGCGTCGAGAGCGCGTTGATTTCGGGGCTGAGGCCAAGGCGGATCGACGACCAGATCTTGATCGGTAGCGTGGTCGAGGACGGGCCGGCGGTGAAGCTGGCGATCACCAGATCATCAAGGCTGAGCGTGAAGGCCAAGAGCCAGCCGGAAATCACCGCAGGCGCGATGATCGGCAGCGTGACAAGGAAGAACGCCTGCATCTGCGAGCAGCCGAGGTCCAGCGCCGCCTCTTCCAGCGATTGATCGAAACTGACAAGGCGCGAGGATACCACGACAGACACAAAGCACATCGAGAACGTCGTATGCGCCAGCACGATGGTCATGACGCCGCGGTCGATATTCAGCCCGATGAACAGCAGCAGCAGCGACAGGCCGGTGATGACCTCGGGCATGACAAGCGGGGCATAGATCATGCCGGAAAACAGCGTGCGCCCCGCAAACCGGCCTGACCGGACCAGCACCAGCGCCGCCATCGTGCCCAGCACGGTGGCGATGGACGAGGACATGATCGCGACCTTGACCGTAACCCATGCCGCATCGAGAAACGACTGATTGCTCAGCAGCTCGCCATACCATTTGGTGGAAAACCCTGCCCAGACCGTGACCAACTTGCTTTCGTTGAAGCTGTAGATGATCAGGATCACCATCGGCAGGTAGAGGAACGTGAACCCCAGCGTGAGGGATGTGGCGTTGAACCATGTGACGCGTCTCATCCTTCGGCCTCCCTCTGTTTCTGCTCGTTTCGCTGGAACAGGATGATGGGGATGATCAGCAAGAGCAGCAGGATCACCGCCACGGCGCTGGCCACCGGCCAGTCGCGGTTGTTGAAGAATTCCTCCCACAGGACCTTGCCGATCATCAGGGTTTGCGAGCCGCCCAGAAGCGACGGAATGACGAATTCGCCGATCGTGGGGATGAAGACCAGAAAAGAGCCCGCGATGATGCCGTTCTTCGACAGCGGAAATGTCACCAGCCAGAAGGCAGTGATGCGGCTGCATCCCAGATCCTCGGCGGCCTCCAGCAGCGATCCGTCCATCCGCTCCAGCGCGGAATAGATCGGCAGGATCATGAAGGGCAGGTAGGTATATACGATGCCGATATAGACCGCGACATTGGTGTTCAGGATCGTCAGCGGCGAAGAGATGACGCCAAGGCTGAGCAGAAGCTGGTTCAGATACCCCTCGTTCGAAAGGATGCCGATCCATGAATAGACCCGGATCAGGAAGCTGGTCCAGAAGGGCAGGATCACCAGCATCATCAGTGTCGGGCGCCAGTGATCGGGCGCGGCGGCCATGCCGTAGGCAATCGGGTAGCCGACCAGCAGGGTCAGGAATGTCGCGATGACGGCGATCTTGAACGAGGAAAGATAGGCCTTCCAATACAGATCGTCGGTCGTAAGGAACAGGAAGTTGTCAAGATCCAGATCGGCAAGGAATGCCCGGATGCCCTGCCACCCCTCGGACAGATCCAGCGTCGGGGTGTAGGGCGGGATGGCCATCGCAATATCGCTGAGGCTGATTTTCAGCACGATCAGGAAAGGCACCAGAAACAGCGCTAGCAGCCAAAGGTAGGGAACGGCGATCAGGACAAGGCGGCGCATCGGCTCAACCCTCCAACAGCACGGCGGCAGTGTCGGTCCAGCTGAGCCAGACGGTATCCTCCCAGGTGAAGCTGCGGCGCGACAGGCGGCGGGTGTTGGCAGTCTGCGCCTTGACGATCTGCCCGGTCTCCAGCCTGACGTGATAGGTCGAAAGGTTCCCCAGATAGGCGATGTCCAGGATCGTGCCCTTCAGCGCATTGCGCGTGTCGGGCTTCTCGGCGGTAATCGCCACCTTTTCGGGGCGGATGGCCAGATGGCACGATTGCCCGTTCTGGAATGTCTTGCCGGATTCGGCGTGCAGGGTCGGCTGCCCTTCGGCAAAGGCGATGTCGTAGCCGTTGCCGTTCTTCGTGGCGCGGCCCTCGATGATGGTGACGTCGCCGATGAAATCAGCGACATAGACCGAATTGGGACGCTCGTAGATGTTGGCGGGCGTGTCGGCCTGCATGATCTTGCCGTCGTCCATCACGGCGACGCGGCTGGCGACGGTCATCGCCTCTTCCTGGTCGTGGGTGACGATGACAAAGGTCGTGCCGGTCTTTTCCTGGATATCCACCAGCTCGAACTGGGTATCCTGCCGCAGCTTGGCGTCCAGCGCGCCCAGTGGCTCGTCCAGCAGCAGCAGCTTGGGCGCCTTGGCGAGGGACCGGGCAAGCGCGACGCGCTGGCGCTGACCGCCGGAGATCTGGTGCGGCTTGCGCTGGGCGAATTTTTCCAGCCGGGTCAGTTTGAGCATCTGCGCGACACGCTCGGCGATCTCGTCTTTCGGCTTCTTGTCGCGCTTGAGGCCGAAGGCGATGTTGTCCCAGACCGTCAGGTGCGGGAACAGCGCGTAGGACTGGAACATCATGTTCACCGCCCGCTTATTCGGCGGGATCGGCGCCATGTCCTTGCCGGCCAGAAGGATCGTGCCCTCGGTCGGTTTCTCGAAGCCCGCGAGCATGCGCATCATCGTCGTCTTGCCGCAGCCCGAAGGGCCGAGCAGGGCAAAGAACTCGCGTTCGTAGATATCGAATGTCTGGTTATCGATGGCTGTAAAGTTGCCAAAACGCTTTGTGACGTTCTTGAACTGAATCAGTGGCTTTGCCTGCGGATCGTTCCACGGCTCGAAAACGGTTTGGTTCATCTTGGCTCCGGTCTGGAGGGGAAAATGGCCCGCGCAGGCTGTGTCGCGCGGGCCGTAGGTCTTGGGTCAGGTGCCTGATTTGATCTTGGTCCACAGGCGGGTGACCACGCGCTGAACCTTGGGCTCGAACGGGGTGACGGTGAACAGGTTTTCCAGCGTTTCCTCGTCCGGGTAGACGGCAGTATCACCGATCACGTCCTCAATCAGGAATTCCTGCGATGCCTTGTTGCCGTTGGCGTAATAGACATAGTTCGACGCGGCGGCGGCGTTCTGCGGATCCATGATGAAGTTCAGGAAGGTGTGCGCGCCATCGGGATTGGGCGCATCCACGGGGATGACCATCTGGTCGAACCACATCTGCGCACCCTCTTTGGGCGCGTTATACACGATTTCGACGTCGTTATCAGCCTCGGCCGCGCGATCACGGGCCTGAAGGATATCGCCGGACCATCCGACGGCAACGCAGATGTCGCCGTTCGCCAGCGCGTTGATGTATTCGCTGGAATGGAATTTCCGGATATAGGGACGGACGGCCATGAATACGTCTTCGGCCTTGGCGATCACCTCGGGATCGTGGCTGTCGGGGTCTTCTCCCAGAAACTTCAACGCCATCGGGATCATTTCTGCCGGGGCATCCAGGAAATGCACGCCGCAATCGGCCAACTTTTCCATGTTTTCCGGCTTGAAAACCAGATCCAGCGAATCGATCGGCGCATCCTCGCCCAGCGCTTCGCGGACCTTGCCGACGTTCACGCCGATGCCGGTTGTGCCCCACATGTAGTTGATCGAATATTCGTTGCCGGGATCATACTGCGCGGTCCGCTTTTCGATCAGCTCCCACATGTTCTCGATGTTGGGCAGTTTGGACTTGTCCAGCTTCTGAAACGCGCCCGCGTTGATCTGCCGCTGCATGAACGTGCCCGTGGGCACGACCACATCGTAGCCCGAACCGCTGGACAGCATTTTAGTCTCCAACACCTCGTTGCTGTCGAAGACGTCATAGATCAGCGTGATGCCGGTTTCCTCCTGAAACTTATCCAGCAGCGCCTCGTCGATGTAGTCGGACCAGTTATAGACACGCACCTCTGCCGCGATGGCGGTCGTTGCCGTCATTGCCAGTGCAATTGTTGTCGTCAAAATCGTTTTTCTCATCTTCTTCTCCCGTTGGTCGACGGTTATAGCACCGCTAGAATGAATTTGATCAAGTTTTTTCGCGTATGGCAATATGGTAATGTATTCACGGGGTCGTTAAGCTCGCAACCTCGGAGATCGCAAACGTCAGGGAGCGCAACGCGCCATGCCTCAGACCGCTCGCAAAGTGAGTAGCATAGATGTGACGATGCCAGCGCATGCGCTGGTGTATCTGCGGCTGCGCGACATGGTGCTGTATGGCGATCTGATGCCCGGGCAGGCTGTGACCATTCAGGGCCTGACCGAACGGCTGAGCGCCGGCATGACGCCGGTACGCGAGGCGATCCGCCGCCTGATCTCGCAAGGGGCATTGGAACTGCAGGGCAATCGGCGGGTCAGTGTGCCATTGCTGACCGCAGCGGACATCGACGAAATTATCGTAGCGCGTGAATGGCTTGACCCCTATCTGACGCGGCAGGCGATGGACCATGTGACCCCTGCGGACATTGCTGAGCTGACCCGGCTGGATCAGTCTCTGGATGGGGCAATCCGGCAGGGTGATTTGCGGGCCTATCTGCATCTGAACCATCAGTTTCACCTTGCCATTTACAAGCTTGCCCAATCGCCCATCCTCACTGATTTGGCCGAGGGGCTGTGGCTGCGATTTGGCCCGTCGATGCGCGTTCTGTGCGGGCGCATGGGCACCCAGAACCTGCCGGACAATCACAAACAGACGCTGACGGCGATGCAGGCGGGCGAGGCGGACGCTGCTGCCGCAGCGATTGCCGCCGATGTGCGGCAGGGAATGGATCAGCTGCGCGCATCGCTGGCCGATAAGGCGGTCTGCGACTGATTCGATTGACAACGCGTAATTTGATCATATTCTGCCGGGCAATTGGGTACGCATGGCGCTGCCCTTCGGTATTGTCCTGATGAAATACGCGCACGAAAGGCCAGCTCATGAACATGATTGCCAACCACCCGCCCACTGCCGAGCTTCAGGCGCTGGATGCCGCCCACCACATGCATCCCTTCACTCACAATGACGAGCTGGAGCAGAAAGGAGCACGCATCATCACCCGCGCCAAGGGCGTCACGCTGACCGACAGCGATGGCAACGATTACCTTGATGCAATGGCGGGCCTCTGGTGCGTCAATGTCGGCTATGGCCGCGAGGAAATGGCCGAGGCCGCAGCGCGCCAGATGCGCGAGCTGCCCTATTACAACACGTTCTTTCAGACGACACATGTCCCGGCCATCGCCCTGTCGGCGAAGCTGGCCGAACTGGCGCCGCGCGATCTGAACCATGTCTTTTTCGCCGGCTCCGGGTCCGAGGCGAATGACACCAACATCCGCATGGTGCGCACCTACTGGGCTGAAAAGGGCAAGTCGGACAAGAAAATCATCATCAGCCGCAAGAATGCCTATCACGGATCGTCGATGGGCAGCGGCAGTCTGGGCGGCATGTCCTACATGCACGAACAGGGCGGTCTGCCGATCCCGGATATCTGCCATATCGATCAGCCGCACTGGTGGGCCGAGGGTGGCGACATGTCCCCCGAGGAATTCGGTCTGGAGCGTGCCCGCCAGCTGGAGAAAAAGATCGAAGAGCTGGGCGAGCACCGCGTCGCCGCCTTCATCGCCGAGCCGATTCAGGGCGCCGGCGGCGTTGTCATCCCGCCCAGCACCTATTGGCCCGAAATTCAGCGTATCTGCGACGCGCATGATATCCTGCTGATCGTGGATGAGGTGATCTGTGGGTTTGGCCGCACCGGCAAATGGTTCGGCAGCGACACGCTGGGCATCCGCCCGCATATCATGACCGTGGCAAAGGGTCTGAGCAGTGGCTACGCGCCGATCGGCGGCTCCATCGTCTGCGACGAGGTAGCGGGCGTCATCAACAATTGCGAATTCGCGCATGGCTACACCTACTCGGGCCACCCGATGACCTGCGCCGTGGCGCTGGAAAACCTGCGCATCCTGGAGGAGGAGGGGATCGTCGACCGTGTCGCCAACCACTCTGCCGCCTATCTGGCAAAAAAATGGACATCGCTGGCCGATCACCCGCTGGTGGGCGAGGCGACGACAATCGGCATGATGGGCTCTATCGTGCTGACACCGGACGCCTCCAGCCGCGCGGCCTTTGCCGGGACCGAAGGTGATGCCGGGCTGATCACCCGTGAGCATTGCTTCCGCAATGGTCTGGTGATGCGCCATGTCGGGGACCGTATGATTATTTCGCCGCCGTTGGTTATCACTGATGGCGAGATGGACACGCTGGTCGAGCGTGCCTGGATCGCCTTGGATCTGGCGCACAAGCAGCTGAAGAGCGAAGGCAAGATGAAAGCCGCGTAAGGCCGCTTTTGGTGGCGTGTTAAACAGGCGCGGCCGCCCGCCGCGCCTGTTTGCATTTCCGGCCCTCAAGGTCCTAATCCTTGACGAACAGCTTTCGCGGCTGATGGCACAATGGCTCGGCCGCGCCTTCGTCCTTGATCAGGATCGTCTCGGTGATCTCCATGCCCCAAGTCTCCATCCACAGGCCCGGCATGAAGTGGAAGGTCATCCCCGGCTCCAGCACGGTGTCGTCGCTGGCGCGCAGGCTGATCGTGCGCTCGCCCCAGTCGGGCGGATAGCTGAGCCCGACGGGATAGCCGCAGCGCGCCCCCCGCTCGATCCCGGCCTTTTCCAGCGCTCCGTTCAGCGCATTGGCGATGTCGGCGGCGCGGGCGCCGGGGCGGGCGGCTTCGATCCCGGCGTTCAGACCCTCGACGATGGCGCCCTCGGCGCGCTTCATCTCGTCCGATGGCTGGCCCAGCATCAGCGTGCGGCAGCAGGGCGCGTGATAGCGGCGGTAGACGCCCGACACCTCGAAAAACGTCGCCTCGCCCTTGGTGAAGGGCCGCCCGTTCCATGTCAGATGCGGCGCGCCGGCCTCGGACCCGGACGGCAGCAGCGGCAGGATCGCCGGGTAGTCGCCCCAGGCGCCCGGCACGCCGCGCACGGCGTCGCGGAAAATCTCGGCGACGATCTCGTTCTTTGGCACACCCGGTTCGACCCGTTCCAGCAGGCCGTTGACGATCTTGTCTGTGATGCTGGCCGCCTTGCGCATGAAGGCGATTTCCTCGGATGATTTGACCGCGCGCTGCCAGTTCACCAGCGCGGTGGCATCGACCAGCGTCGCATCGGGCAGGTTGGCCTTCAGCACCTCATAGGCCTTGGCCGAGAAATAGTAGTTGTCCATCTCGACCCCGATCCGGGCGGACCCCAGTCCCAGATCCTTGAGTCGTGCCGCCAGATCCTCCATCGGGTGGCGTTCGGTGGACTGGACATATTTGTCCTCGTAACCCCAGACGCGCGCGTCCTCCATCCAGACGGTGCGCACGCCGCCATTGGCGTCCATGGCGCGGCCCCACCACGCCGGATCAGCGTCCGGGAACACCAGCACGCCCTGATGGACGTAGAACGACCAGCCGTCATAGGCGGTCAGCCAGTTCTGGTTGGACGGGTCGGTGCAGAACATCACGTCGATATTCGCACCCTCCATCGCGCGGCGCGTCTTCACCAGCCGTCGTTGATATTCGGCGGTGCTGAAGGGGATATCCTTTTCGATCATGTCGGGGCCTTTCTGTCGATCTTGTTGCGCGGCATCTCATGCTGAATTCATCTTTTGCGCAAGGGGTGCGTTGACGGCATCTGATTGCGCGCCCAAGAGTGGCCGGTATGAACAGCCATTTGCGAGCCTGCACATGATCCGCCTCGATGCCCGCGATCTGGATATCCTGCGCGCGCTGGCCGCCAATGGCCGGATGACCAATGCCGATCTGGCCGTTGCCGCCGGCCTGTCCGCCAGCCCCTGCTGGGAGCGGGTGCGCAAGCTGCAGGCGGCCGGCGTGATCGAAGGCATCCACGCGCGCATCGCGCTGAAGAAGATCGGCCCGCATGTCACCGTCTTTGTCACGGTCGAGTTGACCGACCACACCGCCGCCGCCTTTCGCAGTTTCGAGGCGGCGATGGGGCGCTATGATCAGGTGACGGGATGCTGGGCGCTGGGCGGCGGGTATGACTATCTGCTGCACATCGTGGCGCGCGATATCGAGGGGTATCAAGCGCTGCTGGATGATATGCTGGACGCCGGGATCGGGCTGGCGCGGTACTTCACCTATGTCGTGACTAAGACGGTCAAAGACAGCCCCGTGCCGCCCTTTGCCGCGCTGCTTGGCAGATAGCAGAAGATTCTTCTGCAAGCCCCCGTGATTTCGGTTACACAGACTGCATCGTTTGCGGCAGTTTGCGCGCAAAGCCGCGCCGCGATTCCGCGCGCCATCATTCCAAGGAGACACCCCGATGCTCAGAAACGATCAACTGGCCGAATGGGACCGCGAGAATTTCTTTCACCCCTCCACGCATCTGGCGCAGTTCGCGCGCGGCGAAGTGCAAAGCCGCATCATCACCGGTGCCAAGGACTGCCATATCGAGGACCGCGAGGGGAACCGCCATCTGGACGCCTTTGCCGGGCTCTATTGCGTAAATGTCGGCTATGGTCGCACTGAAATTTCCGACGCGATTGCCAAACAGGCGCAAGAGCTGGCCTACTACCACGCCTATGTCGGCCACGGCACGGAGGTGGCGATCACGCTGGCCAAGATGGTGCTGGACCGCGCGCCGGATCACATGTCGAAGGTCTATTTCGGCCTGTCAGGCAGTGACGCGAACGAGACCAACATCAAGCTGATCTGGTATTACAACAACATCCTTGGCCGCCCGGAAAAGAAGAAGATCATCAGCCGCTGGCGCGGCTATCACGGCTCGGGCCTGATGACCGGCTCGCTGACCGGGCTGGAGCTGTTTCACAAGAAGTTTGATCTGCCGCTGGAACAGGTCATCCACACCGAAGCGCCGTATTATTACCGCCGCGACGATCTGGATATGAGCGAAGAGCAGTTCGTCGCGCATTGTGTGCAAAAGCTGGAAGAGCTGATCGAAGCCGAAGGCGCAGACAAAATCGCCGGTTTCATCGGCGAGCCTGTGCTGGGCACCGGCGGTCTGGTGCCGCCGCCCGCTGGCTACTGGCCCGCGATTCAGGCTGTGCTGGACAAGCATGACATCCTGTTGATCGCTGATGAGGTCGTCACCGGCTTTGGCCGTCTGGGCAGCATGTTCGGGTCTGATCATTACGGCATGAAGCCCGATCTGATCACCATCGCCAAGGGCCTGACCAGCGCTTATGCTCCGCTGTCCGGCAGCATCGTATCGGACAAGATGTGGAAGGTGCTGGAGCAGGGCACGGACGAAAACGGCCCCATCGGCCACGGCTGGACCTATTCGGCGCATCCCATCGGGGCCGCGGCGGGTGTGGCCAACCTCAAGCTGCTGGACGATCTGAACCTGATCCAGAACAACCGCGAGGTTGGCGGCTATCTGAACACCGCAATGCGCGATGCGCTGGGCGATCATCCCAATGTCGGCGATATTCGCGGCGAGGGGATGATGTGTGCGGTGGAGTTCGTGAAAAACCGCGATGGCCGCGTCTTCTTTGACGCCGCCGACAAGATCGGGCCGCAGGTCACAGCCGCGCTGGGCGCGAATGGCGTGATCGGGCGGGCGATGCCGCAGGGCGATATTCTGGGCTTTGCCCCGCCTTTCTGCCTGACCCGCGCCGAGGCAGACGAGGTGGTCAGCAAGACGGTTCAGGCGGTCGAGACCGTGCTCGGCTGACGCTGAAAGACGTTCGAGGAACCCAGCAGGGGCGCGCCATGTCGCGCCCCTGACTCGTCCTGCATTCCAAATGCCTAATTTTTGTGCAGTTTTCCAACAGTGCCTAATCCTTGGGCAGCGACACTCAAAACATCCGTGATCTTTGGGGATTCCTCTTACGCTGCGCTGCAGAATTTCTGCACGCTCGGTCAGGAAATCCACATCAGGGAAACTATCATGCCAAAACTTCTTGTAATGAGCCTGGCCGCTGTACTGGCGTCGATGCCTCAAATGTCGCTTGCCCAAGGGGCGGACATAGCGCCCCTGTCCACCGAAATCGGCTTTATCTTCAATAGCTTCTTTTTCCTCGTCTCGGGCTTTCTGGTCTTCTTCATGGCCGCAGGGTTTGCCATGCTGGAGGCCGGGCTGGTGCGCGGCAAGAACGTGGCGATGCAGCTGACCAAGAATGTCGCGCTCTTTTCCATCGCGTCGATCTTCTTCTACGTGCTGGGCTATCATCTGATGTATCCCGGGGACGCATGGACCATCCCGAATGTGCTGGGCGCATTTGCGGTCACCGCGCTTGAGCCTGTGGGGCTGGACGGGGCTGTGCCCGATCTGACCTATGCCTCGGTCGGGTCGGATTTCTTCTTTCAGCTGATGTTCTGCGCTGCGACCGCATCCATCGTGTCGGGCGCGCTGGCCGAGCGGATCAAGCTGTGGCCGTTCCTTATGTTCGTCATCGCGCTGACCGCTGTCATCTATCCGGTCCAGGCCAGCTGGAAATGGGGCGGGGGATTTCTGGACGCGATGGGGTTTCAGGACTTCGCCGGTTCGACCGTCGTGCATTCGGTCGGCGGCTGGGCGGCCCTGACCGGCGCCATCATCCTTGGCCCGCGTCTGGGGCGCTACAAGAACGGCAAGGTGCAGCCATTCCCCGGCTCGAATCTGGCGCTGGCCACCTTGGGCATGTTCATCCTGTGGATGGGCTGGTTCGGCTTCAACGGCGGCTCGCAGCTGTATATGAACAGCGCCGGCAACGTGGCGGACATCAGCCGCATCTTTGCGAATACCAACATCGCGGCATCTGCCGGTGCGATCGCGGCGCTGCTTTTGACGCAGGCGCTCTATAAGAAGCCGGACCTGACCATGATTCTGAACGGCGCGCTCGCCGGGCTGGTGGCGATCACGGCCGAGCCCTTGGCGCCGACGCTGGTGGAGGCGACGCTGATCGGAGCGGTGGGCGGCGGGATCGTGGTCTTTGCCGTGCCGTTCCTGGATCGCCTGCAGATCGACGACGTGGTCGGCGCGATCCCGGTGCATCTGTTCGCCGGGATCTGGGGAACTGTCGCTGTCGTCTTTACCAATGACGCGGCCAGCATCGGCACGCAGGTCTATGGAATCGTGATCGTCGGCCTCTTTGTAAGCATCGCGTCTGCAGCGGTCTGGCTGCTGTTGAAAAACACCATCGGGCTGCGCGTGGGGAGCGAAACCGAGATCGACGGCCTCGACATGGCGGAATTGGGGATGGAGGCCTATCCCGAATTCTCCAAGATCTAATCGGCCTCCCAATGCGACGCGGCGGACCTCGCCGTGTCGCAATTGTGGAAAAAAGTGGCGCATCAAGGTTGCAATGCTACCAATAAGGCGGTTTAGTCTGCCTTCAACGCGGCTTGATCGCGAATAACGATAAACAACGGGGAGACTCATTTGGCCGAGTCGCACAGTAACGATGCGTTCGTTGAATTCGAGCGCGTGCAAAAGAGCTATGATGGGGAAACGCTTGTCGTCAAGGATCTGAACCTATCGGTTCCCAAGGGCGAATTTCTGACAATGCTGGGCCCCTCCGGGTCGGGCAAGACGACCTGCCTGATGATGCTGGCCGGGTTCGAGACGGCAACACATGGCGATATTCGCCTTGCCGGTACGTCGATCAACAACATCTCCCCACACAAGCGCGGCATCGGCATGGTTTTCCAGAACTATGCCCTCTTCCCGCATATGACCATCGCCGAAAATCTGGCCTTCCCGCTGGAAGTGCGCAAGATCGGCAAGGACGAGCGTGAGAAAAAGGTCAAGCGCGCCCTCGACATGGTCGAGATGGGCACATTCGGTGGCCGCCGTCCCGCGCAGCTATCGGGCGGTCAGCAGCAGCGCGTCGCGCTGGCCCGCGCGCTGGTGTTCGAGCCCGAGCTCGTCCTGATGGACGAGCCGCTGGGCGCGCTGGACAAGCAGCTGCGCGAAAAAATGCAGTTCGAGATCACCCATCTGGCGCACCAGTTGGGCATTACCACGGTTTACGTGACGCACGACCAGACCGAGGCGCTGACCATGTCAGACCGCGTCGCCGTGTTCGACGATGGCCGAATTCAGCAGATCGCCGCGCCCGACACATTGTACGAGAAGCCTGAAAACAGCTTCGTCGCGCAGTTCATTGGCGAGAACAACACGCTTCAAGGCGTGGTCAAGGAGATCAAGGGCGATCTGGCTCTGGTCGAGCTGGACAACGGTGATCTGATCGATTGCAAGCCGATCAACGTCAGCAAGGTGGGCGAACGCACGCAGGTTTCAATCCGCCCCGAGCGGGTGGAGTTCGACAAGAAACGTCTGCAGCCGGGCGTTCATACGCTCAAGGCCGAGGTGCTGGAGTTCGTCTATATGGGCGACATCTTCCGCACGCGCCTGCGGGTTGCCGGCAATGACGATTTCATCGTCAAGACCCGCAACGCGCCCGATCAAAGACGTCTGCAACCCGGCGAGCAGCTGGAAATCGGCTGGCTGCCGCAGGACTGCCGCGCGCTGGATGCATGACGACAGGAATATCGTGGCCCTCACCGGCCCGATGAAAGTGGGATCAGCTGCCTGACCCGTGGCGGCCCCCCTTTAAAATAAATAACGGGATACCAAGGGAGACGATAATGAAATTTACTACAACATTGCTGGCATCGACGGCGCTGACCGCTGCGGCCAGCATGGCGTCGGCGCAGGAGATGGCCGATTCGATGACGATCGTGTCATGGGGCGGCGCCTATCAGGACAGCCAGAAGAAAGCCTATGCAGAGCCTTATATGGAGGCGAATCCCGGGCTCAGCATTTCCTGGGACGAAAGCTCGAACGAGGCGGTCGCCAAGCTGCGCGCCCAGAACGAGGCGGGCAACATCACCTGGGATCTGGTCGACGTGACCGGCGCCGATGCGATGCGCCTGTGCGACGAAGGTCTGGCGATGGAAATCGACCATGACGAGATGTTGGCCCCCGGCGACGACGGCTCCACCCCGACCGAAGATTTCGGCGAGGTCATTGTATCCGACTGCTTTATCCCGCAGATCGTCTATTCGACCACCTTCGGCTATCGCACCGACATGGTGCCCGAAGGCACCGAGCCGCCCAGCAGTATCTGCGACGTGTTCGACACCGAGAAGTATCCCGGCAAGCGTTCGCTGGAAAAGCGCCCGGTCAACAACATGGAATGGGCGCTGATGTGTGACGGCGTGGCGAATGAGGACATCTACGATGTGCTTGCCACTCCCGAAGGACAGCAGCAGGCTTTGGACAAGCTGGAGGCGATCAAGGACGACGTCGTCTGGTGGTCCGCAGGCGCGGATACGCCGCAGCTGCTGGCCGACGGCGAAGTCTTCATCGGCTCGACCTATAACGGCCGCCTCTTCAGCGTGATCGAAGAGCAGAATCAGCCCGTTGCGATGCTGTGGGATGGCCAGGTCTATGACTTTGACGGCTGGATCATTCCGACCGGTCTGTCCGAAGAACGCTTGGCGCGGGTGATCGATTTCGTCAAGACCACCACCGACACCCAGCATCTGGCAGATCAGGCGAAATACATCTCCTACGGTCCGGCGCGCGCCTCTTCCGCGCCTCTGGTCGGACAGCACGCCGATCTGGGCATCGACATGGCGCCGCATATGCCGACCGATCCCGCCAACGCCGGAAACGTCCTTCAGCCGAACTTCATCTTCTGGGCTGATTACCGCGACGATATCGACACCAAATTCCAGGCGTGGCTGGCTCAATAAGACCGGTATCAGGCGGGCCCGCGCGCCCGCCTCTTGCCAGATCTAAAGTGCGGCCCGCAACGGACGGGCCGCACGCACCAAACGGGGATCAAGCGCTTATGCCCAAGGGGTATCTGATCGGACATATCACGGTAAACGATCCCGAGGCGTATGCTGAATACGTCGCGCGGGACACACCGATACTGGCGCGCCACGGCGGACAATTCATTGTTCGCGGCGGCCAGTCCGAAACGTGCGAAGGCGAGAGCTACAAGCGGCATGTGGTGATTGAATTTCCCAGCTATGCCGCGGCCCAGGCAGCCTATGCCGATCCCGAATACCAAAACGTCGCCGACATCCGCAGACGCACGGCCGACAGCGTGATCATCCTGGTCGAAGGGACCTGAACACATGAGCGATACCGCAACCAATGCGCCGGTCCTGGCCGCCGATGGAACCCCGCTGAAGCGCAGCCTTGGCCGCGCGCTGCGGGTACAGAAAATGCGCGCGCTGGCGCTGATTGCGCCGCTGCTGATCTTTGTCCTGATTTCCTTCATCCTGCCCATCGGTGACATGCTGTTCCGCTCGGTCGAGAACCAGATCGTCGAAAACACGCTGCCCTATACGGTTGAGGAACTGGCCAAATGGGACGGCGAGAGTGACGAACTGCCGCCAGAGCCGGTGTTCCGCGACATGTATTTCGACCTGTTCCTTGCGGCGGAGATGAAGCGCCACACCCGGCTCGGCTCGCGTCTGAACTACGAGTCCAGCGGCATGTCGTCCCTGTTCCGTCAGGCAGGCCGCAAGCTGGACGATCCGGGCAAGGACGCGCAGGCCCTGCTGGAAGAGATCGACCCCCGCTGGGGCGAGCGTGAAACCTATTACGAGATTTTCAATGCCCCCGAAGGCGTGGCCGTCGATGACGCTCTGCTGGCGGCGCAGGAAAAGCGGATCCGCTGGCTGGCGGATGAGCCGCCGACCGGCGAGATGAACTTTGCCCCCTCGGCCGAAGCTTCGGCGCTGCTGCCGCTCGCCGCGCGGGTCTATACTTCTTTCGGGGTGATCACCGGACTGGTCAACAACAAGGTCGTCGAAAAAACAAAGCCGATGGAGTCGCTCTATCTGGCGCTTGTTCAAGACGTGACACGTCCCGGTTTTGCGGATGATCTGGCAGCCTATAATGGCCCGCAAAAGGACGCTTTGATGGCGTTGGCGAATGCCGGGCTGACCGCGCCGAATTACACCCAGATTTTCGAAGACGTCGATCGGAACTGGGCCAAGGTTGAGACGTGGCGCATTATCAAGACGCATAGCGGGCCCTATACCAGCGGCTATTTCCTGAACGCGATCGACATGCAGAAAACGCCCGAGGGTGCTGCCGTGCAGCCCGAGAACAAGCGCGTTCTGATCCAGCTGTTCATCCGCACGATCATCATGTCGCTGACCATCATGGGCGCGTGCATCCTGCTGGGGTATCCCGTCGCGTGGCTGCTGGCGAACCTGCCGATGCGCAAGGCGAACATTCTGCTGATGCTCGTGCTGCTGCCATTCTGGACATCGCTGTTGGTGCGCACCTCGGCGTGGAAGGTGATGCTGCAACAGAACGGTGTGATCAACGACGTTCTGGTATGGATCGGTCTGGTCGCCGACAATGACCGGCTGGTGCTGATCAACAACCAGTTCGGCACGATCATCGCCATGACGCATATCCTGCTGCCCTTCATGATTCTGCCGATGTACTCGGTCATGCAGACGATCAATCCCAGTTATCTGCGCGCGGCCAAATCGCTGGGCGCGACCAACTGGACGGCGTTCTGGCGGGTCTATTTCCCGCAGTCCATTCCGGGCATCGGCGCGGGGTCGATCCTGGTCTTCATCCTGTCGATTGGCTACTATATCACGCCCGAAATCGTCGGCGGCACCAAGGGTGTCTTTATCTCGAACCGGATCGCCTATCACATCTCGTCCAGCCTGAACTGGGGTCTTGCCGCCGCGCTGGGAACCATCCTGCTGGTCGTCGTGCTGGCGCTTTACTGGTGCTATGACAAGATCGTCGGCATCGACAACGTGAAACTGGGGTAACGCGACATGAGCCTTCCAATCTACGCCACGTTCGGCCAACGCGTCTGGTACTACACCTTCCGGGTGATCTGTGCGCTGGTCTTCATCTTTCTGATCACGCCGATCCTTGTGGTCATTCCGCTGTCGTTCAACGCCGAGAACTTCTTTACCTTCACGCCCAAAATGCTCAGCTTTGACCCCGAGGGGTATTCGCTGAAACACTACCGTGATTTCTTTACCAACAACGAGTGGCAACGCAGTTTCAAGAACTCGCTGATCATCGCGCCCATCGCGACGATCATCTCGGTCAGCCTCGGCACGCTGGCCGCCATCGGCCTGTCACAAAGCCATGTGCCTTTTCGCCGGGCAATCATGGCGATTCTGATTTCCCCGATGATCGTGCCGCTGATCATCTCGGCAACGGGCATGTTCTTCTTCTACTCGAAGATCGGTAACTTCATGGAAGGCACGCTGGGGCTGGACAAGGATTTCGTCGGCTACGTCAAGGTCATCCTGGCGCATTCCGTGCTGGGCATTCCGTTCGTCATCATCACGGTGACGGCGACGCTGGTCGGCTTTGACCGCTCGCTTACACGCGCGGCGGCGAATATGGGCGCGAATCCGGTGACGACATTCTTTCGCGTGCAGATGCCGCTGATCCTGCCGGGTGTCATTTCAGGCGGTCTCTTCGCGTTCATCACGTCCTTTGACGAAGTGGTCGTGGTTTTGTTCGTCGGCTCGGCCAGCCAGAAGACGCTGCCGTGGCAGATGTTCATTGGCCTGCGCGAACAGGTGTCGCCGACGATCCTCGCGGTCGCGACGATCCTAGTCGGTGTTTCGATCCTGCTGCTGACAACGGTCGAATTGCTGCGTCGCCGGTCCGAGCGGCTCAGGGGCTTGTCGCCGGGATAACGCGGCCAACCGCTCATTGAAAAAGGGCGCTTCGATGGAAGCGCCCTTTCTTGTATGCCAGATTGCGGCGTTCAGCTGCGCACCAGCTTCTCATATGCGGCGCCGATGTCGCGTGTCAGCGCGCCCACCTCGAACGTGTAGTCACCTATCATGCCCACGGGCGTCACTTCGGCCGCTGTCCCGGTCAGCCAGCACTGCTGGAACCCTTCCATTTCCTCGGGCATGATGTGGCGCTCATGCACGACTATATCGCGCTCTTTCAGCATGCCGATGACGGTCTGCCGCGTCAGCCCGTTGAGGAAGCAATCGGCCAGCGGTGAATGCACCTCGCCGTCCTTGACGAAGAAGATGTTCGCGCCCGTCGCCTCGGCCACGTAGCCGCGATAATCCATGAACAGCGCGTCCGAGCATCCCTTGGCCTCGGCTGCGTGTTTGGAGGTGGTGCAGATCATGTAGAGGCCCGCCGCCTTGGCATGGACCGGGATCGTCTCGGGGCTGGGGCGCTTCCATTTCGAGATGTCCAGCTTGGCACCCTTGGTCTTGGCGTCGCCGTAATAGGCACCCCATTCCCAGGCGGCGATGGCCAGATGGACGGGGTTGCGCGCGCTGGCGACACCCATATCAGGCCCCGCGCCGCGCCATGCGACCGCGCGGATATAGGCGTCCTTCAGGCCGGCGGTTGTCAGGACTTCCGCCTTGGCGGCCTCAATTTCGTCGACGGTGTAGGGCACCCCGAAGTCCAGCTCGCCCGCTGAGAAATGAAGGCGCTCCGAATGCTCGCGGCTTTTGAAAATCTTGCCGTTATACGCGCGCTCGCCCTCGAATACCGAACTGGCGTAATGCAACGCGTGCGACAGCACATGGATGTTGGCCTCGCGCCAATCGACCATTCTGCCGTCCATCCAAATCTTGCCGTCGCGGTCGTCGTAGCCTGTCATTGCCGGTCTCCAAAGCTGTATGTTTGCATTTGTTGCGCTGGATACGACCGAACCGGACGTTTAATTGCGCGAAAACTGCGATTCGCTAACAGTTGCAACTTGGAAAGTCAATAAAGCTGACGTAAGTTGTTCTGAAATACGGCAGGAGTGACGACACATGGCAGAGGTGCAAGGCGGCGAGACGCTGCTGTTTCTGACGGACGAGCAATTGCAGCAGGGGATCGAGGCGATGTTCTTCGCCTATCAGGGCTTTACCGCCGACCCGGACCGTATTTTGGCGACAATGGCTTACGGGCGGGCCCATCACCGCGCGGTTCACTTCATCGCGCGCAAGCCGGGCACGACGGTGACCAACCTGCTGAATATTCTGGGCGTGACCAAGCAATCATTGAACCGCGTTCTGCGCACGCTGGTCGACGACGGTCTGGTCGAAAGCCGCGTCGGCACCTCCGACAAGCGCGAGCGCAACCTGCATCTGACCGAGGCTGGCCGGGCGCTGGAGCGGCAATTGAGCGACGCGCAGCGGGTGCGCCTGCGTGCCGCCTACCGCGCCGCCGGTCCGGATGCCGTAACGGGATTTCGTCAGGTACTGGAAGCGATGATGGACCCGGAGATGCGCCGCCGCTACCAAGCGCTGAGAGGGGCCTGATGATGAGCGATCCAGCCCCGCATCTATTGATCGTCGACGATGATGAACGCATTCGCGGCCTGTTGCGCAAATTTCTGGCCCGGCACGGGTTCCTCGTGTCGGTGGCGCGGGACGCGGCCCATGCGCGGCGCGTCCTGGCGGGGCTGGAGTTCGATCTGATCGTGCTGGACGTGATGATGCCCGGCGAGGATGGGATCGCGCTCACGCGGTCGCTTCGGACCACGCTGGACACGCCGATCCTGCTGTTGACCGCGCGCGGCGAGACCGAGGACCGGATTTCCGGGCTGGAGGCCGGGGCAGACGATTACCTCGCCAAACCGTTTGAGCCAAAGGAACTGCTGCTGCGGATCAACGCAATCCTGCGCCGCATGCCCGAGGCTGAACCCGAAAGCACGGCGCCCAAGATCCTCAACCTGGGGCTGGTTCGCTATGACATGGAGCGATCCGAGCTGACCCAGCATGGCGTTCCCGTTCGCCTGACGGCGACCGAAGTGCAGCTGATGCGCCTCTTTTCGCAGAACCTGCGCCAGCCGGTCAGCCGCGCGCGGCTGGTCGAGGATCTGGGCCGCGACCGGGGGCAGGCGCAGGAGCGGGCCGTCGACGTCCAGATCACCCGCCTGCGCCGCAAGATCGAGGCGGACCCGAAACAGCCGCGATATCTGCAGACGGTGCGCGGCGAAGGGTACATGCTGGCGCCCGATTGACCATGGCCCTTGCGAGACTCGGTTGCAGGTAGTATCTCAATCGCATGAAAATGATTTTCGATATCGATGACCGCTCGCGCCTGCCCTGGCGGTTTTTCGGCGCGTCGCTGTCGGTGCTCGCGCATCTATGACAGGCTTTTGCCTGCTCATTTTCCATATAATCTGACAATACGGGAGAGGACCTATGTCCCCCAAGACGCTCTATGACAAGATCTGGGATGCCCACCTGGTTCACGAAGCCGATGATGGCACCTGCCTGCTGTATATCGACCGCCACCTCGTGCATGAGGTGACCAGCCCGCAAGCCTTTGAGGGTTTGCGCATGACCGGGCGCACGGTGCGCGCGCCTGAACGGACGATTGCCGTGCCGGACCACAACGTGCCGACCACGCTGGACCGCGCCAAGGGGATCGAAAACCCCGAAAGCAAGATCCAGGTCGAGGCGCTGGACAAGAACGCCGCCGATTTTGGTATCCACTACTACCCCGTCTCGGATATCCGTCAGGGCATCGTGCATATCGTCGGCCCCGAGCAGGGCTGGACCTTGCCCGGCATGACCGTCGTTTGCGGCGACAGCCACACCGCGACGCATGGCGCCTTTGGCTCGCTGGCGCATGGTATCGGCACGTCCGAGGTCGAGCATGTGCTGGCCACCCAGACGCTGATCCAGCGGAAGGGCAAGAACATGAAGGTCGAGATCACCGGCAAGCTGGCGCCGGGCGTGACCGCCAAGGACATTACCCTCAGCGTCATCGGCCATACCGGGACCGCCGGCGGCACCGGTTATGTCATCGAATATTGCGGCGAGGCCATTCGCGACCTGTCGATGGAAGGCCGGATGACCGTTTGCAACATGGCCATCGAGGGCGGCGCGCGCGCCGGTCTGATTGCGCCGGACGAGAAGACGTTTGAATACTGCATGGGCCGCCCCCACGCCCCCAAGGGCGCGCAGTGGGAGGCCGCGCTGGCCTGGTGGAAGACGCTCTATTCCGACGACGATGCGCATTGGGACAAGGTTGTGACACTGAAGGCCGAGGATATCGCGCCCGTCGTCACCTGGGGCACCAGCCCCGAGGACGTTCTGCCGATCACCGCAAACGTTCCCGCACCCGATGATTTCAAAGACGGCAAGGTGGACGCGGCCAAGCGGTCGCTGGAATACATGGGGCTGACCGCAGGCACCCCACTGCGCGAGGTCGAGATCGACACGGTTTTCATCGGCTCCTGCACCAATGGCCGGATCGAGGATCTACGCGCTGCGGCCGCGATCCTGAAAGGCAAGAAGATCAAGGAAGGCCTGCGCGCCATGATCGTCCCCGGCTCGGGCCTTGTCCGGGCGCAGGCCGAGGAGGAGGGGCTGGCCGATATTTTCATCGAAGCGGGCTTCGAGTGGCGGCTTGCCGGCTGCTCCATGTGCCTTGCGATGAACCCCGACCAGCTGTCACCGGGCGAGCGCTGCGCAGCAACGTCGAACCGCAATTTCGAGGGCCGTCAGGGCCGCGGCGGACGCACGCATCTGATGAGCCCTGCCATGGCAGCGGCGGCGGCAATAACAGGTCGCCTGACCGATGTGCGCGAGATGATGTGATGATCGCGGCGTCAGGGCGATTCGCGCAGCTCGCTGTGCGATTTCAGCACTTCGTCCCCGTCCTGCTGCTCGATGCGGTAGGCAGGGCAATCGTCCGAGGCGTCGCGCGTTACGTCGGTGCCTTTGATCGTCAGGGTGATTTTCCGGGTGTAAACCTTCGTCACCTTGCCGGTCCCGGTGCCGCCGCCCCAATCCCATTCGACCTTCGTGCCTTCGCTGTATGACATGATGACCACTCCCTTCGCGTTCCAAGGATGAACGCCCGCCGCATAGGCCAAGTTCCCGGCGCGCGGCCCCGACAAAAGGACAGACCGATGGAAAAATTCACCAAGATCAGCGGAATTGCCGCGCCCATGCCGATGATCAACATCGACACTGACATGATCATCCCCAAGCAGTTCCTCAAGACGATCAAGCGCTCGGGCCTTGGCGTGAACCTGTTTGACGAGATGCGCTATGACGACGACGGCAACGAGATCCCCGATTTCGTGCTGAACAAACCCGCCTATCGCGACGCCGAGATCCTTGTCGCGGGTGACAATTTCGGCTGCGGCTCCAGCCGCGAACACGCGCCCTGGGCGATCAAGGATTTCGGCATCCGCTGCGTGATTGCGCCCAGCTTTGCCGATATTTTCCACAACAACTGTTTCAAGAACGGCATCCTGCCGATCGCCCTGCCGCAGGAACAGGTCGATATCCTGATGACCGAGGCCCAGAAGGGCGCGAACGCCCGGATCGAAGTGGATCTGGAGGCGCAGACAGTCACGACTTCGGACGGGGACGTGATTTCGTTCGAGGTGGACGCCTTCAAAAAGCACTGCCTGCTGGAGGGCCTCGACGATATTGGGCTGACCATGGAAAAGGTTCAGGCCATCGATACGTTCGAGTCCAGCGTCGGCACAACGCGCCCTTGGGTATGATTCGTTCCGCCCGGGTCAACAATCCGGGCGGGATGCGCCGATTAGTGCCCCAATGGGGCCGGGCAACCAGATGTTGTAGTCGATACATTCAGTGCCAAATCTGGACACGAAATTGATGCATTCGCGCATCAGTTGAGCGTTTAGTAAGGAGGAAACAATGTCGAGTCCCAAATTTTGCTTAGAGCTTATCGGCGGAAAAGTGCTAACAAGACGTTAACGAAGACCGCCATCAAGAGCGGGTCAGTTTGGAGAAACGCTGCGGAATCGTATCGCAGCGCGCCAAGTTGAAGGGTTTGGGAAATGTTAGCTCAGTTAATCAACGCGTTCGCGCGCGCAAGTCTTGTTGCCGTTCTGGTTGTACTGCCGTCGCTCATGCTGACGTCGGGAGCGCAGGATGCCAGTCATTTCATAATCCTGACTGGTTTTGTCGCGGGACTGCTGGTGTTTGTCGAATATACGGCACACTCGCCCAGTATTCTGGAATTCCGGTTCGCGCCGCCTTACAATCGTATCAAGTTTACAACGATTTCCGTGTCGGTTCTTTGCCTCGCAATTATCGCGCGCGGTGGGGACGATCCCGGCCCGGTGGCCATTCTCTTTGGCGATATCGGCGGGGCTGTGGGGGCTGCGCTGGATTTCCCCTATTCGCCGGTCCGGTCAGTCATGTCGTTGGTGCCGGCGCATATGCCACCGGGATTTTCGGACTTCATCGGAATGGCGGCCGGAATTACCTATGCGATGTCGTTGCTCATGTTGATCGCTTTCGTGCTGATCGTGCGTGTTCTGGGCTGGCCCGTGCGTCGTGGGGCCTTCAATGTGTGGATGAACCTGCCGCTTTTTGACCCTACCGGCGTCGCCGACGTGGTGAAAAAGCTTAACCGGGAGGCATCAATTAACATATCCGTAGGATTTGTGCTGCCATTCTTGCTTCCGGTCCTTGTCTCGATATTGATGGGGGTGCTGGACTCCGGCAAGGTGCTGGATCCCATAACGCTAATCTGGATCATATGCGCATGGGCGTTCATTCCTGCCAGTCTGATCATGCGGGGCGTCGCGATGCACCGGGTGGCCGAACTGATCACCGCAAAACGGCAGCGCGCCTATGCCGAGGCCGAGGACGAACTGCAAGCCGTCTAGCCGCGTTCTGCGCTGTCTGGCTGTGTCTGGCCTACGCCGCAGGGGCACAGACGCTGCGGATTGCCACATGGAACGCCGAGCTGTCACGCGATGGGCCAGGCCTGTTGCTGCGCGACATCCTGCGCGGCGATGATGCGCAGGCCGAGGCCGTGGCGCAGATCATCGCTGATGTCGCGCCCGATATCCTGCTGCTTCAGAACGTTGATTACGACATGGAATTGCGCGCGCTGACCGCGCTGCGCGATCTGATTGCGGCGGAGGGTCTGCGCTATGGCCATTTGTTTGCCCGGTTGCCGAACACCGGCATGGCGACGGGTCTGGATATGGACGGTGACGGGCGGCTGGGCGAGCCGGAGGATGCGCAAGGCCATGGCGCATTTGCCGGACAGGGCGGCATGGCGATCCTGTCGCGCTATCCGGTCGACATGGACGGCGTGCAGGACCTGAGCGATATCTTGTGGCGCGACGTGCCGCAGGCGATGCTGCCGATGGTGGACGGCGCGCCGTTTCCGTCAGCACAGGCGCAAGATGTGCTGCGACTGGCGGACGTGGCGCAGTGGGCGGTGCCAGTGCTACACGACAGCGGGCCGATCACGCTGCTGGCTTTTCACGCCAACGCGCCGGTGTTTGACGGGCCGGAGGATCGCAACGGACGCCGCAATCACGATCAGCTGCGATTCTGGCAGCATTACCTCGATGGCGCGTTTGGTCCGGCGCCAGAGCAGCGGTTCGTGCTGCTGGGCCATGCCAATCAAGATCCGGACAAGAGCGAGGGGATCAAGGCCGGCATCAGGGGCCTTCTGGCCGACCCGCGCGTGACGGACCCGGCGCCTTTGCGGCAAGGCGCCCCGCCCGGCGCGCCGCCGGAAGCGACGGTCGAATGGCCGCGAGTGACCCCGCCGCAGATGCGTGTCAGCTACGTTCTGCCGTCCCGTGACTGGGCGATCGCCGCGTCGGGGGTGCATTGGCCGATGGAGGGCGAAGGCGCGCGCCTTTCGCAGGCCGCCAGCCGGCACAGGATAGTCTGGGTGGATCTGCAGATCGACTGACGCGCTACACCCATTTCGCCATGGGCGGCAGGGACATCAGCACGGCGCTGGGGTCGTGCCCGGTAGCAAGGCCGAACTTGGTGCCGCGATCATAGACTAGGTTATACTCGGCATAGAGGCCCCGATGCACCAGCTGCGCGTCCTTGTCCGCCTCTGTCCAGGGTTGGGTGCGGCGCGCCTCGATCAGCGGGACGAATGCGGGCAGAAACGCGCGACCGATGTCCTGTGTCAGGGCAAAATCCGCCTCCCAATCGCCGGAGTTCTGATCATCCATGAAGATGCCGCCGACACCGCGCGCGCGCTGGCGGTGGGGGATGTAGAAATATTCGTCGGCCCACGCCTTGAGCCGGGGGTAATGATCCGTGCCGTGCGGGTCCAGATGCAGCCTTTGCTGATCGTGAAAATGCGCGGTGTCCTCGGCATACTCGATGCAAGGGTTCAGATCGGAGCCACCGCCGAACCACCACGCATGCGGTGTCCAGAACATGCGGGTGTTCATGTGAACGGCGGGGCAGTGCGGGTTTTGCATGTGCGCGACCAGACTGATTCCGCTGGCCCAGAAGCTGGGATCGCTCTCCATCCGCGGCACGCCGCGTGCGGCCATCGCCTTTTGCGCGGCGGGGCCAAGCTGGCCATAGACCTCGGAGACGTTGACGCCAACCTTTTCGAACACACGCCCGCCGCGCATCACGCTCATCAGGCCGCCGCCGGCGTCGCTGCCGTCCTCGGCGGTGCGCTTGGTATCGCTCAGCTCGAAACGACCGGGGGCGGCGTCCGACAGCGGGCCGGTGTCGTGGCTGTCCTCCAGCCCCTCGAAGGCGGTGACGATCTGGTCGCGCAGGGCGTGGAACCACTCCGCCGCGCGGCGCTTTTGGGAGGTGAAATCGTCGCTCATCAAGTGCCTCGTTCTGTGCCGTGTTGCGGCGTCAATGTGCCGGTGACGCGACCGGATCGACCAGTGACCGGCCCCCGTCCAGCGTCAGGATCTGGCCTGTCATGAACCCTGCGCCTTCACTGGCGAGGAACTGCACGGCCTCGACCAGCTCACCGGATGCGGCGATGCGACCCAGCGGGGTGTGCTGTTCGATATCGCTGCGATAGTCGCCGTGATCTTTCAGCGATTCCTGGAGCGACCGGCTCATCACCGAACCAAAGGCCACCGCGTTGACCCGGATCCGGTGCGGCGCCAAGGCGACGGCCAGCGAGCGCGTCATCTGATCGACCGCGGCCGTCGATATCGCATAGGCCAGCAGTTCGGGGTGCGCGCATCTTGCCGCGATGGACGACAGGTTGACGATAGTGCCGCCTGCCGGCTCCTCCAGACCCTCGGACTGCTTGATCATACGCTTGGCGACCAGTTGGCTCAGGCGCAGGGCCGTCATCAGGTTCTGTTCGATCAGCAGGTCGACGGCGTCATCGTCGGGGTTCAGGGGGTCCGATACGCTGACCTGCCGCGACGCGTTGATCAGAATATCGATCGAATCAAAGGCGTCGATGGTGGCGGACAGCAGGTTTGCCAGCGTTAGCTTTTCACGCAGATCGCCGGCGAAATACCGGATCGGCCCTTCCTCGGGGTTGTCGCCCAGCTGCTCGATCAGCCCCTCTTCGTCGATGTCGGCGAACATGACATTCGCGCCTTTGTCGGCCAGATGCCGGCCAATGGCGAGCCCGATGCCGTTGGCGCCGCCGGTGACGATGGCCGTCTTGCCGGAGATGGAAAATGACATTTGCGTATCCTTGGAGTGATGCTGCGCCTCAGCGCGGCTTGCGCAGGGGTCGCCGCGCGTGCAGCAGTTTGAATCGGGTATCGCCGCCCGGCGCCTCGGCCACGTCGGCAAAGTAGGCCGCCAGCGTCCGCTCGTAGGGCAGGTGGCGATTGGCCACCATCCATAGCTGGCCGGATGGCTTCAGCATTTCGGCGGCGGCGGCGATGAATGCGCGGCCCAGCGCCGGATCGGCCTTGCGGGCGGTGTGAAAGGGCGGGTTCATCAGCACGGTGTCGGCGCCTGTTTCGGGCCGCCAGCGCAGCGCGTCCTCCCAATGCAGGCGCGCGCGGGGGTCGGTGACGTTCAGGCGGGCGCAGGCCAGCGCGGCGTGATCCGCCTCGATCAGGTCGATATGTTTGATCTTGTCCCGCTCCAGCGCGCGGCGCGAAAGATAGCCCCAACCGGCACCCAGATCGATCACATGCGCGCCAAGCGTCTCTGGCAGATTGTCGGCCAGCGCGCGCGAGGCCGGGTCGATCCCGTCGGCGGAAAATACGCCGGGTGCGGTGACGAACCCCTCGCCGATGTCGCGCGGCGGGCCTTCCCGCCAGTCGTCAAACTGGGGGGCGGGGTCCATCCAGAACAACTTGCCATGGGCCTTGTTGATCGGGCCGTGGCAAGTAGTGCGCGCGCGGCACGCCTTGAGCGCCGATTCGATGCCGTCGGTTTTCAGCCCATCGACGATGACAGGCCCATCGGTGACGCGTGCCGCCTCGGCGATCAGGGCGCGCGCCTCGTCCTTGGCGCGGGGCAGGCAGACCAGCGCGGCACCATAGCGCGCCTCGGGCGCGACGTTGCAGGTGTATCCGAGCCCGGCAAAGTGATCATGCGCGGGTTTGTCGCCGGTAATCACGTGGCACATATCAGCAGGGAGCGGCGAAAGATCGCTGTCCGGCACCGGGGCGAATACGGCGATACGCGCTGCGTCCGGAAGGGTCAGACCGCCCTCCAGCGCCAAAGATAACCGGATACCTGTCACGTGTATTCTATTCCCGTTCCATCGTGCATTGCAGCGGATGCTGATGCCGGCGGGCAAAGTCCATGACCTGCGCCACCTTGGTTTCTGCGATCTCGTGGCTGAAGACGCCGACGACGGCAACGCCTTTCTTGTGGACGGTCAGCATGATTTCGAAAGATTGCGCGCTGTTCATGTTGAAAAATCGCTCCAGCACGGCGACGACAAATTCCATCGGTGTGTAATCGTCGTTCAGAAGCAGCACCTTGTACAGAGGCGGGCGTTTGGTTTGCGAGCGCGTGGCAAGGACGACCGACGCGTCGGAATCGCCCTCGTCGTTTTCAGTCATAGTCCACGGGTGAAGGGTCATGTCGTCCATGTCGTGTTAAGCGAGTCTGTATCTGGCGATGTATATAGCCTTTGGAGAGCTTTTTGAAAGGGGGTGGCATGCAGCGCATGCTGGCCTTCTGTGCATCTGTCAGGCCTCGCCCCATCCGTCTGACTGCATCTCGCGCAGGCGGCTGGCCGTGCGTTCGAATTCGAAACTGCCTTCGCCCTCGACATAAAGAAATTCCGGCTTTGCGGCGGCGCTGCAAATCAGCCGCACGCGTGCCTCGTAAAGGGCGTCGATCAGGGTCACGAACCGTTTCGCCTCGTTGAAGTTCTGGCGGCTGAGCAGGGGGATATCCTCCATCACCAGCACGCGGACGGCATCCGCCAGCGCCAGATAATCGGCAGGGCCCAGCATCCGCCCGCACAGGTCATAGAACGTCGCCCGCGCCACACCGTTGTGAAAGGCCGGAATTTCCAGCTGGCGCTTTTGCACCGTCAGGGTATGGGGCTGCGCCTGCCCTTGGGTCAGGCTTTGCCAGATGTCTTCGATCCGGGCGCGGGCCTCGGCGTCGATCGGGGTGAAATACGTCTGACTGCCTTTGATGCGGTCCTGTCGGTAATCGTTGGGCGACGTGAGGTGGTGCACAACCATGTTCTGTTTCAGCAGCTCGATGAAGGGCAGAAACAGCTGCCGGTTCAGCCCGTCCTTGTACAGATCGTCCGGCAGCCTGTTGGATGTTGTGACCACCACGACACCGGCATCGAACAACGCCTGAAACAGCCGCCCGACGATCATCGCGTCGGTGATGTCGTTGATCTGCATTTCGTCAAAGGCCAGCAGGCGCAAGTCCTCGGCCACTTTGGCGGCGACCGGCGCCACCGCGTCCTGCAGACCTTTCTGGCGGGCGGCATGGATGCCTGCGTGGATCTCCTGCATGAAGGCATGGAAATGCACCCGGCGATTGGGCACATCCAGCGAGGCGGCGAACATGTCCATCAGCATGGATTTGCCACGCCCGACGCCGCCCCACATGTAGAGGCCCTTGGGCGCCTCGGTCGATTTGCGAAACCATCCCTTGGGCTGCGCGGCCTGAAGCGCGACGCGAATACGCTCAAGCTCGGGCAGAACGGCCTCCTGCGCGGGATCGGCGGTCAGCGCGCCCGAGGCAACAGTCTCGGCGTAGATATCTTGCATCGTTTTCATGGCCCAAGGCATAGCCCGGCGGCGATGCGCTGAAAAGCGGCGCGTGGCCCGCCGCCGCAAAAAGCGATTCCATTACCTGCGCCGCCCGCTATTACTGCGGCCATGACACTTGAGATTTTCCTCGCGCTGATCGCCTTCTGCTTTGTCGGGGTGATCACCCCCGGCCCGAACAACCTGATGCTGATGGCGTCGGGCGCCAACTTCGGCTTTCGCCGGACGGTGCCGCATATGTTCGGCGTCGGGCTGGGCATGCCGGTGCTGGTCACGCTGGTCGGCATCGGCGTGATCCGCGTTTTCGAGGCGCTTCCCATCGTGCAGACCGTTCTGACGGTGCTGAGCGTCGCCTACCTGCTGTTCCTGGCGTGGAAGATCGCCAATGCCGCGCCGCCCGCGCGCGCGGCAGGCGAGCAGACCGGCAAGCCGCTGACATTTCTTCAGGCCGCGGCGTTCCAGTGGGTCAATCCCAAGGCGTGGTTCATGGCGCTGTCGGCGATCACACTTTATGCTGGCGGACGCGAGCCGTCGGCGATCCTGTGGGTTGCGGGGGCCTATTGCGCTGTGTCGACCATCAGCACGACCAGCTGGACGGCACTGGGCCAGCAGATGCGCAGGCTGCTGGGCACACCGGTGCGGCTGCGGATCTTTAACTGGACGATGGCGGCGCTGCTGGTCGGAACGCTGATCCCTGTGCTATGGCCCGCCTAGAAGGGGCCTGCCATGACACTGACACTTTTGCACACCGCCGAGGCGCATCGCGCCGCGTTCGATGACCTTGCCGCCCAGATCGCGCCGGAGGCACAGCTGCGCCATGTCGTGCGGCCCGATTGGCTAAGCCGGGCGCAGGCTGCGGATGCCGCTCTGCAGGGCGAGATTGCGCAGGCGGTCCGCGAGGCCCGCGGCGCGGTGCTCTGCACTTGCACGACGCTGGGACCGATGGCCGAGGGTCTGGGCATCCTGCGTATTGATGCGCCGATGATGACCAAGGCCGCGCAGATCGCGGCCGACGCGCGCGGCGATATCGTCATGGCCTATTGCCTGGACAGCACGCTGGCCCCCTCTGCCGCGCTGCTGGATAGGGCGCTGGAGCGCGCGGGTCACACCGCGCGGGTGCATGCCCTGTCACTGGGGCAGTTCTGGCCATTGTTCGGGGCGGGGCAGATCGCCCCCTTTCACGCCGTCATTGCCAGCGCCATCCGCGAGAACCTGAGCGCCGCGCCCGGCGCCGCCTGTGTCGTGCTGGCGCAGGCCTCGATGGCGGGCGCCGCGCCTTTGCTGGCGGGGGTTGGCGTCCCGGTGCTTGCCGCACCCGAAATGGCGCTGCGCGCGGCACTGGATCTGCCGAACTGATTGCATTTCCGGTGGCGTCCGGCCATATAACGCTGGCACCAACCGGAGCTTTACGGATGACCCATTACCTCGACTTTGAAAAACCCCTCGCCGAAATCGAGGGCAAGGCCGAAGAGCTGCGCGCGATGGCCCGCGCTGGTGAGGGCGTGGACGTCGAAGAAGAGGCCACCGCGCTGGATAAAAAGGCCGCGATCATGCTGCGCGATCTCTACAGGGATCTGACGCCGTGGCGCAAATGCCAGGTGGCCCGCCACCCCGAACGGCCCCATTGCAGCGACTATATCAGGGCGCTGTTCACCGAATACACGCCGCTGGCCGGCGACCGGAACTTTGCCGACGATCATGCGGTCATGGGCGGGCTTGCCCGGCTGAAAGATCGCCCCGTCATGGTGATCGGCCATGAAAAGGGCAGCGACACGAAATCCCGGATCGAACATAATTTCGGCATGGCCCGGCCCGAAGGCTACCGCAAGGCGATCCGCCTGATGGAAATGGCCGACAAGTTCGGCCTGCCCGTCATCACCCTGATTGACACCCCCGGCGCCTATCCCGGAAAGGGCGCCGAAGAGCGCGGCCAGTCCGAGGCGATCGCCCGGTCGACCGAAGCCTGCCTGCAAATCGGCGTACCGCTGGTCAGCGCCGTGATCGGCGAGGGCGGATCGGGCGGCGCGGTCGCCTTTGCCACCGCCAACCGCGTGGCGATGTTGGAACATTCGGTCTATTCGGTAATCTCGCCCGAGGGCTGCGCGTCGATCCTGTGGAAGGACGCCGAGAAAATGCGCGAGGCCGCCGAGGCACTGCGCCTGACCGCGCAGGACCTGATCAAGCTGGGCGTCGCCGACCGCATCATCGACGAGCCGATGGGCGGCGCGCACCGCGCTGCTGCCAAGACCATTGAAAACGTCCGCCAGGCGCTGGGCGAGATGCTGAAAGAACTGGACGGCAAAAGCCCCAAGGCGCTGATCGCGGACCGCCGCCAGAAATACTTGGATATGGGCAGCAAGGGTCTGGCGGCTTAAGGCGTTCTGCATCTGATCTGAGCCACGGATCGGATGCAAGCCGCCCGCATCGACCGCGAGGGCTTTAGGTTGCCAACATCCGCAGCCCTTGCGTGACATCCGAGCGCACGGCAAGCCGCAGGGTCGGCTCGTCTCCAGCCTTGAGCGCGCTGATCATCAGGCGGTGATAGCGGGGCGCTTCCTTCTGGCGCAGTTTGCCGTAGAGCTTGCGCATCGTCGGACCCAGCTGCAGCCACACCGTTTCGGCCATCGCCAGCATCGCGGGCGCCTGCGCGCGCAGGTACAGCGTGCGGTGAAACTCCAGATTGCGGCGGATATAGGCCACCGCATCCTGACGCGCGATATCCTCGGCTATGGCGGCGTTGATCGTGGTCAACCGGTCGATCAGCGCAATATGCGCGCGGGGCAGGGCACGGCTGGCCAGTTCGACCTCCAGCAGGGAGCGCAGGGCAGCCAGCTCCTCGATCCGGTCGTTGCTCAGCTCGGGGGTCGAGACGCGGCCCGAATTGCTGAGCGTCAGCGCGCCTTCGGCCACCAGCCGGCGCAATGCCTCGCGGGCGGGGGTCATCGACACGTCGAATTCCTTGCCGACGCCGCGCAGCGTCAGCGCTTCGCCGGGCGCCATCTCGCCGAACATGATGCGGCTGCGCAGCCCGCGATAGACGCGGTCATGCGCGGCAGGCGCCGGATCGGGGCGGGGGTTCATCAACATGGATATGTTGTGATCACAAATCGCACCCCCGTCAATCAAACCGGTAGCGGTGCAGCGCCGTTCCGCTCTGGCGCAGCCAATCGCGGTGGGTCTGATAATCGGGCATCAGCCGTGCGACGACGGCCCAGAAGGCGGACGAGTGGTTCATCTGCTCCAGATGCGCGACCTCATGCGCGGCGACATAATTCAGCACTTCGGGCGGTGCCATGATCAGCCGCCACGAATAGCTGAGACCGGTGGTGGATGAACACGACCCCCAGCGCGAGCGTGTGTCGCGCAGGGTAAGCCGCGCATAGGGACGTCCCAGCGCGGCGGCACAATGATCCGACGCTGTGGCCAGCCGGTCGCGCGCCAGTATCTTCAGCCAGGCTTGTAACCGGGCGGGATCGCCCCCCGGCACCAGCAGGGTATCGCCCGCCAACGTCACCCGGCGCCCTGTGCCTGCCTCCAGCCGCAGCATGCGCCCCTCGACCGGCAGGGATGCGCCCGGCGCCACTGTCACTTCCGGCGCGCGGTCTGCCAGATGCCCGGCCAGCCAACCCTGCTTCGACCGGGCGAAGTCCAGCGCCTCACGTTCGGGCAGCCCCTTGGGCAGGGTCAGCGTGACGCGACCGTCCAAGGCGGACACGCGCAAGGAAATCCGACGCGCCTGCGCCGAACGGCGCAGGGTAACTTCGATAGGGGGGTTGCCGGGAAGGATATGCTGGCCCATATGCCTGATCTGTGCTGCTGCTCATGCTCAAAGGCTTTGACACCTTTGCCCCGTTATGGCAGGTGGCGCAGATCGCATGCAAGGCACCATATTTGAAAGGGACGCACATGCCCAAGGAAGAATGGGGCGTCAAGCGCCTGTGCCCGACAACCGGCCAGCGCTTTTACGACCTGAACAAGGACCCGATCATCAGCCCCTACACCGGCGAAGTGGTCGAACTGAACACCGGCAAGAGCCGCTCGATCAAGGCCGACGCCGAGGATGCCGAGACGAAAAAGATGAAAGAGGCCAACACCGACGATGACGCGGTGCTGGACGATGACGACGACGTCGACGTCGATCTGGGCGACGACGTGCTGGAAGACGAAGACGACGACGAGGATGTCTCGCTGGACGAGATCGCCGATGTCGCCGCAGACGACGACGACAGCTGATATTGCATGCCGGGCCGGATTTTTTCGCTTGATCCTGCCCGGCGCTTTGCCTAAGTCAGCACTCAGCGGCCTCACAGGTCGCGTCGGGGCCTTAGCTCAGCTGGGAGAGCGCCTGCATGGCATGCAGGAGGTCAGGGGTTCGATCCCCCTAGGCTCCACCATCCCCCCTTTTGACGTTGAAATTTCCGCTAGCGCCTGAAAAGGCAGGGCGGTTTCAGATGCTTGATAGCCCGAGTTCCGCGAGTACCGCAGAGGTTCTGCAAAAGTCGGTTTTAATACCGTTCTCTTGAGTGCTGAGCCGCTATTTTTATATGTTCCATGCGCTCTCCAACTCTGGTCTTTGGCAGCGCAAATCCAGCAGCTTTTTCGATCAATAGCAGCTTCTTGCGCTCCAGCTTGGCGATCTTCCCCTCCTGATCTTGATGAGGCTGCCGTTGTCGGCCAAGCGATACGCTTCGATCTGCGTCTCGGAATCGCGGGCTTGATTTGCAATCGCAGCGATGTGCTTCGGCATGTGCGGGCTTAAAGCGTTTCGGGAAACGCTTTAAGCCCGCGGTGCGTCAGGTAGGAAGGTGAATCCGGAACGCCTGGCGGATCGCTGCATCGACATCGGGGGCAAAGCGCGCGGCGGAGCGTTCTGACAGTATTGCCTCCTTCCGGGTGGTCGCATCGCGGTTGAGGTCGGGCTTGCCGCCCTCGTCCCATGCCTTGGGACTCATCCGGTTGCCGGTCTTTGGGTATTGGTAATCCGACTGCATCCGCGCCAGTGTCTGCGATGTGCCCAGATAGTGACCGGGGCCGTCGATGCAAACCTCGCGGATCTGTTCCAGCGCCAGCGTCTCGTCGTCCACTTCGATGCCCCGCACGCAGCGCTGCGCGTGGCCAATCAGATCGTCGCCGAGGATCAGCGATTCGAGGCAGAACCCCAGCAGGGATGCATGCATCCCCGCCGCCTCGTACACCATGTTCAACCCAGACAGGCCCGCCATCACGTTCGAGCACATCGCCTCCCACCCCGCCTGCATGTCGGGCAGCTTGGCGTCGGTGATCCCCGCCGCCGCGCCGCCGGGCAGGTCGTAGAACCGGTGCATCTGCGCGCAGCCCGCGCTCAGCAACGCCTGCTCGCCCGACCCGCCGGTCATCGCGCCGGTGCGCAGGTCGAGCCCAAAGGGCCATGTGCCGAAGATCGCCGGGTGCCCCGGCTTGACCGCGTTGACATAGACCAGACCGGCAAGGCATTCGGCAGTCGCCTGCACAATCGCGCCCGCGATGGTCGAGGGTGCGGTCGCGCCCGCCATACCGGCGCTCAGCAGCAGCACGGGCATGCCGCCCGTGATGACCTCCTCCATCACCTCGCAGGATTCGGTCGCGAATTTCATCGGCGGCACGACGAAACAGTTGGAGTTCGACACGAAGGGCCGCGCGCGCCATGCCTCTTCGCTGCCCGCGATCATGTGCAGCATTTTCATGCCCTCGCGGGCAAAGGCGCGCTCGGTGAAAGACACGCCGACATGCTTGGTCGTGCCGGCGCAGCAGGCGTAGATGGTGTTGAGATCCATCTCCATGTTATCGGCGATGTCGCGGCAGACCATTGGCCGCTGGACGAAATGAATGTTGTCCAGCACATCGGCGATCCGCGCCGCATCATGCAGGTCCTGCACGGTGCATTCGCGGTAATTGCGCCCGTCCACATCGACCATATGCACAGCCGCGCCTGCGGTGCCGTAGTGCACCCGCGTACCCGATAGCTGCATGTCGTGCTGTGGATCGCGGCCCATCAGGGTGATGCTGCGATTTGCCTTTGCGATCGTGTCCTCGATCAGCGCGCGGGGAAAGCGGATGCGCCCGTCATCGCCCAGGATCGCGCCCGCGCCGGTCAGGTAGGCGACGCCGCTGGGCGGCGCGTCGGCCAGCCCGATCTGTTCCAGCGCGTCCAGCGCGGTGTGATGGATGCGCAGTACGTCGGCATCGGTCAGGGGGCTGTAGCGACCGCCCTCCATTCCGGGGCGGATGGAGCGCATGGCGCCGGTGATCGGGGCAGACCGTTCGGCGCGCCTTGCGGCACGTCCACCGGTGCGGCGGGGGGAGATTGCGTTCATGTCAGGCTCATATTTACAGGGGCGAAGGGAAAGGCGGCGGCATCAGATGCCGCGTCCCGGTCCGCCACGTGCGGCACGGCCCCTTTCGGCGCCGATGGTGCGCACGACAAGGGCGATCTTGCTGAATGGCGTCATGGCCATCTCTCCCTGTTATGGAGTGATGACGCCATGAATGCGGGAGGCTGTCTGTCCTGATTGCGACATGTGTCGTTTTCAGCCTGTCAGCGCATTTGGCCTGCGGTGGAGGCAGCAACGCTTTTTCTGGCAGGGCGGCGGCAGGGCGCGCTTGCTCAGCGAACAAAGGCGTGGCGATCTGGGCTATTCCAATAACAGGCCGGAATTGCTAAGCCCGCCGCAACCCGACGCATCCAGCCCTGCGAGGCCCGCCATGACGACGATCCAGTTGCACAACACCAAGACCCGCAAGAAAGAGGTGTTTACCCCCCTCGATCCGACCAACGTGCGGATGTATGTCTGCGGCCCGACCGTCTATGACCGCGCCCATCTGGGCAACGCGCGCCCGGTGGTGGTGTTCGACGTGCTCTATCGCCTCCTGCGCCATGTCTATGGCGAGGATGCCGTGACCTACGCGCGCAACTTCACTGACGTCGATGACAAGATCAACGCCCGCGCGGCGGAGACTGGCCGCGAGATTGGCGAGATCACCGACGAGACGATTGCATGGTTCCTGGAGGACATGGGCGCACTGGGCGCGCTGGAGCCGGACCTGATGCCCCGCGCAACCGAGTTCATTCCGCAGATGGTGGCCATGATCGAGGATCTGATCGCCAAGGGCCACGCCTACGCCGCCGAGGGCCATGTGCTGTTCGCGGTCGAGAGCTATTCTAAATATGGCGCGCTGTCAGGCCGGTCCATCGACGACATGATCGCCGGCGCGCGGGTCGAGGTCGCACCCTACAAGCGCAACCCGATGGATTTCGTGCTGTGGAAGCCGTCGACAGGTGACTTGCCGGGATGGGATTCCCCTTGGGGGCGCGGGCGCCCCGGCTGGCATATCGAATGCTCGGCCATGGCCTATGAATTACTGGGCGCCAGCTTCGACATCCACGGGGGCGGCAACGACCTGATGTTCCCGCACCACGAGAACGAGATCGCCCAAAGCTGCTGCGCCCATCCCGACGCCGGGTTCGCGCAGGTCTGGATGCATAACGAGATGCTACAGGTCGAGGGCAAGAAGATGTCCAAGTCGCTGGGCAATTTCTTTACCGTGCGCGACCTGCTGGATCAGGGCGTTCCGGGCGAGGTGATCCGGTTTGTGTTTTTGTCGACGCATTACCGGAAGCCGATGGATTGGACGGCTGAGAAGGCAAAAGAGGCGGAGCGTACCCTTGAAGACTGGGCCTTCACTTTGCTCCAAGCGGGCTACACCTCAGATATGGTCAAACTTCTTAAAGAGAATGGAAAATGGCAACCGTCATCCGACGTGCTCGAGCAGATTTCCAACGACCTGAATACTGCTGGCGCTATCGCTAATCTGCATAAGCTTAAGAAAGATGGAAGTGCAGTCGGTATTTCTGAGTTCGCAGCGTCGCTAGATTTCTTGGGCCTCATCCAGGACTGGGACTCGTTGCATGTCACCAACAGACTAGGAGTCTCAAGCGTCGGAGAAAGCGAGTATCATGATTTGATTGCAAGCTTGATGCTCAGTAGAGATGAAGCAAAACGTAGACAAGACTGGGCGGTTGCAGATAAAATTCGTAGTACACTAACTGGAGCGGGCGTTGTTGTCGAAGACCGAAAAGGCATGTCTTCTAGATTCCAGATTGGTGCTGACTTCGATCCTTCCAAGCTGGAAGCCCTGAAGTGACCGGCCTCCTTTACTCCAACGTCAGCTTTCGGTCTCGAGCCGCGCGGCGCCCGACCGCGGGGGGGCGCTCCTGCCCTCTGAGCGGCGCGCTTTATCGTGCAGCTAGATCGAACGGTGCCGACACGATCAGGCGCAGCAAAAGCGCCCGCCCGGGGGGCGGTCGGGCGCTGCGCGGCGGCGCGCAACAGCGCGCCTTGATTCCGCGCGGGCAGATCGCCGGTGTTGCGCGATGACCCGCACTCGCCTCAGCCTCTATGACACCACCCTGCGCGATGGCCAGCAAACTCAGGGCGTGCAATTCTCGACCGCCGAGAAACAGCGCATCGCGGAAATGCTGGACTCCCTCGGGGTCGACTATATCGAGGGCGGCTGGCCCGGCGCGAACCCGACCGACAGCGCGTTCTTCGACGCCGCACCGAAGACGCGCGCGACAATGACCGCCTTCGGCATGACCAAACGCGCAGGCCGCAGCGCCGCGAATGACGATGTGCTGGCCGCCGTGATGAACGCCGGCACCAGCGCCGTCTGCCTTGTCGGCAAGGCGCATGATTTCCATGTCGAGCGCGCCTTGGGGATCACGCTGGCGGAAAACACCGAAAACGTCGCCGCCTCGGTCGCGCATCTCGTCGGGCAAGGCCGCGAGGCGCTGCTGGACGCCGAGCATTTCTTTGACGGCTACAAGGCGAACCCCGCCTACGCGCTGGAGGTCTGCCACGCCGCCCTGACCGCAGGCGCGCGCTGGATCGTGCTGTGCGACACCAACGGCGGCACATTGCCCGCCGAAATCGGGCGCATCACGTCCGAGGTGATCGCGGCGGGGATCCCCGGCGAGCGCCTTGGCATCCATACCCATAACGACACCGAAACCGCCGTGGCGGGGGCGCTGGCCGCGGTCGATGCCGGTGCGCGGCAGATCCAGGGCACGCTCAACGGTCTGGGTGAGCGGTGCGGCAATACCAACCTGACATCGCTCATCCCGACGCTGCTGCTGAAGGAACCCTACGCCAGCAGCTACCAGACCGGCGTCACGCCGGAGGCGCTGGAAAACCTCAGCCAGATCAGCCGCAAGCTGGACGATATCCTGAACCGCGTGCCGATGCGGCAGGCGGCCTATGTTGGTGCGTCGGCCTTTGCGCACAAGGCCGGGCTGCATGCCAGCGCCATCCTGAAAGACCCCTCGACTTACGAGCATATCGACCCCGCGCTGGTCGGCAATACGCGCATCATTCCGATGTCCAATCAGGCCGGCCAGTCGAACCTGCGCCGCCGCCTTGCCGATGCCGGGATCGAGGTGGCGCCGGATGATCCGGCCTTGGCGCGCATCCTCGACCAGATCAAGGAGCGCGAGGCGGAGGGGTATACCTACGACAGCGCGCAGGCCAGCTTCGAGCTGCTGGCGCGGCGGGCGCTGGGCATTCTGCCCGAGTTCTTCGAGGTCAAGCGCTACAAGGTCACGGTCGAGCGGCGCAAGAACAAGCGGGACCAGATGGTCAGCCTGTCCGAGGCCGTCGTAGTAGTGAAGGTCGACGGCGAGAAGAAACTGTCGGTCAGCGAGTCGATGGACGAGCTGGGCTGCGATCGCGGCCCGGTCAACGCGCTGTCCAAGGCGCTGGCCAAGGATCTGGGCCGCTACCAGAGCGGCATCGACGACATGCGTCTGGTCGATTTCAAGGTGCGCATCACCCAGGGCGGGACCGAGGCCGTGACCCGCGTCATCATCGACAGCGAGGACGGGCAGGGCAACCGCTGGTCCACCGTCGGTGTCAGCGCAAATATCGTTGATGCATCGTTCGACGCGCTGCTGGATGCGATCAACTGGAAGCTGTTGCAAGGTGCCTGAGCTGAGCCAGGACCTGATCGGCTGCGCGGGTATTGTCGAACGCGGCGACCCCGACCGGTTTCGCGCTGCGATGGCCGCGCCGGTGGCGGCGCGCCCGGTTCTGTTCGCGGTCTATGCCTTCAACGTCGAGGTGTCGCGCGCGCCGTGGATGACGCAGGAATCCATGATTGCCGAAATGCGCCTGCAATGGTGGCGCGACGCGTTGGAGGAAATTGCGCAAGGCGGCACTGTCCGGCGGCACGAGGTGATAACGCCTCTGGCGGAAATTCTGGACGGCGAGGGTGCTGCCCTGCTGGACGCGCTGATTGTTGCGCGGCAGTGGGACATCTATCGCGATCCGTTCGAGGATGACGCGCATCTGACGGAGTATCTGGAAAAGACCAGCGGCAACCTGATGCTGGCTGCCGCACGCGCGCTGGGCCGTGCGGAGGCGTCCGTCGTCATGGACGCAGGCTATGCCGCCGGCGTGGCGAACTGGCTGCGCGCAATTCCGGCGCTGGAAAAGGCAGGGCGCGTGCCGCTGATGGACGGGCGGCCCGAGGGAATACGGGCGCTGGCCGAGACCGGGTTGAGCCGTATGCGCGCGGCGCGGTCAAACAGGTCCGGCGTCAGCGCCGCGGCCCGGCCCGCGTTGCTCGCCGCGTGGCAGGCCGAAGGCGTCCTGCGCCGCGCGGCGGCGCATCCCGAACTGGCCGCGCAGGGCAGGCTGGAGCCGTCTCCGATTCGGTCCAGCATGACTCTTTTGGCGCGATCAGTCAGTGGGCGATGGTAGAACGCTGTTCCAAATGTCGCAGGGAATGACAACGCGAATTAAAATTAAATTCTGTAAAAAGCCATTTTTCGGTACATTTTTCGTATACCGTGCCTCTCGCCTGAACGGATGTGATCTGGCCCGCGCGGGCGTGCGAACCGCGTTTCGGTGCCCGTCCCGCAGCCATCTGCCCGCCCTCTAGGCAAATCCCGAAAGCCGCCGCAATATGGCTGTCATGCTCGATTCGCTCCCCCTTCCGCCGCATCAGTGGCCCTCATTTCAGCCCGGATGGGTTTGGCTCTGCGGTGCCGGTCCCGGTGATCCGGGCCTGCTGACCATCCACTCCCTGAACGCGCTGCGGCAGGCCGATGTGGTGGTCTATGACGCGCTGGTGCAGGAGTGCATCCTGGACTGGGCGCCGCAGGCCGAGAAGATCTATGCCGGCAAACGCGGCGGTAAACCGTCCGCTGTCCAGCGCGATATCTCCCGTCAGCTGGTCGAACTGGCGCGGGCGGGCCGCCGCGTGCTGCGCCTGAAGGGCGGCGATCCGTTTGTGTTCGGGCGCGGCGGCGAAGAGGCGCAGACGCTGGTGCAGCACGGTGTGCCGGTGCGGATCATTCCCGGCATCACCGCCGGAATTGGCGGGCTGGCCTATGCCGGCATCCCGGTGACGCACCGCGATCTGAACCAGTCGGTGACCTTCGTCACCGGCCATGACCACACCGGCAACGCGCCTTCGTCGCTGAACTGGAAGGCGCTGGCCGAGGGCAGTCAGCTGCTGGTGATCTACATGGGCATGAAACATGCGGCGCAGATTTCAGCGTCCTTGATCAGCAATGGCCGCGACCCGGACGAGCCTTGTGCAGTGGTCTGCAATGCCACCACGCCGCAGCAGCAGGTGATCGAAACGACGCTTAGCCGCATGGCCGCCGATATCGAGGCCAGCGGGCTGGAGCCGCCCGCGCTGCTGTGCGTCGGGCGATCGGTGCTGATGCGGCAGGTGCTGGACTGGCAGGGGCATATGGCCGGGCAGCCGGTGCGCGACATGGACCCGCTGGGCCGGGGGCAGGTCGCCGAGGTCGCTTGATCGCCGCGGCGCTTGCCAATGCGGGCCAACCTATCTAGCACTCTGCGGCATGACCTATGCCGCCCCCATGACAGACGACGCCCGCGCGCGCCGCAACGTGACCGTTCTGGTCATGGCGCAGGCGTTTCTGGGCGCGCAGATGCCGATGATCTTTGTCGTCGGCGGTCTGGCGGGGACCGGGCTGGCCAGCAATCCGTGTTTTGCGACCTTGCCGATTTCGATGATCGTCATCGGCTCCATGCTGTCTGCGACGCCGATTTCGGCGATCATGCAGCGATTTGGACGGCGCGTCGGGTTTTTCGTCGGCATAACCGGTGGTGCATTGGGCGGGGCTGTGGGCGCTTACGGCCTGTACGTGGCGTCCTTTCCGCTGTTTCTGCTGGGCAGTCTGCTGACCGGCATGTACATGAGCGCGCAGGGTTTTTACCGCTTTGCCGCCGCCGACACGGCCAGCGATGAGTTCCGCCCCAAGGCGATTTCCTACGTTTTAGCCGGGGGGCTGGTCAGTGCCATCATTGGTCCGCAGCTGGTCAAGGTAACGGCCGAGGCGATGGTGGTGCCATTTCTGGGCACCTATATCGCGGTGATCGTGCTGAACATCATCGGGTCGGTCCTGTTTTTGTTCCTGAACATCCCCAAGCCGCCGGTGCCCAGCGTGGACGCGCCGCGCGGTCGTTCGCGGATGGAGTTGCTGAAGACGCCGCGCATCGCCGTCGCGGTGATCTGCGCGATGGTGTCCTATGCGCTGATGAACCTCGTGATGACATCGACGCCGCTGGCGGTGGTCGGCTGCGGGTTTGATGCGGGGCGCGCGGCGGATGTTGTCACCGCGCATGTTCTGGCGATGTATATCCCGTCCTTCTTTACCGGCCATCTGATCGCGCGCTTTGGCGTGGAAAAGATCCTGGGCGCGGGGATCGCGATCCTTGGCGCTGCCGGCGTGGTCGCCATTCAGGGCGTCAATCTGGAGAATTTCTTTGTCGCGCTGGTGCTGCTGGGCGTTGGCTGGAACTTCGGCTTTATCGGCGCCACGTCGATGCTGGCCGGCGCGCATGAGCCGCACGAGCGGGGGCGCATGCAGGGCCTGAACGATCTGCTGGTGTTCGGCGGCGTCACCGTCGCCTCGCTGGCGTCGGGTGGGTTGATGAACTGCTCGGGCGGCAATGCGCAGTCGGGCTGGATGGCCGTCAATCTGGCGATGGTGCCGTTTTTGGCGCTGGCGGGCGGGGCGCTGATCTGGCTGGTGATGCGGCCCAGGGAGGACATGGGCTAGGGCTTAGCCCAGCCCCAGCTTGTCCGCCATGAAGGCCAGCGCAACCTGCAGCCCGTCAGGGGCGATGCCGTGGCCGGTGCCTTTCATGACATGGGCATAGACGTCCTTCCATCCCGCAGCTTGCAGCGCCTCGGCGGCCTCCGGCAGTGATTGCGCGGGGACGACATCATCGGCGTCACCGTGGACCAGCAAAACGGGCGGGCGGCTGACAACCTCGTCGGCCAACAGCTCCGGGCGCAGCAGGCGACCGGAAAAGGCGACGATGCCGGCAATCTCGTCCTCGCGGCGGGGGGCGACATGCAGCGCCATCATCGTGCCTTGGGAAAAGCCGAACAGCACGACCTGCTCGGGGAGGACGTCCTCATCCACCATCAGCGCATCGAGAAAGGCGTTCAGGTCTTCCGAAGCGGCCAGCAACCCACGCTCGGCTTCTTCCTCGCTGCTGCCGTCGATCCACGGAATGGGGAACCATTGAAACCCGTTTGGCAGGCCCGGCACGGATTCCGGCGCGTCGGGCGCGACAAACAGCGTATCGGGCAGATGATCGGCAAGGGGATCGGCAAGGCCCAGAAGGTCGGGGCCATTGGCCCCATAGCCGTGCAGGAAGACCACGATGGATCTGGTTTCGCCCGAAACCGGCTCTTTGCGGCCAGCGTTCAATACACGCGTCATCTGATGCCTTCCCTTTGTTTCTCAAGACGGTAGTAGGCCCAAAGCAGACGGGCGGCAACCGATCTCCAAGGGCTCCATGCCGCCGCAATTTCACGCATGGCCTGCTCCTTGGGGCGGTCCGGCAGATCATAGAGGATGCGCGCGGCCTCCTGCAGGGCTAGATCGCCGTGGGCAAAGACATCGGCATGGCCAAGGCTGAACATCGCGTAGATTTCTGCCGTCCATGTGCCGATGCCGGGCACTTTCGTCAGGGTCTGGATGACGTCCTCCGTAGGTGCCTCGCGCAGGGCGTCGAAATCGATTCCGGCGCGAGCCAGTTCCTGCGCATAGCGGATTTTCTGGCGGCTGAGACCGACGGCGCGCAGGCCGTCGTCGCCCGCGGCAAGGATCGGCGCGGGGGCAGTCAGGTTTGCGGCCTGCATCCGACCCCAGATGGCATTGGCCGATGCGACGCTGACCTGCTGGCTGACGATGGCCGACAGCAGTTCGGCAAAGCCGTCCGGTCTGCGGCGCAGGGGCAGGGGGCCGGTCAGCGCATAGGCGTGCGCCAGTCGGGGGCAGGTGGCGGCCAGTGCGCCGGCGCCTGCCGCGACATCCGTGGGCGTTTCGATGATGCGGATCATTGCGCGCTCGCCCAGTCCAGTGCTTCGGCGACCGAAGCGGCAAGCAGGGTGTCCGCCGGCGGGGCGGGGCGGTCGATCATCAGCACGTTCAGGCCCAGGTGGCGCGCCGCCGTCAGCTTGGTTACTGCCCGCGTGCTGCCTGCGTTGCGCAGCACCAGCCAGTCAATGCCAAGGCGCTGGAACAGCGCGATCTCCTCGTCGACCGTGAAGGGGGGATCCTGCGTCAGGTATTCGCCATTCGGGAAGGGAAAGGGCGCATCGGGTGCGCCGATCTGGCGGCAATAGACATGCGCAGCCTTCAGCGCCTCGAACAGCGCCAGCCTGTCGCGCCCGGTGGCGACAAAGACGGTCGCGCCGGGCGGGATGTGTCTGGCCGCGTCTGCCTCGGTCCGCACGTGGGTCCAGCGGTCGCCGGTCCGGGCGCGCCATTCCGGGCGCCACAGCAGACAATAGGGCAGGCCGTGCGCCGTGCAGTGTTGTATGGCCTCCCGCGTTATGTCGGTGGAGAAGGGGTGCGTTGTGTCGAGAACGGCGGTGATTGCCGGGTCTTGCAGGCAATCTGCGAGTGCCCCCCGTGCCGCATTAATCGGCCAGTCGCGCGCGATGCGTCCGTCGCTTGGTAGCCAGATGATGAAATCGGCGTGGCGCTCTTCGAGTGCTTGGGCGATCTGGCGCGCCTCTCCGGTTCCGGCCATGAGCAGCAGGGTCAAGGGGCGCGTCCTTGCGGAGGGTGGGTCAAAAAGCAGCGTTCCATTTGGTCCCAGGTTAGTCGCAGCTCACGTCCGCGCCAATCACAAACCTGGTGAGAAATCGTGGATTTGCCGTTGCGGCGCGGCGCGTGCGTTCCCACATGAAATGGGCAACACAGGAGAAGCAAACGATGAAATGTCCCGTTGATGGCGCGGAACTGGTGATGACGGATCGAGCAGGGGTCGAGATTGACTATTGTCCCCAGTGCCGTGGAGTTTGGCTGGATCGGGGCGAGTTGGACAAGATCATCGAACGCTCAGCCGCTGAAACGCTTCCGCCCGCGCAGACACGTCAAGCGCCTGATCGCGGCTATGATGACCGCGACTATGGGGACCGGCCTCGCAAGCGGAAAAAGCGCGGCGGATTTCTGGAAGATCTCTTCGATTTTTGACCCGCAACTGCGACTTGAAAACGAAAGAGCGGGCACAAGGCCCGCTCTTGTCAGTTATCCCGGTTTGTGGGCGCGTCAGACCTGCGCCGATGCGCCGCGCGGACCTGCGATGAGCCATGCGATAAAGCCCAACACCGGCAAGATCAGGATGACCAGCGTCCAGACCACCTTGGCCGCTGTCGAGGCCGAGGATGTGAGCGTCTGGTAGATCGCGTAGATGTCCAGAACCAGAATGATGATGCCGAAAATGCCATATTCCATTGCGTGTCTCCATGATGAAACGTTCGCAATGCAACGCGTCTGTCCGGCAAAAGGTTCCGGCCCTGTGCCCGGAGGCCTGTTACTTCTTGCGCCGTTTCACATTCCCGCCGCGCTGACCGGGCTTGCCTGCGGTTGACCTGCCGCGCGTCTTGGAGCCAGCCTCGACCGCCGCTTCAACCGCCGACTGGCGGGCCAGCGGATCGTCGGAGATCGCCAGATCGACAGCCTCCAGCCGCTTGACCTCGTCGCGCAGGCGGGCGGCCTCCTCAAATTCGAGATTCTCGGCGGCCTTGCGCATATCGGTGCGCAGGGCGTCTAGATGGGCCGCCAGATTGGCGCCATGCAGCGGCTTGTCGATCTTGGCGGTGACGCGGCTCATGTCCACGTCGCCCTTGTAGAGACCGGCCAGAATATCCTCGACGTTCTTTTTGACGGTGGCGGGGGTAATGCCGTGTTTTTCGTTATAGGCGATCTGTTTATCGCGGCGACGATCCGTCTCGCCCATTGCCCGCTCCATGCTGCCGGTAATGCGGTCGGCATACATGATCACGCGCCCTTCGGCGTTGCGTGCGGCGCGTCCGATGGTCTGGATCAGCGAGGTTTCCGAGCGCAGGAAGCCTTCCTTGTCCGCATCCAGAATCGCGACGAGGCCGCATTCGGGAATATCCAGACCCTCGCGCAGAAGGTTGATACCGATCAGCACGTCAAAGGCACCAAGGCGCAGATCGCGCAGAATCTCGATCCGCTCGATCGTGTCGATCTCGGAGTGCATATAGCGCACTTTTATCCCCTGCTCGTGCATGTATTCGGTCAGATCCTCGGACATGCGTTTTGTCAGGGTCGTGACCAGCGTGCGGAAGCCGGCGGCGGTGACGCGGCGCACCTCGTCGATCAGGTCGTCGACCTGCGTCTCGACCGGGCGAATTTCGATCATCGGGTCCAGCAGGCCGGTGGGGCGGATTACCTGTTCGGTAAACACGCCGCCGGTCTGCTCGATCTCCCACTTCGCAGGTGTCGCGGAAACAAAGACCGACTGGGGGCGCATCGCGTCCCATTCCTCGAATTTCAGCGGGCGGTTGTCCATGCAGGAGGGCAGGCGAAACCCATGCTCGGCCAGCGTGAATTTGCGACGGTAGTCGCCTTTGTACATGGCGCCGATCTGCGGGACGCTGACGTGGGATTCATCCGCGAACACGATGGCGTTGTCGGGGATGAATTCGAACAGGGTCGGAGGCGGCTCGCCGGGGGCGCGGCCCGTCAGGTAGCGCGAATAGTTCTCGATCCCGTTGCAGACGCCGGTCGCCTCCAGCATTTCCAGATCGAAATTCGTGCGCTGCTCCAGCCGCTGCGCCTCCAGCAGCTTGCCCTCGCCGACCAGTTGATCAAGGCGGATGCGCAGCTCTTTCTTGATGCCGATGATGGCCTGCTGCATCGTCGGTTTTGGGGTTACATAGTGGCTGTTGGCGTAAACGCGGATCTTGTCGAAACTGCCGGTCTTTTCACCCGTCAGGGGGTCGAATTCGGTGATCGCCTCCAGCTCGTTCCCGAAAAAGCTGAGCCGCCAGGCGCGGTCCTCAAGGTGGGCGGGGAAAATCTCGAGACTGTCGCCCCGCACCCGGAAGCTGCCGCGCTGGAACGCGGCATCGTTGCGTTTGTATTGCTGGGCGACCAGATCGGCCATCACCTGCCGCTGGTCATAATCGGTGCCGACGATCAGATCCTGCGTCATCGCGCCGTAGGTCTCGACGCTGCCGATGCCATAGATGCACGACACCGAGGCCACGATGATCACATCGTCCCGCTCCAGCAGCGCACGCGTTGCCGAGTGACGCATGCGGTCGATCTGCTCGTTGATCTGGCTTTCCTTCTCGATGAAGGTATCGCTGCGCGCGACATAGGCTTCCGGCTGGTAATAATCGTAATAGCTGACGAAATATTCGACCGCGTTGTTCGGGAAAAACCCCTTGAACTCACCATATAGTTGGGCCGCCAGCGTCTTGTTCGGGGCCAGGATAATGGCGGGGCGCTGGGTCTGCTCGATCACCTTGGCCATGGTGTAGGTCTTGCCCGTGCCGGTGGCACCGAGGAGCACCTGGTCGCGGTCGCCGTCCCTGATCGCCTGACTGATTTCCGCGATCGCAGTCGGCTGGTCGCCCGCCGGTGAGAATTCTGTCACCAGTTCGAACTGCTTGCCACCCTCCAGCTTGAGCCGCTCGCGTACGTCCGGCGCAGGATTGGCCAGAACGGGGGGCTGGCTGTCGGAATGGGCATAGGGCATAGAGGGGACTCCTTCGGGCCTGCCACACTTGATGCTTTTTTCGCGGGGTTCAACCCATCGCACCGGGCGCATTGCATGCTGAAAGCGGTTTATCTGTGTGGCAAAGGCACTTATAGACTATCCAGCCCGACATACCCCAGTCCCGGACCCACACTCATGCAGCTCGTTCTTCACGCAGGCGCCCATATTACAGATGAGGACCGGCTGTTGAAATGCCTGATCGCCGATCAGGACATGCTGAGCGGACGGGACACACAGGTGCCCTATCCCAAAAGCTACCGCAGACTGCTGCGGGATATCCTTCATGTCGCCGCGCAGGGGACCATTCCCCCCGACACGCGAGAAGTGCTGTTGGATGCAATGGGCTTTGACGATGCGCCTGACCGGCTCGTGCTGTCCAACCCCGGTTTCTTTGGCACGCCGAAAATGGCGGCGTCGGGTGGTGCATTCTATACGTCGGCCGCGTGGCGCACGCAGGTCTTCCACGAGATCTTCAAACATGACGAGATCGAGGTATTCTTTGCCATCTGCAATCCAGCCACCTTCCTGCCCGCGATCATGGCGCAGACGAAATTCGATAACATGAACGGCTATCTGGGGGGCACCGCTCCCACTGAAATGCGCTGGTCTGACATGATCGGACGAGTGCGCGCCGCGATCCCCGACGTTCCGATCACGGTCTGGTGCAATGAGGACACGCCGCTGATCTGGGGCCGGATCCTGCGCGCGATGGCCGGGGTGGATCACCATGTCCCGCTGAAAGGCGAACATGCGCTGCTGCGCGAAATCATGACAAAGCCGGGCCGGACCCGGTTCGACGCGTATCTGGCGCAGCATCCTGCCATGACCGAAATGCAAAAACAGCGCGTGATCTCAGCCTTTCTAGGGAAATTCGCAGATGAAGACGCCGTCGAGCAAGAGCTGGATCTACCCGGCTGGACCGAAGATCTGATCAACGAGCTGAGCGATCTCTACGACAAGGACCTCTACCGTATCGGGCAAATTCCGGGCATCACCCTCATCACACCCTAACCACGCTTGCCAACCGTCGCTCGCCCTGCTAAACGCGCGCTCGGCGCCCCTATAGCTCAGCTGGTAGAGCAACTGATTTGTAATCAGTAGGTCCGCGGTTCGAGTCCGTGTGGGGGCACCAGTTTATTATTACTTATCAGTTGCTTGAGTGGATCACGCTGTTTGCAATCGATTGCATCCCCGCGGCAGGACGCGCATAGGACGCATACAAAAATTGACTGGAAGGAACACAAGCTCTCTGATTGGGCTTCCGACCCACAAAGCCTAATTACGGATGACTTAAGCCTGATCCGCAGCTGCTCGTTGCCATTCATAGTTGAGTGGTGCAACATGCAGCAAGTAGCCGTTATTGAGGTATCCAATGCAGTATTTGTCAGAAGCTTTATTCTTTCTTTTTGGAGGTGCGGCTGGGTCATTGCTGACGCTTCGGTTCACTAACAAAAGTGCCAGCAAAGGCGGCAAGGTGGTTGATCAAAGTAGAGCACGCGCTGGGCGAGATATTACTGGCGGCGACAAAAACTAACGAAGGCCGTTGGCATGCCCGGAGATTCAGTAAACCAGAGCAATGCCAGTGCTGGCAGAGACGTCGTAGCAGGGAACAAGAACACAACTGTTCTTGTCTTGCCCTCTGTTGGCGTTGAAATCACTCAAGCAGCCTTGGAAGCTTGGGTGATTCAACTCCAGAAAGCTATTGAGGAAAATGACACTATAAGCCATTTCGTTAGAAATTTGCAGTACTTCCATCGAAAGAAAGAAGCATCCGATGGTATTGTGGGGCTTGAAGCCAAGCTCAAAGCCAGTGGCAGGATAGCACACACAGAAGATGCGATTGATCAAAAACTGGAGTTCGAAAGGCTTCTTGAGGAGTGGTCATATTACGCTTCAGCTCAAGAGATACTTGCGTACCTGTTGGCTAAGGTGCAACGAGGCTTTCTGCTGACTGCTTCACCATATCTCAATGACATGGATGCTCATGCGTTAGATAAAGTTGTGGATCAGTTAGTCCTCGAACCAATAATTGCGGAATGTGCAAAAATTCCCCACTTTTCCGTTAATTTAAATGTCGCTCTTGGGATGCTTTATTGGCTGGCAGAGCAGTGCTTTGTTCGGTGGCATAAATGACACGCCTTGTATATCAGCCTGCATTTGACCCTTACAACACCATTTTTCGGCTACTTCAGTTACGCAAGGTTGTTTGGACTTCAAGTCCGGTAGAGTTTGACCTCCTCAGGATAACTGATTTTTATCTTCTATTTCCTATTTTTATAAAGAACATCCGTCTTAAGCCAGCGCATAGAAGATTCAAAAAACTGGCCACAAGTGAAGGCGCCGCACAGCCTTACGCGAGATTGCCTGAGGAATCGACGTTGCTGAAGAGTATGAAGCCGTTCCAGTTGGCAGCGGCAAATACGCTTGTAGACTCTGGCCTTGCTGATCCCGAAGCCTGGACCAAGGGCGAGGTAGTTGCGACCGCCATCAATGTTCCAGATGCGCTAAAGGAAGCCTTGGAGAAAAAAAACGCTCAACAAGCTGACGTTCTTGAGTTTCTCGGCGTTTTGACGAGTGAGTATAATTTTCTTGGAGAAGACGGCGTGAAGCATCGCACAGGGCTGTTGGAGTATCGATATGACACTGTATGAACCTACAATGATCCTCAATAGGCTTAGGGTAGAAAAAGACGGCCACGCTGCTTACGACGAACTGTTTCACAACGGCGTGAACATCATTCGAGGCGACAACTCATCCGGCAAATCGACTATCTTAAATTTCATATTCTATGCACTCGGCGGCGATTTGTCCGATTGGAGTGAAACAGCGGAGCTTTGCACTAGAGTATACGCCGAAGTTTCTCTAAATGGCTCCACTGCGACCCTTTGCCGGGAAGTCTCAACAAAGTCACTACAGCCTATGGACATCTATGGGGGAACTTTAGAGGAAGCCCTTGTCGCTGGTAAGCAAATGTGGATGCGCTATCCCTACAAAAGATCGACTAAAGAGAGCTTCTCTCAAGCCTTGTTTCGCCTACTCGACATTCCCGAAGCAGTAAGCGAAGGAAGCGGAAATCTTACAATGAACCAGATTCTTCGGCTACACTACGCAGACCAGCTAAGCCCTACGGATAGCCTTTTTAAATTTGAGGGTGCTTGGGATACCCCAACCATACGGGATGCTGTTGGGAGACTGCTATGCGGCGCTAATGAAACAAGAATATATGAAAACCAACTTGAAGTAAGAGCCTTAAACTCGCAACTCGATAAAGTTTCTTCAGAAATGAGCGCCATATTTACGGCCATGGGCCACACCGGCGAGAATTTAACTCAAGAATGGGTAGATCTGCAGAAGGCGGAGTTGGAAATTGAATTGGAGGATTTGGTATCTAAAATTGCGACGGTTGAAAGAAGGCAACTGACCGGATCAGATGATGAAGTGACTAGCGATGCACAAAACCGAGCTTATAGTAGCGTACAAGATGCCTTGGCTAAGCTGAATGAGAAAAAGGCAGAGCGAGACCAAATTTCGTTTTCCATAATTGACCTTGAGCAGTTTGCCTCATCCGCTCAACAAAAAATCACTGCCTTACAAGAGGCATCTCTCGTGAATGAATCACTTGGCGACGTCATATTTGAGGCTTGCCCGGTCTGTTTAGAGTCAGTGATTCCAGATAGTGAGTCCGCGTGCCATCTCTGCAAGACCCCAATCGACTCAGAGCGCGCCAAAGCACGATTGGTGGCGCTTTCGAATGAGGTGTCAATGCAGCTTAAGCAGACAGAGGAAGCAATTCAAAGGCGACGCGAGCGACTTAAAGTAGTTGAAGAACAGTTGGCCGCAGCCACAGTTGACTGGCAGAAGCGCGCAAGATTGCTTGCTGAAATTCAAAGCCGTCCGACGACTACAACACAGGATGAACTACGGGAACTGTACGTTGCTCGTGGATACCTTGAACGTCAAATCGTCGATCAGGATAGATCTTCTGCGATTGTGAAGAGAGTTTCTGAGCTTTCTCAAAGGAAATCAAGCATTGAAGCGAAGCTTTCCATTCTGAAGGATCAAGTTAAAGCCCTTGAAGCTGCACAGGCCAAACGCTTGTCGGTCGCCTATACTACAATTAGTGAAGAAGTTAAGTCCCTTCTTAGAGGCGATTTGAAGCGCCAAGATAGCTTTGTTAACCCTAATTCTGTTAGTTTTGATTTTGGAGCAAATAGAATTTCAGTTGATGATCATAGCTACTTCTCCGCTAGTTCTAGGGTAGTGCTAAAAACTAGTTTTTTCGTTGCCTTCCTAGTTGCCGCAGCGAAGCATGAGTTCTTTCGGCATCTCAGAATTTGTCTCATCGATACAATAGAGGACAAGGGAATGGAGCAAGAACGCAGCCAGAATTATCAAAGGATGATAGTAGATAGGTCTGAATCTTTGACAGCCGATCATCAAATTATCTTTGCTACTGCGATGATCGCTCCCGACCTTGACGATCCTGCTTATACGGTTGGCAAGAATTCAACACTGGCTCAGCCAACGCTGGAATTTCATCATAGATAAATCGATTTCGCACTATAGGGACACCGTTAGCTTATAGAGCATCTTGAACATTCGGTTGAACACGTAGTCGGGTTTTCAGGTTCACACACCGCGATCTTCATGCGCATTATTTGTGTGTCTCACAAACGATTTAGGCTCTTGGGCCACCTGCCCCCTCAAATCAGCCATTCGGCCGTATTTGTCTCATTTTTGGCCAGACGTATGGGCTTTGCTAAGTAAGGCAGCGGCTCTCGGCGAGTAGAAATACTAGCCGGGCGCTATCGCAGCTCACGTAGCCGCTGTAAGGCTGCACTATACTCGTTGGTTACAACATAAACACGGCTGCGCGGGCGCGATGTTCGTAGTATCCCGGCGTCTCTCAACGCATGTATCGTTTCCTTCAGGGGATCGTTGCCGTAGGGCGTGATCCTTTCAAAAGCTAAGAGGCCCGCGATTACGGTCTCCGCAACATATGGACTTCGCGCTTTTTGATATATGGCGTGCATCAACTGGAATGCGCTGATCGTGCTGGGTGGTGGCGGGGCCGCTGTAATCGATTGCAATACTTCGTTGCAGCGCCTTGCGGCTTCTTCAGCAAGCGGTGCTATCTTACTAACAAGTCTTTTGGCTGTCGTAGCGGTCTGACCTCCGCCGTATGTGCCAATGGCCCGGTCCTTGAAAGTAATTTCAAAGCGCACTCTGCGATTTGTTTTGGCATAAACCTTCAGTTCAATAGTTCTAGTCAACGCAAGTTTGATGCAGGGGCTTTGACATGAAATGCTGTATTCAGGAAGAGATACCAAGTACTGATCTTCCCGGACATCTGCGGCCTGTTGACGAAGACGAGGTACAATCGAAACCACGTAGTCGATGGGGTTATCATGGTCGAACTCCCAATAGAATTCGATCTGATGGAGAGTCAAGTTAGGGAGCTGGCACGCTTCAGCGTCTTCATCTTCAAATGCCACACCCAACGATTGATGTAACATCGAATGAATAAGTTTTAGGTAGCGCCTGAATTGTGCTTGCCGCGAGCTTTTGAGTGCATAAGCATACTTGAGGTCTGGGCCAATAATTACATTTGTCGCCGGAAGAAGAGGAGCTTCGTCCCTGTACCAGCGCGATTCAGGTGTAATTGCTAAAACATAGTCTGACGCTAGTTTCGGTGTATCAAGGCGCGTTGCACGTTTCAGATGTTGAGCTTGGATAAATCTTGTAAGATTCAACTGCGCCCTAAAAACTATTCGAGCCTTCTCGTTATCTAACCGTTGGTTTTGACGATTACCCCAGCCGGCTAAGCCCACTGAACCGGAAACCAAGGTGTGCGCCCGATTCAAGCGGTCGGCATTCGGGTTGGCAGTAAAGCGAAGATGACGGACGTCATGTATGTGTTCGATCAAGTCGCCCTGAAAGATTTGGAGAACTTCGCCATATGGCGTTACTGTCAAGGTTTCACGCCGCAAGTGCTCCAGCGCAGAACAAATGGCATCTGAATCTCCTAAAAGCGCCCAATTACCAATGGAAAGGTCAATTCGATCAATGAATGCATCATCGGGCGTAACGACGGTCTCGGGAGTTAGCCGATGGAGAAAGTCAGACCTGCGTACGATTGTTATCGACATAGGGGGTTAAGGATTTCCCCAGTTGGAAGGGACTCGTATCTTTTCCATGTTCTCTGAACCGTTGCTGGGTACCACTTCCCCCCTTTGTAGGTTGTGATTTTGTCAGCATTCAGGCGATCTGCGATCTTTCTCATGGACAACCCTTCTGCTTTAAAGTTTGAAATCTTCGGCCCAACCTCTTTGGAGAAATCGATTGCATTCTCCGCGTGCTTTCTTGCTAGGATTTTTCCATTCTTTCCAAGCTCTACGCCGCGAGCCTTCGCAGCATGCAAGGCTGCCTTGGTTCTTTCGCTGATGCGGCGAGCTTCTTCCTCGGCCATTGCTGCGTAAACGTGGAGCATGAAACGATCAGCATTCGGCATATCTACGGCGATGAACCGCACATCCGATTCTAGCAATCCCGATATAAAGTGAACATTTCGGGCTAATCTATCTAGTTTGGCGATTAGCAGGGTCGCACCGCTTTTTCGGCACGCATTAAGAGCATCGCTCAACTCAGGGCGATCAGAGCGTCGCCCACTCTCAACTTCAATGTATTCACCTAACAAAACAGCCGAACTGCTTTCAATGAACACCTTGGCTGCCGCTCTCTGCGCCTCCAATCCTAATCCACTTTCACCTTGGCGAAGCGTTGACACACGATAATAAGCGTATATTTGAGCTGCCATTTGTTATGTCCTCCGTAACATGCATACGTTGGTTTGCTTGTATACAGAACTGGCTACCAATCCGCCCAATTGTTAGTTTTTTGTCTATGAAAACGACTTTAGGGCGTTTTACTCTGTATGTTGTTTCTAATAAGCAACTTTGCCCCACAGCTCCGACGTTGTGGCGCTAAAACGATGCAATTGATTGCAGTAAAGTTTAGCGGCGTCCAACTGTGTAACGCTAACAGGCAAATTTTCTAGGGCTTTCAAAGCCGTAGTGTCCGATGCGTTATATCGATAATTGCTATGGCGATTGGAACCATGCGGGAGCATCACCGCCGTTCGACCTGTAGTGACCTATAATAGTAAATGTAATGTGTTATGTGCTTTCCGTAATTCTACTAGAGATTTTTTAACTTCAAGAGAAAGGGGGGGGTATAAGGGTAAGGTTTTGAAAAAATGGGTCCGTTTTATACAAGCTAATGCAAAGCTTTGCATTGATTTACTGTATCATGTGCCCTTGTAGCTAACCGCCTGACACACAGCCTCGTTTCTTACCTCCCCAGACTTCATCAATATCCTCTATGCGATAGAATATGTTTCTCCCTCGACGCTCATACTTAGGCGATAGCCCCTGACTCCTGCGGTTTTGTAGGGTGCTAATGCTCTTCCCCGCCCGATTGGCGGCAGCCACTTCGTTCAACAGCCCATCATGTGTAACAACCTCTTTTCGAAGCAGCGGTTTATTAGAGCTTATTGCACCTTTTGCAGTTTCTAGTTTTGCTACTTCATGATGTCTTAATTTTATGTTTCTTACTCGTCTCTTGGGTTGCTTCATCTGCGTAATATCTCCACCTTGATCATTCATCCTCAGCAATCAGAAAGCTGCCTTTCTTTGCCGCGGCTGCCCGTAGCGCACGATTGGTATTCTCACTTCTTCCATGCACGTAGCGCATAGTTGATTGAATGCTTTTGTGACCACCTATCGCAGCCGCGGTTGGTAGGTCAGTAGCATTAGCGATGTCCGACAGTACTGTATGACGTATATCATGGAGCCTGACGTGCTCTATCCGTGCTTCTTTCAGAATAGCTGACCAAGACTTTGATATATTTACGATATGCTTTGATACATCTGGCCCCGGAAATACCCATTCTGAGAATGCTTGACTTGGCAAGCTTTGGAGTATGCCTCGCAACTGATCCGATAATGCTTGCTTTCTCGCATCGGTTTTTGTCTCCGAGAACTCTACAATACCGCGGTCGAAGTCTACCTCGCACCACTTCATTCTCAGTGCCTCATTCTTGCGACAGCCGGTTAGGAAAAGAAATTGAATGGCGCTGTATGCGTAAATTGCGGAAGGGTTGAGTCTTTTAAGGTTTAAGATTGCTCTGCCTATCCGGATCATCTCATCATCACTGAACAATCGCTCACGCCGCTTTTCTTTGAAGGATTTTAGGTACTGTGCCGGATTGAGTCCTGCTGGCAAATCTCCCATTTGCTGTGCGTAGTTGTAGACCCTTCGAACAAGGCCAACGGCACGATTGCATTGATAGGGCGTTGTCTGTAGCTTTTTCTGAAGCTGCTCTAGGTCAGCTTGTTTGATCAATCGGAGCTTTTGCGATCCGATATTAGGGTTTATCGCCGTACAGAACAACCTACGGTAATCCCTTATAGTATTCGGCTTGAGCTTTACCTCGGCGTAATTAGCCATAAACCTCAAGCTATACTCTTCGAATGTTGGTTCGGTTCTACGCGCTGATCTTGTGGCCGATGGATCGTCACCTTGGGCGATTTTTAGCAACTCTTCATTCGCCCTCCGGCGAGCGATGGCCACGTTCATGTCTGGGTAGTTTCCGAGCTTGAGCTTTCTTTCAATGCCATCCGAATTTCTGTAGCGCAGTAGGAAAACCTTGTTCCCAGCAGGAGTTACTTTCAGGTTCAGCTTTCGAACCTCGTCGTCTTTGACATGATAGTCTGACCTACCGGCCGCCATGCTGTTGATCAACTTGGCAGTCAAGCGAAGACGTTGGTTCTCTGGTCGATATAAAGAGCGCTTCTTAATCGGCATTGATACACCTAGGACGTGAATAGGACGCACGAGATTAGGAAACCACGGTAAATCGCAGCCTTGCAATCGGTAAATTGTGATAGAAAACGGTAAAGATGTCAGTATGATGGCAACGGTTCGGTAAATAGGCGGAACCACTTAATTAATGCTTTGTAATCAGTAGGTCCGCGGTTCGAGTCCGTGTGGGGGCACCATAAAACTCTAAGAAACGCCTTATTTCCTTGATTGTAACGCTTTTAGCTGTCTATCACGACACCCATTGCGACACACATCGAGGACACAAGCATGGCCCTGAGCACCAAAAATCGAACACGTGGACAAGCGGTCAGACGGGGTTCTGAGGTTTAGAAGACGATTTCCGAAAGATGTTGCTGATGCCCTTTTTGAGCCAACCCTACAGGTTCACATCAAAAATCGCGAAGGCTTTGCATTCCATCGCGAATATCAGGCCATCATGCAAGAGTTCGACCGGATAGCGTCTGAGGTCCGCAGCCGCATCAAGGCGATCGGCCATGAAGTCCATCGACCAGGTCACGTTCGGTGCCTCTGGCACCGCCAGCGCATCGGGCTTGTCCCGTTTCAACCGCTTCCGGGGTTTATCCACCCAGCACGGCGCACAATCCGTTGAAGTGACGTCCGCACCGATTCTCTATTTTGCCTGTGATGCAGTGGGGGGGGCCATGATTCCCCAAAAGGGGCTCTCATATGCAGACTGCGGCTTTGTTTCTGCGGGGTGATCGACAACCAGCTTCGATTCCACCTATGCCGGAGGCCTGCGCCCAAGGTTGACCAGCCATTGAATTTAGAAAATCATTGTATTTCAATGTTCTAAAGAAAATCCTTATTTTCCTCGGAATTGGGGTTGCGGGTATTTGGAAGTGGGACTAGAACCCCCTTCACCGGCGGCGTTGAGGCGCGGTTGGTGGTACTGGCGGGGCGGATGGAGCGGTGCTCTGGGGGCCTTGACGGTGACGACA
>DATCSR010000022.1:0-35098 GCA_036568405.1 Roseovarius sp.
CGGCCCGCCGATAGCCGCCAGCGCCCAGTGCAGCGCGGGCCGTCCCCGCGCCCATGGCCGCGCCAGCCGGGCCAGCGCGCGCACAAGGGCCGCCGCCAGTCCAAGGATCGCCAGCGCGCCGATGATGCCGCCCGCCGTCCAAAGTGTCAGCGCCGGGTTGCCAGAAAACCAGATCGCCGCCCCCAGCAGCGCGGCCAGAAGCAGTGCGATCACAGCGAGGAACGGCCAGCGGGGCAGGGCGCGCGCGCCCTCGCCGCCGTCACGAAACAGGCTGGCGGCGCGGATGTCCTGCACCCGCGACAGCGGCGCGAGCGTAAAGATCAGCACCGCCAACGCGCCATAGATAAACGCCTCAATCACCGGACGCGGGTAGAGCGCAAAATCGGCGGGCACCGGCAGATAGGCCGTGATCACCGGCGCCAGCAGCACCGGCACCCCGGCCCCCAGCAGAGTGCCGAGGATCAGGCCCAGTACCGCGAGCGCGCCGATTTGCAGGAAATACGTGGCAAGGATCGTGGCGCGGTCCGCGCCCAGCGTGCGCAGGGTGGCGATGGTGGCGGTCTTGGTCGCCAGATAGGCGCGCAAGGCCGCCGAAATGCCGACGCCGCCCACCGCCAGACCGCTGAGCCCGACCAGCACCAAAAACGCGCCCAGCCGGTCGACGAAGGACTTGATGCCGGGCGCGCCGTTGCGCGCGTCGCGCCACTCGATGCCGCTGGTGCCGAGCGCCGTCAGCGCCGCACGTTCCGTGCTGTCCAGATCGGCACCGTCTGGCAGATCCAGCCGATAGCGCGTGCTGAAAAGCGTGCCTGCCTGCAGCAGCCCCGAGGCCTGCAGCGCCGATGTTCGCACCATGCTGCGCGGCCCAAGAGCAAATCCCGATGTGGCGCCGTCCGGCTCGTCCACCAATGCCGCCATCAGCACGAAATCCTGACCGCCAAGGCGAAAGACATCGCCCGGCTCCAGCGCCAGCCGTGCGATGAGTTGCGGCGCCATGACGCCGCCCGGCAGGCCGCCTTTGCCATCCAGTGCGGTGGCCAGCGGCATGTCAGGGTCCAGCCCGATAGCGCCGGTTAGGGGATAGGCCCCATCGACCGCCTTGACCTGCGTCAGCGCGCGGTCGCCGTCCATTGTCACGGCAAGCGACCGGAAATCGACGATTTCCGAGACGGCACCGGCCTGCGTGTCCATCCATGCGCGCTCGGCCTCGGTGGCAAAGCGGTAGGTCAGCCCGATCTCGGCATCGCCGCCCAGCAGGACGGCGCCTTTGGCCGCCAGCCCGGCCTCGATGCTGGCGCGAATCGTGCCGACAGCGGCGATGGCCGCAACGCCCAGAATGATGCAGGCCAGAAGGATGCGAAACCCGGCAAGGCCACCGCGCAGCTCGCGCCGCGCCAGACGTGCGGCGATGCGCGGGTTCATGCAGATAGCCCTGCCTTGATGGGTGGTGCCGCCTCGATCCGCCCGTCGCGCACGGCGACGACCCGGTCGCAGCGCGTGGCCAGTTCGGGGTCATGGGTTACCAATATCAACGTCGCGCCATGCTGCGCGCTGAGATCGAACAGCAGGTCGATGATTGCGGCGCCGGTGGCGCTGTCCAGATTGCCCGTCGGCTCGTCCGCCAGAATCAGGCGGGGGCGGGGCGCCGTGGCGCGGGCCAGCGCGACGCGCTGCTGCTCGCCCCCCGACATCTGCGACGGGTAATGGCCTGTGCGCGCAGACAGGCCGACGGCGTCCAATTGCGCGGCGGCGCGGGTCGCGGCATCCGGCACGCCTGCCAATTCCAGCGGGACGGCAACGTTTTCCAATGCGGTCATGGTCGGAATCAGATTGAAGGACTGAAACACCACGCCCATCGCGCCCCGGCGCAGCCGCGCCAACGCATCCTCGTCCAGCCTGTCCAGATCCTGGCCCAGCGTGATCACGCGTCCGGCGCTGGCCCGCTCGAGCCCGCCGATCAGCATCAGCAGCGATGATTTGCCTGATCCCGACGGGCCGACCAGCGCCAGCGTGTCGCCCGGGGCGACATCCAGCGAAATATCCCTGAGAATCTCGACCTGGCCCATGCCCGATCTAAGTGTCAGTCCAACATTCTGTAACGACACGATGGAAGAGGTCATGAAATGCGCCTGTCGATAAGGGGTTGGATCACATATGGGGTTGCGGGCTGTCGGGGCAAGGCGATGCTGCTGGCTCTTTTGGTCGCGGGATTGGCCGGGGGTGCTGTTGCCGCCGAAACCGCAGACGCGAAGCAGGAACTGCGCGTCATGGCCTTCGGCGACAGTCTGACAGCAGGGTATGGTCTGCCGCGCGACGACGGGTTTGTGGCGCAGCTTGGCGTCTGGCTGCGCGAAAATGGCACGCCGGGCGGCGTGACGGTGCGCCTGATCAACGCGTCCGTGTCTGGCAGCACCGCAGCGGGCGGGGTGCGGCGAATCGACTGGGCGCTGGGCGACGCGCCTGATGCGATGATCGTCGAGCTGGGGGGGAACGACCTGTTGCGCGGCGTAGATCCGGCCGGAACGCGCGCCAATCTGGAGCGGATCCTGTCGAAAGCGGCCGAAGAGGACATCGAGGTGCTGCTGGTCGGTCTGATCGCAAAGGACAACTATGGCCCCGAGTATCGCGAGGCCTTCAACGCGATCTATCCCGATCTGGCCGAGAAATACGGCACAGTGCTGATGCGCGATTTCTTCGCGGCCCTGCCCGAAGCGATGGACCAGCAACTGCCGTATATTCAGGCTGACGGCACGCATCCGAATGCCAAAGGGGTTGCCCTGATCGTGCAGGACATCGGCCCAAAGGTGCAGGAGTTGATCGCGCGCAGCCTTGAGACTGCGAAGTGACAGCCAGCGTGCCGCCACGAAAAAGGGGCCCCAGAGGGCCCCGATTTACCACATATCTAACTGAGGCTTACGCCAGAGCGAGGTTCGATGCCGATTCGCGACCGTCACGGCCTGCTTCGATGTCGAAGGTCACTTTCTGGTCGTCTGCAAGGCCGGTCAGACCTGCACGCTCGACTGCGGAGATGTGCACGAACACGTCCTTGCCGCCACCATCGGGTGCGATGAAGCCGAAGCCTTTAGTTGCATTGAACCATTTTACGGTGCCACTGGCCATTCCGTATCTCCTTAGTATTTGCTGCCCGCGTTGGTGCGGCAGCCCGGCTAGTCAGTGCAAGATCGAGTGCCTGTGCCGTAAGGAGCAGTTGGTCGATAGTGGTAACGTCGCAAAACAAAACATAGGGTAATTCCGGAAATTTTGCAAGCCCTAACCAATTCTCAACGCTTGCCCCCGTATTTTACCGCAGCCGTATGTGGCGCAGGGCGGCGCGGGGCAGGCGGCTTAGCACCAGCAGGCACAGGCCCGGATACTCGATCTGACCGGCCAGCAGTCGTAAATACGCGTCCTTCACCACGGACGACCGGGCAAAGGCGCGCCGGAACAGGGGCTTCAGCCGGGGGCCAAAAATGAGCGTGCGGAGCCAGACGGCCATGCGCAAGTCACGATGCAAAGGCCGCAGCGCGCGGCGATACCGGCGCAGGGCGGTATCGGGCCGGCCGCAGGCGATGGCCTCTGCCGCCGCGACTGCGGCTGCCGCGCCGGAGTGCAGCGCGTGCGCAATGCCCTCGCCGGTAATCGGATCGACCAGCCCGGCGGCATCCCCCGCCAGCAGGACACGGCCGCGGCCCGGCGCGCGTTTGTAATCGCCAAAGGGAAGGAAATGTCCCTTGACCGGGCAGGTGGCATCAACGTCCAGTGCGGCCCGATAGCCCGCCAGCCGTGCCTTCATGTCAGGGTTGAGCAGGTGCAGTCCGCCGACGCCGATCGTGGTGCCGCCCGCCTTGGGAAAGCGCCACCCGTAGCCCCAGCTGGCGGCATCGAAATCAATGCGAATCGTATCCGAGGCAGGGGCGGGCGGCGCCTCGATCTCCATCGCAAATCCGATGCGCTCGGGATCGAACGCGCGCCCGAAAAGCGCGCGTGCCACTGCGCTGTTCACCCCATCCGCACCGATCAGGATCCGGGCGGTCAGGAGGGTGCCATCCTCCAGCGTAACCGAAGGCGTCTCGGTGTTAATATGCGCAATGCGCCGGCCGGTGAAATCTGCGGCGCCCGAGGCAAGCGCGAGGCCCAGCAGATGCGCGTCCATGTCCCAGCGCATTGTCAGGTGCAGCGTCGGGGTCTGCGCGATAGGGCCAAGCTGCGCGCCGTCTGCATGGAAAGCAACCTCGCCGTGCGGTTGAAACAGCGCGGGGTCCAAGTCGCCATCGAAGATTTCGCGGTACTGCTTTTGGGCTCGCCCCGTCACCAGCCCGCCGCAGAGTTTCGCGCGCGGAAATGCCGCCTTGTCGATCAGCGCGGCGCTCAGCCCCGCGCGGCAAGCGGTGATGGCAGCGGCAGCCCCGGCAGGGCCGGCGCCGATGATGAGAATGTCGAAGGTTTGAGATGCGCCGAACATGCTGCAGCCTCTAGGCGGTTTCGGCGGATCGTGGAAGCTGTTTTCGGTGCAATGGTCGCCGCCAAATGGCGCCGTTGAAAATGCGAACGCGCGCCCGGCTGGGGACGCGCGTCCTGTGATCTGCAAGGTCAGTGGTGTTCATTCAGGCCTTGGGTGCGCTTTTTAGTTCAACGCGCGAACTTCTTGTGCTTCAGGCGCTTGGGCTGCATCGCGTCAACGCCGAGGCGGCGTTTCTTGTCTTCCTCGTAGTCCTCAAAGTTGCCTTCGAACCACTCGACATGCGCGTCGCCCTCAAATGCCAGCATATGCGTGCAGATCCGGTCGAGGAAGAAACGGTCGTGCGAAATCACCACGGCGCAGCCGGCAAAATCGACCAGCGCATCCTCAAGCGCGCGCAGCGTTTCGACGTCCAGATCGTTCGTCGGCTCGTCCAGCAGCAGCACGTTGCCGCCCGAGCGCAAGAGGCGCGCCATGTGAACGCGGTTCCGCTCGCCGCCCGACAGAAGCGAGACCTTCTTTTGCTGGTCGCTACCCTTGAAGTTGAAGGCGCCGCAATAGGCGCGCGCGTTCACTTCGGCGTCGCCCAGCTTGATGATGTCCTGACCGTCGGCGATCGCCTCCCAGACGTTTTCATTCGGGTTCAGATCGTCGCGCGACTGATCGACATAGCTCAGATCGACCGTGGTGCCGAATTCGATGGTCCCGGCGTCGGGTTCTTCCTGCCCGGTCAGCATTTTGAAGAGCGTGGATTTTCCCGCACCGTTCGGGCCGATCACGCCCACGATGCCACCCGGCGGCAGGGAAAAGCTGAGGTCTTCGATCAGCAGAGTGTCGCCCATCGCCTTGCGCAGGCCATTCACCTCGATCACCTTCTGGCCAAGGCGTTGACCGTTCGGGATGACGATCTGGGCGCGGGCCAGTTTTTCACGCTCGGACTGGCCGGCCATCTCGTTATAGGCCTTGATGCGGGCCTTGGATTTGGCCTGACGCGCCTTGGCGCCTTGGCGCATCCATTCCAGCTCGCGCTCCAGCGTCTTCTGCTTGGACTTGTCCTCACGCGATTCCTGCATCAGGCGTTTGGCCTTCTGCTCCAGCCACGCGGAATAATTGCCCTCATAAGGGATGCCGCGGCCCCGGTCGATCTCCAGAATCCAGCTGGTGATGTCGTCCAGGAAATAGCGGTCGTGAGTCACGATCAGGATCGTGCCCTTGTAGGCCATCAGATGCTGTTGCAGCCAGGCAATCGTCTCGGCGTCGAGGTGGTTGGTCGGCTCGTCCAGCAGCAGCATGTCGGGGGCTTGCAGCAGCAGCTTGCACAGCGCAACGCGGCGTTTTTCACCGCCCGACAGGCTGTCGATATCGGCGTCGTCCGCCGGGCAGCGCAGCGCGCCCATGGAAATGTCGATCTGGTTGTCGAGATCCCACAGGTTTTCGGCGTCGATCTGGTCCTGAAGGGTCGTCATCTCCTCCATCAATTCGTCCGAGTAATCCTCGGCGATCTGCATTGCGATTTCGTTAAACCGCTCCAGCTTGGCCAGTTTTGTGGCGACGCCCAGCATCACGTTTTCGCGCACGGACATGGACGAATCCAGCTGCGGCTCCTGCGGCAGGTAGCCGACGGTCGCGTCCTTGGCGGCCCACGCCTCGCCGGTGAAGTCCTTGTCGAGCCCTGCCATGATTTTAAGCAGGGTCGATTTGCCCGAGCCGTTGACGCCGACGACGCCGATTTTCACGCCGGGAAGAAAGCTGAGATGAATATTCTCAAAGCATTTCTTGCCGCCGGGATAGGCCTTGGACACGTCCTGCATGTGATAGACGTACTGATTGGCTGCCATGATCGCACTTTCCGTTCTTAGAGGGCCGCATCAAGACGGCCGAGGTTGGAGGTCACATAACTATCCGGCGGCGTGAATTCAAATACTGTTATCGTCCTGGCCGCTTGTCTGCCGGGCGGCCTGCGGTGTGACACCGGTGCGTATCGGCAGGGCGATGGGTGTCGGCAGCACCCTGCTGGCGTGCAGCCAGGCGGCAATCTGGTCCAGCGGCATGGGGCGGGCGATCCCGTATCCCTGTATCAGCGGCCATTTGGCGCGCCGCAGGATTTCCAGCTGGCCTTGGGTTTCGACGCCTTCGGCCACCACCCGCATCCCGAGCAGCGCGCACAGGTGGATGACCGACCGTGTGATGACCCGCGCGCGGGGTTGCGCCCGCGTATCAGGTCCAACGGCCAGCCCAGCATCCGCTCCAGCGCCGGGTTCATCCACAGGATGCGGCCAGGGATATCCAGCAGGGCGATGCCGTCGCGGGCGTGATCGAGGATCAGACCCGGCAGCACCGCGCCGAAGGCCGCAGGCATGCCGCAGCTTTCCGGTGGCCCGGCGGGGCGCTGGGCTGTGCTCTGGTCATGTCGGTCTTGCCTTTGGGTCACCGCTGCATCCGTATTCCGCCCGCTCAGGCGGACCGTGCCGCAGCCCCCTTAATATCCGGTGGCCTTCACCCCGTATTCTGTTTAGAAAAATCAACGAATTTTAGGAGTTTACCGGCGATGTCCGCGCCTGCCTCGTGCCGTGATCCGCGAATAGTGCTGCCGCCGTCCCGTCGCGGCCTGGTGGTCGGCCTTTTGGGCGGCTCGTTCGACCCGCCGCATGCGGGTCATGTCCATATCACGCGCGAGGCCCTGAAACGGTTCGGGCTGGACGCGGTCTGGTGGCTGGTCAGCCCCGGTAACCCGTTGAAAGAGCATGGGCCCGCCCCGCTGGCGCGGCGAATGGACGCCGCGCGCGCGATCATGCAGCACCCCCGCGTGCATATCAGCGATTTCGAGGCGCAGATCGGCGCGCGCCATACTGCCCTGACGCTGGCGGCGCTGCGCGCGGCGCGGCCTGATGTGCGTTTTGTCTGGCTGATGGGGGCGGACAACATGGTTCAGTTTCATCTGTGGCAGGACTGGCGGCAGATCATGGAGACGGTGCCGATCGGCATCCTCGCCCGCCCGGGCGCGCGGCTTGCGGCGCGGGCGTCTGTCGCCGCGCGGATGTATGAACGCGCCCGCGTCCCCACCAGCCATGCGCGCAATTTGGGCCATATGCAGGCGCCGGCATGGTGCTTTGCCAATGTGCCGATGCTGGCGATGTCCTCGACCCGGTTGCGCGAAGCGGGCAAGTGGCAGGGCGCGAAAACGTGAGCGGCACGTGCCAAGATGACGATTGCAGGCGCAGCGCTGCTGGGATTAAATCCCGGCCATGACGTATTCTTTTTCCAGACGGCTTTTTCTGAGCGGCGCGCTATCGGCACTTGCCACGGCAGGCCATGCCGGCGCGCCTGCCATTTCACTGCGCCCGCAGCTGCGCCCCGACGGGCTGGTCGGGCCGGATGGCCGCCCGCGTCCGCCAGAAGCGCAGGCGCTGATCGACGCGGCGCGGCTGAACGGCAAGATCGGATATGCGGTCATCGACATGCGCACCGGTGCCACGCTGGAGGCGCGCAATGGCGCCACGGGGATGCCCCCCGCCAGCGTGACCAAGGCGATCACCGCGCTTTATGCGCTGGATGCGCTGGGTGCGACCTACCGGTTCCGCACGCGGCTGGTGGCGACGGGGCCGGTCGATGCAGGCATCATTCAGGGCGATCTGGTGCTGGCCGGCGGCGGCGATCCGGTGCTGGATACCGACGCGCTGGCCGGAATGGCCGAGCAACTGAACGCCGCAGGCGTGCGCGGCCTGACCGGCGAGTTCCGCGTTTTCGGCGGCGCGCTGCCGTTCGAGCGGTTCATCGACGCGGCCCAACCTGATCAGGTTGGTTATAACCCGGCAGTGTCCGGGCTGAACCTGAATTTCAACCGGGTGCATTTCGGGTGGGAGCGCGCCTCGAGCGGGTATACCGTGACAATGGAGGCCCGATCGGCCAAGTACCGGCCGGCGGTGCAGGTCGCGCGCATGATGGTCGAGGACCGCTCCGCGCCGATCTATACCTACAGCGACGGCGGCGATTACGACCAATGGACGGTCGCCCGGTCGGCCTTGGGCAAATCGGGCGCGCGATGGCTGCCGGTGCGCTATCCCGACAGCTATGCCGGCGAAGTGTTCGCCAGCCTCGCGCGGGCGCAGGGCATCACGCTACCGCAGGCCAAGGTGCAGGATGCGGCGCCTTCGGGCGAGACGCTGGTCAGTCACCACAGCGCGCCCTTGCCCGAGATCCTGGAGGGGATGTTGAAATACTCCAACAACCTCACCGCCGAACTGGTCGGCATGACCGCGACCGTCGCGCGTGTGGGCAAGGCGGAGTCGCTGGCCGCCTCGGCGCGCGAGATGACGGCATGGGTGCGCGCCGATCTGGGCATGGAGGGGGCGTCGCTGGTCGATCATTCGGGGCTTGGGGCGGCCTCGCGGGTCAGCCCGCGGGCGATGGCGCGGATGCTGGTCGCGTCCAGCCGTTATGCGGCGCTGCGCCCGATCCTGAAACCCTTTGCCATGCGCAACGGGGATGGTCAGCCCGACGCGCGCCACCCCATAACGGTCGAGGCCAAGACCGGCACGTTGCATTTTGTCAGCGCGCTTGCAGGCTACGCGACCGGCCCGGCTGGCCGGCCGCTGGCCTTTGCTATCTTCACCCATGACGAAGATAGCCGCGAAGGTCTGGATACCTCGACCGACGACCGCCCGCCCGGCGCCAAAGCATGGAACCGCCGGGCCAAGGGCCTGCAGCAAGCCCTGATTGAACGCTGGGACGCGGTCTACGGGATCTGACAGCATCGGGAGGTCTTGCGGTCGTCGCCGTGCCGCTGCCATGGCTGGCTGCTACAGCCCCCGGGCCACCAGATCAGCGATCGCCAGCGACGCGGTCAGGCCCGGGCTTTCGATGCCGAAAAGGTTCACCAGACCGGTGACGCCATGCCGCGCTGCGGTGTCGATGCGGAAGTCCTGAGTTGGCGCGCCCGGCCCCGACAGCTTGGGCCGGATGCCGCAATAGCCGGGGTGCAGATCGTCTGCTGGCAGGCCGGGCCAATAGGCCTTGATCTTCTGCGCGAACGCCGCCTGACGTGAGGCGTTGACCGTGTATTCGGGCGTCTCGATCCATTCCACATCCGGTCCGAACCGCATGCTTCCCGCCAGATCGAGGGTCAGGTGAACGCCAAGCCCCCCGGGTTCCGGAACCGGATAGACCAGATGCGAAAATCGCGGCCTGCCGGGCAGGGTGAAATAGCTGCCCCGGGCGAAATATGTTTTCGGGACATGCTCCGGATCCAGCCCTTCGATCCGGCTGGCAAGCTCGCTGGCCCGAAGGCCCGCCGCATTGATAATCTGCCCCGCCCGCAGGCTGAATTCCTCGCCACTGCCTCGGTCCTGGGTGATGATGTCAAACTCCTTGCCCGCGCTTTTTACCGACAGCACCTGAGAATTGAGGCTGAGCACGGCACCCTCCGCCTCGGCATCGCCCAGCAAGGCCAGCATCAGCGCATGACTGTCGATGATGCCCGTCGATGGCGACATCAACGCCGCGTTGCAGCGAAGCTCGGGCTCCAGCGCGGCAACCTGCGCCGCGTCCACCAGGCGCAGATCGCAGACACCGCAGGCTGCAGCCTGCTGCCGGATCTCCTCCAGCCTGGCGACCTGCGCGGGCGAGGTGGCGACGATCAGCTTGCCGCATTGCCGGTGCGGCACCGCCCGCTTACGTGCATAGGAATACAGCAGCGCGCGCCCTTCGACGCACAAATGCGCCTTCAGGCTGCCCGGCGCATAGTAGATCCCCGCGTGAATCACCTCCGAATTGCGCGAACTGGTTTCGGTGCCGATGGCGTCTGCCCGCTCGATGATCAACACGTCCTTGCCGGCTCGCGCCAGCCGTCTCGCAATCGCGAGCCCGATGACCCCAGCGCCGATCACCGCACATTCAACTTTGTCCATTTTTACAGTGCCATCCGTGCTGCGGTGCCGAAACCGGTTATTTTCAAGTATCCCCCGGATGGTCGATGACTGCCGCCCGTTTCGCAAGGATGATTTCGCAATGGGCCGGCCTGATTGTTCCGGTCGGCCGGCGTTGGGTTGCGAAACCGTCTGTCTGGAAAGCAGCGGGTTGCGCGCGCTCGCAACGCAAGTGGCTCGCGGGCGCGGCAGTGATCCGCTCGGACGCAGGCGCAACCCGGCGAGGGGGTGAGGGCGGGGTTCAAGTGTCTGGCTGGGAGGTAAGGACTTAACATCGTTCACGAAAGGCACCCGCGCCAATGTCGCAGAGCCGGAGGGTCAAGCTGAAAGTCCGGGAAGAAATCAAAGCCGTGGACGTGCCCCACATAATACCCCCTTGCGGCCCCCGTCTGAAAACCCTAAGAAAACCGTGGCTTCGGCGAGTTGGCGGAGTGGTTACGCAGCGGATTGCAAATCCGTGTACACCGGTTCGATTCCGGTACTCGCCTCCACTTTATTTTACTGGGATTTTGGTGGTATCAGCGGCTCCTGCTTGGGCCGCGCAAGCCGCCGGTTTACGGGGCGGTTTACAGCTCACCTTCTTTCATACCCTCCGAGACATACGAAAAGGCCGCGAAGATCCCTCTTCGCGGCCTTGGCATTCCTTGGGTGGTCGTTTGCGTCAGACCGTCAGATCCAGGCCAGAAAATACGCGGAGCGCGGCGGCCCAATCATGGTTGGAGCGAACTGCGATTCTGTCCAGCTCAGAGTGCATTCGCGGCGGCTCAGAGCCGAGATCTACCGACGGGCAGGCGAGGATCTCAAGGCACTTCCCGACCAGCGCGTTGACCCTCAATGCCTCCTTCTGATCCTGAATCCACAGCGCCACCGTTGGCGTGACCATAGTCCGGCCGGATCGCAACAAGACGACATGGCCATAGAATGGCCGTCTCCTGACGATGGGATAGACGAGGTCGCACCAGGCCGCAGCCAGCGTCAGGTCCGCGCGCTCCTCGTTCAGCGCGATTATGACCTGTCGCGCATTTCGGCCGCCTTTCGCGCCCTGCGCTCGGCCTTCTCAGCTTTCTTCCGGGCCTTCTTGAGCTTACGGTGCACTTCATCCGTTACTTCCGGCACCTGTGCCGCATAGCGCTCGATGACGTTCGCGGCATGGCGAAGCCCCCAGCCCATGCAGACCGCGATCTCGTTGAGCGAGCAATTGGCCCGCAACAGCGCCGTGGCCGCCGTGCCGCGCATATCATAGGCGCGCAGTTCGTCGCGGATCCGAACCGGCAATTCGCCGTCTTCGACCTTGGCGTTGTGCCGCAGCTTGAGATCGCGGATCACTTGCGAAGCCCTCGCCGACGTCAGCTTTGCGCCGGTCAGAGAGGAAACAAGCAGGTTCTGATCCTCCGACAGGGAATCTATTAGATCACCCAGCGCATCCGTGACCGGAATGCTTACAGGATTGTTTGTCTTTTGGCGCTTGAAGAAAAGGCGGCGGCCCTCCGGAGTCTCCTGCACATGATGGCGCTGGAGAAACCCAACATCCTGTGGTGCAAGGCCGCCCTCCGAAAATGCGATGACGATCCGCTGCTCCTCAGGCGTCGCCTGGTCCAGCAGCATCCGGATCTCGGCGGGAAGCCAGATCATGTCTGACCGATCCGACTTGTAAAGCTTCTTTTGGCCTTTGTGGAAATGAACCTTGATTGCGGCATCCTTGTTCACGCACCAGTTGAGAAAGGTCGTCGCGACAGTGCCTGCATAGTCGTAGCGCTTGGCCGAATGGCCCCACTTCTTTGCTCGCCACTCCCTGATCTCGCCAAGGGACTCGGGCTCTTCGAAAAGTGCGATGGGATCTTCCCCGAATTCGACTTCGAAGGCGTCGAGGAAATGGCGGTAGTCCTGCTGTGTCCGGGGCTTGAGCTTCTGAAACTCGCTGGACTCGCGGTAGCGCGCCAGCACCAACGCGGTCGACTTCTCATCGACCTGCTGCTTCACCTGAGCTCGCTCACCTCAGCGATCTCGAACTCGAGGACCTCAAGGCCAGAACTCACAGCGCAAGATACTGGACAATGACTTCGTCGCCGGCGCTCCAAGAAGCCTTTCTCGGATACGTCGCCAACGCAGAAATGGAAGAGCGCGAGAAAGTCGCGTCCAAACACATGCTCCTCGCGGCCATCGAAAAGGCGAAGCCACTGCGAAATCTGCTTGCTGCCGAGCTGCAAGCCGCCTCAGATCTCAACAGCGGCTTCGGCGAAAGTAAGAACGACTTCTATGGCGTGTCCGCAGATTTGCCGCAGGAAGCCCGTCTCGTTTACTCTTATCGTTCATTTCACAGTGAACGGCGTGAAGGCTTCCCCATGTTCAACATCTGGGGTGAGCCTTGGCCTAAGCGAAGGCGCTGAATTCGTTAGAAAGAGCCGCGCCTCCAAGAAAGACTGTCACGACCTCGGAGTCCTTAGCCCCGCTGCAACTGTCGCTGGCGCGGCTTCCGGAAGTGTTGTTTTGCATTTTTGCTCATGACAAATTTCGGTGACCGGTCGGATGCCGGGGTAGCCACCGTTTCGGTTTCGGGGTCGATGGTTCGGTCGCACGCGGGCTCGATCTCGGCGTTTTTGTCGCCTCGCGCCCAAGCCATCGCGGCCTTCATGGGATCGACCGCATCAAGATGGGGTGCCGCTTCCATGGCGGCGATACGGCTCTCAACGGTGGTCGCCGTGGAGATTACGCACTCTGCCACCTCCGCCTCGGCCCGACGGACAGCCTCATTTTGCGCGGCAACCCGCTGAGACTGCTCAAGGCGCGCCTTCTCGCGTTCGAGGCCGCGCAGCACTAGCCAGCTTTCCCAAAGGGCCTCGTTCTTGGCCCGGGTCTCCGCCTGCGCCCGGCCGAGAAATGTGTCATCCCGGCCCGTCTTCAGCTCGCAACGCCTGCCGCGTGCGGCGTTTTTCGGTCCGAGTTTGGGTTGGGCAGCCAGCCCCTTAGGAGCATCCCCCGCGGCTGCCATATCCTTATAGCTCCGCAGGTCGACGCACGCTTCCACACCGGCTTTTTGGAGGTGGCGATTGACCCGCCGCTGCCATTCATCGCGCATTTCCCGGATAATTCGCGGCCCGGTCACGATGTCCTCGAGGTCGCGAATTTTCTTCCCGAACGACTGGGTTTCCTCGTGCCAGAAGCGAGTCGGGGAAAGGATGTGAACGTGCTGGTTAAATGGGTTTCCTCGCTCGTCCTTGCGCGGCGTGGTCGGTTTTTTCCGCCCTTCGGTTCGTGGGATCATGTCGGTTACGATTTCCTGATCCAGACCATCCGAAAGCGGGTGATGGATAGCCGCCATGGAAGAAAGTCCGTAGCAGTCATGCATCCACAGGCAAAACCCACGCACCAATATGCGCTGCGTCTCGAGCGGTAGCTCGCGAGGCAGTGATACGACAAATTCACGGGCGAGCCGCGCCTTGGGGTGCTTCTCCTTGGCACAGGCGGCGTTGAATATGTATTCGGGATCGTCTGGCATCCTGACGGACTCGACCGAGACGACATCGCGCCTCCGGGAATAGTTCTTGACCTTTCCTGTTCGGTCACAGCGGTAGCGCCCGCCCGCACAATAGGCCGCCGTTGCTACGATGGACGCAGTGTTGGCTCGGTTGCGGATCTTGATCTCGAAGCGGGATGCCTTGTGTATCATTGCAAGGAGATGGCGCTTCGTGCCGACCCTCGCTCGAAAAAAAGCCCGCCGCAGGCGCGCGGCAACTCCCCGGGAGTTGCGTAACCGCGCCCTTCACCTTTTCAGGCTCGGTGAAAAGTGTCCGACCTCGGCACCGGGCGTGTGAGAATTATCCAAGGAGCAACACGACCAGCCGGGCCACACTTCCTGTTCAATGATCACCAATTGTAAGGAATAGACCCGTGACACCCATCCAAAAACAGATTGTCGTCCTTGAGGAGAAGATTTCTCGAGAGCGCGCGAAACTGGCAGACGCGAAGGCAAAAGCGGCTGCGCAAAATCGCAAGCGCGACACCCGCAGGAAAATCCTTTTCGGCTATGCCTTGTTGGACTGGGCTTCTACTTTGCCGCAGCCGGAAAGGAAGCGGATTCTGAGCCTCATTCATGCGCGTCTGAAAAAGAGGGAGCGCGTGGCGTTTCCACTGCGGGAGGCGCTTGATGACGTCGAGGCGATTGCCGAGGGGCGCCGGTCGTCGCATCTGCCTGTCTCTTGGTCGAGATTATCTTGCCGCTAGTGTCTTTCAAATTCTGCACTTTCCGACTGCACACCAATACTTGTGTTGATACAGACTGGTCTCAGTTATCTGTTCACTGTCTGATGAAATCACAGAATGGCAATGACTTGAAGAAATCATGTTCTTACCAAGATGGCGCGTAGGTCGAGCGACATGTTCGTTTGAGAAGACGTTGAATATCACGAGAGAAGGGGATGGGCCGACACCATGATCTTAGACGTGTCGGACGGTTCGGAGTGCAAACAGGTTCTGACTTTACTAAAAGCAAACCTTCGGCCTTGAACGTAAGAAAAATGGGTTTACCGATACTCAGTTAACCCATTGAAATCGCACGATCGCCCTATGATGCGGTTTACAAAATAGCTCAATGAAATCAACGCCGCAGCCGGATTGCAAATCCGTGCACACCGGTTCGATTCCGGTACTCGCCTCCATTTCATTCTAAATCAGTGACTTGGCTTCAAATCACTCCGGTGCGGGCCACCGCGAATAAAACTTTCAACCGCGTCCGGCCGCGCCATGCTTACGGGCCGCAGGACTGTTCCAAGCGAAGGCCGTCCCCGGTGCGGTGCGGGCGCTGGTGAAAGCGCCGCATCTGCGATGGTTCTTTCAATATGCCATACGGGATGCAGCGGGGGCTGACATACCCCCGCCGCCTGTCTGTCAGTCGCGGCGGTCGCCTTTGTGCCCACCACGCTTGCCATCCCGGTCCCGCCTGTCGTCGCGGTCCAGTTGGCCGTCGCCGTTGCTGTCCATCCGCGCGACAACATTGCCAAAGCGGTTGTCCATTTCGGTCTGTGTCACCACGCCGTCGCCATCGGGATCAAGCTTCTGGAAGATATCGACCATACGCTCGCGGGTCAGCTCAAGATAGATCGTCTCGAACTCATCCAGCGAAAGGTCGCCGTCGCCCGACGCGTCGGCGCCCTCCACCAACCCCGCGCGGAAGGTGTCGATTTCGGCCTGCGTCACGGCGCCGTCAGCGTCGGCGTCGGCCTTTTGCATAACCTGGCCCATCATGCCGTGCCCGCGGCGACCACCGGGACCCTTGCGAAAATCGGCGCGTGTCATCTGCGCGGTCTGCGCGGTCTCTTCCACCTGAACAGGGGCGGTTTCGGGCGCGGTCTGCGCAGTGGCGACTGTCAGGCCGGACAGGAGGGCGGCGACGGCAAGGAAGGTGCCGGGGATGATTTTGGAGGTTGTCATGTCGTATCCTTTCGGGGTTCTGATGAGGCATCCATTGCCTGCGTGACCCTTACTTAGGGGGTATCGTGCCGAGAGGTTTGTCAGCGCCAGCATCCCTTTGTCGCCACCTGTCGCAAGGGACCTGTCTGATACCTACTGCGACAATTCATATCGGATGCAGCCCGCCAATTGGCTAATTTTTCAGTTGAAAGAAGGGTGAGGCAGGCAAAGCCACGGCACCTGTCGCATCCGGACCCGGATCGTTGACGAGGCCGCGCAAACATCGCCATGCCGCGTCGAGGGCGGGCGGGGTGTCTTACAAATGGGCAACCAAATGGGCAACGCGGCACGTGCCGCGCTACGGAAGATCGCAGGGCAGTCCGGTTGCGGCGGGAACCGTGCAGGGTTCGCGGGGGTTGGGTCTTTGTACGGGCGTGCGCTGCAAGACTGTGACTGCCGCGTGTCCCGGATATCCTGTTCCCTTTGAGGATTTTTACCATGACCCGTTCGCTTCCCTCATCAGCCGCGCAACCAGGTCGCCCCGGCGATCCCGGGCCGTTGAATCCCGGCATGCCGGACCCGGCCCCGACGGAAATACCCAATGATCTTCCGCCGGAAACGGTGCCGGAGCCCCCGCAGGAGGCGCCGAACGACCTGCCCGGTGAGGTTCCGCCGGAGCCACCCCGGGAAACGCCGCAGCAGCCGCCCCGGGAAGTGCCGCAACAATAGGCTGTGCTGTATGGGGCGGGGTTCGGGCGCAGGGTACTGATCACCCGCCCGGGCAGGGCGGCTGGCATGGCAGTCAGGCCCGTCTCTTTGGCCCGCGTCCCTGCATCATATCATCTGAGGCTGCGCAAGAGCTGCAGCGACGGCACGCCGGTCACGGGCTGGCTGCTGCTGGACTGGTAGGCGCGAATGGCGTCCTCGGTCTTGGATCCGATCACGCCATCTGCGCCGCCTGTGTCGAAACCGCGCGCTGTCAGGCGCTGTTGCAGCATCACGCGATCCTGCTTTGTCAGCCCGTTCGCATCGGGCGGAAAGCCGCTTTTCAGCGGTCCGGCGCCACCGATCCGGTCCGAAAGATGCCCGACGCCGATCGCGTAGGAATCAGAGTTGTTATAGCGCTTGATGGCGTTGAAATTGCCCGTCACGGTAAAGCGGGGTCCGCCCGGCTGCGGCTGGATGATGCGCCCGCTTGCCGATGCGCCCGTTACCTCGCGCCCCCATCCGACGCCGCGCTGCCAGCCATTGCGCGACAGATATGCGGCGGTCGATGCCAGCGCATCGCTGGGATCCTCGGACCAGATATCGCGCCGCCCGTCCCCGGTGAAATCCACCGCGAACGCCTCGTAGGACGTGGGGATGAACTGCGTGTGACCCATCGCGCCGGCCCAACTGCCCAGCATGCGGTCGGCGGTGATGTCACCTTTCTGGATGATCTTGAGCGCCGCGACCAACTGCTTTTCGAAAAATGCGCCGCGCCGCCCGTCGAAGGCGAGCGTCGAGGTGGCCGAAATGACCGGCACATCGCCGCGCCGCTCGCCGTAGAAGCTCTCCAGCCCCCAGATCGCGGCGATAACGCGGGCATCGACGCCGTATCTGTCCTCCAGCGCGGCCAAGGTCGCCCGGTGGCGGGCATAGGCGGCGCGCCCCTTCGACACCCGCTCGTCCGAGGCGGCGATGGCCAGATAATCCTCCAGGGTGCGGGTGAATTCGGTCTGGTTGCGATCCCGTTTGACCACGCCGGGCAAATATCCTGCCCCGCGAAAAGCCTGATCCAGCGTGCTGCCAGAGATGCCGTAGCCGCCTGCGCGCGCCCGAAATCCCGCGACCCACGCATCATACCCGGCATTCGGCACGGGCCGCAGGTCGCTGGCCAGTGGCATTTTCGCGGCCTGCGCGTCGGCGCGGCCCAGCCCGCGCATGTCACCGCAGGCCGTCAGGCCAAGGGCCGCGATCCCGATCCCGAAAGTTCTTCGTGTTATGCTCATCATACTGCCCGTCTGTTATGTTTTTTTTAACGCCTCATGCGCAGTATACAGCAGCCGCGCGCACGACAAAAGCGGACTGCTGATCGGCCCCCGGAAATCCGCCTGCGCCCGTCCCGCCGTGCTGATAGCTGATTCTGTCCAATCCGCGCTTTCCCGCCGCCGCAACAACTATGGGTTGAATAACCTGGCAGAAAGTCGCAACTATAGCGAAATGTACTTGTCCAGCATCGCCGGACGGTCCCGCTGGGCATCTTCCATGATCCGCAGTCCGGGCCGTGCGGACATCTCGGCCGTTCCGATCGAGGGCAACGAAGAGCTCGAAGCTGGCGCTGATTGAGCGGAAGGTCGCGGGAGCGGAATGTCACTTGTTATGCTGGATGGCGGCCTGACACATCTTTTACGGCTGAAGCGTGCGCACAAGCGCGTCCTGCAACTGTTTGCGGACGCCGCGTTGCTGATCCTGAGCTATCTGGGCGCTGCGCTGTTAAGTGGCGGAGATCATCGCGTTTATGGGTCGCTGGATTTCTGGCTGGCGCCACTGATCTATGTGCCGATCAGCTTGCTAATTTTTGCGAGGCTGGGGTTCTACCGCGCCATCGTGCGGTACATGTCAGTCCAGCTGCTGATGACCATTCTGGCCGGGGTCATGGCATCCGCGTGCGTGATGCTGGCGGCGATCGAACTGGTGCAGATTCCCCTGCCATGGCGCGTGACGGCGATCTATGCGCTGATCGCGATGTGTGTTCTGGGTGGTCTGCGCATGTCCCTGCGCGAGCTTTTGCAGCGGCATGCATCCGAGGGACGCGTGCCGGTCGTTATCTACGGGGCCGGCAAATCAGGGCGCCAACTGCTGAGTTCCCTGCGCGAGACGCCGGAATTCATGCCGGTCGCCTTTGTCGACGACGCGGTCGAGTTGCACGATTCCGATGTGGGCGGCCTGCGCATCCACGATCCGGCGCGGCTTGCCCGGTTGATCCAGATCCACGGGGCCAAAGTGGTCTTGCTGGCTGTTCCCAGCGCGTCACGCGCGGAACGGCGCGCTATCGTCGAGCGGCTGGAGACGCTGCCGGTACGTGTGCAGACCATTCCCGGCATGTCGGACATCGTGACAGGCAGATCCCGCGTGGACGATCTGCACGACGTCGCCATCGAGGATCTGCTGGGCCGCGATCCCGTCCCGGGGCTGGAGCCGCTGCTCAAGGGCACAATCCAGGGCAAGGTGGTGATGGTCACTGGCGCCGGCGGGTCGATCGGTAGCGAACTCTGCCGCCAAATCATCAGCCAGAACCCGCACACCCTGATTTTGTGGGAACTGTCCGAGCTGGCACTCTACACCATCAACAACGAATTGACCGAGATGATCGAGGCGCACGGCCTGAACATCCGGCTGGTGCCGCTGATGGGATCGGTGCAAAACCCGGGCCGCATTCTATCGGCGCTTGATCGGTTCGGGGTTCAGACCATCTATCACGCGGCCGCCTACAAGCATGTTCCGCTGGTTGAACAGAATGTCGTCGAAGGGCTGCGCAACAACGTTTTCGGCACCAAGGTGCTCGCAGACGCAGCCATCGCAGCAGGGGTCGAGTCGGTGATCCTGGTATCATCGGACAAGGCCGTGCGCCCGACCAACATGATGGGCGCATCCAAGCGCCTGGCTGAACTGGTGTTCCAGGCCGCTGCGTTGCGGCAGACTGAAACGGTGTTCTCCATGGTGCGTTTCGGCAACGTCCTGGGCTCGTCCGGGTCGGTCATTCCACGGTTTCGCGAACAGGTAGAGCGCGGCGGCCCGATCACGGTGACGCACCCCTGCATCACCCGCTATTTCATGACCATCCCCGAGGCGGCGCAGCTGGTCATTCAGGCCGGTACGCTGGCAACGGGGGGCGATGTGTTCGTGCTGGACATGGGCGAGCCGCTGAAGATCGTTGATCTGGCCGACCGGATCGCGCGGCTTAGCGGGCTGACCCCGTACCGCGTCACCCAGCACGAGGAGACGCGCAATGCCCGCAGCGGGCAAGGCAACAGCAGGGGGGATATCGCCATCTGCTTTACCGGGCTGCGCCCCGGCGAGAAACTGTTCGAAGAGTTGCTGATTGGCAAGGATGCGATGGCCACGTTGCATCCGCGCATCCTGACGGCCAACGAAATCTGCATTCCCCCGGCCAGGCTGGATAGCCTGCTGGATCAGGTGCTGGCTGCTTGCTACACGCATGACATCGCCGAATTGCGACGCATCATCACCGCCGCTCCCATCGGATATCGCCCCTCCGGACCAGACGCCGATCTTTTGGCCGCCGAAAGGATGCTGCCGCCGCGTCTGGCGCGCACAGCTGCGGAATGACGCGCGGCGCGGGGGCGGAGGCGCATCAGGACTTCGGCTGCGTCACTTGGGCCGGACATACAGTGCAGCGTTGCCCAATGGACGCAACTGTGTCAAAACCACCCTCGACAATCCAGAACGCACGAGTTTCCCCATGACCGATTACGCAGCCCGCCGCACGATGATGGTTGATACACAGGTCCGCCCTGCCGATGTGACCAAATTTCCCATCATCGACGCCATGCTGAGCGTGCCGCGCGAGGCTTTCGTGCCGCGTGCCCTGCGCGAGGCGGCCTATGTCGGCGAGAATGTCGATCTGGGCGGCGGACGCGTGATCCTGGAGCCGCGCACACTGGCCAAGATGCTGGACGCGCTGGACATTCGCGACGATGAGCTGGTTCTCGATATCGGCAGCGCGCTGGGTTATTCCGCTGCCGTTATCGCGCGCATGGCCGAGGCCGTCGTCGCCGTCGAAGAGGACGAGGCGCAGGCCGGCGAAGCGCAGTCGCTGCTGCTGGAGCATGGGGCCGACAACGTGGTCGTGCATACCGGTCCGCTGGTGGATGGCGCCGCCGAACATGGGCCCTACGATGTGATCGTGGTCCAGGGCGCTGTCGAGCAGGTTCCCGCCGCGCTGATCGACCAGATCAAGGACGGCGGCCGCATTGCCTGCCTCTTCATGGAAGGGGCGCTGGGCGCTGTGCGGATCGGATACAAATCAAGGGGGCAGATGACATGGCGCTTTGCCTTCAACGCGGGGGCGCCAGTACTGCCGGGATTCCGGAAACAAGCGGCATTCATGCTGTAGCCAAGCCTCGGCAGCGTCGGGAGAAATGACAGGATGATCAATTTCATGGAAACTTCGTCGCGGCGTCCGGCCCGTAGATTTGGCGCGCTGATGCGCAGAACGATGATCGCAGGCGCGCTGGCGCTGGCCGGTCCGGTCGCCGCTGCCGATACGCTGGCAGATGCCTTGGCCGGGGCCTACAACACCAGCGGTCTGCTTGAGCAGAACCGCGCCCTGCTGCGCGCGGCGGACGAGGATGTGGCAGGCACCATCGCCCAGTTGCGCCCGATCATCGGCTGGACCACGGACATCACGCGCAATTACACGAACAGATCCGGCGGCGGCCTGGCCGGTCTGGGTGGATCAAGCGGCGCGACCAACCTGAATGTCGGCATCACCGCCGAATGGCTGCTATATGATTTCGGCCAGACGCGCCTCAGCGTCGATGCCGCCAAGCAAATCGTTCTGTCCACACGCCAGAGCCTTGTCAGCATCGAGCAGCAGGTTCTGCTGCGGGCCGTGCAGGCCTATATGAATGTGCAGCGCAATACGCGTTTTGTATCGCTGCGGCGCAGCAACGTTCGCGTCATCAGCGAATCCCTGCGCGCCGCCCGCGACCGGTTCGAGGTGGGCGAAGTCACCCGCACGGACGTCGCCCAGGCCGAAGCGCGCCTGTCGCTGTCACGCAGCAACCTCGCCCAGGCCGAAGGCGATCTGCAGCGCGCCGAAGAGGAGTACCGTGCCGTCGTCGGCACGCCCCCCGGAAACCTTGTCCAGCCGCCCAGCCTGCCGATGCTGACGCGCACCGAAGAGACAGCCAAGCAGGTCGCCTTGCGCAATCATCCGGACATGCTGCGCGCCCAGTACGATGTGTCGGCAGCCAGGCTGAACGTGCTGGTCGCCGAGGCGGCAATGAAACCGCGCGTGACGCTGAACGCCGGTGTCGGTGTCAGCGAACGACTGAACGGCGACACCTCGAGCGAGACCGGCAGTTTCGGTATCCAGGTCGGCGGCCCGATCTATCAGGGCGGGGCGCTCGCCTCGGCCAAGCGGCGGGCATTCGCGCAGCGCGACGCGCAGCTTGGCGTGCTGCATCAGACGCAGGATCGCATCCGCCAGAACGTGGGCAATGCCTACGCGATTCTCGAGGCTGCGCGCGCCTCGGCCGTCGCCACGGCCGATGCGGTCCGGGCCGGGCGTGTCGCCTTTGAGGGCGTCAGGGAAGAGGCCACGCTGGGGGCGCGTACCACGCTGGATGTGCTGAACGCCGAGCAGGAATATCTGGACGCGCAGGCTGACCAGATTTCGGCGCAGGCGGATGTGATCATCGCCGCTTATGCCGTGCTGGAATCCATGGGCGAGCTGACGGTGCGTGATCTGAACCTTGCGGTGCAAACTTATGATCCGGCTGCTTACTACAATCTGGTCAAGGACGCCCCCGCCGCGCTCAGCGCGCGGGGCCAGACACTGGACCGGGTGCTGCGCAAGATCGGAAAACAGTAAAACTGCGCCTATCTGTTGTGTGGATGCACCACTGAGGGTACAATGGGTATTGAGGCAAGAGTGGTGAAAACAATGTCCGATCCCGTGACCAATGTGGAAATCGAGGATGTATTGTCGTCGATCCGGCGACTAGTTTCCAACGACGAGCGACCCAAACCGGTCGCGCCGCCGCGTGTGGCTCCCGTTCCCGCGCGTGTCGAGGCGGATCGATTGGTGCTGACACCATCCTTGCGAATCGATGACGCGGCGCCCGATCCGATCGATCATGCGGCTGATACCGGCGCTCCGGAAACCGGGACAAAGGACTCTGAAACGGTCGAGGCTCCCCGCGACGCCAAGGCAGAGCTGAAGGCCCGCGTTGCCGAACTGGAGGAGGTCGTTTCCCGTCAGGCCGATCAGTGGGAGCCGGACGGCGCCTCGCTAGATGCCAATTCAGGCGGTCCGGTAGCCCCCCTTCCGTGGGAAGAAATTGCGGCCAGCACAGACGAAGAGGCGGATACCGACGCAAGCGCGGATACTGGCGAGGCGGCGCATCAGGGCGCAGCGCGGGGTCCCGATATTTCCGCGCCAGGCTTGGCGCTGGATGAAACGGCGGACCCGGCAGGCGATATGCCCGCCAATCCGTTCGAGGATATGGCTGCGGACGACAGTGCGGACGCAGATCACTCTGATAAGCGTGGCGACCGCGATTTGCTGGCGACGAATGATGAGCTTATAGACCAAGACGCGTTGCGCGATCTGGTTGCCGATATTGTCCGCCAAGAGCTTCAGGGCGCATTGGGCGAGCGTATTACGCGCAACGTCCGCAAGCTGGTGCGCCGCGAAATCCACCGCGCGCTGGCCAGTGACGAATTGTCATAAGCTGCGTCAAGTAGCAGGTTTGGCACGACCGGCTTCCACCGTAATAATCAACTCTCTTCCGCGCCCGCTCCAGTCGCGCAAGTAGGGTGCTTTTCCGCCGCCAGACAGGATGGGGCAGGGCGGAAACGCAAAGCCCCGCCTAAAGCGGGGCCTGTCGCGCTCGACGGGGGTTTGCTCCGTCAGGCAGCTTCGGCTTGGGCGGCAGCGTTGCGACGCTCGCTTTCTTCGCGCGACAGCGCAACAGACGTGCGGACGCCTTTGGATACGAAATCCATCAGACCGGATACAACCCGCTCGTTCGGGTCGATCCCGGCGCAGGACAATACTTCGCGCCCATCGCGCGACCGCGCCCAGCGGGCGATCTGATCGGGACCGTTGCCGTATTTCTTGTCGTCGGAAATAGCGTCATCCAGAGCAGCCAGTACGACGGCCGCAAAAAGTTTACGTGCCCGATTACCCTGCTCGTTGTTGAAAGCGGCACCATCAACGAAATCTTTCATGATTCGTCCTTAATTTTATTGCACTTGTGTTTTTGGCTTAACGTTGTGTATGGCGGAGTTCTTCTGATTCGGATAGAGCGCAGATGCATATCTTCTATGCGAAATTTGCATGGCTCTGGACCCTGCCGTACGACATGTCGTTGGCTTGCCCCCTCGCGTGTCCCCATATATAGGGTCCGCCTAACCTCTTTCAACCTTTCGTCAGGATTTTGACACAATGCCCAAGATCAACGGTAACGAGATCCGCCCCGGCAACGTTCTGGAGCATAATGGCGGTCTGTGGTCGGCTGTGAAGGTCGATCACGTCAAACCCGGCAAGGGCGGCGCCTTTGCTCAGGTCGAGCTGCGCAACCTGCGCAACGGCTCGAAATTGAACGAGCGGTTCCGATCCGCGGACAAGGTCGAGCGTGTGCGGCTGGATCAGAAGGATCAGCAGTTCCTGTATGAAACCGACGGTATGCTGGTCTTTATGGATAGCGAGACTTACGAACAGATCGAACTGCCCGCCGAGTTGCTGGGCGAGCGCCGCCCGTTCCTGCAGGATGGCATGACAATCCACATCGAGTATCACGAATCCGAGGCGCTGAACGCGACGCTGCCGCAGAAGGTCACCTGCGTCGTGGTCGAGACCGAGCCGGTGGTGAAGGGCCAGACAGCTGCCAACAGCTTCAAGCCTGCGGTTCTGGATAATGGCGTCAAGGTGATGGTGCCGCCCTTCGTCGGTCAGGACGAGGCGATCATCGTCAACACCGAGACGATGGAATATTCTGAACGCGCGTAAGCCAGATACCGCCCGCCGGTGGGCTGAGCTGAGTGTTTTTCTGGAGATCGAAAACGCCGCAGGGTCCGAGGGCCACGCGGCGTTTTCCCGTTCACCGCCAGAGCGCGGCGCGCGAGGCGAAGAGGCCCTGAAGTTTTGATACCGTGCGGTTGGCCGGACCGGGACGGGGCAGCCGCCCGCTGGCCAGCCGGTCCAGGATGACCTCGACGGGGCAGGGCAGGCCGGTGACGGGATCGTGGTAGCGCGGATAGTCGATCAGCGTGGCATGGACCAGTCCGGCCAGCGTGGGCCGCGCGCTGCGCCGCGCGGGGACGCGTCCCAGATCGGTGGTCAGCCCCCAGCCGGCATAGAAGGGCGCGCCGGTCGTCGTCACTGGCACTCCGCGCAGCAGCGCCTCGAACCCCAGAAGCGAGGTCATGGTCCAGACCTCATCCACCTCGCGCAATATCTGCGCGACGTCTGACCTTGCCAGGATGAGATCTGCCAATCCTCGCGTTTCCGCAGGACCGACGGCACCCGCGCGCAGGCCCGCTTCGACGTCCGGATGCGGTTTATAAAGGATCACAGCATCCGGGTTTGCGGCACGTGCGGCGCGCAGCAGGCCGAGATTTGTGATTGTATCGCCAGCGCCGGTGCGGATCGATGCGTCATCCTCCACTTGGCCGGGCACAAGGATGCGGTGACCCGGTGGCAGGGCGGGAACGCGGCCACCGAGGTTGTATTTGGTTGCGCCCTGCGCGCAGATCGCAGCAATGAGCGTCTCGGCGCGGTGGATCTGATCGGGGCGCATACGGGCGCGCCGTGTGATCCAGCCCTCCAGATCGCTGGGCTGGGAGGGGTCGTAATAGATGCCCCTGGTGTCGCAGACGAGGCTCAGGGGCGGGACCAAATCGGCCCCCAGTCCGCGCGAGCGAAGGAAGCCATCTTCGATCCGCACCGCGTTTTCCGATGCAGTTTCGGCCTTGCCCGCCCAGACCATTTCGCGGCGGTTGCCGTCCCCGGACGGGCGAAAGGTCACAGGCCGGTAGCGGCCAAAGATCTTTTGCAATGGCCGGCGTTTCCACAGCCGCATGCCATGCGCGCACCAGCCGTGCCGGTCCTCGCGCCATGCCCGCACCTCGGCTTCGAGTGTGTCGATGGCTTGCTCTAGCTCGCACAGGCGATTGCGGAACGGATCGTACCATTTCGGGTACAGGATCATCGCTGCCGCAAAAATCTGTGCCCGGCTGAGCGCGCGGCCCCGACGCGTCAGGCCCAGAGGGTGGCGGTCATCGGTCAGCCCCCATCCGGCATAGAAGGGCCGGCCGAAAACGCGGGGCCGATGCCCTGCAAAGATCGCCTCGAACCCCAGTTGGCTGGAAACGGTATAGACGGCAATTGCACCCTCCAGCAGGCGCCACGGGCAGACCGGATCGCTCAGAAGTGTGACCCGGTCGCCTGCATTGGCAGTGCTGAAATACCCCTTGCGGTGGCCCTGCGCGGTTTCGGGATGTGTCTTGATGATGACGCGCGCGCCGGGATTATCCTCCTGCGCATAATACAGCATTTCGCGAAACGTATTGGCGTCTGTACCGCCAAGACGCACGGCGGCGTCGTCGTGGGTCTGGTCGATGACCAGAACGTAGCCGGGATCGGGGCAGGGCAGGTCCACGTCATGCGCGTTGTATTTGCTCAGATGCGCCTCTTGAAGGCGCGCTATGGCGGCGCGGGCACGGTTCATCAGTACGGTGTCGTCCAGCGGATGGGTTGCCAGTAGCTGCTCCAGATCCGATGGGGTGGATGCATCAAAGTGAGCGCCTGAATGGTCGATGAGCAAGCCCAGCGGCGGGCTTCCGCTGCGGCCGGGCAGGATCGAGCGCAGCCATGCATCCTCCAGCCGGATCAGGCCAGCGCCGGTGCGCGCGGCCACAGCCTCGCCCCGGTGCGCGTAGGGGCTGTGGCCCCAGACCGCGACCAGATCCTCTGCTCCGGGCCAGCCCAGCCGCATGTCGTAACCCGCCAGCGCCATGATCTTGCGCAGGCGGCGTTGCCGCAGAAAGCCGCCGTTGAAATAGAAAACCCGCCGACGCCCCTCGGCTCCGGCGGGATCATGGCCGGGCGTGGCTTGCATTAGCCGCCGAGGGCCGAACTGGCGGAATCGACGGTGCTGACGACCCCCAGCGATCCGGTCAGGGCGCCAATCACCTTGCTCCACTGGGCAAAGGGCGCCTCGGTGACATAGAGCGTGTCCTGATCGCGGACGGTGAAATCGCGTGCCATGAACATGCCGTTCGGCTTGGTCAGGTCCAGCACGTAGACCATCCGCTGATCGCCGACCAAATCGTTCCGACCCAGCACCTGATTGGCGATACTGGCAGGCTCGTTGCGCAGGATGAAAACGCCGGTGGGATCGGCGGAGCCTGCCTTGAGGCCGCCCACCGTCGCAATCGCCTCTATCGCTGACAGGTTCTGCGTCTCGAACGTCACGCGCGATTGCGCGCCGGTGGCGCCCAGCGCGGTAAAGGCGCGGGTGTCCTGCTCGACCAGAATCCGGTCGCCGCCGCGCAGCGCAATATCGAACTCGGGGTGTTTGTAGAGATCCTGAAACCAGACCTTGCTACGCTCGGATCCGCGCAGGACAGTGATCTGGGCAACCTCGGCAGGGATAACGATACCGCCCGCCGCCGACAGCATGGCCGACAGGGTGCGCGTGGGCCGCTCGATCGGATAGACGCCCTGCGCGCCAACCGATCCGACCAGCGATACGGTGGCGCCGTCGCCAGCAAGGCGCCGGACCTGCACCTGGGGGTCGGGGGTCTGCTCGTCCAGTTTCGATGTGATGATGCGGCGGATTGCCTCGGGCGTGTTGCCGGCGGCGCGGATGCGGCCCGCATACGGCACAAAGATGAAGCCGTTACCGTCGACCTGCACCTCCTCCAGCACGGTCTGGTTCGTCGCCTGGCCCGCCAGAAGCCCGTCATCGACGTTTTCCCAGATGGTCAGGCCCAGAGTATCACCCGCGCTGATCGTATCCGACCCAAGCTGGCCCGCATTGCGAAACGCGTCACTGAACCCGAGGGCCGATTGCACGCCGGTCGCGCGCGTCACGCGGTCGTTAACAGATACGATGAACGCATCACCCGATTTCTGCACGGAGCTGGAATAGATCTGGCGTTTGTTGGGCCCCACTTGCGGCAGCACGCTGCACGACGCCATCACCATGGCAATCGCCGCAAGGGCGACGGACCGCGCCCACGGGCCTCTCTGGATGTTCACTGCTTGGTCTCCTCGACCTGGATTGCTGCCTCGGTCCTGCACGTATCGCCGTCTGCGCGGGATACATCAACCGTCAGATTATCCGAACCTGACAGGAAAATAAAGCGCAGCCAATCGCGTGCCTCATCTGACCAGCCGCAACTGTTGCCGCGCTGCCGCCGTGCCTGAATGCAGCGCATCATATGGATCATCGGCGCTCAGCATCATATCGACTGAATGGCGCAGCAACTGGCGCCGCCCCCGAGCAGAATAGAAGCCGCCGGCGATCTGACTGGTTTTCAAGAGATACCGGCGATAATCGGAATACGCGCGCCCATCGGGCCGTTCGGCCCCTGCAAAGAAATCGGCCAGCGGCGCGGTCGAGACGAATTCGGGTTTTGCATAGACGGCATCACCGAATATCTTGAGCGGGATTCCGCGCCACAGCACCTGCTGCGCGGCGGTCGAATTCACCGTCACCGCGCTGCGCGCCTCATCCAGAAGCTGCGCCAGCTTGCCGCCGCGGACATAATGAACCCGATCTGCCACACCATACGCACGAGCAAAGCGCCGCAGATCGCGCCGCAGGGGCGCGCGCCCATCCTCCAGCGGATGCGCCTTGACCACAAGGTGGTGGTGCGGCGGTGCACCGCAGGCAAACCCCTGAATGACAGTTTCCAGAAATTCGGCCATTGTGCCGAAGGGCGAGTGCTTCTGGAAACTGCTGTCATGCTCCAGCTGCAATAGAGCCAAATGATACGGCCAGCCTCCATTCCGGATGCGCAAGGTCGCAATCCGGCGGTCAATGGCTTGCGCGGGCATCAGCAGCAACCGTTTGAGATACAGCGCAAATTCCTTCTGCACAGAGATCGCGCGATGTGGTGTGAAATTGCGGTACCGCCAATTCAGCGCCAGCACGCAAAAATGATACAGCGCGCCGTAGTAAATATGGTGACGCATATCGCCCCAGCTTGCGGGCGGAATGGCGCTTTCCGTGTCCGATTGTTCGAGATGGGCACGCATCTGGTCGACGGACATTTCCATCAGGCGCGAATTTCCATTGCTGCCACCGCGTTCATAGGTCACCCAATAGGGCCGCATGTACCCTTCCTCGAATACGTGGATGCGCAGACCACGGGCTCGCGCCTGGCATATGGCTTCGGCGTGGATGGGGCGGGTGTCACCGTATAGGACAATATCGGTGATGCAGCGCAGATCCAGCAAATCCCCGAAGGCCGAGGGCCAGTCGTCCGGCGAGCCGTGAAAGGGGATGTAGTTGCGCCTGTCGCGCCAGAACGCGCTGTCGCCCGCGTTGAACCCGACACGCCACACCTCGGCGCCCGCGTGTCGCAGCATCCGGCCCAGCCGTGCGAAAAAGGGCCCGTGCGGACCCTGCAGAAATAAAAAGACGCGTTTGCTGCCTATTGGACCGTCCATGAGTGGGATATACCTATTCGACATTAACAGAAGGTAACGGCTGAACAGGACAAAATAAAGACAGAGCCGCTCCATCCGCTTGCGCCGCCCGCGCCGGGCGGGTTAGCTGCGGGTGGTCAGTACAGAAGGGGCGCACGCGTGTTTACAGGCATCATTACCGATCAGGGGCAGATCCGGGACCTTAAGCAGCACGGCGACCTGCGCGGGCGAATCGGCTGTAATTATGACACCGACACCATCGCGCTTGGCGCTTCGATCGCATGCGACGGGGTGTGCCTGACGGTGATCGACACCGGGCCGGACTGGTTCGACGTCGAGATATCGGCCGAAACCGTGTCCAAGACAAACTTGAGATCTTGGGCAGACGGCCGCATCGTCAATCTGGAGCGAGCGCTGAAGGTCGGGGACGAGCTTGGCGGTCATATCGTGTCGGGCCATGTCGATGGCGTGGCAGAGATCACGGCAATGCACGACGAAGGTGGCAGCACCCGCGTCACCCTGCGCGCACCCGAAGCGCTTGCGCGTTTCATCGCGCCCAAGGGTTCCGTCGCGCTAAACGGCACCTCGCTGACAGTAAACGAAGTCAACGGTTGTGAATTTGGCATCAATTTCATACCGCACACCAAAGAGGTGACCACTTGGGGCCGGGCAAAGATCGGGGATGCGGTCAATCTGGAAATCGATACGCTGGCCCGCTATGTTGCGCGGCTGCAAGAGTTTGCCTGATCGGGCTTTCATCTGTGCCCAGCACTGCTCCGGTCATGTTCAGCGGCAGATGCGTTTATCCGCGAAAGGCGCGCGCAAGGTAGTCGGTAAACGGCTTTGTGAGATAGGCGATCGGGGTCATGTCCCGGGTCCGGATGAAGGCCTCGACGGGCATGCCGGGCATCAGCGTGACGCCTTCGGGAAGTCGCGCGCGCTGCACCTCGTCGATCGAGATACGGGTGCGATAATAGCTTTGGCGCGTTGCATCGTCCCGGAAGGTATCCGCAGAAATACGCGCGATCTGGCCGATCAACTCAGGTGTGCGCCGCTGATCCAACGATGAAAAGCGCAAAGCAACCTCTTGGCCATGATGAAGCAGGTCGATATCCGTGGGATCGACCCGCGCCGAAACGACCAGCGGGCGATCCTGCGGGATGATGTGCAGCGCAGGCTCGGCAGCGCGCAGAACAGATCGGGGCGAAAAGACCGCAAGCCCATAGATCACACCTGAAACCGGAGCGATGATATCAAGACGACCGAGCCGTTCGGTCAGCGCCGCGCGTTTTTCGCGCAGCTCAAGTTCGCGGTATTGCAGATCCCGCAAAGTGGTTATGGCCTCCTCGCGGCGTTCGGCGGCGAGCTTGACCAGCTCGATATCGATTTCCGTCATGCGCCCTTCCGCCTGCGCCTTTTGCGCGACCAGCTCGCCCAACTGGCCGGTCAGGCGCGCCTGTTCCCTCTTGAGCGCCAGCACCCGCGAGGTCTGCGCCAGGCCCTTGTCCAACAAGATCTGTTGGCTTTCACGTTCCTCTGCGATGAGATCAATCTGTTCAGCCAGCGATGTTTGCTGTGCCAATATTCCGGCGATCTGTTCACCGATTTGTGCGCGGCGCTTGGCTAGCTGGCGGGTTTCGCTGCGGACGGTGTCCGCACGTGCGCCCAGCAGCCGGCGCTGGCCCTCCATCAGTTCGGCGGCGTCGCTATGCCGCCCGCTCACCTCGATCAGGAGCGGGTCAAAGCGGATCTCGCTCTTGTCGTCGCGCTCTGCGATCAGGCGGCCCCGGCGGGCCATCAACTCGAATAGCTGGTTTTCGGTGATGGTCAGTTGCGATTGCAGCAGAGTCGGGTCCAGTTTGATCAGGACGTCACCGGCCGCGACAGTGCTGCCCTCCTCGACCAGTATGGCGGTGACGACCCCGCCGTCGGGATGTTGCACAACTTGCCGGTTCTGGTCGACCTCAACCTGGCCTTGGGCGATGACGGCCCCGGCGATGTCGGCAAAGGCCGACCAGCCGCCAAACCCGCAGATCAGCAGCGCCAGGCCGATCATCCCGATAATGACGGGCCGTCGCGCAGACCATTGATGCGCATCGCTCATTGCAGCCCCCCCTGACCGACGGCCCGGACGATCTGCATGGTGTTGTCAACGGTTTTCCGGAGAACCTCGTCCTTGGGACCAAAGGCACGGACCTGGCCTTGATCCAGCATCAACAGCATGTCACATTCCCTGATCGCTGCCGGTCGGTGTGCCATGATCAGGACTGACCGGCCGTCTGATTTGAAATTGCGGATCGCGGTGTTCACAGCCTCGCTGCCATCGGCGTCGAGGTTTGAATTTGGCTCGTCCAGCACGAGGATGACCGGATCACCGTACATGGCGCGCGCCAGGCCGACGCGCTGCATCTGCCCGCCAGACAGCCGACCGCCCGCGGCTGTCATCTGCGTGTCATAGCCATGGGGCAGTGTCAGGATCATCTGATGTGCGCTGGCCTGTTTGGCGGCGGCGACAATACGCGCGGGGTCCGGTGTGCCCGACAGACGCGCGATATTCTCGGCCACGGTGCCGTCAAAAAACTGAACCCGCTGGGGAAGATACCCGATATGCGTGCCCAGCACGGTAGAATCAAATTGATCCAGTGTTGCGCCATCCAGACGGATGGCGCCTGCGCGCGGTGGCCAGACGCCGGTGATCGCCCGTGCCAGCGTCGATTTTCCGGAGCCGGAGGCGCCGATGACGCCGACCGCCTGACCGGGCTGCACTGAAAACGTGATGCCCCTCAGCGTTGGCGTCGTTGCGCCCGGCGCAAAGACGGTGGCGCCGGTCAGTTCCAATCGGCCCTCGGGCCTTGGCAGAGCCGTGCGCGGCGCCACGGGCGGCACGTCCTTCAAGAGCGTAGCGAGTGCAACCCAGCCTTGCCGCGCGCGCTGAACCGTGGCCCATTGGCCGACCACCTGTTCGATCGGCGCCAACGCGCGGCCCATCAGGATAGATCCGGCGATCATTGCACCTGCCGTCAGTTGGTTCTGCAACACCAGATAGGCGCCCAGGCCCAGCATCGCAGATTGCAGAAGCAGGCGGAACGCCTTGCTCAACGACGTGAACGTTGTACCCAGATCCGATGTGCTGATCTGGCTGTCCAGCGCAGCACTCCGCGCGATCTGCCAGCGGTCGATAGCGGCGGCTCGCATGCCCATCGCCTGTACCATTTCCGCCTCGGTCCGGATCTGGGTTGCGATTGCATCTGCCTGTACGGCGGTGCGGTTGGCATCGCGTGCAGGTTGCCGGGTGGCTATCTGATTGATCACGGCGATGACGACCAGTAGCGCGCCGCCCGATAGCGCAAGAATGCCCAGCATGGGGTGAAATATCCAGATCCCGGCCAGAAAGACCGGTGTCCATGGCATGTCGAAGATCGCCGTCAACACCGGCGAGGCCATCAGGCGGCGCACCGCTTCCAGATCCGCCAGGCCGGTGGCTGTGCCCTGATCGGGATGCGTCGCGGATTTGCGTAGAACAGCGTCGAACACGCGCCGGTCCAGCCGCGCCTGAAAACGCCCACCGACCCGGCCCATCACACGCCCGCGCGCGAAATCAAGGATCGCCATCATTCCATAGAGGAAGCCGGCCAGCGCAGTCAGTGCCACCAACGTCTCGACCGAGCGGCTACCGAGCACACGGTCGTAGATCTGAAGCATATAGATCGGCCCGGTCAGCATCAGAAGATTAATGAAAACGCTCAGAAGGCCCACAAACCAATAAAGTGCACGCGCCTCTTGCCGCGCCGCAATCAGCTCTGGCAGGCCGGGGCGTAAAGGCGTGCTGGTCATCCCCGGCACCCGCGCATCTGGTTTGGGTGATTGTTGCATGGCTATTAGAGCGCAGCCTCCCATTCGGGCTGCCTGTAATGGAGCGACGCCTCCTGCCGCGCCCCAGTGAATTTTGGTAGAAGTGCCATCATCGCGTTATTAAACGATAGACGGATTAAAATATGGTTATACGCGATGACACGGCCCGTCCGAAATCTGGTCGGCGCCTTTAAAGCGCTCGTCATAGCTGCCGTCCTATGAAACTTGGCAGCCTCCGGCGGTGGTCACGCTCGCGCAGGTATAGACAACGCGATGCGTTCATTGCGCCGCAATTGACATTCTCCCCCGCAATGAGGCATCTGGAAGGCAACACCGTCCGCCGCAGGAGACGCGCCATGACTGCTCGCATTTATCGTCCCGCCCGCACCGCCATGTCCTCGGGCACGGCCAAGACCCGCGAATGGGTTTTGGAGCATGTGGCAAGCGCCCCGCGCGAGGTTGATCCGCTGATGGGATGGACGTCGTCGCGCGATACGCAGTCGCAGGTGCGACTGACCTTCCCCACCAAGGAGGCGGCATTGGAATACGCCGAGGCGCATGGCATCATTGCCGTTGTGCAGGACAGAAACACGCGCAAGCCAAATATCCGTCCCGGTGGGTATGGTGAAAACTTCGCAACCAACCGGCGCGCCGTCTGGACGCATTGAGCCTTTGTGTAAATCGGGGCAAAGTTGTCTCGGAATCGGGGTAAAGATCCCGCGAAGCTGTTCGGTTATCAATATGTTGTAGATAAGCGGCTTTGCGCCACAACATTTGGACCGGCCATAATTCTCGCTCAAAACTGCGATCGCATTCACCGACGGGCGGCCATTGTGGTCGCCCAAATCATTTCAAGCCCGGCTGGAGCCTGTTTCTGATGACCATCACCCACCTCGTCACCCATTCCGGTGGCTTTCATGCTGATGAGCTGCTGTCCTCCATTATCCTGACGCGGTTGTTCCCCGAGGCAGAGTTGATCCGCAGCCGCGATAAGGCGTGGATCACGCCCGGCGAGGATCGCATTATCTATGACGTCGGCGGTCAGTTCGATGCAGCCGCGCAGATTTTCGATCACCACCAGCGGCCCAACCCGCTACGAGAGGACGGCCAGCCGTATAGTTCTTTCGGTTTGATCTGGAAGCAATATGGCCGCGATTACCCGCGCGCGATGGATGTGCCAGAGCACGATATCGAGGCGATTCATGGCTCATTTGACCGGGGGTTTGTTCTGCCCGTCGATCTGCTCGACAATGGCGCGGTAAATGCGGCCGAGGCCGGACCGCTGTTTGCCGGGCTGACCTTGCCAGTGCTGCTGGAAAGTCTGAAGCCGGTGTTTGATGACCGCGAAGACGGGGCCGATGATCGTGCTTTCATGGCCGCCTTGCCCGTGGCGCGAGCTTTCGTTGAGGCACAGATCAGACGCAAGGCTGCGAAATACCGAGCGGAGGCGATGGTGATGACGGCCATCGCGGCCGCCGGTGAGGGGCGCGTTCTGGAATTGCCAATGGGTATGCCGTTTCGCGCGGGCGTCGAAAAGGTCGGCGCGGATCACCTGCTGTTCGTGATCCACCCGCGTGGCACCGATTGGACGCTGACCACGATCCGCATCGGCGACGACACGTTCGACAATCGCGCCGATCTTCCTGCCGCTTGGGCGGGACTGACCGACGATGCGCTTGAAGCCGCCAGCGGCGTCAAGAGCGCGAAGTTCTGCCACAACGGCCGGTTTATTGCAGTGGCGGCATCGCGCGAGGCTGTGCTGAAAATGGCGGATATCGCGGTGGCTGAAGCTTTGGCCTGGGCATTTGAAGGGATTAATTGATAGCTGCGCTGCTGGGGCGATACCTCGATTGATCGCACGGGCGCGACCAACCCCGCAGTCAGAGTTCAGCTTGGGCAGTTAGGGCGGATGGACTAAGCCGCTCCGCGGCATTGGCGTTCTTGACTGATGGCGTGAACCGCCCGTAACGATGCGCTCTTTGCGATCTTCCTGACCTGCCTGACGATTGGGGCCTTCTCAATCGATAGACAGGAGGCTTCCATGACCGAGGAGAGAGCAACACC
>DATCSR010000023.1:0-52636 GCA_036568405.1 Roseovarius sp.
CAAGGCGCACGCCGATGAAAACGCGGTGCGCTTCGGCCGGACAAAGGCGCAAAAGACGCTGGAGCGAGCCCGTTCCGACAAGGCCGCCAAGGACGTCGACAGCCACAAGCGCGAGCCGTGATCTGCCCATGACGGACCGGCCGACAAAACACTCGCTCACCCTGCGCGGGCATCGCACCTCGGTCTCGCTTGAGCCGGAGTTCTGGCAGGCCTTCCGCGCCATCGCAGACAGCACCGGCATCCCCATCAACGCGCTCGCGGCCCAGATCGACGCGGAGCGCGGCCCCGATCTGGGCCTCGCCTCGGCCATCCGGCTGCACGTCCTGCGCCACTACCGCGCAGCGGCGGAAAAAAGCGCGCCCTGAACCGCCCGCATGGACAAGCCCGGCATAGGCGGGCATGGTCACCGCGCGTCCCGACCCAAATGAGAGGCCACCACCACGTGACCGCCCTGACCCTCGCCAAGCCCGGCGATATCGACACGATCCTGCCCCTGATCGCCGCCTTTCATGCCGAGACGGGTATCGCGCAGGACGATGCCACGCGCCGCGCCGCCGTTGCCCCGCTGCTGGACGGCTCGCCCCACGGCGCGATCTACATCGCCGGACCGGCGCGCGCGCCCATCGGCTATGCCGTAATCAGCTTCGGCTGGTCGCTGGAGTTTGGCGGGTTGGACGGAATCCTCGATGAAATCTACATCCGCCCCGGCGTGCGCGGACGCGGGATCGGCTCGGACATGCTGTCTGCCCTGCCCCGCGCGCTGGCGGGCGCCGGTCTGCGCATGCTGCATCTTGAGGCGGCGCGCAACGACGCGCGCGCCCGCAGCTTTTACCAGCGCATGCACTTCACGCCGCGCGATGATTACGTCCTGATGTCACGCAAACTGTGACCGACCAGAGCGCCGCACCAATTGAAAAACCAGCCAGTCTTCTCCGCCCAATCACCGTAGTTCGTAAGAAGCAAGACACGTGGCGCCCTTGTGGCGACGGCGACGACAACCAATGCAGCGTTGTTTTTTCTTGGCCCAAATACCCAAATTCCACCCTGTAATCCCACACGCAGCACTGGCAATCCGGGAGCGCATGGTTACATTTGCGGCATGAGCATACATTTTCCCTTCGACAACTCCTACGCGCGCCTCGGCTCGGGCTTTTCCGCGGCCCAGGCGCCCGTGCAGGTCAGCGCGCCGCATTTGATCGCGGTTAACCGCCCGCTGGCGGCGGAGCTCGGTATCGCCCTCGGCAGCGATGATGAGATGGCGCAGATCTTCGGCGGCAATGCCCTGCCGGACGGCGCCCAGCCGATTGCACAGGCCTACGCCGGCCACCAGTTCGGCGGGTTTTCACCGCAGCTTGGCGACGGGCGCGCCGTATTGCTGGGCGAAGTCGTCGATACCAACGGCCAGCGCCGCGACATTCAGTTGAAAGGATCCGGCCCAACCCCGTTTTCGCGCAATGGCGACGGGCGCGCATGGCTGGGGCCGGTCCTGCGCGAATACGTGGTCAGCGAGGCCATGCACGCCATGGGCATCCCCACGACGCGCGCACTGGCCGCCGCCAGCACGGGCGATCCTGTCCATCGCCAGCAGGGCGCGCTGCCCGGTGCAGTGCTGACCCGTGTCGCCGCCAGTCATCTGCGCGTCGGTACATTCCAGTTCTTTGCCGCGCGCCAGAATGCCCCGGCGCTGCGCCAGCTCTATGATTACACCCGTGCGCGCCATTACCCGGATGCGCAGACGCCGGGTGACCTGCTGCACGGCGTCATCCAGCGTCAGGCGGCGCTGGTGGCACAGTGGCTGGGCATCGGGTTCATCCACGGGGTGATGAACACCGACAACACCGCACTATCGGGCGAGACGATTGATTACGGCCCCTGCGCGTTTCTGGATGTCTGGCACCCGCAGACCGTTTACAGCTCGATCGACCGGCAGGGACGCTATGCCTATGACAATCAGGCGCGCGTCATCGTATGGAACATGGCGCAGTTTGCCTCCGCTCTGGTCCCGCTGATGGAGGATGAGGATCGCGCCATCACTGATTTCACCGAGGCGGTGCACGCCATGCCCGCCCTGATCGAGGCCGAATGGCTGCGCGTCTTCGGCGCCAAGATCGGGCTGGCCACTCCGACCGAAGACGACCGCGCCCTGATCAATGATCTGCTGCACCTGATGCAGGACGCCAGCGCCGATTTCACCAACACATTCCGCGCGCTTGGCACACCGGGCGCGCGCGCCGCCTTCACGGACATCGCAGGCTTTGACGCATGGCAGGACCGCTGGCAGAACCGCCTTGCGCTCGAGGATGGCTGGCGCGCGCGAATGGATGCTGCAAACCCCGCCTTCATTCCCCGCAATCATCGGGTGGAGGAGATGATCTCGGCTGCGGTCGAGGGCGATTTCGCCCCCTTCCAGCGCCTTTTGGACGTCCTGTCGCGCCCCTATCTGGACCAGCCGGAGGCCGCCGATCTGACGCTCCCGCCCGCGCCCCACGAAGTGGTGCGCGAAACATTCTGCGGCACCTGAGCCGCAACGCGAGGCATATACCATCTTTCGTATCGCTACATATAACCTGCAAAAATGCGTCGGACTGGACCTGCGTCGCCGGCCCGAGCGTATCATGGCCATCATCGACGGGCTGGATGCCGACCTCGTTATCCTGCAGGAGGCAGACAAACGTCTGGCGCCGCGCCCCGCCGCCCTGCCCGCCGCCATGGTGCGCGAGGCCGGCTGGCAGGTGGTGCCCTTCGGCGCGGACGATGGCGACGGGGATGAGGTATCGCTTGGCTGGCACGGCAATGCCATGCTGATGCGCGGGGATGTGCACCTTCAGGACACCGCGCGGATCGACCTGCCGGGGCTGGAGCCGCGCGGCGCAATCCGCGCCGATCTGGTCACGCCAATCGGACCGCTGCGGGTGATCGGCGTCCATCTGGGGCTGATCCGGCGCTACCGGCAAGCGCAGCTGGCCCATATCAGGGCCGAGTTGAACCGCCTGCCCGATTGCCCCGCGGTCCTGGCCGGAGACTTCAACGAATGGGGCGCGCTGAAATTGGCGCACGGCATCGGCGTGCCCGGATTGGCCGCGGCGGCAACGCCGCTGAGTTTTCCATCGCCGCGCCCCGTCGCGCGGCTTGACCGGATCCTGCACAGCGCCGATCTGCGCGTCGCGGCAACCGGCGGCGGCGCCGCACGGGGCGCGTCGCGGATCGCGTCGGACCATCTGCCGATCTGGGCCGATTTCATAGCAGCCGCCCGCTGAAGCATTGCCATCGCCGCGATAGTTGCTCATTGCTGTAACCTCACGCGTGCCCCACGCGCGCCAAGGGGGTATCCATGACGTTCCTGCAAATCACCTCGCTGCTGATCGTACTGGCCGGCGTCTTCGGCGCAATAAACTACCTCGTCCTGCGCCTGCCCTCCTCCATCGGAATCATGGTGGTCGCGCTGGCGGCGTCGCTGGCGTTGATGGGGCTGGACATGCTGATGCCGACACTGGGCATCGCCGACCAGACCCGGCATATCGTGACCGGCATCGATTTCTCCGACGCGCTGCTGGAGGGGATGCTGGGCCTGTTGCTGTTCGCCGGCGCGCTGCATGTCAAACTGTCGGACCTGCGTGCGCAATGGCTGCCCGTGGTGCTGATGGCGACCATCGGCGTCGGGCTCAGCACGCTTGTCGTGGGCGGCGCTTTCAGCTGGCTGACAGGCATGCCGCTGATGATTGCGCTGGTCTTTGGCGCGCTAATATCGCCGACCGATCCGGTCGCCGTGCTGGGCGTGCTGCGAGAGGCCAATCTGCCCCAATCGCTTGAGACCAAGATCGCAGGCGAGTCGCTGTTCAACGACGGGGTCGGCTATGTCGTCTTTCTAGTGCTGGTCGGCCTGGCCTTTCCCGATGGAGCCGCCCATGCCGATAACGGCGTGCTGGACGCAGCGCTGCTGTTCCTGCGCGAGGCAGGCGGCGGCGCCCTTCTGGGCGTGGTTCTGGGCTGGCTGGTGTTCCGCGTCATGCGCCTGATCGACGACTATTCTCTGGAGGTGCTGCTGACGCTGGGCCTGGCGTTTGGCGGCTACGAACTGGCGGTCTATCTGCATATCTCGGCGCCGATCATGGCGGTCTGCGCGGGGCTGCTGATCGGTGACGTGGGTGCCAAGCACGGCATGAGCGACGAGACACGCCGCTACGTCGATGCCTTCTGGAAGCTGGTCGACGAAATCCTGAACGCCGTGCTGTTCCTGATGATCGGGTTCGAAGTGTTCGCGGTTGCTTTCAGCGCCGATTATCTGCTGGCCGGCGCGGCATCAATCGGCATCGCGCTGGTCGGCCGGTTCGTCGCCGTTGCAGTGCCCGTGGCGATCCTGCGCCCCTTCCGGAATTTCAATCCGGGCGTCGTGCGGATCATGACATGGGGCGGGCTCAAGGGCGGAATTTCGGTTGCACTGGCGCTAAGCCTGCCCGCCAGCGAATGGAGTCCGATCATCCTGACAGCGACCTACATGGTCGTCGTCTTTTCGATCATCGTTCAGGGATTGACCGTCGCGCCACTGGCGCGCCGGGTCAACCAGCAGCCGGATTTGCTGTAGATCCGCATCAAACACGCAAATGCCCCGCCGCCTTGCGAGGCGACGGGGCACAATACTTGGCGATCTGGGCTCTGCGGTGCCTCAGGCAGCCTGGCTGCTGCGGCCACCGCCGCCACTGCGACGCCGGCGCGGAGCCTTGCCTGCGGAAGCGCCGCCGCCACCGCCCGGTCCGCCCTGCCCGCCGCCGGACCGGCCAGCGCCGCCCCGGCCACGACCGCGGCCACCGCCACCGTTCGATTTGGCCTTGGGGTCAGGCAGTTCTTCCCACGCGCGGCCAGACGCGATGGGGATCGAAATACCCATCACCTTCTGGATGTCCTTCAATTCGCCCATCTCGTCAGGCGCACAGAACGCGATGGCCGCGCCATCCTTGCCCGCCCGCGCGGTGCGGCCGATCCGGTGGATATAGTTTTCCGGCACGTTCGGCAGATCGAAGTTATAGACGTGTTTGACATCCGGAATATCAAGGCCGCGCGCCGCGACATCCGTCGCCACCAGCACCTTGACCTCGCCATCGCGGAACGCCTTCAGCGCACGCTCGCGCTGGCCCTGGCTCTTGTTGCCGTGGATCGCAGCCACCTTGAAGCCGGCGCTTTCCAGCTTGCGCGCCAGCTTGTCCGAGCCGTGTTTCGTCCGGCCAAAGACCAGCGCCAGCTCGGCCTTGTGATCGCCCAGAAGCTCGATCAGAAGGCTCGGCTTTTCCGCCTTGGCGATGAAATGCACGGCCTGCGTGACCTTGTCGGCGGCCTTGCCCGGAGGGCTGACCTGCACGCGCTTGGGGTTGACCAGATAGCTGCTGGCAATCTCTTCCATCTGCTTGGGCATCGTGGCCGAAAACAGCATCGTCTGACGCTCTTTGGCCAGCAGCGCGGCAATTTTGCGCAGCGCATGAATAAAGCCCATGTCGAGCATCTGGTCAGCCTCGTCGAGCACCAGGAACCGCGTGGCATCCAGACGGATCGCGCGCCGGTCAATCAGGTCCAGCAGGCGGCCCGGTGTCGCCACCAGGATGTGCGTGCCCTTCTCCAGCCGCTTGATCTGCGGCCCGATCGAGGAGCCGCCGACGACGACGTTGATCTTCATCGGAGTATCTTTGACCAGCGGCAGCAGCGTGTCGCGGATCTGGTTCGCCAGCTCACGCGTCGGCGCGAGGATCAGGCTGGTCGCGGTTTTCGGCAGGGGACGCTCGTCCACCTCCATCATCTGCGCCAGCAGCGGCAGGCCGAACGCCGCCGTTTTCCCGGTGCCGGTCTGGGCCAGCCCCATGACGTCATCGCCGTTCAGCGCATGCGGGATAGCATGGCTCTGGATCGGTGTCGGCTCGGTGATGCCCATCTGGCCAAGCTTGCGCACCAAGACCGAAGGCAGGCCCATTTCTTCAAACAAATTCAAAGTCTCATCCTTTCGGACATGAGATGATCCCATGCCGCATTCGGGCCACAACCGGGCCCGTTTCGTGGTTCCGCCAAAGCCCTGACGCACAGGCTGAATTGCCCGTCGCGCCGATCCGGCGGCTGGCCCCACGCGTGATTTTGGGATCATTAGACGACACTTCAAAAATAAATGGGCAGCGCTACGGCGGCCCGACTGCTCACGCGGCAGGAAATGTCGGTTGAGGCCGATATGGCTGCTCTGCGCAGACAAGTCAACCTTTGCCGTCCAGATAGCCCTGTGCTTTGCGAAACCCTGCGCTAAGGTGGGCGCGACTCGACCCACCCGGAGGCCGCCATGAGCACACGTAATTTCCGCCGCACGCATCTGGGCGATCACAAGCTCGACCCCACGACGCAGATGACCGCCTATGGCTATGATCTGGCGCTCAGCGAGGGGTCGGTCAAGCCGCCGGTCTTCCTGACGTCGACATTCGCATTTGAGACAGCAGAACAGGGCGCCGAGTTCTTTGACGTGGTCGCTGGCCGCGCCCCCGCGCCCGAAGGGATGGGCGCCGGCGGTCTGGTCTACAGCCGCTTCAACAACCCCAACGTCGAGATCGTCGAGGACCGGCTGGCGCTTTACGATGGCGCCGAGGCGGCGCTGGTGACGGCGTCCGGCATGGCGGCCATCAGTGCCGTCGCGCTCAGCTATCTGCGACCGGGCGATGCCTATGTTCATTACACACCGCTGTATGGTGGCACCGAAACGCTTTTTGCCAAGGTGCTGGCAGAATGGGGCCTGCAGCCAGCCCCCTTTACCGACGGGCTGGCGCCCGATGATCTGACGCAGGCGCTGAGCGATGCGGCGGCCAGGGGACCGGTCAAGATGGTCTATATCGAGACACCGGCGAACCCGACCAATGCGGTGATCGACCTCGGAATGGTGCGCCGCGCGGTTGACGGGTGGGCGGCAGCGGCAGGTGCCGATACGCCCATAATCGTCTGCGACAACACTATGCTGGGCCCGGTTTTCCAAAGGCCGCTGGAGCATGGCATCGACATCTGCGTCTACTCGCTGACCAAATATGTCGGCGGCCATTCCGATCTGGTGGCGGGCGGCATTACCGGGTCCAAGGCGGCGCTGAAGCCGATCCGCGCCACACGTTCGGCCTTCGGCTTTCAGTTGGATCCGCATTCGGCCTGGATGATCTCCCGCTCGATGGAGACATTGGCGCTGCGCATGGAGCGGGCTGCGAATTCGGGGCGCGAGGTGGCCAAGTGGCTGGCCGAGAATGATATCATCCCCTGCACCGTCCTGCATCCCGAGCACAGCACAGGCGCCGCCCGCGCGGTCCATGACGCGCAATGCACCGGGCCGGGATCGACCTTCAGCTTTGTCGTGGCAGATGATCGTGCGCTGGCGTTCCGCATCCTCAACGCGCTGGCTATCTTCAAGCTTGCCGTATCCCTGGGCGGGACCGAATCGCTGGTCTGCCATCCGGCGTCGACCACCCATTCGGGCGTGCCGCCCGAGGCGCGGGCGTTGGCGGGCGTCAGCGAAGGGTTGATCCGCATCTCCGTCGGGCTGGAGCACCCCGCCGATCTGATCGTGGCGCTTGAGCGCGCCTTTCGCGCGGCAACTGCATAGAGTGCGCATCGGCGGTGGAATTCCACCGCCCACCGCGCTAAGCATGCCCCGACAGCCACGATGGACAGACCGATGCCCGAAACCATCACCGACCGCTGCGAGGCGCGCGGCCTTCGCATGACAGGCCAGAGGCGCACGATCGCCTCGGTTCTGGAAGAATCCGACGACCACCCGGATGTTGACGAGCTTTATGCCCGCGCATCGGCGCGCGATCCCAAGATTTCGATCGCGACGGTCTATCGCACGGTCAAGCTGTTCGAGGAGACGGGTATCCTGGACAAGCTGGAATTTGGCGATGGCCGCGCCCGTTACGAGGACGCCGAGCGCGATCACCACGACCATCTGATCGACCTCGACACCGGCGATGTGATCGAATTTTTCGATCCCGAGATCGAACGCCTGCAGGAAAAGATCGCGGCACGTTTGGGCTATCGTCTGAAAGGTCACAAGATGGAGCTTTACGGCAAGCCCCTGAAGAGAAAATGAACGTCAGAGCGTTTCGCCCCCCGTCACGTCATGGCCGTAAATCCAGTCGAACTGGCGCATCATGCGCTCCGGTGCGACCGCCCCGCCCAGCCGCAGCGCTACATGAGCTGCGAGCCGCAAGGGCTTGGAACTGATGTGATATTTCCACGCGTTACCGCTGGCAGCCGCGACCACGTGTTTGGCCCTGTCGATACGTCGTGCCTGATATGACACAAATGCCGCACCCATGTCCGGCGCCTCCGCCAAAGAGGCCGCCAGCACCCACGCATCCTCCAGCGCCAGCGATGCGCCCTGCGCCATGAACGGCAGCGTCGGGTGCGCCGCGTCGCCCAGCAGCGCATAGCGCTCACCCGTCCAGACCGGCGCGACCGGATGACGGAAGAGGCCCCATTTTCCGACCTTGTTGACCCGTTTCAACATTTCCTGCGGCGCGGCGCCAAAATCGGCAAACCGGGCGCGCAGCTCGTCGGGATCGCCTTCGGCGCTCCAGCTTTCTTCGGCCCAGGCGCTGCGCTCCTCGACGGCGACAAGGTTCAGCCAACCGCCGCCGCGCACCGGATAGCTGACCAGATGCCGGTGCGGCGCCATATGAACGCGCGCCTCGTCCTTGCGGCTGCCGTCGTGCGGCACAACCGCGCGCCACGCGACCTGCCGGGTGAAAAACGGCGCGAGCGTTCCGTTCAGCCGGGGCCGCAGCACTGAATGCAGCCCGTCGGCACCAATCACCAGATCCGCGTTCAACGCGCCGGGGTCGTCGACCCGCGCGCCCAGACGGATATGTACGCCCGCATCAACCGCGCCGGCATGCAGCAGATCAATCAGATCGGCGCGGTGCAGGAACCAGTAATCGCGGCTATCAAGCCGGGTCAGATCCAGCCGCAGCACAGGTCCGCTGCGATAATCGTGCAAGGCGACCGTCCCGGCCCTGTCTCCCTTAGCCTCGACCGCGCCGGACAGACCCAGACCGCGCAGCACCGCAAAGCCGTTGGGGCTGATTTGCAGACCTGCCCCCACTTCGGAAATCTCGCCTGCCTGCTCGTGGATTGTGACGCGCGCACCGCGCAGCGCGCAGGCACGCGCAACGGCAAGGCCGCCGATCCCGGCGCCGATGACGGCAATATCAAGCGAGTTTAGATCCATACCCCCTTGATCCTACGAAAAACGCCGGAACGAAAGCCCCGGCGTCTTGGTATTGACCGATGTCGCACGCGGTTAATCGTCGCGATGCACCTTCTCGCGACGCTCGTGACGCTCCTGCGCCTCCAGCGTCATGGTGGCAATGGGCCGCGCATCCAGCCGTTTCAGGCTGATCTGGTCGCCGGTCATCTGGCAATAGCCAAATTCGCCCTCGTCCAGGCGCCGCAGCGCCTGATCGATCTTGGCCACCAGCTTGCGCTGGCGGTCGCGCGTGCGCAATTCCAGCGCACGGTCGGTTTCTTCGCTGGCGCGATCGGCAACGTCGGGAATGGCACGGGTGCCATCCTGAAGCGCCTCGATCGTGTCGCGGCTGCCGGCCAGCAGATCTTCGCGCCAATCAATGAGCTTCCTGCGGAAGTACTCTTGCTGGCGTTCATTCATGAAGGGTTCATCTTCGACGGGCCGGTAATCGTCGGGCAGGAAAATTTCGGATTTCAAGCGTTGATCCTCTTTTTCTTCAAGGTCCAAGGCGTCAGGATGCTGTATCATCTGGCTCCCCTTTCGGCCTGCGTTTACTGCAACGTGCTCACATTGTCACGAACGAATTTCATAGCATTGAAGTGTCCGGCCCTGCGCATTAACATAGAGCAATTCCCAAGTGAGCTTCGGCGCAAAAAGGACTGAAACCTCTATGAAATTCGAAGGCACCGACAGCTATGTCGCCCCGCGCGACCTGACCGTCGCCGTCAATGCCGCCGTCACGCTGGAGCGTCCGTTGCTTGTCAAGGGCGAGCCCGGCACAGGCAAGACTGAACTGGCCCGGCAGGTGGCTGCCGCATTGGGCCTGCCGATGATCGAATGGAACGTGAAATCCACAACGCGCGCTCAGCAGGGCCTGTATGAATATGACGCGGTATCACGTCTGCGCGACAGCCAGTTGGGCGATGCGCGCGTGCATGATATTTCGAACTATATCCGTCCCGGCAAATTGTGGCAGGCGTTCCAGTCCGAAGGGCGCACCGTGTTGCTGATCGACGAGATCGACAAGGCCGATATCGAGTTTCCGAACGATCTGCTGCAGGAACTCGACCGTATGGAATTCCACGTGTATGAGACCGGTGAGACGATCCGCGCGGTGCAGCGCCCCATCGTCATCATCACCTCGAACAATGAAAAGGAGTTGCCGGACGCCTTCCTGCGGCGCTGCTTTTTCCACTACATCCAGTTTCCCGACATGGACACGATGCGCCGCATCGTCGAAGTGCATCACCCCGGCATCAAGGACGCGCTGCTGACCACGGCACTGACGCAGTTCTACGAGTTGCGCGACCAGCAGGGCCTGAAAAAGAAGCCATCCACTTCCGAAGTGCTGGACTGGCTCAAACTTCTGCTGGCCGAGGATCTGACCGCCGATGACCTCAGGAAGGATGGCGCGAATGCGCTGCCAAGGCTGCATGGCGCGCTGCTCAAGAACGAACAGGACGTGCATCTGTTCGAACGGCTGGCCTTCATGGCACGGCGCGCACGATAACCGCCGCGTGTCCAAGGCGCGGCAGCTGCGGCTGGACAGCTTCGGTCGGGCACGATACGGATACGGCGCGGATTGGCCCGGACGTGCAACACTGCGCGAGGTATCGGGTCTGGGCCCGCTCAGGGGTAGAAACGGGTAGCATATGACCATCCTCATCGCAGCATTGATCGGCGCCACTCTGGGCGGCCTCATCGCCTGGCGCCGCAAGGGGCGCCCCGCCGATATCGCGCAATATGCCGCCGTCTTTGCGCTGATCTTTTCGCTGGTTTGGGTGTTTGCGCTGATCCTCATCACCCGCGCGGCCACCTGAGCGGGCGATGTTCCTGCCCTTCTTTCAGCACCTGCGCGGCGCCGGCTTGCCCGTCTCCTTGCGCGAATACCTGACATTTCTCGAAGCTGTCGGCGCCAACCTCGTTACCTACGACACCGAAGGATTTTACTACCTCGCCCGCGCGGCGATGGTCAAAGACGAACGGCTGATCGACCGCTTTGACCGCGCCTTCGCCGCCGCCTTCGAGGGGCTTGAGGCGATCACCCCCGGCGATGTACTGAACGCGGTGGACCTGCCCGAAGATTGGCTGCGCAAGATGGCCGAAAAGCACCTGACTCCTGCGGAGCAGGCCGAAATTGCCTCCCTCGGCGGGTTCGAGAAGTTGATGGAAACGCTCAAAGAGCGCCTGAAAGAACAGCAGGGCCGCCATCAGGGCGGTAACAAATGGATCGGCACGGGCGGCACCTCGCCCTTCGGCGCCTATGGCTACAACCCCGAAGGCATACGCATCGGTCAGGACAAATCGCGCCACCAGCGCGCGGTCAAGGTCTGGGACCGCCGCGAGTTTGCCAATCTGGCCGGCGATGTCGAACTGGGCACGCGCAACATCAAGATGGCCCTGCGCCGCCTGCGCCAATGGGCGCGCGACGGCGCCCCCGATCAGCTCGACCTGCCCGGCACGATCCGCGCCACCGCGCAAAAGGGCTATCTGGACGTCCAGACCCAGACCGAGCGGCGCAACGGCGCCAAGGTGCTGCTGTTTCTCGATGTCGGCGGCTCGATGGATGCCCACATCCAACTGGTCGAGGAGCTGTTCTCGGCCGCGCGCTCGGAATTCCGCCATCTGGAGCATTTCTATTTTCACAACTGCCTCTACGAGGGCGTATGGCGCGACAACCGCCGCCGGTGGAGCGAAAAGACTCCCACCTGGGACATCCTCAACACCTACGGGTCCGACTACCGCTGCATCTTCGTCGGCGACGCGGCCATGTCCCCCTACGAGATCGCCTATGTCGGCGGCGCAAATGAGCACTGGAACGAGGAGGCCGGCCAGACATGGCTGGAACGCGCCCGCGCGCAATGGCCGTCAGACCTTTGGATCAATCCAGTCCCCGAGGCCCACTGGCCCTACACCCAATCCACCCAAATGATCGGGCAAATCTTCGAGGGCCGCATGGTCCCCATGACCTTGGACGGCCTTGATCGCGGCATGCGCAGCCTCAGCAGATAACGCGCCGCCCCACCCTTTCTTCTTGCCTTAAATATCCCCGCGCGGAGCGCTCCCGCACTTTCACTCGGCGCCGCCGTCGGTGACGACACGCCACTCCAGCAGCTCTTCCTCCACCAGCACGTATATTTCATCCGGCGGCGTTGCCAGCGCCGGTCGCATGATGCGGATATCGACGCCCATATCATCCAGAAACTCCATCACCTCGCCCTGCCCGCTTTGAATATCGGACACCGCCAGAAATGCGGGCAGCACAGTATTCTTGCCAAAGTAATGCTGATGCACGCCTACCTGCGCGCCCTCGCCCACGGCGCGCTCCACTCCTGCGGAAAGGATGTAGGGACAGGCAGAAAAGCAGATGTCGCCCGCCTCGATTTCGGTATCCAGCCCCGCCTCGCGCAGCGCGCGCCCGATGGCCAGTGCATCGCGGACCGATCCGCCGGGGCTGTTGATCGCCGCCCGCTGCAGTCCGCTTTCGGCCTCCAGCTGCTTGGCAAACCGCGCATCGTCCCCCGGCGCGATTTCCCCGGTCAGATGCAGCGTGTCGCCAGTGCGCAGGAATTCCAGCCGCCCCGGCATATCGCCGGTGTTGCGATATGGGCGCTCGGGCGCGCCAGGCGCGCGCGGCGGCAGGGGCGTGTCGCGCGGGGCGTAGCGGCGGGTCTGGTCGCCAGGGGCCACCGGGCTATCGACGCCCGGCGCGCTGGAGGGCCATGCGAGCCGTGGCAGCGCGCCCAGCACGTCCGAGCCTGCCAGAAGCGCCGCCATGACCAGTTGCAATCCCAGCACCGCGTAGAGCACGCGCCGCGCGTCCCATCCCTTCGGAGCATCGCTCATGCAGCGGTATCCCGGTCCGCCGCCCGCTCTACCTCGGCGACCGACACCGGAACCGGGTGGCGCACCTCGTCCATCTCGTGCAGCACCATCATCGCCGCGCGCAATTCGGACAGCGTCAGCGTCTGCTCGATCCCGACGCCCTCGCGCCCCGAGCGGATGGCCGCCTGCGTCACCATCAGGATGAACACCAGCACGGCCGGCAGCAGGTCGATCGCGATTGCTCCCGCCCATGAGGGCGCGAAATTGCCCGCGTATCGGATCACAGCATCCGCGGTCGAAATCGGCGTATAGGTGCTGTCGCTGGGAGGCGGCATCGCCACCACCGCATCTGCGGCGCTGCGCAGCGTGGTGGCGCGCTGGCCCAGCACCTCAAGCACCGACGCGATGGTGCTTTGCTGATCGCCGCGTGCGGCATCGCTGCGCCCGTCAAGTTCTGGCAGCACCACCGAGGCGGCCAGATCCTGCGCCGCGCGCGACACCAGCGGCGCGACAGACAGCTGGCGCAACTGCGCGATCAGGCCGGCAAGGCGCACCGCCTCTTCGGAAAACTGGACCGAGCGCGGCTCGACCGGGCCCGGTTCGACCGTCAGGGCGCGCATGCGCGACAGGGTCGCGTTACCCTCGGCAAAGGCCGCATCGACCAGCGGCTGCTGCGTGGCAATCTGCGCCTCCAGCCCGCGCAGCTCGTCCGATTTCTGGCTGAGCACGCGAAACACCGCGCCCCGCCCGGCAAGGCCCGAGAGCCCGCCATCGGCCTCCTGCGCGCCCAGATCCTCGAACGATTGGCGCACGCGCGCCACATCCCGCTCCAGCCCCTGCGCGGACACGGCGATCAGATTGGCCTGCTCCAGCGAGGCCTGATATTCCTGCACCGTCTTGGCCAGATGCTGCTCGACCGCCGCCGACCCGGCCAGTGCGGCGGCGTTCAGCCAGGACGACATGGCGATGATCGCCAGCGAACCGATCCCCATCGACACCAGCAACCCGATCCGCGACGCCATCGTGCGCACCGACGGGAGCAGCCGCATCAGATAGGACCAGAAAACAAAGATGCCGACCGACACCGCGATCGAATAGGATGCGGCAGCAAAGAAGCTGAGCGCCCCATTGTCGTCCAGCAAGGAGGACACCCCCAGATAGGTATAGATGCCCGACGCCGTCGCCAGCACCCCCAGCGCGGCGCCGGTGATGCTGTCCAACCAGCGCACATGGCCCTCAAGCTCGGCTGCGTAGCGCACGCCCTGCGCCTCGGCCCGGGTGATCTGTGCCTTGCTACCTGTCATGTGCTATCCTTGTTCAAGTTGGTCGCCCATATATGGGGTCTTGAAGGTCAATGGCAAAGCGCCTGCTTTCTGCGGCGATCCATTGGCCCACGGCCTGCAGCATCCGCAGCAACCATCCGAAAAAAAATGCCCGGCGGGCGCCCGGTAGGATGAGGCCGTCCTGCAAGCGGCGGCATGAACCCGTCTGACCTGCCGGGTGACGGTCGCCCGCGCCCCTGCACCGTCGACCATGACATGTTCCCTCAGCCCGCACCCGGCGTGCTAAGCGTCCCGCCCGAGACGGCCGCACGCACGCCGGTGGTGCTGGCGCAGGACGTCGGCAGCCCCCGCGCCACGCGCACCGCCAGATATCCGAAGGCCTGCGCCTCCAGCATATCACCGTCAAGGCCGACATCCTCGACCGGCGCAACGTCGCAATCCAGCGCAACGCGCAACATGTCCATCATCACGGGATTGTGCCTGCCGCCCCCGGTGACCAGCAGGCGCTCGGGCGGCGCGGGGCAATGCTCCATCCCGCGCAGCACACCAGCGGCGGACATGGCCGTCAGCGTGGCCGCGGCATCCGCATCGCTCAACTCGCCGACCAGACCGATCATGTCGGCAAAGGCGTCACGATCCAACGATTTCGGCGGCATCTTCAGAAAATAAGGCTCGTCCAGGAACAGCTCCAGCGCGCCCTCAGCCACCTTGCCTGCGCGTGCCAGCCTGCCGCCCTCGTCAAAGGGCAAACCGCGCCGCGCCATCATCAGATCATTGATCGGCGCATTGGCCGGCCCGGTGTCAAACGCGATAAGCGCGCCATCATCCTCGGGGCGGCGCGCGCCGGGATCGACCCAGGTCAGATTGCCGACCCCGCCCAGATTGAGAAACGCCACAGGCGCCTGCGCCCCGATATACTTGGCGCAGGCAAAATGAAAAAACGGCGCCAGCGGCGCGCCCTGCCCGCCCAGCCGCACATCGGCGCTGCGAAAATCCCAAACCACCGGCATGCCCAGGCCCTCGGCCAGCGCCGCCCCGTCGCCCAGCTGATGCGTGCCGCGCCCGTGCGGGTCATGAGCCAGCGTCTGCCCGTGAAAGCCGACCAGCTGCGCATCGTCAAATCCGCTTAGCGCCTCCAGATGGGCCTCCATGACCACCCGCTCGGCGTCTTGCAGATCATCGCCCGGCCAGCGCCCCAGCGCGGCGGTCAGCAGCGCTTGCTCCGGCGCGCCATACGCACGATAGCGGCTGGCGCCAAAGCCGAAAATCGCCTCGCCGTCCGTGTCGATCATCGCCGCATCGACCCCGTCCAGCGACGTCCCCGACATCGCCCCCAAGGCCCACAACCGCTCTGCCTTCAACATGGCCTTTTCCTTTGCCTGATGCGCCCCTATACATGCCGCGCAAACCAGACCGGGACAAGCGCCATGACCTACCACCCCAAATCAGATTTCCTTCGCGTGATGATGACGCGCGGCTATCTGGCCGATTGCACTGACATGCAAGGGTTGGACGATGCGATGATGGCGGGCGTGGTGCCGACCTATATCGGCTATGACGCAACCGCCAAATCGCTGCATATCGGCCATCTGCTGAACATCATGATGCTGCGCTGGCTGCAAAAGACCGGGCACAAGCCGATCACCCTGATGGGCGGCGGCACGACCAAGGTGGGCGATCCCAGCTTCCGCTCGGACGAGCGGCCTTTGCTGACACCCGAAGTTATCGACGAAAACATCGAAGGCATGCAGCAGGTCTTTGCGCAATACCTGACCTACGGGGACGGCGCGCGCGATGCGATCATGGTCAACAATGCCGAATGGCTGGACGGGCTGAACTACCTCGATTTCCTGCGTGACATCGGGCGGCATTTCTCGGTCAACCGGATGCTGTCCTTTGAATCGGTCAAATCCCGGCTGGACCGCGAACAATCGCTGTCCTTCCTCGAATTCAACTACATGATCCTGCAGGCCTATGATTTTCTTGAGCTTAATCGCCGCTATGGCTGCGTGCTTCAGATGGGTGGATCGGATCAATGGGGCAATATCGTCAACGGCATCGACCTGACGCGCCGGGTGATCGACGCGCAGGTTTACGGGCTGACGTCGCCGCTGCTGACCACGTCCGACGGGCGCAAGATGGGCAAATCGGCTGACGGTGCGATCTGGCTGAACGCCGAGATGTGCAGCCCCTACACCTTCTGGCAATTCTGGCGCAACACGACCGACGCCGATACCGGACGTTTCCTGAAGCTGTATACCGAATTGCCGCTGGAAGAATGCGAGCGCCTCGGCGCGCTGGATGGCTCTGACATAAATGAGGCCAAGATAATTTTAGCCAATGAAGTCACAACCTTACTGCACGGAGTTGATGCCGCGAAAGCCGCCGAAGCGACCGCGCGCGAGGTGTTTGAGAAGGGCGGCATCGGCGATGATCTGCCCACCCTGACGCTGGAGCCTTCGGACATCTTGGACGGTATATCGATCGTGCAACTGATCGTGCGCGCGGGACTCGCCAAATCCGGCAAGGACGCCAAACGCCTGATTGCCGAAAATGGCGCGCGCCTGAACGACACCCCGCTGGAGGATGCAGGGCTGATCATCGACGCCGCCGCGCTGGCCCAGCCGATCAAGCTGAGCGCAGGCAAGAAACGTCACGCTCTCGTCCGCCTGTCCTGAACGCGCCGCGCCCAGAAATCCGGGCGCGGCGCCCCTTATCTTCTTGCCTTAAATATCCCCGCGCGGAGCGCTCCCGCATTCGGCAATCCGCACGCCGCCTGATCAGGCGCGCCCAAACTCGATCACATCCTCTTCGGTCACGATCATGTCCAGCGGCTGATCGGTCAGTTCCAGCGGCAGATCATCCGCCTCTTGCGCCGCATACGCAAATCCAATGGCCAACGCGCCGCCTGCAGCCCGCAATCCTTCAAGCGTGCGGTCATAAAACCCGCCGCCATAGCCCAGCCTGCCGCCCGCGCGGTCAAATGCAACGAGCGGAACGATCAGGATTTCCGGCGTGATGAAATCATCCACTTCGGGGATGCGCGCGCCGAACGGGCCGTCCTTCATCGCGCATCCGGGGGTCCATCGCGAGAATTTCAGCGCCTGCCCCTCGCCCATGATCACCGGCACGCAAACCGGGCCATGCGCGGCCGCCTCTGCCATTGCGGGTAGCGGATCGATCTCGGTACGGATCGGCATGTAGCCGGCCAGCGGCGCGCCGCGATACCCGGCCAGAACCTCGCTCAGCCGCCCTGCCGCGGCTCTGCGGGCCGTCTCATGCGCGACCTTCCGGCGGGCAAAGGCCGCCTTGCGCGCCGCCGCCTTTATCTGCGCCAGATCCATCATAGCAGAAATATCGTGGCAAGGCCGAGGAACGCCAGAAACCCGACGACGTCGGTCATGGTCGTCACGAACGTGCCCGAAGCCAGCGCGGGATCAATCCCGAATTTGTCCAGCGTCAGCGGCACCAGCGTACCGACAAGGCCCGCGACGGTCAGGTTGATGATCATCGCCGCCGCAATCACATACCCCAGCACGGGCGAGCCGAAGTAGATATAGCCCATGATTCCCATCAGCACCGCAAAGACGGCGCCGTTGATCAGACCCACCAGCACCTCGCGCCGCACCACCCGCAGCGCGTTCGACGAGGTCAGATCCCGCGCCGCCAGCGCCCGAACGGACACCGTCAGTACCTGTGTGCCTGCGTTGCCGCCCATCGACGCGACGATCGGCATAAGGATGGCCACCGCCACATACTGCGCAATCGTCTCGTCAAACTGCGCGATTACCAGCGCAGCCAGATTGGCTGTCACCAGATTGACCACCAGCCAGGGCAGTCGCCGCCGGGCGGTCGCCGCGACCGAGTCCGACAGCGAGCTTTCCTCGTCCACACCGGCGAGGCGCAGCATGTCTTCCTCATGTTCGTCGTCCAGTACGGCCATCGCATCGTCGATGGTGATGACGCCGACCAAACGGTCGTTTTCATCCACCACCGGCGCCGAAATCAGGTGATACTGGTTGAAGGCATAGGCCACGTCGCCCTCGTCCTGCGCGACGGGGATCACGTGGAATGTATCCTCGACCAAAGAGCTCAGCATGACTTCGCGGCGCGACGCCATCAGCTTGCCCAAGGTCACGTTGCCAACGGGATGCAGCTTGGGATCGACCAGAATGATGTGGTAGAATTGCTCGGGCAGCTTTTGCTGGTTTCGCATGTAATCAATGGCTTCGCCGACGTTCCAATGCTCGGGCGCCATCACGAATTCGCGCTGCATCAGACGGCCGGCAGAGTATTCGGGATAGGTCAGCGCCTGGCGCACGGCGATCCGGTCGCTGTCCTCCAGCACCTCCAGAATGGCGTCCTGCTCGTGGCCCTCCAGATCTTCGATCAGGTCGACGACATCGTCGCTGTCCAGCTCGCGCACGGCATCTGCCAGCACTTCGGGATTGAGGTAGCGCAGCACGTCCTCGCGGATCGAATCCTGTAGCTCGGACAGGATCTCCCCGTCGAATTCGTCGCCATAGAGCCCGATCAACCGGCGTCGGTCGAACGCGTCAATCTGTTCCAGAAGGTCGGCGATGTCGGCAGGGTGCAGCGGCTCAAGCTCGGCGATCAGCGCGGTGCGGTCATCATTGTCGACCGCGTGAATGATCCGCGCAACCGCCTGGCGGTCCAGATCATAAGCATCCTCGCGCTCGTCCTCGGGGGGGGCAGCGTCCGGGGTCTGGTCCTGGTCGTTCATCTGCTCTCCCGCGATGCGCGTTTCTTTGTCTTGCGCAGCTTTACGCAATGGCCGGATGGAAAACAACGTGCCGCGCACCGTGGGCGCGTTGAAAATCGTGTGACCGGCGCGCCCTCGCCCGCGCCGCGCTTTGCCCTAGTTTGCCAGCAAAGCCTGATCATGAGGAGAGCCGACAGATGACCCCACAAGACCCGCCAGCCGCCGCGCGCCACCTGCGCGCTGCCGTTGCCGCAATCGAGGCCGAATTCGGCTCGGATTATGCCGCCAAACACCCCGAGCTTGTCGCGTCGCTGGTGCAATCGGCTACAATCGAGGCCGCAGTTGCCACGGGCCACGGCGCCCATCAGGAGGCGCTGGGACTGGCGCAAAGCCTGACATCACAGATCTGCGAGACGTTGCTGCGGCTGAAACCGAAATTTTTTGGCGGGTAGAACCTGCTTCCGCTCGCAGCGCTCAGCAGCCGGGGCGGCCCAGCACCATCACCCAGATGTCGCCCTCGCGCACCAGCGCGAATTCCCGCGCGCCCTCGCTCAGGATATTGCGGCGATGCCCGGTCGAGGCCATCCAGCCCGACAGAACCTGATCGACGCTGCTTTGCCCCTGCGCGATATTTTCGGCGATGAAACAAAACCCGTAACCGGCCGCGCGCGCCCGGTCGCCGATGCCCGACCCGTTCGAGCCTGTGTGGCTGAAAAACCCGTTCTGCGCCATGTCGCGCGCATGGCCCGCTGCCGCGCGGGTCAGAGCCCCGCTGACGCGCAGCGGCTCCAGCCCGGCATTGGCGCGCAATGTGTTAGTCTGCCCCTGCGCGGCGGCGCCCATGTCCTGCGCAAGCGCGGGTGCGGCGCTTAGACAAAGGGCAAATAGAAGGGCGGGGATGCGGCGCATGATCAGGTCTCCGGCAAAGGAAGCTTCGTGCAGGTTAGCGGTCCGGGCGGCGGTGGACCACCCAATTTCAGGCAGCGCGCCGAGCGTTCCGGTGTATCACGTGACCTGCGACAGGATGTCAAGCGCGGCGCGATGCTGCATCTGCCCGGCGGCAGCAACGACGCGCCCCCCGGCAGCGGCGGGCCCGCCCTGCCAATCTGTGACGATGCCGCCTGCCGCCTCGATCACCGCGATCGGGGCGCAGATGTCATAGGCATTCAATCCGGCCTCGATCACCAGATCGATCTGCCCCATGGCAAGCAGGGCATAAGCGTAGCAATCGCACCCATAGCGCACGATCCGTGCGTGATTTGCGACCTCGGCGAACCCATTGCCCTCTGCTGGCGTGCCGATGGCGGGAAAGGTCGTCATGACCGTCGCCGCGTCCAGCGGGCGATTTCCGCAAGCCTTGAGCACGCGCGATCCCATCGGCCCGATCATATCCGCATGGCCCAGCCCGCCGACGAATCGCTCGCCGATATAGGGCTGGTCAATGATGCCATAGATCGGCCCCTGTGCATCGGCGGCGGCAATCAGCACGCCCCATGTCGGCGTACCGGCGATAAAGCCGCGCGTGCCGTCGATCGGGTCCAGCACCCATGTCAGCCCACTGGTGCCAGCACTGGTGCCGAATTCTTCGCCCAGGATCCCATCGTCCGGGCGGCGTTCGCCCAGAATATCGCGCATCGCGCGCTCTGCCGCGCGGTCGGCGGCAGTCACCGGATCAAACCGCCCGTCGCTCAGGGCGCCGGGTACGAGTTTATTCTCGGCCGCCAAAGCGTCCGCGCGAAAGTAGGGCAGGATAGCTGCCCTTGCGGCGTCGGCAAGCAGGTGGGCGACCTCGATGATGTCGCCCGCCTGACCCGGCGCAATCCTGTCTGGAGTTGTCATGGCTGAAGGCCCTCGCGCAAATATGCGCCCTGACGAAAGCGTTTCGGGTGCAAGTTGCGACACGCCTTACACCCCATCGGCCCGAAACCCAAATCCCGAATGGGCACTTCGAGATAAATTCGCGATTCAGGTTGATCTCGAAGCGCATCGTGGCCAGACGGCGCACGCATCAAGCCTGCTGCGGCACTTCTAACGCGCCGCAGCGTGCCGGTGCGGTCTCTCAGGCCACGTCGCTTAGAACGCGGGCCAGATCGAACAGGCGCCGACGCTGGTTCTCGGGAATGGCGTAATACGACCGCACCAGATCCAGCGCTTCCTTGTCGCCCAGGATGTCTGCGGGGCTACCCTTGACAGCCGGAGTACCTGTATCGGCGGCGCTCTGCGCCTCTTCTATGCCTTCGAAGAAAAAGGCGACATTGACGCCCATTGCGGCCGCTATATCCCACAGGCGCGAGGCGCTGACGCGGTTCGCACCGGTTTCATATTTCTGGATTTGCTGGAATTTGATCCCGACGCTTTCAGCCAACTGCTGCTGCGTCATTCCAGCCAGCCACCGCCGGTGCCTGATGCGTTTACCGACATGGATATCCACGGGATGGGGCATATATTAATCCTTCTTACGGCGGCTGATACCATTCGATACAGGATCCGCTCTGATACGAAACACCCTGCACGTCCGCCTTAACTACACTCAACAACGTGCCGCAAAGATTAACACCGGAGCAGAGTTTTTCAACAATTATTGCATCTGTCAGGATCTTTCTTCGCATATCAATCAATTTAAGCGAGAACTCAGGCCAAGGACCCTGCCGCGCCCGGACTGAATTTGACAGTGCCCGGCGCCTTGGGCAGGGTGCGCAACGACAGCGCCCAAGCCGCTGCCCAGCCGCAGCAACGGCAGAAAAGGCCCGAAGACCCATGACCATGCGCGCCCTTCTCCTGACCTCGCACGACGCGCCTCCGGCGCTCGCGGACGTCCCCGTGCCCCAACCGGCCCCCGGCCAGATCCGTGTGCGCATCCATGCGTGCGGGCTGAACTTTGCCGATCTGCTGATGATCAAGGGCAGCTATCAGGACACGCCTGCCCTGCCCTTCACGCTGGGGATGGAGGTTGCCGGCACCGTCGATGCGCTTGGCGACGGGGTGGCTGGCCCTGTGATCGGCACACGCGTGGCGGTCTATGGCGGTCAGGGCGGGCTGGCCGACTACGGCTGTTTCGACGCGGATAGCGCGCTGCCACTGCCCGACAGCCTGACTTTCGAGGCCGCGGCTGCGTTTCAGATCGCCTATGGCACCTCGCATCTGGCGCTGGAGCATCGCGCACAGCTGAAGCCGGGCGAAACGCTGCTGGTTCTGGGCGCGGCGGGCGGCGTGGGCCTGACGGCGGTCGAGATCGGCAAGGCGATGGGTGCCCGCGTCATCGCCTGCGCGCGCGGCGCAGGCAAGCTGGAGGTGGCGCGCGCCGCCGGGGCCGACCACCTGATTGACGCCGAAACCGATGACATCCGCGCGATGACCAAGGATCTGGGCGGCGCCGACGTGGTCTATGATCCGGTGGGCGGCGATCAGTTTACCGCCGCCTTCCGCGCCTGCCGGCCCGAGGCGCGCATTCTGACCATCGGCTTTGCCAGCGGCGAGGTGCCGCAGATCCCGGCCAATCACCTGCTGGTCAAGAACCTGACCGTGATGGGCCTCTACTGGGGTGGCTACCTGAGCTTTGCACCCGATGTGCTGACGGAATCGCTGCGCACGCTGCTGGACTGGGCCGCGAATGGCCGTATCGCGCCCCGCGCGCATCACATCTATCCGCTGGAACGCGCGATGGAGGGGCTGAATCTGCTGCGCACCCGGCGGTCGACCGGAAAGGTCGTGATCACCATATAGCGGCGCCGTATTTCGACCTCGCCGCGCGGTCGGCGGCCCGGTAAACAGGACCGCGCGCACCGCGGGCTGGACAGCTTCGCGAAGGATACGCAAAACGCTGACCGAAAAGCCTTGAAATAGCCCACCCGGACGCCGATATTACACCAAAGCTCCAGGATCGGGGCCTGGCACATCAACTTGGAGGCATAGATGGCTGAATACAATACAATCCGGACGGCGGCCGGCACCCGCACGGCCCAGATTGACGAGGGCCTGCGCGCCCACATGAACAAGGTCTACGGCACCATGTCCGTTGGCATGCTGCTGACATTCCTGGCCGCATGGGCCGTCGGCAACAACGCCTACATGATGGAGACGCTCTTCACCGGTATCTTGCGCTGGGTCGTCATGTTCGCACCGCTGATCATGGTATTCGCCTTCGGCGCCGTCATCAACAAACTGTCGGCGGCCGCTGCGCAGTTGTTCTTCTATGCGTTCGCCGCAGTCATGGGCGTGTCGATCAGCTACATCTTCGTCGTCTTCACCGATTTCTCGATCGCACAGGTCTTTCTGACCACATCGGTCGCCTTCGCCGGTCTGTCCCTTTGGGGCTACACCACCAAGAAGGACATTTCGGGCTGGGGCAGCTTCCTGATCATGGGCGTGATCGGCCTGATCGTGGCGTCGATCGTGAACATCTTCCTCGGCTCGCCGGCGATCATGTTCGCAATCTCGATCATCGGCGTGCTGATTTTCGCGGGCCTGACGGCCTACGACACCCAGTCGATCAAGAACGAGTATCTGGCGCACGCACAGCATGGCGACAGCGAGTGGCTGGGCAAGTCGGCGATCATGGGCGCCCTGCGCCTCTACCTCGACTTCATCAACATGTTCATGTTTCTGCTGCAACTGATGGGCAACAGGGAGTAAACCCTCCCCTCACGCCCGACGACACCGAAGCCTGCCAGGCATTTGCCCTGGCAGGCTTTTTCATGTCTGGCGCCCGGTCAGCCATCCGGCAACCTCAATCGCTCATCGCACGGGCAAGGCGCCTGATCCGTAGCGCCCGGTTCAGCTCGCCCCCGAAGATCAGGAGGAGGGCCGCGAGATACATGAAATAGATGGCGGCGATGATCCCCGCCATGCCGGCATAATAGCTGGCGTAGGTGCCAAAACTGCCAACGTAGAATGAAAAGACAGCAGCCAGCAGCGTCCATGCGCCTGCGGTAAACACAACCCCCGGCCAGATGTTTGCAAACGTCGTTCGCCGCGCCGGCAGCAGAACATGCGCCGCAAACAGCGCGACCACGAAGATGGTTGCCGACGCCGGGAACCGGATCAGCCGGACCGTGACCGACGCCGGATCAAAGCCCGGTATCAGCGCGTGCAGCCACGATCCGGCCCGCGGCGCAAGAACCAGAAGGTAGCCGACCAGCACGAGCGCCAGACTGGCAAGGATGACCATGGCGACCTGAACACCGTAGATCACGAAAACCGAACGGGTTTCGCGAATCCCGTAGGCCCGGTTCAGCCCGACACGGGCGCCATCGACACCGCCAACCGCGAACCAGATCGTCAGCAGGATACCGACGCTCAGGACATCTCCGCGCGGGACGGTCATCACCTGCTCGACCTCGGACACGATGGGTTCGATCAGATCCGAGGGCACGATGGCAATCAGGAAGTCGACCAGATCGTTGGCCATGGACCGGTCGCCGATGAACGCCGTCATCGCGCTGGTAAAGATCAGGAACGGAAACAGCGCCAGCAGGGCCCGAAAGGCGACGTTGCCCGCCAATCCGAAGGCATCATCGCTCCACAGCCGCAGAAGCGCTTCGTGTAGCACCGCCCGCGCAACGCGCCAGCCCGTTGCATGAAACAGCTCTTCGGGGTTTTCAGTGAGAACGCCGTGGGTCATCACGACCTCGCGCCGCCTGTCATGGCCAGACTTGGCACTCATGCTTTGACCCCGCCCACGTGCAACTCCCGCACGCCCCCAACAGCGCGCGCCCAAGGAATGATATCGCCCCAGCACCCGGCGCACCACCGATAAGTCTGCCAGAGCGGGTTGCCTCATCCTCCGGTTCAAACAGGGGTTGCCATCGAGGACACGATCAAACAACGTTACTTATCTGCCTGCCCGCGCCTTTACCATGGCGGGGAATGGCGCATATCTTTAGTGGGTTGACCCCGGACCAGACCCGCCAACCAGATCCGCAAAAGAGGGCAACCAAGGCCCGAACCTGCCTGCCCGCCAGCGCGTTGAACATCCAACAGGAGGTAAGATCCATGTCCACCGAAGCCAAAGGGCCGCGCAAGCCATCGCTGTTTCTGGCGCTCGTACCGGTCGTCCTGACGCTGATGCTGCTTGCCCTGCAATTGTTCTATTTCAGCGATTTCACACCGCAGATTCCGCTTGCCATAGGGCTGGCGATCACTGGCGTTCTGGGCATCTATCTGGGGCATGACTGGAGCGGTCTGGAAGAGGGGGTGTTCCACGTCATCACCGTCTCGCTGCCATCGGTTTCGGTGCTGATCGTGGTCGGCATGATCATCGGCGTCTGGATCGCCAGCGGCACGGTGCCGACATTGATCTACTACGGGCTGATCATCCTGTCGCCGCAGATCTTTCTGGCGGCGGCCATGGTGATGTGTGCAATCGTGTCGCTATCCTTGGGCACATCATGGGGCACGGTCGGCACCGTCGGTCTGGCCCTGATGGGGATCGGTGCAGGCTTTGACGTGCCGATGTACTGGACTGCCGGGGCGGTCGTGTCGGGCGCGTTCTTCGGCGACAAGATCTCGCCGCTGTCGGACACGACAAACCTTGCACCCGCCGTGACCGGCCAAGACCTGTTCGCCCATATCCGCAACATGATGCCGACAACCGTGCCCGCCATGCTGATCGCATTGGCGATCTATGTCTGGGCCGGTTTCAGCCTGATGGACAGTGCCGACGGCGCCGCATTTGAGCGGATTGACGCGATTACATCCGCCCTTCAGGCGAATTTCGCGATTTCTCCATGGTTGCTGGTGCCCGCGCTGCTGGTTGTCGCGCTTGCCGTCATGCAACAACCCCCCATTCCGTCGCTGTTCGCCGGTGTGCTGATCGGCGGTCTGGTTGCGATCATCGCGCAGGGGGTGACGCTGCACGAGGTGTTCCAGTTCGCGAACAGTGGCTACAAGATCGAAACAGGCGTCAGCGAAATCGACGGTCTGCTGAATAGAGGTGGCATTCAGTCGATGATGTGGACTATCTCGCTGATCCTGATTGCGCTTGGCTTTGGCGGCGTGCTGGAGCGTACAGGCTGCCTGCAAACCATCATCGCGGCAATCCTGACCAAGGTGCACAGCTTTGCAGGCGTGCAGACAGCCGCCATCGGCACCTCGGTTGCGACCAACCTGGTGGCCGGCGATCCCTATCTGTCGATTGCCCTGCCCGGCCGCATGTATTCGCCGGTCTATCGCGGCATGGGATATTCCACGCTGAACCTGTCACGCGCGACCGAAGAAGGCGGCACGCTGATGTCGCCGCTGATCCCGTGGAACGCCGGCGGCGCCTTTGTGATCACCGCCCTCGGGCTGGGCATATCCTCGGGCAACCTCGAAAACCTGCTGTATATTCCGCTGGCCTTTGCCTGCTGGATCACGCCGGTGATCGGGATCATCTACGCGTGGACCGGGCTGTTCTCGCCGCGCGCCGGTGAAGCCGAGCGCAAGGATTGGGTGAATAACGACCGTGAAATCACGGATATGAGCGACTATGGCTATGAGCACCCGTTGACCTCTGATCAGGCGGAGCCGGCGCCTGCCGAGTAGGACGCGCTTGCAAAGCGCCCTGATCGGACAGGACGAGTGATTACGGAACTGTCCGGCCTTCGCGTTTCGCGGTGGCCGGGCAAGGATCAGGCCGGCTCTTGCCCGGGCATCACGAATTCTGCCATCACCCCGCCGCTCTGCCCCGGCGCGGGCGAGTGCAGCGCCAGCGCACCGCCAACGCCCTCCGCGATAGCCTTGGCGATCGACAGGCCCAGCCCGCTGCCGCGCGACAGCGATTGCCCGCGCTCGAACCGCGCGGTGAGCTGCTCCAGAATTTCTGGCGGGATCGGCGGGCCATCATTGGTGACGCGCAGAACACCGCGGCGCAGCGTGACCTGCACCGGCGCATCCTCGATACCGTGGCGCAGCGCATTTTCGATCAGGTTGCGGGCAAGGATGGCAAAAGCGTCCGGGTCAATATCGGACAGGACGGGATCATCCGGACTGTCGCAGATGATGCGCCCGGCACCTGCCGCGCGCTGAAAATCGGACAGCACCATGTCCAGCACCGGACGCATGTCCGATGCGGTATCGCCACGCAATCGCCCCCCTTCGGCGCGGGCCAGTTGCATCAGCTTTTCCGACAGCCGGGTCAGGCGTTTCAGCGACGTCTCGATCTCGGCGGCCCGATCGCTGGCGACGGGGTCGGCGGTCTCGCTCAGCAGCCTTTGGGTCTGGGCCAGCGCCGCCGCGACCGGGGTGCGCAGCTCATGCGCGGCGTTGGCGGTGAAACTGCGCTCGGCCTCCAATGCGCGGCTCAGCCGGTCGAACAGCTGATTGACGGCCTCGGCCACCGGCGTGATTTCGGTCGGCAGATCACCCTGCCGGACCGGCGACAGATCGCGCGCGCCCCGGCTGGACAGATCCCCGCTGAACCGGCGCACCGGGCGCAGGCTGTAGCGGACAATGGCGAAAACGCCCAGCAGGCTGAGCGGAATGATCACGATCAGCGGCAGCGCCAACGCCATTAGCGCCTCGCGCGCGACGGCCGCCCTGCGGCCCAGCGGTTCGGCCACGGCGATGGTAATCGTGCCCTGTAGCGCCGCATCATAATACAGCCGATCCGTCGCTGTCTGGCGAAATCCCATCCCGTTGAAGGGCGGGAAATCCGCGTCCTCGGCGGCGTGCGAGCGCATGAGCACCCGGCCCTGATCATCGCGCACCAGATAGGTGAAATACTCGTCATGCCGGCGCAAGGTGGCAATGCGCTGGCCCAGCGCCTCGGCATCGCTGTCCAGAATCTCCAGCACCGCCAGCGGCAGGATGCGCTGCGCCGTTTCCTCCAGCGCGGAGTCGAACACCCGGTCCATCTCGGCCCGCAGCTGCGTGGCGGTGGCCCATGCAACCGCCAGCCAAAGCGCCGTCAGCCCCAGCCCCAGCGCCAGCGCCAACCGCCCCTGCAGCGATCGCGGCCCCCTCATGCGGCCCCCAGCCGGTAGCCCATGCCGCGCACCGTCTCAATCCGGTCGTGGCCCAGCTTCTTACGCAGGCGGCTGACATGCACCTCGATCGTGTTGCTTTCGATCTCTGCCTCGAAGGAATAGAGCCGCTCTTCCAGTTGCGCCTTGGAAAACAGCTGGCCGGGCCGTTGCAGGAGCGTCTCCAACAGCACCCATTCGCGCGCGGTCAGCGCCACTGGCCTGCCATCCCGCCGGACCGAGCGTGCGGCCAGATCAATCTCCAGATCCTGCAGCGTGATCAAAGGGTTGGGATTTCCCGAATAACGCCGGGCCACAGCCCCGACCCGCGCCGACAATTCGGCCAGATCGAACGGCTTGACCATGTAATCGTCGGCGCCCGCATTCAGCCCCTCGATCCGGTCGCTGATCTGGTCCATCGCGGTCAGGATGATCACCGGCGTGACATCGCCGCGCATGCGCAGCGCGCGCAGGAAGGGCTGGCCGCGCCCGTCGGGCAGCATCAGGTCCAGCAGGATCAGATCATAGCTGGCCACATCCAGAAATTCGCGCGCCGCATCCAGCCGCGCGGCCCAGTCCACCGAATGGCCATCGGCGGCGATCTGGTCACGCACCGCCGCCGCCAGCACTGTGTCATCCTCGATCAGCAATACGCGCATTGGCCTGTCCGCCCCAGTTTGGTTTCCCACCACTCTATCAGCGGTCAAGCTGACGCGCACCTGAAGCGAAAAGGACCGGCGGTTAAGGTGCGCGTCAGGATCATACGCGACAAAGACGCATCCCCCACAAAATCAGAGGAGATGGGAAAATGAGAACCTACCTGATGACGGCAACTGTTCTGGCTGGCCTTGCCGGCGCCGGCGCCGCGTTTGCCAGTGATGACTGCCGCGTGCCGCAGGCCGAGTGGCAATCGCGGGACGCGGTCGCGGCGATGGCAACCAAACAAGGCTGGACAGACGCCCGGATCGAGACCGATGACGGTTGCTATGAGATCGACGCGCGTGACGCACAGGGCCGCGAGGTCGAGGCGAAGGTGCATCCCGGCACGCTGGAGATCATCAAGCTGAAATACGGCGATGGCGACTGCCGCGTGCCGATGGAGAACTGGCAACCCCGTGAAGCGGTGCAGAAAATGGCCGAGACCAAAGGCTGGACCGTGCGCCGGATCCAGACAGACGATGGCTGTTATGAAATCAAGGCCCGCGATGCCGAGAACCGCGAGATCGAGGTCAAGGTCGATCCCGCCACGTTGGACATGGTCGAGTTCGAATATGAAGACGACGGGTATCGCGCGCCCGGCGCCACCACCGGAGCCATGGAGTTGCCGGCGAACGGTTCATCCGCCGCCGAATGACGCCCGGCAGGCGGCTGATCGCCGGCCAGTCCCCGCCAATTTGACACGCATCAAGGCAGACGGGGCCGAGGGCCGGACATTATGCCCTTGGGACGGCGCGCCAGCGCTCTGGCGCGCCGAAATCGCGCGGAAACCGGGCAACCATGGGCGCCAGAGCCGGCGCGGCTGACCCCTCGCCAATTTGAGGCCGAATAGGAAATACAATGCGGAATATAAAGCTGGCATTCTGGGGCGGTCTGGCCCTTCTGACCTTGCTGTGGATCGCTGTCGATCCCGGTGTCTTTCGCGCGGCGGATCTGTGGGAGGGGCGCATGTTCATGCGGCAATACACCGGCATCATCGCCATGGGCTGCATGAGCGTAGCGATGATGCTGGCGCTGCGCCCGACATGGCCCGAACGGTGGCTGGGCGGAATGGACAAGATGTACCGGCTGCACAAATGGCTGGGCATCGGCGCGCTGGTGGTGGCGGTCCTGCACTGGCTGTGGATCAAGGCGCCAAAATGGGCGGTCGGTTGGGGCCTGCTGACCCGCCCCGAACGCGGGCCGAGGGCACCTGTTGGAAACCCGATCAACGCGTTTTTCCACGAGTATCGCCATGCTGCCGAAGCGGTCGGCGAATGGGCGTTCTATGCGGCTGTCCTGCTGATCGCTATCGCGCTGATATCGCGGATACCTTACCACTGGTTCCGCCAGAGCCACCGCCTGCTGGCGCCGGTCTATCTGGCCCTGGTATTCCATTCGATCATCCTGACCGATTTCGACTATTGGCTGACGCCCCTTGGCGCAGTGCTGGCGGTGTTTCTGACCGGCGGGACATGGGGCGCGATCATATCGCTGGCCCGGCGCATCGGCGCGGCGCGGCGGGTGCCGGGCACCATTGCCGCCATCAGGTACTATCCCGCCGTGCACGCGCTGGAAACGGTGATCGACATGGCGCCGGGCTGGCCCGGTCACAAGCCTGGCCAGTTCGCCTTTGCCATGTCCGACAGCGCCGAGGGCGCGCACCCTTATACCATCGCCTCGGCCTGGTCGCCTGAGGAATCGCGCATTACCTTCATCACCAAGGCGTTGGGCGATCACACCTCGCGCCTGCCCGAGCGGCTGCACGAAGGCCAAAATGTGCAGATCGAAGGGCCCTACGGCTGCTTTACCTTCGAGGACGCGTGTCCGCATCAGATCTGGATCGGCGGCGGGATCGGGATCACGCCCTTTGTCGCGCGCCTGAAATACCTCGCGCAGCATCCCCAGGCGACGCCCAAAACCATTGACCTGTTCCACACCACCGCCGAGGTGGACGAAGAGGCGCTTGCGCGTCTTGCCAGCGACGCCGAGGCCGCCAACGTCCGCCTGCATGTTCTTGTCGACGGCAAGGATGGCCGCCTGACCGGCGCGCGCATCCGCGATACCGTCCCCGAATGGCGCGAGGCCAGCATATGGTTCTGCGGCCCCGCCGGTTTTGGCACCGCGATCAGGGCACATTTCGCCGCCGAGGGCTGGCCGGTCGAAAAGCGGTTTCATCAGGAAGTGTTCCAGATGCGCTAACCGGCAAGGCCCATTTCCCCGAATATAGCTCCCCTTCTCAATGACTTGCGGCGTGGTCGTGCTATCGACCCACCCTCACTGCTGCGGACGCGGCGTGTCTGCGGTGCTGGGCGGCAGGATGGGATAGGTTATTTCCGGCAACTCTCCGGTCAGGCTTTCAAGATAGGCTGTGATGTTGGCCGATTGCCCCGGATCGAGTGTGGCACCGAGTTGTGCCGTGCCCATGATGTCAACAGCCGTCTGAAGATCCCAGACCGCGCCGGAGTGGAAATAGGGGGGCGTCAGGGCGATGTTGCGCAATGTCGGGACCTTGAAAACATAGGCGTCCTCCTCGGCGCGCGTCACCTCGAACCGGCCCTTGTCGCCGGGTGGCAGGAACGCCCAATCGGGTTTTTCCACCACCCCGAATGGCTGGTACGAGTCACCGCCAAGGTTCATGCCGCTGTGGCAGGCAACGCAGCCTTCGTCCATGAAAGCACGCAATCCGGCCTTCTGATCCTGTGTCATCGCATCGTCATCTCCGGCCAGGAACCTGTCGAAGGGCGAATTCGGCGTGATCAGCGTGGCCTCGAAAGCAGCGATGGCTCTCGCCGCATTCTCGAACGTGACGGGCTGTTCCTCGTCCGGGAAAGCTGCGGCGAAATAGGCCGCGTATCCGGGAATGCCGCGCAGTTGCTCCTCGACGTGCTCGGGGGTCGAGCCCATCTCGACCGGGTTTATCATCGGGCCGCCGGCCTGCTCTTCCAGCGTTGCGGCCCGCCCGTCCCAGAACTGCGCGGTATTGTATATTGCATTCAGCACCGTCGGGGAATTCCGCCCGCCCTTTTGCCAGCGATGCCCCAATGAAACCGCTGCAAGGTCTGCGCCGCCGGTCCCGAGATTGTGGCAGGTGTTGCAGCTGATGTTGTGCCCCTCGGACAGGCGCGGCTCGAAAAACAGCATCTTGCCCAGTTCGGTGGCCTCCGGCGAAGGCGCCGGATCCGGAGCCTGGGGAATCGGCTCAAACAGGTCCAGCGCGTCTTGGCGCAGCTCGGCATCGGCGGCAAAGAGAGGAACAGGCCCCGCAACCGCAAGGATCGCAGCGCAGGAAAGAGATGTCATTCGTATAGCAAGCATGAAGCCCCTCCATGGGTTGATAGGCCTGCATACTGCCTTGGGTTGCATTTTAGTTTCTTGATGCACGTTAATGCACCGGAAGAAGAATCCCGTTTTCGCGACCGATCTACAAGAAAAGCTGCCCACAACCTACTGACAACAATCAGGTTTACCCCACCTTGATCAACGTCAACCCCCCGAAGTTCCGCAATTCCTGCCAGAGCTTTCCCGCAACCCAGCGCTACCGCGTGGCGGCCTACTGGCCAAGCCGCCCACCTTGGTCACCATGCTCGCCAAATCTGTATAGTGGCGGATGCAGGACAACCGCCCGGGCGGTAAAAGGGGGCTTGGAGGCGGCGGCGATGGCCCGTAGGTTGCGGGGGGCGCGTGCTGGTCATTCTGGTCAAAACCGGCAATATCGCCTTATCCTCGCCGGGCCGTTGCCGGCGCCGGATACCCCGGTTTGCTGATCGAACCAACCATTGGTGGCAGGTAAGATAATGTCAGGATTTCACGATCGTCTGAACGTAGTGTTGGTGGCGATTGCGCTGGTCGGGCTTGCCCTTGGCCTGGGGCTTTGGGCGTCGGGGCAGCCGGACCTGGCCGATATGGTCTGGATCGCCGGTGTCGTCCCGGTTCTGGCCGCGCTTGCCATAGAGATCGTTCAAAGCCTGTCCAAGGGCGATGTCGGGCTGGACATCGTCGCCGCCCTGTCGATGACCGCAGCGCTGGTTTTCGGCGAAACGCTGGCGGCGGCGGTGGTCGCCCTGATGTATTCCGGCGGCACGTTCCTCGAAAGCTTTGCCGAGCGCCGCGCCCGCCGCGAGATGAGCGATCTGCTGTCGCGGGTGCCGCGATCCGCAACGCGGCATGAAAACGGCGCATTGGTCGAAGTGGATCTGGACGCGATCGCGCCGGGCGATCTGCTGCTGATCCGGCAGGGCGACATCGCCCCCGTGGACGGCACGGTTGAGGCCGATGGCGCGGTCCTGAACCAGTCGGCCCTGACCGGCGAGGCGATGCCGGCCCGCCTGCCGCGCGGCGGCAACGTGATGAGCGGCTCGACCAATACCGGCGATGCGTTCGATCTGCGCGCAACCCACCGGGCCGCCGACAGCACCTATGCCGGGATCGTCCGGCTGGTCGAGGCGGCGCAGAAATCAAAGGCGCCTATGGTGCGGCTGGCCGACCGCTACTCGGTGGTTTTCCTTGTCGTGACAGTTGTGATCGCCACCGCCGCATGGTGGTTCAGCGGCGATCCCATTCGCGCGGTCGCCGTATTGGTCGTGGCCACGCCCTGCCCGCTGATCCTGGCCGTTCCGGTCGCGCTGGTCGCCGGCATGTCACGCGCCGCGCATTACGGCGTGCTGATCAAGGGCGCCGGCCCGCTGGAGGCGATGGCTCGGGTCAGGACGCTGATCCTGGACAAGACCGGCACGCTGACCGACGGGCGCCCAAAGATCGTAGCCATCGAGCCACAATCGGATCTGACCCCGGACGAGATCCTGTTCTTTGCCGCCGCGCTCGATCAGGCGTCAAAGCATCCCATCGCCCAGGCCATCGTGACCTCGGCCCAGGAGCGCAATATCAATCTGCCCGTGCCGGTCGATCCGGTCGAGACGCCGGGCGCCGGCATCACCGGGCTGGTCGATGGCCACCGAGTCGCCGTGGGCGGCGCGGATTTCGTCATCCGGCAGGTCGGCGCAGGCCACGTCGATCACCCCGCCACGACCGAGGCCGAGGTGACGGTGGCGGTTGCCGTCGATGGCCGTCTGGTCGGCTACCTCGTCATGGCGGACATGCTGCGCAGCGGCACGGCCGGGTTTCTGGCCGGGCTGCGCCGGATCGGACTCGGGCGCATCCTGCTGGCCACGGGCGACCGGCAGGCGGTTGCCGATGGCGTGACCGAAGGGCTGGATCTGGACCTTGTCCACGCCCAGATGACGCCGGATCAAAAGGTGCAGCTGGTGCTGTCCGAACGCGATCGCGGCCCGGTGATGATGGTCGGGGACGGCGTCAACGACGCCCCGGCGCTGGCGGCTGCCGATGTGGGGGTGGCGATGGGCGCGCGCGGCACCGCAGCCTCCGCCGAGGCGGCGGATGTGGTGCTGCTGGTCGACCGGCTGGATCGCCTGCTGCCGGGTCTGGAGATTGCGCGCGGCGCGCGGCGGATCGCGCTGGAAAGCGTCATCGCGGGGATCGGGCTATCCGTCATCGGCATGATCGCCGCCGCCCTGGGCTATCTCAGCCCGGTGCAGGGCGCGATCCTGCAAGAGGTGATCGACGTCGCCGTGATCCTGAACGCGCTGCGGGCGCTGCGGATCGTCCCTACGGCGGCGGCCTGAGCGATGCCAGCGCCCTTCCCTCGACCCCGATCCGCACCCATAGCATCGCGGCGTTCAGCACGGTAAAAACCACCGCGACCCAGACCAGCCCAAGCACCATCGGCGCGGCGATGATCTCGGCCACGACCAGCGTATAATTGGGGTGCCGCAGATATCTGAATGGTCCGCGCGTGACCAGCGGCTCCGGCAGGATGATGATGCGCGTGGTCCAGCGGCGGCCCAGCGTCCCCAGAATCCAGACGCGCAAGGCCTGCAACACGGCGAATACAGCCAGCCAGACCCAGGACACCGGCTGATCATAACCGAAGACTAGCAGGCACCCGATCCAGAGACTGTGCATCGCCACCATCACCGGGTAATGCCCCGCGCCCACCTCATGGGCTCCGCGCGCCAGAAGACGGGCGGTGTTGATCCGGGCGATGACCAGCTCGCCCAGCCTTTGAAGGACAACGAAGGCGAGAAACAGGAATGTCGCCGTCTCCATCACGCGGCTTGCCCCTCGATGTCAAGCGGCAGGTACGACGCGGTAAATCCGGGGCCCAGCGCGCAGGCCATCATCTGGCCCGTGGTCCCCACGTCCAGCACCGCGCGCAGGACAAAAAGGACCGTTGGCGCCGACATGTTGCCGGCATCGCGCAGGACCTGCCGCTCGGCGTCCAGACTGCCCCGCGTCAAGTCCAGCGCATCCTCGATCGCCGCGACCACCTTGGCGCCGCCGGGATGGCAGACATAGCGGTCGATCTGGCCATGATCGAGCCCTGCCGCCTTCAGCGCGCCCTGCGTTGCCTGCGCGAATTCTTCGCTGACAAAGTCGGGGATGGACCGGTCGAATATAACGCCCAAGCCGGTGTCATCCACATCCCAGCCCATGATTTTCAACGTATCCGGCCACAGTTTTTGGTAGCCTCGGCGCAGCACCACAAACTTGCCGCAAGGCTTTTCCGCGCTCACGCAGGCCGCCGCCGCCCCGTCGCCAAAAAGCACGGCCGCGATGATATCGGCCTTTTGCAGGCGGTCCGCGCGGAAGGACAGCGAGCAGGTCTCGATCACGACCAGCAGCACCTTGGCCCCGGCACCGCCGCGCGCCAGAGCGCTGGCAATCGACAGCCCCGACACCCCGCCGGCGCAGCCCAGCCCAAAGACCGGCACGCGCATGACGTCCTCGCGGAACCCCATGTCCCCGAAAACCTGCGCCTCCAGCGTCGGTGTCGCGATCCCGGTCGAGGATACGGTGACGATGCAATCGACCTCTGCAGCGGCCCACCCGGCCTCCAGCAGGGCCGCATTGGCCGCCTGAACGAAGAGCGCGCTAGCGCCCGACATGTAGGCATCGCTGCGATCCTTCCAGCCGTGATCCTGCGAAAACCAGTCCATCGGGACAACCGAATGGCGCCGGTCAATCCCTGACGTCCGGAACGTTCTGGCAAGGCGCTGGAACTGCGGGTACTTGGCGCCGAAAAGGATCTCGGCGCGCTCTGCGACTTCGGATTGATGCAGGAAATACTGCGGCAGAGCCGTCGACAGGCCGTGCAGATAGATCGGCATACGCAATCCTTTTTGGCAATGCGGCCTGATCCACCTTTGCGCCAGTCCGGACAAAGAGGTAGCCCAAATTGCACAGCCAGCAACCTGTCGACCCCCCGCCGGCTTACAGTGAACTTACGGCGATCAACGGATATGTCGCGCAACGTGTCTGCGTCGGTGCGCGTGGAGGGTCGCAGACCATTCGCTGGTCCGCCCTCTCTCAACGACCGGTACACAGCAGGCGAATGACATCACCCGCTGCGCGCGTTGTCACAGCCCGTATTGCTCGCGTGCGTAGTTGCCCAGACCAACCGCGTCGAGCTTGCTGAGCGGAGCGAGGAACGTCACCTGGATCACGCCGGGTGCCCGTCCGATTTCGATGGCGCCGTTGATCGTCGCCCGGTTGCGAATCTCGGCCACGGACACATCCAGCAGCCTGGCCGCCCGCGCCAGACCGTTTTCGATGGCGTCATTGAGGTTCGCGGCGGTTCCGATGACGGAAATCGGCGCCAGCGGCTCGATCTCGGTCACGGCCCATCTTTCCGCCAGACGCGCGCCCTTGGCCTTTTCCTCGGCGCTGAACGGCTTGGCCATCGGCGGCAGATCCTCCTCCAGCGGGAACAGCACCGGGCCGTCCAGCGGATAGTCCTTTACCACTTCAACCTGCAAGGTCACGCTGCCCGATACGTCCATCGTATGTCCGGCAATCTCGCCATCGCCCTGCCCGGCATGCATGTCGCCCATATAGACGCCCGCGCCCTTTACCTTGACCGGGCAGACCAGAATGGCCCCGGCGCGTACCGCGTCGATATCCATGTGGCCGTCGGTCTTGTGCTCGGCCAGCTGCTCGGCCGTGATGCCGTAGTCATGCGGCGCGCCGACAAGGAACGCGCCGAAATCGCCCGCATTGTGGCTGTCGGGCATCGGCATCGACGGGCATGTGCCCAGCTGCCCCATGAAGGGGCGCATCCGCACCAGCGTGCCGGGCATGTCCGAGGGCGCGTAGTTCAGGATCGAATGCTGGCGGCTGGCGTCCGGCAGGGCCGAATAGTGGTCGGCCTGCATCGCAATCGTCTCGGCCGCTGCCTTGGGCAGGGTCAGGCCGACGCTGTGGGTGTCGTCGAAGGTTACGGTATAGCCATGCACGATCTCGAACGGGGTGACCGCGTTGCCGCAGGCATCACATTTGACCGACCCCTGCCCGATCCCCTCAATATGCGTTTCCGGCCAGACCGTGTCGCAGACCGGGCAGCGCGCGGCGACGTAAGGATCGCCCAGGCAGAACCCCTCGGGCGAGCTGTCATGGCCCGACGCGGTGGCGATGGAGGTCACGGTAATGTCGCGGATGCGGATGGCGACGCCGTCGCCCACCTCGGCCCCGTCGACATAGACCGGTTGCGTCACCTCGTGCCCGCCGCGCAGGCGGGGCGTGATCATCGGCCCCCAGCAGCCCGGCGCTGTATTGGCGATGATGGTGCCGCCGTCCTCGACCGGGCCCAGCATGGGCGCGTTCGGGTCCAGAACGCTATTGGTGAATTCATCCACGACAACGCTGCGGCGCGCGCCATGATCTGTCTTGCTACCGTCCGCCATGATATCCTCCGCTATGTTGCTATTTCCTTATCCAAACTTAGTTTACAATTCCCGGCACGCAAGCCGCGTTGCGGATCGCCATGGCGACCGGCGGAAAACACCCGGGCAAGGAAGGCGGATGATATGGAACTGAACACTGACTTTTCGCAGCGCATCGTCGTGCATTCCGCGGACCTACCGTGGCAGCCGTCGCCCTCGCCCGGGGTCGAGCGGCGGATGCTGGACCGGATCGGAGGCGAGGTCGCGCGCGCGACAAGCATCGTGCGCTTTGCGCCCGGCCACAGCTTTGCGCCGCACACCCATGGCGGCGGCGAGGAGTTCGTGGTGCTGGAGGGGGTGTTTCAGGACGAGCATGGCGATTACCCGGCGGGCACCTATGTGCGCAACCCGCCAACGTCCCGCCACACGCCCCGCTCGGACGAAGGCTGCACCATTTTTGTCAAGCTTTGGCAGTTCGATCCCGAGGATCGCGATCAGTTCCGCAAGGACATGCGCGCGGGGCTGGCACCGGCCGGCAATGGCGTGCAGCGGTCCGAGCTGCACCGGGACGCACATGAGGTCGTCAGCTATTTTCAACTGGACCCCGGCGCGTCGCTGGACACGGGCGCGGCGGGCGGCATCGAGGTTCTGGTGCTGGACGGGTCGGTCACCGAAGGGAGCGACATTCTGCGCAAGGGATCGTGGCTGCGCCTGCCCGAGGGGCAGCCCTTGGCAGCGGTCGCGGGCGCGGATGGCGCGGCGCTGTGGATGAAGACCGGGCACCTGCGTTATGTCGCGGCACCCGAAGCTTGAAGGCTTGCGCGGCGCCTGCGACGACGGCAGGCGGCATTGGCCTAGCCAAAAACGGACGACTTCAGGGGCCGAACACGCGCCGTAGCCGATGGTGTGTAGCCCTCAGATCGACCGCAGATTCTCGCGAGATGATTCAATCGGGCACTTTCTTGACGAATTGCGATTTCAGACTCATCTGCCCGAATGACGGGATCTTGCAGTCGATATCGTGATCGCCATCGACCAGCCGGATGCCGCGCACCTTGGTCCCGACCTTGACCACGGATGATGATCCCTTGATCTTGAGGTCCTTGATCACGGTCACCGTGTCGCCATCTTTCAGAACATTGCCGACACTGTCGCGCACTTCGCCTGCGGCCTCTGCCAGTGCGTCTGGCGACCATTCGTGGCCGCATTCGGGGCACATAAGCAGCGCGTCCGCCTCATAGGTGTAGAGGGAGGCACATTCGGGGCATGGCGGCAGGGTTTGGGTCATATGCTGCGTATAGCCGGGTCGCGCGCCCATGGCCAGCAGCAGCGCCGCCTGTTGCGTGCGGCATCCCGGCGGCGGTTCGGGCGCAAACAAGGCAGCATGGGATATTAGCTATTGGCCCGCGCCGCGATAGCCCCCATATACCGCATGTGCCCTCTCGACATTTGATCACGTTCTGGCATCATCTTCGGTATGCCCCATTGCTGTCTGCGCTTACCTTTTCGAGGCGCCGCAGTTTCGATGCACGGGTGCGTGCATTTGGCAATTTCATCGGCTTTGCAGCCCGCTGGTTTCCGCCCGCGCGGCGCAGGCTGGACCGCGAATTGATCCGCGTGGTGCCTGACATGCCGCGCCCCGCGCGCATGAAGCTTTGCCGGAACATCGGCAGAAACATGGGCAAGACGCTGTTTGAAATCTACCATTGCGCCGAATTTCAAAGGCTTCAGAACAGGATCACCACCACAGGCCCCGGCCTTGGCGCGCTGGAGGCGGCGCGCAGCCAAGGCAAGGGCGCGATCATCGTTTCCGGCCATTTCGGCCAGTGGGAGGCCATTCGCGCGGTGCTGAAAGCGCGCGGGATGGAAACCGGCGCCGTCTATCGCCCGCAAGCGAACCGCCATTACCAGCGCCGCCTGCTGGCCGGTATCCAGGCGGGCGGCATGCCAATCGTGGCAACCGGAAAAATCGGGACCAAGGCGCTGGTCAGCCACCTGCGCAAGGGCGGATTCATCGCGATCTTGCTGGACGAAAAGGTTGTCGATGGCGTGCGCATGTCCTTTCTGGGTCACGATGCGCTGACCTCGCTTGCCGCCGCGCGGCTGGCCCTGAAGTACGATCTGCCGATGGTGCCCGCCTATGGCACACGGATCGGCGACGGCAGCACCTTCGCGGTCGAATTCGAGGCGCCCATCCCCCCGACGGACGCCCTGAAAATGACGCAGGCCTTCAACGACAGCCTGTCGGCGCGGATCTTGGACAATCCCGATCAGTGGTATTGGATGCTGCGCCGCTGGCAGGGGCTTTGACCGCCGTGCACAAGACGTGGCTGGCATATGGCCATCGGCCCGGCCTCAGCCCTGAAATCCCTCTAGCGCGCTGGTCAGATTGTCGCCCAGCGCATCGCACAGATACCCGCCCTCCTGCACGATCAGCAGCGGCAGGCCTGTGGCGGCGATTGCCGCGCCGATCCGCGTGAAACCGGGCGTCGTCACGGCGAACCCCTTGAACGGATCGCCCTCATACGCATCCAGCCCCAGCGCCACCACGATCACATCCGCGCCAAAGGCGTCTATCCGTTGCAGCCCTGTATCCAGCGCGGCCAGGAACGCCGTATCATCCGTGCCGCGCGGCAGTGGCAGGTTCAGGTTCACGCCCAGCCCCTGCCCTTCGCCGCGTTCATGCGCGCCGCCCCAGAAGAAGGGATAGAACCGCTCGGGGTCCGCGTGGATGGACACGGTCAGCACGTCACCGCGCTGGTAGAATATGCCTTGCGTGCCGTTGCCATGATGCACATCTACGTCCAAAATTGCAGGCCGCAACCCGCGCGCGCGCAAACGCTCAGCCGCAATGCCCGAATTGTTGAGAAAGCAGAAACCGCCCGCCATGTCGTGATACGCATGATGTCCCGGCGGACGCGACAGCACATAGGCGGCCCGCTCGCCCGCGCCGATCAGGTCGGCACCGGCAATGGCGGATTGCGCGGACCAATAGGCCGATTCCCACGTGTGTTCGGCAATCGGGCAGGCGGTGTCGGCCTTATGATACCCCGCCTGCCCGACGGCGGATTTGGGGTAGCTGTCGCTGCGGTTGCGGGGGTGGATATTCGGGATCACCTCGGGGCCGGCGCCCTCGATGCGCTGCCATCTTGTGTAGATGTTGCGCAGAAAATGCAGGTATTCCGCGGTATGAATGGCCGCGATCGGCCCCATCCCGGCATCTTTCGGCGCCTCGAACGTGCACCCGGCCGCCTTGGCCCCTGCCATCAGCCGCGCGATACGCTCGGGCTGTTCAGGGCTGCGGGTGATGCGGCCATTGGCCATGAAGTTCTGCGGATCATGCTTCCATTGGCGCTCGTTGAATATCGCTTTCATGTCATGTCCTTCAAGCTGGTCAGCGGCGCGCCGTCCAGCAGCATGACCGTGTCGGCGTCCTGCGGCTGGAACCCCAGCCGGTCATAGACGGCACGCGCGCTGGGATTGTCCTCGTACACCGTAAGCTTCAGAAAACGCGGCGTGCCCCAGATGGTCTGACTCAGCGCAGCGGACAGCAGCCGGCGCCCCATGCCGCTGCCGCGCGCGGCTTCGGCGACCCACAGGTCGCTGACATAAAGGCCCGCGCCGCCATGGATGGTGGAAAAGACCGGCATCGCCAGCAGCGCGCCGGTGCCATCCGCAGCCATCAGCCCCAGCGCGAAGGGGTGCGGGCCGAACAGCGCCGCGCCCAGCGCCTCCGCATCGGCGCGATGCGCGTCGCCCAGATGGTCCGACAGATGGCGCAGCCCTGCGTGGAACGCGGGCATGGTTGCGGGCGTGACGATCTGGATTGGCGCACTCATTGGATGGCCGTCGCATCCCCGCCCTTGAGGTGCAGCATCGCGCGCGCCTCATCAGGGGTGGCCACGTCGCGCCCCAGATCCTCGACGATGCGGCGGATCTTGGTAACCTGCTCGGCGTTCGTCTTGGCCAGCGTGCCGCGCGAAATCATCAGCGAATCCTCCAGCCCGACGCGCACATGCCCGCCAAGGATGGCCGACATCGTGATCAACGGCATCTGGTGGCGGCCAGCCGCCAGCACCGAGAAAGTATAGCTGTCGCCAAACAGCTTGTCGGAAATCGCCTTCATATGGGTCAGGTTTTCGGGGTCCGGCCCGATGCCCCCCAGCACGCCAAAGACGAACTGAATGAACAAAGGCGCCTGGACCAGCTCGCGATCCACGAAATGTTTCAGCATATAAAGGTGGCTGACATCATAGCATTCAAACTCGAACCGCGCGCCGCGCTTGTCACCCATCTGGTGCAGCACATGCACCATGTCGCGCGGCGTGTTCTTGAATATCAGGTCGTCGGAATTCTCAAGAAACGGCTTTTCCCAATCAAATTTCCAGTCCGTAATCCGCTCGGCCGCAGGATAGAGCGCGAAATTCATCGTGCCCATGTTGAGCGAGCACATTTCCGGCTCGGCCTGCATGGGCGCGGCCAGCCGCTGCTCCAGCGTCATCGTGGCGCTGCCGCCCGTGGTCAGGTTCAGCACCGCGTCGCAATTTTGTTTGATGCGTGGCAGGAAGGCGTTGAAATGGTCCGGGCTGGCGGACGGTCTGCCGTCCTTGGGGTCGCGCGCGTGCAGATGCAGGATCGCCGCGCCTGCCTCGGCGGCGCCGATGGATGCTTCGGTGATCTGATCGGCGGTGATCGGCAGATAGGGCGACATCGACGGCGTGTGGATGGACCCGGTGATCGCGCAGGTGATGATGATTTTCGACATGGGCTATTCCGCCGCCAGCCTGGGCATTTCGGCCATGAAGTGCGCCAGCGCGCGGTTCAGCATATCTGTCATCTCGTCCAGCTGATCCTCGGTCACGATCATCGGCGGGCAGACAAGGAAATGATCGCCCGACGCGCCGCCCCGCGTGCGGCGCGAATAGATGATCAGGCCGTTATCATAGGCGATATCGACCAGCCGGCTATGCGCGTTCAGCCCCTTTGGCAGCGGCGCTTTGGTGCCGCGATCCGCCATCAGCTCGAACGCGGTCAGCAGACCCTTGCCGCGCACGTCACCGATCAGCGGATAGCGCTGCATCAAATGGCGTAGCCGTTCGGCCAGCGCCTCGCCCATAGTCGCAGCGTTGCTGATCATGTCCTGCCGGGCAATCTCGTCCAAGACGGCCGACCCCGCCGCGCAGGCCAGCGGGTTGCCGGCATAGGTAAACCCGTGGATGAACCCGCCTGCGTCCATCACCGCATCGACCATGTCATCACGTGCGATCATCGCCCCCAGCGGCGCATAGCCCGCGCCGAACCCCTTGGAAAGGCAGATAAGATCGGGCGCGGTATCCCAATGTTCGGCGCCAAAGAATGCGCCGGTGCGCCCGCCGCCTGTCATCACCTCGTCATGGATCAGCAGGACACCGTATTCGGTGCAAATCTCGCGGATACGCTGCATATAGCCCACTGGTGGCACCAATGCGCCGGTGGACGCGCCGCCCACAGGCTCGACAATGAAGGCCATGACCGTTTCCAGGCCTTCATCAAGGATCTTCTGCTCCAGCATATCCGCGTAATACCAGCCCGTCGCCTCGTTCTCGGGGTCCAGCCCGTCGAGATAGGCGCGCGGCGCGGGAATTTTCGGCATCCGCTGCATCATCGGATCAAACGGCGCCGTCATCGTGGACATTCCGGTAATGGCCAGCGCGCCCAGCGTGCAGCCGTGATAGCTGGGAAATCGCGAAATGACCTTGTAGCGTTGTGCCTGCCCTTGCGTCAGCACATATTGGCGCGCCAGCTTCAGGCAGCTTTCCACCGCCTCCGACCCGCCGGAGACAAAGAACACCTTGTTCAGCCCATCGGGCGTCAGCGCTGTGATCTTCTCGGCCAGTTCCTCGGAGGCCTCCGTCTGGAAATGCAGGCGGTAGCCGAAGGTGGATTTCTTCATTTGCGCGCGCATCGCATCCAGTACGGCGGGGTTGGAATGGCCGATATTGGACACCATCGCGCCGCTTGATCCGTCGATATAGCGCTTGCCGTGGACATCATACATATAGATGCCGTCCGCCCGTTCCAGAACGGGACGCGGCGATTTGGTCTGGTAGAAAAGGTTGGACATTCTGGCGCCTATCTAACGGCTGAGGTGTTTGCGCAGGAAGTTCTTGGTGCGCTCTTCCTTGGGGTTCTGGAAAATGACTTCGGGCGGGCCTTCCTCGACCACCACGCCCTGATCCATGAACAGCACGCGGTCGCAGACGCTGGCCGCGAAATCCATCTCGTGGGTGACGATGATCATCGTCATCTGCTCTTCGGCCAGCTTTTTCATCACGAGGTTGACCTCCTCGACCAGTTCGGGGTCCAGCGCCGAGGTCGCCTCGTCGAACAGCATCACCTTGGGCTTCATCGCCAGCGCGCGGGCAATCGCCACGCGCTGTTTCTGGCCGCCCGACAGGCGCGAGGGGAAGACGTCGATCTTTTCCGACAGGCCGACATGCGCCAGCTGTTCCTCGGCCAGTTTGTTGGCCTCGGTGGTGGACAGACCCTTCAGCATCCTGGGCGCCAGCGTGATGTTGTCGCGCACGTTCAGATGCGGGAACAGGTTGAAGTGTTGGAACACCATGCCGATGTCCTGGCGCACCTGGTTGACGTGTTTTTCATACTGGCGGTGCGGCAGCTTCTTGTTGATCTGCACGCCCTCCAGCCAGACCTCGCCCGAGGTCAGCGGGTCCAGTTCGTTGATGGCGCGCAACAGCGTGGATTTGCCCGAGCCTGACGGCCCGATGATCGCCACGATCTGGCCGCGCTCCACCGTCAGGTTGATGTCCTTGAGAACCTCCAGCGCGCCAAAGCTCTTGGCGGCGTGGCGGATTTCGATGAAGGGGGTATCGGTCATGGGGTGCTCCTTACCGCTGGGCCGCGATACGGCGCTCAAGGCGGCGCAATCCGGCCTCAAGGCACAGGTTGATGACGTAATAACAGGCGGCGGCGGCGATATAGAATTCGAACGGGCGATAGGTGCGGCTGATCGCCTGCTGCGCCGACAGCGTCAGCTCGGCCACGCCGATCACCGAAACCAGCGCGGAATCCTTGAGCAGCGCGATCATGTTGTTGCCCATCGGGGGCACGACGGCCTGCACCGCCTGCGGGATCACGATCCGGCGCAGCGTCTGGCCCCGCGACAGGCCCAGCGTGCGCGCACCCTCATACTGGCCCTTGTCCACCGACAGGATCGACGCCTGGATCAGCTCGGAATTATAGACCGCGAAATGCAGGCCCAGACCGATGACGCCGGCCACGAAGGCCGGCAGGTCGATACCGATCTGGATGAGGCCGAAATAGATCAGGAAAAGCTGCAGCAGCAGCGGCGTGCCCATGAACAGCCACGCAAACAGCCGGAACGGCAGGCGGATCGCCCAATGGCCGTATAGCGCGATGACCGCGAACACGATGCCACCAAAGAAACTGAGCACGCCCGCGCCGACGGTGATGGCGATGGTCCACGCCATACCCAGCAAAAGGACGCTGAAATAGCCGGGGACGACGGTGAAATCAAGACCCATGGCGGCCTCCTGCCTGTGTGATGCGCGCGCTCATACGATCTGCGCCCGGCGGTCCAGCCATTTGATGCCCTGACCGACCGCGTAGATGATGATCATGTAGAGAATGCCCGCGATCAGAAACATCTCGAACGGCTTGTAGGTCGATCCGATAAAGCGCTGCGCGGTATAGGTCAGCTCGATCACCGAAATCGGCGCGACCAGCGCGGTGCCCTTGATCAGTGCGTTGATGTTCACGCCGAGCGGGCGGATCATCATGCGGGCTGCCTGCGGCAGGATCACCTTGCGCATGGTCTGCCACTTGCTCATGCCCAGCGTACGCGCCGCCTCGGTCTGGCCGCGGTCCACGGAGACGATGGCACCGCGGATCGTCTCGGTCATGTAGGCGCCGATATTGATGCCCAGCGCGATCGTGCCAGCCGCAAAGGCGTCCAGCTGGATGCCGATCTGCGGGCCGCCGAAATAGAGGATGAAGATCTGGATCAACGCGGGCGTGCCGCGAAACAGGCTGACATAGACCGCCGCGATCCAGCGCAGCGGCGCCAGCCGCGACAGGCGCATCGACGCGCCCAGCGCGCCGCAGGCAAGCCCCAGGATGCAGGTCAGAACCGACAGTTGCACAGTGACAAGAGCCGCCTCGATGAAAAACGGGTAGACGCGCAGGATCAGATCGGTGTCCAAGGGCACTCTCCGGGTGATGGTGCGCCGGGCGGCGCAATCAGATGGCAACCCGTGCGTGCGGGTAGGCTGACCGGCCCGCCAAGGGCGGTCCGCCGGAAGGTGCCGGCAGACCGAAAGAACAGCTTAGCGGATATCGCCGCCAACCCATTTGTTGGCGATTTCCATGTAGGTGCCGTCCTCCATCATGTCGTCCAGCGCCTTTTGCATGGCGGCGGCCAGGTCGGGATTGTTCTCGCGGATGGCGATGCCCGCCGGAAGCGGCTCGGCGGTCGGATCCGGGATCTCGGCCAGATCGTACTGCCCGCTCTTCATGGCGAGGATCACGGGGATGCGGTCGTTCACGATGGCGTCGACGCGTCCGTTTGTCAGCTCCAGCAGCAGCTCCGGCAGGCCCTTGTAGGTCTTAATGTTATAGCCCTGCTCGCGCGCCCACTCCTCGTTCGTCTCGCCCAGCGTGACGCCGACAACGGCATCATCGAGCTGTTCGATTGTCGTGAGGTCCGAACCCGCCACGGTAAAGATCGCCCGCCGCGTCTTGTAATAGGGGCCGACAAAATCGATGACCTTGTCACGCTCTTCGGTGATCGACATGGAGCCGACGACCGCGTCATACTTGTTGGCCAGAAGGCCGCCGATAATGCCGTCCCATGCGGTTGTGACGATCTCGGTCTCCAGCCCCATACGCTTGGCGATCTCGGCGCCGATGGCCGGGTCAAACCCGACGACTTCGTTGTTTTCGTTGACAAAATTGAAGGGCGGATACTGCCCCGTCATGGCGATCTTCAGAACGCCGCGCTCCTTGATGCCTTCCAGTTCGTCCGCGAAGGCGGGCTGTGTCACCATCGCGCCCAGCAGCGCGGCGCTGCCCATCAGCACCGTGCGGCGCATCATCTTGGTAAACATGGTCATCTGAAATCTCTCCCGTTGATTTTTGTCTCGTTCAGGCTGCGGCACCGCGAGGGTGCGCTCTTTCGGCCTTGCCAAGAGGTTTGCACAGGGACCAATCATCATGCAAATAGATAAAGCCAATGGCCCGGATTGAGAGGATCAATGATGCGCCCCTATGAACAACGCTTTGTCTGGAATCTGGACTGGAACCTGCTGCGCACCTTCATGGTGATGGTCGAACAGGGCGGAATCACCCCGGCCGCAACCTTTCTGGGGCTCAAGCAGCCAACCATCAGTTCTGCGCTCAAGCGGCTTGAGGCGCAGGTGGGCAAGCGGCTGGTCAACCGCTCGTCGACGCATTTCAGCGTGACGCCCATGGGCGAGGTGCTGTACCGCGAGGCCAGCACGATTTTCGGCTCGGTCATGCAACTGCCGATCTTGCTCAGCGGCGCCGAGGATGCGGTGACCGGCCAGATCACCATCGCGCTGGCCAGCCACATCGCCTGCCCGCATTTCGACGCGGTGCTGGAGCGGTTCAATTCCGCCCACCCCGATGTGACCTATACCCTCAGCATCAATGAGAGCGAGGAGGTCATCACGCGGGTCGAGCAGAACCGCGTGTCGTTCGGCATCTGCCTTGTCTCGCACAAGCGGCCCAAGCTGAATCACCGCGTGCTCTACCGCGAATATTTCGGCCACTACTGCGGGCCGGGGCATCGCCTGTTCGGCAAGACCGGGCTGAGGTTGCCCGATCTGGAGGACGAGGTTGCCGTCTCCTTTCAGACCGACAGCAGCGCCGGGCCGCTGTTCGAACTGGCGGGCCTGCGCGCGCGGGCCGGGATGCGGTCCGAGCTGAAGGGCGTGTCGTCCAGCCTGTCCGAGGTGCGCCGCATGATCATGTGCAATGTCGGCATCGGTGCCCTGCCCGTCCATGTCGCGGCGCGCGACGTTGCCGCCGGGCGATTGTGGCAACTGCCGCCCGCCACGAACCTGCCCGCCGTCGACATCCACGTCGTGACCAACCCCGCGCGCAGCCAGAACCGCGCCGAGGCGGTTCTGTCGCAGATGCTGGTGCAGGAAATCACCAGCACGCCCCTCTCCGAACGGTCCTATTCGTGACGTCCCGCGCCCGCGCGCAGCGTTGACACTGACGCCGCGCAGGCTACTAGTTACCGCCATCCCCGGACGCGCCAAAGGCGGCGCGGCGCCGGAACCCAAGAGGGACCTCATGACCAACAGGACACTTCTGCTGACGGGCGCCAGCCGCGGCATCGGGCACGCGACGGTAAAATCGTTTCAGGCCGCCGGCTGGCGGGTCCTGACCGTGTCGCGCACCGCCTTTGACACGCGCTGCCCTTGGCACGCAGGCGCGACCGATCATTTTCAGGGCGATCTGGCCGACGCCGGCGCGCGCGCCGATCTGGTTGCGCGGGTGCGCGAAACGCTGGGCGGCACTGGCCTCGGCGCCATCGTCAACAATGCCGGCATTTCCCCCAAGGGCGATCGCGGCACCCGCATGGGCATCGCCGATACGGCCGACGAGGTCTGGCATCAGGTGCTGAACGTCAACCTGATCGGCCCCGCCGCCCTGATGCGCGACCTGATGCCGGAACTTCAGCAGGCACATGGAACGGTGGTGAATGTCGGCTCCATCGTCGGCAGCCGCGTGCATCCCTTTGCGGGCGCGGCCTATGCCTGCTCCAAGGCGGCGCTGGCCGCCCTGACGCGCGAGGCGGCGGCGGAATTCGGCCCGCGCGGCATCCGCACGAACATGGTCACCCCCGGCGAGATCGAGACGGAAATCCTGTCACCCGGAACCGAGGAAATCACCCGCACCATCCCCCTGCGCCGCCTTGGCCAATCCGAAGAGGTCGCGCGCGTGGTGCTGTTCCTGTGCTCGGCTCAGGCCTCCTATGTCAACGGCGCGTCCATCGACGTCAACGGCGGCCAGCACGTCTGACGCTCCGGGCGCCGTGGATCATGTCACTTACGCCCGCGCGGGGCATCGGGTAACTTGCCAAGCGTCATCAACCCACCCGCACCAATCCCCAGCCCCAGCGCGGGCGCCAAGGCAGCCGGTCCATTCAGGACATAGAGCGTCACCGCGCTCTGGCCGAGCCAGATACACGGGATCGCAAGCGCCGCCAGCCTTTGCCAGCGCCCGGCGACAAGGAACGCGGCCCCAAGGCTGGCGAGTGCCGTCGGGTCCGGCGCGATTCCGGCGATCTCGGCACTTTCGATGGCGCGTCCCTGCAGGAGCGCAAGGAGGGGATAGGCAAGCGTCGCAGCCAGAATGAGGCCATGGCCCATCATGCGGGCAGGCCTCGGGGGTGGGTGTCTCAAAGCCGGCCACAACCCAAGAATTGCAAATGCGGCAGCCTGCAGCGCAAAGATCGGGCCGGCATAGGCCATCGCCCAATGGACCGGCGCATATTGTTGCAGGATAAAGCTCGACCCCACCGACAGCCACGCCAAGGCAAGGAGGCCGCAGATCAGGCGAAACCCGCTTTCGGGGCGGAGGGCGTGAAGGAGCAGCGCGGCCAGAATTGCCAATGGGGCCAGCAGCGGCATCGGCCAGAGCGCGGCGTTCTCCAGCGCGAACAGCCGCCAATAGACTCGCTCGGAAAAAAGCAGCAGGTCGGGCAGCTCGTAGCTGAGCCAGCCCTGCATCACAAATCGCGGAAATGCGACACGATCCGGCGGCGCATGTCTGCATCCGGCAAGGGCCCGCGCGCCGCGGCCTTGTTTTGCCGGACATGGGCAATGCTCGTGGTCGCGGGAATGGCGACGGTCAGCGCGGGGTGCGAGATAATGAACTTGAGCAGCAGTTGCGGCCAGTTGTCCACGCCCAGCGCTCCGGCCACATCCGGCAGCGGCCTGCCGTCCAGCGCCCGCGTCAGCCTGCCGCGCTGAAACGGGCGGTTTGCGATGACGGCGATGCCCCTCTCGCGGGCAAGCGGTAAGAGCCGTTCCTCCGCCGCGCGGTCAGCAAGGTTGTAGGTCAGCTGCACGGTGTCCACCGGGTATTCGCGCATCAGCCGCTCAAGAAGATCGTGGCGCCGCCCGTGCGACGTCGTCAGGCCGACATGGGCGATCCGGCGCTCCGCCTTCAGCGCAAACAGCGTTTCGAGATGCGCCTCCCAGGAGACGAGATTATGAACCTGCAGCAGATCGAGGGCGCCCACGCCCCAGGCCGCGCGGCTCTGCGCGATCTGCGCGCGCCCGCCGTCATCGGCGTTCGTCCAGACCTTGTCGGCGGAGAAAACGGTTTCGGGATAGCCCAGTTTCTGCAGCGCGTAACCGATCGTGTCCTGCGAGGAGCCGTACATCGGAGAGGAATCGATCATGCCGCCGCCCTCTTCCGCAAAGGCCGCGATCACCTTGGCGCAGGCATCCAGCAGAACGGGGTCGCGACCGACGTTGAAGGTAATCCAACTTCCCAGCCCGATCGCGGGCAGCGCGGCGCCGGTTGACGGGATGGACCGCAGCGATGCGGCCTGCGCCAGCGCCGTGCCGGGCAGCGCAAGCGCGGCCGCCGCCCCTTTCAGGAGTGTGCGTCGTGATACCATCGGATCGTCCCGCCTCCATGGCAGTTGCTGACCGGCCCTTTGCCCGCGCCCCGCGTCATTCCGACGTGCTCTCTGCGAGGAAATCGGTGAAGGCGTCCCAGCTTGCCGCGTCGGCCCGGGCGTCGTAACGGTCGGAGTCAAAGACGGTGAAGGCATGCGGCGCGTTGGAATAGATCTGCGCCGTATAGGTGTTGCCGGCCTTCTCAAGTTCCGAGACAAAGCCTGCCACGTCCTCTAGCGTGATCGACGTGTCCGCGCCGCCGTGCAGCACCAGAAGCGGCGGCTCGTCCCCGTCCCACGACTGGCCTTCGGGCGTCGACAGCCCGCCGTGGAATGTTGCATAGCCGCGCGCCTCGCCCGCCATGTCGCTACGCGCCATCTCCAACGTCGCGGCCCCGCCAAAGCAATAACCCATGACGACCAGCGCATCGGCCTCGGACCGCTCGCGCGCCTGCGTCACACCGGCTTGCAGCAGGGCGCGCATACGCTCCCGGTTTTCGTACAGAGCGCCCGTTGCGGCGCGGCGGTGATCCACCGTGTCGACCGGCGTTTGATCGCCGAACATATCGAGCGCGAACGCATCGTACCCCATCTGGGCCAGCATATCCGCGCGCTTGCGCTCGTAATCCGTCAAGCCGTCCCAATCATGCACGATCAGGACCAGCCCTTGCGGATTTTCCGCCGCGGCCCAGTAGCCGGTCAACGCATCTCCGTCGACCGAGTAGGAAACGTCCTCCGCGAATGCGGGCGTTCCCAGCAGGGCGGTGGCCGCCAGGGCAAGATATTTGATGTTCATTTTCGGGTCTCCCTTTCCATTGGCGTTTGCGATCAGTGCTGATTTCAAGGCGTGCTACCCTTGAAAATATGGTGCCGAAGATGCGTTCGGCAATACGTTCCATGTGGTGAAAGCCGACGCTGAACTGCGCGGGGCACCGGCGGCGCAACCTGCGATCAGATAGGGGACGCGCCGTCGAAAGCGCGCAAATCGGTTGTCGGCGGGATTTCAGGAACGTCGCGGACGGCCTCGGAATACCTGCACGCCCCGGCCAGATTCAGCGCCTTGCAAAGCTTTGGCCCGCAAGCCAACCGGCGATCCAACCGCCCAGATGCGCCTCCCAGGCCAGACCGCCGGAGAGGACCACGAAGATCAGGATATTGGCCGCAACCAGCCCCAGGATCGCCATGAAGACCGGCTGCAGCGGCATCCCCGAGCGCCGCCGCATCCGGTAGTCCATAGCCTGCCACAGACCCAGCAGACCAAAGACTGCGCCGGACGCGCCGATCATCGGCGCGGCACTGGAGGACAACAGCCCGAAAACCGCCGCACCCCCGACCGCCGACAGGAACAACACCAGCAACGTCTTGGCTGTCCCGAAATGGGCCGAGACGAATTTACCCAATGACAGCAAGACAACGCTGTTCATCGCAAGGTGCATGAACCCGCCATGCAAAAAGGCGTAGGTTATGAACATCAGGACGGTCTGGCCCGGATAGATCGGCGGCGTCGCACCGGAAAGGACCGGCTGCCAGAATGCCCCGAACGCAAAGGCGGGCCACCGCAGCGTCCCGGGCCCGAAAACGCCCGATGACGACAGGCTCAGGACCAGTTCGATCGCCGTCATGACGCCGACGAGGATCCACAGAAATAGCGGCGCGCCGGTCTGCGGTGACGGGCGGGTCAGATGCTGGTTGCTTGGGGGCGCGAGTTTCATGATCGCTGGATAACCCTTCGAGGCAAGAGGACCAAGACCGCACCGCCGGCTTGGATCAGATCAAGGCGCCCGTACCGGGGTTTGGCACAGATGCCCGGGGCACGCGCCTTGCGATGCGGTAAACCGGGCGGTCTGCACCTGAGGCGGCGCCAAATGGCGGGGCGTTTTCTATGACGGTCGCCCAAGCAACGCCCGAACCACGATCAGCACGACCGCCGCGCCGACGATCGCCGCGACCAGCATGAACACCAGACCGCCGGCTGCCAGCACCCCGATACCGATTGCCGCCAGAATGAAAGGAACCGCCACGGCAGTTATGACGCCAACAACCAGATAAAGCGCCATGTGCCGCCCCGCCACCTTGCCCGCAATGAAGCCAGCCACCAGCCCGATCACGACAAGATACACGAGCGCCACCGCGCCGATCGCCTCGAAAAGACCTTCCATGCCTCACCCTTCAAATTTGGCCAGCCCCGTCCGTGCCGGCAGCCCCCAGAGCGCACGCCGCCACGATAGGGCAACGTCGCACTGACCGGGACCCCGCGTCGATCCATCACGGACAATCGCGGGGCAGTGCAGGTATCAGAGACCGTTTTGCAGTGTAGCGCAACCCACTGCGGCCCGCGGCGAAATCCGTCGCTGTAGCAGCGGCGCACTCCGCTGCGCCACACGATCGAACCGCCCTTGCCTGCCCGATCCGGGCGCAGCCGGTCATTCACGTCACGCCCGCGATCCAGCCTTTCGGTGACGGCAACGCGAGGTGGATGCGCGCACCGGCGGGGCGCCGACGGGCG
>DATCSR010000024.1:0-31299 GCA_036568405.1 Roseovarius sp.
GCCCCCGGCGATCCGCGCTACTTAGAACAGACCTTCGATCTCGCCGCTGTCGTTCAAGCGGATCGACTGCGCAGCAGGTGTGCGCGGCAGGCCCGGCATGGTCATGATCTCGCCGCAGACGACGACAACAAAACCGGCACCGGCGCTCAGGCGCACTTCGCGTACAGGCACCGAATGGCCCGTGGGGGCGCCCCGACGGCTGGGATCGGTGGTAAAGCTGTACTGCGTCTTCGCCATGCAGATCGGCAGATTGCCATAACCCTGCTCTTCCCAGAGTTTCAGCTGATCGCGGATCTTGCTGTCAGCCACCACACCGTCGGCATGGTAGATATTCTTGGCAATCGTCTCGATCTTTTCGAACAGCGGCATGTCGTCGGGGTAGATCGGCTTGAACTTGGCTTCGCCGCTCTCGGCCACTTCGGCGACGCGGCGGGCCAGATCGGCGCTGCCTTCGCTGCCCAGCTCCCAGTGACGCGACAGGATCGCCTCGGAGCCTTGGCCCTTGACGTAGTCCTTGACCGCCTCAACCTCGGCATCGGTGTCATTGACGAAGTGGTTGATCGCCACGATCACCGGCACGCCGAAGGATTTGAGGTTGCCGATGTGACGCCCGAGGTTGGCACAGCCTTCCTTGACCGCGTCGACATTCTCGGCGCCCAGATCGCCCTTGGCGACGCCGCCGTTCATCTTCATCGCGCGCACTGTGGCGACCAGTACCACGCAGTCAGGCGCAAGACCCGCCTTGCGGCACTTGATGTTCATGAACTTCTCGGCGCCCAGATCCGCACCAAAGCCCGCCTCTGTCACGACGAAATCAGCGATTTTCAGCGCGGTCGATGTGGCAGTGACCGAGTTGCAGCCATGCGCGATGTTGGCGAAGGGGCCGCCATGCACGAAGGCCGGGTTGTTCTCCAGCGTCTGTACCAGGTTGGGCTGCATCGCGTCCTTCAGCAGGACGGTCATTGCGCCTTGCGCTTCGATATCGCGGCAGAAGACGGGGCTGCGGTCGCGGCGATAGGCCACGATCATGCTGCCCAGACGCTCTTCGAGGTCCTTGAGGTTGTTGGCAAGGCAGAGGATCGCCATGACTTCGGACGCCACGGTGATGTCAAAGCCCGTCTCGCGCGGGAAGCCGTTGGACACGCCGCCCAAGGATGCCGTGATCTGGCGCAGCGCACGGTCGTTCATGTCGACGACGCGGCGCCATACGACGCGGCGGATGTCGATCTCCAGCTCGTTGCCCCAGTAGATGTGGTTATCGATCATCGCCGACAACAGCGAGTGGGCGGATGTGATCGCGTGGAAGTCACCCGTGAAGTGCAGGTTCATGTCCTCCATCGGGACGACCTGCGCGTAACCGCCACCTGCGGCGCCGCCCTTCATGCCGAAGTTCGGCCCAAGGGATGCCTCGCGGATACACACCATCGCCTTCTTGCCGATGGCGTTCAGGCCATCGCCCAGACCGACGGTCGTGGTGGTCTTGCCTTCGCCCGCCGGGGTCGGGTTGATCGCGGTGACCAGGATCAGCTTGCCGTTCTTGTTGCCCTGAACGCTGTCGATATAGGCTTGGCTCACCTTGGCCTTGTCGTGGCCATAGGGCAGCAGGTGTTCGCTGGGGATGCCCAGCTTGTCACCGACCTCCTGGATCGGCTTCTTGTTTGCTGCGCGCGCAATTTCGATATCGCTCTTGTAGGCCATGTAGGTTTTCTCCCTGGGGTTATTCGATTGTCACTCGGCGGCGACGGATTTGGAATTATCGGCTTCGACTTTCACGGCAGAGAACTTGAACTCTGGGATCTTGCCGTAAGGGTCGACGGCCGGGTTTGTCAGAATGTTGGCTGCCGCCTCGACAAAGGCGAAGGGCAGGAACACCATGTCGGGGGCCACGGCGCGGTCGGCCCGCGCCATGATGCTGATGCTGCCACGCTTGGTGGTCAGGCGCACATGCTCGCCCGGCTCGACGCCCAGCTTGCGCAGGGTCGACGGGTGCAGCGAGCAGTTCGCCTCGGGCTCGACCGAATCGAGCACCTTGGACCGCCGCGTCATCGACCCGGTGTGCCAATGCTCCAACTGGCGGCCCGTGGTCAGGATCATCGGGTATTCCTCGTCCGGCACGTCGTCCGGCGCGATGATCGACGCGGGCGTAAAGCGCGCGCGCCCTTCGGGGCGGGGGAATCCGTCGCCGAACACGATGGCCTGACCGGGGTCGGTGGGCGACAGCGACGGGTATGTCACCGCGCCCTCGTTTTCCAGACGCTCCCATGTGATGTTGTCGAGGCTACGCATGTTCAGCTTCATCTCGGCAAAGATATCGGCGGGCGAATCGTAGGACCAGCCCAGCCCCAGACGGTTGGCCAGATCAATGGTGATCTTCCAATCCTCGCGCGCGTCGCCCATGGGGGGCAGCGCGGGGCGGGCCATCTGGACCTGGCGGTTGGTGTTGGTGACGGTGCCGGATTTCTCGGCAAAGGCCGAGGCGGGCAGGATCACGTCGGCATAGTTTGCCGTTTCGGTCAGGAAGATATCCTGCACCACCAGATGATCCAGCTTGGCCAGCGCATCGCGGGCATGTTCGACATCGGGGTCGGACATGGCCGGGTTTTCGCCCAGGATATACATTGCCTTGATGTCGCCATCGTGGACAGCATCCATGATCTCGGTCACGGTCAGGCCCTTTTCGGCGCTGAAATCGCCGCTTTCCCAGACCTCGGTGAACGCGCGGCGCACGCCGTCATCCGTCACGCTCTGATAGTCGGGCAGGAACATCGGCACGAGGCCCGCGTCGGACGCACCCTGCACGTTGTTCTGACCGCGCAGCGGATGCAGGCCCGCGCCGGGGCGTCCGACCTGGCCGCACATCAGCGCGAGGCTGATCAGGCAGCGCGAGTTGTCCGTGCCGTGGATGTGCTGGCTGACGCCCATCCCCCAGAAGATCATCGCGGATTTCGCACCGGCAAAGGTGCGCGCGACCTCGCGCAGCTGCTCTGCGGGGATGCCGCAGATACCTTCCATCTTTTCCGGGCTGAAGTCGGCCAGATGGGCCTTCTCCGCCTCCCAGTTTTCAGTGTAGGCGTCGATATATTGCTGATCGTATAGCTTTTCCTCGACGATCGTGTGCATGATTGCGTTCAGCATGCTGACATCCGCGCCGGGGCGGAATTGCAGCATGTGGGTGGCAAAGCGTTTCATGCCCTGCCCGCGCGGGTCCATCACGATCAGCTTGCCACCGCGCTTGGTGAACTGCTTGAAATAGGTGGCGGCGACCGGGTGGTTCTCGACCGGGTTGGCGCCGATGATGATGGCGACATCGGCATTTTCGATCTCGTTGAAGGTGGCCGTCACGGCGCCCGATCCGACGTTCTCAATCAGCGCCGACACTGACGAGGCGTGGCACAGCCGCGTGCAGTGATCCACGTTGTTATGGCCAAAGCCCTGACGGATCAGCTTCTGAAACAGATACGCCTCTTCATTGGTGCATTTGGCGCTGCCGAAACCGGCGACTTCGCGGCCACGGCCCTTCAGGCTGTTCGCGGCGAAATCCAGCGCCTCGTCCCAGCTTGCCTCGCGGAAATGCTTGCTCCAGTCGCCGGGATCGACGTTCAGCCCCTTGGCCGGGGCATCGTCGCGGCGGATCAGGGGCTTGGTCAGGCGGTGGTCATGGTGGATATAGTCAAAACCAAAGCGGCCCTTGACGCACAGCCGCCCCTCGTTGGCGGGGCCGTTGATGCCCTCGACATATTTGATCTTGCCGTCCTTGACCTTCAGCGAGATCAGGCAGCCAACTCCGCAGAAGGGGCAGACGCTTTTGGTTTCGCTGTCGAAATCGGCGCTGTCACCGACCTGATTCTCGTCAACCACAGTAGAGGGCATCAGCGCGCCGGTGGGGCAGGCCTGAACGCATTCGCCGCAGGCGACACAGGTGGATTCGCCCATGGGGTCGTCGAAATCGAACACCGGATAGGCATCATGCCCGCGCCCGGCCATGCCGATCACGTCGTTTACCTGGACCTCGCGGCAGGCGCGGACGCACAGGCCACACTGGATGCAGGCATCCAGATTGACGCTCATCGCGACGTGGCTGTCGTCCAGCAGCGGGATGCGCCCCTCTTCCAGTTTGGGAAAACGGCTGGCCTCGACCCCCTGCATCGCGGCCATGTCCCAGAAATGGCTGGATTTATCGTGCGCGACGTCCTGATCGGGCTGATCCGCAACCAGCATTTCCATCACCATCTTGCGTGCCTGCTTGGCGCGGGCGGTGTCGGTCTTGACCACCATCCCCTCGCCCGGCTCGCGGATGCAGGAGGCGGCCAGAACGCGCTCGCCCTCGATCTCGACCATGCAGGCGCGGCAGTTGCCGTCGGGGCGATAGCCCGGCTGCGGCTTGTGGCAGAGGTTCGGAATGATCAGACCCCGGCCATGGCTGATTTCCCAGATCGTCATGCCCTTGGGGGCGGTAACTTCGGCGCCGTCAAGCGTGAAAGTGACTGTCTCCGTTGTCGAGTCGCGCATCAGATTTCCTCCGGGAAAAACTTCATCGTCGAGAGTATCGGATTCGGGGCCGCCTGTCCCAGACCGCAGATCGATGCATCGACCATGGCGGTACACAACTCGTCCAGCAACGGCTGGTCCCACTTGTCCGCTTCCATCAGCTTGACCGCTTTTTCACAGCCGACCCGGCACGGGGTGCACTGGCCGCAGCTTTCATCCTCGAAGAAGCGCAGCATGTTCAGCGCCGCCTGTTTGGCGCTGTCCTTGTCGCTGAGGACGACGACCGCGGCGGACCCGATGAAGGTGCCGTGCGGTTGCAGCGTGTCGAAGTCCAGCGGGATGTCGTTCATCGACGCAGGCAGCAGCCCCGAGGACGGGCCGCCCGGCTGATAGGCCTTGAAGGCGTGGCCGTCCAGCATGCCGCCGGCGGCCTCGATGATATCAACAATGGTCGAACCGGCGGGCAGCAGATGCACGCCGGGGTTCTTGACCCGGCCCGAGACCGAGTAGCTGCGCAGACCCTTGCGACCGTTCTTCTCGACGCCCGAAAGGATCTCGCCGCCCTCGCGCAGGATGCGGGTAACCCAGTGCAGGGTTTCGATGTTGTTCACCAGCGTCGGGCGGTTGAACACGCCGACCTGCGCCACGAAGGGCGGACGGTGGCGCGGCAGACCGCGCTTGCCCTCGATGGATTCGATCATCGCGCTCTCTTCGCCGCAGATATAGGCGCCAGCACCTCGACGCACTTCGATATAGCCTTTGGGAGCGATCCCCGCCTCCTCCAGCGCCGCGATTTCGCGGTCAAGGATTTCCAGCACGGCGGGATATTCATCGCGCATGTAGATAAAGCACGTTTCAGCCTCGACCGCCCATGCCGCGATCAGCATCCCTTCGAGGAAGAGATGCGGCACCCGCTCCAGATAATAGCGGTCCTTGAATGTGCCCGGCTCGCCTTCGTCGCCATTGACGGCAAGGTAGCGCGGACCGGGCGCGTCGCGGACAAAGCCCCACTTCTTGCCCGACGGGAATCCAGCACCGCCGAGGCCGCGCAGGCCGCCATCCAGCAGCGTCTGCTGGACAGTCTCGAAATTGCCGTCCTTGCGCAGTTGCGTCAGAACCTTGTAACCGCCATCGGCGCGATACGCGGCCAATGTCTCGTAATCGGGGATATGCGCGTGGGTGTCACCCGCCGCAATCGCCGCGTTCACCTTTTCCGGGGTGGCATGGTCGATATGGGCGTGGCCCAGTTCCAGCACCGGCGCCGTGTCGCAGCGGCCCATGCAGGGCGCGCGCAGCACGCGGACCTCGGCGGGGTCCAGCCCGTTTTCCAGCGCCGCCTTCAATTCCTGCGCGCCCGCCAGCTCGCAGCTGAGCGAATCGCAGACGCGGATCGTCAGCGCGGGCGGGGGCGTCTCGCCTTCCTTGACCACGTCGAAATGCGCGTAAAAGGTTGCGACCTCGTAGATTTCAGCCATGGCAAGGCGCATCTCTTCTGCCAAGGCGCGCAGATGCGCGGCCGACAGATGACCGAATTTATCCTGAATTAGGTGCAAATATTCAATCAGATGGTCGCGCCGAACCTCACGACCGTCCAAAAGCGCCCGAACCTCGGACCAGGCCAGATCGTCCAGCTGGCGACCCTTGGGCGTGACGCGACCCTTGCCGCGACCGGACTTCCATACACCACTACCTTGATCAGCGCCCATGACGACTCCCTACACTGTTTTCCTAGTGTTTAATTTATTTTCCCGGCAGTCAACAGCCGACCGTGCAGAATGCATTTTTGATAGTACCAGACCATGACACCAAAAAGCAGGCTGCGCTACAGCCTGCCCTGCTGACGGCATAAAACCTGTATCAGACTGCGCGTTCTACCATCAACTTTTTGATGTTAGCGATAGCCTTGGCAGGGTTCAAACCTTTTGGACAGGTTTTGGTGCAGTTCATGATCGTATGGCAGCGATACAGCTTGAACGGATCTTCCAGATCGTCCAGCCGCTCGCCGGTGTTCTCGTCACGCGAATCGATGATCCAGCGGTAGGCGTGCAGCAAGGCCGCCGGCCCCAGATACTTGTCGCCGTTCCACCAATAGCTGGGGCACGCGGTCGAGCAGCAGGCGCACATCACGCATTCATAAAGCCCGTCCAGCTTTTCGCGGTCCTCGATGGACTGCTTCCACTCCTTGGCGGGGGCGTTGGTTTCCGTCTCCAGCCAGGGCTGGATGCTGGCGTGCTGCGCGTAGAAATGCGTCAGGTCGGTGATCAGGTCGCGCACGACGGGCATGTGCGGCAAGGGGTAGATCTTCACATCGCCCTTCACCTCGTCCATGCCGTAGATGCAGGCCAGCGTGTTGATACCGCCAATGTTCATCGAGCAGCTGCCGCAGATCCCCTCGCGGCAGGACCGGCGGAAGGACAGCGTCGGGTCGATTTCCGTCTTGATCTTGATCAGCGCGTCCAGAACCATCGGGCCGCAATCGTCCATATCGACGAAATAGGTGTCGATACGGGGATTCTTGCCGTCATCGGGCGTCCAGCGGTAGATGCTGAACTTGCGCAGATTTGTGGCCCCCTCGGGCTTGGGCCACGTCTTGCCCGTCACCATGCGGCTGTTCTTCGGAAGGGTGAGTTGAACCATCTTCTACTCCTCTCAACCCAAAAGGCTCAGGCCGTTTTGGGCAATGCATTGCAAGGCTTCGGGACGCCGGGCGATCCGGCTGATCTGTTCGGCCGTTCCCGCATCAAGGCCCGTTACCGTCGCACCGGCGATTTGCAGGATCTCGCGGGCATCGGCCGCGTCGATGATGCAATCGGTGATCGGGGCGGAGTTCAGGCCGGGATAGCGGTCGCCGACATAGCCGTTGACCACCGCCTTGGCGCGGCCCCGCGCCAGATCGTCGGCCATGTCGTTGGCCGTCGCGCACCCGGTCAGCGCCATGGCGCCGAGGGCCAATATGGCCAGCGCGCGCATCAGAACGTCCGCTCTTTCGGCTCTCTCGGCGCGGTCTTCTTCAGCGGCATCATCTTCATTTTTCTAGTTTTCTCATTCTACGTTCATAGTGTTCACGTCGTCCTTCACGTGGCTCCAAGCGCACAACTATCAATTGGCCTTGATCTCGCTCGGCCTCGATGCTGAAAACTCGTGTGACCACTTCGAAATAGCTGGGGTTCCCACTCTCATCGGTTTGGATAATTAGATCACCAGAAACTGGCTCACTACCTGAAGTTAGCTCACCCACATTTTCCATATCCCCCGTGCTAAGCACCTCTATAACAGTAAACTCGGTCATAACCTTACTCCCTTAAAACGTCCGCTCTTTCGGCGCGATCTTCTTGAGCGAGATGCCGCCCTCCGCCTCGGTCGTCAGCGGCGTCTCGATGATCGGGCGATAGCTGAGATCGACGGTCGCGCCATCCACCCGCGCGATGGTGTGGACGCGCCAGTTTTCGTCGTCACGTTTCGAGAAATCCTCGTGCGCGTGGGCGCCGCGGCTTTCGTGCCGGGCCTCGGCCCCCGCGATGGTGGCCATTGCGTTGGGCATGAGGTTGGTCAGTTCCAGCGTTTCCATCAGGTCGGTGTTCCACACAAGGCTGCGGTCGGTGACGTGCAGATCGTTCAGCTTGGCGGCGATATGGCCCATTTTCTCCAGCCCTTCGGCCAGCGTCTTGGACGTGCGGAACACGGCCGCGTCTTCCTGCATGGTTTTCTGCATCTCCAGACGCAGCTCGGCGGTGGGGGTGCCACCATCGGCGTTGCGGATGCCGTCAAAACGCGCGAACGCCTTTTCCACGCCCGCCTTGTTCGTGGCGGGAATGGCGGCGTCACGGTCCACCACGTCGCCTGCGCGAATCGCGGCGGCGCGGCCAAACACCACAAGGTCGATCAGAGAGTTCGAGCCGAGGCGATTGGCCCCATGCACCGATGCACAGCCCGCCTCGCCCACGGCCATCAGACCCGGCACGATGGCGGTCGGGTCATCCTTGGTCGGGTTCAGCACCTCGCCCCAATAGTTGGTAGGGATGCCGCCCATGTTGTAATGCACCGTGGGCAGGACCGGGATCGGCTCCTTGGTGACGTCAACGCCGGCAAAGATTTTGGCCGATTCCGAGATGCCGGGCAGGCGCAGGTTCAGCGCCTCGGGTGGCAGATGCGACAGGTTCAGATGGATGTGGTCGGAATCCTTGCCGACGCCGCGCCCCTCGCGGATTTCCATGGTCATCGAGCGGCTGACATAGTCGCGTGGCGCCAGATCCTTGTACTGGGGCGCATAGCGTTCCATGAACCGCTCGCCTTCGGAGTTGGTCAGATACCCGCCCTCGCCGCGCGCGCCCTCGGTGATCAGGCAGCCCGCGCCGTAGATGCCGGTGGGGTGGAACTGGACGAACTCCATATCCTGAAGCGGCAGGCCAGCCCGCGCCACCATGCCGCCGCCATCGCCGGTGCAGGTATGCGCGGAGGTGGCGGAGAAATACGCGCGCCCGTAACCGCCGGTGGCCAGAACGACGGTCTTGGCGTTGAACACATGCATCGTGCCGTCGTCCAGCTTCCAGCAGACGACACCGGTGCAGGCGCCATCGTCGGACATCAGCAGGTCGATGGCGAAGTATTCGATATAGAACTCAGCCTTCTGCTTCAGGCTCTGGCCATAGAGCGTGTGCAGAATCGCGTGCCCGGTACGGTCGGCGGCGGCGCAGGTGCGCTGCACGGCGGGGCCTTCGCCGAACTCGGTGGTGTGGCCACCGAACGGGCGCTGGTAAATCTTGCCCTCTTCGGTGCGCGAAAACGGCACGCCGTAATGCTCCAGCTCATAGACCGCCTTGGGCGCCTCGCGGGCCAGATATTCCATCGCGTCCGTATCGCCCAGCCAGTCCGAGCCCTTGACGGTATCGTACATATGCCACTGCCAATGGTCCGGGCCCATATTCGACAGCGATGCGGCGATGCCGCCCTGCGCCGCGACGGTGTGCGAGCGGGTCGGGAACACCTTGGTCACGCAGGCGGTGCGCAGCCCCTGCTCGGCCATGCCCAGCGTGGCCCGCAAGCCCGCGCCGCCAGCCCCGACGACCACGACGTCATAATCATGCGTCTCGTATTCGTATTCGGCCATTCGTCGTCACTCCGGTCTGTTTACAGGGCGAGGCGTGCGATGGCGAAAACGCCAACCGCCATCGCAGCATAAGATAGGCAGTACACCAGAAGGATCGTCACCTTCCGCGCCAGCCCATGAACATAGTCCTCGATCATCACCTGACATCCCCCCGCAAAATGCCGGAAGCCGACGATCAGCGTCAGCGCGGCGACAATCGCCGGGAAAGGGCGCCCGAAATAGGCGACGACCTCGGCATGAGGCGCGCCCAGAATGGGGCCGAAGGTAAAGATGAACAGCGGGATCAGCCCCAGCAGCGCGACCGAGCTGAGGATCATCGACCAGTGATGCTTGACCCCCGATTTCGCCGATCCCAGCCCTTCGGCCAATTTGCGGTCTGTCAGATAACGCATGTGCCAGCTCCCTCAGACGATGATGATTGTCAGGACGGTCAGCACAACCGATCCCACCAGACAAATCCAGCCCAGCATTTCCGCCTTGCCGATTTCCAGCATCGATCCGGTATCCCAGATCAGATGCCGGATGCCCGCAAGCGTGTGATACCAGATGCCCAGCAGCGACAGGACCATGACCAGATCTCCAAACCAGCTGGTCAGCACGCCGTTGGCGGTGGCGAACGCGTCCGGCGAGGTCGCGGCGGCAAGGAACCACCACACGATCAGCAGCGCCGTAATCAGCAGGGCGTTGCCCGTGATCCGGGTCAGGATCGACGTCATCGAGGTCAGTTGCGGGCGGTAGATGGAAATATGCGGTGACAGTGGGCGATTGCCCCGGTTCACATCGGCCATATCGTTTGATCCTTTGCTTGCCACTTGCGCGCGGCGCAGATTGCGCCGGGTGCAATAACTTGCTGATTGTTCTAGCCGTCCTGACGCGCTTGCCCAGCCCCAAATCGACTAAAAGCACTGGCATAGGCCTAAGAACTGCCATTTGTGATCACACGTATAGGCGTGTGATCACAAATTTTGAGACTGGCAGCCACATAGCATTGGCCAAGCATGCGCTGGATAGAATCGCGCAACGTGCCGACCGGACCCTGCGCCATTACCGTTGCAACGGCAGGCCATCCTTGTCCTTGAGCGAGCCGACGACAAGGCGGACAAAATCGATGATCGTCCAGATACCCAGACCGCCCAGCGTCACCAACATCAGAATGCCTGTGCCGATCTTGCCCAGATAAAAGCGGTGCGCTCCCAGCCCGCCCAGAAAAATGCACAGCAGAACGGCCGGTACGAATTTCCTGTCGCTGACCGGGCCGACCGTCGAGGTATCCGTCATGGCAATGTCCTTTTGATATTGCGTCAACAATGGCTTGCGACACCGGCGCAATCAACCTTTGGGCGCCAAGGCGTCCGCGATGCGCTGCGCAAGCCGCGCCGCAACGCGGTCCTTGGTCATGCGCGGCCACGTCTCGGTGCCGGTACCCGTGATCAGCAATACGGCATTTTCGTTGCCGCCCATGATGCCGGTCGCCGCGCTGACGTCATTGGCGACGATCCAGTCGCAGCCCTTGCGCAGCCGCTTGGCCGCCGCGTTCGCCTCAAGGTCGTCGGTCTCGGCGGCAAAGCCGACGACAAGGCCGGGCCGGTCCTGTGCGCGCTGCGACAGCGTGGCCAGAATGTCGGGGTTTTCGGCAAATTCCAGCTGCGGCAGGCCGGCTGCCGTCTTCTTCATCTTGGACGTCGCGGCAGTGGCCATGCGCCAATCCGCCACAGCAGCCGCGCAGATGGCCGCATCGACCGGCAGCGCCGCCTCGCAGGCGGCGAGCATCTCGCGCGCGGTCTCGACGCGGTGCAGATCGACGCCCGCGGGTGGCGGGATATCGGCAGGTCCGGTGACGAATACCACGTCGGCGCCCAGCGCGGTCAGCGCGCGGGCGATGGCGGTGCCCTGCGCGCCCGACGACCGGTTGGCGATATAGCGCACCGGGTCAATCGGCTCATGCGTCGGGCCGGACGTGACCAGAATCCGGCGCCCTTTCAATGGCCCATCCGCCAGCGCGGCCTCAATCGCGGCGACGATTTCCAGCGGTTCGGCCATGCGGCCCGGCCCATGTTCACCGCAGGCCATGTCGCCATCATTGGGACCGGCAAACATGATCCCGTCGCCGCGCAACGTGGCGATATTGCGCTGCGTTGCGCTGTGCTGCCACATGCGCACATTCATCGCGGGTGCAATCAGAACAGGCGTGTCGGTGGCCAACAGCAGGGTCGATGCCAGATCATCCGCCTGCCCTTGCGCCATTTTCGCCATCAGATCCGCCGTCGCAGGCGCCACGACGATCAGATCGGCGCTACGGCTCAGTTCGATATGGCCCATCTCGGCCTCGTCGGTCAGGTCGAACAGATCCGTAAACACCTTGCGCCCCGCCAGTGCCGAGACCGACAGCGGAGTGACAAACTCGGCCCCGGCGCGGGTCAAAACGGGCGTGACGGTGGCGCCCCTTTCTCCCAGGCGCCGGATCAGATCCAGCGCCTTGAAGGCAGCGATGCCCCCGCCGATAATCAGCAAAATGCGTTTCGAGGTCAGCATGCAACCCTCCGGGTATCAGATGCGCCCGAGAGTATGGGCGCGCCGATCCAGTGACAAGGCCATGCCGCTTAGCGGAAGGCCGCGCAGGGATCGGGCCGGTCAACTGCGGGGGCGTCAATCACAGCATCAAACGTACCGGCAGGGGGCGCGCCATCCTCGCCCTGCCCTATGATGCGCATCGTCACCTCCGGTGCGGCGCGCGACAGCAGGGCGGGCATTCCCCAATCGCTGCGCAAATGGCCGTTACCGGCAATCACCGCGACCGGCCCGCCAGTTTCAGCCAGTGCCGCCAGCGTCGTGCGCGCCAGCACGGCATCGCGCAGGCGCTGAATGTCGATCATCGCGGGCAGCATGTCGGCGGGCAGGGCGTCGCAATGCGCCTCGGCCTGAAGAAGCAGGCGCGCGGCCTGCTGATCGCTGGGCAGAGCCTCGGTCAGACCATACGTCTCGGCATCGGGGCCGAACGCCTCGACGACGCCGACACTCGCCAAATCCCGCGCCGCATCCCGCGGCACGCCCGCCCCATAGATCGCGGCGTGCGAGGCGGCGGCCATGATCGGATGGTAATAGCCAAAATCGGGCCAGCCGCTGTTTTCCCAATCCAGCGCATTTGCCAACGCGTCGAGGTCGTTCCGCAGGTCGGGGGTGATACGCGCGGCCTGCTCGGCCGTCAGCATCTCGAAAACGATCGCCTTTGGCTGAAACTCCGCGACCAATTTCTGCTGCGTCGCATGATGCGCGGGATTATCGTGGATCTCACCGATAGCCAGCACATCCTGGGCTGCCGCGGGCGCGGCAAAACTCAGGATGAGGGTGAAAAGAGTGGCAACCGCACGGGATGTCATGCCAGCAGGCTATGCACCTCGGAGCCTTTGGCATCAAGCAACTTGCGCATCTTCTGGAACGCCGCAGCCTCCAACTGGCGCACGCGCTCCTTGCTCAGCTTCAGTTCGGTGCCCAGACTCTCCAAGGTGCGCGGATCGTCGCGCAGCTTGCGCTCGCGCACGATGAACTGTTCGCGCTCGCTGAGCGTGCTCATCGCTTCAGTCAGCCAGCCGCGCAGGGCCGCCAGATCATGGTCCACCTCCACCAACTGGTCCCCGCGCGGGGCGTCATCCTCCAGCGCGTCGATCCATTCGCGTCCCTCATCTTCGGAGCTTTGCGTGGCATTGAGCGAGAAATCGGATCCCGCCAGCCGCCCCTGCATCATTTCCACGTCGCGCAGCGGCACGCCGACCTCCTGCGCGATCATCTCGCGCAGCTGATAGCCGTCCAGTTCCGTGCCCTGCGCCATCGCCTCGCGTTCCAGACGGGCCTGAACGCGGCGCATGTTGAAGAACAGCGATTTCTGCGATGACGTGGAGCCGGTGCGCACCATCGACCAGTTGCGCATGACATAATCCTGAACGCTGGCCTTGATCCACCAGACAGCATACGTCGAAAAGCGCACACCGCGATCGGGATCGAACTTCTCCGCCGCCTTCATCAGGCCCAGCCCCGCTTCCTGAATCAGGTCGTTCATCGGGGCGCCATAGCGGCGAAACTTCGACGCCATGGAGATTGCAAGCCGCATATAGGCCGTGATCAGCCGGTGCAGCGCCTCTTCATCGCGCTGATCGCGCCAGGCGTAGGCAAGTTTCAGCTCGGTCTCGGCATCCAGCAATTCGGCCTTCATGGCCTTGCGCGACATCGAGCTGCTTTGTTGAATGTCCAGAGCCATCGGTTTTCCTCCGGTTAGGCACGACTGTGCGCGCTCTTCCTCAGCCATATGCAAGGTGTTACGGGAAGAGTAACGTTTCGGATCATAAAAGGTTCATACTTTATGTTGCCAAGCCTGACATTGGTGCTAGGCGGCGCCGCTTCGGGGAAATCGGGCTTTGCCGAAGGGCTGGTGCGCCGCGCCAGCAACCGGCGGCTGTATCTGGCCACCGCCGAGGCCCATGACGACGAAATGCGCAGCCAGATCGCCCGGCACCGGCAGGCGCGCGCGGCAGATGGTTGGGATACTGTCGAGGCGCCGATGGACCTTGGCCCGGCACTGGCCGCTGCAAGCGCGGATCAGGCGGTGCTGCTGGATTGCGCGACGCTTTGGCTGAGCAATCACATGCTGAGCGACAGCGAGATGGCGGCCGCCGAGGTCGCGTTGTTCGCGGCGCTTGCCACCTGCGCCGCGCCGGTCGTCGTGGTTTCGAACGAGGTGGGGCTGTCGGTCGTGCCGGACAACGCACTGGCCCGGCGGTTCCAAAGGGCGCAAGGCACCCTAAATCAAAGTTTGGCCGCGCGGGCCGGGCTGGTTGTCCTTGTCGCGGCCGGATTGCCGATGACATTGAAGGGAACACTGCCTTGAGCCGCATTTTCTGGGTCCGCCACGGACCGACACATGCAAGCGCCATGGTCGGCTGGACGGACCTGCCAGCCGATCTAAGCGATACCGCGCAGCTGGCGCGCCTGTCGGCGCATCTGCCGCAGGATGCGCTGGTAGTATCCTCGGATCTCATCCGCGCGCATGATACCGCCACCGCCATTCAGGGCGGCCGCCTGCGCCTGCCCGACGATCCGAAGTTGCGGGAAATTCACTTCGGTGCCTGGGAAATGACCCAGTTTGACAACGCCCCGCAGCCGGATCGCCTGCGCGCTTTCTGGGAAACTCCCGGCGATCTGACCGCCCCCGGCGGCGAATCCTGGAACGATGCCAGCGCGCGGGTCTCGGCAGCGGTCGGCACCCTGCGCGCCGCCCATCCGGGACGCGACATCATCGCCGTCGCGCATATGGGCGCGATCCTGACGCAGGTGCAAACAGCGCTGGGGATTAGCGCCTATCAGGCCTTCGGGCACCGCATCGACAATCTGTCGGTCACCGCCCTGCGCCATGACGGCCAGCGATGGCACGCGGATGGCATCAATCATCTGCCGTGATTCGGTGCGATTCTGCAGCGCCGTTAACCAATCTTAAATCTCTGTCGCCATATCGTTAACCAAAAGCCGAAAGGGCAGAAGATGATCGCGCGCGCCTACACGGTCGCCTTTGAGGGCGTAGAGGCCCGCCATGTCGAGGTACAATGCGCCGTCACGCCCGGCGTGCCCGCGTTCAGCCTCGTCGGTCTGCCGGACAAGGCCGTCAGCGAGGCGCGCGACCGGGTGCGCACGGCGCTGACCTCGATGGCCATCGCCCTTCCGTCGAAACGCATCACGGTCAATCTCAGCCCCGCCGACCTGCCCAAGGAGGGCAGCCATTTCGACCTGCCCATCGCCTTGGCCTTGCTGGCCGCGCTGGACATCATTCCAAAGGACGCAATCGAAGGTACCACGTCCTTGGGCGAGTTGTCTCTGGACGGCACAATCATGCCCGTGATCGGCGCCCTGCCCGCCGCAATGGCCGCCGCCGAAGAGGACCGCATGCTGCTGTGCCCCAAGGCATCGGGCGCCGAAGCGGCCTGGGTCGGCGCTGCGCATGTAATCGGCGCGGCCACGCTGGCCGATGTCGTGCGCCACTTCACGGGGCAGGCACCTCTACCGGCTGCCCAGCCGGGCGAGGTGATCGCGCCCCCCTTGGGCCGCGACCTGCGCGACGTCAAAGGGCAGGAGCGCGCGAAACGCGCGCTGGAAATCGCCGCCGCCGGGCGCCATCACCTGATGCTCGTCGGCACGCCCGGATCGGGCAAATCCATGCTGGCCGCCCGCCTGCCCGGCATCCTGCCGCCGCTGGATGCGCGCGAGGCGCTGGAGACGTCGATGATCCACTCGCTCGCCGGGCTGTTGGACCAAGGCGGGATCAGCCGCACGCGGCCTTTCCGCGAGCCACATCATACCGCCTCGATGGCCGCCATCGTCGGCGGCGGGCGACGTGCCTCGCCCGGTGAAATCAGTCTGGCGCACAATGGCGTGCTTTTCATGGACGAATTCCCTGAATTCACGCGCACCGTGCTGGAAACGCTCCGCCAACCTATCGAAACCGGCGAAGTGATGATCGCCCGCGCCAATGCGCATGTGACCTATCCCTGCCGTTTCATGCTGATCGCCGCCGCAAACCCCTGCAAATGCGGCTATCTCAGCGAACCATCCCGCGCCTGCAGCCGCGCGCCGATCTGCGGCGAGGATTACCTGGGCCGGATCAGCGGCCCGCTAATGGACCGATTCGATTTGCAGGTCGAGGTGCCCCCCGTTGGCTTTGCCGATCTCGATCTTCCGTCCTCCGGCGACAGTTCGGCAGAGGTGGCGGCGCGTGTTGCCGCAGCGCAGGCCGTACAGACCGCGCGCTATGCAGATGCCCCCGGCGTTCGACTGAATTCCGATGCCGAGGGCGCCGCGCTCGACGCAGTCGCAACACCCGATACCGAGGGCCGCGAATTGCTGACGCGCATGGCCGAAAGGTTCGGCCTGTCGGCCCGCGGCTATCACCGGGTGCTGCGCGTGGCGCGCACCATCGCCGATCTGGACGGATCGGACGGCGTGCGCCGCCCCCATGTGGCCGAGGCCGCCAGCTATCGCATCACAACCGCGAAAGAGATGTGATCCATCCCGCCAACTCGGCCAGAGTCTGACGCGCTTCGGGCAGCAGCGCATGTATCAACGGCCAGACATGCGGCAGGCCGGTTTCAATAATGCATGTGACATCAATGCCCTGCGCCATGAGGCGCGCGGCAATGCGACGCGTATCATCGAGCAGAATCTCGGTGTCTCCCGCCGTCAGCCAGACAGGCCCGGCGCCATAGAAATCAGCGTTGAGAGGCGAGGCGCGAGGATCCTCAGGATCGCCGCCCTGCAGATACATCTGCGCCATATCCCGCGCACGATGCGCCGGCAGCAACGGATCGGCCTTCGCATTGGCAGCAAAGCTCGGCCCGGAAAACGTCATGTCGGTCAATGGCGAAAAGCAGAAGGTCCCCAGCGGCAGCGGCAGCCCCTGCGCGCAGATCTGCGCCAGAATGACCAGTGCCAGCCCGCCGCCCGCACTGTCACCGCCCAGAATAACGCCGCCCGGGTGGTCCATGACTGCGTGATAGGTTGCCAGCGCATCCTCGGGCGCCGCGGGAAAGGGATGCTCCGGCGCCAGTCTGTAGCGCGGCAGAACGGCGCGAAGACGCGTGCGTTCCGCCAATTGCGCGACCATGACGCGGTGCGTGGATGGGCTGCCGAAAATGTACCCGCCGCCATGGAAATACAGGATCAGCGGGCCGTCCCGCGCATCCAGCGGCGTCACGCATGTCGCGGCCACGCCCGAAGCGGCCAGCGTGATATCCTCGAACGTGGTGCCGCGCGGCGGATGAAAGAACAACCGCGCACTGCGCTCCAGATGCCGGCGCAAATCCGCTGGGTCCTCGGCGCGGGCGATGATGCGCTTTTCCGTCTGGCGCAGCCAGCCGCAGAGTAGTCGCGCGCGAAAGCTCACGCGCGCCGCGCCTCAATCGCCTCCCAGATCTTGCCCGCGATATTCACCCCGTCAAAGCGCTCCAGCTCCTGAATACCCGTGGGCGAGGTTACGTTGATTTCAGTCAGATAGCGGCCAATCACGTCGATTCCCACGAAGATCTGACCCTTTTCGCGCAAGAGCGGGCCAATCGCGGCACAAATCTCGCGGTCCCGCTCGGTCAGGTCAGCCTTTTCCGCCCGCCCGCCCACGTGCATGTTCGATCGCGTCTCGCCCTTCGCCGGTACCCGGTTGATCGCGCCGACGGGTTCACCATCGACGAGAATCACACGCTTGTCGCCCTTGGACACATCAGGCAGGAATTTCTGCACGATCAGCGGCTCACGGCTGAACCCGGTGAACATCTCGTGCAGCGAGCTGAGATTGCCATCGACGCCTGTCAGCTTGAACACGCCGGCGCCGCCATTGCCATAGAGCGGCTTCAGGATGATATCACCGTGCCGGTCACGGAACGCGCGGATCGTTGCCAGATCGCGGGCGATGGTGGTGGGGGGCATGAGATCAGGAAAGTCGAGAATCAACAGTTTTTCAGGAAAATTACGAACCCAGAACGGATCGTTCACAACCAATGTTCCGGGCGCAAGGCGATCCAACAGGTGAGTCGTGGTGATATAGAACATGTCAAACGGCGGGTCCTGCCGCAGCCAGACAACATCGAAATCGGCCAGATCGACGGTCTGCATGTCGCCCAGAATGGCGTGGTGATCTCCACCGCGCTGCACCTTCAGCGATTGACCACGTGCGGTAATGTGGCCTTCGTCATAGGCAAGGTTCTGCGGCGTGTAATAAAACAGCTCATGTCCGCGCGCCTGAGCCTCCTCGGCCAGCCGAAAAGTGCTGTCGGCGTCGATATCAACTGGACCGATCGGGTCCATCTGGAATGCAACTTTCATGGCAATAACCCCCGGTTTGCTGTCCAGCCTACATGGGCCATGGGCAGGTGGGGTGCAATTCAGAAATGCGAAAACGCGCCTTCAAGGATATCGCAGCGTCCTGCATTATCGACCACGGCCAGATCAAACCGGACATCCGACAGCTGCCCCTTGGGGCAATGCGCAAGGTATTCCGACCCGGCGGCGTGAATGCGCCGCATCTGCGCGGGGCGCAGGCTGGCGATGGCGGCGTCATGGCTACGTGCCTGTTTGACCTCGGCAAAGACGATTTCGTCACCGTCGGCAAAAATCAGATCAATCTCGCCACTCTTGCCGCGCCAGCGCGTCTCAAGCAGGCGCAATCCGGCGGCAATATAAAGCGCCACGGCACGTTCTTCCGCTGCGAGACCACTATTATACGCGCGCTTGCCGCGATCGCGGCGCGCTGCAGCAGGTGCGCGCGGCAGATCGCGCAAATCCAAAAGCTCAGTCATCGTCCCCTCCGTCATTCGCGCCCAAACGCAGGGCAATCTGGTAAACCTGACGCCGTTTCAGCCCCAGATCATGCGACACCGCGTCCGCCGCATCACGCACCGACATATCACCCATCACCGCACGCAAGGCTCTTTCTATATCAGACAAGTTAACAGACAGTTCCCCCGCCCTGTCTATCAGTACGACCATTTCCCCCTTGCGCGGATTCTCCTTCATTTCCGCCGACAGATCGGCCAGCGTACCGCGCAGGACCTCTTCGAATTTCTTGGTCAACTCGCGGCAAACTGCCGCTTGGCGATCCGCGCCCAGCACATCGGCCGCATCGCGCAGCATTGCCGCGATCCGTTTGGGCGATTCATAGAATGCAAGCGTCGCCGGCACCTGTGCCAGCGTGCGAAGCGCGGTTTTTCGCGCAGAGCTGGTGTTGGGCAGAAACCCCGCAAAAAGGAACCGGTCGGTCGGCAGCCCCGACAGCGTCAGCGCCGTGATCACCGCCGACGGGCCGGGCGCCGAGATCAGGCCGTGCCCCCCGGCAATCGCCGCGCGGGCCAGGTCAAATCCGGGATCGGCAACCATCGGCGTGCCTGCCTCGGACGCGTAAACCACTGATTTTCCTGCTTCAAGCGCTGCCATTATGCGGGGCCGTGCCTGCGCGGCGTTATGATCGTGATAGGCGATCAAGGGGCGCCCCTCCAGGGCGATACCGTGGATATCCAGCAGCTTGCGCAGGCTGCGCGTATCCTCGGCGGCGATCACATCGGCGGCGGCGAGGATATCCAGAGCGCGCAACGTGATGTCGCGCGCGGCCCCGATCGGGGTCGCGACCAGATAGAGACCAGGCGCCAGGGCCTGCTTGTTCAGATTCACCACTGGACCCGCCCCACATGACGTTTATGATTGACCCGGAAACACCGGCGCTTTGTCGGGCGCTTTTTATTCCGAAACGAGGTATCCCCCATGTTCGCTGTTTTGCCAATCGCCCGCAAGCTGATGGCCCGTATCATCGCCGTGTTGTCCATTTTGTGGATCGCCGCGTGCGAGCCTGTCGGGCCGGGCACCGGAAGCGGGCAGAGCCAGCCCATTGATCCCACCGGGCCGGTCGCGGTGGCCCTGCTGGTGCCGCACGGCTCTTCCGCGCCGGGCGAAGCAGCGCTGGCGCGCGACCTCGAAGCAGCGGCCCGCATGGCCGTGGCGGATCTGGGCGGCATCAAGATCGACCTGAGGGTTTACGGCACCGCAGGCCGGCCCGGACAGGCACAGCAGGCCGCGCTGAACGCCGTGGCAGACGGCGCCAAGATCATCATCGGGCCGCTTCATGCCGAATCGGCAAATGCCGTGGCGGTCGCGGTGGCCCCGTCGAACGTGAATGTTCTGGCCTTTTCCAACAACCCGACCATCGCGGGCGGCAACCTGTTCATCCTGGGCCAGACCTTTGACAACACCGCGGACAGGCTGACACGCTTTGCCGTGCGGCAGAACAAGAAGCGTATCCTGACGGTGTATTCCAACAACCTCGCCGGCCAGCTGGGCCAGCAGGCGATTGCCAAGGCGGCGGCGCGCTCGGGCGCTCAGATTGTCGGCAACGTCGCCTATGATTTCTCGCAACAGGGCGTCGTTGCCGCCGTGCCGCAGATCACCAGCACTGCGGACAGCACCGCAGCCGACGCGATTTTCCTGACCGCGAATTCCGCCGGCGCGCTGCCGCTCTTTGCGCAGATGCTGCCCGAAAACGGGCTGAGCCCGGCATCGATCCAGTATATGGGGCTTGCCCGCTGGGATACGCCTGCGCAGACGCTGGAGCTGCCGGGCGTGCAGGGCGGCTGGTTCGCCATGCCCGACACCGGCAAGGCTGCACGGTTCCAAGCGCGGTTCCAGCAGACAAACGGCAATCGGCCCCATCCCATCGCCGGGCTGGCCTATGACGGCATCGCCGCCGTCGGCGCGCTGATCAAGACCGGTAAGCGGGATGCGCTGTCCAAATCCGGCCTGACCCAATCGGCCGGTTTTCAGGGCGTCGACGGCGTGTTCCGCCTGCGCGGCGACGGCACCAACCAGCGCGGTCTGGCCGTGGCCACGGTGCGGGACAGCAGGGTCGTTGTCCTTGATCCGGCACCGCAGGGCTTTGGCGGCGCGGGCTTCTGATCCAGAGGCGAACGACGCCACATGTCACAGCTGACCGACACCGCGCCGGTACATGATCCGGCACCGGGCAATCTGATCTGCCCGGCGCAGGACATCTTTGACCGGGACGCGGTCGATGCCGCATTGCGAGACGCCGCGCGCGCGGCCCCGGACGAGCTGCGAAAAACTGCGGTCAGCGTGCTGGGCGATGCGATGGCGCGCGGACGCGAGGCCATTGCGGCCGCATTCGTCGCGCACCCGCTTCACGCGCGCGAGGCAACCCACAGCTATAGCTGGCTGACCGATTGCCTTGTTCTGACCACCTACCGGCTGGCCACCGAGGTGCTGCACCCGCTGCCCACGCCAACGGGCGGTCAGCGCCTCAGCGTTCTGGCCGTCGGCGGCTATGGGCGCGGCGAGATGGCGCCCCATTCCGACATCGATCTGCTGTTTCTCACCCCCTACAAGATCACCGGCTGGGCCGAGAGCGTGATTGAATCCGTGCTGTATATCCTGTGGGATCTAAGGCTGAAGGTAGGCCACTCCAGCCGGACCATCCGCGATTGCCTGCGCCTTGGTGCCGAGGATTTCACGATTCGCACCGCGCTGATGGAAAACCGCTGGCTGGCTGGCGATCAGCGTTTAGCGGCGCAACTGAACCATCGGCTGTGGCACGATCTTTTCTCTGGCACCGAACGCGAATTTACCGAGGCCAAGCTGGAAGAACGCGAGACGCGCCACGAAAAACAGGGCGGCCAGCGCTATATGGTCGAGCCGAACGTCAAGGAGGGCAAGGGCGGTCTGCGCGACCTGCAATCGCTGTTCTGGATCGCCAAATATGTCTATCGCGTCCCCTTTGCTGCGCAGCTGGTGCAACACGGGCTGTTCACGGAGGACGAGTTTGCCACCTTCGCCGAGGCCGAGAATTTCCTTTGGGCGGTGCGCTGCCAGTTGCACCTGATCGGCGATCGGCCGAATGACAAGCTGACGTTCGATCTGCAGGTCGAGGTGGCCGAGCGGATGGGATACACCGACCGCGCCGGGCGGCGCGGCGTGGAAATCTTCATGCAGGATTATTTCCGCCATGCCACCGCCGTCGGTGATCTGACCCGTATCTTCCTGAGCAAGCTGGAGGCGGCGCACCTCAAATCCCAGCCCCTGCTGCACCGCCTGTTCCGCCGCAAGCGCAAGCTGAAGGACGGCTATACCGAGCTGCACGGCCGCCTTGCCATCGCTGACGAGGCGGCGTTTCTGGCCGATCCGCTGAACCTGCTGCGCGTCTTCGAAGAGGGTCTGCGCACCGGCCTGCTGATCCACCCCGACGCGATGCGGCTGGTGACGGCCAATCTCGACCTCATCACCGATGAGGTGCGCAACGATCCGGCGGCGCAAAAGCTGTTCCTCGGCCTGATGCTGAAACACGGCAACCCCGAACGCGCCCTGCGCCGCATGAACGAGCTGGGCGTTCTGTCCGCCTTCATCCCCGAATTCGAGCCGATCGTGGCGATGATGCAATTCAACATGTATCACCACTACACGGTGGACGAACATACGATCCAATCCATCAGCCACCTTGCCCGAATCGAGCGCGAAGAGCTGATCGAAGAGCTGCCCATCGCCTCATCCATCCTCAAACGCGGGGTGAACCGGCGCATCCTTTATGTCGCGCTGCTGCTGCATGACATCGGCAAGGGCCGCCCCGAGGATCATTCGATCCTGGGCGCCAAGATAGCGCGCAAGGTCGCGCCGCGTCTGGGGTTGAAGCCCAAGGAAGTGGACACGGTCGAGTGGCTGGTGCGCTATCACTTGCTGATGTCGGACATGGCCCAGAAACGCGACATTGCCGACCCCAGAACAGTGCGCGACTTTGCCAAGGCGGTGCAGGTGCGCGAGCGGCTGGACCTGCTCTGCGTGTTGACGGTCTGCGATATCCGCGGCGTCGGGCCGGGGACGTGGAACAACTGGAAGGCATCCCTGCTGCGCGCGCTCTACCGCCAGACGCTGGGCGCGATGGAGAAAGGGCTGGAGGATATCAACCGCGAACAGCGCGGCTCGGACGCCAAGAACGGGCTGCGCCGCGCGCTGAAGGACTGGGATGCCAAGGCGCTGAAGGCCGAAACCGCGCGCCATTATCCGCCCTACTGGCAGGGCCTGCACGTTACCGCGCATGTCATTTTCGCCAATCTCCTGCGCGAGATCGACCGCGACGGAAACCGCGACCAGATCGGTATCGACCTGCACCCCGATGAGGACCGCGATGCCACCCGCGCCTGTTTCGTGCTGGCCGACCATCCCGGCATCTTCTCGCGCCTTGCCGGGGCGCTGGCGCTGGTGGGCGCGAATGTCGTCGATGCGCGCACCTATACGTCCAAGGATGGCTATGCGACCGCCGTGTTCTGGATACAGGACGGCGAAGGCCACCCTTTTGCGGATGAACGCCTGCCGCGCCTGCGCCGCACCATCCTGAAAACCCTGCGCGGCGAGGTGGTGGCGCAGGACGCAATCAAATCGCGCGACAAGATCAAGAAGCGCGAGCGCGCCTTTCGCGTGCCGACGCATATCACCTTCGACAATGACGGATCCGAGATCTATACGATCATCGAGGTCGATACCCGCGACCGACCCGGCCTGCTGTATGATCTGACCCGCACACTGGCGGCGAACAACGTCTATATCGCCAGCGCGGTCATCGCGACATTCGGAGAACAGGTCGTTGACACCTTCTATGTCAAGGACATGTTCGGATTGAAATTCTACTCGGAGGCCAAGCAGAAATCGCTGGAAGCGAAGCTGCGCGCGGCCATTTCCGAAGGCACGCAAAGGGCCATCGAGTGAGCGCAGGACATATCCCCCAGACAGCGCGGCCCGTGCGGATGATCACCAGCATCTTCACGGTGAGCGGCTGGACCATGCTCAGCCGCGTGCTGGGGTTCGTGCGCGACGTGATGATCGCCGGGCTGATCGGGCCGGGGCCGGTCATGGACGCCTTTGTCGCCGCGTTCCGCCTGCCCAACATGTTCCGCCGCTTTTTCGCGGAGGGCGCGTTCAACGCGGCCTTCGTGCCGATGTTCTCCAAACGGCTGGAGGCGGGCGAGGATCCGGACGGTTTCGCCAGACTGGCGTTCAGCGGGCTGGCACTGGTGCTGCTGTTCGTGGTGTCGCTGGCGATGATCTTCATGCCGGCGCTGGTCTGGGCCACCGCCGAGGGGTTTTCGGCCGACGAGCGGTTTGATCTGACGGTCGAATTCGGGCGCGTCGTCTTTCCCTACATCTTCTTCATCTCGCTGGCGGCGCTGCTGTCGGGCGTGCTGAACTCAAGCGGGCGGTTCGTCGCCGCCGCCGCTGCGCCGGTGCTGCTGAACGTGATACTCTGCACGACGATGGGCGTGGCTGTCTGGACGGGGGGCAGCGTCCCGGGCGCGCTGGTCTGGTCCATTCCGGTCGCGGGTGTCGCGCAGCTGGTGCTGGTCTGGGTCGCGGCGCGCCGCGCAGGCCATTCCATCTATCCGGTGCGCCCGCGCTGGACGCCTGCCATGCGCCAGCTGGTCCGCATCGCGGTGCCTGCAGCACTGGCGGGGGGCGTCATGCAGATCAACCTGCTGGTCGGCCAGCAGGTGGCGTCGAACTTTGAAAGCGCGGTCAGTTGGCTCTATGCCGCCGACCGCCTGTACCAATTACCGCTGGGCGTGGTGGGCATCGCCGTGGGCATCGTGCTGCTGCCGGACCTGTCGCGCCGCCTGCGCGCCGATGATGGCACCGGTGCGCGGATGGCGCTCAGCCGCGCGGGCGAGGTGTCCTTGGCGCTGACCATCCCCTGCGCCGTGGCGCTGGTCGTGATCCCGATTCCGCTGATCACGGTGCTGTTCCAGCGTGGCAATTTCGGCTTTGACGATACCGCCGCGACGGCACTGGCGGTGTCGATCTATGGCCTCGGTTTGCCTGCCTTCGTGATCCAGAAGGTGCTGCAACCGATCTATTTCGCGCGCGAGGATACCAGGCGGCCGTTTTACTATGCGGTCGTGTCGCTGGTGGTGAACGCGGGCCTTGCCATCGGCCTTGCCCCCGCCATCGGCTGGATCGCGGCGGCGGTCGGCACGACCATCGCGGGCTGGGCCATGGTGTGGCTTCTGGCGCGCGGCGTGCGCCCGTTTGGCGATGTCGCCCGGTTCGATGATCGGTTCCGCAGCCGCCTGTGGCGGATCTGCGTGGCCTCGGCGGTCATGGGCGCCGCGCTATGGGCGCTGATGCTGACGCTGTCGCCGTTCTTCGGCCTGCCGGGCTGGCGCTGGCTGGCCTTGCTGCTGCTGATCTTGCTGGGGTCGATGGTCTATTACTACGTCGGCCGCATGGTCGGCGCCTTCCGCAAGTCCGAGCTGAAATCGGCGCTGAGGCGTCAACGCTGAAGCAGTTTCATCCGCAGCTTGGTCCAGCCGCCGGGACGCAGGACGAAGGACGCGATAAACCCGGCGAGGAACCCGGTCCCGTCCGCCACCCAGCGCAGCGTGCCGCCGAACAGCAGCGAAAACAGCAGCTGCGCGCCCATCAGAAACCCGATCAGCACGAAGGCGCGCGACTGGCTGCCGCCGGTCTGGCCCAGATTGAACCAGAGCAGATAGGTGAACGCCCCGATCAGGCCGTAGATGCCGGGAAACGCACCATAAAGCCACGGATTGTCGCGCGCGATCAGCCCATAAGCCAGCGCCCCGCAAATGGCGGGGATAAAGAACGCGGCCAGCGTGGCAAGGGGGCGGAACACCTCGCCCACAAACTTGCCCATTGCCAGCAGCAGCGCTGCGGCAAACAGCATTTGGCTGAACCCGCCATGCACGAACGGATAGGTGATGAGGCGCAGCACATGCTCGGGCGGGTAAATTCCGTTGGCGATCATCCAGCGCAGCAGATCGCCGCTAAAGCCGTAGTCCCGGATCATCGCCTGCCGCCAGCCCACCGCCTGCGGCCCGCCGATCAGCCCCTTTGAGCCGAGGAAAAACGCGATCTCGGGGATCACGACGGCCAGAAACAGCAGCACCACGACGGGCGGCAGCGGGTTGAACGGGCTGGAATCGTCTGGATGGCTCATGGGGCGCGCGGGGCCTTTGCTTGACGGGACATGGGCTCATGGGTAAGCGAGGCGGGCACGGAAATCCAGACGGAGATGAGCAATGAGCGATGCGGCCTTCACCCCAAGGGTGTTTTCGGGCATCCAGCCCTCGGGCGATCTGCATCTGGGCAACTATCTGGGCGCGCTGAAACGGTTCGCCGAAGCGCAGGATCGCGGGGTGCAGTCGCTCTATTGCATGGTCGATCTGCACGCGATCACCGTCTGGCAGGAGCCGGCCAAGCTGCGCCACGCCACGCGCGAGCTGGCGGCGGGGTTCATCGCCTCGGGGCTCGATCCGGAAAAATCGATCCTGTTCAACCAATCCCAGGTGCCCGAGCACACGCAGATGGCCTGGATCTTCAACTGCGTCGCGCGTATGGGCTGGATGAAGCGAATGACCCAGTTCAAGGACAAGGCCGGCAAGAATGCCGAGAACGCCTCGCTGGGCCTATTCGGCTATCCCGCTCTGATGGCGGCCGATATTCTGGTCTATCATGCCACCCATGTGCCGGTGGGCGAGGACCAGAAACAGCATCTGGAGCTGACGCGCGACATCGCGGCGAAGTTCAACCACGACTACGACGTTGAATTTTTTCCTATGCCCGAACCTGTTATCGAAGGCGCCGCCACCCGCGTGATGAGCCTGCGGGACGGGTCGAAAAAGATGTCGAAATCCGATCCCTCGGATATGAGCCGCATCAACATGACCGACGATGCAGACACTATTTCCAAAAAAATCCGCAAGGCCAAGACCGACCCCGAGCCGCTGCCCTCCGATCTGGAGGGTTTGGAAGGCCGCCCCGAGGCGCGCAATCTGGTCAACATCTACGCCGGGCTGGCCGGGATGAGCGCCGCGGCAGTGATGCGCGACATGGGCGGGCGCGCCTTTTCCGAGTTCAAGCCGCTGCTGGCCGATCTGGCCGTCGACCGCTTGGCGCCGATATCCGAGGAAATGGGCCGCCTGATGCAGGATACGGCGGAAATCGACGCGATCCTCTGCCGTGGATCCGACCGCGCGCGCGAGATCGCCGCGCCGATTATCCGCAAGACCTACGAGATTGTCGGCATGGTTGGCCGCTAGGCGTCGATACGTCTGCAATTTTTCGCAGCCGCCTCCGGCGGGAGTATTTGTGGAACGATGAAAGGGCGGGCTGGAAGCGGGTCCGGGCGGCGTGATATAGCTGAACCATGCCTGCATTTTGCCGAGATTGCCTGAGCGCCAACGAGCCTGATCAGCGCCGCTGCGCCGCCTGCGGGCGTCCGCGCGTGGTGTCGCACCCCGAGCTGTTCGATCTGGGCATCGCGCATATGGATTGCGACGCGTTCTATGCCAGCGTCGAAAAGCGCGACAATCCCGAACTGGAGGGCAAGCCGGTCATTATCGGCGGCGGGCGGCGCGGGGTCGTGTCGACGGCCTGCTATGTGGCGCGGATACGCGGCGTGCGGTCGGCCATGCCGATGTTTCAGGCGCTCAAGCTGTGCCCCGATGCCGTAATCATCAAGCCGCGCATGGAGGTTTATGCCGCCGTGTCGCGCCAGATCCGCGCCATGATGGAGGATCTGACCCCCGCGATCGAGCCGCTGTCGCTGGACGAGGCATTCATGGACCTGCGCGGCACCGCACGTTTGCACGGCGCGCCGCCCGCCTTGATGCTGGCGCGGCTGGTGCAGCGGATGCGGGCCGAACTGGGCGTGACCGGGTCCATCGGGCTGAGCCATAACAAGTTTCTGGCCAAGATCGCATCGGATCTGGACAAGCCGCGCGGCTTTTCGGTGATCGGCGCCGCCGATACGGCAGAATTTCTGCGCGACAAGCCGGTGCGGCTGATCTGGGGCGTCGGGCAGGCGGCGCAGACTTCGCTGGAGGCGGCGGGGATTCGCACGTTTTCCGATCTGCTGAGATGGGAGCGGACGGATCTGCACGCGCGCTTTGGCGCGATGGGCGACCGTCTGTGGCATTTGGCGCGCGGGCAGGACCATCGCCGGGTGGATGCGCGCGCGCCGGTCAAATCGATCTCGAACGAGACGACGTTCAATGAGGATACCGGCGATCTGGACATACTGGACGGTCATATCTGGCGACTGGCCGAGAAGGTATCGGCGCGGGCCAAGGCGCGGCAATTGGCCGGGCGCATCGTCACGCTGAAGCTGAAGCGCAGCAATCATAGCAGCCTGACCCGGCGGCAATCCCTGCGCGATGCCAGCCAGATGGCCGATACGATCTATCGCACCGCCCGCGCGCTGATGGATGGCGCGGCGGGCGAGGCGCCGTTTCGGCTGATCGGGGTGGGCCTGTCCGATCTGGTCCCGGACAGTGCCGCCGACCTGTCGGGCGATCTGCTGGATCCGGGCGCCGCCCGGCGCAGCGAGGCCGAGCGGGCCAGCGACGAGATCCGGCGCAGGTTCGGCGACGGCGCGATCCTGAAGGGGCGCGCGCTGCGATAAAGGGCGCTATTCGGCGGCCAAAGGCACGCTGTTCACGCGCCCGATATCGGTGATCCGGGCGATCACGCCGTCCAGCAAGGTCTGAAAATCCGCGAATCCCGGTGCAGGGCGCAGGGTGCGCTCATCCATATAGAGCGCCCGGTCGATTTCGATCTGGATCGCGTGGCGGCCCCGCGCCGGACGCCCGTAGGTCTGCGTCACATAAGCCCCCGCAAAAGGCGTGTTGCGCGCCACGACCAGCCCGGCGGCGGTAAACGCCTCTTCGATAAGGCCGGTGATATCAGCTGACGCCGACGCGCCAAAGCGATCGCCCAGCACCACGTCGGGACGGCGCGCGCCGGGTCGCACCATGCCGTCCATCGCCTCGTGCGGCATCGAATGACAGTCGAGCAGGATGGCGCGGCCGAACATGGCGTGGGCACTGTCCATCTCGGCGGCGAGCGCCGCATGATAGGGGCGCCAGATGCTGTCGATTCGCTGCTGCGCTTCGGCGTGGGGAAGTTTGCCGCGATAGATGGCCCGCCCGCCCGCAACGACGCGGGGGATCACCCCCAGCCCGGCGGCAACGCGTGGGTTGTGCCCCGCATGGCGCACACCCTCGATCAGCGCCGGGTCCAATTCGTCCGCGCTGCGGTTCAGATCGACAAAGGCACGCGGCGCGCCGGCCAGCAGCAAAGGGGCACCGTGGCGCAGCGCCGCTGCGAACAGCTGATCGACGAACGCATCCTCCGAGCTGCGCAGCGTCAGCGCGTCCAGCAGGGAGGCGCGCAGGAACCACGCCGAATAGTCGCGCGCGCTGTGCGGCGATGCAAACACTATGCAGGTATCACGCCGGTCGGGGGCGTGCAGATGAAAGGCGGCCTTGGGCATGATATCTCCGGCTTGCGTAAGATTATGATAGTCTGAAATTTCCCTCATGCAAAAGCCCCTTGATCCCCCGGGCGACTCCTTTTATAGACCAGCGGACCGGCGTAGCTTTTGCGCCCCGCAACTGTGAGGGGCATAATGATTGCGACGGTATTCATGGGTGATTAGCTCAGTGGTAGAGCACTTCGTTGACATCGAAGGGGTCACAAGTTCGAACCTTGTATCGCCCACCATGAATTCACTGGCGCCGGGTCCGGCGCCGCCCGCAACCTCAGGCGCTGGCCCGCGCCGCGACAGATCAGGAGATGAACGATGAAAGTTCGCAACTCGCTCCGCTCGCTCAAGAATCGGCACCGGGATTGCCGCGTCGTGCGCCGCAAAGGCCGCGTTTACGTGATCAACAAGACCCAAGGCCGTTTCAAGGCCCGTCAGGGCTAAGCTGGCAATCGTTCCTTAGGGAATGGATAGTATCAAAACCCCGTCTCACCCGAGGCGGGGTTTTTTCGTGGCCGCACTCCTCTCTGGCGCTGCCCTCTTGTTTGGAATGGGCAAAGCGGATTAGCTGGCGCCATGCAGCAGGGGGCGGGATATGCAGGCGCAGAACATCGTTGTCGTCGGGGCGGGAATCTGCGGGCTGTCCGCCGCGATCTGGCTGCGCCGCGCAGGCCATGACGTTACCTTGATCGACAAGGACGGGCCGGGCGCCGGGGCATCCTACGGCAATGCCGGGCTGCTGGCCGAGTGGGCCATCGTGCCGGTCAGCGGACCGGGCATTGCCTGGACCGGCCTCAAATACCTGATATCGCGCGATGCGCCGCTGTCGCTGCAATGGTCCGAGCTGCCGCGATTGGCGCCTTGGCTCGCACAATTCCTGCGCAATTCCACCGACGCCCGCACGCGCCATATCTCGACCGCGCTGTCGCATCTGCTGCATGACAGCGTCGATCAGCACCGCGCGCTGACACGCGGCACGCGGGCCGAGCGATGGATCGCCTCCAGTGATATAGGTTTCGCCTATCCGGATCGCGCCGCGTTTGAGAAGGACGCCTATCCGTGGGAGCTGCGCCGCATCGCAGGCTATGTGCCCGAGGTGAATGAGGGTCCCGCCGTGCAGGAGATCGAGCCGATGCTTGGCCCTGCCACCACCTGCCTCGCGCGACTGAAAGGGCATGGCCATATCGTCAATCCCGGTGCCTATATGGCCGATCTGGCGCAGGTGCTGGAGGAGGAAGGCGGCACCGTGCGCCGTGCTGAGATGCGCGACGTGATGATGGTGGATGGCCGCATCGCGCAGGTGTTGACCGATCAAGGCCCCCTGCCCTGCGACACCGTTGTCTTGGCGGCCGGCATCTGGTCCGAGCCGCTGGCGCGCAAGCTGGGCGTGCGCGTGCCGCTGGTGGCCGAGCGCGGGTTTCACCTGGAATTCAAAGGCCCGTCGCAAATGCCGAAAATGCCGTTGATGATATCCAGCGGCAAGTTTGCGGTGAACCCGATGGAACAGGGCCTGCGCTGCGCCGGCATGGTCGAATTGGGCGGCGCGTCACCTGACATGTCACGCGGGCCGCTGGACCTGCTGGCGCGCAACGTGGCGCGCGTGTTCCCGGAGCTGAGTTATGACAGCGTTGAGGAGTGGATGGGCTTTCGCCCCTCGACCCCCGACAGCCTGCCATTGATCGGGGAAATGGGCGCCAGCGGCGTATTCGCGGCCTTCGGCCATCAGCATATCGGACTGACGGGCGGGCCAAAGACCGGGCGCTGGGTGGCTGACATGATCGGCGGGCGCGGCAATGCGGAAATGCAGGTGTTTGACGCGAACCGGTTTGGCTAATCTTGAAAGGTGCCG
>DATCSR010000025.1:0-143792 GCA_036568405.1 Roseovarius sp.
GGCTCGCGGGGTTTTTCGGTCCAGGCCGCGACCGATCGTTTCAGGTACTTGCAGTGCCGCGCACTCATGGGGGCTGGATTCCGCCAATTCCACGATGTATGGCTGCATGCTAAGGTTGTATTCAGCCTTCCTTAATCTGCGTGGGCGAGGCTGGCATGAAAAACGAATGGATACTCGATGTGCTGGACGACCTGCGGTCCTTTGCGCAGGATCATCACCTGCCGGCATTGTCCGAGCAACTGGATGATGCCCGCCTGATCGCCGCAAGCGAGCTTGCCGCGCAGGGGGACGGATTTGCCGCGTCTGATTGTGGTCGCGCAAACGTCCTTGAATGACTAGCCGTATGGGTTGGAGGGCGCAGCCGACTTAGATGCGCTGCAACGTGCCGCCGCGCGGGGTGGACGCCCTGATCCATCTGGCGCTGGGCGAAAGCCGTGCGGCGCCATTGTCGGTTACGCAGCCTTCCTCAAACCCGATCAGGCCGCAGACCGCCTGCGCGACGGCGCGATTGCTGCATTCTTCTTCGTCGCTCGCTTCCCCGCAGACGCCCGGCGACACTGCACCGGCGCGCGCATCCGGCGTTCACGCTATGGCTGATCTTCTTCTCGTTCACGATTTTCGGTGCCCATCGGCGTTTACCCCACGCCATTCCTATGAGCGGGCGCTATTGGCGGTCGTTGCGACCCGGCTGGTCGCGCCGAACCTTTACGCGACGCGTGTCGGTCTGGACCTGATCTCGCCAGCGTTCCTACGCCAATTGCCGATGCCGGGTATGATCCAATTGGAACGGAACGCGCCGTGAAATGCAAACCGCCGCGCCGTCATAGCAGCGCCTATAGCGGGCTGGAGGCAGCCCAACCCCAATACATATCGCGCACGCGGGCCGTTACGGGGCCGACCTGATAGGACGTGTCGTCGAATGCCGTCACCGGCGTCACCTTGGCCATGTTGCCGCTCAGGAATACCTCGTCCGCGCCGTGAAAATCGTCAAAGCTCAGCGTGATCTCATGCACGCGCATGCCTGCGTCCCGCATGTTCGCGATATGCCGCGCCCGCGTGATTCCGGCCAGAAATGTGCCGTTCGGCGCCGGCGTGAACACTTCGCCATCCTTGACCATGAACGCATTCGCCGTCGCACTTTCGGCCACGTTCCCCAGCGCATCAGCGCACAGGACATTGCCAAACCCCTTGCCCCGCGCCTCGGCCAGCATGCGCGCGTTGTTGGGGTAAAGGCAGGCGGCCTTGGCGTTGACCACCGCATCCTCCATCACCGGGCGGCGAAACCGCGTGCGCGTCAGCGTGGTTGACGCACCCGCCGCAGGCATCGGAATTTCCTCAAGGCAGATGGCAAATCCGGTCGAGGCCCCATTCGGCACGATCGCCATATAGCCGGTATCCTGCCCCCAATACATCGGCCGGATATAGACGGCGGCCCCCGGCGTGTAGGCGCGCAGCCCTTCGCGGATAATCTCGACCATGGCACCAGGCTCAACCGTTGGCTCCAGCATCAGCGCCTCGGCCGAGCGGTTCACGCGCACGCAATGCAGGTCCAGATCCGGCACCAGCCCATGCGCCAGCCGCGCGCCGTCAAACACGGCGCTGCCCAGCCACATCCCGTGATCGCCGGCCCGCATGACCGGCAGGTCGCCCTCATGCCAAGCGCCCTCAAAATAGGTCCGGATGTTAGTGCCTGTCGCCATTCTGCGCCCCTGCTTTCATCGTTCTAAAAATACTCCCGCCGGAGGCTTCCTCTGTCCGCGGCGTACGCCCCCGCTCGGCGTACGCTAGCCCAGTTCAGCCAGCCGCGCGCGGGCGGCGCGCAACGTTTCGGCCTCTTCCTCGCGCGCGGCCAGATTGTCGCGCGCCTCCTCGACCACGTCGTCGGGCGCGGAGGCGACAAATTTGGGATTGTTCACGCGCCCTTTGAGCCCGCCGATTTCCTTTTCCAGCTTGCCCAGCGTCTTGTCCAGACGCGCCTTTTCGGCCTCGACGTCGATGATATCGGCCAGCGGCAGGCCAAAGACGCCGCCCTCGACAGCGACGGTGACGCAGCCCTTGGGGAACGCCTCGACATGGTCCAAGCTGTCGATGCGCGCCAGCCGCTTGATCATCACCTCGTTGCGGTCCCACGCCGCCTTGCCCGCCGCATCCAGCGATGTGACCAGCATCGGCACCTGAAGTCCCGCCGGCACATGCATCTGCGCCCGCGCGCTGCGCACCGCTTCGATCAGGGAAATCACCCAGTTCATCTCGCGGTCGGCCGCCGCATCGACCAGTTCTGTGCCGTATTCGGGCCAGTCGGCGTGGATCAGCATCTTTTGCCGCTCGCCAAGGTTGCCCCACAGTTCTTCGGTGACGAAGGGCATGATGGGGTGCAGCAGGATCAGGCACTGGTCGATGACCCATGCCATGGTCGCTTGGGTTTCGGCCTTCACGTCCTCGGTGCCGTCCATCAACAATGGTTTGGAGAATTCGACATACCAGTCGCAAACCTTGCCCCAGACAAAGACATAGAGCGCGTTCGCCGCATCGTTGAATCGGTAATTGCCCAGCGCCGCGTCGACCTCGGCGCGCACCTTGGCCGTCTCGCCGATGATCCACTTGTTCACCGTCTGGGCCGGGGCAGGGGGAGTGTTCGCCGAGTACTTCGCGCCCAGTGCGGCAGGCGTGGCGCCGTTCATCTCGGCAAAGCGGGCGGCATTCCACAGCTTCGTGCCAAAGTTGCGATAGCCCGCGATGCGGTCGCTCGACAGCCTCAGATCGCGCCCCATCGCAGCCATCGCCGTCAGGGTAAAGCGCACGGCATCGGTGCCGTATTGGTCGATCAATTCCAGCGGGTCCAGCACGTTGCCCAAGGATTTGGACATCTTCTTGCCCTTCTCGTCACGGACAAGGGCATGGACATAGACGTGGCTGAACGGCTTTTGTCCGACGACGGCATATTGCATCATCATCATCCGGGCGACCCAGAAGAAAATGATGTCAAAGCCGGTGATCAGCGTCGTGGTCGGAAAATATTTCCGCATTTCCGGCGTATCCTCGGGCCAGCCTAGCGTGCCGATGGGCCAAAGCCCGGACGAGAACCAGGTGTCCAGAACGTCCGCATCGCGCCACACCGGATAGAGCAGATGCGTCGGGTCCTGGCTGATCACGTAATCTGCCAGACTTTCGGCCAGAACGTGCATCGCCGCTTCCCTGTCCGCCACTTCAACCAGCCGCGCATGGTTCAGCGGCGTCGGAAGGCCGGCCAGAACGTCGTCGAATTTGTCATGCAAGGCGTCGAAATCCGGCGCCGCATGGTAGCGATCCGTGCCCGGCGCCAGCGATTGATCCCACAAAAGGCGCTGCATCTCGACCATGTCCAGCGCGCCGTCACTTTCGTCATCCTTGAATTCGCCGCGTTCCAGATCGAGGCCATACCAGACCGGAATCTGGTGCCCCCACCACAGCTGGCGCGAAATGCACCACGGCTCGATATTCTCCAGCCAGTGGAAATACACCTTGCGGTCGCTCTCGGGCATGATCGTCACTTCGCCCGAGCGGACGGCGTCGATGGCAGGTTGCACGATCTGCGCGGTATCGACGAACCACTGATCGGTCAGCATCGGCTCGATCACCACCTTGGAGCGGTCGCCGAAAGGTTGCGTGATCTGCTTGGCCTCGACCAGCGGTACCACGCCGGGGTCCATGCAGACATTGCCCTCCGACTCATCCGGATCGCCCGGCACCATGACCGCCAGACCGTCTTCGGTGATCTGCTCAACGACACGCTTGCGCGCCTCAAAGCGGTCCAGTCCGCGCAGATCGTCCGGAACGAGGTTGATCGTGTCCACTTCCGCCTCGCCCAGTTCGCGCTCGCCGCGTGCGACGGCCATCGCAATGGCTGCGGCCTCGGCATATGGCGCGCCATCGTCGCGCATCTGTGCGCGCGTGTCCATCAGCCGGTAGCAGGGGATGCCGCCGCGCTTGGCCACGGCATAATCGTTGAAATCATGCGCGCCGGTGATCTTGACCGCGCCCGAGCCGAAGGTCGGATCGGGGTATTCATCTGTGATGATCGGGATCAGGCGGCGATGCTCCTTGGGGCCGACAGGAATCTCGCACAGCTTGCCGACAATCGCGGCATAGCGCGCATCGGACGGATGCACCGCCACGGCGCCATCGCCCAGCATGGTTTCGGGGCGCGTGGTGGCGATGGCGATGTAATCGCGCGTCTCGCGCAGGGTGACGTTGCCGTCCTCGTCCTTCTCGACATACTCATAGGTTTCGCCGTCCGCGAGCGGGTATTTGAAGTGCCACATATGCCCGGCAACGTCGATATTCTCGACCTCCAGATCGGAAATCGCCGTCTCGAAATGCGGGTCCCAGTTGACCAGACGCTTGCCGCGATAGATCAGCCCCTTGTCGTACATGTCGACAAAGACCTTGATGACCGCGTCGTGGAAATTCGGGCCTTTGCCCTTGTCAGGATCGCCGGCAGCGCCGCCCATTGTGAACGCCTCGCGCGACCAGTCGGCAGAGGCGCCAAGGCGCTTGAGTTGGCCGATGATCGTGCCACGCGATTTGACCTTCTGCTGCCAGACACGCGCGACAAACGCCTCGCGCCCCATCTCTGCCCGCGCCGGCTCGCCATTGGCGGCCATGTCCCGCTCGGTCACCATCTGCGTGGCAATGCCGGCGTGATCCGTGCCCGGTTGCCAGAGCGTGTCAAAGCCGCGCATTCGGTGCCAGCGCACCAGTATATCCTGCAGCGTGTTGTTGAACGCATGCCCCATATGCAGGCTGCCGGTGACGTTCGGCGGCGGGATCATGATGCTGAACGGCTTGGCGCCCGTCGCTGCATTGGCGCCTGCCTTGAACGCGCCGGATGTCTCCCACGCCTCATAGAGCCGCTGCTCGGCCTCGGCCGCATCAAATGTCTTTTCCATCGCCATGGGATCGCTCCTTGTTCTTGGCCTTTGGCTTAGACAATTCGGCGCCCGAGGGAAAGCCCGATGGATGTCGAGGGTCGCGCGCTGCCGGCGGCCCTGTTCCGGTGCCCGCTGCGCTTATCGGCGGGTGCTGCGCCATGGGTATTTGGACCCAAGAAAAGCCCGAGACACTCCCAGGCTTTTTCTTGGTCTTAAATACCCAAAATCCCGGCGCCCGCCTCGGGCGCGCGGCCGGCTTTTGGCGGCGCGCAGGACAAAGCTGCCGCGGTCCATGGCTGGTGCCTTGCGTTGCCTTGGCGGCCTGCGCTCAACAGCCCAAGATTCTGCATTGGAAAGGCCGGGCAGCCGGTGGAAAATCTGTCATTCGCCGGTTCGTGCGATATATTTAAACCAAAGGCATCCGTATTGCATGAGAAAGGACAAAGCCGACCATGTCGTGGCGCAAGTGGGTCAAGCGAATTTATGCACTGGCGCTTCCGGGATTCGGGCGCGATTTGCGGCGCGGCCACAAGGGGGGCATCGATCACCGCGGGCCGGTCACGCATGTTCTGATCCTGGACGGAACCATGTCGTCGCTCGTTCCCGGTGACGAGAGCAATGCGGGCCTCACCTATAAACTGCTGGGCGACGTGCGCGGCGCGCGGATGGCGCTCTATTACGAGGCCGGGCTGCAATGGCAGGACTGGCGCGGTACCATCGGCGTGATGATGGGCCAGGGAATCAACCGCCAGATCCGGCGGGCCTATGGCTATCTGGCCAGTCGCTACAGGCCCGGTGACAGCATCTATCTGCTGGGCTATTCGCGCGGCGCCTATGCCGTGCGGTCGCTGGCGGGCGCGATTGACATGGTCGGCCTGCTGCGCCCTGAACATGCGACGGAACGCAACGTGCGGATGGCGTGGCGCCATTACCAGATAGGGCCGGACAGGCCGGTCGCACGCGAATTCTACAAAGCCTATTGCCATGAAACGGTGCCCATCGAGATGGTCGGCGTCTGGGACACGGTCAAGGCGCTGGGCTTGCGGCTGCCGATTCTCTGGCGCTGGACCGAGAAGTCGCACGCGTTTCATTCTGCCAATCTTGGCACCTGCGTGCGGCGAGGCTATCATGCGCTGGCGCTGAACGAGACGCGCGTCGTCTATACGCCTGTTCTATGGCAGACCAACGGGATTACCGGTGTCGATGTGCAGCAGGTCTGGTTCCGCGGTTGCCATCCCGATATCGGCGGACACCTTGACGGGTTCGAGGCCGCGCGCCCGCTTGCCAATGTTCCGCTTGTCTGGATGCTGGACAAGGGGGAGGCCGCCGGGCTGCCGCTGCCCGAGGATTGGCGCGCGCGTTTTTCCTGCGATCCTTGCGCGCCGTCAGTCGGGACGTGGCGCCACTGGGGCAAGATATTTCTGGTCCGCGCGGGCCGCACGATTGGCGAAGATCCTTCGGAGTGGGTGCACGAAACGGCGCTGCAGAATTGCGAGGCGCCGCCCCTCAGGAGCGGCGCCGATTGATCGGGGTGCGGCGTCGCTCAGGCGACGTCGCGCAGCTCGATCCTGGGGGTGACGCCCAGCGCGTGACAGATGTCGCGCGTCAGTTCGGGCCGGTTCAGGGTGTAGAAATGCAGGTCCCGCACGCCCTCATCCATCAGTTTGCTGCAAAGATCGGTCGCGACGGCGATGGCCAGCAGATCGCTGCGCCCGTCACGCTCGGCTGTCTCGAATGTCGCGCTCAGCTTGGCGGGGACCGAGGTGCCGCAGGCTTCGGCAAAGCGGCGCGCGCCGGCCCAATTCTCGATCGGGAAGATGCCGGGAATGATCGGCTTCGTGATACCCGCCGCGGCGCAGCGGTCGCGGAAGCGCAGGAAGGTGTCGGCGCTGAAAAAGAACTGCGTGATCGCCTCGTCCGCGCCGGCGTCGAACTTGCGCTTGAGCCACTCGACATCGGCATTGTCATCGGCGGCATCGGGGTGCCGTTCTGGATAGGCGCCGACGCGGACCGTGAAATCATGGCGCTCCTTCAGGGCCGTGATCAGCTCGCAACTGTCCTGAAAGCCGTCCGGATGGGGTTTGAATCCGCCGGTGCCCTTGGGGGCGTCGCCGCGCAGGGCCACGATCTCGCGCACGCCGGCGGCGTGAAATTCATCCGCAATGGTCAGCGTTTCGCTGCGGGTCGCGTTGACGCAGGTCAGATGCGCCGCGACGTTCAGCCCGGCCGAGCCGTGCAGGGCGCCGACCGCCTCGCGCGTCAGGGTGCGGGTGGTGCCGCCCGCGCCGTAGGTGACGGACACGAAACGCGGCTGTAGTGGCGCCAGCGTATGAACCGTGTCCCACAGACGGAATGACGCCTCAAGGTTCTTGGGCGGGAAGAATTCGAACGAGATGTTTGGCGTCGCCATGATCTGATTTCCTTTGTGGGGCTTGAGCCCTTTGTTGCAATATCGCATAGATTACGCAAATTCATAATTTTCACGATCTACATGAGGCGCGCTAATATAATGCATATCGAGTTTCGGCATTTGCGAACGATCCGTGCGATCCACGCCGCTGGCGGTCTGGCCAAGGCGGCCGATCAGTTGAACATCACGCAATCCGCGTTAAGCCATCAGATCAAGGGCTTGGAGGATCAAGCCGGGGTCGAGCTGTTCGTGCGCCGGTCCAAGCCGATGACGCTGTCGGCGGCGGGGATGCGTCTGCTGCGTGTCGCTAACAAGGTGCTGCCCGAGATCGAGGCGCTGGAGGCCGAGTTTTCCGGCGTGCGCGCGGGCTCCTCGGGGCGTCTGCACATCGCCATCGAGTGCCACGCCTGTTTTGAATGGCTGTTCCCGGTGCTGGAGGCGTTCCGTCACAACTGGCCCGAGGTGGATGTCGACATCCGCCCCGGCCTTGCCTTCGACGCGCTGCCCGCGCTGCAAAAGGAGGAGGTCGATCTGGTCGTCTCCTCCGATCCCGAAGCGCTGCGCGGCATCGGGTTCAAACCGCTCTTTGATTACGAGCCGGTCTTTCTGGCCTCGGCGCTGCACCCGCTGGCGCAGAAGAAATTCATCGAGGCCGAGGATTTTCGCGGCGAGACGCTGATCACCTACCCGGTTGACCGCTCGCGGCTGGATGTCTTCACCGAGTTGCTGACCCCGGCCAAGGTCGAACCTGCCGCCATCCGGCAGGTGGAACTGACGGCTGTGATCCTGCTGCTGGTCGCCTCGAACCGGGGGGTCGCGGTGCTGCCCGACTGGGTCGTGCGCGAATTGCGGATGAGCGATGATTATGTCGTGCGCCCCATTACCGAGGGCGGCCTGACCAAGCGGCTCTATGCTGCGATCCGCGACGATGACGCGGCCAAGCCGTTCATGGCGCATCTGCTGAAACTGGCCCGTGAGATCCCGGTGCGGTTGCAAAGGCGGGAGCCGGTTTAGGAGGCGGGCCACGATAATCGCATAGACTCGCCCGGGCTTCTTGATCCCTGTCAAGATGCGCGCCGCGAAACTGTGCGACGCTCAGTGGCAAAACAAGGAGGGTTCGCATGGAAGATCTGATCAAACTCGGACAGGAATTCGTTGAAGCAATGCAAGGCGGTCGCGGCATTGACCATGTCGACGAGATGTATGCCGAAAGGGCGGAATCGATCGAGGCGGTTGTGCCGCCGGGCCGCGCCGTGCGGATCGCCAAGGGGCGCGGCGCGATAAAGGCCAAGCGCGAGGATTGGGCCGCGACGCACGATATTCACAAGCTGGAGGCAGACGGGCCTTATGTCCATCCGCCCCACCGCTTCGCGGTGCGCTTTGAGGTTGAGGTTACGCAAAAAGCCACCGGCCGGCAGATGACGCTGCGCGAGATCGCCGTTTATTCAGTTGAGAACAACAAGATCGTTCGCGAAGAGTTCTTCATGTTGCCGAAGTAGCCAGCGCGGCTGATATGCGGCCCGTTGCACGCGGGCAGCCCCGTCTTGTCCCACCCCTTGCAGCCAAGCCCTGCGCGGCCTATACGCGCGGCTTGACATATCCAAGGACGAGACCCGATGGCACTCAGCGCAAATCTGAACGTGATGATGAAGGCGGCCCGCAAGGCGGGGCGCGCGCTGGCCAAGGACTTTCGCGAGGTCGAGAACCTTCAGGTGTCGATGAAAGGCGCGGGCGATTTCGTCAGCCGCGCCGATATCCAGGCCGAGCAGATCATCAAGTCCGAGCTGATGAACGCGCGCCCCACCTATGGCTGGATGGCCGAGGAGGGCGGCGAGGAGCCGGGCACCGATCCCACCCGCCGCTGGATCGTCGATCCGCTGGACGGCACCACGAACTATCTGCACGGGCTGGCGCATTGGGCCGTCTCCATCGCGCTGGAGCACAAGGGGCAGATCGTCGCGGGCGTGGTCTATGACCCCTCGAAGGACGAGCTGTTCTTTGCCGAAAAGGGCGAAGGCGCGTGGATGAACGAATCGCGCATGCGCGTGTCGGGCCGCGACAAGCTGATCGAGAGCATCTTTGCCACCGGCCTGCCGTTTGGCGGGCGCAGCGATCTACCGCAGAGCCTGCAGGATCTGGCGCGCCTCTTGCCTGCCTGCGCCGGTGTGCGCCGCTTTGGTGCGGCCTCGCTCGATATGGCCTATGTGGCGGCTGGCCGCTACGACGGGTTCTGGGAGCGGCGGCTGAAGCCGTGGGATCTGGCCGCCGGCCTGCTGATCGCGCGCGAGGCGGGCGCGCTGGTCGAGCCACTGACCGAAGGCCGCAGTATTCTGGACGAAGGCGCGATCATCTGTGCCAACGCGCCGATCTTTGACAGATTCGCGCGCATTATCCGCAACCAGTGACGCCTTAGCGGTCGGACGGGTGATTGATCCCGTCGATCCAGCCGATTTCGCCCAGATCGCGCGGGTTCACGCCCTCCAAAGTGCCCAGATTCACGCCGTATTCATTGGGGTTCGACCGGCGCCGGTGATGCGTATAGATCCCGCAGACCGAGCAGAAGTAATGCTGCGCCGTGCCGGTCCCCCATGTATAGAGCGTCAGTTTATCCGCGCCCCGGACCACCTTCACCCCGTCCAGTGGCGCCGTGACCGCCGACGCCCCGCGCCGCGCGCAAAAGCTGCAATCGCAGCGGCGGGCCGTGGCCAGCCCATCGGTCAAGGTCACGCGCAGTTCAACCGCGCCGCAATGGCAAGTCGCTTTCATCTTCGCCTCTCTGATTTTCGCCTGACGGTCGGAATACGAGTGCGCGTAGTGACATAGCGCGCTTCGGGGTGTGGCGGCGTGCCGCCCGTGCGGTCCCAGAACCGCCTGCCGCCCCGGCGCAGCAGCAGCGGAAGGGTCAGCAATACCCCGATGGCAAAGCCGCCCGCATGTGCCCAATAGGCCACGCCGCCGCCCGCTGTGGGCGTCGACAGCCCGCCAAAGATCTGGAAGCCAAACCATAGCCCCAGCATGATCCAGGCCGGGATCGGCAGGATACGAAAAAACACGATGAAGATGATCAGGATATCCACCTTCGCCTTGGGAAACATCAGCAGATAGCCGCCCATCACCCCGGCAATAGCGCCCGAGGCGCCAACCATCGGCACCAGCGAATAGGGCTCGGACACCCATTGCGCGAGGGCCGAGCCGACGCCGCACGCCAGATAGAAGGCCAGATAGGGCAGGTGGCCCATCTCATCCTCCAGATTGTCGCCAAAGATCCAGAGAAACAGCATGTTGCCGGCCAGATGGATCACGCCGCCATGCAGGAACATCGAACTGACCAGCGACGGGTAGGCATCCGCATGGGTCACCTTGGCCGGGATCATCGCCCAATCGACATAGAATTCGGCCAGCGCGCGGGGATCGGCCATCAGCGGCCAATAGCTAATGAAAATAAGGACGTTCGCCGCGATCAGCGCGTAGGTCACATAGGGCGTGCGCCCCGAGGGGTTATGATCGCGGATGGGGAACATGGGGCCAAACTGGCCCCATGCTTGGGCGCGGTCAAGCGCGTTACTTTCAGGACGTGCCGCCCAGCAGCGCAGCGTTGCCGCCCGCCGCCGTGGTATCGACGCAGACGTGCCGCTCGATCAGGACATGGCCCGAATCCGGCAGGCCGGTGATCAGCGGCAGGATCGGCCCGTTGCGCGCGGCCAGCGCCTGCGCATAGGGCCGTGCCGTCGCCTCGTCACCCCAATAGAGCGCGCCGCTAAAGCCGGTCAGCGAAGTCAGTGCTTCGGGCGGGACGGTGCCGGTCGCCTCGACCGCCATGCCGCCCAGGGCCATCACGCTGCGCGCCTGTGCCTTTGCGGCCTCGCGGCCCGGCCCCATGCACAGCAGCGGCGGACGCGCGTGGCTGGTCAGGCGGTTGGATTCGCCCGTCGGCCCCGGCATCAGTTGATCCTCGCGCGGCTGCATTTCCACGCTTTGCGCCTTGTTCAGCGCCGCCTGAATATCCTTGGTGGACATGGTGCCGTCGAAATCCTGCCCGGTCATTGGCGCGGGATGCGCGGTAAAGCGGGGCAGGTAGCGCGGTCCGCCGGCCTTGGGCCCCGTGCCCGACAGCCCCTCGCCGCCGAACGGCTGGGAGCCGACGATGGCGCCGATCTGGTTGCGGTTGACATAGATGTTGCCCGCCTGCACCCGCTCGGTCACGTATTGCACGCGGTCGTCGATGCGGGTCATCAGGCCAAAGGTCAGGCCATAGCCGGTGGCGTTGATCGCGTCGATCACCTTGTCCAGCTCGGTCGCGCCGAAGGTTGCCATGTGCAGCACGGGGCCGAAAATCTCGCGCTTCATGTCGCCGATGCCGTCCACGCGGATCAACGTGGGCGCGATATAGGTGCCCGCATTCGGTGTCGTCAGCTCGTGGATCAGCCGGCCCTCGGCGCGGGCGGTCTGGATATGCTCGGCGATGTTTGCGCGCGCCGCCTCGTCGATGACCGGGCCGCAATCGGTGCTCAGGTCCCACGGTTTGCCCATGACGACCGCATCCATCGCGCCGGTCAGCATTTTGGTGAAATCCTCGGCAATATCCTCCTGCACATAAAGGCAACGCAGGGCCGAGCAGCGCTGGCCTGCGGATTGGAACGCGCTCTCGATGATGGCCTGCACGGCCTGTTCGGGCAGGGCGGTGCTGTCCACGATCATGGCGTTCAGACCGCCGGTTTCGGCGATCAGCGGCGCGCCGGGGGCGAGGTTATCGGCCATGGCGCTGCGGATTTTCATCGCCGTCGCGGTGGAGCCGGTGAAGGCCACGCCGCCGACGCGCGCATCAGACGTCAGCGCCGCGCCGATATCGCCGCCGCCGGGCAGAAGCTGCAGCGCCGTTTTTGGCACGCCCGCCTTGTGCATGAGGCCGACGGCGAAATGCGAGATCAGCGGCGTCTGCTCGGCCGGTTTGGAGAGGACCGCGTTGCCAGCGGCGAGTGCCGCAGCGATCTGGCCGGAGAAAATGGCCAGCGGAAAGTTCCACGGGCTGATGCAGGTAAAGGTGCCGACGGCCTCACCGTCGGGCGCGTTGGCGCCGTAATAGCGCAGGAAATCGACCGCCTCGCGTAGCTCGGCAACGGCGTCCAGCTGGCTCTTGCCGGCCTCGCGGGCGAGGATGGCGAAAATCTCGCCGTAGTTTTCCTCGTAAAGGTCCGCGACCTTGCCCAGAACCTTGGCGCGCTCGGTTACCGGCGCGTCCCACGGCGCGGCCTTGGCAAGCGCGGTTTCGATATCGGCGCGGCTGGCATGGGCCACCGTGCCGGGGCTGCCTGCCGGATCGGCCGGGTTGGTCACCTCGACCGGATCCTCCGGCGCGGCCTTGACCGCGAGGATCGGCGCCGCCTTCCATTTATGATTGGCGAAGGGGCCGCGCGCGGTCGCGATCGCGTCCAGCGTGGGCTGGTGTTTCAGATCGAACCCCTTGGAGTTGATGCGCTCGGGCAGGAACAGGTCGGGGCCGGTGGGCAGGTCGGGGCCGCCGCGATCCACCAGTTCGAACGGATCGGCGGCGACGACCTCGGGCGCGACCTCCTCATCGACGATCTGGTTGACGAAGCTGGAGTTGGCACCGTTTTCCAGCAGGCGGCGCACCAGATAGGCTAGCAGATCGCGGTGCGCGCCGACGGGGGCGTAGATGCGGCAGCGGGTGCCTTCGTTCTTCATGACGATGCTATGCAGGGCCTCGCCCATGCCGTGCAGGCGCTGGAATTCAAACGCTTCCTTGTCGGTCGCCATGTCCAGCACAGCGGCGACGGTGTGCGCGTTATGCGTGGCAAATTGCGGATAGATCCGGTCGGTCATCGACAGCAGTTTGCGCGCATTGGCGATGTAGCTGACATCGGTGGCGGGCTTGGAGGTGAAGACCGGGAAGCCGTCCACGCCCTCGACCTGCGCCTGCTTGATCTCGGTGTCCCAATAGGCGCCCTTGACCAGACGCACCATGATGCGCCGGTCAAGGCGCTGGGCCAGGTCGTAAAGGAAGTCCAGCACATGCCCGGCGCGCTGGCCATACGCCTGCACCACCACGCCAAAGCCGTCCCAGCCCGCCAACGCAGGCTCGCTCAGCACCGTTTCGATCACGTCCAGCGACAAGGCGAGGCGGTCGGCCTCTTCGGCGTCGATGTTCAGGCCCATGCCGGCCGATTTCGCCAGCAGTGCCAGCGACCGCAGGCGCGGCACCAGTGTCTCCATCACCTGCTCGCGCTGCGCGACCTCATAGCGCGGATGCAGCGCCGACAGCTTGACCGAGATGCCGGGGTTCTTGCGGATATCGTCATGCGTGCAGGCCTGCGCGATGGCGCTGATCGCGCGGGAATAGCTGAGGTGGTAGCGCGTCGCGTCCTTGTCGGTGCGCGCGGCCTCGCCCAGCATGTCGTAGGAATAGGTGTAGCCCTTCTTCTCCATCTTGGCGGCGCGGTCCATGGCGCCCTGAATGGTCTCGCCCAGAACGAACTGGCGGCCCATTTCCTTCATCGCGCGGGCGACGGCGGTGCGGATCACAGGCTCGCCCAGACGCTTCATGGCGCTGCGCAGATGGCCGACGGGGCCCTTGCGGTCCTCCTTCAGCACCTTGCCGGTCAGCATCAGGGCCCATGTCGAAGCGTTGACCAGCGGCGAGGTGGAATGGCCCATATGCTTGCCCCAGTCGCTGGGAGCGATCTTGTCCTCGATCAGCGCGTCGATGGTTTCGGCGTCGGGCACGCGCAGCAGCGCCTCGGCCAGACACATCAGCGCGATACCCTCGTCGGTGGACAGGCCATATTCGGCCAGAAACACCTCCATCAGGCCGGGATCGGACTGCCCGCGAATATCGCGCACCAGATCGGCGCCGCGCTTGCAGATGCGCTTGCGGTCCTCCGGCGACAGGTTCGCTTCGGTCTTGAGGCGGGCGATGGTGGTGGCTTCGTCCGCATAGGTTTGCAGGTCGACGGCGCGGCGCGATTGGGTGTCATATGGCATGTAAGGCATCCTTTGGAGGGCGGGGCCGAAGGCGTTGGCAAGCGTTGTGCGATACGCTTCGATTGACCGATGTTAGCACGGGTTGCTAAGGTATATTTCCTGTTCAAAGCTGATCTTCAGGCCAATCTGACGGAAATTCGGAAAATTTCGATGCAAAATGACTTGGACAAGTTCGACAAGGCGATTCTTCGCGTTCTGGCCACGGACGGGCGCATCAGCGTCACCGATCTGGCCTCGCGGATCGGCCTGTCAAAATCGCCCACGCAGGCGCGGCTGCGGCGGCTGGAGGCGGGCAAGGTCATCACCGGCTACCGCGCGATGATCGACCCGATAAGGCTGGGGCTGGATCATGTCAGCTTTGTCGAGGTGCGTCTGACCGACACGCGCGAGGCTGCGCTGGCGGAATTCAACGCGGCTGTGCGCCAGATCCCCGAGATTGAGCAGGTGCATCTGATCGCCGGCAACTTCGATTACCTGATGAAAATCCGCACTCGCAACATGAACGATTATCGCCAGATGCTGGCCGACCGGATCAGCACCCTGCCGCATGTGGCGGGCACCAGCACCTACGTTGCGATGCAGGCCGTCAAGGAAAACGCGCCCGAAGATGCCCTTTAGGGCGGTTGTGATTTGACCGATACATCCGCGCTGGGCTTAACTGAAAGAATGAAATACGCCCTCGTCGCCCTGCTTCTGGCCGGTCCCGCCTTTGCCGAAACTTGCCCGCCCGCGCCCGATCACGGCCCGGCGCTGCGTGACTTGGTGGCGCGCGCCCAGGCTGCCCCTGACCGCGCCGCCGGGATGGCCGCGTCGGCAGACATGTGGGCGCTCTGGGCGGACGCGCCGGATGCCCGCGCGCAAGACTTGCTGGACGAGGGGATGGCAAGGCGCGAGGCGCATGATTTCACCGCCGCGATGGAGGCGTTTCAGGCATTGGTCGCCTATTGCCCCGACTATGCCGAGGGCTACAATCAGCGCGCTTTCGTTCATTTCCTGCGTGGGGATTATGCCGCCGCGCTGCCCGATCTGGACGCGGCGCTGGCACGCCAGCCGCGCCATGTGGCGGCGCTGACCGGCAAGGCGCTGACGCTGCATGCGCTGAACCGGCAGGGCGAGGCGGCGCTGGCGCTGCGTGCCGCGCTGGCGATGAACCCATGGCTGCCCGAGCGCAGCCTGCTGCCGGTGCTGGAGGCGCAGGAAGACGCGCTCTAGCGCTTTACACCCGCGCCGGGGCCTCTATTGTCGCCGCGATGCGGGCGTGATGGAATGGTAGACATACCAGACTTAAAATCTGTTGGGGCCTGTCCCCGTGCGGGTTCGAGTCCCGCCGCCCGCACCAAAGACAGATTTCGCAAAAAATTCGCCGCCGCAGTCGATTTTTCCGGCGCAAGGCAGCCTTTGGCGGGCGCAGCGCTTCGGCGGGGCATCGGGCCGCAAGACTCCGCTTGCGCCCCGATGCCCGCACCCCTAAAAAGCCCTTGATTTTGACCGCTGCGGACGCCTCCGCGGCCCGATTGCAATGGATAAGGACGAACAATGCAGGTCACCGAGACCCAGAACGAAGGCCTCAAGCGCGCCTATAAAATGCTTCTGACCGCTCAGGAGCTGGACGCCAAGGTCATGGACAAGCTGAAAGAAGCGCAGCCGGACGTCGAAATGAAGGGCTTTCGCAAGGGCAAGGTGCCGCTGGCCCTGATGAAGAAGAACTTTGGCCAGCGCGTCTTGGGCGAGGCCATGCAAGAGGCCGTCGATGACGCCATGAAGGCGCATTTTGCCGAAAAGGGCGTGCGCCCCGCGGCCGAGCCCGCGATGAAGATGACCAACGAGGATTGGAAAGAGGGCGACGACGTCGAAGTCGAAATGTCCTACGAGGCACTGCCCGAGATCCCCGAGCTGGACCTGAGCAAGATCACGCTGGAGCGTCTGAAAGTCGTCCCCGACGACGCCGCCGTCGACGAGGCGCTCGCGAACCTTGCGTCGAACGCGCAGGATTTCGAGGACCGCAAGAAGGGCTCCAAGGCCAAGGATGGTGATCAGATCACGATGGATTTCGTCGGCAAGGTTGACGGCGAGGCGTTCGAGGGTGGCTCGGCAGAGGATTATCCGCTGGTGCTGGGATCCAACAGCTTCATCCCCGGCTTCGAAGAGCAGCTGGTTGGCGTGAAAGCCGGCGAAGAAAAGGACGTCACCGTCAACTTCCCCGAGGATTACCAGGCCGCACATCTGGCTGGCAAAGAGGCTGTCTTTTCCTGCACAATCAAGGCCGTGAAGGCCCCCAAGGATGCCGAGATCGACGACGAGCTGGCCAAGAAGTTCGGCGCCGAGGATCTGGAGGGTCTGAAGGGCCAGATCCGCGAGCGGCTGGAGGCCGAGTATGCCGGCGCTGCCCGCGCGGTGACGAAGCGTGCGATGCTGGACGAGCTGGACAAGATGGTCAGCTTCGATCTGCCCCCCTCGATGGTCGAGCAGGAAGCCAAGCAGATCGCGCATCAGCTATGGCATGACGACAACCCCGAGGTTCAGGGCCACGATCACCCCGAGATCGAGACGACGGACGAGCACAACAAGCTGGCCGAGCGCCGCGTGCGTCTGGGCCTTCTGCTGGCCGAGCTGGGCCAGCGCGCCGAGGTTCAGGTGACCGATCAGGAGATGACGCAGGCCATCATGGAGCAGGCCCGCCAGTATCCGGGTCAGGAGCGTCAGTTCTTTGAGTTCATCCAGCAGAACCAGCAGATGCAGCAGCAGATGCGCGCGCCGATCTTCGAGGACAAGGTCATCGACTACATCGCCGAGCAGGCGAAGGTGACCGAGAAAGAAGTGTCCAAGGCGGACCTGGAAAAAGAAATCGAAAAGCTGGATGAAGAGGCCTGATTTAGCCTCACATCTGCGACGGAATTGGAAAGAGCGGGCCGTTTGGCCCGCTCTTTTCGTTTGTATTGGTGGCGAAGGTTAAGGTGACGCTATGTGCGCACGCCCGAAAACCGCGCCTGCCACTCCTCGCGCTGCTCATCTGTGATCTTGGCAAATGCCACCTCGGGCACGGTGAATGCGTGGCCCGGCTTCAGCACCTCCAGCGCGGCGGGCACGTCATCGGGCCAGCTGTCATCGTCCGTTTGCATCGCCGCCAGCATATCAGCCGCCGCATCCGGCACGAACGGCGCGCTCAGAACCGCATAAAGCCGCACGAGGTTCAGCGCCAAACGGATCTGCGCGGCGGCCTTGTCCGGGTCCGTCTTGAACGTCGTCCACGGCGCGACTGATTGCAGATACTCATTGCCCGCCACCCAGATCCCGCGCAATTCAGCGGCGGATTTGCGCACGTCCATCGCCTCCATGTGCTGCTCATAGGCGCGCACGCGGGTGGTGATGCTGTCGATCAATGCCTGCTCTTCAGGGCCAAACGCGCCTGCATCCGGCACCGCCTCACCGAATTTCGAGCGGCAGAACTTGGTCACGCGGCTGACGAAATTGCCCAGCACATCGGCCAGATCCTTGTTCACCGAAACCTGAAAATTCTCCCAGGTGAATTCGGAATCCGAACTTTCGGGCGCATGGCTCAGCAGCCACCAGCGCCAATAATCGGGCGGCAGGATGTCCAGTGCCTGATCCATGAAGACGCCGCGACCCTGCGATGTGCTGAACTGGCCACCGTCATAATTGAGGTAGTTGAACGACTTGATGTAATCGACCAGCTTCCACGGCTCGCCCGACCCAAGGATCGTCGCCGGGAAGCTAAGCGTATGAAACGGCACGTTATCCTTGCCCATGAACTGGGTATAGCGGACGTCATCGGCGCCCATGTCGGTGCGCCACCAGCGCTGCCATGCGGCATCATCCAACCCATGCGCCTCGGCCCATTCCCCGGCGCAGGCGATGTATTCGATGGGCGCGTCGAACCAGACGTAGAACACCTTGCCCTCCATCCCCGGCCAAGGCTCATCGCCGCGCCGCACTGGAATGCCCCAGTCCAGATCGCGGGTGATGCCGCGATCCTGAAGCCCGTCGCCGTCGTTCAGCCACTTGCGCGCGATCGAGGTGGTCAGCAGCGGCCAATCCTCCTTGCTGTCGATCCAGGCATTCAGCTGGTCGCGCATGCCGGCCTGCATCAGATAGAGGTGCTTGGTCTCGCGCACCTCCAGATCGGTCGATCCGGAAATGGCGCTGCGCGGCTCGATCAGGTCCGTGGGATCCAGCTGCTTGGTGCAATTCTCGCATTGGTCGCCGCGGGCCTTGTCATAGCCGCAGTTGGGGCAGGTGCCCTCGATATAGCGGTCGGGCAGGAACCGGCCATCGGTGTTGGAATACACCTGCCGTTCGCTGACTTCGCGGATCAGGTTATTATCTGCCAGCTTGCCGGCAAAATGCTGCGTCAGCGCATGGTTTTGCGGGCTGGACGATCGCCCGAAATGGTCAAAACTCAGACGGAACCCGCGCGCGATCCCGGCTTGCACCTGGTGCATCTCGGCGCAATATTCGGCGACGGGCTTGCCCGCTTTCTTGGCGGCCAACTCGGCCGGGGTGCCATGCTCGTCCGTGGCGCACAGGAACAACACCTCATTGCCGCGCGCGCGCTGGTAGCGGGCATAAAGATCGGCCGGCAGCTGGCTGCCCACCAGATTTCCCAGGTGCTTGATCCCGTTGATGTAAGGTATCGCCGATGTGATCAGATGCCGTGCCATGTTGCCCCTCGTTCAAACGCTTGCGCCCGCTTTAGCGCAAGCATCAAAGCGTTGCCAGCGTATAGGCCGGGGGGACAAGACTGTTCCGGTCGCCATTTTGCACGTGACGCGGCGCGCGAACAGGTTACGTTGCGCCCAAAACAAAAGAGGGCGTTTCGCGATGAAGATGAATCCGCTTGGCCGCACCGGCCTGATGGTGTCCGAGCTGTGCCTCGGCTCGATGACCTGGGGCACTCAAAACACCGAGGCCGAAGGCCATGCCCAGATTGACCGCGCATTGGAGCGCGGCATCAATTTCATCGACACCGCCGAGATGTATCCGGTCAATCCCAAGACCGCCCAGACGCAAGGGCGCAGCGAGGAGATCATCGGCACATGGCTCGCGCGGACGGGCAGGCGGGATGATATCATCCTTGCCAGCAAGATTACCGGTCCGGGAATGGAGTATATCCGCGACGGCGGGCCGATGACGGCGAAGGGCATCCGCGCAGCCGTCGAAGGCTCGCTGCGGCGGCTGCAGACCGATCACATCGACCTTTATCAGCTGCATTGGCCCAATCGCGGCAGCTATATGTTTCGCCAGAACTGGAGGTATGATCCATCCGGGCAGGACACCGCCGCCGTGCTGGACGACATGGCAGCAATACTTGAAGCGCTTGCCGCCGAGGTCGCGCGCGGCACCGTTCGGCATGTGGGGCTGTCGAATGAGACCGCCTGGGGCACTGCGCAATTCTTGTTGCTGGCCGGGGCGAACGGCTGGCCGCGCGTTGCCAGTCTGCAGAACGAATACTCGCTGCTTTGCCGCCTTTACGACACGGATCTGGCCGAGCTGACCGCGCATGAAGATGTCGGGCTGCTGGCGTTTACGCCTCTCGCAGGGGGGCTGCTGTCCGGGAAATATCAGGACGGTGCGGTGCCGGAAGGATCGCGCATGTCCATCATCAGCGATCTGGGCGGGCGCAGGACGCCGCGCGCCTTTGCAGCCGTGCAGGCTTATCTGGACATCGCCGCGCGCCATGGGCTGGACCCGGCGCAGATGGCGCTGGCCTGGACGTTGACGCGGCCCTTCATCGCCTCGTCGATCTTTGGCGCGACGACGCTTGCGCAGCTGGATGTCGCGCTTGGAGCGGCCGACATCACCCTCAGCGACGCGGTTCTGGATGAGATCGACACAGCGCATCGCGCGCATCCCATGCCATTCTGACGGGCGCCTTCAGGCGCACATTTCATCCGCAAGCTCGGTCAGATAACCGGGCATCTCGCGGGCCGAAACCGACGCTTCGCGCACCAGGTGGTCGAAATGTCCGGTCAGGGCCTGCACCCGCTCGGTATCGCGGAAGGCCATGTAGTTGCGCCCGATATAGAGCACCGCCAGAAGCGGGCCGAATATGGTGACGGGCGCCGAATACACCCGGCGCGCGTCGAACAGATAGAGCCGCAGCCGCGGGTACAGCTGCCCGGTCACGTCAATCAGCCGGGCGATCTGCGCGCGGCGCACGTCCAGCGGCAGCCCGCGATAATACCCCTCGGCCCGCACGAAACTGTGCACCTCATACAGCGGCATCGCGATCTCGTAATCCGATCGGGCACTGCGCATCCATTCCAGCCGGTCCTCGGACGCGCCGATCACCTGATCGGTGCTGCGGCCCAAATGCGGCGCGTATTCCCATTCCAGCATCGCGCGGGTTTTCAGCATGTCGGGCATCGCGGCGGGCACATGGCGGATCTTGTAGCCTGCCGCCTCCTTGTGCCATTCAAAGATCTGCGCATCGACCGCCGCGCGCGGCGCTTCGGTCAGCGATAGGGACGTGGCCAGAATGTCCGCCGCCGTTTCGGGCCGGTCGGTCAGGCCCAGCAGCCAGTCGGCGGAAATCCCGAGGCTGCGCGCACATTCCCCCACCACCTGCGCATTCGGCAGCCGCGCGCCCGCCCCACCCAGCAGTTGCGACACGGTCGAGCGGTCCACACCGATTGCGCGGGCCAGCGCGCTCTGGCTGATGCGTTTCTTGCCCATCGCTTCGCGCAGCCGCGAACGGAACAGCGTCGCGCGGGCGCGCTTGTCAGTTTTTACCATCATTGGTGATATTTATCACAGTTGCAGGGAAATGTTAACTGCATACCGGATGGGCAACGGCGCAGGCGCGGAGTATCCAAGTCCTTGTAATAAAACCAATCGGAGGATTTATGGAACGGCCCAGACGCACATTGGTCAAAGCAATCATCTGGAACATCAACGGTCTTCTGGTGATGAGCCTGGTCGGCTATGCGATGACCGGCTCTGCCGGAACGGGGGGCATGATGGCGGTGGTAAACACGGTGATCGGGCTGAGCCTATACGTTCTTTACGAACGGATCTGGTCGCGTATTTCCTGGGGGCGCGCGAGTGCGTGACGTTATTTTGCCCGTAGCGCCCGGTCGGCGTGGCGGGCTCGGGTGGCCCACCAGGTTCGCCCGTACGGCTCGGATTTCCAAGAGGCCGCTATCTGCCGGAAACCGCGCGTTACCGTTGCAAACCCATCGGGCTTGTACCGCCCAGCCGCACGAACAGGCTTTCTTCGTCATCGTTACGAAAGAACGGGATCGAGGCGGGCGGTGTTGCATCACCGCCGCGCGCGGCGATCTCGGCCAGTACCACTTCGGTGATGAAGGGCAAATCGAAGCGACGCGCCTCGGGCAGGGGCACCCATTGCAGATGCGACAGCTCTTCGCTGGCGGCGCTGAAATCGCCGGGGTCGCCTGCGATGTGGCTTGCGTCGATCAAGAAGAACCGGGCATCGAACCGGCGGGGCCGGCCCGGCGGCGTGATCGCGCGAAAGACAAATTGCAGCGCCGCGGCATCGGGGACAAATCCCCGTGCGGCGAAATCTGACCAGTCATCCGGCACCGTGCCGGGCCATCTGCCGGGGCGTCCGACGATGAGGCCGGATTCTTCCCATAATTCGCGAATGGCGGCAGCGGCCAAAGCGGTCGCAAGGCCGGGAGCGCAGTCTTCGCACAGCCGACTTGCGCACAGCGTGGGCAAGGGCGCGGCAAGCGGCACGGCGGCGTCGCCGGGATCGACCGCGCCGCCGGGAAAGACGAACTTGCTCGGCATGAACGCCGCCGCCGCGCCGCGCTGGCCCATCAGCACTTGCCGCTGCGGGCCGTCATTGCGCAGGACAATGACCGTTGCCGCATCGCGGATCGATGTGGATTTATCGGACATGGCGGTCCTCCCCCGCGGCCGGTATGCGCTCAGGCCCTCGTGCCAAAGCCGTGCATCTGCCGCGCCCACTGGAATGCGACAACCGCCCCCTTGAGCCGTGGCAGAAGATACAGCGACAACCCGACGCAGCCAATCGCGAAGGTCGTGAAAAGCACCAGCGGTTCGGGGCGGAATTGCACAAAGGCGATATGCAGGGCAGGGGCCATGATGTGACCGACAATCAGGATGGTCAGATAGGCCGGACCGTCATCGGCGCGGTGCTGCGACAGGTCTTCGCGGCAGACGGCGCAGTTGTCGCGCACCTTGAGATAGCTTTTCAGCAGGGGACCCGAGCCGCAATTGGGGCATTTGCAGCGAAAGCCCTTGCGCAGCGCGGGCCACAGCTCGCGTTCTTCCGTGGCGGCGGTGATCTGGTCGGTCATATGGCCCTCAAAGCAGATTTGCGCGCAATTTGATGCAGGATCCGCGAAAAAGAAAGGGGCAAGATGGGTCAAGGCGCGTGTCGCGCGGTTTTGCCGCGCCGCGCTTAAGCCGGGCTCATGCGCGTCCAGCGTGGGAAAATCACTGGAAAAAACGCCGTTTTCCAGTCTGTTACGGCGAGGTCCGGCCCGCTTTCATGCCGCGGGTCGGGCGCTGATGGTCACATTGTTGCGGCCCCGTGCCTTGGCACGGTAGAGCGCGCGGTCCGCCTGTTCCAGCAGGGCATCGACGCTTGCGGAGGCTGAACCGTCAGTCTGGCCGCCTTGGCCCATTGCGACGCCGATGCTGATGGTGACATGCACCGGCCCCGCCTCGCCCTTGGGCATGATGGCAGCTGCGGCGATACGGCGGCACAGGCGATCGGCCGTGCGGCGCGCCTCGTCCCCATCGGTGTCCGGCATGACGATCAGAAACTCCTCGCCGCCGATGCGGGCGACCAAATCCCGCTCGCGCACGCCGCCCCCCAGCAGATCGGCGACATGGCACAGCACCCGGTCGCCGGTCGGATGACCGTGGTGGTCGTTGATGTGTTTGAAGTGGTCCAAATCGGCGACCATGACGGCAAACCCCTTCGCCTCGGGGGCGCGGGCCGTGACCAGCTCCCGCAGGAACGGCATGGCAAAGCGGCGGTTATAAAGACCGGTCAGCGGATCGATCATCGCGGCGCGCAGCCCGTCATGCAGGCGCGTGCGCAGTTGGTCGATGGCCTGTTTGCGCTGGATCTGGCGGCTCATCCGTACTGTCCATTCGCCCAGATCGGCATCGCCGACGATGACGTCATTGGCGCCCATATCCAGCAGGCTCGCGGCCAGCGGCTGGCAGCCGCCGGGGACCAACGCGACGATACGGCTGTGCCGTGCCTCGGGGGCGGCGCGCAGTTCAGCCATCAACTCAAGCCCCTTTTCGCCGGTGGCGGTATCGCCCGCCTGGCCGGGTATCATCAGGACGAACACGTCCGCCGCCGGGGCGCCGGGCATCTGCGTGACCGGCCCGCCCGCCCGCAACGCCGTGACCTGATGACGGCAGGCGCTGCGCAGACGGGTGCGCAGCGTCATGGCGTCGGACATGTGCACACCCAGCAATGTGATGCGTCCGGGCCGCTCAAAGCTGCCCTGCGCCTCGCCAAAACCGGCGGCACAGTCGGACCCGGCATTCAGGCGCATGTCCTGAAGCGCGTGGTGTTGCCGCAGCAGGCCGCGCAGGCGGGCCAGCATGATCCGTTCGTCGATGGGCTGGGTTATCACGTCATCGGCACCGGCCTTGAGCGCGTGAACCCGCGCCTGCGCCGTGCCCTCGGGCAGGAGGGCGACGATCGGAATGACGGCTGTGCCCGGCGCGGCGCGCAGTGCGGCGATAAGATCGGTACACGCCCTATCCGGCAGAGCCGCCCCGACGATGATCAGATCAGGCCGTACTGCGCGCGCCATGGTGAGCGCATCACTGCCGGTGGAGGCCTGCGAGACCTCGAAATGGGCGGCAGACAGCTTGACCTTGAGAACGATCCTGTTGGTCGCTACCGCGTCGACGATCATGATTTTGCCTGACATGGGCCACGCCCTTTCTGACTTGCCCTTTTCTGACGTCCGACTATCCATGCAAGTAGTTAAGAAAACCTTTCCGGGATTTTTACCATCATGATGTATACGCGGGAATCCGCCGAAACGCTCGCGCTCCAATGTCTGGGATGGCTACTAGCAAATGACGAGCTTTTTCCCGTTTTCATGGGGGCGACCGGTGCGGGTGAGGATGATCTGCGGCGCGGCGCGGGCGATGCGGCCTTTCTGGGTGCAGTGCTGGACTTCTTAATGATGAACGACGGCTGGGTGGTCGAATTCTGCACCTCGGCAGGTGTCGCCAATGACGCGCCGATGCAGGCGCGCTGCGCGCTGCCGGGCGGACAGCAGGAGCATTGGACATGACGCCCCCGGCAAATCGGCGCGATATCGGGGGCATCATCTTTGACAAGGACGGCACCCTGTTCGATTTCCATACGACCTGGGCCGACTGGACGCGCAGCCTGCTGGGCACCCTTGCCGCAGAGCACGGCACATCGCCGGAAATTCTGGCGCGCGCGGTCGATTTTGATTTGCCCGCCGGCCGGTTTCTGCCCGGCAGCCCCCTGATCGGTGCGACCAACCGGGAGGGCGCCGAGTTGCTGGCTGGCGCGATACCGGGCGCAAAAGCGACCGAGATCGAAGAGACCATCAGGATGACATCTGCCGAGGCGCCGCTGGCCGCCGCCGTGCCGCTGGCGCCGTTCCTGACCGGGCTAGCCGCGCGCGGGCTGAAGATCGGGCTGGTCACGAACGATACCGAATACGGCGCGCGCGCCCATCTGACCAGCGCGGGCGTGCTGGCGCATTTTGATTTCATTGCCGGATACGACACCGGCCACGGCGCCAAGCCCGAGGCAGGCGCGCTGCTGGCCTTTGCGCAGGCGATGGGGCTGGCACCGTCGCGCGTGGTCATGGTGGGCGACAGCACGCATGATCTGATCCCCGGACGGGCGGCGGGCATGCACACGCTGGGCGTGCTGACCGGCATTGCCAGAGCGGCCGATCTGGCGCCCTATGCCGATGAAGTTCTGCCGGATATCGGCCACATCCCCGGCTGGCTGGACGCGTGACGCGGCACCCGGCCTTTGGCCTCGCGCTGGCCGCGTTCGGCGCGCTGGTGCTGACGCCGGATGCGATGCTGCTACGGCTGTCGGGCATGGCGGGGCCGCAGATGCTGGGCTGGCGCGGGCTGTTTATGGGGACATCGCTGCTGGTGATCTGGCTTCTCATCTCGCGCAGGCGGCGTGCTGATCTGGCGCTGCTGGGCAGCGGCGCCGGGATTGCCATTGTGGGCTGCCAGTTCTTCAACTCGACATTCTTCGCGCTGGGTATCGCGGGCGCGCCCGTCGCCATCGTGCTGTTCGGGGTCGCGACGACGCCCATCTTTGCCGCCCTTTTTGCACGCGTCCTGCTGGGCGAGCGGACGGCGCGCGCGACCTGGATTACCATCGCCGTGGTGGCAGTGGGTATCGCGATTGCCGTGCTGGGCGGTGGCGGCGTTGTCGCCCCGACAGGCGCGGTAATCTTTGGCGCGGTGGCGGGGCTGGCCGTCGCGGCGATGCTGGCGCTCAACTTCGTCGTGCTGCGCGCGCACCCGCATCTGCCCATTCCGCTGTTGATCGGGCTTGGCGCGCTCTGCGCCGGGGCGGCGGGCGTGACCGCGACCGGCCCGGCGCAGATGCTGGACGGCAATGTCTGGGCCATCGCCATCACCGGTTGCGTCGTGCTTCCGGTGTCGTTCATGTCACTGTCGTTTGCATCAAGGCACACGGCGGCTTCGAATGTCAGCCTGCTGCTGCTGCTCGAGACGGTGCTGGGCCCGGTCTGGGTATGGCTGGTCATAGACGAAGCGATGACGCCTGCCATGCTGCTGGGCGGGGGCATCGTGGTCGGGGCCATCGCGCTCTACCTGCTGCATGCGCGGCAATCGGTGCGGCGCGACATGGCAAAAACGACAAACCTTGCCGCTAAGTGAATACCGCCCCGGCGCAAGGCGTGCATCATAGGGTCATGCCACGGCGGAGGGATGCGCGATGACCGAAGATCTGAAACGCCGCAAGCGGATTGGCGGCCGCGCGGGACACGCAGACCGCCGCGGCACGGCGGTGATCGAGCAGATGCCGTGGAACCCGCCGATCAACATCGACCGCCCGACCGAGCCACTGGACGATGCCGGTGTCGCCGCCATCCATGACGGCGCCATGCGGATCCTCGAGGAAATCGGGATCGAGATCCTGAACCCCGAGGCGCTGGAGATATTCCGCGCCAGCGCCGGCTGCACGATCTCGGATACGAACCTGCGCATGGGCCGCGATTTCGTGATGGAACAAGTGGCCAAGGCCCCCGCCGAATGGACGATCACCCCGCGCAACCCGGACCGGCAGATAACGATGGGCGGGCGGAATCTGAACTTCGGCAACGTATCCTCGCCGCCAAGCTACTGGGATATGAAACTGGGCCGCAAGGTGACGGGCACGCGCGAGATGTGCGCCGATCTGCTGAAGCTCAGCCAGTATTTCAACTGCATCCACTTCACCGGCGGCTACCCGGTCGAGCCGCAGGACATCCACGCGTCGGTGCGCCATCTCGATGTGCTCTACGACAAGTTGACGTTGACCGACAAGGTCGCCCATGCCTACAGCCTCGGCAAGGAGCGTGTCGAGGATGCGATGGAAATGGTGCGCATCGCGGGCGGCCTGAGCCATGCTGAATTCGATGCCAGCCCGCGGATGTTCACCAACATCAACTCCACTTCGCCGCTGAAACATGACGCGCCGATGCTGGACGGCTGGATGCGCCTTGCGCGGCGGGGGCAGGGGCTGATCGTGACGCCCTTTACACTAGCGGGCGCGATGGCGCCGGTGACGCTGGCGGGGGCCGTCGCGCAATCGGTGGCCGAGGCTCTGGTGGCGGTGGTGCTGGCGCAGCTTGTCCGCCCCGGCGCGCCCTGCGCCATCGGCACCTTTACCTCCAACGTGGATATGAAATCCGGCGCGCCCGCGTTCGGAACGCCCGAATACATGCGCGCGACACAGATGACCGGGCAACTGGCGCGGCTTTACAAATTGCCCATGCGCGCCAGCGGCGTCTGCGCGGCCAACGTGCCCGATGCGCAGGCAACATGGGAGACATCGAACAGCCTCTGGTCCGCGGTGCAGTCGGGCGCGCACATGGTCTATCACGCGGCGGGCTGGCTGGAGGGCGGGCTGATCGCCAGCCCCGAGAAATTCGTCATCGATTGCGAGATCCTGCAGCATATCCAGCGCTACATGGACCCGATGCTGACCGCCACCGGCCCGGACGAGATCGCCTTGGACGCCATTGCCGAGGTCGGCGATCAGGGCCATTTCTTCGGCATCCAGCACACCCAGGATCGCTATACGACAGCGTTCTATCAGCCCTTCCTCAGCGACTGGCGCAATTTCGAGGCGTGGGAGGCCGCAGGCGGCATCTGGACGGCGCAGCGCGCACATCAGATGGTGCAGGACATCCTCGCCAGTTTCGAGCCGCCGCCAATGGACGCGGCCATTCGCGAGGAGTTGGCGGAGTTTGTTGCGCGTCGCAAATCCGAAGGCGGCGCGCCCACCGACTATTGACCTGCAGTCAAACGGAGCGCGCTGCGCGCGCACAGGTTTCAAGAGCCGCCCGTCTCAGGCGCGCTGCCTCGCATCCTGAAAGCCGCCACTTTTTCAAGCGTTGATGGGTATTTGGGCCAAGAAAAGCCAATAGAAGCGCCCTATTGTTTTTTCTTGGTGAAAATACCCAAATCCGGCGCCTGCCAAAAAGAGGGCGGCTAGCTATTTTTATCCAGCGTGGCCCGGCAAGCCCGGTCAACGGCAGCGTGCAGCAGGACGGTAAAGACGGCCAGCACGATCAGAGCGGCGAACATCAGGTCCGTCTTGGCCCGGCCGCTGGCGAGCAGCATCAGATAGCCGAGGCCCTTGGACGCGCCGACCCATTCGCCGATGATCGCGCCGATGGGCGCATAGACCGCCGCCAGCCGCAGGCCCGAGGCAAAGCCGGGCAGGGCGGCGGGGATGCGGATGTGCCGCATGATGCGCGCGGGGCTGGCGCCCATCAGGCGCGCCATGTCGATCCAGACTTGCGGCGTGCGCATCAGGGCGTCGAAGAAGGCGGACGTGACGGGAAAGTAGATCACCAGCAGCGTCATCACCACCTTGGAGCCGATGCCATAGCCGAACCAAAGGGTCAGGATCGGGGCGAGGGCGAAGACCGGCACCGCCTGGCTGAAGATCAGCATGGGCCGCACCAGTTGGCGGGCAAGGGGGGATGCGGCCAGCGCGATGGCTGTGACGCCGCCCAGGGTGGCGCCGAGGGCGAGGCCGGCCAGCACTTCGATCGCGGTGATCACCGTATGGTGCGCGATCAGCGCGCGGCTGGTCCAGAGCGTTTTGGCCACCAGCGCGGGGCCGGGCAGGATGAAGCGCGGCACACCCGTCAGCAGGATCAGCGCCTGCCACGCGGCCAGCGCCACGAGCGCCGAGGCGATGATGCTGCCCGCGCGCCTCATGGCCCGGCCCGCAATTCCGCCAGCAGGGCGCCCTGGGCCGAGAGCGTCTGCGCATCGTCCACCGCGCGCGGCGGCGCGCCCGGCGGGGCGGGGCGCGCGCGCAGGCCGTCCGGGCCGAGGATGAGGATCACGTCACTCAGCCGGGCCGCCTCGGCGGGATCATGCGTGACCATCAGCACGGTTTTGCCCCGGAGCAGCTGAGCCGTCAGGTCCTGCACCTGCGCACGGGTGCGCGCATCAAGGGCCGAGAAGGGCTCGTCCAGCAGGACGATGGGGCGATCCTCCATCAGGGTCCGTGCCAAGGCAGCACGCTGGCGCTGGCCGCCCGACAGCGTGGCGGGCCGTTTGTCCGCATGTGCGCTCAGGCCGACATCGTCGAGCAGTTCGGCGGCGCGCCGGGTATCTGGCACTGCGCCGCGCAAGCGGGCACCAAGCATGACGTTCTGGGCGACGGTCAGCCATGGCAGCAGCAGATCTGACTGCGCCATCAGCGCCACGCGCCCGGCGAGGGGGGCGCCGTCACTTGTAGTTAACGTGCCGGTCAGCGTCGCCTCGTCCGCGATGCCCGAGATCAGGCGCAGGATGGTGGACTTGCCCACGCCCGAAGCCCCCAGCAGGCAGGTCCATTGGCCTGCCGCCGCCGTGAGCTTGATCTGTGGTATCAGCGGCTCGTCGTCGATAGCGACGGACCCCTTCAGCAGGATGCCGGGCGCGTTCATCCCCGCAGGCCCATGTCCCAAAAGCCGATCTCCAGCCGCACGGCCGTGCCAAACCGATGCGAGAGCGCGTCCCATCGCGGGCTGTCCTGCGGCGATGACCCCAGACGCCGGGTCATCGCGCCGTCGATCAGGGCGCCGACGTCGCGGCAGGCCTGCTGATAGTCGGGTCCTGCATAGGTGTCGATCCACTCGCCATAGGGCGTGTCGCCGCGTGCCGCCGCCAGCCGCAGGCCGATTTCGCCATAGCCCAGCACGCAGGGCGCCAGAGCCGCCAGCAGGTCCAGAAAATCGCCCGAGTGGCCCGCATCCAGCACATAGCGCGTATAGGCGATGTTCTGCGCCGCCTCGGGCGCGGCAAAGAGCGTTGCCTCGTCGATGCCTTCGCGCGCGCAGGTGGCGACATGCAGCGCGATTTCACCGTTCAGCAGCGCGTCCAGCGTGTTCGTGGCAAAGCGCATTTCCTCGACCGTGTCCGCCTTGACCACCGCCAGCGCCCAGGCGCGGGAGAAGTGGATGAGGAACACGTAATCCTGCACCAGATAGCGCAGATACGCCTCGCGCGGCAGGGTGCCATCGCGCAAGCCCTCGACAAAGGGGTGATGGGTATAAGCGTGCCAATCCTGCGCCGCGTCGGCGCGCCATGCGGTGAAGGTATCGCCGTACATTACTGCGTCTCCGGTACTGCATTGGCCTCGGCGCCCGGATCGATGGCCAGTTCGGACACCGGGCGGGTGCCGTCCAGCAGCCCGGCTTCGGCCAGGAAACGCTCGAAATCGGCGTAGCGCGCGATGTCGACGGCGGCGGGGCGCAGGGCAAAGCGCGGGATCGTGTCGGTCCAGGCGCGGGCGTTCAGCGCGTCGTCCAGCTCGGTCGAGGTGGCTTTGAAGATGTCCCAGCTGTCCTCGGGGTGGTTGACGATGTATTGCGTCGCATTGGCCGTTGCCCGCAGGAAACGCGAGATTTTGCCAACATCCATCGTCTCGGGGTTGGCGACATAGATCAGTTCGTCATACGTCGGCACGCCCGCCTCTTCGATGAAAAAGCATGTCCCGGGGACGCCTTCGATCTCCATCTGGTTCAGCTCGAAATTGCGATAGGCGCCGATCACCGCATCGACCTGTCCGGACATGACAGAGGGGCCGAGGGACCAGTTGACATTGATCATTTCCACATCGTCCAGCGCGATGTCATGCGCGTTCAGGATTGCGGTCAGCAGCGCCTCTTCGACGCCGGCGACGGAATAGCCGATCTTGCGGCCCTTGAGGTTCGCGATGTCTTTGATGGGGCCATCCTTGAGCACTAGCAGGCAGTTCAGCGGGCTGGCGATCAGGGTGCCGACGCGGATCAGCGGCAAGCCCTCGGCGATCTGAAGATGCAGTTGCGGCTGGTAGGAGACGGCCAGATCGACTTGTCCTGCAGCGACCATTTTGGGCGGGGCCGAGGCATCCGCGGGGGCAATAATTTCAATTTCCAGACCTTCGTCGGCAAAATATCCACGTTCTTGCGCGACGATGATCGGGCCGTGATTGGGGTTGATGAACCAGTCCAGCACGAGCGTCATCTTGTCCTGTGCAAAGGCCGGTGCAGCGGTCAGCGCGCCCAGAAAGGCGGCTGTAAGGGCGAGGTGTTTCATGTCGGCTCCTTGGCGGTGGCCCCGCAAGCGTGGCCGCGGTTCGCGTGGTGGCACAGGGCCGACAGTAAAACGGAAAAATGGTGCAGGCCCGCAGAGGCGGCAGCTGCAATCTCCGTTCCCTCCGCCGGTACTGACCGGATCAGGTTCGATGGGTCGGCATGTCACCTCTCAGCCCCGGCTTATCGGAGCACCCCAACGGATAGGCCGGAGCCTAGCAAGCGCCGGTCGCGCGCGCAAGCGGCGAAAGGCCGCGTCGCGCGGGGCGTTGCCTGCGACGCAAATCGTCCGTTCAGCTTGGGTGCGAAAGGCGGTAGGTTGCGGCGAACCATGCGCCGAAACAGACCCGGAGTGCTGCTCATGATGCCCAGAATTGAAACCAACGACATGCGGTTGTCCTATACCGTCGTCGGCGCAGTGGCGGGCCTGTCGGTCTGGGGGTTGATCGATCTCATGCCGGACATCGTGGAAAATGCGCGTGCCGCGTTGCTGCTGATCGCCGCCGGGCTGGGTTTTTTCAGCGTGCTGCTGGCCCTGCTGGGGCCGGTGCGCCTGATCCCGGCGGCGGTAGCGGCGCTGGGCATGGCAGTGCCTGCCGCGCTGCTGCTGTTCTGGGCCAGCTTTCGCCATGCTGAGGTAGAGGCGTTCGTGGACAATGGTTTCGCCGTGGCTGCCTTTGTGTATCTGCTGGCGATCGGGGCGCCGTTCGTGATCGCCGAACTGCACCGGCATGGCGGCTGGCGACACTACGGCGACTTGTTTGACACCGCGTGGAATCTGGTAGTGCGCGTCGCGGCTGCCTGGCTGTTTGTCGGGGTAGTCTGGCTGGTGCTGCTGCTGTCGGACCAGCTTCTGGGCCTCGTCGGGATCGACATCATCGAAGATGTCATCGAGCTGGAGCCGGTGCCCTACCTGATCAGCGGTCTTGCGTTGGGCCTTGGACTGGCCATCGTGCACGAGTTCCGCGATTACGTGTCGCCCTTTCTGGTGATCCAGCTGCTTCGCGTGCTGCTGCCGGCGCTTCTGGTGGTGCTGGCGGTGTTCATCGCGGCGCTGCCGTTTCGCGGGCTGTCCAACCTCTTTGGCCAGTTTTCTGCGGCGACAACGCTGATCGCGGTGACGGTGGCGGGCATAACGCTGGTGACGACGGCGATCCATCGCGACGACGGCCTGTCGGTGCAGGGCGCGGGCATGCAGACGGCGACCCGACTGCTGAGCGCATTGCTGCCGGTTCCGGCAGCTCTGGCGCTGTGGGCGGTGTGGCTGCGGGTGGACCAGTACGGGCTGACACCGAACCGTGTGGCGGCCCTGATCGCGGCTGCGGTGACGCTGATCTATGCGCTGGCCTATGCCGGCGCGCTGCTGATGCGCCTCGATTGGCGCCGCCAGCAACGCAGCGTTAACCGCTGGATGGCACTGACCACTCTGGTGATCGCGGCGCTGTGGCTGACGCCGGTGCTGAACGCTGAACGTCTGGCCACCGCCAGTCAGATCGCGCGCGCCAAGGCCGGCGTGCCCGATAAGGATCTGGCCCTGTGGGAGATGGCCAACGAGTGGGGCCTTGCGGGTCGGCGCGGTCTGGCCCGGCTGGAGGCGCAGGCAAATGCGACCGGGGACGGCGATCTGCTGGCGCTGATCGACAGGGCACGCAAGACCCCGGAGAAATGGGACTTCGCGATGTCCATGGACGATGGCGGCATCGACACGCTCGACGGCGTCGTTCCACTGCGCCCGGTGGGCAGCAGCCTGCCGGTTGGCGCGCTGGACGGGCTGGACCCGGCGGAGCGGCGCGAGATCCACGACGCTTGCAAGCGCCGCCTGCCGGGCGGGCTTCCCGGCTGTGTCATCGTGATCGCCCCGTTCGAGCCGGGCGAGGATACCGACCGCGCCATTGGCCTGTTCGCGACACCGGGCGAGAGCGCGCGATTGGCGGCATACCGGATAGACGAAGGCCGGTTGTTTCAGCAGGGATACCCCCTCGATATTCTGGCGGGCAGCTATCCATATGTCACAAAGGCTGTGATTGCCGACATTCTCAAGGGCCAGTTTCGTCTGGTCCCCGCCCCGCGCACCGTGCTGGAGGTGGGAGGCATGCAGTTATTTCCGCAAAATTGAAAACGTTCGTGAATTCTTAAGATGCGTCCTGCATAGCTGATCCAAGACTGAGCGGAGTTGGATATGCACGGGCTGATCAATCGCGCGATAGAGCGTTTCGTGCGCGACACCTACGGGCGGGACGTCTGGGGCGCGGTGATGCGGCGGGCCGGGCTGGATTATACCGAGTTCGAATCCATGCTGACCTATGAGGAGCATGTCACGCATGACGTGCTGGGCGCCGTCGCCAGCGTGCTGGAGCGGCCCTTGCAGGATGTTCTGGAGGATATCGGAACCTATCTCGTCTCACACCCGAATGTTGAGGCGCTGCGCCGCCTGTTGCGCTTTGGCGGGCCGACCTTCACGGAATTTCTGCATTCGCTGGACGATCTGCCCGCACGCGCGCGGCTTGCCGTGCCGGACCTGATTCTGCCCGACCTTGAACTGCGCGACCATGGGAGCGGGCGCTTTAGCGCGAATTGCCGTGGCGGGGTGCCGGGGTTCGGACATGTCATCGTCGGCCTTTTGCGGGCGCTGGCGGATGATTACGGCGCGCTGGCCATGCTGGAGCACAAGGGCGGGCGCGATGGTCTGGAAATCATCGAGATCCGGTTGCTCGAGGTGGAGCATGCCAGCGGGCGCAGTTTTGAGCTGGGCGTGGGGGTAGCGAAATGACCTTTCACGCCGAAAACAAAGGGCCATTGCCCAATAGCAGCCCGGCGATGATGGATGTGCTTTGCCCCATGCATGCGGTGCTGGATGCCACCGGACATGTGGTTCATGCTGGTCCGACATTGGCCAAGGTTTTCGGCTCAATGCCGCTGGTTGGTCTGCGATTTGCCGAACTGTTCGAGGTCAAGCGTCCGCAGACCGACGGGTCGATGCGGATGCTGTTGGCGCTTGCGGGGGTGAAGCTGCATCTGCGGCTGCGCAGCGCACAGCGCACTGACCTGAAGGGCGTCGTCGTACCGCTGGCGCCGGGCGCGGCCCCTGCGGGCGGCGCGCTGATCGATCTTTCTTTCGGGATTTCGGTTGTCGAGGCCGTGCGGGATTACGACCTGACCAGCAGCGACTTTGCCGCGACCGATCTGGCAGTCGAAATGCTTTATCTGGTCGAGGCCAAGACTGCCGCGATGGAGGCATCGCACAAGCTGAACCTGCGCCTTCAGGGCGCGATGATCGCGGCCGAGGAAAAAGCATATACAGATACGCTGACCGGGCTGCGCAATCGCCGCGCGCTGGATTATGTGCTGGAACGTCTGGCCGAGGCTGAGCAGGATTTTGCGCTGATCCATCTGGACCTTGATTATTTCAAGGCCGTTAATGACAGCATGGGCCACGCGGCGGGCGATCATGTGCTGTGCGAGGTCGCACGCATCATGGTTGAGGAAACGCGCAGCGACGATACTGTCGCCCGCGTCGGTGGTGACGAGTTCGTGATTGTGCTGAAGCGGCTGACAGATGCGGGCCGCGTCCATGATATCGCAGCGCGGCTGATCGCGCGGTTGTCGCAGCCCATCCCATTCGCCGACCGGATTTGCACCATTTCTGCCAGTGCCGGATCGGTCCTGTCCTGCGTTCACGCGCATCCCGATATGGAGCGTCTGATGCTGGAGGCCGACACGGCGCTTTACGTCGCAAAGGATCGAGGACGCGGACGGCATGTTCCGTATTCGCCGGATCTGGGTCAGGCCTGCGATCGCCGGTCGACCGCCGGTTGTAGTGCCGTGGGTGCGGACGCGATTTCGACAGGCCCCGGCCCAGAAGATCGTGCAGCCAGCAAGGAGCTGGATGGCGACGAGTGATGTGTGATCCCGCCCCCAGTTTAAGCGTTTCTCAGGAAATCTGTGAGTCAGGTTTTCCACGAAACACTTCAGGCTGTTACCCGACGACCGCGCTCTATTGGTATTTTATGTCGCTTGTGACTACGGCTTCTCCGTACCGCCGGGCCAATCCCGGTTTGCGCAGGTTCAGCCGCTGAGTCTGAAGCCTTGCGAACACCCAAGTTGCCGCAGTAAAGCGCCAAGCAATGTGCAGTCAAATCTCCAAAAGGGAGAAGGCTACCGGCAAAACACGAGATGCGCCCCGCCGGATCTGGCGCTAGCTGTTTTCCTGTTCCTTCAGCGCGCGGTCCGCCTCGGGCACGTTCAACGTTGACCATGTGTCATCCTCGGGGGGCGCGGGCGGTGTCGCGCAGGTGCCTTTGTGGATGTTCACCTTGGCAATGAAGTTTGCCGAAATCGGCGCCGTCACGAACAGAAATGCCATGATCAAAAGGTGGTGCAACGCCCCGTCGCCGAATATCTGCGCATGGATAATCGCGGCCAGCAGAAGCCCGCCGATGCCGACAGTGCCGACTTTGGTCGGCGCGTGCAGGCGTGTCATGGCATCATTGAATTTCAGCAGTCCGATCGAGCCAATCAGCGAAAAGGCAGCGCCGACAATCAGGCAGAACGCGACGGCGTAGATTGCAAGGGTTTCCCAGATCATTCGATGATGTCCCCCCTTAGAACAAACCGCGCATAGGCCACTGTGCTGACAAATCCCAGCATGGCGATGATCAGCGTGACCTCGAAATAGACATGGCTTCCTTGCGCGATCCCGATCAGGACGATCAGGCCGATCGCATTCACGACCATGGTGTCCAGCGCAAGTATCCGGTCGCCCGTGTCCGGCCCGATGATCAGCCGGATCATGGCCATGACCTGCGCCACCGAGACCGCGATAAAGGCGGTCCAGAGTGCGATATTCATTACATCCATGGCAACCGTCATGAGAAAATCTCCAGCAGGCGGCGCTCATAGCGACGCTTGATATCGTCGCGCACGCCGTCCGGATCTTCGGTGTGCAGCGCATGGACCAGAATGCTGTGTCCTTCATCCGACAGATCCGCAGACACGGTCCCGGGCGTCAAGGTTATCGTTCCGGCAAGGACCGTGATCGCTTCGGGCTGGCGCAGTTCCAGCGGCACGACGACCCAGGCAGGGCGCAGGCGCGCATTGGGTTTGGTCAAGACGATCCAGGCGACCTGAACGTTGGCGACCATGATGTCCCACAGTACGATGACCATATAGACAGCCAAACGGCCCAGCCGCAAACCGCGCGGCGTTCCGGGCCACCAGACCGACGTGCCCCACGGGATCACGATACCCAATATCAGGCCGAACACCATCATCCCCGGCGACAAGGTGCCCTGTAATAGCAGCCAGACCGCTGTCAGCAGAAGCGTCAGAAACGGGTGCGGCAAAAGCCAGTATAATGCGCGCGTCATGTCAATGCCCCTCCTGTGGCGCGCTCAGCTTGCCGGGCGTATCCAGCACGGTGCCGATGTAGGGCGCCGGCGCGAAAAGCTGTGCGGCGATGGCGGTAGTATAGCGGTGCGCTGGGCCGGCGAGAACTGTCAGCGCGATCAATAACGCAAGCAGGCCGCCCACCGCCGTATAGGACAGGGCGGAGGGTGGCGGCGCCGGTTCCGCGTCCGGATCCGCATCCGGGGCCAAGGCGCGCGCCTTCCAGAAGATGGTGCTGCCCGCACGGGCGAACCCGACGATGCTGATCAGACTGGTGCCAAGCACAATCGCCCAGATCCAGACAACCAGCGGCGATGCTAAGGCGGCGTTGAGGATCAACAGCTTTCCGACAAATCCCGACAGTGGCGGCAGGCCAATCATCGCGATGGCGGCGAAAAAGAACATGCCCGCCGTCAGCGCCGCGCCCGAGACCGGCGGAGCCGAGCGCAGGTGCAGATCCGCGCGTCCGCTGCGCACCAGATCGGCGATCAGGAACAGCGCCGCAGCCGCCAGTGTCGAATGCGGGATATAATAGAGCGCGGCGGCGATACCCGCCTGGGTGAACATCGCGATCGCGATCATCACCATGCCCATCGACCCGATGACGGCATAGGCGACCAGACGGTCCAGCCGACGCGCCGCCAGAATACCGATCATGCCAACCGCTATTGAGATCAGCGCGGCGGGCGCCAGCCACAGGCCATGCAGCCCGGCGGTGACCTCCAGATCCGGCGGAAAGATCAGCGTGTAGACCCGGATGATCGCGTAGGCACCCACCTTGGTCATGATCGCAAAGAGGGCGGCGACGGGCCCCGGCGCCTCGGCATAGCTGGAGGGCAGCCAGAAATGCAGGGGCACGATCGCCGCCTTGATTGCAAATACCAGCAGCAGCAGCACCGCCGCCACGCGGATGCCGACGCTGCCGCCCGCATCGATCTGCGCCACGCGCCCGGCTAGGTCGGCCATGTTCAGCGTGCCTGTCTCGGCGTAGATCGCGCCAAGAGCGAACAGGAACAGTGTCGAGGCCAGCAGGTTGTACAGCACATACTGGACGCCAGCCCGCAGGCGCACGTGCCCGCCCGAATGGATCATCAGGCCGTAGGATGCGATCAGCAGCACCTCGAAAAAGACGAAAAGGTTGAAGAGGTCCCCGGTCAGGAAGGCGCCCATCAGCCCCATCATTTGGAACTGAAAAAGCGCGTGGAAATGTCGCCCGCGACTATCCCATTTCGATCCGACCGCGTAAAGCAGCACGATCAGGCCCAGCACCGCCGTCAGCAACAGCATCATCGTCGACAGCCGGTCAGCGACCAGCACGATCCCGAACGGCGCGGCCCAATTGCTCAGCTGATACAGCGTGACAGTCCCGTCCGATGCCTGCCATGCAAGGCCTGCCGCGATGATGACAAGGGCCGACACACCAGCGACAGACAGGACGCGCTGGATGACAATGTGGTAGCGCGCGGCCAGCACGATGAACGGTGCCACGACGGCGGGCAGAATGACGGGCAGAATGATCCAGTGCATCATGCGGCGCCCTCCTTGTCGCGGTCATCCTGCGCGGGGTCGCATGTGGGATCGTTTACATGGTCGTCATCGGCCCCCAGATAGGCGCCGAGCGCGATCATCACAACGACGGCGGTCATCCCGAAGGAAATCACGATCGCCGTCAGCACCAGTGCCTGCGGCAGCGGGTCGGTATAGGTCTGCGCATCGGTCAGGATCGGGGGCGCACCGATCGTCAGCCGCCCGGACGCGAAGAGGAACACGTTGACCGCATAGGTCAGCAGCGCCACGCCGATGATCACCGGAAAGGTGCGCAAGCGCAGCACAAGATAAATGCCGGCAGCGGTCAGGATGCCGATGGCGGACGCGACGAGCAATTCCATCTCAGACCTCCTTTGCCGGTTCGGGCTGTGCGGGGTTCTCGCGTGATGGGTCTATGTCCATTGCGTGTTCACTGTCCTCGACATGGGCGCGGCGTGCGAGCCGCGAGAAGCTTTCCAGCGACAGCATGACGGCGCCGACGACGGCCAGAAACACGCCCAGATCGAACAGGGCGGCGGTGGCCAACTCGAACTTCTCAAAGGGCGGGATGCGAACATAGGTGAAATCCGAGGTCAGGAACGGCTTGCCAAAGAACCACGACCCGATGCCGGTCAGCCCCGCGATCAGAACGCCTGCGCCGATGACGCCGTGATAGGGATAGCGCAGCCGCGCCGATGTCCAGCTGAAGCCGCTGGCCATGTATTGCATCAGCACCGCAATCGACACGACCAGACCGGCAATGAACCCGCCGCCCGGCTCGTTATGGCCGCGCAGGAAGATGTAGAAGCCGACCATCAGGACAACCGGCATGATGACGCGCGTCAGGACCACCATCATCAGCGGGTGGATGTCGCCGGCGCGCGGTTGATCGGGCTTGCGGTTCAGCAGGCGGGCGCGAACGGGGCCGTTCAGCAGCGCCTCGGTCAGGGCGTAGATCAGCAGGGCGGCGATGCCCAGCACGATGATTTCGCCGAACGTGTCGAAGCCACGGAAATCAACGAGGATGACGTTCACCACATTGGTGCCGCCGCCGCCCTTGTAGGAATTGGCCAGATGAAAGGCCGAGATCGATTCGCCCACCGGGTCGCGCAGCAGGTAGTAATAGGTCATCGCCATCGCCCCGAGGCCCCCGGCGATGGCGATGGCCGCGTCGCGGGTGCGGCACAGGATCGTGCTTTCGATCGGGGTGCGATTGGGCAGGAAATTCAGCGCCAGCAACATCAGGATCGTCGTGACGACCTCGACGGTGAATTGGGTCATCGCCAGATCGGGCGCGCTGAAATAGACGAACCCGATAGAGACCATCAGCCCGACGATGCCCAGAAGGATCAACGACAACAGGCGGTCGCGGTGCAGGAAAACCAGTGCGAGGGTCGCTGCGGCCAGCATCAGCCATGCGGCGATGGAAATCGGCCCCATGGGCAGCATGGCATATGTCGCGGGCGCGATGCTGCCGGTGGCCCAGGCGTGCACGCCTGCGGCGATGACGGTGACGGCCATGATCGCGCTGTAACGGCTGAAGGCGCCGTCATGTAGCGGCAGGATGATTGCCCGCGCAGTTGCGACCGCGCCGCCAATGATGCGGTCGAAAATCGCCTTTGCCTCCGGGCGGGGAGCTGCGTCCCAAAGGCGCTGCGCCGGAGCGTGCAGGGCCAGCAGCATCAGCGCGCCCAGAACGGCGATGATCGACATCCACAGCGCCGGCACCAGCCCATGCCAGATCTTGAAATGCGCGTAAGGGGTTTCGGCAGCGCCGCCCAGCACGGCCTGAGTTACCATTTTGATGAACGGCTCGGCCAGGAACGGCGCGACGCCGATGGCCACGACCGGCACGATCAGCAGGGCAGGGGGCAGCCACAGACCCGCGCCCGGATCGTGCGGGGTGTCCGGGTAATCGTCGCGCACAGGGCCAAGGAACGTATGCGCGATCAGGCGGAAGCAATAGGCTGCCGAAAAGAGCGATCCGATCACCGCCAGCAGCGGCACCAGCCAAGGCACGCCGAACAGGGTGGTATGCAGCGCCTCCTCCAGCATCATCTCCTTGCTGAGGAATCCGTTCAGCAGCGGAATTCCCGCCATCGACAACGCGCCCAGCGTGGCAATGACGAAGGTGATCGGCATCAGCCGCCGCAGCCCGCCCAGCCGTCGAATGTCGCGGGTATGCACCGCGTGGTCGATGATCCCGGCGGACATGAACAGTGCCGCCTTGAAGGTCGCATGGTTCAGGATGTGGAACATCGCCGCCATCGCGCCAAATGCTGTCCCGGTCCCCAGCAGCATCGTGATCAGGCCCAGGTGGCTGACGGTCGAGAAGGCCAGCAGCGCCTTCAGGTCATGCTTGAAGAGGGCAATGACAGCGCCCAGCACCATCGTGATCAGCCCCGCGCCGGTGACGATCATGAACCATTCCGGCGTGCCCGACAGCACCGGCCACAGCCGCGCCATCAGGAAAATACCCGCCTTGACCATCGTGGCCGAGTGCAGATAGGCGCTGACCGGCGTCGGCGCGGCCATCGCGTGCGGCAGCCAGAAATGAAACGGAAACTGCGCCGATTTGGTGAAACAGCCCAGCAGGATCAGCAGCAAGGCCGGGACATAGAGCGGCGATGCCTGAACGATATCGCGCCGCTCCAGAATGACGCTCAGATCGTAGCTGCCCGCGATCTGGCCGAGGATCAGCATCCCCCCGATCAGCGCCAGTCCGCCCATTCCGGTCACGGCCAGTGCCATGCGCGCGCCTTGGCGGCCCTCGGGAAGGTGCTTCCAATAGCCGATCAGCAGGAAGGACGACAGCGATGTCAACTCCCAGAAGATCAGCAAAAGCAGGATGTTATCGCTCAGAACGATGCCAACCATGGCGCCCTGAAAGAGCAGCAGATAGGTAAAGAACTCGCCCATGTTGTCGTCGCGCGACAGGTAAAAGCGCGCATAGGCGATGATCAGCAGGCCGATGCCCAGGATCAGCAGGGCAAAGAAAAACCCAAGCGGATCCAGCATCAGGTTCACATTCATCCCGATGCCCGGCAACCAGTCGATGCGGGCCGTCACGACCTGCCCGGCGAACACTGCGGGCGCGTTGGTCAGCAGCCCGATCAGCGCGGTAAGGGTCACCGCACCCGTCACCCCAGCGCAGGCCTGACGGCCAGCGGAGTTCATCAGTCCGGGCAAGAGCGCCCCAAGAAATGGCAATAGGGCGACGAGGAAGAGGGACACGCGAACTCCTGATCTGCTAGCCGGTCCATTTGTGGTCAAGTTTTGGCCTCGGCTCAAGGGAAACCGACGCCAGAAACGCGCCAAGAGCGTGGTTTGTCGCAGAATTCCGATAGGGTCAGGAGAGATAGCACAACATATAGCAGCCTGCAGGACGTTCACGCATGTTGGCTAACGTTGTCGGGGCTGGGCGTAAGTCATTGGGATATGAGTATATAATGTAGCTCTGATCCATTGCACACGTTCAACAATGTTGGGAATTGTTGCGGGATTTTACTCCAGCCCTCTCGGTCGTTAAAGAAAAGGTATATCGGGCCGTCGGGCGTGTCTTTGAGTTTTCTGAGCAGTTGGACCTCGCAGGTCACGTGCTGGGTGACAGCGCTATCTTTTGGTCGTTCCACGGCTCGCGAAAAGACCAGCGTCGCCGTGTGCCCGTAGGAGTTTTGCCGGCCTTAAGGCCAAAACGGTAGCCGAATTTATCAGTTTCCTTGCCCACAATAGTCTGTCCGGCTGCTGGTCCAGCATCGATACCACAAGGTCCGAAAGACCTCGCGCGGTTCGGAAAAGCCTGCCGCAGAGAACAAGGCCCGCGTGCGATCTTCGGACACGATTGGCAGACGCGGTATCGCTTCGAGTTCGAGGCGGGCCGCGTGATAGTTGGCTCCGACAAGGTCCGCATGCGCCAGATATGCCGGAATCAGGCTCTCGAATTCCTCGAGGCCATCAAAGAATACGTCGGCGTGGATCAGCATGCCACCACCGGTCAGCCGATCCTTCAGGGCGGTCAGATAGGCCAATTTGGCACCATCGTCGCGAAGATGGTGCATGACCAGCAGGGATGTTGCGGCGTCGAAGGGCGGTCGAGACGGCAGATCGTCAATGGTTCCGCTGCAGAACGTGATCCTGTGGGACACGCCGATCCCATCGGCGACCCGTTTCGCGCTGTTCAGATTTTCTTCGGACGGGTCGATAGCGGTGATATCCATAGCCAGCGCGCTTGCGCCCAATGCCTCGATTTCCCGCCCGCCGCCGGCCCCGGCAATCAGAAGCCGGGCGTTATCGGTGGCGCGGGTCGCGATCAGGGCGGCAACGAGACGGTACATGCCATCAAGGCCGGGGAGGGCGCGCTTCATCTCGCGATACATTGCGATCCGGTCGCATGGTTTCCCGGTCGGCTCTGAAGATTTTTCTTTGCGCATGCTATCAATTTCCTGTCGGGCTTATTCGCGGTCAACCGCTTGTTCCCTGTCTTGCTCGCAGTGCGAGGGCGGGCGACCGGGCCATGTCCAGGTGATCACGCGCCTTCTCTCCTTGCCCTCGACGTCCGCCGACGTTTCAAGCTTGATCTGCAGCCGCACGCCGTAGCCGTCGTTCATGCAGTGAACGGTGCATATGCTGCGAGGGCGGCGAGAAGCAGATTGGTCGGCTTCATTGGTCAGGTCCGTTTCCGTCGGATTTCAGGACGGGAATGCGTCCGCAGTTCGCTCGGTTACGGCGCGCGCGCCGGTCTCGCTGGTCGTCGGGTGGCGCTGCGCATCGGCGGCAATGCCCGAGGCGATCCGGTCTGCCGCGATCATTGCTGCGTCAAAATAGCCGGTGAAGATCGGCCGAAAGCCGGTGAACCACAGGCCGGGGCTGGCCGGGTCGCGCTCGCCCATCGGGTGCCGGGGCTGGCCGGACCTGTCGAGCACGTCGAGGTGCCCCAGCAATGGCTCCAGCCCGGTGCGATACCCGGTCGCCGCGATCACCACGTCGGGCGCACAGGATGCGCCGCCCGCGAAATGGACATGGGTTTCATCGAACCGCTCGACATGCGGCAGGCACCGTAACTGACCGGCTTTCAGCGCCGCGACTAAACCGTCGTCGATGGCGAAGGCCACGCCGTCGCGCAACAGCCGCGTGCCGCCGCCGTCGGGATGGCTTTTCAGCCCGTAGCGCGCAAGATTGCCAAGAAACAGCCGCTGCGTCATGCGGAAGGCGGGGTCGACCACCGCCGCAGGCAGCGCCGCGAAGATACGCGCCAACCGGTGCAGCGGAAGGCCGAAGATCCGTGTCGGCACTACCGCAGCGCCGTGACGAACGGAAACCAGAACCTCTGCCGGGTCGTGCCGCGCCAGATGGTTGAGCACGTCCGATCCCGAGTTTCCGGCACCGACCACGAGCACCCGCATCCCGTTGAACCGCGAGACATCGCCCAGATCGGCGGCGTGAATAAGACCGCCCTTGAAGGTCTCGCGCCCCGGCCAGTCGGGAATGTAAGGTTGCCGATCCCGGCCGGTGGCGATCACGACATGGGCCGCGTGAAACGTGCCGTTCGTCGTGGCCACCGTCCAGCCTTCGCCAGCCCGGTCGATCCCGGTCACGGCCGTGCCGAAATGGATCGGCGCGCCCAGACGCGCCGCATAACGTTCCAGATGCGCAACCACCGTGTCGCGTTTGAGGAACGCTCCGTCGCCATCCGGCGCCTTCTGCCCGGGCAATGCTGCGAAGTGGCGGTGAATGTTGAGCCTCAGCGCGGGATGGCGGCGCCGCCATGGCTCGGCCACGCGCTGCTGCGCTTCGAGGATGGTGACCGGAAGGCCGCGATCGGCGAGCGCACGAGCGGTCGCGAGGCCCGAAAGCCCCGCGCCGATCACCAGCGTTTCGTTTCTTCGTGACGATTGCATGTTTTGTCCTTTCGATGCCACGCGTTACAGATCAGGCCACTCGTCGCTTCCACGCCGCCGGACTGCGTATTCGTCCAGTCCAATGTCCCGGAGCAGGTGGTCGCAAAGTTGCGACACGTGCCGCTTGTCCCGCCCCATCCGTTGCCGTTCGCGTATTCGCGCGATCAGTCGGCGGGTACGCCCGGCGACGCCACTGCCGCGAGAGCGCGCTGGCCAAATGTGTTTCGGTTTCAGTTCCATGGTATTTCTCCTATTTTCCAGGGCCGTTCAGTCGCGGGCGACAAAGTAGGCGTTGATGGGGTCGTGCGGCAGACGGTGGGTTTCGACCTCGCCAAAACCTGCCGCGGCGAGGTATTCCTGCGCCGTCTCGACGCCCCACATGGCGCCCAGCCCCGGCCCGCCCTGACCGATCGAGATCGGCGTGCAGTGCATGCTGGAAATCGTGTAGAGCAGCGGCGCGAACGGATTGGCGATGTTCTTTTCCAGATCGCGCGAGCCGCCGATATCCTGCATCAGGAACACGCCGTCCTTGCGCAGCGACCGATGGATCAGCCGCAGAAACCCCAGCGGATCCTTCTGGTCGTGGACGGCGTCGAACGCGGTGACCAGATCGAACCGCCCGACGGATTGCACCGAGGACAGATCGCAAGCCTCGAATTCGAGATTTTCCAGCCCTTCGGAGCGTGCCTCGGCCTCGGTGGCCGCGAACGCGTCGGCGCAAAGGTCAAATCCGGCAAAGCGGCTGCGGGGGAATTCCCGTGCAAGACGCAACATCGCCCGCCCGCCACCGCAGCCGAAATCGGCCACGTCGATCCCGTCCTCCAGTCGGTCGATCAGGCCCGGCACGACCGGCAGGATTGCGTCAACAAGGCAGGCCACCACCAGCTGCGCGCTGTCCTCGGCCATCACCTCGTGAAAGCGGTCGAAATGGCCGTAGCAGAGGCCCTCACCGGTGCGGAACCGCTCCAACATCTCGTTTTCGACAGAAGCGGCAACGCCGATGAACTGCGTCGTCACCGCCATGTTGTCGGGCGCGGCGGCGCGGGTGAGAAACGCGGCATGTTCGGGCGGGAGCGTGTAGCTGCCCGCTTGCGGGTCGTAGGCAACGACACCGGACGTCACCATGACGCCAAGCCATTCCCGCAGGTAGCGTTCGCTGACGTCCGCCTTGCGGGCCAGCGCACCCGAAGTCAGGCCGGGATTTTCAGCCAGCACATCGAACAGGCCCGCGCGGTGGCCAAGCGATGTCATGATCGCAAGCGCAGCTTCGTTCAGCGTGCCGGTAAAGCGGTTGGCGAAGGCTTCGGCCTTGGCATCGTCAAATGCGATGATGTCATTCTGAACAGTCATTTTCATCTCCTTTGGTGGCTGAGGTGACGGAATGTCCGCCGCGATGGCCAGAGAAATGAACTGTTCGGGAGATTCGCAGTAGGGCCTCGCAGGACCAAAACGGTGACTATCGGACAGATATGATGTTAATATGCGATGAATATCGGTAATACGGTCCCAACCGGACGTGCGGCTAACCTCGGGATGCGGGAAGAGCGGTTTCGCATGAGCTGCGCGTTAATCTTCACGAGGGCAGATGTCGTGGGGAATGCGCGCAGAAAGCGGCGCTGGACGAGCCCCTGACTCGGCTCGCCAATTTCACCGAGGCACATAGACATCAGCCGCCTGACCATCGAAATGCCGCCGTATCAGTCGGCCGCGCGCCTTCGTTACGCGGCGAGCGGAGTCGCGTGCCGGACGACGCTCCGTATGGACTGGGCAGCCAAAATATGGCAGAAGATAAACGGATCAAATCGGTGATTTTCGGACGCCTCAAAGGTAAACGAGGACGACATGACTATCAAAACAGCGGTTATCGGATCACGCATTGCCGGAACCTCAGTGCTGTTCTCGATCCTCGACGTGCTCGCGTCGGTCGGCCGCGACTGGGAGATGCTGCATGGCCTCCCCACGGCGGAACCGATATTTCATGTCAGTCTGAGAACATTGGACGGAGCGCCATACTGGGACATCAACGGGCGCAAGATCACGCCGGATGCGGCCCTGAACGAGCGTCCCGTCCCCGATCTGATCATCGTGCCCGACCTGCTGTTCGACCCCAATCGCGGCCTGCCCGAAGACTTCGCGCCAGTGGCCGAATGGATCGGCGAAGCCTACGCGCGCGGCGCCATCGTCACATCGGTCTGCTCCGGCGCGGTTCTTCTTGGCGCTGCCGGCCTTCTGGATGGAAAGGAGGCGACGACGCATTGGGGCTATGCCGACATGCTTGGCCGAACCTATCCCGATGTGAAGGTCTGCCGCGAGCGCATTCTGGTTCCCGCCGGCGACGGCCACCGCGTTATCACCGCCGGCGGCACCTCGGCCTGGGCCGATCTGATGCTCTACCTGATCGGGCGCTTTGCGGGTGCGGACGAGGCCCGGCGGATCGCGAAGATCTATCTGATCGACCCGCACAGCGACGGCCAGCTTTCCTATGCCTCGCTGACGGCGGGCAGGCAGCATGACGATCATCTTGTCGCCGATGCGCAGATCTGGGCGGCGCAGAACTACGACACGCCCAGCCCGGTCGCCGCGATGGCAGCGCGCAGCGGCCTGACCGAACGCGGCTTTCATCGCAGGTTCAGGAAGGCGACCGGTCAGGCCCCTGCAAGCTACGTCCAGACCCTGCGCGTCGAGGAAGCCAAGCAACTGCTGGAGACGACAGCTGTGCCGATCGACGATATCGCGGCCGAAGTCGGATACAGCGAGCCGTCCAGCTTCCGCTCGGCATTCCGCAAACGCGTCGGATTGTCCGCCTCGGCCTATCGCAAGAAGTGGCGGGCACTCGCGCCGGCGGCGTCGTGAGGGGGCATCGCCCCGATGAAAGCCCCGAACCCTTCGCCTGACGAGGATGCCGCTATTACTCACCATCGCTTTTGATGCGCTGGCCTTCATTGCACAGTCTAATGACGCAGAGGGACCCCGACGCATGCTGGTCAACACGGGCGGGGAAAACCTCGCGGCGGTTCCGACTTCTTGGATGAGAGATCCCATCCGGACATGGCGGCTTTGTCGAACGTGAACGGTGCAGTAAAGTTGCGAAAATCACCCAGTGCAGTATGATTGTGACGTCCCGAGTATGAGGATTCACTCATGAAACTGACAACACTGATAGCAGCGCTTGCCATTTCCTCAGGCGCCGCCGTGGCGCAGCAGCTGGATGTGGAGTTCGAGATCGTCGAGGACGACCAAGCGGCTGGATGCCTCGGCGCCGAAGTCATGGGGCTGAATCCGAAGGGTGACGGGTTTCTGTCGGTCCGGTCTGGACCAGGAGCAAACTACCGCAAGATAGATGAGCTCTATAACGGCGACACGGTTCGTCCTTGCGCATCGGAGGGTGCATGGTGGGGCATCTATTACGGCCAGCCGCGCCGCACGGGCTGGGTGCACGGAAACTGGCTTGGAAACTGGGCGGGTTGAAGCCTCGCTTCCAAATTCGCCTGCAGATGATCTTCCTGCTGCTCGCCGGTTTCTTCAGAGATCGGTGGCAAGACCGGTCACCTGGAGATGAACTGTTCCAACTGTTCGATCACGAATTTCTGGTCACCGATGATGCTCTTGACCAAATCGCCAATTGAAACGATGCCAATCACCTCGTTCACGCTGATAACGGGAAGGTGGCGGACTTTTCTGTCGCTCATTATCGCCATGCATTCTTCGACCGTCTGCGCCGGAGCGACGCAGATGACGTGGGGCGACATGGCTTCGCTGACCTTGGTCTTCGGCGAAGATCTGCCCTTCAGGAGTACGTTCCGGGCGTAGTGCCGTTCAGTAAAGATGCCAATCAGCTTGCCGTCCTTCAGAACGACAAGCGCGCCGACATCATGTTCTGCCATCATTGTGATGGCATCGAGCACGGTCTCGTCCGGCCCGATGGCCAGAACTTCGGAGCCCTTCTCTGCAAGCAACTGTCGTATAGTTGTCATCGGTCTCGACCTTTCCAGAAGTGTCCCCATCGGGTGGTCCAGTTTGAATGTTAATACATGGTCGCCCTTCGGTCTATCGGCATGATGCTTTTGGTGCCGGTGGACGGTAACTTGAGGCGTGTCCTCCATAGCCTTCCTGCGACAGCCTTGTCTAATCCGGCCTTGTCACACGAGTTCCAGCTATGCTGGACAGGGCCTCGGGGCTGGAGGGGGTGACCTCGGAGAAATCCATTTCCGCCAGAGAAACCTCGCCGCGAGGTGTGACGTGGCCGAGACCGCGCACGACCAATCCGACACTCGCCTGCGTCAGCTTTGATCCGTATGTCAGAAATTGCATTGATGGCGAAAGATAGGCCACGAACCGTCGGTTGCGGTCAATAATCGGACCAAAACGCCAACAAAATAGGGGAGAACTTTGCAGGGTGGCAGCCCGTAGGGGAATCGAACCCCTCTTTCCAGGTTGAAAACCTGGCGTCCTAACCGATAGACGAACGGGCCAAGCGCTGCGTGAGGCGGTTCCTAGGCAAATCCGGCGACCTGCGCAAGGGGGTTTTTGCATCTTTCGCATCTGCGGCGCGGAAAACTGACAGCGGCGTCCCGGTCGCGTGGCGCAGTCACGCAGGCGCGGCGTCCTCCAGCCGGAGCTGCGCGCTCTGGCGGCCACGCCAGACGTTCAACTCCAGCCGTCCGGCCAGGTGGAAACGCTTGCCGCCATGCCCTTCCAGCGCGGCCCCTATCGGACTATCGAAGGCACCGAATGCGATGGCGTCGAGTTGCGGACCGGTGCCGTCGCCAAAGCGTATCTTCAGGTGCCGCTCGCCGACGCGCTTGGTAAAGGTGATTTGCATCTGGGCAAAGACATGGCGCGGCGTGGCGGCCCCGGCGCCGAAGGGACCGGCGGCGTCCAGCTGCGTGATCAGATCGGGCGTGGCGGCGCCCGGCATCAGCAGCCCGTCCAGCGCCAGATCAGCCGCTCCACCCGTTCCGGCGCCCTGCTTTGCCAGCAGCCCGGACAAACGCTCCATCGCAGGTTCCAGCAGGTCGCGCGTCACGGTCAGGCCGGCGGCCATCTTGTGTCCGCCACCCTTTATCAGCAGCCCTTCGGCTGCCAGCTTCTGGATCGCGGCACCCAGATCGACGCCGGTGACGGACCGGCCAGATCCCTTGCCGATGTCGCCGTCGAAACCAATGACGATGGCGGGGCGGTTCGCCGCCTCCTTGAGGCGGCTGGCCACAATGCCGACAACGCCGGGGTGCCAGCCGTCGCTTGCCGCCCAGACCAGCGGCGCGTCCAGCCCGCGGGCCTCGGCCTGTGCCATCGCGGCGGCTTGCACGCCGGCCTCGATCTCGCGGCGCTCGCCGTTCAACTGGTCCAGCCGTTCCGCCATCGCCTGCGCCTCGGCAGGGTTATCACAGGCCAGAAGCCGCGCACCCAGATCGGCGCGCCCGACGCGCCCGCCCGCGTTGACGCGCGGCCCCATGAGAAATCCCAGATGGTATGGGCTGGGGGCGCTGTCCATGCGCGCCACATCGGCCAGCGCCACCAGACCCGGACGGTCGCGCCGTGCCATGATACGCAGGCCCTGCCGCACGAACGCGCGGTTGACCCCGATCAGCGGCGCGACGTCGGCCACCGTCGCCAGTGCGACCAGATCCAGCATTGCCATCAGGTCCGGCCCCTTCTGCCCCGCCTCGCGCAGCTGGCGGCCCGCCTCGACCAGCATCAGGAACACGACGGCAGCAGCGCACAGATGCGCCAGATCGCCGCTTTCGTCCTGCCTGTTGGGGTTCACCACGGCCAGCGCGTCCGGCAATGTCTCGCCGCCAAGGTGGTGGTCAAGGATGATGACATCCGCGCCCTTGGCGGCGTCCACCGGACCGTGGCTGAGCGTGCCGCAATCGACGCAGACGATCAGATCATGCGCCGCGGCCAGCGCGGCCATCGCCTCGTTATTGGGGCCGTAACCTTCGTCGATGCGGTCAGGCACATACAGCGTCGCCTCGCGGCCCATCTGGCGCAGCCAGTCGATCAGCAGCGCGGCGCTGGTGCCGCCGTCGACGTCGTAATCGGCAAAGATCGCGATGCGCTCGCGCGCCTCCACGGCAGCGAGAAACCGCGCCGCCGCCGTCTCCATATCCAGCAGCGAGCGGGGATCGGGCAGGAGCTCGCGCAGGGCGGGGGCCAGATAGCCCTCAGCGCCCTCGGGCGCGACGCCGCGCCGCGCCAGCACCAGGCAGACGGGGTAGGGCAGCCCGGTTTCCTGCGCCATCGCTTCGGCCGCGCGGTCCAGCGCCGATGTTGGCCCGATCCAGCGCCGCCCGGTCAGCGACGCCTCGACATCAAGAAACGCAGTCATGCGCGCCTTGCTTTCATCTTCCTGAAAATACTCATAGCAAGCCGATTACCGCGTGCGGGCCGGAATGTCCCGAAGAATTGCCGCCGCCTCAGGCGCTGCGCAGCGCCTCGCCACTTTGCCTGCTGCGCGCCTCGGCGTCCGCGTGATACTCCAGATAACTGCGCTGGGTGGCGATCGAATCGGCGACGTGGCGCGCATCGTGCCAGACACCCCAGATAAACGAGGATCCGCGCCGCGACTGCCACGGCAGGCCTAGGAAATAAACGCCCGGCTCGGTCGATATGCCGCGCTGATGCGCCGGGCGGCCATCCTCATCAAAAGCGTCCACGTCCAGCCAACTGTAATCCAGCACAAAGCCGGTGGCCCAGATGATCGACGTGATCCCGGCATCGCGAAGGTCCAGCGACCGGATCGGCGCGCGCAGGCAGGCGGGCTCGGACCCGAAATCGCGTGCGCCGGGTTCCTCGGGCAGGTCCAGACCGTTGCGCGCGATATAGGCGTCGGCTTCGTCCAGCACGGACAGGTAGTTGGCATCGCCGTGCCGGATGCTCTGCGCAAGGCCCGCGCCGAATTGCAGCACGCCGCCTTCGTAGCTCTCGGCGCGGCCCACCAGCGTCAGACCCTCGCGCGCAAGGCGCCGGAAATCAACGGTCTCGCCGCCGTTGGCGCCGCTGACGGCAATGGAGACATGTTCGGTGCCGGGGGCGGGCGCGGCCAGATCCCATTTGCCCAGAACGCCAAGCCACCAGCAGAAATCGCGGCCCCTATAGCTGCGTGGGGGGCGGTCATGCGGCCCCGCAGACAGGTAGACGCGGCGCCCGGCGCGCATCAGCTCGGCAGCGATCTGGGCGCCGGAGGATCCGGCCCCGACGACCAGAGTGGCGCCGTCCGGCATCTGTTCGGGGTTGCGATACCGATTTGAATGGATCTGAAGGACGTCTGCCTCTTTCGGCACGATGGCCGGTATCACCGGCTTCTGGAATGGCCCGGTCGCGGCGACGATATTGCGCGCCTCGATCACGCCGTCCGATGTCTCGACGCAAAAGCCGGGGCGCCCATCCAGACGGCTGACGCGCCGGACCTCGACCCCGGTGCGCACGGGCGCACCGATCATTTCGGCATATTGGACAAAGTAATCGGCCACCCGTTCCTTCGGCGCAAAGGCGTCGGGGTCCAGATCGCCGAACGTCAGGCCCGGAAAGCGGTCGTGCCATGCTGGACCGTTGGCAACCAGCGAATCCCACCGCTCCGAGCGCCAGCGTTCGGCGATGCGGTGCCGCTCCAATACGACATGGGGGATGCCGTGGCTGGTCAGATGCTCGCTCATCGCGATGCCTGCCTGCCCGCCGCCTACGACGACCGTGTCGATTGTCTCAACTGCCATTTCTTGCCCTTTCCGTGGATAGGGCAAACCTTATGCGACCGGGGCAAATAGGCGAAACACGTTTTGTCGATGCAGTGCTTGGGTTTTCTTGATGAGTGGGCAAGGGCGCAAAGCGGATACCTGAAAAACGCGTGCCCATCATGCGAAAAGGCGCGCCGTTTCGATCGGCGCGCCCGGCTCTGTCGTCTTGTTTGTCGCGGTCTACTTGATCGGGTTGCGGTAGATCATCCGGCGAAGGGATCCGGTTTTCGACCGCATCAGGATGGTTTCCGTTTCGACATATGTCTGCCGCCGCTTGACGCCCTTGACCAGCGATCCGTCCGTCACGCCGGTGGCGGCAAAGATCACGTCGCCCGTTACCATGTCGTCGCGCGCATATATGCGGTTCAGGTCGGTGATGCCTGCCTTGGCGGCGCGGCCGCGTTCGTCATCGTTGCGGAACAAGAGCCGGCCCCAGATCTGCCCGCCCATGCATTTCAGCGCAGACGCGGCCAGCACACCCTCGGGCGCACCGCCCGAGCCCATGTACATGTCGATGCCGGTCAGCTCCGCCTCGGCGCAGTGGATGACGCCGGCGACATCGCCGTCGGGGATCAGATAGACGGCGGCGCCGGTGGCGCGGACCTCGTCGATCATTTCCTGGTGGCGGGGCCGCTCAAGGATGCAGACGGTCACTTCGGACGGCTTGCAGCCCTTCGCCTTGGCCAATGCCTCGACCCGCTCGCGCGGCGACATGTCCAGCGCGACCACGTCCTTGGCATAGCCCGGCCCGATGGCCAGCTTTTCCATATAGGTGTCGGGCGCGTGTAGCAGGCTGCCGCGCGGTGCCATCGAAATCACGGTCAGCGCGTTCGGCATTGCCTTGGCGGTCAGGGTCGTGCCCTCCAGCGGGTCCAGCGCGATGTCAACGCCGGGGCCGTCGCCGGTGCCGACCTCTTCGCCGATGAACAGCATCGGGGCCTCGTCACGCTCGCCCTCGCCGATGACGACCACACCTTTGATCGCCAGCTTGTTCAGTTGTTCGCGCATGGCGTTGACGGCCATCTGGTCCGCCGCCTTTTCATCGCCGCGTCCGATCATGTCCGCACAGGCCAGCGCGGCCGCCTCGGAAACGCGGGCCAGTCCGAGCGACAGCATGCGGTCGTTGAAATCGGCGGTATCGGTCATGGCAAGATCCTTTTGCAAACGCGGGATGGGACGGAAAACAGGGTCCAAGTTATCGGCAGGCGGCAGACCGCACAAGAAAATGCTTCAGACGCTTTCGATGCGCAGGGCGATAGGCGTGTCTGTCACAACGCCGAGACCCGGCATTGCTGCCAGCGCTCGGTCCAGATCGGCGCGGCCCGCTTTGTGCGTGACGATCAGCACGGGTGCGTCCGGGCCGGTGTGGTCGTATTGCCGCATCCGGTTGATCGAAATACCGGCGTCGCCCAGTGCCGTCGCCACCTTGGCCAGCGCGCCGGGTTTGTCGGTCAGCGACATGCGCAAATAGTAAGGCGCAGGCGTGCCGCCGAGTGCGGGCTGCGGCCGCTCCAGTCCGGTGGCCGGACGCCCGAAGACCGGCAAGCGAAAGCCGCGCGCGATGTCCATGACGTCGCCCATCACGGCGCTGGCAGTGGGGCCCATGCCCGCACCGGGGCCGCGCATCACGATCTGCTCGACATTGTCGCCCTCCAGCACGACCATGTTGGTCCCGCCCTCAAGCTGGCCCAGCGGGCTGGTGTCCGGAACGAGGCAAGGCGTCATGCGCTGCTCCAGCCCCCGGCCAGTCATCTGCGCGACGCCCAGCAGCTTGATGCGAAAGCCCATGTCGGCGGCGTGGTGGATATCCTGAATGGTGATCGCGCCGATCCCCTCCATCTGGACCGAGCCGAAATCGACCTGATTGCCAAAGGCGATTGCGGCCAGCAGCGACAGCTTGTGCGCGGCATCGATGCCGCCCACGTCCAGCTGCGGATCGGCCTCCAGATAGCCCAGATCGGATGCCTCCTGAAACACCTCCGCATAGGTCAATCCCGCCGACTGCATCCGCGTCAGGATATAGTTGCAGGTGCCGTTCATCACGCCCATGACGCGGGTCATGTCGTTGCCGGCCAGCCCCTCGGTCAGCGCCTTGATGACGGGGATACCGCCCGCCACAGCGGCCTCGAAGCGGATCACGCGGCCAGCGGCCTCGGCCGCCAGCGCCAGCGCGTGGCCGTGATGGGCCAGCAGCGCCTTGTTGGCCGTCACCACGTCCTTGCCTGCGGCAATCGCGGCCTCGGTCGCCTCCTTGGCGGGGCCATCGTCGCCGCCCATCAGTTCGACGAAAACGTCGATATCATCGCGCTGCGCCAGCGCGACCGGGTCATCCTCCCACGCGTAATCACCCAGGGGAACGCCGCGCTCCTTGCCGCGCGAGCGGGCCGAGACGGCGCTGATCGTGACGGGGCGTCCGGCGCGTTCGGCCAGCAGGTTTGCCTTCTGGCGGATGATGCGCACTACGCCGGTGCCAACGGTGCCCAATCCGGCGATGCCAAGGCGCAAGGGATCGTTCATGGGGCTGTCTCCGGCTCTGGAATGGGTCTTTGGGCGATCTACAGGCAAAGCGCGCAGGGTGCAACGCGGGTTTTGGCAGCTGCGGGGCGCGGTTACTGCTGCGCCGGCGGCTGCACCCCGGCCTGCATCCGCGCGCGCGTGTCGCTGTCGATCACCGTGCCGCTCAGGCGTGCGGCGCGTGTTTTCAGCCCGGCAATACGCGCCTCGATGGCGGGCGCCGTGCCGGGGTCCGTGTTGGTGCCGCTGATGCGCTCCTGCAATCCGCTGAGCGGGACCAGATCGGGGTAGGGCGGGCGGCGCGCCTCGTCCGTCAGCGTGGCGTCCAGTTCGGGAAACTGCGCGCAGCCCGGCAGCAGGCCAACCGCAGCGAGTGCGGTAATCAGGGCAAGGGGGAGGCTGCGGCGCATGCGAGGTTTCCGGCGGTTTGCGTAAAGTGACCCGTGGGTAATGCCACTTTTTGCGGGCCATGGGCAAGCGTGGCGCGCGCCTGCGCCGCTATGGCGGCCCAATTCGCCCCTGCGGTGTCGTTTTCTGCCCAGACGGCGCGGGCAAGGCAGGCGACGCTGCTCGCGTGCAGGCATTGGGGGCGACGTATGAAAACCGGGTTTATAGGATTGGGAAATGTCGGCGGCAAGCTGGCAGGAAGCCTGCTGCGCGGCGGTGTGCCGCTGGTGGTGCATGATCTGGACGCGGATCTTGTCGCCGCATTTGTGGCCAGAGGCGCGGAGGACGGCGGCGATTCCGCGCGGATGATGCAGGACTGCGACACCGTGATCACCTGCCTGCCCAGCCCCGCCGCCAGCGCCGCTGTCGTTGCACAGATGCTGCCGCATATGGGCCCCGGCAAGACATGGATCGAAATGTCGACGACCGACGCCGCCGAGGTGCAGCGCCTTGGGGCCGAGGTCATGGCGCAGGGCGCCGCTGTCGCCGATTGCCCGGTCTCGGGCGGCTGCCATCGCGCCGATACCGGCAATATCAGCATCTATGCCGGCTGCGACCGCGCCACGTTCGAGCGTATCCTGCCGCTGCTGACGATCATGGGGCGCAAGATCCTGCATACCGGCGATCTGGGCAGCGCCTCGGTCCTGAAGGTGATGACGAACTATCTGGCCACCGCCAACCTGCTGACGCTGTGCGAGGCGCTGACCGTGATGAAGGCCGCCGGGATGGATTTGGGCACGACCTTTGACGCGATTGCGATCTCGTCCGGCAATTCGTTTGTGCACGAGACGGAAAGCCAGTTGATCCTGTCGGGCGCGCGGGACGTCAACTTCACGATGGATCTGGTGCAGAAAGATATCGGCCTGTTCCAGAAACTGGCCGATCTGCACGGCGTCCCGCTGGAGATATCGCCGCTGATCATCGACATCCTGTCCGACGGCCAGCGCCGTTTCGGCGCGCGCGCGCAATCGGACCGCATAATCGAACGGCTGGAGGAGGCGACCGGCCTCTCCATCACCGCGCCGGGATTTCCGGATCGGCTGGTCGATACAGAGCCGGAGGCGATGGGCGCGGAAGTGACCGCGCGGCGCTAAAGCGTTTCGCCTCTGCTGATGTCTCTGGTTATGGGCAAACCGTTTTAGGGCGCGATCCCGGTTATGACGCGGGCAGCAATCAATTCAGACAACTCCGGATACCACATGTCCGAAGGTCGGCTGTCGAACATCATGTCCAGGAACCAGACGGCGACACCGGATTGAAGGAAAACTGCACGGTCGCGGTCTTGCTCCCGCAATGGGTCTGAATTCAGCACAACATAGTCGGCATCAATTCGGTACTGGTGGAACCCAAGCTTGCCGCCAGACGCCAGTTGGCGTTCGATCCCGCCGATAAAAACAATGGTACAGGCCGAACTGCATTCGGATATGACCAATGTGTTCAAACCATTCTGCCTGATGGTATTTGACAGCCCTCTGGCCTGGTAGATGTTGCCGCCGGTGCTGGCCAGAATGATCTGCTCCACGTCCGGATACGCTTTCAGTTGGTGTTTAAGATGACCTGCAACTCCAAGCTCCAGCGAACCGGTCAGTGTCAGTGACCGCCCGTCCGCTGTCGGCTCGATGCTGTATTTTGCTGCACGCTCGGCTTCGAATTCGGATTGGAGTTTTCGATGATCCAGAACCGGAAGCGTCATGTTCCACGCGTCAATCGCGTAGCTCATGACCCAGAAGGAGGCCACGACCAAGGCTATCTGAGCTCCCCAGACCGGGGCCATGGATCCGCTGGTGCGATTATGTGTCTCGGCGGCGCGGATGACACCGACGGCCTGCCATATGAACAATATACCATGAAAGACCACAGCCAGAAGTAGGACCAATACCTGGTTGTCTCGGAAATCCTGCCCCGTTTCCGGGCGGAGCCATTCGTGCAGAACCGACACCAGAACGCGAATTAACACGAAGTTGATCCAGAAAGACCATGCAAGCCCGTGTGCGCCGCGCCAATGCCCGGTCAGGTACCGACTGGCTCTATGGATCAGCATGTCCTCATGATATCGGTTTCCCTCTACCGAAACATCATAACATGTTAGTTTGTTGCAGCTAACCTGCGGGCAATAAGAGGACGATCAACCAAAGGCCGGGCCGTTGGATTGCCTTCATGCTGCGCGGCGGCAACAGAGGGCGCGGCAGGTTTACGCTTCCTGAACTGAAAAGAGCGCCCGATATGATCCGGCGCTCTCTCATACTCTTACGCGGAACGCACTTAGCTGCTTTCCCAGTTGACCTGCGGGACAAAGCGGGGCTTGGTCATGACATTCGTGCGGATTTTCAGATCATCGCTTAGACCCACCTTGAAGATAGAGGGGTAGGTCGACACGCTGTCGACGATGATCAACTCTTCGCCACCGCGCAGGACAGGCAGTTTGTCATGGGCCGTCTGGACGTCCGCCGACACCAGCTCTTTCAAACCATCGGTGCCGCGCACTTTGCTCCACTTGAGCACATACTCATTCTTGCCACTGTCGAATTTCACAACTGAAACACGCAGAGAATTGGCGCCCCTGTCGTTCGAGATCGTGTCGAATACGATTTTGGCGTTGTCCATGTAGAGCGGCGTGATCGCCGCATTCTCGCGCGATATCATGTCGGCGATGGTATAGCTGGCCTTGTCGCGGGCGCTGTTATAGCGGTAAAGTTCGAAGAACTCATAGGTTGCGCCGACGGCCCAGATCAGCAGGGGCAGGGTGATGACCGCCTCGACCACGACCGAGCCGCGTTCGTCATTGCGGAACCTGGCGACCCATGTTTTTGGTATGCAGCGCATCATTTTACAAGGGCTCCATCACAAAGGCAGACATCGTCACGATTGCCAACTGGCCGCTGTTGTCCTTCTTCAGCGAGCGGGCCAGATGCCAAGTCGGAAAAATAGGGTCGTATTTTGCGCAGGCTCGCAGGAACATCAGATCGTTTTGCTGGCCGGGAATAAGGTTGTAGGTCGCCTTGCCCTCTTCCTCGCGGTCGGTGCACATGACTTCCCCGCCGAGCGAGACGAGGTTGCGCATGTCGCTGCGCACCATCTCCAGCTTGACGTTGTTTGCGCAATCCAGGATCACAAACGCCTCGTCGCAGATGCGTGTCTTAATCTTTTCGTGATACGCTTCGAGGGCCGCTTCGTTTTCCTCATCCGTGTCGTAGTTCTGAACGAACTCACCGGTTCCCAGACGGATATCGCGGACCGCCATATCCAGCCCGCGCTCCAGCATGGTCTGGCGCAGGGTGATCATGCTCAGTTCGATCGACATGGCGAGAAGCGCGAAGTACATCGGAAAGATGATCACGAACTCGACCGTGGCGTTTCCATCCTCGCGGTGGGCCAGCCCCACCAGCCGACGCAGGCTTTGGGTTACGCGGCGCATCATTGGGTCAGCCGTAGATTGATCACGTTCGATGCGATCGAACTGAAGGCATCGGTGATGTTGATACCCTCTGCACGATAGTAATGTGCATCGGACGTGGCGCACTTCTTCAGCTGGACCTCGGCAGTGCTGCCTTCGCCGATCTCAAACCCGATGGTGTAAACCACCACGTTCTTCTTTTTGGCCGCAGTGCAGACACTCTGCATGCGCGTATCCTTTTCGCTACCCTGAACGCGGTTCGAGCTGCTCTCGAACTGATTTTCAGCAGACTTGTAGCCGAAGATCTTGGACAGGTAGTTCGGGCTCATCCGGCCCCATGCCATTTCCCAGCTGAACTGCGTGCTCGATTTGAAACCGTCAAAGATGGTTTCCAGGTTCTCGAACTGCCAAGATGACAGCGTAGGTCCATCATTCAGGCTGCGGTACTCGTCCTGGTACGGATTGTAGAGATAGTAGGACGACTTCGAGACGTCTTCGTAAACGCACACCCAGCCTTTTTTCCCGCATTTGCTGGGGCTATCGCTTGTTTTACCAGCGTTGTATTCCCTGTACGCATACTTGAACTGCTCCTCCTCCCACTCGACATAATGCAGGAAGGAATCCGGGCCCCGGAACCCGCTGACGAGCGGGAATTGGTTTGAGTAGGTATTCTGGCCATCGCCCATCATCACGATGACCTTTAGGGTCTCGCCTTCGTCGTATTTCGCAGGGACTGCGCCCACCAGCGGATCGACCATGTAGATTGGTTCGGTGATCGCGATACCGTCCGAGTCCAAAATCGGCTTGCCTTCAGCGTCCATCACCGGATTCTGGCCAGTGACCACATTGCCCAAGGCAGTTTTGACGCTCGCAAATTTGGGATCCAGCAGCGCGGCGCCCCATTTCATCCCCTGATTACCGGACGTGTTGCCGTTAGCCTCCAGCGCATCGATCTTGTTGTGCAATGCGGTCTTGCTGATTGAGTAGGGCAGGATTTCCGCGTTTGGTTCATTATAGCACGTGCGGTAAACGGAATTGAGCTTGTCAAAGCCGTAGTCATATTCCGAAGTATAGATTAACTGCGTCTGGCTATCGTCCGGGTCGATCGCCGTCGACTTGTAATCGTCGGCCTCGAACTGAAGGCATGTCGAATAATCGTGACGGGCGTCCACATCGAGCGCATCAATGATATCCCAACCCGGCGACACGTCCCAGCTGAACGGCACGACCGATATGACCGCATCGCCGTGCTCGCTGCTTTCCAGGATGCTGGTGATGAATTTCTTGCCCGCAGACTTCAGATTGGTCAGCTTGCTGTTTCTGTCCATCGAGCCGGAGACGTCCAGAACCATCGCAACTTCCAGCTTGGGCACGCGTCGCTCGGCGCTGGACGCCGCAGCGGCGCCAAGCTGCTTGACGCCGCTCAGGTGCATCAAGAGGGTGTCCATCGATGTGCTTGCGGATGCGCTGACCTTGCTCGAATTCATGGTCTGGATGATGTCGTCGTCGTCATTGAGCCCGTCGTCGTCCAGCGCGGCGAGGTAATCGCCCATGTCAGCCTTGGCCATGAAATCCTGAACGATCAGCTTCGGGCTGGTGCCATATGGCGCACCGGCGCCGGCCAGCACAGCAGTGTCCAGCGTGTTCTGGATCCGCGCACGGGTCATTTCCTGGCGCATCACATCTATGGCGATCCCGCCCGCGATGAGCATCATCAGCAACGCGAATAGCGTGAACACCACGATCGCACCATCCTCGTCCTTGTGGAACGTGGATGGTTTGGCAATTCCCTTGCGGCGGAGGCGCTGACCTGCAGCGTGCAGGACGGTTTTGCGGCGGGTTTGGATACTCGAATGCGTCACTGTGATACCTCGCGATGCCGAAAGCGGCGTTGTCGACTCGGACTTCGTTACCATGTTTATGATCGCCCACTGTGTCTAAAATTGGGCGGAAAACGCGATGAAATTCCGGTAAATGCGGAGAAATTGGGACAATTGAGCATGAATCGGTTTAGTGTTGCCGTTCCGGCGACAGCCCGGTGGTCAGCACGCTTGTCTGGACAAAAAAACTGCAGGGTTTAACGATGTGTTTGGAATTACGTCATAGATCGTAGTGGTCGGGCAATGCCTGCCGCATATTGGAGGTAAGCAATGACAGCCATGAAAGAGCCGAGTTTCCGCGAGTCTGTGGATCTGATGTTCAACAGGGCGGTCGCCCTGATGGATCTTGAACCGGGGCTTGAGGAGAAGATCCGGGTCTGCAACGCGACCTACACCGTGCGGTTCGGCGTGCGTCTGCGCGGGCAGATCCATACCTTTACGGGATACCGCAGCGTCCATTCGGAGCATATGGAACCGGTCAAGGGCGGTATCCGCTATGCCATGGGTGTCAACCAGGACGAGGTCGAAGCGCTGGCGGCGCTGATGACCTACAAATGCGCGCTGGTCGAGGCGCCGTTTGGCGGCTCCAAGGGCGGTCTGCGCATCGATCCGCGCGAATGGGACGAACACGAGCTTGAGCGTATCACGCGGCGCTTTGCCTATGAATTGATCAAACGCGACCTGATCCACCCAAGCCAGAACGTACCGGCCCCCGACATGGGCACCGGCGAGCGCGAAATGGCATGGATCGCGGACCAGTATAAGCGCATTCACACCACCGACATCAATGGACGCGCCTGCGTGACGGGCAAGCCGATCAATGCCGGCGGCATTCAGGGCCGGACGGAGGCGACGGGCCGGGGCGTGCAATACGCGCTACAGGAATTCTTCCGCCATCCCGAGGATATCAAGGCCGCCAACCTCAGCGGCACACTGGACGGCAAGCGCGTCATCATCCAAGGCCTGGGAAATGTGGGCTATCACGCAGCCAAGTTCCTGTCCGAAGAGGATGGCTGCATCATCACCGCCATCGTCGAACATGACGGCGCCCTGATCAACGAGAAGGGGCTGCATGTCGAGGAGGTGCGGAACTGGATCGTCAAGCATGGGGGCGTCAGCGGCTTTCCCGAGGGCCGGTACATCAAAAACGGCGCCAAGGCGCTGGAGAACGAGTGCGACATCCTGATTCCGGCGGCGATGGAGGGCGTCATCAACATCTCGAACGCGGCCAACATCAAGGCCCCGCTGATCATCGAGGCAGCGAACGGGCCGGTCACGGCGGGCGCTGACCAGATCTTGCGGGAAAAGGGCTGCGTCATCATTCCTGACATGTACGCTAACGCGGGCGGTGTGACCGTCTCCTACTTCGAGTGGGTCAAGAACCTGAGTCACATCCGATTCGGCCGCATGGGGCGCCGTCAGGAAGAGTCGCGGCACCAGCTGGTCGTGGACGAGCTGGAGCGTTTGAGCGGCGACAAAAATCTGGGATGGACGCTCAGCCCGGATTTCAAGCAGCGATATCTGCGCGGCGCGGGCGAGCTGGAACTGGTGCGTTCGGGGCTCGATGACACCATGCGCGCGGCCTATCAGTCGATGCGGGACGTTTGGCACATGCGCGACGAGGTGACAGACCTGCGCACGGCGGCTTACCTTGTCTCCATCGACAAGGTCGCGGCCAGCTATCGCGCGCTGGGTCTTTGATCGGGGCCTTTGATCTGCGCATCAGGGAAAAACCGAATGGGTTGCGCAGAAATCTGCGCAACCATCCACTGAAAATCAAACCGCCTTTGCAAGGCGCACCGGCGTTGGTAGGCGGGGCACATCTTTTCCCACCGAAGGTCCAGAATGTTCCGATTCCCGCTTTGCGCCCTTTTGATCCTGACCGCCGTACCACCTGCACTTGCCGCCGGTAGCGTCGGCGAGGTTTGTGCCAAAACTGCCGCCATCGTCGCCAATGCAGCGGCGATGCGCACCAAAGGCAGCGCGCAGGCCGATACGCTGGCCGCGCTCACCGCAAGCGATCTGGAGGCGCGGTTCGTGCCGGCCGTGCAGCCGCTGGTCGAGTGGGTCTACACTTTGCCAGCCGATCAATTGCCCGATGAAATCGCCTCCGCCGCTTTTGAAACCGCTTGCTTGGAGCAGGCAGGCTAAGCGCCTACCGCGTTTAGCCGGGGCATGGTCCCGTATAGTCCGGTTTGGCTAAAACACATTGTCGCTCCGGATGCCCTTGGCGGCAGGCGCGACTCGGGCCATATTGCAGCCATGTCCCTGCCTCCCGGTTTCCTTGAAGAATTGCGAACGCGCACATCGCTGACCCAAGTGGTCGGGCGCAAGGTGATGTGGGATAATCGCAAATCGAACCAGGGCAAGGGCGACATGTGGGCGCCATGCCCGTTCCATCAGGAAAAATCCGCCAGTTTCCATGTCGATGACCGCAAGGGATTCTATTATTGCTTTGGCTGCCACGCCAAGGGCGACGCCATCAGCTTTGTCCGTGACAGCGAGAATGTGGAGTTCATGGAGGCGGTCCGCATCCTCGCCGCCGAGGCGGGCATGCAGATGCCCGAGCGCGACCCACAGGCGCAGGCCAAGGCCGATCGCCGGACCCAGCTTGCCGAAGTCATGGATCAGGCGCAGCAACATTTTCGCCTGATGCTGAAAACCGGCGCCGGTGCGGAGGCCCGTGCCTATCTGGAGCGGCGCGGCCTTGATGAGGCCACGCAGGAACAGTTTGGCATCGGTTTTGCACCGCAGGCATGGCAGGGGCTTTGGGATCATCTGACCGGCAAGAATGTGGACGCCGACCTTATCCTGGGCTGCGGTCTTGCGCGCCCGTCGCAGAAGGGTGGCACGCCCTATGACGTGTTTCGCGGCCGCATCATGTTTCCCATTCATGACGCGCGCGGCCGCGTCATCGCGTTTGGCGGGCGGGCGATGGACCCGAACGACAACGCCAAATATCTGAACTCGCCCGAAACCGAGCTCTTCGACAAATCCCGCACGCTGTATAATTACGCCCCCGCACGCGAGGCGGCGGGCAAGGGCCAGCCGCTGATCGTGGCCGAAGGCTACATGGACGTCATCGCGCTGGTGCAGGCCGGGTTTCAGGGCGCGGTCGCGCCGCTTGGCACGGCGGTGACGGAAACCCAGCTACAACTGATGTGGCGCGCGGTGGACGAGCCGATCATGGCGCTGGACGGTGATCGGGCCGGTCTGGCGGCGGCGCAGCGGGTGATTGATCTGGCGCTGCCGTTGCTGGAGGCGGGCAAAAGCCTGCGGTTCGCGCTGATGCCCGAGGGGCAGGACCCCGACGATATTTTGCGGGCCCAAGGCGCGGGCGCGGTGCAGGCGCTGATCGAGGGTGCGCAGCCAATGGTTCAGCTGCTCTGGCAGCGCGAAACCGAGGGGCGCGATTTCGACAGCCCCGAGCGGCGCGCGGCGCTGGACAAAGCTCTGCACGACGCCGTCAGCCGGATCACCGATCCGTCCATTCGCGGCCATTACGCGCAGGCGTTCAAGGATTTATGCTGGCGGCTTTTCCGGCCCGGTGGGGGCGAGCAGGCGCGCCTTGGCAAGGGCGGGACGGGCAAGGGGCGCTGGATCAAGCCCGACCAATCGGCCCGTGCCAGCACCAAATCATCGCCGCTTGCCCGGTCGGACGCGCGGTCGCATGACCAGATGCGCGAGGCGGTCATTCTGGCGGCGCTTATTTCGACCCCGGCCATCCTGGCCGATTTCGAGACGGCGCTGGAGCGACTGGACTGTTTCGACCCCGATCATGCCCAGTTACGCGATCTGATCGCAGGTCATGGCCCCGACGGGGCGGGCCCATTACGCGATGCAATAACCGCCGCGATGGGCAGCCACGCCCTTGAAAAGCTGCTGTCATTACCCCATGTCGCCTTAACGCCCCCGGTGCGCCATCCGGGCGACACCGCATTGGCGCAGATGACCGTAGCAGAGGAATTGGCAAAGATCGCAGCGACGCAAGGGTTGCGGGCCGAGATTGTCGACGCCGCCGAGGATATGCTCGGCGTCGCGGATGAGGCCATGACATGGCGGCTAGGGCAGGCCGCCGAGGCCCGGAACCGCGCGGTGCGGAGCGAACACGAGGACCGGGCCGAATACGACCTTGCCGACAACGGGGCGCGAATCAATCGCGGTGAACGCGAGCAGTTTGATGCCCTTCTGGACAAGATTACATTCTCGAAGCCACGCCGTTAAATGGATTTTGGTGAGGTCCGGGTAAAGAAAAACAGGTAAACGGGTTGCGAATCACTTCTGCGCAGGGATGATTCGAACTGAGCGAATCACGCGCCCGTCATTCAGGAGACGTACATGGCCGCCAAAGATACCGACGACCAGAAGCCCGACGATCAGGACGCCGAGATGTCGCTGGACATGAGCCAGACTGCCATCAAGAAGATGATCTCGGAGGCGCGTGAGAAGGGGTTCATCACCTACGACCAGCTCAACAAGGTGCTTCCGCCCGATCAGGTCAACTCGGAACAGATCGAGGATGTGATGTCGATGCTGTCCGAAATGGGCATCAACATCATTGAAAACGACGAGGTCGAGGACGAAGAGCAGCGCGGAACGGCCGTGGCCGAAGTTGGCCGCCGGGGTGAAATCACGCTGGGATCCGGCAAGGAAGAGAAGCTGGACCGCACCGACGATCCGGTACGCATGTACCTGCGCGAGATGGGCAGCGTTGAACTGCTGTCCCGCGAGGGCGAGATCGCCATCGCCAAACGGATCGAGGCTGGCCGCAACACGATGATCGCGGGTCTGTGCGAAAGCCCGCTGACCTTTCAGGCGATCACGATCTGGCGTGACGAACTGGTCACCGAGGATATTCTTCTGCGCGATGTCATTGACCTTGAGACGACCTTCGGCAACCAGATGGATGGCGAGGGCGAATCTGTCGTTGAGGCCGCGAATGCCGCCAATGCGCCCACCTCGACCAAGGAGAGTGGCACCGAACTGGACGCCGACGGAAACCCCATCGCCGAAGACGACGACGACGATGAGGACGAGCAGGCCAACATGAGCCTGGCCGCGATGGAGGCCGCGCTGAAGCCCATCGTGCTGGAAACCCTCGACCATATCGCTGACGATTACCTCAAGCTGGCAGAAATGCAGGACAGCCGCATCTCAGCGACGCTGAACGAGGACGGCACCTTTTCGTCCACGCAAGAGGACACCTATCAGACCCTGCGCAGCGAAATCGTCGTGCTGGTGAATTCGCTGCATCTGCACAACAACCGGATCGAGGCGCTGATTGACCAGCTGTACGGCATCAACCAGCGCATCATGATGATCGACTCGGCCATGGTGAAGCTGGCCGATCAGGCCCGCATCAACCGGCGCGAATTCATCGACGAATACCGCGGCCGCGAGCTTGACCCGAACTGGCTGGACGACATGGCCCAGAAATCCGGGCGCGGTTGGCAGATGCTGATCGAACGCTCGAACGACAAGGTCACCGAGTTGCGCTCGGAAATGGCGCAGGTGGGGCAGTATGTGGGCCTCGATATTTCCGAATTCCGCCGCATCGTCGGCCAGGTCCAGAAGGGCGAGCAGGAAGCGCGACTGGCCAAGAAGGAAATGGTCGAGGCGAACCTGCGCCTCGTCATCTCGATCGCCAAGAAGTACACCAACCGCGGCCTGCAATTCCTGGACCTGATCCAGGAGGGCAACATCGGCCTGATGAAGGCCGTCGACAAGTTCGAGTATCGCCGCGGCTACAAGTTCAGCACCTATGCGACATGGTGGATCCGTCAGGCGATCACCCGCAGCATCGCCGATCAGGCGCGCACCATCCGTATTCCGGTGCATATGATCGAAACGATCAACAAGTTGGTGCGCACGGGGCGCCAGATGCTGCACGAGATCGGCCGCGAGCCGACACCCGAAGAGCTGGCCGAAAAGCTGCAGATGCCGTTGGAAAAGGTCCGCAAGGTGATGAAGATCGCCAAGGAGCCGATTTCGCTGGAAACGCCCATCGGCGATGAGGAAGACAGCCAGCTGGGCGACTTCATCGAGGACAAGAACGCCGTCCTGCCGCTGGATTCGGCCATTCAGGACAACCTCAAGGAAACCACGACGCGCGTGCTGTCGTCGCTGACCCCGCGGGAGGAGCGTGTACTGCGCATGCGGTTCGGCATCGGCATGAATACCGATCACACGCTGGAGGAGGTCGGCCAGCAGTTTTCGGTCACGCGCGAACGTATCCGCCAGATCGAGGCCAAGGCCCTGCGCAAGCTCAAGCACCCCAGCCGGTCGCGCAAGCTGCGCTCGTTCCTCGACCAGTAAGAAAATCACTCCGCGCCGCGATCAATTCGAAATATTTTTTGCGGCGCGGTTTATTCGAGCTGAACTTTTTCTGCGCTAATGCGTTGTTTTTCCAGATCGAAGGAGAACGCAATGAAACGCTTTGTCATCATCGCCGCCCTGTGCGCCCCCGTTGCCGGATTGGCAACGACGTTTGATATCACAGACACTCAGCCGTCCGACGTCTTCCAGATCAATGTCGCTCAGGACGAGTTGGCAGATTGCGAAGCGACCTTGCGTAAGCTGCGTCAGGAACCGGTTGTGACCGACAGCGGCTGGACCTTGCCATCGTTCATGGTGGATGATGATCTTCCGATTTCGGTTTGTGTTGTCGAGGGTTGACGGACTGGGCGCAGAACGCCTGTCCGGAAATATACATTGACAGCGTGTCAGCTTACGGGGCTTGGCACGCTTATTCGCTATGTGCCGTCGCGTCGATCAACACTGCATCATCCATCGGAATATCGAATTCATGCGGATGGATTGTCTTCATCTTCTGTTGCGCATAGCCGACCCCGATGACACGTGGATTGTGCCCTTTGTCGCGTAGCGACGCTATCGTGCGATCAAAGAACCCGCCGCCATATCCCAGCCTGAATTGCGCGTCATCCAACCCAACCACGGGGGCCAAGACGATGTCGGGCGCCACAACTTCCGCGCTGCCCGGCGGTATCGGGATGTTCCAGACACCTTTTTCCAGTTTATCGCCCGGCGTCCAGCGGCGAAACTCCAGCGGCGCGGCTTTGGCGACCACCACGGGCAAGGCCAGCGATGCGCCCCGATCCCGGCAGGCGGTGGCCCACTTGCGCAGGTCGGGCTCCCCCCGGAACGGCCAGTAGAGCGATATGGTCAGCCCCTTCACGTCGCCGATCAGCGCATCCAGCCGTTCGGTCAATCGTGCATCGGCCTCTTGCCGCGCGGCGACCGGAATGGCTTGCCGCGCTTCGATCAATTCCTGGCGCATCGCCTTGCGCCACTCGGTCGTTCCGGGGATTTCCTGCAAAATTTTGCTCCTGCCGCCTGTCAGCCCGTGGGCATCACCACGACCTCCTGCACATTGGCGTGGGCCGGTTGGTTCAAAGCGTAGACAACGGCATTGGCGACGTCCAGCGGCTTGAGCTTGTCGGGTTTCGGCGTCTCGAAGAACGGCGTATCGACCATGCCGGGCGCGATGACAGTGCAGCGCCCGCCCCATTCGCGCATGTCCTGCGCCATGTTGCCGGCCAGCCCGTGCACGAACCATTTCGAGGCGCCGTAAATTGAGCCCGAGATATGCACGCGCCCCGCAACTGACCCGGTCAGGATCAGATGACCCTTGGACGCCTTGAGGTGAGCATAGGCCGCCTTGAGCGTCAGCAGCACGCCCATCACGTTGATATCAATCAGACTGCGCCATTCTTCGGGATCGCCCGCCTCGACGCCCGGCGTATCCAGCCCGGTGCCCGCATTGGCAAAGACCGCGTCAAGCTGGCCGAAGTGCGAGACTGTCTGGGCGACCGCATCCTGCAACCCAGCAAGGTCGGTGACGTCACCGGGCAGGGCAAGCGCGCCATCGCCGATCTCTTCCGCGAGCGTCTTCAGTTTGTCTTCGCTGCGCGCAAACAGCGCAATACGCCATCCGGCATCCGCCGCGCGGCGTGCCGTTTCGGCGCCAATGCCTGAGGATGCACCGGTGATGAAAAGAACCTTGGCTGTCATGGGGAGACTCCTTTGAAAACGTATTGCCGTTTCAACGTGCGAGGGGCGATAAAGGTCCATGACGCTGCATCTGGGGGCGCGATTTCGCATCTACCCAAAACTTTGCGGCTGCCCTATAGTGGCTGTGGATAAATGGGCGACAGACCCAAATCCGAGAGGCAGAGACAATAAAAGGACAGGCCGATGCGCTGCCCGTTTTGCGGAAATATTGAAACACAGGTCAAGGATTCACGCCCGGCGGAGGAGCATGTCTCGATCCGGCGGCGACGGTTTTGCCCGGCATGCGGCGGACGCTTTACCACCTATGAACGTGTGCAGCTGCGCGATCTGGTCGTGGTCAAAAGCAATGGCCGCCGCGAGGATTTTGACCGCGACAAGCTGGAGCGTTCCATCCGTATTGCCCTGCAAAAGCGCCCGGTCGAGCCGGAGCGGATCGAGCAGATGATCTCGGGCATCGTGCGCCGTCTGGAGAGCATGGGCGACACCGATATTCCCTCGAAAACCGTGGGCGAGATCGTGATGGAAAGCCTCGCACGGATCGACACGGTCGCTTACGTGCGCTTTGCCAGCGTCTACAAGAATTTTCAGGCCGCCGATGATTTCGACAAATTCGTGAGCGAGTTGCGCCCCGAAAACACAACCGGGGCCGAGCCGTCCAAGACGTGACGCAGGGCGCCGACATCCGCTTCATGCGCGTGGCGTTGGGGCTGGGACGGCGCGGGCAGGGCAATACCTGGCCCAACCCCGCCGTCGGCTGCGTCATCGCCCATGAGGGCCGTATCGTCGGGCGCGGCTGGACACAGCCGGGCGGCCGGCCCCATGCCGAAACGCAGGCGCTGGCACAGGCGGGCGCGGCGGCGCGCGGCGCGACCGCCTATGTCACGCTGGAGCCCTGCGCGCATCACGGCCGCACTCCGCCGTGTAGCGAAGCGCTGATTGCTGCGGGCGTCGCGCGCGTCGTTGTCGCGGCAGACGATCCTGACCCGCGCGTGTCGGGCCGGGGCTTCGCCCTGCTGGGCACTGCTGGTATTCAGGTCGACACCGGCGTTCTGGCCGAAGAGGCCGCGCGTGATCTGGGCGGATTTCTCAGCCGCGTTCAGCGGGGACGGCCCGAATTGTTGCTGAAACTGGCGACATCCTTTGACGGGCGTATCGCCACGGCAAGCGGCCAGTCAAAATGGATCACCGGGCCGGGCGCGCGCCGGGCCGTCCACGCCATGCGCGCGCGTCACGATGCGGTCATGGTGGGGGCGGGCACTGTGCGCGCGGATGATCCGATGCTGACGGTACGGGGCATGGGCGCGGGGCATCAGCCGGTGCGCATCGCGGTGTCGCGGCGGCTGACCCTGCCGCTGATGTCGGGGCTGGCGAAGACGGCGCGCGATGTACCGGTCTGGCTGATCCACGGGCCAGAGGCGGACGCGGCGGCGATCGAGGCGTGGGATAGCGTCGGGGCGCGTCTGATTGCCTGCCCGCTGGACGATCATGGCCTCGATATGGCGGCGGCGATGCAGGCGTTGGGCACCGCCGGGCTGACGCGCGTTTTCTGCGAGGGGGGCGGTGCGCTGGCGGCATCGCTGCTAAAGGCGGATGTGGTCGACAGGCTGGCCGGCTTCACCGCCGGGCTGGCACTGGGCGCTGATGGCCGAGCCGGTATAGGGGCGCTGGGGCTGGATGCGTTAAGCGCGGCACCGCGTTTTTCGCTTGAGAGCGTCCAGGACGTCGATGGTGATGCGATGCATATGTGGCGGCGCGTCTGAGGCCAAACGAAAAACGCGCGCCCCGATATTCCGGTAGGCGCGCGTTCTAGAAATTCAGGCGGGTTGGTGCGGCGGCGTGCTGCACGCTCATCCGCGGACGCTGAATTTAGCAATGTCCGAGCGGGTCAGACCGATGTCATCCAGTTCACGGTCGGACAGGGCCGACAGCGCCTTGCGTGTTGCGCGGGCATCTTTCCATGCGGTGAACGAAGCCACAAAGCGGCTGATGTTCAGGCCTACAGGTGCGGTGTGAAACTGTACGGAGCGGGGTGTGTCGATAGCGGCCATCTTGATCGTCCTCTAGGTTGCATGACGGTGTTGTCATGGCAGGGGGTCTTTGGTGTTGATCATCAGATAGCCACCCCAGATCATTCTGGCAACGGCCCTTTGTGCATAGTCACCATGCGCCGGCTGCATAGCTCTGTTGCGGATTTTTTAACCTGTTTTCAAGAGGTTTGCCGCCAGCGTGGAATTCCGAATCGCTGGCGACACTTTGTTGCCGGGCTGCTGCGGCAATCCTCCGAAAGTTGCCCGCCCGCCCGTCATCTGCGTATTCTCCTTGGAAGGTGTTCCCGTTTCGTGCTAGGCAAGGCGAAACACCGGATAAACACGGGCGGGCAGGGGCGATATATCATGCGGGTTTTGGGCATCGATCCGGGATTGCGAAACATGGGCTGGGGGCTGATCGATGTCGACGGCAGTCGGCTGAGCCATGTTGCCAACGGCACGCTTCATTCGGTCGGCGACGGGCTGCCTGCGCGGCTGCTGTCACTGTTCCAACAGCTCAGCGCGATACTCATTCAATATGCGCCGCACACCTCGGCGGTCGAGCAGACGTTCGTGAACAAGGACGGCGCCGGCACGCTCAAACTGGGGCAGGCGCGCGGTATCGCCCTGCTGGCACCGGCGCAATACGGCATCGACGTCGGGGAATACGCGCCGAACACGGTGAAAAAGACGGTCGTGGGCGTCGGTCATGCGACCAAGGATCAAATTGCGCATATGGTCAAAATGCAACTGCCCGGGGCCGTTCTGACCGGCCCCGACGCAGCCGACGCGCTGGCCATCGCGATCTGCCACGCGCATCACGCTGCCAGCCGGGCGCGCATCGCCAGGTCCATTGAAAAAAGGGCGCTGGCATGATCGGGCGCATCGCGGGACGCATCGATTATCGCGCTACCGATCACGTCCTGATCGACGTGCGCGGTGTTGGCTATCTGGTGTTCTGCTCGGACCGCACGATGCAGGCGTTACCACGCGCAGGTGAACATGCGGCGCTTTATACCGATCTGCTGGTGCGCGAGGATATCTTGCAGCTTTTCGGCTTTACCACGTTGGTCGAAAAGGAATGGCACCGCCTGTTGATGAGCGTCCAGGGGGTCGGCGCCAAGGCCAGCCTTGCAATCCTCGGCACGCTCGGCCCCGACGGAGTGGGGCGCGCCATCGCCTTGGGCGACTGGAATTCGGTCAAGGCGGCCAAGGGGATCGGGCCCAAAACGGCGCAGCGCGTGGTGAACGAGCTGAAGGACAAGGCGCCCGAAATCATGGCGATGGGCGCAGGCCCCACCGTCGCCGCGCCTGAGGTTGGCGGCGAGGTGATCGAGGCCGACGGCCCTGCTGCCGCGCCGCGCGCCGTGCCCGCCAGCCCTGGCCCGCAGGCCGAGGCGCTATCGGCCCTGAGCAATCTGGGCTACGCCCCCGGCGAGGCTGCGGGCGCCGTGGCCCAAGCCGCTGGCACCGCGCCCGAGGCGGATGTTGCGGATTTGATCCGCGCCGCGCTCAAGCTGCTGGCGCCCAAGGGATGAGGTTTCACCAATGACAACCCATCCCGATCGCACCCTGCGCCCCGAAAAACTGGCCGAGGACGAAGGGCGCAGCCTGCGTCCGCAGGCGCTCAGCGAATTCATCGGGCAAGCCGAGGCGCGCGCGAATTTGCGCGTCTTCATCCAGTCTGCGCGCCAGCGGGGGCAAGCGATGGATCATACCCTGTTCCACGGCCCGCCTGGTCTGGGCAAGACGACGCTGGCACAGATCATGGCGCGCGAGCTGGGCGTCGGGTTTCGCATGACGTCCGGCCCGGTGTTGGCCAAGGCGGGCGACCTGGCAGCGATTCTGACAAATCTGGAACGCAACGACGTGCTGTTCATCGACGAGATTCATCGCCTGAACCCGGCCGTCGAAGAGGTTCTTTATCCCGCGCTGGAAGATTTCGAGCTGGACCTCGTCATCGGCGAAGGTCCCGCCGCGCGCACCGTCCGGATCGAGCTGGCGCCCTTCACCCTTGTCGGCGCCACCACACGGCTGGGTCTTCTGACGACACCGCTGCGCGACCGCTTTGGCATCCCGACGCGGCTGCAATTCTACACAGTGGATGAATTGCACGAAATCGTCGTGCGCAACGCGGCGCTTCTGTCCATCCCCTGCGCGACCGACGGTGCGCGCGAAATCGCCCTGCGCGCGCGCGGCACGCCGCGTATCGCCGGGCGTCTGCTGCGCCGGGTTGTGGATTTCGCGCTGGTCGACGGCGATGGCACGATCACCCGCGCGCTTGCCGATTCGGCGCTGACGCGGCTGGGCGTCGACCATCTGGGCCTCGACAGTGCCGACCGGCGCTACCTGACGCTGATCGCCGAGGCGTATCAGGGCGGCCCTGTCGGCATCGAGACGATGAGCGCCGCATTGTCCGAATCGCGCGACGCGCTGGAGGAGGTGATCGAGCCGTACCTGCTGCAACAGGGCCTGATCCAACGAACGCCGCGCGGACGGATGCTGGCGCAGCGGGCGTGGACCCATTTGGGCATCGCGCCGCCAAAGGCTGCGGGGCAGGCGGACCTGTTTTGAGGGTGCCATGCGTGGCTAGCGGCAGATTTCGAGTATTTGAAGAAAGCTGAAAGTCGTGTCATTGGCTTTTTCTCGGGAGAAATACCCATTGCTCGGCTGCTGCGGGGCGCTGCAGTTGCTGGCAGTCCGCGATATCGGCGTTTCCGCCAGCGGAACTCTTTGTTAGATAGCCTGTGACTAAAATCAGGAGGCCGGCATGAGTCCCGAGCAGATCGAGGCGCATTTTACCAGGAGTGACGGCAGCTATCTGTGCGCGCGTTGGGGGCGTCCTATCGCGCCGGTGGTTTTTGGTGTGGACGATGCGACTTTGCCCATCATCAAGGGCGCAATCGAGGCTGTCGCGCTGCTGGCCGGGCACGATACTGCCGAGACCGATCCCGAGCTTGGCGCCAACCTGATGGTGTTCTTCTTTCGCGATTGGAACGAACTGCTGGATCTACCGGATCTGGGCCGGATGATCCCCGATCTGGAGCCGCTGGTGCGCCGGTTGAAGCAGGCGGATGCTAACCAGTACCGCGTTTTCCGTTTCGACGCTGAGGGCGCGATCAAGGCGGCCTTTGTGTTCCTGCGCATGGATGCGCATCTGGAATCCGTCCCGGCAGAGACGCTGGCACTCAGTCAGGCGGTGCAGACGATCCTTCTTTGGTCGGATACCGCATTTCAGGACCGCTCGCCGCTGGGGCGTGTTCCGGGGCAGGAGGCCACACTGCTGCGCCCAGACATCTCGGCCTTGATCCGCGCAGCTTATGATCCGGTTCTGCCGCCCTGCGCCCGCGACGTGTCGCACGCATTGCGGCTGTCGGCGCGGATGCAGCAGATCTGATGCCGGGCAGGACACGATCACATTCCGCAGCCGGCGGGCCTGCTTGCAGCGCTCTGCTACCGGGCCTAAGCTGCGCGGCATGAGCCACATTTTCCCAATCCGCGTCTATTACGAAGATACCGACATGGGCGGCATCGTCTATTACGCCAACTACCTCAAATTCATCGAGCGCGCGCGCAGCGACTGGGTGCGCGAACTGGGCATCGACCAACGCGCGATGAAGCAAGAGGGCGGCACTGTCTTTGCCGTGCGGCGGGCCGAATGTGACTATCTGATGGCCGCCCGGTTCGACGACCGCCTTGAGGTCCGGACCGAGGTGCAATCGGTCAGCGGCGCGCGTCTGGTGCTCCGGCAACAGGTCAACAGGGACGGCGAGACGGTGTTCACGGCCCTTGTCACCATCGTCTGCGTGACCGATACGGGCCATCCCGCACGGCTTCCGGCAAATATCCGCCGGATATTGCACTGACACCTCAAATTTATGTGCGATCCCGCGATGGCGTTGGATTTTGTCTGCAGATTAGGCTAGCGTCCGGCGAAACAGGGCCCGAATGCAGGCGGGCCGCATAAAAAAAGAGCAGGCAGATGGAAGCAGAAACCCTCGCAATGGCGCAGGACATCGACATGTCGATGTGGGGCATGTTCGCCCAAGCGACGTTCATCGTAAAACTGGTAATGCTGATGCTGATCTTCGCGTCCTTCTGGGCGTGGTCGATCATCGTGCAAAAGCTGATTCTGTATCGCAAGACGCGCGCCGAGGCAGACGCCTTTGACCGGCAGTTCTGGTCGGGCGAGCCGCTGGACGAGCTGTTCGAGCAGATCGGCACCGATCCGGATGGTCAAGCGCAGCGCATCTTTGCGTCGGGCATGATGGAATGGCGCCGCAGCCATCGCACCGACGGCGGCATGATCGCGGGCGCGACCGCGCGCATCGACCGCAGTATGGATGTGGCCATCGCCAAGGAATCCGAGGCGCTTCAATCGGGTCTTACCGTGCTGGCGACCGTGGGCAGCATCGCGCCCTTCGTCGGGCTGTTCGGCACGGTCTGGGGCATCATGCATGCATTTATCGGCATCGCCGCGTCGCAGAATACAAGCCTTGCCGTCGTCGCGCCGGGCATCGCCGAGGCGCTGCTGGCCACCGCGCTGGGGCTGCTGGCCGCGATCCCCGCCGTGATATTCTATAACAAGCTGAGTGCGGACTCGGATCGTATCGTTTCGGGCTACGAGGCGTTTGCCGACGAATTCGCAACGATCCTCAGCCGCCAGTTGGACAGCTAGGTCATGGGCGCAGCCATTCAAAATTCAGGCGGCGGAGGCAAGCGGCGCAGACGCAACCGCAGCCGCGCGCGCCCGATGTCGGAAATCAACGTCACGCCCTTTGTCGATGTAATGCTGGTGCTGCTCATCATCTTCATGGTGGCGGCGCCTCTGATGACGGTCGGCATCCCGATCGAGCTGCCGAAAACGGCGGCCAATTCCCTGCCCGGCGAACAGGAAGAGCCTCTGACGATCACGCTGACCGCCGATGGCACCGTGTCGATCCAGACGACCGAGGTGGACCGCGCCGATCTGATCGGGCGACTGCGTGCCATTGCCGCCGAACGCGAAGGCAATCGCGTGTTCCTGCGCGCCGATGGCGCCGTGCCCTATTCGGACGTGGTGCAGATCATGGGCGCGCTCAACAAGGGCGGGTTTGACAATATCGGTCTGGTGACGGATGCGGGCGGCCCGTCGCTGGACGCGCCCGAAGGCTGAGGCGCGCAGCGCGGTGAACACGGGTCAAATCATATCGGGGGCAGGCCATATCGGCCTGATTGGCTGGATGATGTTCGGCGGCTGGTTCACATCCCGCCCGCTGGATTTCCAGGTCACGGAGGTGACGGCGGTTAGCTATGAGGAATATGCCGCCATCGTGTCGGGCGCTGCCGTTCAGGACGATGCCGCCGAAATCGCGCCGCCCGCCCCGCTGGAGCCGGAGGTGCCGCAGGACGCACCCGATCTGACCAGCGCCGCCGATGCCGCGCCCGAAACACCCATGCCCGATGCCGCCCCCGAAACAGCGCCCGATCCCGTGCCCCAGCCGCCCGCGCCCCTCGCCGAGGCGGAGGTGTCGGACGAGCCGCCGACAATGGAGCAACCCGCCCAGGATATGGCGGCGCTGGTGCCCGACAGCGCGCTGCGCCCGCAGCAGCGTCCGGCGGAACGTGTCGCGCCGCAGCAGGTCGACCCGCCCGAGCCTGATACGGCCGTCGACGACGTGGTCCGCGAAGAGGCCGTGCCGGACGAGGCCGCAGAGACCCCGCGCGAGGAAGCCGAGGCGACCGCCCCCGAGGCCGCCGCGACCGAGATCGTGACCGAGGCCGAGCAGCCCGCTCCGTCGGGTTCGGTGCGCCCCAAGGCGCGCCCGAACCGCCCCGCGCCCACGCCGGAGCCAGAAACACAGACAGCCGAGGCCGCGCCGGCACCCGAGCCGGCACCAACCCCGGCGCCCGAGCCGGAGCCTGCGCCCGAACCGGCCCCCAGCGCCGACAGCGGCGGGATCGAGGATGCGCTGGCCGCAGCCCTTGGCGCCGCGTCCGAGACGCCCGCACCCGCTGCGCCATCGGCCCCGGCAGGCCCGCCGCTGACATCGGGCGAAAAGGACGGCATGCGCATCGCCGTGCAAAATTGCTGGAACGTCGGCTCGCTCAGTTCGGACGCGCTGGCGACAACCGTCACCGTTGCATTCGAGATGAGCCAGGACGCAAAGCCCATCGACAGCACGATCCGCATGATCGATTCGACCGGCGGCTCTTCCGGTGCGGCCAAACAGGCCTACGAGGCCGCGCGGCGGGCGATCATCCGCTGCGGCGCGCGCGGATTTGCCCTGCCGGTTGAAAAATATGCGTCATGGCGCAATGTGGAACTGACATTCAACCCCGAGAACATGAGGATCAAATGATGGCACGATTTCTGGCCCCGCGATACTTGGCCCCGCGATTTCTGGCCCTGCTGGCCCTCTGCACAAGCGTTCTTGGCGCGCCTGCGGTTGCGCAGGACGGGCCCCTGCGACTGGAAATCACCGAAGGCGTGATCGAACCGATGCCCTTTGCCGTGCCGACCTTCGTGCCCGGCGGTGGCACCAGCGGGCAGGTGGCGCAGGACATCTCCAGCCTTATTGCGGCCGATCTCAGCGGCACGGGCCTCTTCCGCGAAATCCCGGCCAGCGCGCATATCAGCCGCGTCACCAGCTTCTCCAGCCCGGTGCAATTCGCCGACTGGAAGGCCGTGAACGCGCAGGCGCTGGTGACCGGCGCGGTCGAGACCGACGCGTCCGGGCGGCTGGTCGTGCAGTTCCGCGTCTGGGATGTATTTTCGGGTCAGGAACTGGGCAATGGCCAGCAATTCGTCGGCACCGCCGCCGGCTGGCGCCGCATCGCGCACAAGATCGCCGATCAGGTCTATAGCCGTATCACCGGCGAGGGCGGGTATTTCGACAGCCGCGTCGTCTATGTCTCGGAAACCGGGCCCAAGGACCAGCGCGCCAAGCGTCTGGCGATCATGGATTACGACGGCGCGAACGTCAGCTATCTGACCGACAGCTCGTCACTGGTGCTGGCGCCGCGCTTTTCGCCCACCGGCGACCGTATCCTTTATACCAGCTACGAAAGCGGCTTTCCCCGGATCTATGTCCTGGATGTTGCCAGCGTGAACCGCCGGTCACTGCCCGCGCAGCAGGGCACGATGAGCTTTGCGCCCCGCTTTGCCCCCAATGGGCAGACGGTGGTCTATTCGGTCGAATCCGGCGGCAACACCGACATCTATACAATGGACATCAATTCGGGCGCCGCTCAGCGCCTGACCAGCGCCCCGTCGATCGAAACCGCCCCCAGCTTTAGCCCTGATGGCAGCCAGATCGTGTTCGAGTCTGACCGGACCGGGCGCAATCAGCTTTATGTGATGAGCGCAGGCGGCGGCGAGGCGCGGCGCATCTCGAACGGCGAGGGCAACTATGGCACGCCCGTCTGGTCGCCGCGCGGCGATCTGATCGCCTTTACCAAGCAAAGCAAGAGCCGCTTTCACATCGGCGTCATGCGCACCGATGGCAGCGAGGAACGTCTGCTGACCGCGTCTTTCCTGGACGAGGGTCCGACATGGGCGCCCAATGGCCGCGTGATCATGTTCACGCGCGAAACCCAAGGCGCCGCCGGGCAGGCGGGGCTCTATTCGGTGGACATCACCGGGCGTAATCTGCGCGCCGTACCAACCGGCGGCGGCGCCAGCGATCCGTCATGGTCGCCGCTGCAATAGATTTCATCAGGCGGGGCGCGCGGGATGTTTCCCTTGTCCCGCCTGCTGTGGTAGAACACATAAAAACACGCGCGAACCGGCGCATAACATTATCGAGCGAGGCATGACGATGACCTTCCTGAAGACCATGACATTGATGTGCGCCGGTCTGGCGCTGGCCGCCTGTACCGATCCGGACCGCTTCGGCGACGAAGGAGCCGGTCTGAACGGTGGCATGGGCGCCGGAATGGGCGCTGGCATGAACGGGTCGGCCTCCGATCCGCGTTCGCCCGCCTATTTCCAGCAGACCGTCGGCGACCGCGTTCTGTTCGTCATCGACACCTATAACTTGACGCCGGACGCACAGCGGACGCTGGACGGTCAGGCGCAGTGGCTGCTGACCAACCGCGATTACAACGCCGTGATCGAAGGCCACGCCGATGAGCAGGGCACACGCGAATACAACCTCGCACTGGGGGCGCGCCGCGCCAATTCGGTCCAGGAATATCTGATCGGCACGGGTGTTCCGGCAAACCGCCTGCGCACCGTCAGCTACGGCAAGGAGCGCCCGATCGAGATTTGCAGCAACGAGGCGTGCTATTCGCAGAACCGCCGCGCCGTGACCGTCATCTCTGTCGGCGGGATGAGCTGAAACCGCTTTGACGCCAACTGACCGGAGCCTGCCAATGCGCTGCTTTGCCGCCCTGATCCTGACTGCCACCTTCGCCCTGACCGGGCCTGCCCATCCGCAGGACCGGTCCGAGACGCTGGCCGATATCCGGCAAGAGATGTCGGTGCTTTATGTCGAGCTGCAAAAGCTCAAACGCGAGCTGAGCACGACGGGCGCAAGCGGCGGACAGCTGAACACGTCCGGCTCGGTTCTTGACCGGGTCGGCGCGATCGAGGGCGAATTGCAGCGCCTGACCGCCCGCACCGAAGAGATGCAGCAGCGCATCGACAGCGTTGTGACGGACGGCACAAACCGGCTTGGTGATCTTGAGTTCCGTCTGGTCGAGCTGGAGGGCGGCGACACGTCCAAACTGGGCGATACCACGACGCTGGGCGGCGGCGCGATGCCCCAATCCGGCGGCGGCGCAATCAGCCCGGCCATTCAGCCGGCCGAGCCGATGCAAGAACCGTCCGAGCCGCTGGCCGTGGGTGAACGGGCCGATTTCGACGCGGCCGAAGCGGCGTTCACGGCGGGCGACAATGCCGTTGCGGCAGAACAGTTCGGCGCCTTCCTGCAAACCTACCCCGGCAGCCCGCTAAGCGCGCGCGCACATCTGATGCGCGGTCAGGCACTGGAGGGGGCAGGCGATACCAAGGCATCGGCAAAATCCTATCTCGACGCGTTCTCGGCGGATAAAACCGGGCCCGATGCCCCGGCTGCGCTGTTCCGGTTGGGCCGTGCACTGGGCCGGTTGGGCCAGACCGACGCCGCCTGCCAGACATTGTCCGAGGTCGAAACCCGCTTTCCGGGCGATCCCGCAGGCAATGAGGCACGCAGTGAGATGCAGAATATCGGCTGTCAGTGACGGCGCCCCCTGCGACCGGCCTCGCCGCGCTGATCGCGCAGCATTTTCAAGATGAAACCCGCCCGCTCGGCATTGCCGTGTCGGGCGGAAGCGATTCTCTGGCCCTGTTGCACCTTATGGTGGACTGGGGCCGCGCGCCGCTGCGCTGCGTGACCGTCGACCACCGCCTGCGTGCGGCATCGTCAAATGAGGCGGCGCAGGTGGCGGCAATCTGCGCGGGCCTTGGCATCGCGCATGACACGCTGACATGGGACGGCTGGGACGGGCAGGGCAATCTGGCCGCCGAGGCGCGGCGCGCCCGCTATGCGCTGATGACGGGCTGGGCGGCGACCCACGGGCTGACCGGCATTTCGCTGGGTCACACGCAGGATGACATTGCCGAAACGCTCCTGATGCGCCTTGCCCGGCGGGCCGGCGTGGACGGGCTGGCCGCCATGCCTGCGCGCCGCAGCGAGGCGGGCGTCACGCTGCACCGCCCGCTTTTGTCTGCCAGCCGCGCTGATCTGCGCGCCTGTCTGGTGGCGCGCGGCGCGGAGTGGATCGACGATCCCAGTAACTCTGACAGCCGCTATCGCCGGACGCAGGCGCGCATCGCGCTGGACGCGCTGGCGCCCGTTGGTGTGACACCCGATGCGCTGGCCGATGTGGCGCGTCACATGCGCGAGGCCCGTGAAACGTTGGGCCACTACGCCGCTGCCGAGGCGCGCGCGCTGGTGCAATTCCAGCAGGGCGATCTGCTGATTCCGGCGGCGCCCTTTGCCGCATTACGTCCCGATATCGCGCACCGCATCCTGTCGGCCGGGCTGCGCTGGATCACCGGAGCGGGGTACGGCGCGCGCGGCCCGGATCTGGACCGGCTCATGGCAGCGCTGGCCGCCGGGCAGGGCGGGACGCTGGCGGGATGCCATGTGACATTGGCTGCGGGCACGATCCGGCTTGCGCGAGAATTCGCCGCAGTCCGGCAGATCACTGCTACGCCCGGCGCGCTTTGGGACGGGCGCTGGTGCCTGACCGGTCCGGATACCCCCTGCGCGCATGTCGGCGCGCTGGGGCCGGAAGGCCGCGCAGCCTGCCCCGACTGGCGCGAAACCGGCCTTCCGCTGCATTCGGTCGAGGCATCGCCAGCTGTCTGGCAGGGCGCCGATCTGGTCGCCGCCCCGGTCGCCGGATACCCGAATGGATGGTCTGCACAGCTCTGCCGCGATGCGACTGATTTGCAGGTGATGCTATTATCGCATTGAAGATGGGTCCATGATCTCTATTTAAGAAGCAAGCCCCGCGTGCTATGCGCCGGGAGACGTAGATTGGGAGAATTTCCTTGGGCAATGCACGCAATATCGCCTTCTGGCTGGTCCTGTTCCTGCTGGTGTTGGCGCTGTTCAACCTTTTCAGCGGCTCGGGCGGCGCATTACAGAGCCAATCGGTGAAGTATTCCGAGTTTGTTTCAGCGGTAAAAGACGACGCCGTGACCAACGTGACGCTGGATGGCGAAAACGTGACCTTCCGCAAGACTGACGGCAAGGATTACAGCGCCATCAAGCCGAGCGATGCGGATATCACCCAGACCCTGATCGACAAGGGCATCCCCGTAACGGCCAAGGCGCAGCAGCAGTCGGGCTTTCAGACATTCCTGCTGTCGCTGCTGCCGTTCCTTCTGCTGATCGGCGTGTGGATCTATTTCATGAACCGCATGCAGGGCGGCGGCAAGGGCGGCGCGATGGGCTTTGGCAAGTCCAAGGCCAAGATGCTGACCGAGAAGTCGGGCCGCGTCACGTTTGACGACGTCGCCGGCATCGACGAGGCCAAGGAAGAGCTGGAAGAGATCGTCGAATTCCTGCGCAACCCGCAGAAATTCAGCCGTCTTGGCGGGCAGATCCCCAAGGGCGCGCTGCTGGTCGGCCCTCCGGGCACCGGTAAGACGCTGCTTGCGCGCGCCATCGCGGGCGAGGCGGGCGTGCCGTTCTTCACCATCTCGGGGTCGGACTTCGTTGAAATGTTCGTCGGTGTCGGTGCATCCCGTGTGCGCGACATGTTCGAGCAGGCCAAGAAAAACGCGCCCTGCATCGTCTTTATCGACGAAATTGACGCAGTGGGCCGCCACCGCGGCGCCGGTTATGGCGGCGGCAATGACGAGCGCGAGCAGACGCTGAACCAGCTTTTGGTCGAAATGGACGGCTTTGAGGCCAATGAGGGCGTGATCATCGTCGCCGCGACGAACCGCAAGGACGTGCTGGACCCGGCGCTGCTGCGCCCCGGTCGTTTCGACCGTCAGGTGACGGTGCCGAATCCCGACATCAAAGGCCGCGAGAAGATCCTTGGCGTTCATGCGCGCAAGACGCCGCTGGGTCCGGATGTGGATCTGCGCATCATCGCGCGCGGCTCGCCCGGCTTTTCCGGTGCCGATCTGGCGAACCTCGTGAACGAGGCCGCGCTGATGGCGGCCCGGCTGGGACGCCGCTTTGTCACCATGGAAGATTTCGAAATGGCCAAGGACAAGGTCATGATGGGCGCCGAGCGGCGCAGCATGGTCCTGACCCAGGACCAGAAGGAAAAGACCGCCTATCACGAGGCTGGACACGCCATTGTCGGTCTGGCCCTGCCGAAATGCGATCCGGTCTACAAGGCCACGATCATCCCGCGCGGTGGCGCGCTGGGCATGGTGGTCAGCCTGCCGGAAATCGACCGCCTGAATTGGCACAAATCGGAATGCGAGCAGAAGCTGGCGATGACGATGGCCGGCAAGGCGGCTGAAATCATCAAATACGGTCCCGACGACGTGTCGAACGGCCCGGCGGGTGATATCCAGCAGGCCAGCGGTCTGGCCCGCGCGATGGTGCTGCGCTGGGGCATGTCCGACAAGGTCGGCAATATCGACTACCAGCAGGCGCATGAGGGCTATATGGGCAACGGTGCCGGCAGCTTCTCGATCTCAGCCAGCACCAAAGAGCTGATCGAGGAAGAGGTCAAGCGCCTGATCGACGAAGCTTACGCCACGGCTTACCGCATTCTGACCGAGAAAAAGGAAGACTGGACGCGGCTGGCCGAGGGGCTTCTGGAGTACGAAACGCTGACCGGCGAGGAAATCCAGCGCGTCGCACGCGGTGATCCGCCAAAGGCGGGCGACGATGAGGATGACGCGGATGCCGGCAGCGCGCCGTCTGTCACCGCAATTCCCAAGACCAAGCCCAAGGCGCCGCGCGGCGGCGACGGCGGGATGGAGCCGGAACCGACAGCGTGACGGCGCCGGACAGCCCCAACCGATCGGACTGGAACCCGCGCGCCTACGCGCGGTTTCAGGACTTGCGCCTGCGTCCGGCGATTGATCTGCTGAATGCCGTCGACCAGATCGGACCCGGCGATGTAATCGACCTAGGGTGCGGTGCCGGCGCGATGGGGCCTGCGTTGTCAGAACGGGCAATGGGCCGCGACGTGATCGGTGTCGATGCGTCGCCTGCCATGCTGGAAAAGGCGCGCGCCTCGAAATGGTATACCAGCGTCGTGCAGGCGGACATCCGCGACTGGCACCCGCGCCGGGCGCCGGGACTGATTTACTCCAACGCTGCCCTGCATTGGCTGGGCGACCACAAACGGCTGATGCCGGGCCTTGCTGCGATGCTGCGCAAAGGGGGCACGCTGGCGGTGCAGTTGCCGCACCAGAACAATGCCCCGTCTCACCGCGTCTGGCTGACACTGGCCAATGATCTGTTCCCCGGCCGTTTTGACCCCGGCGCCACGCCCGGCATTCTGACACCGATAGAATACGACACACTCCTGTCGCCCAAGGGCCGATTTCGGATGTGGGAGACCGAGTATTACCAGCGCCTGAGCGCCGAGGCCGACAGCCATCCTGTCCGCCGCTATACCGAAAGCACATATGCGCGGCCCATTCTGGCCGCGCTTGAGCCGGAGGAGCGCGCAGCGCTGATTTTGCGCTACGAGGAGGTGATGAAGACCGCCTATCCCGTGCGCCCTGACGGGTCGGTCCTGTTTCCGTTCCGGCGGCTGTTCTTCACGCTGACAGTCTGATCGCCGGCCCCGACCGGGGCACACTCAGCCCGGAGCACGCCCATGCCTGCCATCATCCCGACAGACCACACCGCCCGCATTACATGGCTGGGCTGCGTTGCCGACAGCGCGGCGGACCTGCGCGCAGCCCCGTTGCAGGAGGCCGCGCTGAGCTTTGCCGGGGTGCCGGGCGAGTTTCATGGCGGCAAGACCCGCCCGGCATGCAGCCGGGTCGCCGCGCTTTATCCGCGGCATAGGGAGATCGCCAATACACGGCAGCTGTCGATAATATCAGCCGAAGAGCTGGCGCAGATCGCAGAAGCGATGGGTCTGGAGGATCTGGATCCCGGCTGGCTGGGCGCGTCGATGGTGATTGAGGGCATTGCCGATTTCAGCCATGTGCCGCCCTCGTCGCGGCTTCAGGGGCCGGATGGCGCGTCGATGGTGGTCGATATGCAGAACCGCCCCTGCCAACTGCCCGCCAAGGTGATCGAGGCGGAACGCCCGGGCCAGGGGCGCGCGTTCAAGCGTGCCGCCGAGGGGCGGCGCGGCGTGACGGCTTGGGTCGAATGCGAGGGACGGCTGGCCTTGGGCGATACCTTGCGCCTCTTTATTCCCGATCAACGAGGCTGGGCGCCGCAGGGCTGAGCGGCGTCCGGTTCAGCGTTGCGGGCCCGGGGCGCTGCCCCTCTACGGTGCAAAATCCGCAGCCCTCTCACACCCTAAAGGGCCAGATAGCCTATGGCGGTGAAGGTCAGCAGAACGCCCAGCCATTGGCCGCCGGTCATACGCTCGCGCAGAATGGCCCAGGCAAGGATGACGGTGATCATCCCGAAGGTGGACGCGGCGACGGACGCGAATTCGGGCCGTGCCATACCGGCTGCGGCAATCACGATACCGAGGGCGATACAGTCCAGCAGTCCCATCAGCCCAAGCAGTGGAAGCGCGCCGCGCGCGGGCAGGCGCAGGCCGCCACTGGCCGCCATCGCCGCGACAGCCATCAGCGCCGCCATCGCGCGCGTGACAAGGATGACCGGCATTTCGGCGCCCGCATGTGCCGCCGATTGACCCAGTGCAAAAGTCGCGGCAAAGCCGCCACCGCCGAGCATGGCCCAGAGAATGGCCGCGCGCTTGTGTCCGTGGCTCTCGCCGGCGCGGGTCAGATAGCCGACGATCGCGACCCCGGCGATGACGGCGCCGACTGCCAGCCATTGGTCCGGCGAGACGGCTTGGCCAGACAGCGCCGCCCATCCGACAGACAGGACTGGATAGGCCCCGATGACCGGCGCCACCAGACGCACCGGCCCGATTTCGAACGCGCGGTACAGCCCGATATACGCCAGGAAAAACATCGCCCCGGCAGCAAGGGCCAGCGTGGTGGCGCGCAGGGTCATCGCGCCCCAATCGCCAAGCGATAGCGCAGGAGGCGTCAGGATCAGGATGCCGATGATCAGCACCATGGTCAGCGCAGGCAGAATTCCGCCCCGCTGCGAGACGTAGCGCACGCAGATGTCGTGCAGGCCCCAGCACAGCGCGGCAACCATGCCAAAGGCCAGCGATGTCATGGCTGCGACCAATGGACAAAGGGAATCAGAACAGTCATAGGCCGCAGCGGCAGAAGGGCCGATCCATGCACAGCATGAGAATGCAGCGTGCCTGCAATGACGAATCGGACGGCAAGGATCACGAAAAGGCTCCGGCCAATGAAATTATTTTGAGGGTCGCCGATAATCGTGCAGGCTCACACTGTTTGGGATTGCTTTTCAAGTTATTCTCGGAGTTAAATATTATTCCACAGGTGCAAATCACGCACCGATGCGCGAGGTTCTGAGATGCTCGACGATATTTATGCAAGGGTCCAGCCCGGTCCGCCACGCCCCAGTAAGATAATCGAACCGAGGGTCTTTTCGATGCCCCCCGGCGTCGAGCGTTACGTGGTCGAGGGCGGCGGTGCGATCCTGATCCGCGTCGAGGCCGGCGACCGCTTTACCATCACCAACGATGAGGGCGGTCAGCCCTGCGAGGTGGTTGCAGCCGACGAGACTGGGCGCATTGATCCCGGCATGATTGGCGGCGCGCCAAACAGTGATGCGGCGGGCCTGAAGGGGCTGCTGTCCGGCAGCGACCAGTCCCTGCGCGGTCTGCGCATGGGCATAGAGGCGCGCGGGCTGGATCTGTCCAAGGCGCGGGCGCATCGGTTCTGGGATGGCAGCACCTCTGCCAAGGCCGAAGAGAGCTTTGCCGTCGAGCGTGACGGTGTGCTGATCGTGTCCGCACCGGGCGGCGCGATGGATCTGGAAGCGCAGGACACGTTGACGCCGTTGACCGTGATGGTGACGCGCGCGGTGATCAAGCGCCACGTCAAGTTCGAGCTGCCCGACCCGCTGGCCGATCCGCTGCAAAGCATCCGGGTGCACAGCGCTACCGCCGAGGCGTATTTCGTCAAGGCCGGCGATTACATCCAGATTCAGGATGTCGATGGCCGTCAGTGCACCGATTTCGAATGTTTTTCAGCTTCCAAGCTGGACAAGGGCATTGAACATGCGCTGGACGTGACGACCACGCGCACGCTGATGCACCATTCCTATCCGATGCCGGGCCTGCACGCGAAATACTACGATCAGGAGATGCTGCCGCTGGTCGAGGTCATTCAGGACACCTGCGGGCGTCACGATGCGTTCGCCATGGCCTGCTCGGAGAAATATTACAACGACATCGGCTATCCCGGTCATGTGAACTGCTCGACCAATTTCAACAACGCGCTGGCGGCCTACAACGTCACCGGGCGTCCCGGCTGGATGGCGATCAACTTCTTCTTCAACACCAATATCGACGATCACGGCGTGCTCTACACGGACGAGCCATGGTCGCGCCCCGGCGATTATGTGCTTCTGCGCGCGCTGACCGATATCGTCTGCGTCAGCTCCGCTTGCCCGGACGACACCACCGCCGCCAACGGCTGGAACCCGACCGACATTCACATCCGCACCTATAGCGGTGAAGAGAAATTCTCGCGGGCGATTGCGTTCCGCCCGACACCCAATTCAGAGGCGAAGATGACCAAAGAAACCGGATTTCACGACAATTTCGCCAAGCTGACGCGCAACTTTATCGAATATAACGGCTATTGGCTGCCCAGCTGCTTTGCCGAAACCGGCCCGATCGAGGAGTACTGGGCCTGCCGCAAGCAGGTTGCGATCATGGATCTCAGCCCGCTGCGGAAGTTCGAGATCACCGGGCCTGATGCCGAAAAACTGTGCCAGTACGTGTTTACCCGCAACATGAAGACGCTTGCGGTTGGCGGCGTCGTCTATACCGCGATGTGCTATGAGCATGGGGGGATGATCGACGATGGCACCGTGTTCCGGCTTGGGCAGGACAACTTCCGCTGGATCGGCGGCACCGATTACGGCGGGGAGTGGATTCGCGAAATCGCGGAAAAGCTGGAGCTGAAGGTGCTGATCCGCTCGTCCACCGACCAGTTGCATAACGTCGCCGTCCAAGGGCCGAACAGCCGCGATCTGCTGCGCAAGCTGGTCTGGACCGCGCCGCATAACCCCGAATTCGATCAGCTGGGCTGGTTCCGCTTCACCCCCGCGCGACTGCACAACGAAACCGGCACAGCCTTTGTCGTGTCGCGGACCGGCTATACCGGCGAGCTGGGCTATGAGGTGATGTGCCACCCCAAGGATTGCCACGAGATTTTCAACGCCATCTGGGAGGCAGGCCAGGAATTCGGGATCAAGCCGATGGGACTGGAGGCGCTGGATATGGTGCGCATCGAGGCCGGGTTGATCTTTGCCGGGTATGATTTCAGCGACCAGACCGACCCGTTCGAGGCCGGTGTCGGCTTTACCGTGCCGCTGAAATCCAAAGAGGACGATTTCATCGGCCGCGACGCCCTGATCCGCCGCAAGGAGCATCCGGTGCGCAAGATGGTCGGGCTGGAAATCGACAGCAAGGTTCAGGTCGGCCATGGCGATTGCATCCATATCGGTCGCGCGCAGATCGGCGAGGTGACATCGTCGATGATCTCGCCGCTTCTGGGCAAGAACATCGCGCTGGCCCGTGTGGACGTGACACATGCCGAGTTCGGGACCGAGGTAGAAGTCGGAAAGCTTGATGGACATCAAAAACGCCTGCCGGCAACTATTGTACCCTTTGCGGCATATGATCCCAAAAAGGAACGCCCACGCTCATGACCCAGACAGTGCTTGATAAACTCGGCGGCGAAGAGGCGCTGAGAGAACTGGTCGAGCATTTCTATGATCTTGTCGAAGCCCGGCCTGAAGGTGCGCAGATCGTGCGCCTTCACATGGACGGGCACGGTCTGGCCGCGACGCGCGCGCAGCAGTTCAACTTTCTCTGCGGGTTCTTTGGCGGGCGCCAATACTACAAGGAATTGCATGGCCATATGAACGTGAAGCTCATTCACGAACATATCCCGATAATGCAAAAGGACGCCGAGGATTGGCTGACCCTGATGGACCGCGCACTGGCCGATCTGGGCCATTCGGGCGCCCACGTCGAACGCATCCGCGCCACCCTGCGCCGGGTGGCGCTGGTGCTCGTCAATGACGGAGAGGTCGTGGGCGCCGAAAGCAAGCGGCTGGCGCGGCTCTGAGGGCGGCTTGGTGCTGATCTTTTGTGGTCCGGATGACCGCAATGCGGGTCAGCGCGGCGCGAAAGGCACCTAACCTAAAACCCGTCTCCACCATCCCCACCGGGAGCACTTAGGTCTCCAGAGCCACTTCAGATCGGTTGCGACTTTTTCGTCGTGGGAAGCCTGCCGCGGTAAGCACAAAATATGCAAGTGCGATAATACCTACCCAAGATAAAATGTCGCCGAAAAGCCAAAGAAATGACAATAGGTTATTAAAAAACTCCACAAAGCACTCCGCTCTACAATCAAGTGTCCACTATTCCGATGATTGCGGTGATCTAAGGGCGGGACTTATCGGGCATACAAGGTGAAGTAGCGCATACTTGATTGTCATCCCCAACTTGATCGGTGATATTTCAACCATAGAGCCCACTGACCGAGGCTGAGGATTACGTGTCTGTTTGTGGCTCGAGGCCAACTTCCACGCGAATCTTCAAATTGATCATCCGCAGTCTACAACACATCTCGCAGGCGGGCTTGGTCCGGCCGGGTTGCTCCCTTTCATTTGATCGGCCCCGGTGCCTGCCCCTTTGGCTTTGCCCGGCGAATCCTATATAGGGGCATATCCGACGCTGAAAGGCCCGCCCAGATGACCCATACCGCCCCGATCACCCAAGACCTCGTGACCATCCCGCGCAAGGCGCAGGAGGGCAAGCCGAACCTGATCGGCCTGACGCGCGACGCGCTGCGCCAAACGCTGATCGACCATGGCACGCCGGAAAAGCAGGCACGGATGCGCGCGGGTCAGATCTGGCAATGGGTCTATCAGTGGGGCATCCGCGATTTCGCGCAGATGACGAACCTTGCCAAGGGGTATCGCGCTGAGTTGGAGGAGAAATTCACGCTGGACACCCCCGAGGTTGTCAGCCGCCAGGTCAGCAGCGATGGCACCCGGAAGTATCTGGTGCGCATTGCCGGCGGTCACGAGGTCGAGGTCGTCTACATCCCCGAGGAGTCGCGCGGCACGCTGTGCATTTCGTCCCAAGTGGGCTGTACGCTGACCTGTTCGTTCTGCCACACCGGCACGCAGAAACTGGTGCGCAACCTGACGGCGGGCGAAATCGTCGGCCAGATCATGGTCGCGCGCGACGATCTGGGCGAGTGGCCCGAACAGGGCGCGCCCAAGGATGAAACGCGCCTGCTCAGCAATATCGTGCTGATGGGAATGGGCGAGCCGCTCTATAATTTCGAGAATGTGCGCGACGCGATGAAGATCGCGATGGACCCCGAGGGCATCCAGCTCAGCCGCCGCCGCATCACGCTGTCCACCTCGGGCGTCGTGCCCGAAATCCACCGCACGGCGGCGGAAATCGGTTGCATGCTGGCCGTCAGCTTTCACGCCACCACGGACGAGGTGCGCGACGGGCTGGTGCCGATCAACAAGAAATGGAATATCGAGGCTCTGCTGGAGGCGCTCAAGGCGTACCCCAAGGTCAGCAATTCCGAGCGGATCACCTTTGAATACGTCATGCTGGACGGTGTAAACGACAGCGACGAAGACGCGCGCCGTCTGGTGAAGCTGATCGAAGGCATCCCGGCCAAGATCAACCTGATCCCCTTTAACGAATGGCCCGGCGCGCCCTACAAACGCTCATCGAATAACCGCATCCGCGCCTTTGCCGACATCATCTACAAGGCCGGCTATGCCAGCCCGATCCGAACGCCGCGCGGCGAAGATATCATGGCGGCCTGCGGGCAGCTAAAATCCGCGACCGAACGCGCGCGCAAATCGCGGCGGCAGATCGCGGCGGATGCAGGGCTGGACTGATACCTTCGATCCGCGCTGGGCGGGTGTGTTAAAGGCTCGAACTGCCCCGATGATCGGTTTGTGCGTTCGGGACCCACTCAGCAACCGGTTTGGGTCTCTTCCCAGGCATCGATGATCGCCATCGCGTCGGCGGCCGTCTCGACGAACTGGAACAGGTCCAGATCCTCGGCGCTGATGGTGCCGGCATCGGCCAGCGCCTCCCAGTTGATGATCCGGCGCCAGAATTCCTCGCCGAACAGCAGGAATGGCATGCGCTTCATCCGGTCGGTCTGGATCAGCGTCAGCGCCTCGAATGTTTCGTCCAGCGTGCCGAAACCGCCGGGAAATACGCAAATCGCGCGTGCGCGCATCAGGAAATGCATCTTGCGGATTGCGAAGTAATGGAAGTTGAAACACAGGCCGGGCGTGACATACTCATTGGGCGCCTGTTCGTGCGGTAGCACGATGTTCAGCCCGATCGACGCGCCGCCCGCATCCGCCGCGCCGCGGCTGCCTGCTTCCATGACACCCGGACCGCCGCCGGTGGCGATGACGAATTCGCGCCCATAGGCGGCCATTGAGCGCAGGGTTACCAGCCGCGCGAATTCGCGCGCCACATCGTAATATTTCGACAACCCTGCCAGCGTCTCGGTGTGCGCGCCGTCTTTCTTGGACGGCTCGGGGATGCGCGCGCCGCCAAACAGCACGACGGTACTGTTGATCCCGCGCTCGTTCAGGATCAACTCGGGTTTGAGCAATTCCAGTTGCAAGCGAACCGGTCGCAGATCCTTGCGCAACAGGAAATCAGGATCGTTGAAGGCCAATCGGTAGGCCGGCGCGCGCGTCTGCGGGGTGTCGGGCACCTGCTCGGCTGTGCTGCGGTCTGATCTGGAATCGCGAAAGTGGCTCAAACGGTCGTCATTCATGCGCGATATTCCCTGGCTGTTGTGTCGCCTTCAGCACTAACCGACTGATCTGGCATTGACCAGCGATAGGCGGCCAATTGAACGCTTGGCCTGCATGGGGATTTGGGTATTTTCACCAAGAAAAGCCTGAAGGCGGACTCCAGTGTTTTTTCTTGGCGTAAATATCCATGGCCGGACAGTTGCCGCACGCGCCTGCGTTGAGGAAATAGCACACCATCTGCAGGCCGCCGCTTTCGCGGCGCATTGCGCGCGGCGCGCAGCGTGCCTATACGGATTGCCAACCGAATTTTCTCCGAAAGGGCCGCCGCCATGTCCAACGCACACCTGCAAACCACTATCGACGCCGCCTGGGAGGCGCGCGACCAGATCACGCCAGACACCAAGGGCGAGACGCGCGACGCAATCGAGGCGACGCTCGACGCGCTCGATTCCGGCTCGCTGCGGGTGGCCGAGCGGGGCGAGGATGGCACATGGCACGTCAACCAGTGGACCAAGAAGGCGGTTCTGCTCGGCTTTCGCCTGAAGAGCATGGAGCGTCAAACCGGCAGCGCGCAGGGCGGTGCCTGGTGGGACAAGGTTGACAGCAAATGGAAGGATTGGGGCGACGCCGAATGGAAATCCGCCGGCTTCCGCGCCGTGCCGAACTGCATCGTGCGCCGGTCGGCCTACATTGCGCCGGACGTGGTGTTGATGCCGTCCTTCGTCAATCTGGGCGCCTATGTCGACAGCGGCACCATGGTCGACACATGGGCGACCGTTGGAAGCTGCGCGCAGATCGGCAAGAACGTCCATCTGTCGGGCGGCGTCGGCATTGGCGGCGTGCTCGAGCCGATGCAGGCAGGCCCGACGATCATCGAGGACAACTGCTTTATCGGCGCCCGCTCCGAGGTGGTCGAGGGCTGCATCGTGCGCGAGGGCAGCGTTCTGGGCATGGGCGTCTTTATCGGCCAGTCGACCAAGATCGTCGATCGCGAGACCGGCGAAGTCATGTATGGCGAAGTGCCGTCCGGCTCGGTGGTTGTGGCTGGCTCGCTGCCGTCCAAGAACGGGATCAACCTCTACTGCGCCGTGATCGTCAAGCGCGTGGACGAGCGGACCCGTTCCAAGACGTCGATCAACGAACTCCTGCGCACCTGATGGAGGGCAAGGCAAAATCCAAGGCGCCCAAGCGGCAAGAGGTTTATACCCTTCTGGTCGAAATCGGTCGCAAGGCCGGGGACGGCCTGCCCAAGGGCGCCACCGGCGCCGCGCTTGTCATCTATGCCAGCGGCGTGGACGAGGGCGAGGCGGTGCGCGAAACGGTGGCGATTCTCAAGCAGGCCGACACCGCGCCGCTGGACGTGTCCGGCTACGGCACATTGGCCGAGCGCGAGGCCGAGGGGCACGAGATCGGCGAAGAGGACCGCGCGCTGATGCAGCGCGCGCTGGACGAGAACGCGGTTATCGTCGCGCAGATGACGCCGTTTTTCGGTGACGGCCCGAAGGATTTGCCCGACCCGGCCTGAAGTCACGCCGCCCGCCCGCCGGACATCAGAAGCCGCGCCTCGTAGGGCTTCAGCGTGCGGCGTGCGGCGGGGCTGTAGCCGCGTCCCGTCTCGCGGCATAGCTCCGGGAAGATCGCGCAGATCTCATCGACGATATCCGCCTCGAAGCTGTTGGCGGTTTGCGGACCGGGCAGGAAGCTTTCGGTCTCCAGCCCCTCGGAATAGACGACCTGATGGCGGTCAAAGAGAATGTGAACATATTCCACCTCACCGCCCTCGACGCGGCGCACGCTGCAATCGTTGACCAGATCGCGCGCGGCCACCAGCACTTCGCGCTCGCCAAAGAGAAGCTCGGCCGCTGCATCGCGGATCAGCACCCGGTGCAGCGGTGACAGGGCCAGATTGCGGTGGCGACCGAATGTATTGGCGGCGATGTGAATGGGCGCGAAGTCGCCCGCCGCCGCGATCGTCCGGCGCCCGATCCAGCGCAGCGGCTGCGCGCCCTCGTCGCGGGTCATCACCAGATCGCCGGGCTGCAGCGTCTCAATCGCGCGCTGGCCGCCGGGCGTGCGGATCATCGTACCGGCGACAAAGCAGGGCACGCTGTCGACCAGCACAAAGCCGACATCGCTGACGCCGGTGCCGTTTTCGGCGGTGTAGGTAAACGTGAATTCCTCGGTATCGCCATCACCGGCCAGGCCCAGAGTGCCGTCGGCGTTCAGCTGCACCGTCTGGCCGCTGTTCAGCGTGACGGTGTCGCCGGCGCTGACGGCCTGCCCGTTGATGTGTGTGATCGTCAGGCTGCCGGGCGAATTGTTGATGTCATTGGCCAGCACGTCCAGCGACTTGGACCCGAGCGGGTCCAGTCTGGTCAAATCGTCGATCGCCAGCACTGATCCCTGGATGCTGCCGCCTGCGATGATCAACGTGCTGTCATAGTTTGCGTCGGTCACATCCGCGATGCCGATGCGGATCGAGTTGGTGACGCCTGCGTTCACCGGAATCTTGAGCGTCAGATTGACGGTGAACCCGTCCATTTCGGTGTTGTACTGATCGCCGGTGTTATCGACGAACAGGTTCCCGTTGGCACCGGCGTTCAGGTTGTTCGGATCAACATCCCCGTCCCCGACGCTTAGCTGCACCTGCTGGCCGTTGATCCAGACGCCGACGAAATCCTGAAACGCGCCGGTCGCGTATTCGGGGTATTCGTCCGAAGAGAACACGAACTGCATCGTCAGCATGTCACCCGAGGGCGTGAAATCGACGTCGATGTAGGACGCATCATAAGTGTTTGTGCCAGCGGCGGCGTTGAAGTCCGGATTGTTGTTCTCGCCGCTCGACCAAGTCGTATTGCTCGTCTCTTCGTTCGACTGCGAATTGTTACGGTTGGTGAATCCGCGCAGATCGCCGGTCGAGAACATGACGCCGGTATTGCCGGGCAACACGCCGGGCGATATCGCATCGCCGTTGCTGTAGATGCCCGAACTGTCGCGATCCCCGGTATACGATGCGCTTTCGATGGTCACGCCGGGGCCGAACATCTCTTGCGCCATCTCGATGGCCGACGCCTGTCTGTCGATTGGTAGTTCTACGCCTGCAACCATAGCTTGTCCCAATTTTCCGGACGAGGTCAGCGCATCTGGCCCGGCCTGTCGGGGAAATGGCCCCGCTGCCGCATATGGATCGCATGATCGCGATCCTCTTGTTCAGGGGTCTTCGGTTGCCCCTTTGCCTTTGCCCTGCCTCGGGTCTCGTTTTTATTGCTCGACAATGACCAAGCTTTCGCCCGGCTGCTAATATTTTCTGCGAGCCCCTGCATTATTTGCAAAGGCGTTGCATCCGCGCTAGCCATCGGGGACCGCCATTACCGATAGTCGAGGGACCATGCCGAACACATCTATCGATCCTGCCGAGCTGACCGCGGCGCTGATCCGCTGCCCCTCCGTCACCCCCGAGGAGGGCGGCGCGCTGGTGCTGCTGGAGCGGGTCCTGAGCGATGCGGGTTTTGCCTGCACCCGCGTCGATCGCGCTGGAATCGCCAATCTTTATGCGCGTTGGGGCGAAAAGGGCGCGGCGCGCAGCTTTGGCTTCAACGGCCATACCGATGTGGTGCCGCTGGGCGATGAGGCCGCATGGAGCGTTGACCCCTTCGGCGCCGAAATCCGCGACGGCATGATGTGGGGCCGGGGCGCGACCGACATGAAGTCGGGGGTTGCCGCCTTTGCCGCCGCCGCCGTGGATTTTGTGCAACAGACGCCGCCCGACGGCGCTATCATCCTCGCGATCACCGGCGACGAGGAGGGCGACGCGCTGGACGGCACCATCGCGCTGCTGGACTGGATGCAGCAAAACGGCGAGGCGATGGATGTCTGCATCGTGGGCGAGCCGACCTGCCCCGACCAGATGGGCGACATGATCAAGATCGGGCGGCGCGGCTCGCTGAATGCGTGGGTGACGCTTACCGGGGTTCAGGGCCATGCCGCCTATCCGCACCGCGCGGTCAATCCCTTGCCGGCGATGGCGCGGCTGGTGGACCGGCTCAGCAGACACACGCTGGATGAGGGCACCGACCATTTCGACCCCTCGACACTGGCTGTCGTGACAATCGACACCGGCAACCCGGCGACCAACGTGATCCCGGCCACCGTGCGCGCGACGGTCAATATCCGCTATAACGACGCGCACAGCGGCGCGAGCCTGACGGATTGGCTGCAAGGGCAACTGGACGCGATCTGCGCGGAAATGGGCGTGACCGGCACGCTCAAGGTGTCGAATTCCGGCGAAAGTTTCATCACGCCCCCCGGCGCCTTTTCCGACATGGTCGTGCGCGCGGTCGAGGCCGAGACGGGGCGCACGCCTGCGCTCAGCACTTCGGGCGGCACCTCGGATGCGCGGTTCATCAAGGATCACTGCCCGGTGGTGGAATGTGGCCTTGTCGGCCGCACGATGCATCAGGTGGATGAGCGCGTCAGCGTGGAGCAGATCCACCAGCTGAAGGCGATCTACAGCCGCATCCTGCGCGATTATTTCAGCTAGATGCGCGCCACGCTGGTCGTCATGCTGAAAGAGCCGCGCCCGGGCCGGGTGAAAACCCGGTTGGGGCAGGGCATCGGCATGGTTCACGCCGCGTGGTGGTTCCGCCATCAGACCGCGCGCCTGCTGCGCGAGCTGGACGATCCGCGCTGGCGGCTGATCCTGGCCGTCGCACCGGACCGCGAGGGGCTGGCAAGCCGCGTCTGGCCCGCGCACCTGCCGCGCATCGCCCAGGGGCCCGGCGATTTGGGGATGCGCATGGCGCGAATCATGCGCCGCCTGCCGCCCACCCTTGCACCGGGGCCGGTCTGCGTCATCGGCGGCGATATTCCCGGCATCCGGCGCGCGCATATCACTAGCGCCTTCGCGGCGCTGGGCGCGCATGATGCCGTCTTTGGCCCCGCGCCCGATGGCGGCTATTGGCTGATCGGGCTGAAACGCAGCCGCGCTGTTCCGGCGAGTTTCCTCAAAAACGTTCGCTGGTCCAGTGCCGATGCTTTGAGCGATAGCATGGCCACTCTGCCGGGCGCGCGGATCGCGCTGATTGACATGCTGCGCGATGTCGACACCATTGCGGACCTGACGGCGATCTGATCGGGGGCGCGTTAGCTGTTCCCGCCGCGCCGCGCCCATGATAGGCACCGATCCATGAATCAGATGCCAAGCAAAGCCGAGATCCTTGAGTGGATTTCCGAAAACCCCACCCTCGCCGCCAAGCGCGACATCGCCAAGGCGTTCGGGATCAAGGGTGCCGCCAAGATCGACCTCAAGCGGATCCTCAAGGAGCTGGAGGAAGAAGGCCATCTGGCCAAGCGGAAAAAGTCCTACCGCGAGCCGGATCGCCTGCCGCCGGTCAGCGTGCTGCAAGTCACCGGCGCGGACGCGAGCGGCGATCTGATGGCCCGCCCGCTTGAGTGGCAGGGCGAGGGCACCGAGCCGACCATCCTGCTGGTCCTGCGCGCCTCCGATTCCGCGCTGGGCGAGGGCGACCGCATCCTTGCCAGGCTGCAGGAAGTGGGCGGCGAGACGCATCAATACGAGGCCCGACTGATCCGGCGCATCGGAACCAACCCATTGAAGGTGCTTGGCATATTCCGCAAGGGCGCCGAAGGTGGGCGTATCGTGCCCATCGACAAGGGGCAGGCGCTTGAGTGGATGGTGGATGACAAATCCACCGGCGACGCCAAGGATGGCGAGCTGGTCGAGGCCGAGCAATCCGGCCCCAGGGGCCGCATGGGCCTGCCGCGTGCGCGTGTCCTGAACCGGCTGGGTGATCCGTCGGCGCCACGCGCCGTCTCGCTGATCGCGATTCACCAGCATGGCATCCCCGACGACTTCCCCGATGCGGTGATCGCCGAGGCGGACGCGATGAAGCCTGCCGGTCTGGAAGGCCGCGAGGATCTGCGCGATCTGCCGCTGATCACCATCGACCCGTGGGACGCGCGCGACCACGACGACGCCTGCTATGCCCATGCCGATGATGACCCGAAAAACCCGGGCGGCCACGTGATCTGGGTCGCGATCGCGGACGTGGCGCATTACGTCACACCCGGCAGCGCGCTGGACGCCGAGGCGCGCAGGCGCGGCAATTCCAGCTATTTCCCGGACCGCGTGGTGCCGATGCTGCCCGACCGGCTGTCGGGCGATCTGTGCTCGCTGCACGAAGGGGTGCCGCGCGCCTGTATCGCGGTGCGGATGCAAATCAACGAGTTTGGCGAAAAGATCGGCCAGAGCTTCCACCGCGGCATCATGCGGTCCCGCGCCTCGCTGAATTACCAAGAGGTGCAGGCGGCGATGGACGGCGCGCCGAATGAAAAATGCGCGCCCCTTATGGAGGAGGTGATCGCGCCGCTTTACGCCGCATATGACGCATTGAAAACCGCGCGCAAGAACCGCCAGCCGCTGGATCTGGACCTGCCCGAACGCAAGGTGATCCTCAGCGACGAAGGCAAGGTTCTGAGCGTCAATTTCACCGAGCGGCTGGACGCGCACAAGCTGATCGAGGAATTCATGGTACTGGCCAATGTCGCCGCCGCCGAAACGCTGGCGGCGAAGAAATCCCCGCTGCTCTATCGCGTCCACGAGGAACCCCCGGTGGAAAAACTCGACGCGCTGCGCGAGGTGGCCGAGGCCGCAGGGCTGGTGCTGGCCAAGGGCCGGGTGTTGAAAACCTCGCATCTGAACGCGTTGCTGCATGGCGCCGCAGGCACGGATCATGCCGAACAGATCAACATGAGCACCCTGCGCGCGATGACGCAGGCCTATTATTCGCCGGCCAATTTCAGCCATTTCGGCCTTGCCCTGTTGGCCTATGCGCATTTCACCTCGCCGATCCGGCGCTATGCGGACCTGGTCGTGCACCGTGCGCTGATCTCGGCGCATGGCTGGGGCAAGGATGGGCTGAGCCCCGCTGAGGTGGAAAAGCTGGAGGGTACGGCGCAGCATATTTCCGAAACCGAGCGGCGATCCATGATGGCCGAGCGGGACACGAACGACCGCTATCTGGCAGCCTTCCTGTCCGAACGCGTGGGCGAGGAATTCAGCGGGCGCATCAGCGGCATCGCCAAGTTCGGCGCCTTCGTGCGGCTGGATGAAACCGGCGCAGATGGTCTGATCCCGATGCGCAGTCTGGGGCACGAATACTTCCACTACGACGCCGACGCAGCCACGCTGACAGGGTCCGAATCGGGCCGCACCATCACGCTGGGCCAACCGGTGACGGTCAAACTGGCCGAGGCCGCGCCGGTAACGGGCGGCATCGCGCTGGAGTTGATCAGCGTCGACGGCAAAGCAATGCCGCAGGGGCGCGGGCGCGGGCGCGGCAAACCGACTCAGCGCAAGCTGGGCGCGGCGAAAAAGAAGGCGGCCAAGGTCAAGAAAAAGGTCGAGCGGACCCGCCGCACGAAATCCTGAAACATTTCGCCGTTATCTGATGCCTCAGGTCAAAGGCGAAACGCTTTAGGCCAGGCCGGTCACGCGGTTGACATGACCCATCTTGCGGCCCGGCTTCACCTCGGCCTTACCATACAGATGCAGCGCGCAGGCGCCATCGCGGGCCAGTTCCGGCACGCGGTCCATGTCATCGCCAATGAGGTTTTCCATCACGACATTCGAGTGCCGCTGGCCATCGCCCAGCGGCCAGCCTGCGACCGCGCGGATGTGCTGCTCGAACTGGTCGACGGTGCAGCCATTCTGCGTCCAATGGCCGGAATTATGCACGCGCGGGGCAATCTCGTTGACGATCAGCCCATCCGCAGTGACAAAGAGCTCGACGCCCATCACGCCAACATACTCCAGCTTGTTCAGGATCTTGGCCGCCAGCAGCACCGCGTCGCTGCGCTGCGCGGGGGACAGGCGGGCCGGGATCGTGGTGGTGCGCAGGATGCCGTCCTCATGCACGTTTTCGCCCGGATCAAAGGCCGACACGTCGCCCGCCGCATTGCGCGCGGCGATCACGGACACCTCATGGCTGAAATCGACAAAACCCTCATAAATGCCGGGCGCGCCGTTCATATCCGCAAGCGCGCTTTCGGCATCCTCCGGCGCCCGCAGACGCACCTGCCCCTTGCCGTCATAGCCAAAACGCCGGGTTTTCAGGATTGCGGGCAGCCCGATCTCGGTCACGGCCTGAGTGATGTCTTCGATATCATCGACGGCGGCAAAGGGCGCTGTCATGAGGCCCAGATCGTTCAGAAATGCCTTTTCGACCAGCCGGTCCTGACTGACGCGCAGGGCCATGCGGCTTGGGTAGACGGGGCGCAGGTGTTCCAGAATATCCAGCGCAGAGGTCGGGATGTTTTCAAACTCGAAGGTGATCACGTCGCACGCCTCGGCAAAATCGCGCAGGGCGTCCTCGTCCTCGTAGGGGGCCGCGATGTGGCGGTCAGCAACATGGGAGGCGGGGCAATCTGCGCCCGGCTCGAAAATGCAGGTCTTGAACCCCAGCCGCGAGGCGGCGACGGACAGCATCCGGCCCAATTGGCCACCACCAAGGATGCCGATGGTCGCGCCGGTTTTCAAAGGCTCAGTCATTGCTGGGCTCCTCCGGGATCGAGGCCGACAAGGCCGCGCGCCAGTCGTCCAGACGCTGCGCGAGCGCCGGATCGCCGTTGGCAAGGATCGCGGCGGCCATCAGGCCCGCATTGGCGGCACCAGCCGCGCCGATGGCCATTGTGGCGACCGGATAGCCGCGTGGCATCTGCACGATGGAATAAAGGCTGTCGACACCCGACAGCGCGCGGGTCTGGACCGGCACTCCAATCACCGGCACGCGCGTTTTCGACGCCATCATGCCGGGCAAATGCGCGGCCCCGCCGGCGCCTGCGATGATCGCCTTGAGCCCGCGACCGGCGGCCTCCTCGCCATAGGACCACAGGCGATCCGGCGTGCGGTGGGCCGAGACGATGCGCACCTCGTAAGGCACGTCCAGCGCGTCCAGAATATCCGCCGCTTCCTTCATCGTGGGCCAGTCGGATTGACTTCCCATGATGATCCCGACCTCGATTTGCGGCATGCTGCGCCCCCTTTATATCAGGCGCGGACCTTAATCGCGCGGGGCGGGGCCGTCTACCGTCCTTGCGCAGCAAATTTTCCCAAAGCGGGCGACAGGTCAGGCGATGATGTCGGGCAGCAAGCGGTCCTCGATATAGGCGATGATGTCTTTCAGGCGCAGTTTCTGCTGCTTGAGCCGCTTGACCGTCAGCGGATCGCGCACCGTCCGTTCCTCCAGCGCATGGATCGCCTCGTCCAGATCGCGGTGCTCGCGGCGGAACTGCTCCAGCTCGACGAGCAGCACATCGTCAGACTTCATCGCAAGCTCGCTATAGGCGTTCATTTCCGTGTCATTCCTTGCACTGCCGGGGATTGTGCGAAGAATAAGCTGAATTTGCCCGGCCGCATAGCCCTTGCACCCGAAAGGGCGAAGACCCATATTCATTCCAAGGCGCCGTTGCCGAACCGGGACGGCGCGCAATCTGACCAGTCGCTTGAGACAAGGACGTGGCACATGACGAAAATGACACTGGGGGCGCACCCCTATATGCTGGGGTTCGACCAGTTGGAGCGGCTGCTGGAACGCAGCGCAAAATCCGGAAACGAGGGGTATCCACCCTTCAATATCGAACAAACATCGGACAATTCCTATCGCATCACGCTGGCCGTCGCAGGCTTTGGCGAGGAGGATCTGTCGGTCACTGTCGAGGATCGCCAACTGGTGATCCGGGGACGTCAATCGGCGGATCTGTGCGAGCGGGTGTTCCTGCATCGCGGCATCGCGGCCCGTCAATTCCAGCGCAGTTTCGTGCTGGCCGACGGGGTCGAGGTGGGCGCGGCGATCATGGAAAACGGTCTGCTGCATGTCGACCTGACCCGCGCACTGCCCGAAACGGTCGTGCAGACGATTAAAATCAACAAACGCGGCCAGTAACCTCAGGAGGATACGATATGGATACGAAATTCGAATTTCCGCACGAGCCGGGCCATCGCATCGTCTACGTCCGCTCCGTTGCTGTAGAAGACCTGCCAGAAGATGTGCAAAGCCAGGTGGGCGGGTTGAAAACGCTCTACGCCGTGCACAGCGAAGAGGGCGAGCGTCTGGCGCTGGTCAGCGACCGCAAGATGGCCTTCGTACTGGCACGCCAGCATGATCTGGACCCCGTGACGGCACACTGAACGCGGGTGCCTGCGGGCTTTGCGAGCGGGTGGGAAATGAGTATTTGGGGAACGATGAAAGTCAAAGGGCGCGTATCGGTCTGTTGCCGGTGCGCGCCTTTTCTGTGTAAGAGGCGTGTATCTATGAAAGGATGATCCATGTCCCGACCCGCGCCCAAGGTGGCGATCCTGCCGCATGACATGAAGCTGGGCCTGCGACCGGGCGCGATACCGCTGGACCGGCTGATGTGGCCGCTTGGCGTGCCGGACGATATTGCGGGCCAGACACTGGGGGATCTGGAGGCGCAGGATCATCTGATCGTTTTCCCCCGCAAGACGTTGCATTGGCGGCCGGGGTTCGGCACGCGGGCGCGCGTTTCGATTGCGGTGATGGAGCCGGCGGTCATTCACGGCAGGCATCTGGCAGCACTGCGTCATTCCCATCGGCGTTTTTATCGCGTGCTCAGCCATAGTGCCGCGTTGCTGGCGGCTATACCGAACGGATATTTCTTTCCGTTCGGCAGCACCTGGGTGGCGAACTGGCGGGATCTGGATTGCTCCAAGACGCGCATGACGTCGCTGATTGCCTCAAGCAAGCGGTCGCAGGAGGGGCATGTGCTGCGCCATGAGATCGTGCGCTGGGCTGCCGAGGAAGGGCTGGATCTGGATGTCATGGGGCGCGGGTACAAGCCGTTTGGAGCAAAGGCCGAGGGGCTGGCGCCCTATCGCTATTCCGTCGTGATCGAGAATGTGCGCGAGCCGAATTATTTTACCGAGAAGCTGGTCGATGCCATCCTGTGCCAGACGGTTCCGATCTACTGGGGCTGCCCCAATATCGGCGATTTCTTTGACACCTCCGCCATGATCATCTGCGAGAACGAGGCAGATCTGCGCGCCGCAATTCTGGCAGCTTCCGAGCAAGGGTATGCTGAAAGGTTGCCGGCCCTGACAGAGATGCGGCAGGTGGCGGCGGAATACGGTGATCTGTATGGCCGCCTGGCCAGGGCCGTGCTGGCAGAAAATTGACGTTCAGCGCATAGTTGCGGCGCCGCCCCGCGAAATGATCAGGCGGAGAAGCCCCAGCCATCGGGGCCAAAGCCGTGCTCCATTGCCAATCGTGTCGCCGCCTCCTCGCCCAGCCAGATGGCCATGGCCGTCAGAGGCTGATCGGGCAGGCAGGCAGCCAGATAAGGCGTGCTGTCCTCATCTTCGATGCGCGCGCATTCAAACCCGGCCTCGGCCAGCGCGTCCTCGGCGGCGTCCCAGTCGGCGGCGTCCCCGGCAACGAACGCGTAGTCGATATCGCCCACATCAGGCAGGTCGGCCTCGGCCTGAATATCCGCGAAGACGGCGTAGGTTTCGGCGCGCTGGGCGGCAAAATCATGAGACATGCGCGGCGTCCTCGGGCGCGGGTGCCGCTTCGACGACATCCTCATTCTCGGCCATGCCATGTTCGGCCAGCCAGCGTTCGGCCTCCAGCGCGGCCATGCAGCCCATGCCGGCGCTGGTCACGGCCTGGCGGTACTTGTGATCGGTCAGGTCGCCTGCAGCAAAAACGCCGGGCAGGGACGTCTCCGTGCTGTCGGGTTTGGTGACGACATAGCCGCCCATATGCGTCTCCAGCACGTCCTTGACCAGTTCGTTCGACGGCGCGTGGCCGATGGCGATAAAGACGCCCTTGGCCGGGATGTCGGTGATTTCGCCGGTTTTCGTGTGCTTGACCTTGACGCCTTCGACGCCCAGGGGTGCGTCGGTGCCGTAGACCTCTTCCAGCTCATGGAACCACAGCGGGTGGATCTTGGGGTTCTTTTCCAGACGGTCGATCAGAATGCGCTCGGCGCGCAGCTCGTCCCGGCGGTGGACCAACGTCACCTTGGACGCGAAATTGGTCAGGAACAGCGCCTCTTCGACGGCGGTGTTGCCGCCGCCGACGACGACAATCTCCTGCCCGCGATAGAAGAACCCGTCGCAAGTGGCGCAGGCGCTGACGCCGAAGCCCTTGAACTTCTCCTCGCTGGGCAGGCCCAGCCATTTGGCGCGCGCGCCGGTGCACAGGATGATGGCGTCGGCCACGTATTCGGTGCCGCTGTCGGACTGGCAGACATAGGGACGTTTCGAGAAATCAATGCTGCTGATGATGTCGCCGATGACTTCGGCGCCCATCGCCTTGGCGTGGGCCTCCATCCGCAGCATCAGGTCGGGGCCCTGCACCTCGGTATCGCCGGGCCAGTTTTCAACCTCGGTCGTGGTGGTCAGCTGGCCGCCCGGCTCGATCCCCTGCACGAGGACCGGCTCCAGCATGGCGCGGCTGGCATAGATTGCGGCAGTATAACCCGCAGGGCCGGAGCCGATGATCAGAACCTTGGTCTTTTTCGTCTTGGCCATGTGCCCGCCCTCTCGATGATCTGGAATTCTACGCCTGATATAGACACGAGCGATCAGCGGCGAAACCCCCTGCAATGCGGCCTTGCAATCGCGGGGCTTTCGGCATACCCGACGCAAGTATCTTGCGCTTTGGCGAAAGATTGTTGCGCAGGTTGGCGCGGCTGATATAACAATCGCGAAATTCTATGAAAAACAGGTGAGATATGGCGTTGACCCGTCTGGACCCGATCGACCGCAAGATTCTGGCCGAGCTTCAGGCAGACGGACGTATGACGAATGTCGAACTGGCCAAGCGCGTGGGCATTTCCGCGCCCCCCTGCCTGCGCCGCGTGCGCACGCTGGAGGAGGCCGGATTTATCCGTGGCTATCACGCCGATGTCGATCCGCGTGAATTGGGCTTTGAGGTGCAGGTGTTTGCCAATGTCGGGCTGCAAAGCCAGGCCGAGGCGGATTTGAGCGCGTTTGAGGCGCGCTGCCGCGAATGGCCGCTGGTGCGCGAGTGCCACATGCTGAACGGCGAGGTGGATTTCATCCTGAAATGCGTAGCGCCCGATCTCAGCACCTTTCAGCGGTTCCTGACCGAAGAACTGACCGCCGCCGCCAACGTCGCCAGCGTCAAGACCGCGCTGGTCATTCGCGGCGCCAAGGACGAGCCGGGCGTACCGTTCGAGGTGCTGGAGGCCCGACTGGCGCGCGACGCCTGAGAGGCTGTCCGCCCGGTTGTTCTCAAGCGGTGTTTCTTAGGCGCTGTCGCGGCATAGCGGGCGGCGCGGATGCGCGAGGCTGCCGAAATCGGAGGGTCTGTGGATATGTGGAAAGAGCGCAAGAAATTCTGACAGCCGGTGCAGCGTCACGGCCGTCTCAAAGCCGGGGCCGGGGTGATATGTCTCGACCGCAAGGCCGGCGGCGGTGATCGTCGCATGCCGGCGCAGTGCGATATGATAAAGGTGCACCGGCCCCGGTGGGCTGAGGGCGATGACGCTGTTGCCATCAACCAGATCGTTGACCGGCCGCAAGACCTGCCCGGAAGGTCCTGAACCGCGCTGCACGATGCGTGCGTCGGGCCCGGCCATCAGATCGACCATGGGCCGGCCCGGTCCCAGCGCGTCGGTCGTGATGCGGCTCAGGCGCGTCTGTCCGTCCGGCATGTCGCCTGGGCGCAATAGCATCGACCCGATCCAGAGCAGCGCCTCCGGACCGCGCTCGTTCGTCAGGATTGCCATGCCGGGGCGCAGATCCTCGACCGCGACGGGCCCGTGCGCCGTGGTGATCAGGGTGCCGTGCGCAAAGGCTGAAAACGCCGCCGTGAATTCAGGTACGGCCGGCACGGTGTGGCGCGCCTCACCGATGCGGCCATCGCTGCGTTGGAACAGGGTCGCGACGGTCTGCCTGCGTTCGGATGCGCCGCGCTGCGGGGTGGGCGCCGCAGGCGCAGGCGGAACGCGCGACGCGCTGACAGGGCTACGGACCGGCGGCGTATAAACCATGATGTGGTGCCTGTTCCTGCATTGATTACGGTCTGGCGCCGCATAAGGGGCGCGGCTTTGGGTATCTGCAAAAGTTTCGCAGACGTTTGCGGCCATGTTTGGGCATCCCGGCGGCATCGTCGGGGCGCGGACGGGGCTGTTGAGGATTCTGGTATCGGGCCTTGAGGGGCGTGCGTCCGGCCATCTGATCCTTGGATCAACGCGGTTTGAGAGCCGCGTTAAAGGCGGATCGTCGCGATTTGCCGGCCATAATCGGCCTCACCCCGGTGCGTGCTGCGCCGGTAGGAATAAAACCGGTTCTCATCGCCATAGGTGCAGTGGCGCGTCCATTCGGCCCGGCCAACGCCCGCCCGCTGCAACCGGCCAAGGCCAAAGCCGGGAAGGTCGAACAGCATCTTGCCCGGTGCGCCCTCGGCAAAAAACCGGGCATGGTCCGGATCGATGGCCAGAAATTCATCCCTGAAATCGGTGCCCACCTCATAGGCCGATTGGCTGATCGACGGGCCGATGACGGCGGTGATGTTGGCGCGGGCGGCGCCCAATGCCTCCATCGCGTCAATCGTCGCCTCCAGCACGCCATCCAGCGCGCCGCGCCACCCGGCATGGGCCGCGCCGATCACGCCGGCCTGGCGGTCGGCGAACAGCACCGGCTGGCAATCGGCGGTCAGCACCGCCAGCGCAAGGCCGGGTGTGGCGGTGACCAACGCATCCGCGCGGGGACGGGCGGCGACGGGGGCCGATATCGGCGCGTCCACGGGCAACGCGGTCGCCGAATGGATCTGGTAGACGGTCAGCAAATGGTCCGGCGCGACCTCCATCGCGCCGGCGACGCGGGCGCGGTTGATGGCGACGATTTCCTGCTGGTCGGACGATCCCAACCCGCAGTTCAGCCCAGCGAATACGCCCGAGGATGCACCGCCCCGCCGGGTAAAGAACCCGTGTCGCAGGGGCGCGAGGCTGTCGGCGGTGAGAATTTCCAATGTCACATCGACAATCCCGGCGGCGGCGCGGCACCTTCGGGATAAAGGCCCATCACCTTGAAGAGCGTCCCCATTTCCGCCGGGTGGGTCAAGCGCCGATGTGCCGCCACATGCGCATCCCGCGCCGCACCGCTGAGCGTTTGGGCGAGTTTCTGCGCACGCTGGGTGATGCCCAGCCGCTCCAGAAACACGCCCTGCGGCGTCATGCGGCTGTGCCGCGCGGGGGCGGCGGCCAATGCCAATGCCTCGAAATCGACATGCGCTGTCAGATCGGTGGTGCCGGGGGCCGCGAAGGGGTCAGCCGGGGCATGGGCGCGCAGGGCCTGAAACGTATCGCCCAAGGCACGCCAGTCGCCGTAGTCCACGATCAGCGCCGCGCCGCCGCGCGCTGCGATCTGCGCGCCGATATGGGCCGCGATATGCGTGGCGGCGGGTGAGAATTCGACGATATCGCCGGGCTGCGTATCCTCCAGCCGGTGCGCCAGCGGCGGCAGCATGCTGGGCGCGCTGAGGCCGGGGGTTAGGCGATCACCGCTGCGGCCCACCATCCGCTCGCGCCATAACGCGCCGTCACGCTGCGCCTGCCGAATCGGCAGCGCGTCGAAGAATTCATTTGCGACAAGGAACAGCGGCAGATCGGGCAGCGTCTGCACTGTGCCATGCCAGACGGGGGCCGCTCTCTCCAACGCCTTGGCCTGCGCCGCGCGCAGGGTGGGGGACGTCTCCACCAGATGCACCTGCGCGGCGGCGTGGAATCCGGGCACGGCGCGAGTGGCGCGCAGGATGTCGGCCATCAGCGTGCCGCGCCCCGGCCCAAGCTCGGCCAGTGCGAACGGATGCGGCGCGCCCTGATCCAGCCACGCCTGCGCTATGCTGAGGCCCAGGAGTTCGCCGAACATCTGGCTGATTTCCGGCGCTGTCGTGAAATCGCCTGCCACGCCCAGCGGATCGCGCGTGGCGTAATAGCCATGTTTCGGATGCATCAGGCACTGCGCCATGTAATCGGCCAGCGTCATCGGCCCGGCCTCTTCGATCTGTGCGATCAGGAGCCGCTCCAGCGGGGTCATGGCGCCTTGGGGCGGGTCAGCAAGAGAGCCAGGCCGAAGGCAATCATCGGCAGTGACAGGATCTGCCCCATCGACAGGCCATAGCCCGCGCCGATCTGCACCGCATGGCCCAGAGGATTGCCTTCCGACATGAATTGCGCATCAGCTTCGCGCGCGAATTCAACGATGAAACGCGCCACGCCGTAGCCCACAAAGAACCATCCGGTGATCAGCCCCGGTCGCTTCAGCGCGCCGCGCCGGTAACCCAGCCACAGCAGGATCGCGCCCAGAACCAGCCCTTCCAGCAGCGCCTCGTAGAGTTGCGAGGGATGGCGCGCGCACAGGCCGATCACGCCGGGGCAATCCTGCGCCGCCGCCCCCGGAAAGGCCACGCCCCACGGCAGGTCGGTGGGGCGGCCCCACAGCTCGCCATTGATGAAATTGGCGATGCGTCCCAGCAGCAGCCCGACCGGGGCCGCCATACACACCAGATCGCCGACAGACAGAAGGCGCAGTTTGTTGCGTATGGAAAAAGCGGCACAGGTCAGTAGCACGCCCAGCATGCCACCGTGAAACGACATGCCGCCCTGCCAGACCTGAAGGATCTCAAGCGGATGCGACAGGTAATAGGCCGGCTGGTAGAACAGCACGAAACCCAGACGCCCGCCCAGGATGATGCCGAGGATCGTCCAGAACATCAGATCCTCGACCTGTTTTGCCGTCATCGCGGGCGTCTTGGCCTGCCACAGATGCGGGCGGCGCACGGCGCCCAGAACGATCCGCCAGCCAATGATGATGCCCGCGATATACGCCATCGAATACCAGCGCAGGGCGAATTCCATCCCGAAGATGGATATTTCAAAGATCTCGGGCGAGATGTCGGGGTATGGGATCATGGCGTGCATGACGCAGACATGGCCGCGCATCAGGGGGGAAGTCAACCGCACAAGCTTGCGATCAGGCGGCCGCGCGCCCATATTGAATGGCGGATCGAAAATTCAGAGAAACAGCAATGCCGGAGGCAAGACATGCAGACCCGTAACAAGGTGCTGGACGATATCTCGCAATTGATGACAAACGCGATGGGCGTGGCCCAGGGCGCACGGCAGGAGGCCGAGACGGCGATGTCGTCGATGATCGACCGCTGGCTGGCCGACCGTGATTTCGTCACGCGCGAAGAATTCGACGCCGTGCGCGCCATGGCGCAAAAGGCCCGGGAAGAGAACGAGGCACTGAAAACGCGGCTTGACGCGTTGGAGGCCGGCGAAGCCAAGAAGGGCTGAGCCATCTGCGCCCCGCGCCGGACGCGGGGTTTCCCAGGGCCGGCCTTACGACTGGTCGGGCAACGTCGATCCCGTCCACACGACCCGGCCCAGTGGCGTGATTGTATCCAGCGACGGGCCGGTCAGATGGCGCGTTGGGCGTGCCGGATCGCGCCCGGATATCAGCAGGGTTCCGGGTTCCGGACGGCTGAGATATCCGACGTTCAATGACCCCGCGTCGAGATAAGCCCAAACGGCCTGCGCGCTTGGCCAGATCTGCGCGCAATCCAGCAGGCACATTGCGCCCGGCGTGACGGACAGTGCGCTGGCCGCATTCGGAGCGACAATCCAGCGCAGGTTTTGCACGTTCCATCCTTGCCGCGCCAGCCATCCGGCATCGAAGAAGACAGGCGCCGGGCCCGGCTGGGGCGCATTGCAATGGTAGGCGATGGCAATGTGGGCGGACGTTTCGGCGCCGCTGCGCTGCGTATCGCTTATGTCCGGTGTCGCCGCCGTGTCGCCGGCCTGTCGCAGATCCAGCGTCAGGCCCATCGCGGCAATGATCTCCATCACCTTCGAAATCTGCATGTCGCGTCCGTCGCGCAAGCTGCGCATGGTGCTGACATCCAGCCCCACCTTGCGCGCATAGCCGCGCAGCCCGTGGCGGGCGATCCCCTCATCAGCGATATCGCGGAGTTTGTGCAGGTCGAACTGGGCCATGGGCGAGGTGTTGCACGGAAAAAAATAATTGACTAGTCGGTTAAAGTTTTACACGTTGTGCGAAAAGTACCACGATTTCCGTAACTTACCACTTCTGATTGTATATATTCCGGGGGATACCTCATGGGCTGTGCTGGCCGGGCCATCACGTGCGATAAACGCCGCTCGGGTTCCGGCAGCGACGGCGTGGATACGGCAGAGCGGGGGCCTCATGACGGCTGATGCGGCGTCTGGGATGCAGAAATTGCGGGAACGTCTGGCCGAGGCGCGATCACTGAAACGGATGGTTCACGATGCGCCGGATCGTTTGCGCCGCGACGCTGCGATCATTGATTATACACGGGCGCTGGATCTGCTGGTCGAGGATCTGATCGCGCTGGAGGATGCCGGCGTCCTGGCAGCTTGCGCCGACCGCCTGAACGCCGATACCGCGGAGCGTGACGACCCGCCGGTCTAGAGCGATCACGGGCGCGGAGTTACGCCACAATCGACCACAGGCCCCGAAAAACGCCGGATGTAGCGTTCCAGTGGGATATCATCCACAACTTATTGCGGTTATCCACAAGAAATTGCTTTACAGGTGGCGGGCTGTGCCGCACCATATATGGTAAGGGACTGGGGAATAACCGCAGCCCGTAGCGCAGGCATCCAGTGCTTGGGGACGTCAATGATCCCCAACGCGGGATCAAACCTAGAAGGTGACGACATGGCATTGTCCGAGCAGTACCTGACAGACGACTTGCATCCCATCGACATCGTCGAAAACATCGCCGAGCACAATGACTGGCAGTTTGACCGCGTCGGCGACGATCAGATCGCGATGGCGGTCGAGGGGCAGTGGCGCACATATTCGGTCACGCTGGCATGGTCCGCGTATGACGAGACGCTGCGCATGGTCTGCACGTTTGACATGGACCCGCCCAGCGAAAAGCTGCCGGTCCTTTACGAGACCCTGAACGAGGTCAACGACAAGTGCTGGGCCGGCGCTTTTACCTACTGGCCCGAGCAAAAGCTGATGGTCTATCGCTACGGCCTGTTGATGTCCGGCGGGCAGGGCGCCTCGCCCGAGCAGATTGACGCAATCATCACGACCGCCGTTCTGGGCTCCGAGCGGTATTACCCGGCGTTCCAGCTGGTCCTTTGGGGTGATCGCACCCCGCGCGACGCCCTGCAGGTTGCCATTGCAGAGGCGTATGGCCGCGCGTAACCTGCGCCCCGAAGACCTGAAAACAGGCGAAAGGGACAGCGTTATGGATATGGATTTCGTGGCTGAAAAGGGCCTCGTCCTGCTGGGTTGCGGCAAGATGGGCAGCGCGATGTTGCAAGGATGGCTGTCGGGCGGACTGCCGGCCAGTTCCGTCTGGGTGATCGACCCGCAGCCGTCCGATTGGCTCAAAGGCACCGGCGTGCACATCAACGCAAGCGATCTGCCGGTCGCCCCCGGCATCGTGCTGATCGCCGTCAAACCGCAGATGATGGGCGAGGCATTGCCGGCCCTCAAGGCGATGGGAAATGGCACGACCCTGTTCATCTCGGTCGCCGCCGGCACGCCGATTTCCGCGTTCGAGGCGGCGCTGGGCAGCGAAAGCCCGATCATCCGCGCCATGCCCAACACCCCCGCCGCCGTGGCGCGCGGTATCACGGCAATCGTCGGCAACGTCCATGCCAGCAGCGGTCAGATGGATCTGGCTGAAATGCTGCTGCGCGCTGTCGGGCAGGTTGTGCGGCTGGAGAGTGAGGACCAGATGGATGCCGTCACCGGCGTCTCGGGCTCCGGTCCCGCCTACGTCTTTCACATGATCGAATGCATGGCACGCGCCGGCGAGGCCGAGGGGCTGAGCCCCGAACTGGCGATGCAACTGGCAAAGGCCACCGTGGCAGGCGCCGGCGCGCTGGCCGAAGCGGCGGACGAGACGCCCAGCGAGCTGCGCGTCAACGTCACCAGCCCCAACGGCACCACGCAGGCAGGGCTTGAGGTGCTGATGGACGACGAAAACGGCCTGCCGGACCTGATCCGCCGCACCGTGGGTGCCGCCGCAAACCGCTCGCGGGAGCTGAAGAATGGCTGAGATCACCTTTGATGACTTCATGGCCGTCGATATCCGCGTCGGCCGCGTGACACGGGCCGAGCCGTTTCCCGAGGCGCGCAAGCCCGCGATCAAGATGTGGATCGATTTCGGCCCCGAGATCGGCGAGCGCAAGACATCCGCGCAGATCACCGCTCATTACACGCCCGAGACGCTGACGGGCCGCATGGTGATGGGCGTCGTCAATTTCCCACCCCGCCAGATCGGCCCCTTCAAGTCCGAAGTGCTGGTGCTGGGCGTTGCAGATGCGGATGGCGAAATCGTGCTGATAGCTCCGGACAGCGACGTGCCCCTCGGAGGGCGCATGCATTGAGACGGGTTTTCCTGACGCGGCCCTTGCCCGCGCGCGTCATTGCGGCCGCCGAGGCGGCGTTTGACGTCGAGATCCGCGAGAGCACCCTGCCGATGAAACCCGCCGAAATGCGCGCGGCGCTGGCGCTCTATGACGGGGTATTGCCGACGCTGGGCGATTGCTTTGATGCGGAGATATTCGAGAACAACGGCCATCGCTGCAAGGTGCTGGCCAATTTCGGTGTCGGTTATAACCATATCGACGTGGCCGCGGCCCGCGTTTGTGGCATCACCGTCACCAACACCCCCGGAGCGGTCACCGATGCCACTGCCGACATCGCGCTGACCCTCATGCTGATGAGCGCCCGCCGCGCAGGCGAGGGCGAGCGCATGCTGCGCGCTGGCGATTGGCAGGGCTGGCACCCGACCCAGATGCTGGGCCTGCACTTGGGCGCCAAGACGGTCGGCATCATCGGTATGGGCCGCATCGGACAGGCCATCGCGCGGCGCTGTCATCACGGGTTCGGCATGGATGTTATCTATCACAGCCGGTCCGAGAAGGATCTGGAATTCCCGGCCATCCGCATGGATAACCTCCACGCGCTGGCGCAGCGCGCCGACGTGGTGGTCGTCGCCGTGCCCGGCGGTGTTGAGACGCATCATCTGATCGACGCGGGCGTGCTTGAGGCTATGCAGCCCCACGCGCATTTGATCAATATCTCGCGCGGCGATGTGGTGGACGAGGCGGCGCTGATCGCGGCGCTGGAGGCGGGCGCGATCGCCGGCGCGGGCCTCGACGTCTACGAACATGAGCCCAAGGTGGCGCCCGCCCTGATCGCGATGGAAAACGTCGTTCTGCTGCCCCACCTCGGCACTGCTGCGCTGGAGGTGCGTGAAGCAATGGGAATGCTGGCGGTGCAGAACCTGATTGCCTTTTTCGCCGGTGAGACGCCACCGAATACGGTAAACTAGCAGGCGCGCGACCTTTAGCATGGTCGCCGGGTTGTCTAGTCGATCCGGTTCGTTTCGGTCATGTCGTCCCGCTTCAGATCCGGCTTGGGCGCTTCTCTTCGAGTGTCCCACGCGGGATCCCAACGCTTGATCATATTCGAAACCAGCTTGCCGCTGGGATAGGCAATGATCGCCGCGGCGATGACGCAGATGGCGATGGCCCAGACCGAATAATAACCCAAGGTAAAGCTGACGACAATCAACGTGCCTGCAATGGCAACAGCGCCGAGCCAGGTGATGTAGAGGGCGAGGCGGTCCATGATCAGTCCTTTTTTTGCGCTTGTGACGGTTTCGGAATGTCAACGCGCCGGCGGTGTGCAGGTTCCCTTGGCCTACCGCGCGCCCTGCCGACCTGCCGATCGCAGCGTCGTGGGCGCCGCGCCATAACGTACGCGCATCGCGCGCGCCAGGGCGGCAGGGGATTCGTAGCCGCAGCGCACTGCGATCTCGGCAATGCCCAATGCAGTGCTGTCCAGCAGCTTGCGCGCCTCCGACAGGCGCATGTGGCGGTAGACGATACCGGGTGGCGCCCCCAGCGCGCGGCGAAAATGCCGGTCCAGCGTGCGCGGCTGGCACCCCATGCGCCGCGCGATGGCGCCCAAGGGCAGGGGCCGCTCGACATGGGCGCGCATCTGCGCCAGCGCGCCGCGCACCAGCGCATCGGGCTGCGGCGCGTCCGGCGCGGTATCGCTGCCGTGCATGAACTGATCCTCGACATCCAGACGCGCGGCGACGCCCGCATGATGGGCAATGAGGTCCATCATCAGATCCAGCGCGCTCATCGCGCCGGCGCAGGTGATGACCGGCCCGTCGCGGGTAACGCGGGTGCGCAACGTCTCGGTGTCCAGGAACCGCTCGGCAAAGGCATCCTGCAAATCCCAGTGCAGCGTCGCTTGCCGCCCCGCCAGCAGCCCGGCCGAGGCCATAAGCCACGGCCCGGTGTCCATCCCGACGATCGTCTGCGCCTTCTTGGCAGCGGTGCGCAGGGCTTGCCGCGTGCGGGAAGTATCATGCAGTGCATGATCATAACTGGCTAGAATAAATAGATAATCACAGCGCTCCATTCCCGCCAGCGCGCCATGCGGCAGCACCTGCATCCCGCTGGAACTGCGGGCCGCGTCGCCGGTCATGGTGTATATTTTCCAGTCAAACACGCGCGTCCGGCTCACCGTATTGGCGGCGCGCAGCGGTTCCAGACAATTGGCAAGGCACAGGTTCGAAAAGCGGTCGAACAGCACAAAGGCGATGCGCGTCGCCGGGCCTTCGGGTTTTGTCCATTTCTGCATCATTTCTGTCTGATACAGCACGATGGCGCGCCGGGCCAGCGTTACCATATGCGGCAAGCTCTGACGCAACCTCCCGAAAGGACGGCCCGTGCCCCTGACCATGAACCGCGATGTCTTTATCACCTGCGCCGTGACCGGCGGCGGCGGCACCCAAGACCGCAGCCCGCATGTGCCCCGCAGCCCTGAGCAGATCGCCAACAGCGCCATCGCGGCGGCCAGGGCAGGCGCGGCCATCGTTCACTGCCACGTGCGCGACCCCGAAACCGGCAAGGCCAGCCGCGATCTGAAGCTCTACCGCGAGCTGACCGAACGCATCCGCGCGTCCGATACCGACGTCGTGCTGAACCTGACGGCGGGCATGGGCGGCGACATGATTTTCGGCGATCCCGAAACGCCGCTGCCCTTGAACGAGGAGGCCTCGGACATGGTCGGCGCCAGCGAACGCGTGGCGCATGTGCTGGAATGCCAGCCCGAAATCTGCACGCTCGATTGCGGCACGATGAACTTTGCCGAAGCCGATTACGTCATGACCAACACGCCCGGCATGTTGCAGGCCATGGGACGCATGATGACCGAAGCAGGCGCCAAGCCCGAGATCGAAGCCTTCGACACCGGCCATCTTTGGTATGCCAAGCAGCTGGTCAAGGACGGCGTGCTGGAAAAGGACGCGCTGGTGCAGCTGTGCATGGGCGTGCCGTGGGGCGCGCCGAATGACCTGAACACCTTCATGGCGATGGTCAACAACGTGCCAGACGACTGGAACTGGTCAGCGTTCTCGCTGGGTCGCGATCAGATGCCCTATGTGGCCGCGGCTGTTCTGGCAGGCGGCAACGTGCGCGTTGGTCTGGAGGACAACCTGATGCTGGATCGCGGCGTTCTGGCCGAGAACCACCAGCTTGTCACTCGCGCCCGCGAGATCATCGAGCGTTTGGGCGCGCGCGTCATGACCCCCGCCGACGTGCGCGACAAGCTGCGCCTGACCAAGCGCGCACCGAAGTAAATGGCCGCCCGCGTCCTTATTACGGGCGGTGCCTCGGGCATCGGCCTCGGCCTTGCGCGGCGGTTCGCGGCGCAGGGCGACCGCGTCGCGCTGTGCGATGCGGATGGCGATGCCGTGGCGCGCGTCGCGACCCAGATACCGGATGCCATTGCGCGGCAGGCGGATGTGACGGACGCGGCTCAGATGGATGCCTTTCTTAGCGAGGTAGAGAGTGCGTCGGGCGGTATCGACGTGGTCTGCGCCAATGCCGGCACCGGCGGTCCTGCGGGTCGGATCGAGGATCTGGATTATGACGACTGGCAAGCCTGCCTTGCCGTCAATCTGAACGGCGCATTCCTGACCTGCCGCTGGGCTGCGAAGGTGATGCGGGCGCAGAAGTCGGGCTGTATCATCATCACGTCCTCCACCTCCGGCCAATGGGGCCACCCCTACCGCTCGCCCTATGCGGCGGCGAAATGGGGCCTCGTCGGCCTGACGAAAACGCTGGCGATGGAACTGGGCCCCGTGGGAGTGCGCGTGAACGCCATCTGCCCCGGCGCGGTTGAGGGCGACCGGATGGACCGCGTCGTGGCGATGGAAGCGAAAGCCTCAAACAGACACGAACAAGCAGTGCGGGATCAATATGTGCGCGGTGTTTCGATGCGCACTTGGGTCACGGTCGACGATCTGGCCGACACGGTCCTGTTCCTCGCCTCGCCCGCCGCCAGCAAAGTATCTGGCCAGATCATCGCGATCGACGGCCACACCGAAACCAACGCGCCCTGAAGCGCATGACAACGGAACATACCATGACCAAGCAAATGACAGCTGCCATCATCGGCGGCGGCGTGATCGGCGGCGGATGGGCCGCACGGTTCCTACTGAACGGCTGGGACGTGCGCATCTTCGACCCCGATCCAGAGGCCAAACGCAAGATCGGCGAAGTGCTGGACAATGCCCGCCACGCGCTGCCGATGCTCTATGACTACGCTATGCCGGGCGAGGGCGCGCTGACCTTCCACGACACGGCGGCTGAGGCCGTCACCGGCGCCGACTGGATTCAGGAAAGCGTGCCCGAGCGGCTGGAGATGAAGCACAGGGTTTACGCCGAGATTCAGGGCGCCTGCCGCGAAGATGCCATCATCGGCTCTTCCACCAGCGGCTACAAACCGACCGAATTGCAAGAGGGGGCGTCGCGCCCCGGCCAGATCATGGTCTGCCACCCGTTCAACCCGGTCTACCTGCTGCCCCTGATCGAGGTGGTCGCAACGCCTGCCAGCGATCCCGCCACCGTCGACCGGGCCGCCGACATCCTGACCTCCGTCGGCCTTTACCCCCTGCGCGTGCGCAAGGAGATCGACGCCCATATCGCCGACCGCTTCCTTGAGGCCGTCTGGCGCGAGGCGCTGTGGCTGGTCAAGGACGGGATCGCCACGACCGAGGAGATCGATAACGCGATCCGCTACGGCTTTGGCATCCGCTGGGCGCAGATGGGCCTGTTCGAGACCTACCGCGTCGCGGGCGGCGAGGCGGGGATGAAGCACTTCATCGACCAGTTCGGCCCCTGCCTGAAATGGCCTTGGACGAAACTGATGGACGTGCCCGAACTGACCGACGAGCTGGCCCAGATGATCGCCGACCAGTCCGACGAGCAGTCCGGCCACCTCACTATCCGCCAGCTGGAGCGCAAGCGCGACGGCAATCTGATTGCCATGATGCGGGCGCTGAAACAGCAGGGCAACGCCTCGGGGCGGCTGCTGAACGAGCATGAGAAAACCCTGCGTCCCGTGCTGGAGGGCGGCGCGCCGATGGTCAGCCTGCGCCGCGTGATCCCTATCGACTGGACCGACGTTAACGGCCATATGAACGAGGGACGCTATGGCCAGATATTCTCGGACGCGGCCGAAGAGGTGATGGCGTTTGTTGGCGCCGACGACGATTACATCGCAAGCGGACTCAGCTACTTTACCGTCGAGACGACGACGAAATACTTGGCGGAAACCCACGCGGGCGAGGCGGTCGAGGTGCACACAACCGTGACCGAAGGGCAGGGCAAGAAGCTGCGCTGCATCCACGAAATGAAACGCGCCAGCGATGGCGAGGTTCTGGCGACCTGCGACCAGTTCATGCTGCATGTCAGCCTTGAGACGCGCCGCACCTGCGATCCCAGCCCCGAAGTCGCCGCCCGCGTCGCTGCGCTGGCCGCCGCCCATGAAGGAGCAAAACCATGAATTTCGGATTAACGGACGAGCAGGAAATGATCGTCTCGACCGTGCGCAGCTTTGTCGAGAACGAGATTTACCCCCATGAGGCCGAGGTCGAGCGTACGGGTGAAGTGCCTGCGGACGTGGCCGAAAAGATCAAGCAAAAGACGCTCGATCTGGGTTTTTACGCCTGCAACTTCCCCGAGGAAGTCGGCGGTGCCGGCCTAAGCCATCTCGAATTCGCGCTGGTCGAGCGCGAGCTTGGCCGCGGCTCCATGGCGCTGTCGCATTTCTTCGGTCGCCCGCAGAACATCCTGATGGCCTGCGAGGGCGAGCAGCGCGAACGCTACCTTTTGCCCGCGGTGCGCGGCGAGCGGATGGATGCGCTGGCCATGACCGAACCCGGCGCCGGATCGGACGTGCGCGGCATGAAATGCAACGCCAAACGTGACGGCGGCGACTGGGTGCTGAACGGTACCAAGCACTTCATCTCGGGCGCCGACCATGCCGATTTCATTATCGTTTTCGTCGCCACGGGCGAGGATCAGACGCCAAGGGGGCCGAAAAAGCGCATCACCACCTTCCTCGTTGATCGCGGCACGCCGGGCTTTACCATCCGCGACGGCTATAAATCGGTCAGCCACCGTGGCTACAAGAACATGATCCTTGATTTCGACAATTGCCGCCTGCCGGATGCGCAGGTACTGGGCGAGGTCGATGGCGGCTTCGACGTGATGAACGAATGGCTCTACGCCACACGCATCACCGTCGCCACGATGAGCGTCGGCCGCGCACGCCGCTGCTTTGATCTGGCGCTGAACTACGCGGCAGAGCGGAAGCAGTTTGGCCAGCCCATTGGTAAAAACCAGGGCGTCAGCTTCCAGATCGCCGACATGATCACCGAGATTGACGCCGCCGACTGGCTGACCCTCGCCTCTGCCTGGCGGTTGGATCAGGGCCTGCCTGCCAACCGCGAGATCGCTTCGGCAAAACTTTATGCCTCGGAAATGCTGGCACGCGTCACCGACGCCACGCTGCAAATCTACGGCGGCATGGGGCTGATGGACGATTTCCCGATCGAGCGGTTCTGGCGCGATGCTCGGGTCGAGCGCATCTGGGACGGAACGTCAGAAATCCAGCGCCACATCATCAGCCGCGATCTGCTGCGGCCGTTGGGCGCGTGAGGCACAGGTAGCTCCAGAAGAACTTTTTGCCTTCGGCGAGGATCTTTGGAGCAAAAAGAAAGAGGGGGGACCTATGCGGCGCCCCCCTCAAAAAAAGGCGAAACCTTTTCTCCTTGCACGGTCATCGGCGTCCCCGCCTGTACCGTGATCTCATACTGACCGAGAGTGGTTAATCATGCGTTACCGTCCCCTTCTTCTTGCTGAAAATATCCTCGCCGAAGGCATTGAATCTCTTTTGGAGGAGCATTTGCCATGACACGCGACCTCACCCGCCTGATCCGCCCCAAATCCATCGCCGTCATCGGTGGCGGTGTCTGGTGCGCGTCGGTGATCGAGCAATGCCGCCGCATGGGCTTTGATGGTCCGGTCTGGCCCGTGCATCCCAAGCGGGCCGAAATGGGCGGGCTGAAAGCCTATCCCTCGCTTGCCGATCTGCCGGAGGCGCCGGATGCCAGTTTTATCGGTGTGAACCGCAGCGCGACAATCGTCTCTGTCCAGAGTCTCGCCGCCATGGGCGCAGGCGGCGCCGTCTGTTTCGCTAGCGGGTTCCGCGAGGCGCAGGCCGAGATGGGCGATGGCGATGCCTTGCAGGACCAGTTGCTTGCGGCGGCGGGCGACATGCCCATCATCGGGCCCAATTGCTATGGGTTCATCAATTATCTCGACGGCGCGCTCTTGTGGCCCGATCAACATGGCGGCGCGCGGTGCGAGCGTGGCGTGGCGCTAATCACCCAAAGCTCGAACATCGCGATCAACCTGACCATGCAGGCGCGCGGTCTGCCTCTGGCTTATGTGGCAACGGCCGGCAACCAGGCGCAGACCGGGCTGGCCGACATCGGCCGGGCGCTGCTGGAAGATCCCCGCGTTACCGCGCTGGGCCTGCATATCGAGGGCATCGGCGATCTGCGCGCCTTCGAGGCGTTGGCCAATCGCGCGCGCACCTTGGGCAAGCCGATCGTCGCGCTGAAGGCCGGCAAATCGGCGCAGGCGCAGGCTGCCGCCGTGTCTCATACTGCCTCGCTCGCGGGAAGTGACGCGGGCGCGCGCGCACTGTTGATGCGGCTGGGGATCGCGCAGGTGGAAAGCCTGCCAAAGCTGCTGGAGACGCTTAAGCTGTTGCATCTGGCCGGGCCGCTGCCGTCGGACCGCATCGTCTCGATGTCGTGCTCGGGCGGCGAGGCCAGCCTGATGGCCGATGCCGCTGTCGGGCGCGGCGTGACCTTTCCGCCGCTGGACGCCGTGCAGCACGCTGCACTGCGCGCGGCGCTGGGGCCGATGGTGGCGCTGGCCAACCCGTTGGACTACCACACATTTATTTGGGATGATGTCCCGGCGATGACCCAGGCGTTCACCGCCGCATTGACGGGTGATGTGGCGCTGGGCGTCCTTGTCGTGGATTTTCCGCGCACAGACAGGTGCAGCGATACGGCGTGGGATTGCACGATCACCGCAGGGGCGGCGGCGACCAGGGCCGCTGGCACGCCTTTGGCGTTTGTCGCGACCCTGCCGGAGAATTTGAGCGAGCGTATCGCCAAACGCATCGTCGACGCCGGGCTGATCCCGCTATCGGGCATCGAAGAGGCAATGTGCGCGATCGAGGCCGCTGCGGCGCTGGGCCGTCATCGCGCAGCGGACGCGCCGGTGCTGGTGCCCGGCGCCGAAGGCCCCGCCCAAATATTGAGCGAGGCGGCCAGCAAGGCGGCGTTGGCGGTGCATGGTTTGGTCGTGCCGCAATCGCGCCGGGTCGAGGCCGCAAATCTGCGCACCGCCGCCGAGGAAATGCCATTGCCGCTAGTGCTGAAGGGCGAAGGCTTCGCCCACAAGACGGAGGCGGGGGCGGTGGCGCTCAATCTGGCCTCGCCCGGGGCAGTGATGGACGCGGCGGAGCGTATGAACGCGCCCGCCTACTTGCTGGAAGAGATGATCACCGGCGCCGTGGCCGAACTGTTGGTCGGCGTGGTGTGCGATCCGGCGCATGGGTTCGTACTGACCATCGCGGCGGGCGGGGTGCTGACCGAGATCCTCAAGGACACCGTGTCGCTGATCCTGCCGGCCAGCGCGCAGGAGATAACCGAGGCGCTGGGGACCTTGCGCATCGCCCCCATGCTGCCCGGATATCGCGGCCAGCCGGGCGCGGACGCCGCGTCGATTGTTGCCGCCATCATGGCGGTGCAGGATTACGCCATTGAACACGCCGGCCATCTGCAAGAGGTCGAAATCAATCCGCTGATCTGCACGGCGGCGCGTGCCGTCGCCGCAGACGCGCTCATCAGAACAGGAGAAATGACATGACGGACAGCCCCATCAAGACCGAAACGCGCGGCCATGTGCTGGAGGTCACGCTTGACCGGCCCAAGGCCAACGCGATCGATCTGAAAACCAGCCGGATCATGGGCGAGGTGTTTCGCGATTTTCGGGACGACGACAACCTGCGTGTGGCTCTGATCACCGGCGCGGGCGAGAAGTTCTTTTGCCCCGGCTGGGATCTGAAGGCGGCGGCGGATGGCGATGCGGTCGACGGCGATTACGGCGTCGGCGGCTTTGGCGGCCTGCAGGAACTGCGCGGCCTGAACAAGCCGGTCATTGCCGCCGTCAACGGCATCTGCTGCGGCGGCGGGCTGGAACTGGCGCTGGGCGCGGATATCATCCTTGCTGCCGATCATGCCACGTTTGCCCTGCCGGAAATCCGCTCGGGCACTGTTGCGGACGCGGCCAGCGTCAAGTTGCCAAAGCGAATCCCCTACCACATCGCGATGGAGATGCTGCTGACCGGCCGCTGGATCGACGCCGAAGAGGCCGCGCGCTGGGGCCTTATCAACCGCATCGTGCCTGCCGCCGATCTGATGACGCAGGCGCGCGCGCTGGCCGATGAGTTGGCGGCTGGTCCGCCGCTGGTCTATGCCGCGCTCAAGGAAATCGTGCGCGACGCCGAGGGCCGCGATTTTCAGACGGTGATGAACAAGATCGCGCGCAGCCAGTATGAAACGGTCGAGCGGCTCTATTCCTCCGAGGATCAGCTGGAAGGCGCGCGCGCCTTTGCGGAAAAGCGTGATCCGGTCTGGAAGGGGCGCTGAAACAAAGAGGGGGGTGGCGCCGCAATCGCGCCGCCCCGACTTAGGCATATGATAATGACAAGCTGAAAATCGGGTGATAGAATCACCGCTCAATTGCAGGGACGTGTTGGCCAAGTGACATACAAAGACAGCGGGAGCCGCACGTGGTTGGTGACGCCCGATTTGCTGGGCTTCGTCGATAAAGAGGGCCATTTCTTTGACACCAATCCCGCGTGGCTAAGGCTGCTTGGCTTTACCGCCGATGAAGTTCGGGCGCATCGGTTTTCGCATTTCATCCACCCCGACGACATCGAGAATGCCGATCGCGCGTTTCAGCGTTTGCTGAAAGGCCGCCCCGTGTTGAATATTGTGAACCGGTATCGCTGCAAGAATGGCGGCTATCAATGGATCTCGTGGAACGCGGTGCCGGAGGGCGACCACATCTTCTGCAGCGGGCGCTGCGTCACCGACGAAAAAGAGAACGAGGCCGCGCTCAAGACACGCGACGGCGAGGCCAAGCTGCGCGAGCAGTTCATCGCCGTTCTGGGCCATGACGTGCGCAACCCGCTGGCGGCGATCAACGCCGCATCGCGTGTCATCGGGCGCAGCAGCGACGACGCGCAGATCACCGAAATGATCGAGTCGATTCAGGGCTCGACCGCGCGGATTGCCCGCCTGATCGACGATGTAATGGATTTTGCGCGCGCGCGGCTGGGGGGCGGGCTGCATCTGAATGAACATGTCGATCACGACGTGCAGCCGATCCTGGAGCATGCGGTACGCGAGATCGAGCTGGCCCATCCGCAGACCACGATCATCACCGAATACGATTTTTGCGATCCGATCCGCTGCGATTCAGGCCGGATCTCGCAGCTGATCTCGAACCTGTTGGCCAATGCCGTCGTGCATGGTGAAAAAGGCGCGCCGGTCACTGTCAGCGCGCAGGATCGCGACGGATCCTTCTATCTGTGGGTGACCAATCTGGGCGAGCCGATCCCGCCCGAAGTGCGCGAGATGCTGTTCGAGCCTTTTGCACGCGGCAATGTGCGGCAATCGCAGCAGGGGCTGGGTCTGGGCCTGTTCATCGCGCGCGAGATTGCACGCGCCCATGGCGGCGATCTGACGATGAAGTCGGACCCGGACGGCACGGTGTTCACTTTCAACATGCCCCGCGCGTAGCAGATCTACTCGGTCACAATGGCGCGCTGATCGTCCAGCCCCATTGATACCAGCAGGGGCGCTTCGGACTGGCGCGTGGTGAAGGCCGTCTTGCTGTCCATGCCGTGCCAGCCGCACGCGACCAACGATTGCGCGACCGCGCCGCCCAGCGTGTTGCCGGGTCCGGTGACGATGAACATGTCGGGCGCGAATTCACGCGCGGCGATCTGGATGGCGCGGGTGAAATCGTAGGTTTGCGTCACCTGATGGTCCAGCGTGTAATCGCGCAGGGCAGAGGGATCGGTCGCGCCGGGCCACCAGATCGCGCCGCGCCCGTCGATCAGCGGTAGCTTTGGCTGGCTGAAAAGGGACGCGTGCAGGGCCGCGCGGCCTTGGCTGGCCACAGGCTCTTGCATGTCCGTATGAAAGGCGGCGTGATGCGGCAGCCGCATGGGAAAGCGGTCATCAAGGCGCGGCACGGAGGCCTCGAATTCCTTAAGCCCCGCCTCGTCACCCGCCAGCACCAGCATGCCGCCAAGGTCGATGGACAGACGCAGCACCGCGTCCCCGGCGTCGATCTGGCGGACCGTCTCCAGCAGCGCGGCCCGGCGCGCCGGATCGGGGCGCCAGTCGGGGCCGGTGCAGGGGTAGACCAGTTGCCCGCCGATGGAGGCCTTCTGCATCAGGCGGCCCATCGTGTTGACCACGGTGAAACCGCCCGCGGCATCGAGCGCCCCTGCGGCGGCCAGCGCGATGTACCAGCCCATCGAATTGCCGGTGACGGCGACCAGCTCGATATCCTCGGCCAGCGCGCGGGCATCGAGGTAGGAGGCCGCGTAGATCAGCGGCGATGCGGCATCGCCCACGGTATGGGTGGCATTGGAAAACCGCTCGGCCCCGTCCAGCTCCGTCACCGGGGTCTGGCCCCCTGCGCGGCGCAGGTCGTCGAACATGTCCAGCAGCGGATGGCCCGCGTGGTGGCGGTGCAGATAGCCCAGCTCGGGCTTGTTGTAGGTGCCCCGTCCGGGGCAGATCAGAACGGCGCGGCAACTCATTCGCAGACCTCCCTGGCAGCGGCGACGATAGACTCGCACGATGGCATGGTGGCCGCATAGGCCGGACCGGTGGCGATGAAGCTGTCCTCGGCGGTGATGCGGCTGACTGGCAGTTCCGCCCGTTCGACAAACAGCGCCATCAGCCCTTCGGCCTGCCCGCCGGTGCGGCGGCACTCATCCACGATCAGCACGGATTGACAGCCGCGTGTGGCGTCCAGCAGCGCCTGTTCGGGCAGGGGGGCGATCCAGCGCATGTCGATGACGCGCGCGTCGATGCCCTCGGCGCGCAGCACCTCCTGCGCCTGCCGCGACAGGTAATAGCCGTTGCCATAACTGACGATGGCCAGCTCCTTGCCCTGCCCATGCACGCCGACGCTGTCCAGCGGGATACGCTCGTCCGGGCTGGGGTAAGTGCCCATCCAGCCGTTATCACCGGCCTCGTGCAGATCGCGCATGGGATAGAGCGCGATCGGCTCGACAAACACCACGACGCGCTGTTCCTCGCGCGCGAGCCGCACGCATTCGCGCAGCATCATTGCGGCATCGGGGCCACTTGACGGGCAGGCGACGATGATGCCCGGAATGTCGCGCAGCACGGCAAGGCTGTTGTCGTTGTGGAAATGCCCGCCAAAGCCCTTTTGATATCCCAGCCCGGCGATGCGCAGCACCATCGGGTTGGTAAACTGGCCGCTACTGAAAAACGGTAGCGTCGCCGCCTCGCCGCGCAGCTGGTCCTCGGCGTTGTGCAGATAGGCGAGGAACTGGATTTCCGGCATCGGGATAAACCCGTTATGTGCCATGCCGATGGCAAGGCCGAGGATGCTTTGTTCGTCCAGCAGCGTGTCGATCACCCGGTCGGTGCCAAAGCGCTGGTGCAGGCGCTGGGTGACGCCGTAAACGCCGCCCTTGCGGCCCACATCCTCGCCCATGACCACGATCTCGCCATGGGTCAGCATCAGATCGGTGAGCGCCCAGTTAATCAGGCGGCTCATCGGCTGGGGTTGGTTCATCTGCTTGATATCACTGCCGAAGGCTGCCTCGCGTTCCTCGGCGCTTGGCCCATTGGTGGACGCGCAGACGCGTTTGGGCGGGATGATGCTGGCCATCACATCGGCGGCGGTTTTCAGGCGGGGGCGGGTGACAGCCTCGTCTGCCACGCGGGCGACCCGGGCGTTCGTTTCCTCGTAGATGGTGAGCGCGTCCTTTCGCTCAAGCGCGCCTGCCGCCTCCAGCAGGCGGACGGAATGCAGCAGCGGATCGTTCGCCTCCTCCGCCTCGACATGCGCCTTGGGCAGGTAGGTCGTGGGCAGGTCGGCGCCCGCGTGACCATAAAGGCGCACCATGGTCAGGTGCAGGAACGCCGGTTTGCGCTGGGTGCGCACGAAATGCGCGGCCTCGGCGGCGACCCGTGCGGTGTCGTAGAGGTCGAGCCCGTCTGCATGGAAATACCGGATGCCGGGGCGGTGCTGCATGCTGGCGGCGATCCAGCCCTTGGGTGTCTGGGTGGAAATGCCGATACCGTTATCCTCGCACACGAACAGCAGCGGCAGCGGGACCGACTGCACGCTGGTCCAGCCTGCGGTGTTGATCGCGCCTTGGGCGGTCGAATGGTTGGCCGAGGCATCCCCGAACGACGCCATCGCGATCCCGCCCTCGGGCAGCGCGCGATGCTCGGGCGGGCGGCGGCGCGCCAATCCCAGCCCGTAAGCCGCGCCGACCGCCTTGGGAAGGTGGCTGGCGATGGTCGAGGTCTGCGGCGGGATCATCAGCGCGCGCGACCCCAGCACCTTGTGACGCCCGCCCGAGATGGGATCTTCGGAGGAGCAGGCGAAACTCAGCAGCATGTCCCATGTGATCGACTGGCCCGGCACCTGCCCCGCGCGGGCGATCTGAAATGCCGCGTCGCGGTAGTGCAGGAACGCGATGTCATCGGGGCGCAGGGCGTGGGCGACCGCCGCCATCCCCTCGTGTCCCGATGATCCGATGGTATAGAACCCTTGCCCGGCCTTTTGCATCGCGCGGCTGGTGCGGTCCAGCGCGCGGGACAGGCATTGCGCGCGGAACAGCGTGACCGCGTCCGTATCGCTCAGCGCGCCGGAGGGCGCGGCGCCCTGCGGCAAATCGCCGGAGGATACACGGGCGACAAAGTTTTCATGCACGATCTCTGCGCGGTCCATCAAAGCCTCCGGTCATCTGCGATCTGCCGGCACATTGCCCGCCACCCGGCGGCGGTGCAAGCAGGCAATGGCGCGCTTGCTTGACACTTTGCGCGGCGCCGCGCGATGATCAAGCCAATCACCGGGCAGCGCGACGCCTGCATTCCTGACAGTCGAGCCAAGAAGGAGGGCGCATGTATGGACGTCTGGAATATCGCAATCGTCGGCGCGGGCAATATCGGGCAGATGATCGCCGCACTTCTGCACGGCTCGCCGCATTACAAGGTGACTGTGCTTGACCGCAATGTGGCTGGGCTGACCGCGCTAGCGGGTGCGGGGATCAAGACCGCGCAGACCGACGTGGCTGATGCTGCCGCGCTGACCCGCGCGCTCAAGGGGCACGATGCCGTCATCAGCGCGGCGCCTTTCTTCCTGACGCCGCAGATCGCCGAGGCGGCGAAGGCTGCAGGCGCGCATTACTTTGACCTGACCGAGGATGTGGAGGCGACCCGCGCCGTGCAAAAGCTGGCCGAAGGCGCGCAGACCGCCTTCATGCCGCAATGCGGCCTTGCGCCCGGTTTCGTCGGGATCGCGGGCGCAGATCTGGCGGCGCAATTCGACGAATTGGATACGCTGTCGCTGCGCGTGGGGGCACTGCCGCTCTATCCGACGAACGCGCTGAAATACAATCTGACATGGTCGACCGATGGGCTGATCAACGAATACTGCAACCCCTGCACCGCGCTGGTGGATGGCGAGCTGCGCCAGCTGGCCCCGCTGGAGGATCTGGAACTGCTGGGCCTCGATGGCGTGGATTACGAATGTTTCAACACCTCCGGCGGCCTTGGCACGCTGGCCGACACGCTGAAGGGCCGCGCGCGGCGGGTGTCCTACCGCACCATGCGCTATCCGGGCCATTGCGCGATTCTCAAGATGTTGCTGCATGATCTGGGGCTGGAGCGGCGGCGCGATCTGCTCAAGGATATCTTTGAGACGGCTCTGCCGCGCACCGGCCAGGATGTCGTGCTGGTCTACTGCACCGCGACCGGTATGAAGGACGGCGCGCTGCGCGAGCGCAGTTTCATCAACAAGACGGTCGCGCGCAAGATTGACGGCAGGCATTGGAGCGCGATCCAGATCACCACCGCCGCCGGTATTCTGGCGGTTGTCGATCTGATGCGCACGGGCAAGCTGCCATCCGCCGGTTTTGTCGGGCAGGAGCAGGTGAAACTTGCCGACTTCCTTGCCACCGAGTTCGGCGCGCTTTACGCACCGGGTAGAGTTACTGAATAGGAGCATGCCATGAGCACCTCGAAAGATTTGTCGTTGAAAACCGTCCTAGCCAATCTGGACCTGAAAGAGAGCGATCTGACAGGCGGCACATTGGCCGTTCATTCCCCCGTCGATGGCAGCCAGATGGCCAAGCTGACGGAAACCAAAGCCGCCGATATGGACGCTGTGATCGCCAATGCGAACACCGCGTTCAAGGCATGGCGCCAGGTGCCGGCCCCGCGCCGGGGCGAGTTGGTGCGCCTTCTGGGCGAGGAACTGCGCGCGGCCAAGGATGACCTCGGCGCGCTGGTCAGCTGGGAGGCGGGCAAGATCGTCTCCGAAGGCCTCGGCGAAGTGCAGGAAATGATCGACATCTGCGATTTCGCGGTCGGCCTGTCGCGCCAGCTATATGGCCTGACCATCGCATCCGAGCGTCCGGGCCACCGGATGATGGAGACCTGGCACCCGATGGGGCCTGTGGGCGTGATCACCGCGTTCAACTTCCCCGTTGCGCCCTGGGCGTGGAACTCGGCGCTCGCATTCGTCTGCGGCAACCCGGTGATCTGGAAGCCGTCGGAAAAGACACCGCTGACCGCGCTGGCCTCGGCCAACATCATGGCGCGGGCTGTTGCGCGGTTCGGCGAGGATGCGCCCGAGAACCTGCTGCAGGTCGTCATCGGCCGCGCCGATCTGGGCGAGGCGCTGTCAAAATCCAAGGGCGTGCCGGTCATCTCGGCCACCGGATCGACGCGCATGGGCGGGGCTGTCGGTCCGAAAGTGGCCGAGCGTTTTGGCCGCTGCATCCTTGAGCTGGGCGGCAACAACGCGATGATCGTCGCGCCGTCGGCGGATATCGACATGGCCGTGCGCGCGATCACCTTCTCGGCGGTCGGCACTGCTGGCCAGCGCTGCACCTCGCTGCGCCGCCTGATCGTGCACAAATCCATCAAGGATGATCTGGTGTCGAAACTGGAAAAAGCATACGCTGGCCTGCCCATTGGCAACCCGCTGGAGGCGGATACGCTGATCGGTCCGCTGATCGACAAGGCCGCAGGTCAGGGCATGGACAAGGCGCTGGATGCGGCCCGCGCACAGGGTGGCACCATCATCGGCGGCGGCGCGGCGGACGGCGCGCCCGAGGGCGGCATCTATGTCAAACCGGCCATCGCCGTGATGCCCGGCCAGACCGACATCGTGAAGCACGAGACCTTCGCGCCGATCCTTTACGTGATGGAATATGACACGCTGGACGAGGCGATCGAGATGCAGAACGATGTGCCGCAGGGCCTGTCCAGCTGCATCTTTACCCTGAACGTGCGTGAGGCCGAGCGGTTTGTTTCCGACACCGGCAGCGATTGCGGCATTGCCAACGTCAACATCGGCCCCTCGGGCGCCGAGATCGGCGGCGCCTTCGGCGGCGAGAAAGAGACCGGCGGCGGGCGCGAGTCCGGCTCGGACGCGTGGAAGGGCTACATGCGGCGCCAGACCAACACGATCAACTACTCGGACGAGCTGCCGCTGGCCCAAGGGGTCAAGTTCGACATCTGAGCCTTGTGATATGCCCGCCCGCGCGGCTACACCCGTGCGGGCGGTAACATGGGCGGATGGACATTGGCGCAGCCACTGGCACTCAACAACATATCGCTCGCCCTTGAAGGGCGGGCGATTTTGCATGGGATCACCCTGCACGGCGATCAGCGGCGCATCGGCATTGTCGGTCGCAACGGATCGGGCAAAAGCACGCTGGCGCGGGTGATTGCCGGGCTTCAGGCGCCCGACAGCGGCGAGGTGCGGCTGTTCGGGGTGGACGTGGCGCGGGATCGCAAGGCAGCGATCCGCACGGTCGGTATCCTGTTTCAGAACCCTGATCACCAGATCATTTTCCCCACCGTGGACGAGGAAATCGCCTTTGGCCTGACGCAGCTGGGCCGGTCGAAATCCGAGGCGGCGGCAGGCGTGCGCGCCATTCTCGAGGAGTTCGGCAAGGCGCATTGGGCGGGCGCGGCGGTCCATCCGCTGAGCCAGGGGCAAAAGCAGCTGCTGTGCCTGATGGCGATCCTTGCGATGCGCCCGCGCCTGATTGTGCTGGACGAGCCTTTGGCGGGCCTCGATATTCCCACGCGGATGCAGTTGACGCGCTATCTGGACGGGGTGGATGCGCATCTGCTGCATATCAGCCACGATCCGGCGACATTGGTCGGCTATGACCGCGTGATCTGGATTGCCGACGGGCGTATCGTCGGTGACGGTGCGGCGCGGGACGTGCTGGCAGAGTTTACCGCCGATATGGAGCGGCTGGGAGGGATGGATGATATCTCTGACCTCGCCGGTTGAAACTTGGGCGCATGGCTGGCGCGCGGGGGCCAAGCTGGGCGCGCTGTGCCTTGCCACGATGGGACTCTTTGTGCTGAACAGCGTGCCGGGGCAGGGTGCCGCGTTCGCGGTGATGCTGGCGCTTTATGCGGCCCCCGGAGCGGTGTTTTTCCGCAGCGGCATCGTGCGGCTGCGCATCCTGTGGCCGTTTCTGCTGGTGATCCTGCTCTGGCATCTGGTCACGGCGACCCCGGCCGAAGGCGCCGAAATCGCGCTGCGTCTGGTGACGGCGGTGGGGCTGGCGAACCTTGTGACCATGACAACGCGGCTGTCGGACATGATCGGGGTCGTGCGCTGGCTGGCCGCGCCCTTGCGCCGCATCGGGATCCAGACGCGCGCGCTGGAGCTGGGGATCGCGCTGGTCATCCGCTTCACCCCCATGCTGGCGGCCAAGGGCGCGGCCCTGTCGCGCGCATGGCGTGCACGCTCGCCGCGCAGGCCCGGCTGGCGAATCGTGCTGCCCTTCACCCTGATCGCGATAGACGACGCCGAGCATGTGGCCGAAGCGCTGAAAGCGCGGGGCGGCATTTAGAAACCGGAGCAAAACGATGGCGTGGCGCAAATTTTCTGTTGCCTTGCAGGTGAAATCCGGCGCAACTACCCGCGAAACGCCAGACAGGAGCCTGCCGCCCATGGAACGCAACATTGCCCTTATTGCGCTATTTGCCGCGCTGATCGCCGCGCTGGGCATCATCCCGGCGGTCATGCTGCCCTTCGGCGTGCCGATCACGGCGCAGAGCCTTGGCGTCATGCTGTGCGGCACGGTTCTGGGGGCAAAGCGCGGCGCGCTGGCGGTGCTGTTGTTCCTGCTGCTCGTATGCCTTGGTCTGCCGCTTTTGTCAGGCGGCAAGGGCGGGCTGGGTGTCCTTGTCGGGCCGACCGGCGGGTTTGTCATCGGCTTCCCGGTCGCGGCCTTCGTGGCCGGGTTTGTCACCGAGCGTTGGCGCAATGCGCCTTTGGCCCTGTCGGCAGGCGTTGCCGCGGCGGTGGGGGGCGTGGTGCTCTACGCGTTCGGGATCGTCGGGATGGCGATCGTGCTGGACAAGACGCTGGCGCAAGCGGCGCTTCTGGTCACCGCCTTCATCCCCGGCGACGCGATCAAGGCAGTGATTGCGGGCCTCGTGACCTCCGCGCTCTACCGCGCGCGGCCGCGCGCGGTGCTGTCGCGGGCGCGTCCCGCCGCGTGATGGCAGCCCTTGGGGCGCGTCTGTTTGAGGTGGCGCCGACGCCCTAGGCGCCCTTGGGAAACCACGACGTATCCATCTGCTGATAGCGTTCTTGAAAATCGGTCATCTCGGCCATGTGCGCCTCTTGCAGCAAGTGCAAGCAGCCGCCCTCGCGCCGCAGATAACCGTCCCGCTCCATCGCCAGAATTGTCTTGCTGACGTAGACGTTGGTCAGGCCCAGATAATCGGCGATATGGGTTTGGGTCAGGGGCAGGCGAAACCTGTCCGTCATCTGCGCATCCGTGATCCGCAGCCGCGCGGCGAGGTCGAGCAGCATGTAGGAAATCCGCTCGAACGCCGTCATCTGGCCCATGGCGCGCAGGAGGTCGATGAACACCACCTGATCGCGCAGCGCGATGGACAGCAGCAGCGCCGACAAACGCGGAGACTCGCGGAAAATCCGGTCCAGCGCCGCCTTGGGAAAGGGGCACAGGACCGCAGGTTCGGCGGTGGCAAGCGTGGTTGCGGAACGCCGCAGCGCGATGTCGGGAAAGCCGATGATGTCACCGGGATGATGCAGCGTGACGATCTGCCGCCGCCCGTCCGGCAGATCGCTGTAGCTGAACAGCCAGCCCTCCTTGACGACGAAAAGATCGGCATTGGGATCGCCCTGCCGGCGCACATCGACGCCGCCGCCATAGCTGCGCTCGGATTTCTCCAGTTCGGCCAGCCGTTTGCGGTCCGGCGCGGCGATGTCGATGTAATGGGACAGCTTGGTCACAAGGCAGCTTGAGCCGTGGGTCATTCGGGGTCCTCCGCTATCGCACGGCGCTGGGGTTGCGGCGCTACGATGCCTCGTCGCCCAGATTATCAGCCTTTTCCGCGCCGCGCGTGCCCATGGGTTCAGTCGGGCCGACGGTGGTGTCATAGCGCGTCTGCGCCTCGATCTCGGCGTTCAGCTCGGCGCCCATCAGCACGACATAGGCCGAAATCCACAGCCACATCAACAGGACGATGGCACCGCCCAGCGAGCCGAAGCTCTCGTTATAAGAGCCGAAATTCGCGGCATAGATGGCAAAGCCGATGGTCGCGATCAGCCATGCCGCACAGGCCACGACTGACCCCAGCGACGCCCAGCGCCATTCGGGCCGATCCCGGTCCGGCCCGTAGCGATAGAGCATCGCTAGCGCCAGCATGATCAGCCCCAGCATCAGCAGCCAGCTGACCCCGGTCACGATGATTTCGGCAGCGCCGCCAAGCTGCACGAAGGTCAGTGCCAGCGGGATCGCCGTCATCAGGAACAGTGCCCCGACGACGCCGAGGATCAGCGTGACGGTGAGGCCCAGCGTGACCAGCTTCAGCCAGACAAAGCCGCGCGTCTCGTCCTCGTCATAGGCGACATTCAGGCCCTCGATCAGGCTGCCGACCCCCTTGGATGCCGAATAAATCGCCAGAAGGATACCCAAAGCCGCAGCAAGGCCGAGGCCGGCCTTCTGCGATCCGGCCACCTCCTGCGCTTGCGTGAGGATGATGGTCGCGACGTTTTCCGGCATGATCTGCGTGACGTTGGTCAACTGATCGACGATCTGCGACGGCTCGACCAGCAGGCCGCCGATGGCCAGCATCGCGGTGATCGCCGGGAACAGCGCCAGAAGCGTATAGAACGCCACACCGGCGGCGATCAGGCCGACATGGTCGGCAGCCATCTCATCCTTCACTCTGAACAGGATATCCTTCCACCCCTTGGCCGGAATGCGGGCAGGGTGTTCGGCATCGCGGCCTCGGGGCATATGCGTCTCCGGCGTGCTGAGAAAACGGGCAGGGGCGGCAGGATAATCTGCCGCCCCCGATTTGTCATTTATCTTTGGTGATATCGCCAAGGTTTTCGTCATCCGCCTTTGACTTGGCGGCGCCGGCGATGCGGTCAGCGGCGGATTTCGCCGTGTCCCCCGCGGCCTCGACAGCGGATTTGTCGCCGGGTGCGGCATCGTCGACGTTCGATTTCAACTCGGCAGCGACGGTCCGGGCCTCATCGACGCCTGCACTCACGACCTTCTTGGCTTTTTCGACCTCTTCGGTATAGATACGCTCGGCCTCGTCAAACAGATCGTCGCTGTATTCCCCGACATATTCATCTTCCATGCGCGAGCGCGGCAGCGCCCCTGCGACGGCGGCGCCGACGGCAAAGGCAAGCGCGCCGACGACCAGTGGATGCGTCTCGTAGAAATCCGCGGCCTGATCTGCCCCGCGCGAGACGCGGCGCGCAGCCTTGTCGCGCGCCTCGATGGCACGGGTGCGGGCGGCGGCGATCCGGTCGCGCGCTTCTTGCGACAGGTGCTCGGTGCCTTCGGTGACGCGGCGCGATAGCGCCTCGGCGCGCTGCGATGCGCTGGTCCAGACGTTCCCAGCCGCGTCGCGGACGCTGCCTGCCATATCGGCAGAGGTGTCGCGCACGGACTGCGCGCCCGAGGCGATGGCCTCCTTTGCATCCTCTGCCTTGCCCTTGACCGCATCGGCGGCGCCGGAGGCGGTGTCGGACCACGACGCGCCACTTCTGGAACTGGCGCTACCCGAATGCCCCAGCTCGCCGTCATCCCAATCACGCGCCCACGCGGGCTGTGAATCGGCGGGGCGGGCGCTGGATTTGGAGGTAGTCGGCGCACGATGAACCTGCTCGGCGACATAGTGACCGCGCGGCACGGGACCGCGCGGGGCGTTATCGGCCACCCGGTGACGGCCATCGCCACTGTAGTAATCCTTGTCATAGCCGGCGCGCGACGCTGTTCCGCCACGATTGTTGCCGAATACCAGCCAAGCGATTCCGATACCGGTGAGGGCCAGTGCGATCGGGTTGTCGCGGGCCGACGTGGCAATCGAGCGCCCGAAGTCGCCGCCATGTTCGCGTAACTGGTCACCGACCTGCCGGGTGATTCCGTCAAGCGAGAACCGGTCCTGAAGGTCGTCGATGCTGCTTTTCAGACCGGCACGCTCGCGTTCGATCTCGCGCTCGATCTCTTGGGAGGATTTTGTGTCACTTGTCATTGTAGGCATCCTTGATTGCGGTTGCGTCACGTTTGACGTTTTTGGCTGTGCGGGTGGGGGCAAGGCTGCTGGCCTTGAGATCGTTCATCCCCTTGTTGAGAAGGATGACCGCGATCACGGCGAAAGAAATGCCCACGATCAGCGCGCTCCAGATCGGGTCGATCCCGGCCTCTGTCAGGGCGCCGACGAGGGCGGCGGACAGCACATTCAGCGTGGTCAGCGCGACGATGACGCCCGCGACGATCATGCCGAGGGCCACGGCGGCCTTGGTCAGGTTCTCCGATATTTCGGCCCGCGCCAGGTCCACTTCCTTGCGCACCAGCGTGCTGACATGGTTCAACGCATCGCTTAGCATGTCGCTGGCCGACTTGCGGTTTTCCGGATCGGTCATGACAAATCCCCCCCACGTGCGGTGCTGGTGCCGGTTGCCGGGCTATAGCCGCCTGCGGTGCCGCCAGCGTAATCGGGCGATGACCGCGTCTGGCCGCTGTCCCCGGACCGTGCCGATGCCATTGCGAACCGCGTCGCCGCAAACCCCGCCAGCGCGACGCCGCCGATGAACAGCAGCGGGTTGCGCTTGGCGAATTCGCTGACCTCGTTCGCGACCTGTCCCATATCCTTGTCGCGGATCGTCTCGGACACGTCGGCGAGGGTGCTGGCGATCTGGCCAAAGGTGCGTTCCTGCGCCGATCCGTCGCGCATTTCATCCGCTGCCTTGCGCAGCGCGGAGGCAACGTCGGAGACTTCGCCGGCCACGCCCGCCTTGGCGCTGTCGGCGCGGCTTGCGGCTTCATCGCGGAGGGCGCGGCTGGCATCGGTGGCCGTCTGGCGGGCCGCTTCTGCCAGATCTTCGGAAGTTTTGCGCGCTTCCTGCTTGAGGTCGCCCGCTGTCTTTGATGTCTTGTTCTGCATGGTGTTCTCCCATCGGTTCAGAAGACGAGGATCATGATGGCAAGCGCCAAAATGCCCGCGTCGATCAGGTAAAGATTCCGTCCATGTTCACCTCACTCTGAGTTCAAAGTGCTGTTACCCGTATCTAACAAGTCGACCGGCGTGCCGGTTCCGAAACGAGGCGCGATAAAATAACAATTTGAAATTGAACAATAAAGTCGCGCGGGCGGCTCTATTTTATTTCCGCTGATTAAAACCAGTTTGATGCAGGGTGCGAAATTTCATGTTCCGGGCGCCGGGTTTTCAATACCCATCCCGACCGGATCGGACCGGCTGTCGCGCGTTAGTCTTCGGCTTGCGCGTTATCCGTCGGCGCTGCGCGCCGCGAAGCGGGGCGGTCCAGCAAAAGCCGATCCTGCGGCCACCAATCGGGATGATTTTCACGGATATGGGCCAGCAGCGCCTCGCGCAGGCGCATTTCGGCGGACCAGCCGGTCGAGGGGTCGGGGCTCATCGCGTAGAATGACAGTTCCTGGCCGTTTTCGGTGTGCTGGGTCACAGCGGCAAAAAGATGTTCATATTCGATCACGCCTTCGTCTTTTTTCGCCAGATCGAAAAAGATGTCGCGTAATTCTTCTATGTCGGCGCGGTGATCCAGAAAGATGGTGATCGTTCTGAGGATGCGTGCGTCCTTTACCGACCAGTTTTCGAACGGTTTGGACACGAAATACTTGACCGGCACGATGATGCGCCGCTCGTCCCATGTGCGCAGCCGCAAAAATGTATAGAAGATGCTTTCGACATAGGCCCAGTCATCCTCGAACTGGATGCTGTCGCCGATGCGGATCGGCTTGGCCAAGGCGATCTGAAGCGATGCCATGATGTTGCCCAGCACGGCCTGTCCGGCGATGCCCAGCAGGACAGTCAGCACACCCGCCGATGCCAGCAGCGACATCCCCAGCGAGTCGAACAGGTTCAACCGCGACAGCAGGACGATGACCGCGATGCTGACCATCAGCAGGACGATGATCCGCCTGATCGCGTAGATCGAGGTATATAGCTCGCGCTGGTCCAGGCTGCGGGTATCGTCGATCTCGCCGATGACGCGGACGGTGATGCGGTCCAGCACGGCATCCACGATCTTGAGCGCGGTGATCCCCAGCCCCGCCACGATGACGATCATCAAAAAGGGGCGCAGGATTGTTGTCGCGGGACCAGAGAAGGACACCCCGAGGCTGAGCGTGAATTGCGCGGCAATCGCCACCACGACAAGCCCCAGCGAAATCCGTGACCGCTCCAGCGCCTGGCGCAGCAAGGGGCCGGGCACCGTTCTGCCGGCCCAGCCGACAATGCGACTGACCGCCCAGCCCAGCCCAAGCAGCGCGCCCAGCAGGATCGGCAGCAGCACCCATTCCCACAGGCGCAGGCCGCCGAGCCGTGTGTTCAGGTCCTCGGGAATATGCGCCTCGAACCAGCTGGGGCCGAATTCGCGGTAAAGGATCGGGATGTTCTGCACCGTCTGCGGCGTGAACATCCAGACCGGCGCCGCCTCAGGCGCCTTGTACCGGCCCAGCCGGATCTCATAGGCTTGACCGTTCACCTCGACCAGCTTCAGCCCGATGTCGCGGCGCGGCTTGCCTGCCAGTGCGTTTTTGGACGTGCCGGACTCAAGCATCGCGTCGGGCCGCGCCGACAGGCCGGGCCAGTCAATCCATAACTGACGTTCGATCACCAACGCCAGTTGGCGCGCAAGTTGCGCGCCATCGTCGCGGCGGCTGTCTGCAGGCAGATCGGCAAGGTTCAGGTAGTGCGCGGCCTCGGCAAATTGCTTGTCCTCGGTCAACTGTATGAAATTGCGCACCGTTTCGCGCGGCGTGCGGCGCTGTACGTCGATGTCGTCCCCGGATGGGTTCAGCACCGACGCGTCGATTTCATACCATTCCCCGCTCTCCTCTTGCGCATGCACGAGGCCGCCGTCAGTGAGCGCGAGGACCAGAATTGCGATGCGCAGCGAGGCTGCCATAACGAGGCGAAGCATGATCATGCCCTTTTATGCGCCGGAATGCGGTAACAAGAAAAGGCCCATCCCGATCAGGATGGGCCTTCTGGTGTGTCAGCTAGATCAGATTACATTTCGTTGTATTCGGGCTGTGCTTCCAGACGTTCCTGCGTGCTGTCGATGTAGATGCGCACGTCTTCACCGTCCTGCTCCTGCAGGATCTGCAGTTCGTCGAACGTCACGGCGACAGGCTTTTCGCCAAGGCCGAGGAAGCCGCCGACATTGATGACCACGTGGGACACCTTGCCGTCTTCGCCCAGCACCAGCCGGTCAATCTCGCCGACGCTTTCGTCATTGGCGCCGTAGACATACGCGCCTTCCAGCTGCTCGGACGTCATCTCCCTGACTTGCTCCAGCTCGACTTCGGCATAGCCTTCACGCTCGACCTCCGGGCGGGGCAGCATCTCGCGCTCGGTGCCATCGTTGGCCATCTGCGCGGTCGCGGTGTTGTCTTCGTCCACTGCCATCTCGGCGTTGGCGTCCATGTCGGCATCGGCCATGTCATCGCCTCGCTCGAATGCGGGCATCTGCTCCAGCGCCTCTTTGGTGGTCGAGACCACGAGGAAGCGGTCATCGCTGTCGCCTTCTTCGCGAACGACCGTGATGTCGCTCATCGGAACGGCGACGTCACGCTCGCCTATACCGAGAAAGCCACCGACGCCCAAGATGACTGCGCTGACCTTGCCGTCCTGCGTCACGATGATGTCGTTGATCTCGCCGATGTCATCCCATTCGGCCTCGCCACCGTCTGCGATTGTCGTGTCGGCAGCGACGGCATTTTCGGCGTTGTAGATACGCATGCCGATCAGGTTGGATGCGTAGAAATCGCTCTGCTGCATCTCGACCTGGCCAAAGCCTTCGCCATGGTTGTCGGCATGCACGGCGCCGGTCATTGCGATCACGAGTGCGGTTGTGCTCAGAAGGGTTTTCATCTTGGTACTCCTTGTTTCCGTTACTGTTCTTGGCTCTGGGCACACAACGGGCGCGGCGTGGATCGGTTCCGGGGCAGTTGCAATTTTTTCAAACGGCGCCTGTTCGATCTCTGGCGGGAGGCCGGTTGGAGGGGGTGATATTGCCGGCGCGGCAAGGCGGGATTTGGCGGGTGTTTCCGCGGCCCTGCGGCGCGTGCATTCCCCACATTTGCGCAGGTGCGCGCGGCAAAGTTTCAGCCCCGGCGCCAATGGCCCGCCTTCAGCGGCGGCGGCGCGGGCTGATACATTTTGCGACACTAAAGTTTCCCCAAGCGGCACGCCGATCATTGATATTCAGTGCAAAAAGAACGTTATTAAAAGGAGCGGAGCCGCCGGACTCGCCCGAGGAGTGTAGCCATGACAGACCCGATCGCACCCCAGATCCTGATCGTGGATGATGCTCGCGACATTCGCGAACCGCTCAGCCAATATCTGCGCAAGCAGGGGCTCCGCACACGGCTGGCCGCCGATGCCGCGCAGGCGCGCGAGATTCTGGAGGAGGCGGCCATCCATCTGGTCGTTCTCGACATCATGATGCCGGGCGAGGACGGGCTGAGCCTGTGCCGGTGGCTGGTTGCCCATGACGGCCCGCCTGTGCTGCTGCTGACCGCCATGGCGGATGACACGGACCGCATCGTCGGGCTGGAGATCGGAGCCGATGATTACCTCGTCAAGCCCTTCAACCCGCGCGAATTGCTGGCGCGTATCCGCGCGATTCTGCGCCGCATACCGCCCGAGGTGGCCGCGCCGCCCAGCGGAAGGCGCGTCTTTGCCGGCTGGGTGCATGACCCGGATGCGCTGAAACTGATTGGCGAGGATGGCCGGATTGTTCCGTTGACCACCGCCGAAAATCGTCTGCTGGGCATATTCCTTGATCAACCCCGCACCGTCCTGAGCCGCTCGACCCTGCTGGACCTGACCGCGGGGCGCGAGGCAAAGGCATATGATCGCGCCATCGACAATCAGATCAGCCGCTTGCGCCGCAAGATCGAGGTCAATCCCAAAGATCCGCAGATCCTCGTTACCGAATGGGGTGGGGGCTACCGGCTGGTCGCGGATGTGGCGGAGGCGGATTGATGGAGATGCTCAGACGGCTTCTTCCCGATGCGCTGGCCGGGCGTATCGTGCTGTTCTTGGCGATTGCCCTGTTTGTCGCCAATGCAATCGCGCTGGCGGTGCTCAATTTTGAGCAGCGACGGATCGACCGCCAGATCACCGAAGATCGCGTGATCGAGCGGATCGTGGACCTTGTCTCCGCAATGGACGCGGTCGATGCGCGCACCCGTCTGGTGATCGCCCGAAACGCGTCGTCACGTTTCGCGCGGGTGCGGGTGGCCGATGTCCCGCTGCTCCGCGATATCGGCGACGATAGCCGGTCCGCCTACATCGCGGCGCGGCTTGCCGAAACGCTGGATCGCGGGGATATCGCTGTAGACATCATCGAACGGCCGCAGCGGCCGGGTGCGTCGGTGCGGCGGCATCGCATGCGAACGGGCGGATTCATCGGCATTGCCGTGCCGCTGGTGGCGGCGGACGAACAGGCCCAATGGCTGAATGTTGCGGTCAACGGCGCGCCGCCGCGCGCCCGCCAGGTCGATGGAAAGCCGATCCTGATCATCCTCTTCCTGTCGCTGCTCTGTGTGCTCGGCGTTGCCCTGGTCTTTGCGCGGGTGCTGACGAAACCGCTGGGCCAGCTTTCGCAGGCCGCGCAGGCGGCGGGCCGCGGCGACCGCACCGCGCGGGTCCCCGAGGAGGGCCCGCGGGAGATGCGCGAAGCGGCCCATGCCTTCAACGCGATGCAGGCCGAAATCTCGCAGTTCGACGCAGAGCGTATGCGGATGCTGGCCGCTGTCGGGCATGACCTGCGCACGCCGATGACCAGCCTGCGCATCCGTGCCGAAATGATCGAAGAGGAGGATCTGCGCGACGCCATGGTGCGCACGCTGGATGAGATGACAGTGATGGCCGATGGCCTTGTCAGCTACGCAAAAGACGGACGGGACGGCGAAGAGACGCGCCTTGTGGATCTGGGCGCCTTGATCAGTCATCTTTGCGACGATCGCGACGTGACGTTCCATGCGGTCTCCGGCTGCCAAGTGATGGGCCGCCGCGTCGGTCTGGGCCGCGCGATCGGCAATCTCATCGACAATGCCGTGCGCTACGGCGGTGGGGTGACCGTGACACTATCGCAAGACAAACGGGATGCACTCATCACCATAGAGGACACCGGCCCCGGCATCCCGCCCGACGACTTGGAGGCCATGTTCCAGCCCTTTACCCGGGGCGATCACAGCCGCAACCTCGATTTCGGCGGGGCAGGGCTGGGTCTTTCCATCGCGCGCACGACAATCATCGCTCATGGCGGCCAGATCACGCTTGAGAACCGCGCAGAGGGCGGGCTGCGCGCCATCGTGAAGCTGCCGTTGAAGAGGCCGGGCTGATTTTGGACGCGAAGGCCGCCGCAAGTCCTGTCCGGTCGGCAACTTGCGCAAAAGGAGTGGCCCTGACACTTTCATGCGGCCCCACGCCAAAGCGTTTGTCGCAAGATGTATCAAAGCGCGCCGTTGCGACGACTGGCGACAAACCAACCGATCCGCTGACATACATCCCGTGCAATCCATCCCTATATTGAGGTCGAGGGGCGATGACCCCTTTCGACGAACAGATAAAAGAGGTCTTGAAATGAAACCGACAAAATCCCTCCCCGTTCTTTTCGCGGCTGTCATGGCCATCACATCCGGAACCGCGATTGCGACCGCTCAGACTGCGGGCGACACCGGTGCAGATGGCACTCCGGCGGCTTCGGCCCAAGCGAATGTCAAAGGCGCCATGGGCCAGCGCTCGCACGGTCGCGGACATGGACACGGACATGGCTATGGCGGGCGTGGCGGATCCGAGATGATGATGCAGATTTTCCAGCGGATGGACGAAGATGGTGACGGCAAAGTCACGCAAGAAGAGGTCGACGCATTCCGCGCGGCACAGGTTGCGGCCGCAGATGCCAGTGGCGATGGCGCGCTGAGCATCGAAGAGTTCGACACGGCCTACCGCGATCTGACCCGGCTGAAGATGGTCCGTGCGTTCCAGCGCCTTGATGCGGACGGCGACGGCATCATCAGCGCCGATGAGATGGACAACCGTTTCGGCTCTTTCGTGGAGAGAATGGATCGAAACGGCGACGGCGCGCTTTCCATGGAAGATCGCGGTCGCGGACAGGGCCGCAAGGGCGGCTCCCAAAAAGGCGGCAAGGATGGCTGCCGCTACTAACACAAGATTGGGCGGGGCATCAGGTGCCCCGCCTTCTTGACGCCGTGATAGCCCGGACAATTCCGCCACTGTTTGCCGTAGCAAACCTGCCGCCGCCGCAATCGTCAGATTCCGAAGGATTGCCCAGCCGACGCCTTCCTAACGGGCAGAGTGGCCCTCTTCGCGATTGATGATCTGACCACCATTCAGTGCGGAACGCTGCACCGCAGGCCACACGAGCGGGCCAAGGCCACCGATGCGCAAAATCGCACTGACGCCACAGCCCATATGATCGCGGTTTTCAGTAGCTCTTTTCAAACGAAGATTCCGGCGGTTGCGATCGAATTCTGGCTTTCATCTAAGAGGGTTAAGCCCCTTTATGTGCCGCTCATGCGGGGTGTGATCGCTGGAAAAGATATTCCGCAACGTGGGCAGTTTTGCCTTGTAATCCCCATGTTTGCTTGTCTATACGCGTCGGTGGAGACGTGGCCGAGTGGTCGAAGGCGCTCCCCTGCTAAGGGAGTAGGCCCGGAAGGGTCTCGTGGGTTCGAATCCCATCGTCTCCGCCACTACATGTATGAGGCTGATTGGGTCTGGTAGCCTTAAGGGCCGCTCTGTTGGGTAAGTAGGACACCGATACGACATTCGCCGCGCGATGCCTCAAGGTTTTCTGAGCGAACAAAGCGGCGGTTCGGCTATCGATCCGCGAAAACGTTCTCGATCGCGGACAGGCCGGATTCGTAAATTCCGGCAATTGCTGCCTCCATGGAGGGATCGTCGGACGAAAAGCTGCCAGACCAACTGATGAGCGATCCGTTCAAGGATTCAATCGAAAATGTTGCCGTGTATTTTTCTATCGACAGCGGCGAGCTTTCGATGGTGTATGTGTATGATTGCCCCGCTTCGACAGCGATGCGCTTTTCAACGAATTCCGCGCCATCGACCGTGGTGAGTATGCGATATAACGCTCCATCCTTCGCTTTAAGCGCACAATCCGCAATCGCGGGATGCCAATCGTCGATATCGCAAAAGTCTCCGGCCATGTTCCATACATCCGTAGCTGAAGAGGAAAGCTGAAGTGTGCGCTGGACTTTATAATCAGCGGACCACGCGCCAGTTGCCTGGAGTGCAGCAAAAGCTACGAAAGCCGTCGTCATTGCGAGTTTCATGAAGCTTCCAGTCTGTGATGCGATTGCATCGACCATACTTCATTTTTCTTACAAAGTGTCCAAAATCTGTTTGATTGTTTGACTAGGTGCTAGTCATTCTGGCTTGAGCGTCGGGCGGTAGGCCTCCAAGCAAACTGGGTTTCTGGCGACAGAGGGCTCGATCCGGCCGTCCACTGCGCGGACCATGAGGGCCTGCACGGCGGACCGAACCAGCGTTGGCCGCAAGTCACCTGGGCAATTACAATTTCTATGTTCAGCAAGTCGTCCAAGAAATCTTGAAACCCCAAGGGCGATGAGGGAAAATTACTGAGTTCATTGAAAAGTTTTCACAATGGATGGATTCGACGCTGCTGCCGGTTGCATCAATCGTACATTCGAATTTCTGCAGCCGAACCCATTGCTGTTGGATTGGACGCAATAATATGCTATTTTAATTGAATCTCGTGTAAATCTTGACATGGGACTGTAAGTCATGGCTCTTAAATTAAATGTTCGTCAGGACCTTGGCCGAATCGATCAGGCATTTAACCGTCTTGTCGGTGACGATGAAATTTGGAAGAAATTTCTTCGCGATCCCAACGGTGTGCTGATTGATATCGGGCTTCACGCGCCAACGGATGCCGATATCAATCGGCGGTGCAACGCGATCATGTTCGCGACGCTCTCGAACCGCGAACTTCTAAAACTCACCGCCGAAATCGCAAACGATTTCTTCGACACGCTCGAAGACCGCGGAGAAATCGCGGAATGGCGTCGGCATCACCTGGAAGGTCTGAGGGACGGAGAAGTCGGTAATCTCGTCGACTATGACATGGCCTTCGTCGACCATCTCAACCGGAACCCCGATATGCTCCGACGCCGCTATCGCGTTGCCTTCGGCGAAGTCAATCGGCGCATGCTTCTCAATCGCGTCTACGAGGACCGGGAACTGGACTCCTACATTGACGATTGCATCGAATCCTCTCGCCGCTTCAACGAAGATATAACCTGGCCCGTGCTAGAGGAATGGGACGCTCATTACGGCGTCGGAAAGCCGTTCGGCTTCGCAGCCCTTACCGAGATCGCATTCGACTTCACCGCTTTCGTGGGCGTCGAATTCGGTTTCGCGATCACCGCGCTTGGTGTGACCCGCATCGACGATCTCATCAATCCAGGTGATCCGTTCCTGGAGGGGGGCAAGCACCGGCATGCAGCCATCGTCGGTCAGCTTCTGAAGATGTCAAGCGAGCTTTCGGTCGCAGCCGGTCTTCATGTCCGGCAATGAGCGGCGGACGTGGCGGGGCCGTGGCCTGCGGGATCACGTACTTCCCCGCACACTGACCCTGATAGCCACATATCGCTGCACCGCCGCCTGTGAGCACTGCTGCTTTGAGTGCACGCCGAAATCCGAAGGGACTTTGTCGCTCGATGCCATGATCGAGGCGATCGACGCAGCGGCGCGCCTTGGAAGCGTTCGCACAGTGGTTTTTTCGGGCGGTGAATGTTTCCTGATGTTTGACGACCTCAGACAAGCCATCCTCCGCGCCACGGCGCATGGCATGGGCACGCGGTGCGTGACGAACGGGTACTGGGCGAAAAGCAAGCGGCGCGGACGTGCACTGATAGAGCGGTTGCAGGATGCGGGGCTCGGCGAGCTTAATATCAGTACAGGCGACCAGCATGCGCGCTTCGTCCCGCTCAAGGCAGTCGAGAATGCCGCCGCTCTCGGCGTCGAGGCGGGGATGGTGACACGCGTGGTGGTCGAGGAATTCGTCGGCCGTTCGACAACAAAATACGATCTATGCGCCCGTCCGATGATCCGCACCCTTCTTGCGGCGAACGAGGAAAACAGCACGGAGCCACTCTTCGATGTGCTTGAGTCGCCGTGGATGCCGATGGATCACGAGGTGCGCATTGAGAGTGAGCATCTGCTCACGACCGCGAAGCTCCCAGTCTGCAAGGGATGCCGAAGCATCTTCACCACCATCGTCCGCGCGCCTGAGGGTAGCCTTGGAATCTGCTGCGGCCTGTCACGCCGACTGATCCCGGAACTGAACCAACCCTTTGAGGCAGACCGCCTGCCCGAAATCCTCTCCGAATGCGGCGAAAATTTTCTAAAGATCTGGCTCTACACTGACGGACCTGAAAGGATCATTGCGTGGGCGGCGGGACATGACCCTGAAATCCAGTGGCAGAATCGTTTCGCACATCAGTGCCATGCTTGCCTCGCGCTTTTCAAGGATCCACGCATTTCGCGGGTAATCCGTAAACATTTTCGGGAGCGTGTAGACGATGTTCTGCTTCGCTACTCCGTCCTCCTGAGACAGCAGGACCGAAGCGTTGAAGGCGCACGGGAACGGAACGAAGCTGCCGCGTTCACCTGACACAGACGACTGAAATTATCCTCTGAGAGCATTGGTCTGAAAAGAACAACGCTTTACGCCACAACTCAGTCTGCAAAGTGATTCAATCAGCGTAAGCGTTTGCTGGCGGACACCGACTGCTTAACTTGACGGCACAAAGTTCCACGGCAGTAGGTCGTCGATGCGGCTTTGGGGGTGACCGTTGGCGATCGCTGCCAGCGTTGCTTTGAGGTAGGCGAAGGGCTCGATG
>DATCSR010000026.1:0-8406 GCA_036568405.1 Roseovarius sp.
GCAGGTCTTCGTGTCGAAACGCGGCCAGGGCACCGGATACTCCGGCATCGAAAACCCGCTGTTCTACAAGGAAAACACCCGCATGTTCTACGGCGACGCCAAAGCCTCGATCACCGCCCTCCTGCCCATGATCGACTGAAAAAGACGCCAAGCCGCCAAGCCATGATCACGCTCAGAAAGGCAGCACCACGGGCACCAGTGCCACGCAGATGACAAGCGTGATCAGCGCAAAGGGCGCGCCGATCCGCAGGAAATCGACGAAACGGTAGTTTCCCGGCCCCACGACCAGCGTATTCACCGGTGAGGAGACCGGCGTCATGAACGCGGCCGAGGACGCCAGCGCCACGGTCATCGCAAATGGATAGGGCGCGACGCCCAGCGCGCTCGCGACCGCCAGCGTCACCGGTGCCATCAGGACGGCAGTGGCGGTGTTCGAGATGAAAAGACCCAAGACTGCCGTCGCGACAAAGATCGCTGCCAGCACGACCCGCGGTTCGGCATCGCCAACCATGTCCAGCAATGCCTGCGCCGCAAGCTCGACCCCGCCGGTGCGCTGAAGCGCCAGCGAAAACGGCAGCATGCCGACGATCAGGATCAGGCTTTGCCAGTGGATCGAGCGGTAGGCCGCAGTCATGTCGACGCAGCGAAACAGCCCCAGCAGCAAGCAACCGAACAGCGCCGCCTGCACATTCGGCACGATGCCCCAGACCATCAGCACGATCACCAGCGCCAACACGGCCACGGCCTGCGGCGCGCGGCGCCGCGCGGGCACGGCCTCGTCGTATTCGGTGGGCAGGTCCAGCAGCACCAGATCGCGCCGCTCGAACGCCAGCTTGCGGATCGCGCTCCAGGGGCCGACGGTCAGCAGCGTGTCGCCGGCGCGCAATGGCTCGTCGATGACGTCCTCGTGCACCGGTGTGGTGCCGTGTTTCATGCCGATCACCGACAGATCGTAGGTGCTGCGGAATCGCGCCTTGGTCAGGGTCCGGCCGATCAGCCGCGAGGTGGGCGGCAGGATGATCTGTGCCATCCCGATATCCTGCGCCGTGTCAGAGAGCCACTGGCCCGAGACCGGCAGCGCGATCAGGTCATTGTCCTTGATGAAGCCGTCTAGATCGAAGCCTGAGGGCCGCTGATCCAGAAACAGGATGTCGCCCGCCTGCAGCACCGTTTCGGCGCGCGGATGGATCAGTTTGCGTCGGAACCCTCTGCCGCGCTCGATGGCGATGACGCTGATACCGGCGCTGGCGCGCAGGTCCAGCACGTCCAGCCTCTTGCCGGCCAGCGTCGACCCTGGCCGCAGCTTCAACCGCTGCGCGCGACCGGCCAGATCGTAATCCGCGATCCAGTTCGACATTCCCGCGCGGACGGGCACATCGGGGGCCGGACCTACGGCCAGGAATCGCCGCGCCACCAACATGTAAAGTATCGCCGATACCAGAATCGGTACGCCAAAAGGCGTGAAGGCGAAGAAACCAAAGCCCTCGTGCCCCTGCCTGATCAGCTCGGATTGCATTATCAGATTGGGCGTCGTGGCGACCAGCGTCATCATCCCGCTGATCAGTGCCGCCATCGACAGCGGCATCATCAGCCGCCCGGTCGGTATGTTCGCATTGCGGGCGATGCGCAGCACAATGGGAATGAAAATCGCCACCACACCGGTGGACGACATGACAGAGCCGACGCCCGTCACGACCACCATCAACAGCAGGATCAGCCGCGCCTCGCTGGCGCCTGCGCGGGCGGTCAGCCAGTCGCCCAGCCTCTGGGCGACGCCCGTGCGCACCAGCGCCTCGCCAATGACGAACAGCGCGGCGATCAGCACGATGTTGGGGTCCGACAGCCCGACAAGCGCCTCGCTCATGCTGATCACACCGGTCATCGGAAGCGCGACCATCATCATCACGGCGACCACATCCATGCGCGGGCGGTTGATGGCAAACATGACCACCGCTGCGCCCAGAAGGGCAAGAACCATTGCGAGTTGCGACATATGCGGAAACCTTGCTAGCTGGCGCAATGTGAAGGCGGGCAATGCGGAGGCGACGCCTTGCGCGGGCGGGGGCACGGCATTTCCTAGGCTACTCGCCGTGTCCTTGCAACGCCGCCGCGCTTAATCCGCTCGCCAAGCGGAGCGCATCGCGCCGCCCACGGGCAGACCCGACAGCCATTGACCATGCGCTCCGTCGCGCACCCCGCGCCAAGGCCCTGCCCCGGCACAATCTTCCTGTTGACACGCATTTAATATATCCATACATGTTGATATATGGATAAGAACAATGCCCTCGACGCTTTTGCCGCCCTGAGCCAGCCCACACGGCTGGACGTGTTCCGCCTGCTGATCAAGACCGGCGAGGAGGGGATGTCTGCCGGTGATATCAGCGCCGCTTTGGGCGTTCGCCAGAACACGATGTCGGCCAACCTTGCGATTCTCGTCCGCTCCGGTCTGATCCGGAACGAACGGGAGGGCCGCAGCATTCGCTATTTCGCCGACATGGACGGGATGCGCGGCCTGTTGGCCTTCCTCATGGAGGATTGCTGTGGCGGACGGCCCGAGGTTTGCCAGCCTGTCATCAATGAACTTGCCTGCGCCTGCTAGCAGCGTGCCATCACCGCGGGCGTCCAGAACCCTCCTGCCCGTCGCACCGCCAAAACTGACCTGATTTCAAACCACGGAAGTCCGACATGACCGATACACCGCTTGCCGCTGCTGCGGGTCTGGGACCCTTCGAACGCTGGCTCTCCGTCTGGGTGGCGCTTGCCATCGGCGCGGGGCTGCTTTTGGGCAATCTTTTTCCCGGCGTCTTTTCCTTTCTGGCGTCGCTGGAGATCGCCTCGGTGAACCTGCCCGTGGCGGTTCTGATCTGGGCGATGGTCTATCCGATGATGGTCGGCGTTGATTTCGGCGCGCTGGCCCACGTGGGCGACAGACCGAAAGGGCTGGTGGTGACGCTGGTGGTGAACTGGCTGATCAAGCCCTTCACTATGGCCGCCCTCGGCGTGCTGTTCTTCAACTACGTTTTCGCGGGGCTGATCCCGCCCGACGATGCGCAGGCCTATCTGGCGGGGGTGATCCTGCTGGGCGCCGCGCCTTGCACGGCGATGGTCTTTGTCTGGTCGAATCTGACACGCGGCGACGCGACCTACACGCTGGTGCAGGTCAGCGTGAACGACGTCATCATGGTCTTTGCTTTCGCGCCCATCGTGGCCTTCCTGCTGGGCGTCACCGACATCGTCGTGCCTTGGGATACGTTGCTGCTGTCCGTGGGCCTTTACGTCATGCTGCCGCTGCTGGCCGGGTATGCGACCCGCCGGAACCTTGTCAGCCAAGGTGGCGTGGCGGCGGTGGATGCGTTCAAATCCCGCGTGCAGCCATTCTCGATCTTCGGTCTGCTGGTCACGGTGGTGCTGCTGTTTGGATTTCAGGGCGAAGTCATCCTTGACCGCCCGCTGGTCATCGCGCTGATCGCGGTGCCCTTGCTGATCCAGTCCTACGGCATCTTCCTGCTCGCCTATGGCGCGGCGCGGGCATGGCGAATCCCGTTCAACGTCGCTGCCCCCTGCGCCCTGATCGGCACATCGAACTTCTTTGAGCTGGCCGTGGCGGTCGCGATCAGCCTCTTCGGGCTCGGCTCTGGCGCGGCGCTGGCAACGGTCGTGGGCGTTCTGGTCGAAGTGCCGGTGATGCTGTCGCTCGTCGCCTTCGCCAACCGCACCCAGCACTGGTTTCCGACCGAAGGAGGCACGTCATGACCATCGTCATCCACCACAATCCCGACTGCGGGACCTCGCGCGACGTGCTGGCACTTATCGAGGCTGCGGGCGAGACGCCGGTGATCATCCCCTATCTCGAAACGGGCTGGACCCGTCCGCAGCTACTGGGACTGTTCGCCGCCGCCGGTCTGACGCCCCGCACCGCCCTGCGCACCACGAAATCCCCGGCGGAAGAGCTGGGCTTGCTCGATCCATCCGTCAGTGACGAGGCGCTGCTGACAGCGATGCTGGAACATCCGGTTCTGGTCAATCGGCCCATCGTCTGCTCGCCCAAAGGCGTCCGGCTCTGTCGGCCGAGCGAAACTGTGCTGGACCTTCTGGGCCCCCCGCCCTCGGGGTAGAGGCGAAGCGCGTCAACGTCTGCGCGCGCAACACATGGCGGGCGCGGCGCCTGCCCGGCCTGAAAACCTCTAATCGTCTATCCGCACATTTCCCGTCGATGCCGAGACGGCCTCGGACGAAAAATTGCCAAGCGTCAAAACCTGATTGGCGCCAACTGTGATCACCACCAGCGCCACCATTGCTATCAAGAACGCTTTCATTCTAGGCCTTCCTGCCTTGCCGGAGTTCAGCTTCCTGCACCTCGTCGACCCAGAGACTGTGGTGCTCGCGAGCCCATTGCTCCTCGACATCGCCGCTGCCCATGGCGTCAAAGGCGCCCTCCATCCCGATGCTGCCGATATAGATATGCGCAAAGATGATTGCGGTCAGGACCAGACTGACAATGGCATGCCATAGCTGCGCATACTGCATCTCTTCCTGCGGTGACAGCGGATATGGCAGCGGGTCCGAACCGACCCAGCCGGCCACACCCCAATCATTCAGCTTCGCGAAGGTCGCGCCGAACATGTTGAATTCGAACGGGAAGAGGAGCGAAATTCCGGAAACCGAGATTGACCCGCCCAGCACGATGACAGACCAGAAGATCAGCTTCTGACCCGCGTTGAATTTCTTGGCCGGCGGATGACTGTTGCCAAAAATACCGCCGCCCTTTGCCAGCCAGTGCAGGTCTGTACGGTCGGGCAGATTGTGAATGACCCAAAAGACGAAAATGATGACAAGCGCCACCATGAACGCCCAGGAGACGTTGTTGTGGACCCACTTTGTCCCGATCGCGAGGGTCGAGAACGCTTCATGCCCAAAGGCCGGGATCAGCACTTTGCGCCCGAACAGGGAGATCAGCCCCGTCACGCCAAGGATGAGGAACGAGGCGGCCAGCAGCCAATGACCAAACCGCTCCACCCCGCTAAAACGGGTGATGGTGCGTCCGGTTTTCGCGCCCTTGATGCGGATGCGGCCACGGATCAGGTAGAATAGCGCCAGCAGCACCAGTGTCCCGCCCAAGAGCGCCGCACCATAGGTCAGCAGCGGTCCTTCGCGGAACTTCAGCCACCACATGCCGCCGTCCTGAATCAGCGTTTTTGCTGCCGGCCCGCGCGCCTGCGTCGTGACGTCCGCCGTATCATAGCGCAGCGCGCGCCATAGATCGGCGTCGGACTGTCCGCCGCGCGTTCCAAGCGGCGCGGTAATCGGCGCCGCGGCTTCGGGATCGCCGGTTTCGGAGCGCCGGAATGTATCGTCGACCTTCTGCTGCGATTGCCGGCGCATGATATCGTCAAGCGTCTGCGCCCCGCCCGTTTCAGCGCGCGGATCGACCGTGGCCTCCTGCGCCAAGGCCGGAACCGACAAGCCGAACATCAGCAAGAAAACTGCGAGGAGGCGTAGCATCAAGGGGGATCCTTTACTTCAGCGTTTCGAATCGGAGTCGTGTGTCAACGTCAGCTCGAAACGCTTTCATGTCGCAAAAGACAGGCGGTTGTTACAGTACCGCCTGTCTGAAGTCGCGCAGGGAAGCGGCAAATCAATTGCCCCTTTGCTGCCGTGTTTCGCCCTTCTGACCATAGGCTGTGCCCCACCCCCAAGCGCCTGCGCCAAAGCCGCGCGCGACGATACGCTCGCGATAGATGTTGGAAACGGTGTCACCATCGCCCGCCAGCAACGCCTTGGTCGAACACATCTCGGCGCAGAGTGGCAGCTTGCCCTCGGCGATCCGGTTACGCCCGTACTTGGCAAATTCGGCGGCGGAATGGTTTTCCTCGGGGCCGCCGGCGCAGAAGGTGCATTTGTCCATCTTGCCGCGCGATCCGAAATTACCCGCCTGCGGATATTGCGGCGCGCCGAACGGGCACGCGTAAAAGCAGTAGCCGCAGCCGATGCACAGATCCTTGGAGTGCAGGACGATGCCATCGGCTGTCTGATAGAAGCAGTCCACCGGACAGACCGCCATGCAAGGCGCGTCCGAGCAGTGCATGCACGCCACGGAAATCGACCGCTCGCCCGGCTTACCATCGTTGAGCGTGACCACCTTGCGGCGGTTGATGCCCCACGGCACCTCATGTTCGTTCTTGCAGGCGGTGACGCAGGCGTTGCATTCGATGCAGCGTTCAGCGTCGCAGAGAAACTTTGCTCTAGCCATCGTCAGTCTCCTTATGCTGTCCAGATTTTGCAGAGAGTCGCTTTGGTCTCCTGCATCTGGGTCACGCTGTCATATCCATAGGTCTGTGCGAGGTTCGCCGATTCCCCCAACACGTAGGGGTCCGCGCCTTCGGGGTATTTATCCCTCAGGTCCTTGCCCTCGAAATGCCCGCCAAAATGGAACGGCATGAAGGCCACGCCCTCGCCCACTCGCTCGGTCACCATGGCCATCACCTTGACCTTGCCGCCTTCGGGCCCTTCGACCCAGACCTGCTCGCCGTCGCGGATGCCCAGATTGTTGGCGTCGCGCAGGTTGATCTCGACGAACATGTCCTGCTGCAATTCCGCCAGCCATGGGTTGGAGCGGGTTTCCTCGCCGCCGCCCTCATATTCGACCAGGCGGCCGGAGGTCAGGATGATCGGGTAATCCTTCGAGAAGTCGTTGTTCTGGATCGAGCTGTACATCGTGGGCACGCGCCAGAACTTCTTGTCCTCGTAGGTCGGATAGTCGGCCACAAGGTCGCGGCGGTTGGAATAGAGCGGCTCGCGGTGGAGCGGCACCGGATCGGGGAAGGTCCAGACCACGGCGCGTGCCTTGGCGTTGCCAAAGGGCGCGCAGCCATGCGCGATGGCGACCCGCTGGATACCGCCCGACAGGTCGGTCTTCCAGTTCACGCCGCCTGTCTTCTCTTCATAATCCGACGGGATGTCGCCCTGCTGCGAGGTTTCGCCCACTTCTTCATTATCATTCGCGCCGCCATCATCGGCAGGCTCCGCCGTCAGGGGCGCACCGTCGGGATAGCCAGCCACGCGATTGATGCTGGCCCGTTCCTCCTGGGTCAGATCACCTTCCCAGCCCAGATCCCGCAGCATCTGCACGGTGAATTCGGGGTAGCCATCCTGAATCTCGGACCCCCTCGAATAGACGCCTTCGGCCAGAAGGTTGTCGCCGTCACGCTCCACGCCGAAACGCGCGCGGAAAGTCAGGCCGCCTTCGGCCACGGGGACCGACATGTCATAGAGGATCGGCGTGCCGGGGTGGTTCATCTCGGCTGTGCCCCAGCAGGGCCACGGCATCCCGTAGACATCGCCATCCGCGGGGCCGCCGTTGGCGCGAAGCGTCGTACGATCGAAGGTGTGCTGGTTTTCCATGTGCATTTTCAACCGCTCGGGGCTTTGGCCGGTATAGCCGATGGTCCACATGCCGCGGTTGAACTCGCGGGTGATATCCTCAACATTCGGCTCTCCGCCCTCGTCGATGGCGATGTTGCGGAACATCTTGTCGTGGAAGCCGAATTTCTCGGCAAACATGGCCATGATCGTGTGATCGGGCAGCGATTCAAACAGCGGATCAAAGATTTTCTCGCGCCACTGCAGCGACCGGTTGGATGCCGTGACAGAGCCGCGCGTCTCGAACTGGGTGCAGGCCGGCAGCAGGTAGACGCCATCGGTGCGGTCCTGCATCACGGCGGAGACGGTCGGATAGGGATCAACCACGACCAGCATATCCAGCCGCTCCATCGCGGTTTTCATTTCCTTCATGCGGGTCTGTGAGTTCGGCGCATGGCCCCACAGAACCATCGCTCGAGTGTTGTCGGGCTGGTCAAGGTTGGCCTTGTCCTCCAGCACACCGTCGATCCAGCGACTGACCGTGATACCGCTCAGGTTCATCATAGGGGTGTCGTCGAAGCTTGCGTCCGAAAACTGCCCCTTGAGCCAGTCAAGGTCCTCTTCCCACACGCGCGCCCAATGCGCCCAAGCCCCTTCCGACAGGCCGTAATAGCCCGGCAATGTATCGGCCAGAACCCCAAGGTCCGTGGCCCCCTGCACGTTGTCATGACCGCGGAAGATGTTGGTCCCACCGCCCGGACGACCCATGTTGCCAAGGGCCAGTTGCAGGATGCAATAGGCGCGGGTGTTGTTGTTGCCGTTGGTGTGCTGCGTGCCGCCCATGCACCAGATAACGGTGCCCGGACGGTTGTTTGCCAGCGTCATGGCTACGCGGCGCAACTGGGAACCCGGAACGCCGGTAACGCGCTCGGTTTCTTCAGGCGTCCATTTTTTCACTTCGTTCTGGATTTGATCCATGCCCCAGACACGGGTGCGGATGAAATCCTTGTCTTCCCAGCCATTGTCGAAGATGTGCCACAAAATGCC
>DATCSR010000027.1:0-26037 GCA_036568405.1 Roseovarius sp.
TCTGATCTTCGATACACTTTCCATCAATATCACCTGCTCTTTCCTCCGCGCTATTCGGCGCGGATGCTAACGTGGCAGGTGGGTCAATTTTACTCGCTCATAACCCACCCAAGTGGGTCAACTTCGCATGCCGATTCACACGCATGACGGTCACTTGGTCAAAATGAGTTTGCCTGCACGCGTGATACGCAAGGTATAGGTCTGATCATCCAAAACGACGTTCGCCTTCACCCCATCGCGGACAAGGTCGCGCGCGTCGTAGGTCGCAGTGTCGTCAGGCCAATTGACAAGCTTCGGCGTGGGGCCACTCTGTGTCATACTCGGTGTCTTTCGTCCAAAGAGCTTGCGCGGCTGCGGTCCCTGTCGATGAAATTCTCCAAGGCAAAGCCTTCCATGCAGGGGCAATCGGCGCTTGCCTGGGCGAATTCGCGCCATGCGACATAGACCGGCCTCGGCGCTTCGGGCGTCTTGAAAGGGTCAGGCGGTCGCACGGCATGAACTCCTTGCCTCGAATGGCCTGACCGCGGCTTCGGCAGCGGGACGGGCGCATTGCGATTATCTCGACAAATAGAGTCGGGAACTCCTCCATCTTCTATCCTAATCCGAGTTTTTCAGTCAAGAAATGAATCAAGGCGCCCGTGGATCGGACGCCTTTCGCGTGTCTGCGGTATGGCGGTGCTAAATTTATTGAGTGCGCCGCACGCTCAGGCTGGCTGGACAGCGCCCAGCGACTGGATTGAGCGGAAGCCTTCGAAGCGCGGCGCGCCTTCATGCAGTTTGCGGTTCTGGCCCGCCTTCGCATGGGATGCGCGGAATTCAGCGCTCGTCGTCCAGGCGCGGAAATGCGCCTCGGTCTGCCAAATGGTGTGCGACGCATAGAGGATACGGCCGTCCTTCTCGGGGCCTTTCAGCATGTTAAAGGACAAGAAACCCTCCATCTCATGCAGATGGCTTTCGCGGCTCAGCCATAGCTCTTCGAATTCGGCGGCGTTTTCCAAGGGAACGGTAAAGCGGTTCATGGCAAGATACATGCGGAAGGCTCCTTAGTTGGATTTGAGGGATTTACAGGGATCGTCCCGCTCGGCGATCGGGACGACTTGCGTTTCGTCAAAGGGCATATCCGTCTCGCCTTCGACAAAGCCGATGGCATGGGTCCGCACGCCTGGCGCGGCGCGCGCGATCATCGCGGGGATGCCCCAATCCGTGCGTGCGTGGCCGTTGCCGGCAATCACCGCAACGGGCGCGCCATAACTCTCCAGCGCCTCGAGTGCTGCGCGGGCGAAAACCGCATCGCGATAGCGCTGCACGGCAACCATGCCGCCCATCGCCTCGATTGGCATGGCCTCACAATGCGCCTCAAACTGCTCGGTCTCGCGCTGTGCCTGCTGATCGGCGGGTAGCGGAGCCTCCAGCCGATAAATTGGCGCGTCCTCGCCAAATAGCGCGGCAGGGCCGTCCGTATAGACGGCGCGCACCTGCGCCCGCGGCGCGGCGGCGCCGACAATGCGGGCTGTCCCCAATGCGTCAAAGATCGGCGCGTAGAACTCGAAATCGTCCCAGCCGCTGGCCTCCCACGCCTCCGCAATCACGCTGCGGTCGGCATCGGCCCGCTCTGCCTCGGCGGCGGTCAGCATTTCAAAAACAACCGCAGTGGGCTGAAGCGCACGCAGCATCTCGGCTTGGCCGAGATGTGCGTCGGGGTTATCGTGAACCTCGCCCAGAATGACGATATCGGCGGCGGGCGTGGCCATCGCTGGCATGGCGAGGCAGGTCAAAAGATGGGCGAGGCGCATGGGTGTTCCTTTTACGCAGAGGCCGCATGAGGCAGGATATAGGGCACGCCGGACGGCGGCGGGGCCGAAACACGGAGAGCGCACCCATAGGCCTGCGACAGGATTGCGTCGGTCAGCACGTCCTGCGGGCACCCGAAGGCCAGGCATTCTCCGCCCGCCAGCACCGCGACCTTGTCGGCGTAAAGCGCGGTGAGGTTCAGATCATGCATGACAGCAATCACACCCCCACCGCCCTTCACAAAGTCGCGGGCAATCTGCATCACCTGCAATTGATGCGCGATGTCGAGGCTCGACACAGGCTCGTCCAGCAGCAGCCAGCGGGGCGTGCCGTTCTCGGTCGGGGCCCAGACCTGCGCCAGCACGCGCGCCAGCATCACGCGCTGTGCCTCACCACCCGACAGCTCCTGAAAGCTGCGCTCGGCGTAATGCGCAAGGCCGACGCGGGCCAGCGCCCGCAGCGGCACATCGGGGCGGTCCCCGGCTGTGCCCGCTTGCAAGCCAAGGCGGACCACTTCGATCACCGTAAAGGGAAAGGCCAGTTGTGAGGCCTGCGGCAGGACCGCCCGCTGCGCCGCCAATTGCCATGGCCGGAGCGCCACAATGTCCTGCCCGTTCAGCTCGACGCTGCCCTCATAGGGCAGGCTTGCCGTGATCGCCCCCAGCAGGGTGGATTTGCCGGACCCGTTTGGTCCGACAATGGCGGTCACCTCTCCGGCCTCGGCGCTGAGGCTGACGCCCGCCAGCACTTCACGCTTGCCATAGCTGATGCGGATATTTTTGGCAATCAGGCTCATGACAGGACGAGCCCCCGACGCTTGAGCAGGATCCACAGAAAGACCGGCGCGCCCAGAACCGCCGTCACGATGCCGATGGGCAGTTCTGCGGGGGCGATGACGGTGCGAGCGATCACGTCGGCGAGGATCAGCAGCGTTGCGCCCAATAGCGCGGAATTAAGCAGAAGCGTGCGGTGATCCGGCCCCGAGGCCAGCCGCAGAAGATGTGGCACCACGATCCCGACGAAGCCGATCCCGCCCGAGACGGCCACCGCAGCGCCCGTCGCCGCCGCCACCGCGAGGATGGCGATGGATTTCATGCGCTGTACATCAATGCCGATATGCGCCGCCGTCGCCTCGCCCAAGGCTAGCCCGTTGAGGCCACGGCCCAGCATCAGCGCGGCGGCAATCGCGGAAAGGATCATCGGCCCGGCGGCCAGCACCTTGGCCCAGCTGGCGCCGGCAAGCGATCCGAGGCCCCAGAAAGTGAGGTCGCGCAGCTGCTGGTTATCGGCGATATAGACGAGGATCCCCGACAGTGCGCCCGCCAGAGCACCCAGCGCAATGCCCGCCAGCAGCATGGTGGCGACCGAGGTGCGCCCCCCGCTGGTCGACACGCGGTAGAGCAAGATGGTGGAGCCCCAGCCACCCAAGAAGGCCGCGAAGGGGATCAGCTGATTGCCCGTCAGGTCGATCAGCCAGCCGGGCAGCAACGCGCCCAGCACGATCGCCAGGATCGCGCCCAGCCCCGCGCCTGCGCCAACACCAACGATGCCGGGATCGGCCAGTGGATTGCGGAAAAGTCCCTGCATCGCCGCACCCGACACCGCCAGCGCGGCGCCGACCAAGGCGCCCATCGCAAGGCGCGGCAGGCGGATGTCCCACAGAACGACGCGCTCCATCTGGCTCAACGCTTCGCCGCGCAGCATAGAGGCCAAGAGGCCCGTTATCCGCACATCGGTCGCGCCCATCTCGAGGCCGGCGAGGCAGGCGAGTATCAGCGCACCGGCCAGCAGCCAATGCAGCCTTCGGGCCCTCGACATCCTGTCGCTTGGGGCGCTTGGGGCGTTCGTGTCGGTCGCTACTGACATTCAGGCCCCGTCGCCGTAGATCGCCGCGCTCAGCTGTGTCACCGCATCTGCGGTGCGCGGGCCGAAGCCTAGCATCAAGAGCCCGTCCATCCGAATGACCGAACGGGTTTGCGCGGCCGGGCTCAGCTGGACCGCTGGCATTGCAAAGAGCTCGTCATCGGCAATACCGTGATCACCGCCGCGATCCATCATCAGAATGACATCGGGCGCGGCCATGCCTACGGCCTCGTCTGTCATTTGGCGATACCCTTCAAACTCCGTGACCGCGTTGATGCCACCCGCCATGCGAATGATCGCATCCGCTTCGGTGCCGGTGCCGGAGGCATTGATCCTGCCGCCTTGCGTGGACAGCACGAAGAGCACGCGTTTCTTGTCTGCCTCGGATCGCTCTGCCCTCTTGGTCGCCTGCGACAGAGAAGCGCCCACCTCAGCCGCCAGGCTATTTGCGCGCTCGGGCACGCCCAAGGCATCGCCGATCACCTCGATCTTGCGCAGGATGCCGTTCGTGTCCCGCGCGTCAGGCACCTCGATGAACGCGACATCCGCGGCGCGGATTACCTCCAGCGCCTCGGGGGGGCCTGCGCCCTCCTCCGAGATGATCAGTGACGGGCCGACCGACAGCACGCCTTCGGGCGACAGCGCACGTATATAGCCCACATCCGGCAGGTGAGTAACGCCCGGAGGATAGCTCGATGTGGTATCGCGCGCCTTGAGCCGGTCCTGCTGGCCGAGGGCGGCGATGATCTCGGTCACCGAGCCGCCGATGGACAGCACATCGGCCTTGTCCTCGGCCACGGCAAGGGACGGTGTCAGCAGTGCCGCAGCAAGGCTGAAAAAGGCCGCGCGTCTGTGCAAGCGGATCATGCCGGCACCTCTTCGAGTGAGGGCAGCGCCGCGACGATGCGCGCCCAGTCGGCACGAGAGTCCCGGCCTTCCTTGCCGACGCCGAAGACCTGAAAGATGATCCCGCCCTCGGCATCGAACGCCTCGACCGACACGGCGGGGCCGCGCTGCGTCGGTTTTTCGACCGCCCAGACCTCGGCCACCTTGTCGAGCCGCAGGTGCAGGTTAAAGCCCGGGTCCATCACATTCTGCCACGGCCCCATGGGCCGCAATTCACGCACCGGGCCGGTATGGATCTGTATGCAGCCGCGATTGCCGACGAAGATCATTACCTCAATGCCAGCGTCCCGGACCGCGCTCAGCATGTCATCGGCGGCCTTGGGATTGAGCGGGCGTACAAAGGGCGCACCGGCGATGCGGTAGGCGCCAAGGCGGTTCATCTTGAGCTTTGAGCAAAGCCGCAGAAACTGGTGCGTGTCCGTCAGCTTGGACCATTCCTCGCGCAGAACCTCGGCCTTGTCCTCGCGCGGTTTTGCTGCCTCGGTGGGTTTGCGCGCCTCAACTGGTTGGCCTTCTGACTGATCATCCAGCGCCAGGTCGGCAACGATGCCGGGCCATGCCGCGTGATCCGATGTACCCCGCAAATGGACCTTGTGGACCGCATCGCCCGCCGCATCGAAGATTTGCAGAGACCGGCGCGGGCCATCCTCCGTAGCCGTCTCAACCGCGAAGGCATGGACCCAGTGTGAGGGGAAAATGCGTAGGTCGATCTCTTCGGTGAGGGTCATCGCGGCATGTTCGCCTGGATGGTAATTGCCGTAGGTACCGACCTTTTCATGCACGCAGGCATCCACGCGCGACAGGGCCATGACCTCGCCCAGCTTTTCGGCGGCGGGAATAAGCCGGTCGGGGTGCGCTGCGATGCGTGTGGCGCCGTGGCTGATGCGGGCGGCGACAAGCTGCGCCTCGGAAATACCCAGCTTTTCGGCAAGGTCGCGGGCGCGCAGCTTGGGATTATCCGCGATAAACGCGCGAATATCTTGGGGAGTTGGGGCGGTTTTTTCGGTCATGGGGGCATCCTCGGGGTGCTTAGAGTCCGATGGCTGCGCCCGATGGGTCCGGTACGTGGCTCTTTCAAATTACTTGACTGTTTTAGTTGGACACCGTTAAGGCTGCAACCCGTTGCGGTAATGATTATCGCCAGATCACGAAAAATTGCCGCGCCAGCCCTTCGCGAGCTTCGGCCCAAAGACACATGAAGGATGGCGCAAAATGCACAGACCTCTATTGCGCGGCTCGGCCGCGCTTGCCTGCTTGTCGCTGGCGGCCCCTGCCGCTGGCCAGGACGGGGGCACGCCCGGATATCTGGGCACCCTGATTTTGACGGGGGGCAAACGCGACCTCAGCTACGGCACCGCGCTGTCGCGCACGGTCGTGGGCGAGGAAGAGATACAGGATCGTCAGGCCAGCACCGTCGCGCAACTGATCGATTCGGTGCCCGGCGTCACCTTGGTCAACGGCACGACGCCGCAGGGCTCGGGCATAAACATTCGCGGCTTTGGCGCCAACACGACCTTTGGCAGCGATCAGAAGATTGCCGTGCAAATCGATGGCGCCAGCGTTGGCTCGGAGGAGCTGTACCGCATTGGCACCCAGCTGTTCACCGATCCGTTGCTTTACAAGGAGATCGAGGTTCTGCGCGGCACCATCGGCAGCTTTGCCTATGGATCGGGGATCGTAGGCGGCGTGGTCAAGCTCGAGACCAAGGACGCTTCCGATTTCACGGGCGGCGAGGTCGGCTTCGGCGGCTCGCAAACGCTGGAATACAGCAGCAACGGGGATGGCTGGGCCACCTCGACCAATCTGGCGTGGATGCCGGCCGATGGCGTGGAGTTCCTGCTGAATTACACGCTGCGAGACCAAGGCAATTTGACCGCCGGAGACGGTACCACGATCGGCAATTCATCCTTCCGCACGCCCTCTTGGCTGGCCAAGGGCAAGTTCACCTTTGGCGATGAGGGGGCCCAGTCCCTGACGCTCAGCTATTCCGAGACGGTCGCGGACGACAAGGACGTGCCCTACGACCAGTTCGAGACGACAGCCGGCAGTTTTGGCCGCGTGGATCGGCGCACCGATACCAGCCAGGCGGTGCTGGAATACCGCTACAATCCGGCAAGTGATCTGATCGACCTGCGCGCGAACCTCAGCTATGCTGATCAGACGATCGACGTGGATTACATCGACGGCAGCTCACCCTTTCAGGGCGGTCAGAGCGTCGCTGACTTCTGCGCGAGCCCCTTTACGGGCGTGATCTGCGCCGACAACCGTTACCAGACGACCAAGCTGACCGTGTCGAACCGCGCGCTGTTCAGCACCGGCGCGGTCGCGCATGACATGCTGGCGGGGGTCGAGGTGGTCCGCAAAGAGCGCCTCTATGCGGCCAGCTCGCCCGGCGGCGAGGATCGGCGCCTTGCCCTTTTCGTAATTGATGAGATGACCATCGGGCAATTCACTGTGACCCCCGCGCTGCGCTATGAGCATTCGCGCGTCGAGAGTTCGGTGCCGCTGGCGGGTGTGCCCGACAGCTATGACAACGATGCGCTGATGGGCGGACTTGCGCTGTCCTATGACTTTGCCAACGGCCTGTCGGTCTTTGGTAGTGCGGCCTATACCGAGGGCCTGCCGATCATCGATGATCTGGGCAGTTCGGCCACCGCGCAGCGGCGCATGGGCATGACCGAGAAATCCCAGACGCTGGAGATTGGCGCCGAGTACACCGGCCTTGATGTCCTTGCCGCAGGTGACAGCCTGACCGTTCGGGGCAATTTCTATCAGACCAAGCTGTGGGATATCACCAGCTATACGGTGTCCGGTTCGACAACGACTGATCTGGATCATGTGAAATCAGAGGGCTTTGAGCTTGAGGCCTCCTACGGGATGCAAAGCGGGTTCTATTTCGATCTTGCCGGGCATGTTGGCGAGGGAAGCGAGTATAATCCGGACGGCACCAGCACCGCCTGGCGGATCAGCCCGTCGGACCGTGTGCAGCTGACGCTGGGCAAGCGGTGGGATGATGATCTGGACCTGAGCTGGGAGGTTGTTCACGCGGTCGATCGCCGCGATGCGCTGGGCGCGGATCTACCCGACACCACGCTGCACAATCTGCGCGCCACATGGCGGCCAAATCAAGGCTGGCTTGACGGTACAGCGGTGCGCTTCGGGGTCGAGAACCTGCTGGATGAGGCCTATGTCGGGCACCTCTCCTCGCCAACGAGGCAGGCGCCCGGACGGACGTTCAAGGTCTCGGTGACCAAGACATTCTGACCTGATTAAACAAATGGATTATAGCCGGCGCCGAAGGGTCCCGGCCATTTTCCTTGGGCGCCTATCTACCTGCGGCGATCACCGGAATTGGATGTCGATCGTAAATGTGCGCTGCGCTGATGCGGGCGGTACGGGGAAGGGCGCGGCCCGCTGAATGAGGCGTAGCGCCTCGCGGTCCAGATCCGCGCGGCCAGAACTGCGCGCGATGCTCACGCCCGCCAGCGCACCTGATGCCGCAACCGAGAAACTGACCCGCGCGCTGCCGGCTTGGCTCATCCTCGGTTTGCGCACGTTCGAGATCTTGCGCATGACGAGGCCCGGATAATTACTGGCTGCGGCGGTGCCTGCAGCCGTCCTCTGACCCCGCTCGGTGCCTTGGATTTTGGCGGTTGCAGCCTCGCTGCCCCGCGTCGATCCGGCCGTCGCGTTTGCATCGGCATTGCCGCGCGGTGCGGGCTGTGCGCGGGTCTTGGGCGGTTCGGCGGGGGTGCGCTGCGCCTCTGCTGCCTTGGGCGCATTCTTCGCCTCGAACTCTTTGCTGCGCTGCGCGGGACGCAGGGATCGGCTGACCGCTTCGGGTGCGTCCGTCATCGGGGGCTGCGCCTCGGATGGCTTCGGCGCGGTGGTTGTGTCGGGCGTTGCGGCATTGGCTGCAGGAGACGGCGCCAAGGCTGCCAGTGCCTCCGGCGCGGGTGCCGGTGCGGCCTCGGGCTTGGGCGCAGGTGCTGTGCCTGGCTGGGCTGCCCGCTCAGGTGCGGGGGCTTTGACCGGGGTCAGCGTGTCCTCGGCCGTTTCGGAGGTCAGTGTGCCCGACACCATATCGGCAAAGCTCGTGCCGAGGCGCGCCTCGGGGGCGCCTGCGCCGCCTTCGATCTTGGCCTCGGGGGCCGGGGCGATCCCGACGGCGAAAGCGGCATGGGCCAGCACGGCGGCCCCGCTGGCCAGCAGCTTGATCCTTGCGGAAGATGCGATCATTCGAGGCCCCTTTCCGTGACGACAATGACCCGCTCGGCCCCAGCGGCACGCAGCTCGGCGGCGATGCTGACCAGCTCGGCAGCGGGCAAGTCGCGATCGGGCACAAGCCGGACCGCATCGGCCCGCTTGGCCTCGGGCAGGCTGGCAAGGTAGTCCGCCGCTGCGGCGATATTCCTGCCTTGATAGCTGAGCCGGCCATCCGCGTGGACCACGAGCGCATCGGGCGGCGCGCGCCTCTCCAGATCGGCGGTACGCACAAGGTTCAGTGACGCATCGAGCGGACGGGCTAGCGTGCCGGAGACCATGAAGAAGATCAGCATCAGGAAAACGATGTTGATCAGCGCAATCGTCGGCTCACCCTTTGTGCTGCGTGGTTTGCGTTTCATCCTGCTGTCCCTCCGAGGATCACCGGGCTTATGCCTCTGGCGCCGCGCAGGACCGCCAGTAGGTTGGTAAGGCGCTGCGACGTGACATCGCCCGAGAGCGAAATCAGAAGGGTGCGAGGCGGCAGCTCGCCTTCGGGCTGCGCCAGCGCGGGCGGCAATGCATCCAGCGCAAGGCTCTGGCCGTTGAGGCGCAGATCGTCCGGCAGTAGTTGCAGGAAAAGGAGCGGCGTATTGTGCGCCTCTGCCGGCCTGCTACCGCCTGCCGTCAGCTCGATCTCGGAAAATTTGGAGAAGGTCGAGGAGAGCATGAAGAAGAGCAGCAGAAGAAAGATGACATCGATCAACGACGTCATCGAAAGGCGTTTGCGGCGGCGGGCGCGCTCACGCATGGGCGGCGGCATGCGCCTGCGTCGGCTCATGGGCCGCGGCGCCGTGGCCGCGCGGCGCGAGAATCGTATGGATCGCGCGCTCGGCGGTCACGCGCTCGGCGTCCATGCGGCCCTCAAACCAGCTAAGCACCAGCGCCGTCGGCATCGCGACGACGAGGCCAACAGCCGTTGTCAGTAGCGCGACCCAGATACCGCCCGCAAGGATTGAAGGATCGACCTGGCTTCCGGCGTCTTGCAGAGACTGGAAGGCCGCGATCATGCCCAACACGGTGCCGAAAAGGCCCAAAAGGGGCGCAAGCTGCGCCACCGAGTCCAGTAGCCTGAAGCCCCGCTCGAGCCGTGCGAAACGGGTTTCGGCCTCGGCCTCCAGCCGCTTTGCGGCATCCGGTGCGGCTTCAAAGGCCATCGAGATCACCGGCGCAAGATAGCTGGTCGAGCGGTCAAGTGCCGCACGAGCCTCGGCTCTGTCACCCCCGTCCCACGCCACGACGGCCTCCGACAGCGCCTTGTGACGACCGACACCCGAGCGGGAGAATTGCCAGAGTTTGTAGAGGACGACCGCAGTGGTCACGATGGAGACGGCGATCAGAAGGACGACGACAGGGCCGCCAAGGGCCGCGATCTCGTTGAAGGTGCTTATAATGCTGTTCATCCCGCCACCTCGATATCGACTTTGCTCTCAAGCATCAGACCGTCCTCGCATGCGGCAGCGCCGAGGTCAGCCGGCTCGCACGTGCTCGCGCCATTGAAGAGGATCTGGCCGATGTCACCGCATGCCATGCCTTGGATCATGAACTGGCGCACGCGCGGCCGTGCCGCGGGCAAATCCGCGAAATCGAGCAGCGTCAGCCGATCGACTTGACCGGCAGCGTCGAAAACCACCGTCTCAAAAACGGCTTGCGAGACGTCCGCGGGGTGACCATTCAGCGCCAGAAAGGACAGCTTGCATCCGCTTTCCTGCGATTCGACGGCGTTCAATTCGATCAGCAGGTGCGCACCGATCTCCTCTTCGGCCAGAGCGGTGACACCGCTGAAGCCTGCCAGGGCGGTTGCGAAGAACAGAGAAAAAGATCGGAAATTCATAGTGATGCCTCATCGAAGGAAGCCCCCGGATACCTGCCTATTCACTGTGCAGCGAGCGAGAGCTTGGGGCGGTTAATGGGGATGTAGTCACCACAACTTCGGCTTTGGTTCAATATCCAAGTTAAATAATCGGAAATTTTTGACCTTCGAATGTTTTGCGTGAAATGCGTTGGTGATGCTCTAGATGCTGCTCGAGCTCGCTGATCGGTGATGCAAAACTGCCCACCCTAGCCGAGCAGCATTGTCGGATGTCTGTTTTAGGAGATCTGCGCTGCAGCACTCGACGGCATCGGCAATGTCCGGTTTGCGCCCTGCGCGACAGTGTCCTTGCCGTTGTTCGATGCGACGCCAGTTCTGTTGCAGTCGCGACACAGACCAAGAGTACCGGAGTAAATCTATGGTGGATATTCCAAACTAAAACTGTCAGGTAATCATCAATTGATTCTAGCCTGAGCAAACGTGGAGTAGCCAAGGCAAAGCCGGAGGCTCCCATGACTGTTTCTCGTCTCGCCCTGCTTGCAGGGCTAACCGCCGTTTCCACCGCAGCACAGGCTCAGGATGGCGACATTACCGATCTCGGCACACTTATTCTTGAGTCCGAAAGCGACGACACCTTGGTGCAAAATGGCTACGTTGCGGAACGCGGCCGTCAGGCTACACGTGTCGACACTGCCATTCGCGACATCCCGCAATCCATCAGTACCGTCACGCAGGACCAGATCGAAGATCAGGAGCCTCGGACCCTGTTGGACGCACTCGGGTATACCGGCGGGGCCAATGTCAGTAATTTCGGCTTTGACAGCCGGTATGACGCGATCTACCTACGCGGCTTTTCTGCCTACTATAACGGCCTCTTCCGCGATGGTCTGCGCCAGGTAAACGGCCCCTCGGCGTGGTATCAAAACCACCCATACAGCTTTGAGGCCGTATCGGTCCTGAAAGGACCATCGTCGTCGATGTATGGCGTCAGCGGATCGGGTGGGATCGTCAATGTGGTATCCAAGCGCCCCAAGGACCAAGCCTTCAACGAGATCCAGCTGAGCTACGGGACCGACAATCACAAGGAACTGGCTTTTGATTTTACCGGCCCGGTCGGAGATGGCCGCCTAAGCTACCGCTTGACCGGCGTCACCCGCGATGCGGACACCCCACTCGAAGGCTATAGCGACGACCTGAACCTAATCGCACCGTCTCTGACCTACCAGCTGACAGAACGCACAACCATCACGCTGCTGGGCGAATACGCCAAGTCCAACCGCGGCGGCACGGCGTCATTTTACAACCCGTCCTACGGTGTCGCGTCCGACATCTATGTCGGCGATCCCAACTATAATGATTTCATTAACGAGCAGTGGCGCATTGGCTATGAAATCGCACATAAGGTGACCGACGCGGTGACCCTGCGCCAGAAACTGCGCTACTCCGAGGTTGACGCCGATCTGGAGTTCAGCGGGATTTATGCAACGGGCACCGGCTTTGGCCGCTACTGGGGTCACTACCTCGAAAATTCGGAAAACCTGACCGTCGATACCAGCCTTGAGTCCAGATTGGCGACGGGCAGGGTTGATCACACCGTGGTGGCAGGCTTTGACTACAGCCGGTCGTCGTACGACGCCTTTTATGGCGGGGTTGGATATGTCTCGGCCGCTGCGACCGATGCCGCGGTACAGCCCTATTCAGCCGGTCAGGATATGGACCAATACGGCATCTATCTGCATGACCAGATGCAGACCGGCGCTTGGACCATCTTTCTCAGCGGGCGTTATGATTGGGTGGACACAACGACGCTGGATGCCGCGCGCAGTGGCACTGACACCACTGACGACGGCTTTTCGGGTCGCGTTGGCGTCAGCTACGCCATCAACACCGATCTTTCGGTTTTCGGCAATGTCTCTAGCAGCTTCGTGCCCACTACAGGGCTGGTCTATGACAGTAGTACGGCGCCGACTTCGGGCCGTCCCGGCGATCCGACCACCGGCATTCAGAAAGAAATCGGCCTGAAATATCAGCTGCCTAGCACCGAGAGCCTTGTGACGGCATCCGTGTTTGACATTCAGCAAGACGACGGCGTGGTGTTCCAGACAGTTGATCCGGCGCTCTTCGGCGGGCTGCAGCAGGTGCAGGTGCCCTATGACCTGCGCTCGCGCGGCTTCGAGATCGAAGGCCAATTCAACCTTGCCAACGGTGTGCGGCTGACCACCGCCTACACCTATCTCGACATGGAGATCGAGCGCGGTGCAACCGGCACCGTCGGCAATCAGCTATCGGCGACGCCCAAGCACTCCGCCTCGATCTGGGCTTTCTACGAGCCGACCGCCGGCGCGCTTCAGGGCTGGGGTTTGGGCGCCGGTCTGCGCTATGTCGGCAAAAGCTGGGGGGACGATCAGAACACCTTCAGGAACGATGCCCAATTCTATGCCGATCTGTCCATGTCCTATGACCTTCGCCAAGTGGGGCTGGATAACCTGGCACTTCAGGTGAACGTCAAGAACGTCTTTGACAACACCGATCAGACCTGTAGCGCGGGCTACTGCTATCGCACCGAAGGCCGCACCGCGACCGCCAGCATCGCCTATAGGTTCTGATGACGCGCACCCGAAACACCTGGAACGTCATCGGGGCTATCGGTGGCGTCTACATCGCCCAAAGTGTCATCGGGGGTGTGACATGGACGGGGCTGCCCGGCGTGCTGCGGGCCCAAGACCTGTCGCTGGAGCGCATCGGACTGATCTCGCTTCTGGTGCTGCCTTGGGCGCTGAAGTTTATCTGGGCACCCAAGGTCGAACGGTTCCGCCTTCCAGATGGTGGGCGGGATCGTTCTGCAACAATCGTTCTGATCGGCGCGGCGCTGGTCGTGGCTGCGCTGGCGGTGGTGGGGCTTACCGGTCCCGTCCCGGTCCTGCCGGTTCTGGGCGTGCTGATGATCGCCACGTTTGCAACCGCGACAGTGGATATCGCGTGTGACGGTTACGCCGTCGCAGCGCTCAAGGACACGCGATATGGCTGGGGCAACGCCGCACAGGTGGGCGGGGCGTATCTGGGCGCGGCAATCGGCGGAGGCGTGTTTCTGATCCTGGTGGATCGCGCCGGCTGGACCGTCGGTGTCTGGAGTATGGCACTGGCGATCGCCGTTCTGTGCGTCCCGTTTGTGATTGTCGCGCGTACGCGGGAGGCCGCGCTGCGCCCCCACCAACCCAGCCTGAAGGCCGCGCTGAAGCGCCCCGAGGTTCGCAAGGGCCTGATGATTGCGGCGCTTTACGTGGTGGCGCAAAAGACTGCCATGGGCATGTTCGGGCCCTATTTCATTGATGCGGGCTATGACCTTGCACAATTGGGTATTCTCAGCGGTGCCGGCAGCCTGACACTCGGATTTCTTGGCGTCCTTGTCGGTGGTGCTACTGTCCGCCGCTTTGGCGCGCGCGCAGTGCTGGTTGGGGCCGTCGCCCTGCAATCGGTGATCCTCGCGCTGGTGGCCCTGTCGGCCGGGGACGCGATCCTGCCATCCGCGACCGTGGCGCCCATCGCGATGATCGCCAGCGCTGCCGTCATGGCCTTCGGCTTTGTCGCGCTCTACGGCCAGTTCATGACCTGGTCCGATCCCCGCCAGGGAGGCGTGGACTTCACCCTGTTTCAATGTGCGGATGCCGCCGTCAGCATGGTCTCCGGCGTCGCCGCCGGCTTCATCGCAGAACATTTCGGCTATGGCATCTTCTTTGCACTGGCCTGCGCCGTATCGCTGGCTGCCCTTCCGTTCATCTCGCGCGTCGCCGCGCAGAAAGCTCCTGCTCATGCCTGAACGCTCCGCACGAACCGACCTTCCCGATATGGCCTTTGCGCCATTTCGTCAGATCACGCTGGCACGGGCGGCCGAGCATGACCTGACTGTCGCGCGCGACGATGCATACGGCCTTAGGATTGATACCTATTATGGCCGCCTTGAGTTCGCGCCACTGGGCAAGGGCACCCGAGCCGAAATACATGCGCCGCATGCCGACTATGTTCAGGTGCTCAAAGATTCCGTCGTTGACCAAATCGGCGTGAAATTTCCCCATATCGTGCAGAGCATTCGTTGGGATGATACTGCTGGAAAAACGGAACTGCCCGCCAACATCTGGCCCATGACGGTCGTCTCGGTCAAGCGGATGGAATGCGGGTTCTTGCGGGTGACCCTGCGCGGCGACGTCTCTCGGTTTTCGGACGAGGCCATTCATTTCCGGGTGGGCATTGCCCCAGAGGGCCGGATCGCACAATGGCCCACCGTAGGGGCGAACGGCAGCACACAATGGCCCAAGGGCGAAGACAAGCTTCACCTTCCGGTCTATACGGCCCGACATGTGGATCACGATGCTGGCACGCTCTGTTTTGATGTTTTCTCCCACGATGGTGGGCGCGCTTCGCGATGGGCCCAGACCGTAGTAGCGGAGTCTGAGGTTCTAGTCACCAGCCCCGGCGGGGGCGGGTGCCGCCTCAACGGCGAAATATATGGCTTCACGGACGAAACGGGTTTCCCGGCCGTGGCGCGCATCCTTAACGCAAATTCCGATCTGACCGGCCGCTTTCTGCTCTATCCAAGTCGAGCTAGCGCCATGACGTATCCAATCCCGGATCACGCAGGGGTCGAAGTCGAATTTGCCGAACCGGGCAGCGGGGCCTTGATCGCAGAAGCCGCGCAAATCGCCATCAGGCACGATGCCCCACCGTTCCTATGGTTTGCCGCGGAACGCAGCCAAGCCGCTATCGTGAGAGCAGAGTGGCGCAAGAAAGGTCACAATCTCAAGCAGGCCTACATTTCAGCCTTCTGGCAGAAATGCGAACAATAAGGCTCTTCACTGCGCATGCTGCATAACCTTGCAGCGAACGATGGCTTCCCAACGCTGTGGTTTACGTGCTGCGTTCGGGCCCCTCGGAAAGCTGTCAATTTGAGGCAAGGGGATGTCAACTTTGTCCGCACTACCGACCTTCATCCTAAGAAAATGCTGTGCTATGGATGAATGACCGGTCCGGTGAAGCTGCACCGCAGCGAGCGACCAAGCAGCGAGCGCCAGTAAGGGCCGAAACAAACTACGCTCGCATGTCCACCTGAGGCACAAAGAGCGGTCAATGGCTCCTTATGACCCAAGATCACGCTGCGACCGTATCAAGGCTGACGTGTGCGGCCTCCGCCGCGGCCAATGCGCCTTCGAGAAAACCGCCATTATCTGGGGCGGCTTCGGTCCCAGCGAAGATCAAGCGGTCAGTCGACGGGACCGCACGGTACATAGGATTGCCACCGGACGGTGTCTGATCAGCAGCGACAGCAGTGTTTAGATCCATACTCCAATCCTTAAATATCACTTTATCGGGTGTCGCCGCCCTTGGGCCGAATAACCGCACCAGTTGGTCAACGGCTGCGTCGCGGAACTCTGGAAGGCGCCCGGCGCCGGGATGAGCAAAACCAAAAAGCGCCCCCACGCTAGCCCCATCAGGCGAAGCATCGTGTATCTCGGCCAGCGGCCCGCGGTGCGAAATCGCATCCCCATTCAGCCCTTGGTCCCGCCAGAAGGGGGTCGCATAAGTTGCAACCAGCTTGGTCTGCCCCGCCATCCATGTGGGCACCTCCGGGACAGAAATACCCAGCCTGGTAGCCAACCGTGGCTGCAAGGCGAGCACGACTCGTGCAGCCCGTATCGTTTGACCTGCTGTTGAGACAGTTACTCCTGTCGCATCTTCAGCCACACTTTCCACCGGGCGCGATAAGAACAGGCTATCTCCGACCTTTTCCGCCAATGCGTCGCTGACACGCGTAAGCCCGCCCGCCACACGCAGCGCACCGCTCATGGTGGCAAATTCGAGATCGCGGCGGATCATGCCCCTCGCATCCTCAAAAACCAGACGCCCGGTCGCGTATTGTGGAAAGCTGCCTATCCCGATACGAGAAAGAAGCGCCAACATGCGGTGATTATGCGGCCAGATCCATGATGGCCCAAGATCATAGCCATTTTGCGACAACACTCTGCCACCCGGCCTGTCGCGGGCCTCCAGCACTGTTACCTCGCGCCCTTGGGCTCTTACCGCGCTTTCCAGCGCCAAGCCCGAAAGCCCTGCACCTATGATGCAAAGTTCAGTTTCGGTGCTCACGTCAAAAAGCTCTCCCACTTGGCTCAGATGGTCTGCATGGAATCAGGCATGCGCAAATTCGAAATCTGAAGTGGCCTTTAACTTAGACAAGACGCGAACCTGAAACCAATGTCAAAGCTCGTTGATTTACCGGTAATGAAAGCAAATCGGCGTTCCATGAATTTTTTTGAGCAGCCCCAAGGCTCAGCGTTATGCTTATCTTGAGGGCGCCTTTGCTGTAATCACTCTACCCGTATGATCCGGCGGGCCAAGACTGACTGGCCGGGAATGTCCAGGAAACGCAGTTCATACGTGCCGGGCGCGTCCGGAAGGGTGATGGAAAGCGGCGGCGCGCCGTCGATCTTGATGGCGGTGATCCAGGTGAAGGTCGCCTGATCTGCCCGCGCGATCGAGATGCGTTGATCGCCGCTGGCATTCTGAACCGTCCAATCGACGCTGATGGTCTCGCCGGCGGCGGCAGTCTCGGGCGCGCTCAGGCTAGCGCCGCTTTGCAGCGCGGCATCCGCGGCAAGCACTTCGATGGCGTGCCGCGCAAGCACGCGGCGGCCCTCGTTCAGCACATAACGCAGCTCGTAGAAGCCCGTCTCGGCGGGGGCAGCCAGCTTGGCATCGGTATCGTCGCCGACCCTGACATAGGGACCGGATTTCTCATCCGGCGTGCCGATTGGAACGATCGTGACGTAGTCTTGGCCGTGGACGGCGCCGGTCCACGCAACGCCGATCGTGTCCTCGGCCCTGATCTGATCGGGGCCGCTCAGCGTGACCTCCGGCTCGGTGATCTCGATGGGCTTTGACGCCAATGTGCGGCGGCCCTCGTTCAGCACGTAGCGCAGCTCGTAAAGGCCGGTCTCACCGGGCGCCTGCAGGTCATTCTCGCTGTCGTCCCCGACCCGGATGTAATTCTCAGCGCTGCCTTCCTCGGCGCCCATCGGCACGATCGTGATGAAATCCTGCGGCGCGACCGTTCCGGTCCAGCTAATGCGGACCTTGTCCCCGGCAAGCGCCGTTGCCGGGCCGCTCAGCGTGACCTCCGGCTCGGTGATCTCGATGGGCTTCGAGGCCAACGTGCGGCGGCCCTCGTTGAGGACGTAGCGCAGCTCGTAAAGGCCGGTTTCACCGGGCGCCTGCAGATCTTTCTCGCTGTCGTCCCCGACTCGGATGTAATTCTCGGCGCTGCCCTCATCGGCGCCCATCGGCACGATGGTTATGAAATCCTGCAGCGCGACCGTTCCGGTCCAGCTGACGCGGATCTTGTCGCCGGCGAGTGCTGTGGCGGGGGCGTCCAGCGTGACCTCCGGCTCGGTGATCTCGATGGGCTTCGAGGCCAGAGTGCGGCGGCCCTCGTTCAGCACGTAGCGCAGCTCGTAAAGGCCGATCTCACCGGGCGCCCGCAGGTCATTCTCGCTGTCGTCGCTGACCCGGATGTAATTCTCTGCGCTGCCCTCCTCGGCGCCCATCGGCACGATGGTTATGAAATCCTGCGGCGCGACCGTTCCGGTCCAGCTGACGCGGATCTTGGCCCCGGCAAGGGCCTTGGCGGGGCCGTCCAGCGTGACCTCCGGCTCGGTGATCTCGATAGGCTTCGAGGCCAGTGTGCGGCGGCCCTCGTTCAGGACATAGCGCAGCTCGTAAAGGCCGGTTTCACCTGGCGCCTGCAGGTCATTCTCACTGTCATCGCTGACTCGGATGTAATTCTCTGCGCTGCCCTCCTCGGCGCCCATTGGCACGATGGTTATGAAATCCTGCGGCGCCACCGCTCCGGTCCAGCTGACGCGGATCTTGTCCCCGGCAAGGGCCGTGGCGGGGCCGTCCAGCGTAATATCATATTCAGGCTCTGGTTCGGGCTGAGGTTCAGCCGCCGGTTCCGGAGTGGACACAGCCTCACTGACGCTCGCAAGGGCCTTGCCAAGCTCTTCGGCATTGCCAGCCGATAGATACTGACCACCCGTCCTGTCTGCCAGACAGGACAGCGCGCTTGCATCCGCATCGCCAAGACCAAACCCGACGACATGCGCGGTAAAGCCGACGCCGCCTTTTTCCAGCGCATCGGCCAGTGCGCAAGGGTCACGCTCGCAGCTTTCCAGACCATCCGAAATCAGGATCACGGTAGCCGGCCTGTCGGTGTAGGACATCTCGGTTGCGGCGCGCTCCACGGCGGTTGTCAGGGGCGTCTTGCCTGTCGGAGTGATCCCGCCAATCCGCTCGAGGATACCCGCGCGAGTGTCCTTTGCCGGCGCGACAAGCGTTTCGATATCGGTGCAATCGCCGCGGCGGCGATGGCCATAGGCCATCAGGCCGACATTGCGGTCGGCGGTCCATTCTCCCAGCAGATTTTCCATCACGTTGCGCGCGATCTCTATCTTGGCCGTCCCATCGATCTGACCCCACATCGAATTCGAGCCGTCAAAAACGATCATCACGTTTTCATCGGCCGCATACGCGGCCGTGGAACAGGCCAGAGTGCCGACAAGCGAGAGTGTCGCCGCGTTGAAGAGGGTATGTTTCATATTCACTTCCTTCGCGTGTGATGATCCGTATGCGGTGCGCCTTGTTGCCGATATCGAGCCTTACTGCTTAGCAAGCTGTCAAGGCATCATGCCGTCACTTAGCGGGCCTATGACGGTTCCGTTCGCTTCAAGCGCAGTGGCGGCATCTGTCATAGCGGCCTGCAAAGCCGCCGCTTCGCTACCGATTTTCTCGCCCTCAGCCTGCCCAAGTATCTTACCCGTTGCGATGTCGATTTCCTGAGCAAAGACCAAGTAACCGTCAGGCTTTTCCACCCGGAATATCTTGAAATTCAGAAGCCGGCGCGGCGGGTCGAGCTTGCCCGGCCCGGCAAGGCAGATCTCGCGCATCCCGATTTCGGGCAGGATTGCGTTGTTGCGGCCCATCCGGAACCGGATGTGCCGGGTGGATCCGTCGCGGGCGGTGCCGGCGAGGTCGCGCTCAGTCTCAAGAGCGCGAAAATAGTCGCCCGGCGCGTACTCCGCGGGCGGGATCATGCCACGCGCAGCAAGAAAGCCGCGTGTTGCGGTGTTTTCTTGAGCGAAGTCGGGCGCTTCCGCCTCCTCGCTGTCACTGCATGTGTCCATGTCGGGCATCACGGTGTCGCGCGGTTCCATCGCAACAGGAAAGGTGTATTTAAAGCCCTCCGTCACACCCTCGACCTTGCCGACAAAAACCTTGTGGCCGATGACGCGCATCGTCAGTGAACCGCTCTCGATTCCGATGTCCTGCGCCACATATGTTGTGTCATCATTCGCCGATTGCACGAAGAGCATACTCTTGCCGCCCTGGCTGATGACGAACTCGCGCCCGCATTGATTGACTTCCATCTCGAACAGGCCTTCGCTTTGCGGTTTGCGGATGGTCTGACCAACCCAGCCCTCGCGATTGTTGTACGCCTGCGCGATACGCCCGGCATCCGGTAGGGCATTCCCCGGCGCGACGTCGACGAAGCTTTTACCAAAGAAGTACTCGTAGGTGCCCTCGCAAGGCGGAGCCTGTCCTCTGGCGGGATCGGCCAAGGCCGTAGTGGTCATCAGGGCGAACAGCCAGGCGACGCTGCTCTTGCGCGTTCCTTGTAAAAGTGCCGTTTGCATTTCGCCCGGCATTGGACCGGATCTGTCGCGACGTGCTCGAACAGCCATGTCCTTCTCCTCCTTCGCTTAGGGTTCGGGATGATCGCCGTGCAGGCGGTCGATGATGCGCCGGGCCGTGGCAACATCGTCGAACACGCCGTGAAGATCCTCCTCGATCTTGTCCGCCGGCGTAGTCAGGCGGCTTGATTTGATGAAATCCACATCGCGCTTGAGGGCCATGGAGAAGGAGTTGTCGTGAAACCCCGCATCCAGCCCTTTGGCGCCGTGGCGACCACCCTCGTCTTTGGCCAATCGCACAAGGCTGTCCAGGAACTCGCGCGCCAGTACGCTACGCGCAATTTGCGGATCGGCTGAATATGCCTCGAAATGTCGATCGAATTCGGCGTGGCCGGTTTCGACCTTGGGCATGCCGCGCCCGGAAGTGCCGCCAAACATCTCGGTCAGCTTGTTGCCCATGCCGAAATCGCGCGCGATCAGGATGCGCGTTGGAATCGGGACCGGGACACCAATGCGCAGAAGCAAACCCTTGAACAGCGTCTTGCTGGAACGATCGCTTGTATCGTTATCCGCGTTTGAGCTGCTTTGGCTCTTATCACTGAAGAGCTTAGCCTCGACAACTTCGAATGCCGTGTCGCGGTAAGTCCCCTCGAGCCGGTCGCCGATCCACGACCGCGTAAAGGGCCGGATCACGCCCAGCTTCTGCATGCGCTCCAGCGGAAATCCCTTGTGTGCGTCGCGGTCATAGCTCAGATCCCCCAGGAAATCGCAGACAACGGGCATCACGGTCTGCGCGGCCGCGCCGCTCCATCTGTCCGCCCGCCGCTTCCACAGAAGAAAGGCGGAAACGGCGCCGAAGGCAAGCGGCACGCCGAAGCCGACCAACAGCCCGGCCAGGCCGTTCGCTCCGGCCCCGAAGAGCACGAACAACAGCCCGAGCGCCGCCCCGCCCGCCAGCGCTATCGCGGCATGCCTTTTGGCCACGGCCAGAATGGCCTGTCGCTGCGCTTCCAGCTCACTCAGGCGGGGCGCGACGCGAGTCCGGAACACCTCGCTAAAGCCGGCCTCAATCGTGCTACGTTCAATGTATTCGGTCATATCTCCTCCGGTGGATCGTTTCGGACCGAAGTCCAGTCAGGGAAATTCCCAGCCTTCGTGTTCAATCCGCATGATGCGTAGCTCAGGATCGGTAAGCGATGTGTCGATGCGCAGACGAAACACCGCGCTGTCCGGGTGGCCGAAATTGCGGAAATTGGCGTGCACGGTGATCATGCCGCGGTGCATCGCGCGTTGCGGTGCCGGGACCACTTCCAGCTCGGTGATGTCGGTGTCCTGCGCATCGAAAAGGGGGTCTGCGCCTAAGCCGCCGCGCTTTAGACGCTTGACGGCATCTTGGAAAAAGTAATTCCTTGCCTCGGACGGATGCAGCGGCCCGATCGCGCTTTGACTTCTGGCGCTTTGGTGCAGGTCATAGACTTGGCGCACCAGCGACACTGCTTCTGCGATCAGCGGGTCGCCAGCAGGCTGGTAAGCTGCCGACGTGTCCTCGGCTAAAAACCGCGCTGCGACCCAGCCTTGGGCGCGGCGATCCGCGCTTTGCGTCAGGCACCACCGGGAGGGAAGGGTGCTGCGCTGGCTGTCGGTCAGCTCCCAGTATTTTTGGCGGGGCAGGAACGGAACGCATGTGACCATCTGCAAGCCAGTGGCATCAGGCGCGAAGGCATCGATCACAAGGTAGTCGGTCCCGGGTCCGGTCCGGGCATTCAGCACGTCATTCGCTGCCACCCCCGTGACCTGCCAGGCATCCGGACCATGCCCATCCATCTGCGCCAGCGCGCCGGAGGAAAGTAACAGCAGCATGGCAAAGGCCATGAGATATCTCGATACTGTCAGCATAGGAAAAACCTCCTCCACAAGGCTGCGCGCCGTTGATCGAGCGGATGACCAACCGCTTAATCGCGGCCCAAGGTCACGTCCTTGACCACCACGTTTTCAAAATTTCCGCGGTAGCGCTCGATCGTTTGCGCGCGATGCGTGCGCGCCAGCGCAGGCGTGTCAAAGCACCTCGACGAGGTGCCGTTCACCGCGACATCATGCTGGGCGCCGATCACATGGTAAAAAAGACTGCCCAGTGACGATCGGTCTGCCGCCGTATCGCGCACGACGTTCGATACGAAGTACATGAATTTCGGGTCATGGCCCGGTGCGTGCTGACAAAGATCCAGACTACCTGTCGCTTGCTGCTGTTGGCACTGACTGAAAACAAAAACATAACCGTCTTGCTCGGTGCATTCAGCGGCGGCGGTGCCCGCCATGCCGCCCATGACCAGGACAATGCAGAGTGTTGTTGATTTCATATCGTAATCACCTTTCTTCTGTCGGGGCGAGGGGGCCGCGCTATGCCGGACGCGCGCCGGGCTCATCCGCCGTCGCAGGCTGGCCTGCTCCAATAGCCCGCTCTTTCAGCTTGCGGAACTTGGCCGACATCTGCTCCAGCTTTGCGTCCCACTCGGGGTTGGGCTCCTGACCTTCAATCGTCTTGAAATAGACCTGCATCATGCAGGCGATGGCAAAGGGCTCCAGCAGCGCGGCCTTGACGCTCCAGGCAAACAGCAGGGCAAAGACGACGCCCCCCGCCGCCCATGCACCCGGCATGAGGTAGACGACCAGCGCCGCGGGGGCGAGCATGACGACGAACACCACGAAGCTGAGACCATAGACGATGATCGCCAGCCAGGCGGCATTTTTCAGCATCACCTTGTAGTTCTGCCCGTAAAGCACCAGAGCCTCCTTGGCCGACATCCAGGCGTTGTCAGACCGGTTGCGGATCGCATAGGCGAGGATAACCTCGTCGATGAACCCGACCGCGACCTTCAGGAATGCGGACAGGATACCGCCCAGTTGTTGCACGCCGGGGATTGGCAGGATGGTCAGGATGCCGCGCACCAGCCCGGTAATGGCCCGGATGACGCCCCTGATCAGCTGGTCGATGGCGAAGAGGACGCTGGCCTCCGCGAAGCGTTCCTTGACCACCGCGGTCGCGTGGTGGATCTGGCTGCGTCCCTCGGGCATCGGCTTGCCGTCGATCAGCTCGATCAGCACCGCGATATGCCCGGCCTTGACAATATAGAGTATGTATTCGCGCGCCCAATACATTATTGCGCCGAAGATCCCGAAGCCCGCAAAGCCGCCCCACATCGTGCTGCTGGCGCGAAATGCCTCGTCGCCAAAGCCGCCGACGCCCCAGCCCACGCCCGCGCCTACGCCCGTGACCAGGATGTATCCCAGCGTGATACCGAAATAGACGGCGATGCGCAAAAGGATGAATGGCAACGTTCGCACTATCATCCCCAGCGCACCGCCTATGCTAAAATCCCACATGAAAAAGTCCTTGCTGAAAATTGCTCTATTAAATTCCGGTGCCGGTCCTGCCGGCGTATTCCTGATGCATCACGTCTCGCATTTGCTGTTGCCATATCTTGCCGCGCACGCCCGCGCGGCGCAGGAGTCGATCTGCGGATCGCGCTGGCGCGCCTTGATGTCAACAGTTTCGATGTCGGTATAAGGGATCGACACAGTCTCCATGACCTGCTGGCAATTCGTGACCGTTCCCGTGGTCGTGCAGGTTGATCGGCCTGTCGGGCGCTCTTCGCTGCGGTATTTCGTGACGGCCTCCTGGCGGTAGACCGGCGGGATTTTCAGCAGCCATTCCGCCTCGCAATGCTTGCGCTCGGCCCGGTATTCGGGCGTGCCACAACTGGCCAGAGCGACCAGCCCGGCGCCCCAGATATAGAGGGCGGATCTTTTGACTGGCGGCATGCGCTCCCTCCGATCCTTTACTCCGCTCGCGTCATTTGCGGATTTGAACGGGATGTTCACATGACCCGGCCGCAATCCGCCCCGTTCGTTCAGAGGGGGCGGCGAAAGATTTCCCTGCGTAAGGTGTTTGCACAAATAAGCGCGCGCTGGTGAACTGCTACCGGATCGATCTGGGAGAATGGACATGCTGAGGCAAGCGCAAGTGGCTCTGAGTGGTTTGATGCTGATGAGCGGAGCGGCCGTGGCGGATCAAGGCGATGTGATCCTTGAGGTAACCGGCCAGATAGCAGATGGGCCCGCCGCACTGGACCGCGCCACGTTGCAAACCCTCCCGTCTGTTACGATAAACACCTCAACTGTTGTGACCGACGGCGTCCACGCCTTCTCGGGCGTTCTGATGCGGGATCTTTTGGACAGCCTCGATGCACAGGGCGATCAGGTGATGGCGATTGCCCTGAATGAATATGCGGTGGACATCCCCATGAGCGATTTTTACGACTATGACGTGATCCTCGCTACTACCATGGATGGCAAGGAGCTGACGCGCGATGATAAAGGGCCACTCTGGATTGTATATCCGCGCGACGACCACGAGGCGTTGCAGGACATCCGTTATGATTATCGCTGGGTTTGGCAGCTCTCTCGACTTGATGTGCGATGAGACAGTTCCGCCGCCTCTGGCTGATCCTGCCGCTGGCCGCCGTCCTTGTGTTCTCGGGTCTGCTGTCATTTTCGCTGCTGCGTATGTTCGCCGTTCAGACCGCAATGCGTGTCGGCGCGGAACAGAACATGCTCTGGGTGTTCCATCAGAGCGACGTGGCCGCCCTGCGCCTGACCAAGTTGGTTGCGCTGGCTGAACTGGGAGAAGCCGGACAGGAGGATCTTGCACTCTGGTTCGACATCTTGTCCGGCCGGATCTCTTTGCTGAATGACGGGCCACAGCGCCGTTTCGTCGAGGAAATTGGATTTGGCAATGATCTGGACCAGCTGACCGACGCCCTTGTCACGATTGCGCCTATGATCGACGACTTCACTCCCGGCGATGGTCCGCGACTGCGCGCAGCGCTGGCACCCTTTACGACGATACTGGGTCGGGCGGCGAACGCGTCGATGATCGCGGAATGGGATGAACTCGGCGGGCGGCTGGAGGCCTACCGCAACCAGCTACACCAGAACATTCTGTCGCTGATCGGGATCATGGTCGCGGGCGGTATCCTGACGGTCACGCTTGTCCTTGCGCTGCGGCAGTCGCGCGCGCGCACTCATATGTTGCGGCGCGAGCGGGATTTTTCGAGCCTGCTGATCTCGTCCAGCGGGGAAGGTATCTTGGCGGTGGACAGGGCTGCACGGTGCTCGCTGTGGAACGATGCCATGGCGGAGATGGTGGACAAAACGGCGGAGCAGGCCGTGGGGCGGCGTCTGTCCGACGTCGCTGGGTTCTTCGACATCGCGCCGGTGCGGGACGGCGTGGCGCGCGCCCTTGCCGGAGAGACCTCACGGTTGACGCTTCAGCCCCTGTTTTCCAGGGAGTGTGACACGCCGCTCCATGTCGATCTGAGGTTTTTTCCGATGCGCAACGATGGTGCGATCCTTGGCGCGATCCTGTTCATGCACGACGCATCCGACCGCCACGCAGCCCAGCAAAAGGATGCCGAGGACCGCGATCGCCTGGAAGAACTGGTCTCCGAGCGCACGCGCGATCTGGATAGCGCGCTAAGACGCGAAAGATCAGCGGCCGATCTCTATCGCAACTTCGCCGCGATGGTGTCGCACCAGTTTCGCACTCCGCTGGCGGTGGCGGATTCGGCGCTGCAACGCCTGATCCGGCGCGGCCGGCACGCCGAC
>DATCSR010000028.1:0-37932 GCA_036568405.1 Roseovarius sp.
CGGGGAGCAGTGGCCGCGCGCACAGGCGCGACCGCTTTGGCGGGGGCGGGCCGCACGGTCGCCTTGGAGGGAGCCGGCGTGGCCTTGGGCGCGGGGGCTGCAGAGGGTTCGGGCGCGCGCGCGGTGGGCAGCGATGGTTGCTGGCCGCAGAGCGTTTCGCGGGACCGCGTCACACGCGGCACCCATATCACGTTACCGTCGATCCCGGCCCGCACAAAAACGCAACCCTTGCTGTCGACATATTGGCGGCCAGTATATGAACTGGGCGGCAATTCGGCCGGCTGATCGCCATCCCGCAGAGATTGGGCCTGCGCGGCGCCCAGGCTACAGGACGCGGCGATCACCGCCAGCGCGATAACTCGTATGAATTTCATAATGCCCCCACAATATGTGGGGAATTCTGCATCAATTCCTGCCTTTAGTAAACAGCCAAGCTTCGGCGGATTTGCCTTATTTCGTACCGAACATCCGGTCGCCCGCATCGCCCAGCCCCGGAAGGATATAGCCCTTTTCGTCCAGCCCGTCATCCAGCGAGGCCGTCACGATAGGCACATCCGGATGCGCTTCCTTCATGCGCGCGACGCCCTCGGGGGCGGCCAGCAAGCACAGAAACCGGATATCCTTGGCGCCGGCCTTTTTCAGCAGATCGACGGCGGCGGCGGATGAATTGCCCGTGGCCAGCATGGGATCGACGACGATCACCAGCCGTTCGTCCAGCTGGTCCGGAACCTTGAAATAATACTGCACCGGCTTCAACGTCGCCTCGTCCCGGTAGAGCCCGACAAATCCGACCCGCGCCGACGGAATCAGCTCCAGCATGCCGTCCAGCAGGCCATTGCCGGCCCGCAAGATCGAAATCAGCGCCAGCTTGCGACCGGCCAGCACCGGCGCGTCCATCTTCTGCATCGGCGTGTCGACCTCGCGCGTGGTCATGGGCAGCTCATGCGTGACCTCATAGGCCAGCAGCTGCGAAATTTCGCGCAGAAGCTGCCGAAAAACAGCGGTCGAGGCATCCTTTTCGCGCATCAGGGTCAGCTTGTGCTGGACCAACGGGTGTTTGACGATCGTGAGATGCTCTTGCATGGCGTATCCTTCGGGCGAGTGACTGCGCTCTTATTTACAGATGCGGGCGCTGCGGGCAATGCCAACGGTGCGCCGGGCACCTCTGGCCATTCCTGATTGCGCTGATCTGCGCAAGGATGCACACTCCGGCAGATCCCCCGGCGCCCGCACGGGCGAGTTTGTTCAGAGCTGAACCATTCCAGACAAGGAGCCGCAGAATGACCGACACAGGCGAAACGCTACGGCAGGCGGCGCTGTACTACCACGAATTCCCCAAGCCCGGAAAGCTGGAGGTGCGCGCGACGAAACCGCTGGCCAATGGCCGGGATCTGGCCCGCGCCTATTCGCCCGGCGTCGCCGAGGCGTGTCTGGAGATCAAGGCAGATCCGGCCAATGCCAGCCGCTACACCAGCCGGGGCAATCTGGTCGCTGTCGTGACCAACGGCACCGCCGTTCTCGGGCTGGGCAATATCGGCGCGCTGGCCTCCAAGCCGGTGATGGAGGGCAAGGCGGTCCTGTTCAAGAAATTCGCCGATATCGACTGTTTCGACCTTGAGCTGAGTGAACCCGATCCCGTCAAGCTGGCCGAGATTGTCTGCGCGCTGGAGCCGACCTTTGGTGCGATCAACCTCGAAGATATCAAGGCGCCCGACTGTTTCATCGTGGAAAAAATCTGCCGTGAGCGGATGAATATTCCGGTGTTTCACGACGATCAGCACGGCACCGCGATTGTCGTCGGAGCTGCGACGAAAAACGCGCTGCATGTCGCGCGAAAGAAGTGGGAGGATATCAAGATCGTCTCGACGGGCGGCGGCGCCGCCGGCATCGCTTGCCTGAACATGCTGGTAAAGCTGGGCGTTCGGCGCAGCAATATCTGGCTATGCGACATTCAGGGGCTGGTCTACGAGGGCCGGACCGTGGACATGAATCCTCAAAAAGCCGAATTCGCCCAAAAGACCGATCTGCGCACGCTGGACGACGTGATCGGTGGTGCGGATCTTTTCCTGGGGCTGTCCGGTCCCGGCGCGCTGACCGTGGACCATGTGCGCAAGATGGCGCCGCGTCCCATCATCTTTGCGCTGGCAAACCCGGATCCCGAAATCATGCCCGACATCGCGCGCGAGGCTGTGCCGGATGCCATCATCGCCACGGGCCGCAGCGATTTTCCCAATCAGGTCAACAACGTGCTGTGCTTTCCGTTCATCTTTCGCGGCGCGCTGGACGTGGGCGCGACGCAGATCAACGACGAAATGCAGATCGCCTGCGTCGACGGCATCGCCGAGCTGGCCCGTGCCACCACGTCCGCCGAGGCGGCCGCCGCCTATCAGGGCGAGCCGATGACATTCGGCGCCGATTACCTCATCCCCAAGCCGTTCGATCCGCGCCTGTCGGGTATCGTGTCGACCGCCGTCGCGCGCGCCGCGATGGACTCGGGCGTCGCCACGCGCCCGGTCGAGGATCTGAACATCTACAAGGCCAAGCTGGACGCCTCGGTCTTTAAATCCGCCCTGCTGATGCGTCCCGTCTTCGAGGCGTCGAAAAAGGACGCGCGCCGCATCGTCTTTGCCGAGGGCGAGGACGAGCGTGTCCTGCGCGCCGCGCAGGCGGTGCTTGAGGAAACCAGCGAACAGCCCATTCTAATCGGGCGCCCCTCGGTCATCGAAATGCGGTGCGAGCGCATGGGACTGAACATCCGCCCCGGCCGTGATTTCCGGCTGGTCAACCCCGAGGACGATCCGCGGTATCGCGACTATTGGGGCAGCTACCATGAGATCATGAAGCGCCGCGGCGTCACACCCGATCTGGCCAAGGCGGTGATGCGCACCAACACCACCGCCATCGGCGCCGTCATGGTCCACCGCGGCGAGGCAGATTCGCTGATCTGTGGCACATTCGGCGAGTATCGCTGGCATCTGAACTATGTCACCCAGGTGCTGTCCGACGCCGATCACCACCCGCACGGCGCCCTGTCGATGATGATCCTCGAGGATGGCCCGCTCTTTATCGGTGACACGCATGTGCGCGTCTTTCCCACGCCCGAGGATCTGGCCGAGACGGCCATCGGCGCCGCGCGCCATGTGCGCCGCTTCGGGATCGAGCCCAAGGTCGCCTTCTGCTCGCAGTCCAACTTCGGCAATCAGGGCGAGGATTCGGGCAAGCGCCTGCGCGCCGCCATCGCCCTGCTGGATACCAAACCGCGCGACTTCTGCTACGAGGGCGAAATGAACATCGACGCCGCGCTGGACGAAGAGCTGCGCGCGCGCCTTCTGCCGGACAACCGGATGGAGGGGGCAGCGAACGTGCTGATCTTCTCCAATGTCGATGCGGCCTCGGGCGTGCGAAACATCCTGAAAATGAAGGGCGGCGGGCTGGAAGTGGGGCCGATCCTGATGGGCATGGGCAACCGCGCGCATATCGTGTCACCGTCGATCACGCCGCGCGGGCTGCTGAACATGGCGGCCATCGCCGGCACGCCGGTGGCGCATTATGGGTGATCCGTCAGTGCTTGCCCCCCGCCCCGCCCGCGCCGTAGAAAGGTATCAACAAGCAGGGAGAGCATGATGGGCTACGCCGAGATTTATCAAAGCTGGAAATCCGACCCCGAGGCCTATTGGCTCAAGCAGGCGGAGGCCATCGATTGGGTGGAGGCGCCGACCAAGGCACTTTTTGATCGCGGCAACGACATGTACGAATGGTTCGCCGATGCAAAGGTGAACACCTGCTACAACGCCATCGACCGTCACGTCGAGGCCGGGCGCGGCGCGCAGGCCGCCATCATCCACGACAGCCCGGTGACGGGCACCAAACACCGCATCACCTATGCCGAACTTCAGGCGCGCGTCTCCAGCCTTGCCGGGGCCTTGCGCGCCAAGGGCGTGGAAAAGGGCGACCGCGTCATCATCTACATGCCGATGGTCCCCGAAGCGCTTGAGGCGATGCTGGCCTGCGCGCGCCTCGGCGCAATCCATTCGGTCGTCTTCGGCGGGTTTTCGGCGTCCGAACTGGCCGTGCGGATCGACGATTGCACCCCCAAGGCGATCATCGCCGCCTCCTGCGGGATCGAGCCGAACCGCATCGTCCAGTACAAGCCCTTGCTTGACGGCGCCATAGAACAGGCAACGCACAAGCCTGACTTCTGCGTGATCTTCCAGCGCGAACAGGAGGTTGCAAAACTTATCGAAGGCCGCGACGTCAGCTGGTACGCCTTCCAGTACGGGGTGACGCCCGCCGAATGTGTCCCGGTCGAGGGCAACCACCCGGCCTATATCCTCTACACCTCCGGCACCACCGGAGCGCCCAAGGGGGTGATCCGCGCCACGGCGGGCCACCTCGTGTCGCTCAACTGGACGATGAAAAACATCTACAACGTCGATCCGGGCGAGGTGTTCTGGGCCGCCTCCGACGTCGGTTGGGTCGTCGGGCACAGCTATATCTGCTACGCGCCCCTCATCCACGGCAACACCACCGTGGTGTTCGAGGGCAAGCCGGTCGGCAACCCCGACGCCGGCACATTCTGGCGCGTCATCTCCGAACATAACGTGCGCAGCTTTTTCACCGCGCCCACCGCCATCCGCGCGGTCAAGCGCGAGGACCCGAACGGCGAGTTGGTCAAGAAATACGACCTCTCGAACCTTCAGGCGCTCTATCTGGCGGGCGAACGGGCCGACCCCGACACGATCCACTGGGCGCAAAAGGTGCTGGGCAAACCCGTCTACGATCATTGGTGGCAAACCGAAACCGGCTTTGCCATCGCCGCCAATCCCGCCGGGATCGAGGCGCTTCCGGTCAAGGTGGGCTCGCCCACCCTGCCGATGCCGGGCTATGACATTCATATCCTCGGCGACGACGGCCACCCCAAACCACCGGGCGAGCTGGGCGCCATCGCGATCAAGCTGCCCCTGCCCCCCGGCACCCTGCCGACGCTGTGGAACGCCGAAGAGCGGTTTCGCAAATCCTACCTCCAGACCTTCCCCGGCTATTACGAGACGGGCGACGCCGGCATGATGGACGAGGACGGATACCTCTACATCATGGCCCGCACCGATGACGTCATCAACGTCGCCGGCCACCGGCTCAGCACCGGCCTGATGGAAGAGGTGCTGGCCAGCCACCCCGACATCGCTGAATGCGCGGTCCTGGGCGCCAAGGACGACCTCAAGGGGCAGGTTCCGCTCGGCTTCGTCTGCCTGACCAAGGGCGTCGACCGCCCGGCCGAGGACATCACCCGCGAATGCGTCGCCCTCGTGCGCGACAAGATCGGCCCCGTCGCCGCCTTCAAGCTGGCCGTCGTGGTCGACCGCCTGCCCAAGACCCGCTCGGGCAAGATCCTGCGCCGCACCATGGCCAGCATCGCCGACGGCGAGGAATTCAAGATGCCCGCCACCATCGACGACCCCGCCGTTCTGGACGAGATCGCCGAGGCGCTCAAGACCATCGGCTTTCCGAAATAGAACCGAGGGCGCCGCCCTTCGAGGCAGCGCCCCTTCTTTCTTCTTGCCAAACCTTCTTCTTGCCAAAAATATCCTCGCCGAAGGCACAGAAAATTCGCAGAATTTTCTCAAACCCGCGCGAACTCCGCGTCGTTCATCAGGCTGGGGATCCGCCCTTCGGTCTCGGCGATCTTGTCCAGGTCGATGCGCGCGGCCACCACGCCCGGCCCTTCGCCGGCATCGGCCAGAACCTCGCCCCATGGGTCCACGATCAGCGAATGACCATAGGTCGCACCGCCCCCGGGGACCGGCCCCGTCATCGCGGCGGATACAACGAACCGCGTCGTCTCAATTGCCCGCGCGCGGTTCAGGACGTGCCAATGCGCCGCGCCTGTCTTGGCGGTAAAGGCCGCGGGGCAGGCCAGTATCTCGGCGCCGCCCTGCGCCAGCGCGCGGAACAGATGCGCGAACCGCAGATCATAGCAGATCGTATGCCCGACACGCACCAGCGGCGTGTCGTGGATCACCGCGCGATTGCCGGGATCGACGCGGTCGCTTTCGCGGTAGACCTCATCGCCTGACAGCTGGATATCGAACAGATGGATCTTGTCATACCGTCCGGCGATGCCGCCCTCGGACGACAACATGAAGCCGCGATTGATGATCCGGCCGTCCGGCCCGTCGACCGCGATGGAGCCAAGATTGATCCAGACGCCGTGCTGCGCGGCAAACGCCTGCATGCGCTTCAAAAACGGATGATCCGCCTCCGGTGCCGAAGGCGGGGCCACCGCAGCCCCCTCGGTCCGCAATCCGCCGCAATATTCGGGTAGGAACAGCATCTGCGCGCCGCCCGCGACGGCCTTTTCGGCCAGCGGCAGCGCCTCGGTCCACGCGGCGTCCATATCGGGCATGGGCCGCAGTTGCAGGCAGGCGATATCCAGGGGGCGGGGCATGGGCGGGGCTCCTCTTTCGTAGCAACAGCCGCAGCCTAGGCCCGCGCCGCCGCCAAATGCAAGGCGGCGGCGTGATAATTCAGATCACCACCACATCCAGCGGCGGAAAGCCGTTGAAGCCGACCGACGAATAGCTGCTGGTATAGGCACCGCAATGGCGGATCACGACGCGGTCGCCGCAGGCCAGCGCCAAGGGCAGCATGATCGGGCGCTGCTCGTAGAGGATGTCGGCGCTGTCGCAGGACGGCCCGGCCAGGATGCAGGCACCCGTCTCGCCGCCGTCATGTGGGGTTTCGATCCGGTAGCGGATCGCCTCGCCCATGGTTTCTGCCAGCCCCGAGAACATACCGATATCAAGATAGACCCAGCGGTGCAGATCGTCCGCCGACTTGCGCGACACCAGCAGAACTTCGGCCACGATGTGGCCCGCTTCGGCAACCAGACCCCGGCCCGGCTCGGCCATGATGTAGGGCACATCACCGAACCGCTCGGCCACGGCGTCCATGACGGCGGCGGCATAGCTTTGCGCGCCCATCACCTCGTCCTCATAGGTGGCGGGGAAACCGCCGCCGAGGTTCAGCACGCGCAGGTCATGCCCGGCGGCGCGGCCAGCGGCCCACAGCTCGGCGATCTGGTCCAGCACGGGGTTCCAGAATTCGGGGCGGCGCGTCTGGCTGCCAACATGGAAGGACAGGCCTGCCACATCGACGCCGTTCGCGCGCGCATAGTCCATCAACGCCGGCAGTGCGACGCGGGCGCAGCCGAACTTGCGGCTGAGCGGCCAGTCGGCCGAGGAATTCTCGACGATTACCCGCAGATAGACCTGCGCGCCGGGCGCATGCGCTGCCAGCTTGTCGATCTCGGCCTCGCTGTCGGCCGCGAACAGCGTCACGCCATGGGCGTGGGCATAGGCGATATCGGCCGGCTTCTTGATCGTGTTGCCAAAGGAAATGTCGGCACCCGAGGCGCCCTGCGACAGGCACAGCTCGATCTCGCCCCGGCTGGCGGCGTCGAAACGCGCGCCGCGCTGGACCAGCGTGCGGATGATTTCCGGCGCCGGGTTCGCCTTGACCGCATAGTGGATGCGGGCATCGCCCAGACCTGCCACCAGCGCGTCATACTGCGCCGCGACCCGTGCGCGGCTGACCACCAGCGTCGGGCGGTCGAACTGGCGCGACGCGATGAAGGCAGCCGCCGGATCGGACAGGGACGCAGCGTTGCATGCGCAAAGGGTGTCGGCGCGCAGGGCACCGGAGGACATTACTGTCATGGGTCATCTCCAAAAGGATAGCCCTGGAAAGTCCAGGGGGATCGGCAGTCAGAGACGTTACCGTCGCTACATAAACGCGGGGTCAGTCAGGAATGGCTGACCGGCCAGAGGCGCGTGCGTTGGCGTCTTGAAGTCGCCATTTATACGCATTCGAGATTCTCGCAAGCAGTATTTGCATATCGGACGAAAAAAATCCCGGCGCGCGGTTTTGCGGCCGGGATTGGGCTTGCCACACAGGTCGCAAGCAGAGCTTACTTGTCGTCCTCATCCTCTTCCGCATCATCGGGCAGATTGAACAGGCTGTCGGCATCGTACTGCTTTTCGGTGACCTCGGGCTCGCCCTGGCCCAGCGTGAAGGTCTCAAGGCCCTCGATGGCGGTCGGGATCTTGTGATCGTCATCGCTGCTCAGGCTCTGCTCGGTGCTCAGCAGTTTGCGGCGGTCGTCATCGCTCATCGCTTCGCCTTCGCGGGCCTTTTTGGCGGCGGCCTTTTGCACGGCGGCATCCAGTTCGGATTGCTTGCACAGGCCCAACGCAACCGGATCGATCGGCTGGATATTCGCGATGTTCCAATGCGTGCGCTCGCGGATCGCCTGAATTGTCGGCTTGGTCGTGCCGACCAGCTTGGAGATCTGCGCATCGGCCAGTTCGGGATGAAACTTGACCAGCCACAGGATCGACGCCGGGCGGTCCTGCCGCTTGGACAGAGGGGTATAGCGCGGACCGCGGCGTTTTTCCTCGCCCTCGGCAGACGCGTTGTATTTCAGCTTCAGCTTGTGCTTCGGATCCTTTTCTGCCGCGTCGATCTCGGATTGGTCCAGCTGGTTGTTGGCGACCGGGTCGAACCCCTTGACGCCGGCAGCGACGTCGCCGTCGGCAATGCCCTGGATTTCCAGTTCGTGCATTTCAGTGAAATCCGCGATCTGCTTGAAGCTGAGCGTGGTATTGTCCACCAGCCAGACGGCGGTGGCCTTGGCCATCAGTGGTTTCGCCATGTGTCTCTCCTACAGCTATGAATTCCGGCAAGCCTTCCCTGTCTCCTGTCTCCAGGAGGCCTCGGAGATGGTCCGAGGCGGGTCGCCATTGTCGGGAAACTTGAGGTTCCATATAGTGCGCGGATTGCGAAATGGAAAGACGGAAATCATGCGCGCGCTCCTGATCCTGCTGCTGACAGCGACTATCGCCCGCGCAGATGGCGAAAAAGCGGGTGCGTTCGACTATTACGTGCTGGCCCTTAGCTGGACTCCGACATGGTGCGCCACCACCGGCGATGCGCGCGGCGCGCCCGAGTGCAGCGCAGCGGCGGATCGGGGCTGGTCCCTGCATGGGCTGTGGCCGCAGTACCATCGCGGCTGGCCGAGCTATTGCCAGAGCGCCGCGCGCCCGCCCTCGCGGGCCATGTCCGAAGGCATGGCCGATATCATGGGCAATGCGGGGCTGGCGTGGCACCAATGGAAGAAACACGGCCGCTGCACTGGCCTGGACGCCGGCGCCTATTATGCGCTGGCGCGCGAGGCGTATGGCCGCATCACGCGGCCCGAGGTCTTTGCCAAGCTGACCGCCCCCGTGACCCTGCCCGCCGATGTCGTCGAGGCTGCTTTTCTCAAGGCAAATCCGGTGCTGGAGCCGGACATGATCACGATCACTTGCCAAGAGGGACGTATTCAGGAGGCGCGGATCTGCCTGTCGCGCAGTCTGGACCCGGTGCCCTGCGGGCAGGACGTGGCACGCGACTGCCGCCTGAAGGATGCGCGGCTGGATCCCATCCGATAGATATCGCAGTCTGCGTCTGAAGCTGCCGGAGCATTTGGGTATTTTCACCAAGAAAAAGCCGCGCCGCCGTATCAGGCCAGCTCCAGCCTTCGCATCCAGAATTGCAGCCGGTGGTCCGTCTCGCCGTCCTGGTCGATATCCTTCCAGCGAAAGCTGGCCACCGCGCCCGGCAGCGGCGCATAGCCCCGCGCGCGCCAGAACGGATCAAGCGGGGCGTATCCGGGCGGTTTCAGCGGGTGGTTGTCCGGTCTCTGAACGCTGCAAAACACTGACAGGCGGCGCCCCAGCGCGCGGGCATGCGCCTCGCGCTGGTCGAAAAAGGCGTGGCCGACGCCGCGCCCGCGATACTCGGGCAGCAGCACTGATTCGGCGCAGTAGAACATGTCGGTGAGGGGCAGATCCTGATCTGCAAAGGCCGCTGCGAAATCCTCCGCATGATCCTCCAGCGGCGCGCCGGTTGATGCGCCGACCAGACGCGCGCCATCGAAGGCCCCGACAAGGATCGCGCCGGGGCTGTCGCGATAGGTTTGCAGATAGCGCCGCTCATACTCCGGATCGCCATCGTAGAGGTAGGGATAGCTGCGGAATACGGCAATCCGCAGCCGCGCGACATCGTCCAGCGCGGCATCAAGTGCGGCGCCGGACAGGATGCGCACATCCGGCGCGCGCCTCGCCATCATGACACCTGATTGATCCAGTCGGACAGGTTGTAATAGGTCGTGATCCGCGTGATCAGCCCGTCCTTGAGCGTAAAGAACGTTCCGGCGGGCAGTTTGTAGGTCTGGCCGTCGGCTTCGGGCAGGCCTTCGTCGGTTTTCAGATAGGTGCCGCTGACCACGAATTCCGCGGCGGCGCGGGTGCCGTCCTCGGAGGAGAACAGCACAATATCCGAAAGCTTTTCGCGATAGCTTTCTTCCATATGGGCGCAGAAATCGCGGAACATATCCTTGCCCCGGCGCGTGCCGCCCTCGTTGACGTGGTGGACGATATCATCCGACAGGCAGGCCAGCATGCCCTCGGTGTCGCCGATGTTGAAGGCGTCAAAATAATGCTTGATGGTCTCGCTCATGTCATCTCTCCTCTTGGGTCGCCCCAGCGTTCGATCATATGCGCCAGAATCTGGTCGCGGGATTGGCGGTATGCGGTCATCTTGGCCTCGCGCGTTTCACCCAGGCCGGTCGGGTCCATGATCGGCCAGTACAGCACATCGAGGTGAAAGACGCGGGTCAGATCCAGCGCGCGGCGCTGGCTGGCGGGGCTGAGCGCGACGACCATGTCAAACGATCCCAGATCGTCGCCCCACTGCTCCATCTCGTCAAAGCTGCGAACGCGATGGCGGGCCAGTTCGACCCCGATTTCCTTGCAGACGGCGATGGAAAACCCGTCGATATCCTGATCGGATTTGACCCCGGCCGATTGCACATAGGTGCCGGTGCCGTAGAGTTTTTTCATGATGCCTTCGGCCATGGGCGATCTTACTGCGTTGTAATCGCAGCAAAACAGCACCGAATTGGGAAGGTCATGCACCATGGCCTCAGCTGCCGAAATGCAGCACGCAGATCAGCGTGAAGAGGCGGCGGGCGGTATCTGTGTCGATGCCGGCCTTGCCCTCCAGCCGTTCCTCCAGAATGCGCGCGCCCTCGTTGTGGATACCCCGGCGCGCCATGTCGATTGTTTCGATCTGGCTGGGCGGCATGTTTTTCACGGCGTCGAAGTAGCTTTCGCAGATGGCCCAGTAATCCTTGACGACCTGCCGGAAGGGGCTGAGCGACAGATGGAATTCGGCGGCCGGCGCTTGCGCCTCGGTCGTGACGGTAAACACCAGCCGTTTCTCGCGGATCGACAGGCCGACGTGGTAGGGGCCGGCCGGCACCTCGCGCCCGTCGCGCTGGGGCAACGAAAAGGTGTTCTCCTCCATCAGGTCGAACATGGCAACCTTGCGCTCCTGCTCGATTTCGGGGGTCGGCGCAGGCAGGTTGGCGTCGTCGAGTTCAATATGGCTGATGCGGCTCATGGGATGTCTTTCGCGGATCACGTTGGGTTAGCAGTAGCGCGGCGTGGCGCATGGGGCAATGCCCCTACCCGTTCAGACGGTTCAGCCGTGCGCGCACGGACAGGCCGTGCGCCTCAAGGCTCTCGGATATCGCCAGCGTTTCGGCGGCGGGGCCAACGGTGCGCAGGGCCTCGGGCGTCAGGCGCGCCAGCGTGGTGCGTTTGAGGAAGTCGAGCACGCCAAGCCCGGAGGAAAACCGCGCCGACCGCGCCGTCGGCAGCACGTGGTTCGGCCCGCCGACATAGTCGCCGATCGCCTCGGGCGTCCACTGGCCAAGGAAGATGGCGCCGGCATGGGTGATCCGGGCGCTGAGCGCATCCACATCCGCGACGCAGAGTTCCAGATGTTCGGGCGCGATGCGGTTGCTGAGCTGCGCGGCGGTTGCCAGATGCGGCACGGTGATGATGGCGCCGAAGTCGCGCCAGCTGGCGCCCGCGATGGCGCGCCGTTCCAGCGTTTGCAGGCGCGCGTCGATTGCCTCCGCCACCTTTTGTCCGAAATCTGCATCTGTGGTGATCAGGATCGACTGCGCGCTTTCGTCATGTTCGGCCTGGCTGAGCATATCCAGCGCGATCCAGTCGGGATCATTATCTGCGTCGGCGATGACAAGGATCTCGGACGGCCCGGCGATCATGTCGATGCCGACCTTGCCGAAAACCCGGCGCTTGGCGGCGGCGACATAGGCGTTGCCGGGGCCGGTGATCTTGTCCACGGGGGCAATCGTTTCGGTGCCATAGGCCAGCGCGGCGACGGCCTGCGCGCCGCCGATGCGGTAGATCTCGTCGACGCCAGCGATCTGGGCTGCGGCCAACACGGCAGGGTTCAGCGCGCCGTCGGGTGTCGGCACAACCATCGCAAGGCGCGCGACGCCAGCAACCTTGGCCGGGATCGCGTTCATCAGCACTGACGAGGGATAGGTGGCGATGCCGCCCGGCACATAGAGGCCCGCCGCATCGACCGGCGTCCAGCGCCAGCCCAGCACCGCGCCGGTATCGTCCGTCCAGCTATCATCATCGGGCATCTGGCGCGCGTGATAGGCGCGGATGCGTGCGGCGGCCAGTTCCAGCGCGGCGCGCACCTTGGGCGTCACCTGACCGGCCGCCTGCGCGACCTCGTCAGCGCTGAGGCGCATGGTCGCGGGGGTCAGCGACACGCGGTCGAACCGTTCGGTCAGTTCGATGACTGCGGCGTCGCCGCGCGCTCGCACGTCCGCGATGATTTCGGCGACGGTGTTGTCGACATCGGGGCTGTCCTCACGCTTGGCGTTCAGCAGCGCGGTGAATTCAGCTTCGAAATCGGGCGCGGAATGGTCAAGGAAACGGGGCATTGCGGGCTCCTTGCGGTCAGTGAGAAGTGTGGCGGGGCGTCAGTCGGGATGATGCGGCGTCTTGCCCGAGGGGGCCAGATAGGGGCGCGTGACATCTTTCAGCGTGACGTCCAGCGCCTCGACCTGCAGCCGGATCGCGCCATCGCCTGCGAGCGTCAGCAGCACATGGCCCGCGCAATCCTCGCCCGGCTCGAACGTGATGCTGAGCAGGGACAGGATCAGATCGGGGTCCGCGCGGGCGATGCCCAGACTGGCGACGCGCAGCACATTGTCGATCACCAGCAAGGATTGCACCCGCTCAGGGGCATGGGCGTCTGTGTCATCCTCCCAGCGGAACCGGTTCAGCAGCAGCACAAAGCGACGTTCCCCGGGCCGCCATGCCATTTCCGTGACCGGAAAGACGGCATCCTGCGCAAGGCCGGAGATCACCTGCAGATCGCCTGCGTCCAGCGCGCCAAGGTTCAGCGCCGCCTCGCTTGCATCTTCGAACCTTGCGTCCTCTTGCCCGGGCTTGGTCATTGGCCTGACACCCGCTCGATCCGGGCGCCGACGGCGCTTAGCTTGTCCTCGACATGCTCGTACCCGCGATCAAGGTGATAGACGCGGTTCACGATCGTCTCGCCCTCCGCCGCCAGCCCGGCGAGGATCAGCGACACCGATGCGCGCAGATCGGTTGCCATGACCGGTGCGCCCTTCAACCGCGCCACGCCCTTGACCGTGGCGACGCCGCCATGCACCTCGATATCGGCACCCATGCGGATCAACTCGGGCGCGTGCATGAAGCGGTTTTCAAAGATATTCTCCTCCAGCACCGAGGTGCCGTTCGCGATGCACATGAGCGCCATGAACTGGGCCTGCAAATCGGTAGGAAAGCCGGGAAACGGCGCGGTTGTCACGTCGACGGCGCGAATATCGCCGTTCTTGCGCGCGACGGTCAGCCCCTCCTTCGTTTCGGTCACGGACAAGCCAGCCTCGTCCAGTTTCTCGCAGAAGGCGTGCACCAGGTCGATACGCCCGCCAAGGCACGTCACCTCGCCGCCGCAAATCGCGGGGGCCAGCATATATGTACCCAGCTCAATCCGGTCGGTGACGACGGGATGGGTGGCGCCATGCAGGCGATCGACGCCCTGAATGGTGATCGTGTCCGTTCCGTCGCCTTCGATCTGCGCGCCCATGCGGCGCAGGCAGGTCGCCAGATCGACGATCTCGGGTTCGCGCGCGGCGCCCTTCAGCACCGTGGTGCCCTTGGCCAATGTCGCCGCCATCAACGCATTTTCGGTGGCTCCAACAGACACAATCGGAAATTCGAACGTGCCGCCTTTCAGGCCGCCGGGAGCCTTTGCGTGCACATACCCCTCGCGCAGCTCCAGTTCCGCGCCCATCGCCTCCAGCGCCTTGAGGTGCAAATCGACGGGGCGCGCACCAATCGCGCAGCCACCGGGCAGCGACACCTCGGCATGGCCGAACCGCGCCAGAAGCGGGCCCAGCACCAGGATGGATGCACGCATCTTGCGCACGATGTCATAATCGGCCCGCTGGCTGGTCAGCGCATGGCTGGACATCGCGATCACCTGCCCGCCCTGCAGCGTAGACACCTCGGCGCCCAGCGATTTCAGCAGTTCGGACATCGTTCGGATATCCGACAGGCGCGGCGCGTTGGTCAACGTCAGCGGCTCATCGCTGAGCAGCGTCGCGGGCATAAGCGTAAGGCACGCATTTTTCGCCCCCGCGATGGGAATCGTGCCGCTGAGCGGGCCGTTCCCCGTGACGATGATGCTGTCCATATGCGTGTATCTTTCCGTTTTCTTGAATTCTAGCTGCTATGTTCAGGCGTGGACACGGGCGCGTGGGCGTGATTTGAGCCCGGCCCACCGATCCAATAGCCGGACGCCTCGAAATAGCAGAACTTCGGGCTGGCCTGCTGTGCGCTGGCGGCGCTGGCGAACAGCGCTATGGCCAAAGCTGTCGTATGTTTCACGCGTCATCGCCTTTCTTCGCCGTTGGTTGCGCGTCCCCGCGCACCCGCGCCTGCGCTTTGCGCCGGGCCAGATTGGCCTTCAGCGCCTTCTTCAGCCGATCCTCGCGCGGGTTTCCCTTGGGTTTGGGTTGTTTCGGGGTGTCATCGCTGCTCATGTCGCTTCTCTACATGAGGTGCCCCGGCGGGTCCAGATAAGGGTTGCACGAGACGGAATAAGCGTCTAATCAGCGCCCGATTGCTGTGGTAGCTCAGTGGCAGAGCACACCCTTGGTAAGGGTGAGGTCGAGAGTTCAATCCTCTCTCACAGCACCATCTTTTTCCGATAAAAATCAGCCGTTTGTTGCTGCAGATCCGGATCGTATGATTGATTCAGCGAGCGCAAGCGGCAGGCATGCTTCAGTGTGTACTGTTAGCTACGCTTTACGTATTCTTTTTGTTATGTTCCCTAATGTATTTCTATCTATTCGACCGATCCGCCATGCCGCTGCAAGTGACAGCGGCGCGCTGGGCCGCCCTTCTTCTCACACCGCGCCGCCGAACATCAGCGCTGGTGGCACAGGCTGCTACATGTGTTGGCGTCAAACGCTCAGGATACCCGGATGCCGCCGGGCGTGCGGTTTGCCCTTCTATTGAAGCACTGGGAAATACGCAGCCGGGGAAAGCCGTCTTTCATCGAAACCCTGGCTCTCACCGGTCAGCAAGATGATGTCCGGGCCGGTCCAGCGGCCACTCGTTGATGGCAAATGGGCGGCGGTCGCCTCGCGAACCGCCATCACGCCCTGCTCTATCGGGCTGTCAAAGGACGCGGCAAGGACGCGGCCATTCTCCAGTCCGCGCAGGACCGAATGGTTCACATAGCTCGCCAGCAATCCCGGCGTGACCGAAGCGGGGCGCGCGGCCAGCAATCCGAGCGCCGCTTCGATCGCGGGCGCACTTCCGATCAGGTAGTCCGCGCCGGGATGGCGCTGCAGGGCGGTTTCGACCAGGTCAAGCTGCGCGCGAAACCCGGTATCTGCCTCGAACACCTCGATTATCTCGACCGTGCCGGCCGACAGCCCGTTGCGCAGTCCGGCCTCCAGCGGGTCGGTCCAGCCGGAAATGGCCGGGCCGGTCAGGAAAATGGCGGTTTTCGGCGGCGATCCGGCGGGGTGCAGCCCGCTCAGATGGTCACCCAGACGCCGCCCCATATCCCGCCAGTCGACACCGATATGCCCGCTGAGCGCGTCCGAGTGCAATTCGTTGACTAGCCCGAAAATAGGCACCTGCCCCGCCACCTGCGCAACCTTGTCGATCAGGTCCGGATGATCCGACGTGACGGCGCCAATCAGGATCGCGTCCACGCCCCGGGCCAGGCAGACATCCAACTGCTCGACCTGCGCCGCGCGGGCAAGGTATCCGCCCGCCTCGAAAAACAAGAGATCCACGTTCTGCCGCGCCGCCTCCTGCTCCAGACCGTAGCCGACGCTAAGCCAGTATTCATCCTTGAAATGGGGCACCAGCGCGCAGAGCAGGGTCCGCTCGCCCGCGGCGGGCGCGGCGGCGGGATACACGGCGGCAACGGCGATTGTGCCGGCCAATGCGGCCCCGTAAAGTCTGGATATGAAGCGAACAAGTTTTGACACGCGACTGATCCGGATCCTGAGTGCCATGGCTGCGCTTGCCATCATGGTGGGCGTGGCCGCGATTGGCGTCAACCGCTATCTGGTGCGCACCCAGGACGACCTGGTGCGCACCACCCTGCCCGCGATCGAGCTTGCCAGCCGTATCGGCGCCGAAGCCGAGGTGATCGGATCGCTGGAATCCGCCTTCGTGCAGGCCGGAACACGCGAAGATCTTGACCGGATTGCCGCAGCCCTCAGGCAGGCGGTGACCGGTATCGAGGCGGGCGCGCAGGGGCTAGACGCGCTCAGCCCCAACGCGCCGGGCGTGACCGAAGGCGTAGAAGCGCAAGCCATCGTTGCGCGGATGACGGACGACGCGCGGCGCGAGCTGCTGCTGGCCGCGCGTATTCGCACGCTGGCGTCGGAAGTCGCGCAGGGCGGCGCGCGGCTGGATACGCTGGTCGAGGCCGAGATTGATCTGGCCCGCCTGCGCATCACCGCCGGGATCGCGGACCTTTACGCGCCGCCCTATTCCGATCCGCGCGCGGCGCTGGATGCGCTGGCCGACCGCTACTTTTTCGCGTTCGAGCGGTTGACGGAACTGGCCGGCCTGATCGACACCGCGCGCCTGCAATTTCAGGCCCTGCCGATGATCACGGCACCGGATGATCTACAGGCGGCGCGGGATGCGCTGTCGGCGAGCCTCACCAAAGCGCAGCGCCGCGCCGCGTTCCTGCCGACCCCCTCGGCCAGCGCAGAGGCGGCGGAACTGCTCGCGCGCCAACAACAGGCACTGTCGGAGGGCGGGCTGCTGGAGCTTCAGGGTGACAGGATTGCGCTGCAATCGTCGATCGCGCAGGACCGGGTCTTGCTGCGCGAAATCATCATGGGGCTGTCCGAACGCGCGCGGCAAACGCGCGATAGCGTTCAGGCCAGCGGGCTGGCGCAGATCGAGGCGACGCAAAAGCGGTCGTCGCTGATGGCGCTGGGGCTGCTCGGGCTGGTCGGCTTTGCGGTCGTCGCGGGCGCGGTGCTGCTGCTTTATGCGCGCAAGCAACTGGTGGCGCGGCTGGGCAATATCTCGCGCCGCATCGTGGCGGTGGCGAGCGGCGATTACGGCGCACCGGTTGCGATCAGTGGCCATGATGAAATCGGGCGGCTGGAAAAGGCGCTGAACATCCTGCGCCGCCGCGCCCGCGACGCGGCCCGGCTGCGCGACAGTCTGGAAGAGGCGGTGATCGCACGGACCGGCGATGTCGTGGCTGAAATGCAAGCCTCGGACGCCGCCCGCGCCGAGGCCGAGGCCGCCAGCCGCAGCAAGACCGAATTTCTGGCCCGGATGAGCCACGAGATCCGCACGCCGCTGAACGGCATCATCGGCATGCTGGATCTGCTGGACGCCGAAACAGCCGATGCAGGCCGCAAGGCGCGCACCCGCACGGCGCTGAATTCGGCCCGCGAATTGCTGGACATCACCAATGACATTCTCAATTTCGCAGGCAGCGAAAATACGGCCGGCCGCCGCAACGCGGTGCATTTCAACCTGCGCGAATTCATCGGGCAGATGGGGCATCAGCTGCAATCGCTGGCCGCGCCCAAGGGGCTGGAGGTGGCCATCGACATGGCGCAGACTGCGCCGATGACCGTTCTGGGCGACGTGGTGAAGATCCGGCAGATCGTCGGCAACCTGATTTCCAACGCCGTCAAATATACCAAGCGCGGCACCGTCACCCTGTCGGTCGATCACGCCGTCTGCCCACAGACCGGCGATCCGGTGCTCAGCTTTACCGTCGCCGATACCGGCACGGGCATGAGCCGGGAAGCGGTGAAGCATGCCTTCGATGCCTACACACGCGCCGATTCCGCCAAACGCGCTGGGATCGAGGGGCTGGGGCTGGGGCTTGCCATCTCGCGCACCCTGACCGAGGCGCTGGGCGGCGCGCTGAGCGTCGAAAGCGAGCCGGGCGTCGGCAGCCGCTTTAGCCTGACCGTGCCGGTGCTGCCGGGCGATCCGGCATTGGCGGGCAAGGACGACGCGCTGCCATCCGGCGCGGATCTGGCCCGGAATGTTCTGGTCATCGACGATCACGCGGTGAACCTGATCGTCGCGCGCGGGTATCTGGAACGGCTGGGCTGCCGCGTGATCGAGGCGGCAACCGGCGCTGCCGGGGTGGCGGCCAGCGCGGCGCAGCGTTTTGATCTGGTGCTGATCGACCATGATCTGCCGGACATGCCCGGAGCAGATGTCGCGGCGCGTATCGCGCAGGCCGGGGACCCGCCCCTGTTGGTCGCGCTGACGGCGCATCTGATCGAAGACACTCCGGACAACCGCGCGCGGCTGGGCGTTGCGCGCATCCTGTCCAAGCCGATTTCACCCCGCGCGCTGGCGCAGGTTCTCAGCGCCGGCCCCGCAAGCCCCGCCCCGCCCGACCCCGGGGGCGTTCTGGACGGGCTGCGCGAGGATATGGCGGATCTGGGCGCCGGCACCACGGCCCAGATCCTGGCTGCGTTTCTGGACGATCTGCCCGGCGCGCTGGATGCGATCCGAACCGGCCCGCAAGAGGCGCAGCGCAAGGCGGCCCACAAGCTGAAGGGCGCGGCGTCGAATTTCCGCCTGACCGGCCTGTGCAATCTATTGGCAAGCGTCGAGGCGTCCGAGGGCGGCGCGAGCGAAGATCTGTTGGATCAGGTGACAGCCGCTGCCTGGACTGCCGCGACACAGCTAAAGACGGCGGCAGGCAGGCTGGGGCTTCAAACGGTGTCCGGATCGACGAAGTGATAGCCCTTCCCATGCTCGGTCAGGATCCATTCGGGGTTCGCAGGGTCCCTTTCCAGCTTCTTGCGCAGACGGCCCACGACCACGTCGATCATCCGGTCGTTTGACCGCATGGCCTTGCGGCCCATCATCTCGGCCAGCCGCTCGCGGCCAAGCGTCTGGCCGGGGTGATCCGCAAGCGCGGACATGACGTCGAATTCCTGCTTGGTCAGCATCTCGGTGCGGGCCGCGGACACCAGCCTGCGGCGAATCCGGTCAAAGCACCAGGGGCCGAAATTTACCACCTTCGGCGCGCCCTGCGGGGCCTGCCCGATGTCGGCAATCCGCGCCAGCAGGTTCTTGACCCGCGCGGACAGCTCGCGCTTGTCAAAGGGTTTGGTGACGTAATCGTCGGCGCCCATTTCCAGCCCCACGATCTTGTCCACCTGATCATCGCGCGCGGTCAGCAGGATGATCCCCACCCGCGAGGTCGCGCGCTGCTCGCGCGTGATGGTCAGCCCGTCCTTGCCCTCAAGGTTGATGTCGATCAGCAGCAGTTCGGGCGCATCCATTTCGATCAGCATGTCCATATCATCGGCGTTCGCGGCCTCGCTGACGCGGTAGCCCTGCTCGCGCAGATAGGCGGCAAGACGCATGCGCGTCGTGCGGTCATCCTCGACGATGATGATGTGCTGGCTCATGCCTGCTATATTACAAATCCTTACATCTTCGAACAACCCGAATTGCGCCCGGTCAAGTTTTCCCGGCCCCCTTTATGATAGTGTTCAAGGCAATCAGACAGCCGTAGGAGGCCTTCCATGTCATTCAGCCAACCATCCCGCCGCAGTTTCCTGGCAGGCGGCGCCGCCGCATTCGGTGCCGCCAACCTCATGGGAACAACCGCGCTTGCCGCACTTGACCCCAACTCGTTCAAGGAGCGTATTTTCCACGCAACCCACTTCGGATCGTTCGAGGCGGTGGTGCGCGACGGCAAGCTGGTCGGAGTCAACAACATCGTGGAACTGGATGCCCGCCCGACCGAGATGGTCAGCCACGGCATCATGGACCGGACATACGACAAATCCCGGATCAACTATCCGATGGTGCGCAAATCCTATCTTGAGGGCTGGGAAACCGGCGACGTCAAGCCCGAGCTGCGCGGCAAGGAAGAATACGTCAAGGTCGATTGGGACACCGCATGGAGCTTGGCGGCCAAGGCGCTGCTGGATACCGCAACCAACCACGGCAACGAGGCGATCTTCTCCTCGTCCTATGGCGGCTGGTCCAACGCGGGCAGTTTCCGACCCAACGTGCTTCAGGGCCGCCTGATCAACCTTATCGGAGGTTGCACCAACACGTCTGGCGACTGGTCTGCCGGCGCCAGCCAGATCTCACTGCCGCACATCATCGGCGACATGGAGGTCTATTCGGCGCAATCCGCGTGGGAAACCATCCGCGATGAAACCGACGTGTTCGTGCTGGTCGGGTGCGACCCGATCAAGAACAACCGCATCGAATTCACCGTGGCCGATCACCGCATGTATTCCCATTGGGAAGATATCCGTGACGCGGGCGTCAAGTTCGTGTCGATCAACCCGCAGCGCACCGCGTCCGACGAATATCTGGGCGCCGAGTGGGTCCGGATCGTCCCCAACACCGACGTCGCGCTGTTCTGCGCCATGGCCAACCATGTGCTGGAACAGGGTCTCGAAGACCGCGCCTATATGGACAAATACACCGTCGGCGCGGACAAATGGATCGCCTACGTCAAAGGCGAGGATGACGGCACGCCCAAGACGCCCGAATGGGCCGCCGAGATCACCGGCATCGCGCCCGAGAAGATCCGCGAGATGGCCGAGCTGTTTGCCAAATCCAACACCAACATCGCCGGCGCCTGGTCGCTGCAGCGCGCCCAGCACGGCGAGATGACCCACTGGGCCATCATCAACTTTGCCGCCCTGACCGGCAAGATCGGCAAACCGGGCTGTGGCGTCGGCTTTAGCTGGCACTATGGCAACGGCGGCATGCCCGCCTCGGGCAAGGCCACACCGGTCGGCATGTCTCAGGGCCGTAACTTTGTCACCAGCGTCTGCCCGGCCAGCCGGATCACCGACATGCTGGAAAACCCCGGCAAGGAAGTTTTCTATGCCGGGAACACCCACACCTACCCGGACGTCAAGATGGTCTTCAACGCCGGCAACAACTTCATGTCGCACCAGCAGGATACCAACCGGCTGATCCGCGCACTTGAGAAGGTGGAAACCATCGTCAGCATTGACGTGTGGTGGACAGCAGCGACGCGTTGGGCAGATATCGTGCTGCCTGCGGCATCGACGCTGGAGCAGGATGACATTTCCTCCGGCGGCACCTACTCCAACGACAAAGTCTACGCGATGAAGAAGGTCATCGAGCCGATCGGCGACAGCCTGCCCGACTATGAGATCTTCGAAGGTCTGGCCGACAAGCTGGGCATCTGGTCAGCGTTCACCGAGAACGAGGACAAGATGTATCACATCCGCCTGGCCTATGAGAAATCCAGCGCGGCGGCCCACACCCCGTTCGAAGAGTTTTGGGAAAAAGGCTTTGCCAAGATGGAGGTGCCTGAAGAGGCCCGCAGCTGGACCCGCCACAGCGAGTTCTACAATGATCCCGAAGGCAGCCCGCTGCACACGGAATCGGGCAAGATCGAAATGTTCTGCAACGACTTTGCCAAGCTGGAAATCGACGACATGCCCGGCATGCCGATGTGGATGGAAAAGCACGAGTATCTGGGCAACGCCAAGGAAGGCCAGCTGCACGTCGTGTCGCCCCACCCGTGGTTCCGCCTGCACAGCCAGATGGACCAGTCCGAAAACCTGCGCAACCTCTACAAGGTGCAGGGCCGCGAGCCGGTGCGGATCAACACCGAAGACGCCGCATCGCGCGGCATCGAGGATGGCGATCTGGTCGAGCTCTACAACGATCGCGGCACGGTCATCGCCGGTGCGGTGGTGTCGGACGACATCATGCCGGGCGTCGTGTCGATCTACGAGGGTGCATGGCCGTCGCTGGACAGCAAGGGCCGCTGCAACTCGGGTCTGGTCAACTTCCTGACCTCGACACAGCCGACCTCGGGTCTGGCGCAGGCAACCAGCGCCAACACCGTCCTGTGCAGCATGCGCAAATGCGAGGACCCCGAAGGTCCGAACATGGCGTATGAGAAGCCCGCCATCATCGAGGACATGGAGCTTGCCGAGATCGACGAGGACAAGCTGGGCCTCGACCGTCTCGAAGCGCTGACCGAGAAGCTCTATGCCGACATGGGCCCGGGTGAGAAGCTCTACTACGAGCGTTGCACCGTCTGCCACGCACCGCGCGAAGTCACCCACTTCACCCGGCAGCAGTGGAACGGCATCACACCGTCGATGTTCCCGCGTGCCGGACTGGATGCAGAGGAAGCCGCGCTTGTCACGGAATACCTGATGCAGAACGCCTCTGACGCGCTGATGTAGAACGGCAAAGCAGATCAGGAAGGGGCCGGTTGATCCGGCCCCTTTCATTTAAGAGGCAACACTTTCAAAAACGGAGTGGGCAGATGCACATGACCCGCGTCACCGGCGGCTGCGGTTGCGACAGCGCCGCCTCCTCTACCCAGATGATGAGCGTCGCGGACGCGCTGGCCTGCGCCCTTGCGCAGGTGACGCGGGCCCCGCAGACCCGCACGATCCCCCTCGTCGATGCCGCTGGCCGGACCACCGCCAGCCCCGTCATGGCCCCTACGGCGATGCCGTTTTTCGACAATTCCGCGATGGATGGCTTTGCCCTGCGCATGGCCGATCTCGACGGGCGCTGCTGCCTGCCCGTCGCGGGCACCGTCGCCGCCGGTGACGCGCCCCGCGATCTGCCGCACGGGGCGGCCTTGCGCATCTTTACCGGCGCGCCCCTTCCGATGGGTGCGGATGCCGTCGTGATGATCGAAGCCTGCGTCGACAAGATAGACAAGATCCACATCAATCGTCCCCCCGCACAGGGCGAGAATATCCGCCGCGCGGGCAGCGATCAGGCCGCCGGGCAGGAATTGCTGCCGGCCGGCACGCGCATTGCGGCGCATCATATCGGCCTGCTGGCCGCCAACGGCGTCACGCATATCGACATCGCCCGCCCGCCCCGCGTCGCCGTTTTTTCCACCGGCGACGAGCTGTGCAGCGGCCCGCGCGCCGCGGGCCAGATCCCCGATGCGAACCGCCCCATGCTGCTGGCGCTGGCGCGGCTGGCGGGGGCCGAGGTGTCCGATCTGGGTATCCTGCCCGATGACGCGGGCGCAACTGCCGCCGCCTTGCGCGATGCCTGCGGGCACTTCGATCTGATCGTGTCCTCCGGCGCCGTGTCGATGGGCGGCAAAGACCATATCCGCGCGGCTGTCACCGCCGCCGGCGGCACTGTCGAGGGCTGGCGCGTGGCGTTGAAGCCGGGCAAACCGGTGATGTTCGGCACGCTGGGCGATGCTGCGTTCACCGGCCTGCCGGGCAACCCCTTTGCCGTCTATGTCGGGTTTCACATGTTCGTACTGCCGCAGATCGCCCGCCTTCTGGGCGCGGCGCCCGCCGCCTTTGCGCCGGTCCCGGCCATCGCCGGTTTTGACTGGACCCGCAAGCCGGGCCGCGCCGAGGTGTTCCCCGTGCGTCTTGCCTCCTATGACAGAGCCGGCCTGCCGGTGCTTCTGCGCCTGGGCCAGAGCGTTTCGGCCACCTTGCTACCGCTCAGCGGCGCGGACGGCCTGGCCATCGTTCCGCCGGACGCGGTCCACATCGAGCCCGGCGCGCCGCTGTTCTGGCGCCCCTTTTGCAATACCGGAGATCTGACATGAGCTATCATCCACTGGCCGCAATCCATTTCGACGAGGGCGATATCGACGGTTTTCTGGCAAATATCGCGGACACCCTGCGCGCGCAGGGGCTGAACGTGCGCGGCGTCTTGCAGACGCGCGGCGCCGTTGGCGGCGAATGCCATTGCGCCGACATGGACCTGACGACGCTGGGATCGCGGCAGACCTTTCGCATCTCGCAGCCCTTGGGCAACGGATCGCGCGGGTGCCGCCTGCATCCGGGTGCGCTGGCAATATGCTCGGCCTTTCTGGAGGATGAGGTTGCGCAGGGTGCCGATCTGCTGATCCTCAACCGGTTCGGGCGCGGCGAGGCCGAGGGGCGCGGATTTCGCGATCTCATCGGCAAGGCCATGGCGCTGGACGTGCCGGTGCTGACCGCCGTGCGCCCCACCTATGCCGAGGCTTGGACCGGGTTCGGGGACGGCGCCGCCTGCGATCTGCCGATGAATTTGGACGCCGTCCTGAACTGGATCACAGGCGCGCGCGACGCCCGCAACGCCGCATAACGCGGCTCAAGGTTTTCTTGACGCGGTGCGGTAACAACATGCAATTAGGATACAGACCGTATTGCAGCACTTTTTTCCACGCAAGAATACCCAGCCAAACCAAAAGGACATAACGATGACCAAGAACCTCCCCGGCGCCGCCGGCGATCTGGCCAAGGCCCACCCGGAAATCTGGGACGCCTATGCGCAGCTTGGCGAAGCCACGGCACAGGCCGGCGCACTGACCGACCGCGAGCGCCGACTGGTGAAGCTGGCACTTGCCATCGGCGCCGCGTCCGAGGGCGCAGTCCACTCGCACAGCCGGCGCGGCCTGTCCGAAGGCATCAATGCCGCTGACCTGCATCAGGTGGCGCTGCTGGCCATCGGTCCGCTCGGCCTGCCCCGCGCGGTGGCTGCAGGAACCTGGATTTCGGACGTCACAGACAAATAGGAAAAATCTGGCCGCTGATCTTCAGATCAGCGGCCAGATTTTAGCGGATGCCACAGAGTGCAAATTACGGCTGTCACCAATTCACTGCGCGCATCGCAGCAAACAAGACCCGGATGACGGCCGGTCCCGCGCCGGGCGATCCAAGCGCCCTACCGCACCCTATTCGGCCAAACCCAGCAGTCGCTTCTGATCGTTCGCCCATTTCAATATGGTCAGATCGAAGGTCAGCGCCATCAGCGACACGCAGATACCCAGCACGAAATTCTTGCCCATATCGGTGCCGGCCAGCGTGCGCTGCAACTCCTGCCCCAGATCCTGCGTGCCGATGAAGGCCGCAATGATCACCATGAAGAAGGCGAACATGATCGCCTGATTGAAGCCCACCGCCATGGTGGGCAGGGCCAGCGGCAACTGAACCTTCCACAGCTTTTGCAATCGCGTGGCGCCCGCCATGTCTGCCGCTTCGATCATTTCCTCAGGAACGGTGCGCAGCCCCTCGATGGTGTAGCGCGTCAGCGGCACCATCGCGAAGATCAGGATCGAGAAGATGACAGCCACATCTGTAATACCGAACAGCATGATTGCCGGGATCAGGTAGATAAAGCTCGGGAATGTCTGCGCCGTATCGCAGGCAAGAAGCACGCGGCGGGACCATTTTTCGCTGCGCGAGGCCATGATGCCCAGCGGCAGGCCGAATATCATCGCCAGCGTCACCGCCGAAATCACCGAATAGAGCGTGATGACGGACCGGTCCCACCACCCCGACAACGCAACGAGGCTGAAGAAGAGCGCCGCCAGAAACGCTTGCCGGCGCCCGCCCAGCCACATCGCAAAGGCGGCGATGATCAGGATAAAGGCCGGCGTCGGGATGCTGAGCATGAAGTTCCGGAACGGGATCAGCACCTTGACGTTCAGGAAATAGCGGATCGAATCCGTGATCGCATTCACCACGTCGAGCGCCAGGAAATTCTTCATCAGGACGTCGATTTCCTTGCCCTGGCTGAAGTTCTGCTTGCGCCCGATATCGGTCGCCACTTCGACAAACTGGCCGAGGATGCAAAAGAACACGAAGGCGCCGATGCCGGTCAGCAACAGGATGTGCTGCTTCCACCATGGGGTGCCGCGCACGAAATGGACGGGCTGCTTGAGGACCCACGCCTTGGACATCCGGTCCAGCATGACGGCGATCAGCACGATGGTCACGCCAATCTCGAACGAGCGGCCCAGCTTGAAACTGCCCATCATCGCCAGCAGCTTCGCACCCAGGCCGGGCATGCCGATAAAGGCGGTCAGGACCACCATCGCAAGGCTCAGCATGATCACCTGATTGACGCCGACCAATATCTCGCTCCGGGCCGAGGGCAGGTAGACATGGCGCAGCAGTTGCCAGCGGGTACAGCCGCTCATGTGGCCTGCTTCGACTACCTCGTGCGGGACTTTTTGCAGGCCCAGCGTGGTCATCAGGATCATCGGGGGGATGGCATAGATGGTGGTTGCCACCGCGCCTGCGGTCGGGCCGACCTTGAAAAAGATGACCGCCGGCAGAAGGTAGGTAAAGAAGGGCAGCGTTTGCAGCACCGACAGCACCGGCTTGATCGCGCGGCTGACCCATGCGTATTTCCACGCGGCGATACCGAGGCCGAGGCCTATGATGAACGCCAGCGGCGCCGCGACGACCAGCACCGAGGCGGTCTGCATCGCGATCTTCCACTGGCCGATCAGCGCGGTCCAGACAAAGACGCCCCCGCCCAGCAGCGCCATGCGCCAGCCGCCCAGGTAATAGCCGACCACGGCAGCGACAGCGGCAATGGCGGTCCATGGGATCGGGCCGAGGAACGGCCAGCGGCGCTGACCGAACAAGAGGTTCGCCGTCACGTCCAGCAGCCATTCCAGCCCCGTCGTCAGGAACCGCGTCAGCGCCAGCAGGCCCAGATCATCCTTGACGAAGTTGAACGCGGTATCGAGCCATGTGGCGAAGGGGGGGATCATCGCCTCGGGCAGGCGGTGCAGGACGTCGGGCAATGCGCCGACGTAATGCATCGCGGTCAGGATCACGGCCACGGCCACCATGACCAGCGCCGCGTTCGAGCGGGTCAGCGAGGGACCGGTGGCGGCGGTATCGGTGGTGACAACCGCCATCAATCTGCCCCCACAAGGATGTCCAACGCATCGCGGCGGCGGAAGGCGCCGAAGCTTTTGCCGTCTCGCACGACCGGAATCGCCTCGCGCGTGTCCTGAACCAGCAGTTGCGGCAGTTGGTGGACGGTCGCGGACGCATCGACCGGATCGCCAGTGCCGGTGAGGTCCGGCTGGGCCAGAACACTGGCATGCACCACGCGGGCCTTGTCGATATCTTCGGTGAACTTGCGTACATATTCGGTTGCGGGGTGCAGCACGATCTGGTCGGGCGTGTCGCATTGTTCGACCGCGCCGTTCTTCATGATGGCGATACGGTCGGCAAGGCGCAGCGCCTCGTCGAAATCATGGGTGATAAAGACGATCGTCTTTGCCAGCATCGCCTGAAGGCGCAGGAACTCGTCCTGCATCTCCCGCCGGATCAGCGGGTCAAGCGCGCTGAACGGCTCGTCCAGGAACCAGATATCCGGCTCGATGGCGAGAGATCGGGCGATGCCGACGCGCTGCTGTTGTCCGCCCGACAACTCGCGCGGGAAATAATCCTCGCGCCCCTCGAGGCCGACCAGCTGGATCACCTCCATCGCGCGTTCGCGGCGCTTGTGGCGGTCCTGCCCCCGCATTTCCAGCGGGAAGGCGATGTTGTCCAGCACCGTGCGGTGCGGCAGCAGACCGAAGGACTGGAACACCATGCCCATCTTCGAGCGCCGCAACTCAATCAGCTCCCTCTCGGACAAGCTCATCACGTCCTGCCCCTCGACCTCGATCGTACCGCCGGTAATGTCGTGCAAGCGCGAAAAACAACGCACGAGGGTCGACTTGCCCGACCCCGACAACCCCATGATTACCAGCATCTCGCCGCGTTGGACGTCGATACTGACATCCTTGACCCCGGCGATATAGCCATCGGCCCGGATTTCCTCATAGCCGCGCCCGGCGGGCAATGTGGCAAGATATGACTTAGGGTCGTGGCCGAATAGTTTCCAGACATTCCGGCAAGAGATGACGGGTACGTTTTGGGTCATTGTCTACCTTTGGCAAAACGGCCCCGACCGAGGGTTTCGGGCGGGGCCTGGCAAATATCAAAGCGAAAGCGCGAGGATCAGTTGATCCAGCTCTGCCAGACGTCCGTGTTGGCCTCCAGCCACTCGGAGGCGGCCTCTTCCGGCTCCAGCTCTTCGACATCGACCAGCTTGGCCATTTCGGCGATCTGCGGGTTGGTGAACGAGATCTTCGTCAGCGTCTCGTAGGCGCCGGGCCATTTCTCCTGCATCCCTTCCCACGCGGCTTTCTTCAGGTAGCCGTCCGCCGGGTTGCCGCAATCATACAGCGCATCGGGGTTCGGGCCGACAGCCGGGTCCGTATCGCAGCCTTCTTCCCATTCGGGGAATTCGACGAACTCGCCGGGCCAGACAGCCTCGGCAAAGTTGGGCGTCCAGTTGAACACCACGATCGGCTTTTTCTCGGCTTCGGCAGCGCCGATTTCAGCCCAGAGCGCAGCCGCGCTTCCTGCGTTGATCACGGTGAAATTCATGTCCAGCGCCTCGACCCGCTCCTTGCCGTGCTTGAGCCAGTCAACCGGGCCGTCCAGATACCGGCCCTTGTCGCCGGTCTCAACCGTGGCGAACACTTGGGCACAATCGTTCAGCGCCTCCCAGCTTGGCAGGCCCGGGCAGGCCTCTTTGGTCCACATCGGGTACCACCAATCCTCGCGGGTTACGGCATCATGGTCGCCGGCATCGACGATACCGCCCTTCTCCATCGCGGCGCGGTACGATGCGCCAAACGCGCCTTCCCACACTTCCATCTCAAGGGTGACGTCGCCCACGCGAAGCGATTCGTAGACGGCCTGGCTGTCCGTCGTGACGTATTCAACGTAATTGCCGCGCTCTTGCAGGATCTGTCCGACGACGTTGGACATCACGATCTGGGACGACCAGTTGTGGATCGGAATAACGATAGGATCGGAGCTATCTTCGGCCATCGCTGTGATCGGCGCACAAGCCAGCAGTGCGGCCGCGAGGGCCGTTGTGTTGTATTTCATTGTAGTCTCCCTATTGCCGCAGCGAATAATCGCCACGTCGGTGACACCCATTGATTGGACGCCGTTTCATATTGTTGGATCCGGCAGGGTTTGAACCCCTTTTCGTTGCGGATCAGGCAGTCAGTCTTGCAGGTAATCACTCGGGGTCAAGTTTTTTTCCGCGTATTTGGCGATTCGACCCCCTTGCGCCAGCCTGACCTACTGCCTTGATGCATTAACATAGACTAAAATTGCAGCCTCCTGCTAAAAAATTTTTACTCTGCTTCAATTTTCTTGTCCGCACAGTGAAAATTCCCATATTCTTCAATGACCCCCACGACGGACCGCGAAAGCGACGCCGCCGGAAGGGACCTTAGGCTTGTTACATCGGAATTTTGGATGAATATTGAAAAAATCACGCCGGCCCGCGCTGCCAAGTTGACGCAGGACCCCCATCGCAGTCCAAAGGAGGACCGCGAGAATGTGCTGGAAATCGCCATCGGCCGCGAGCTGCGTGCGCATCGCCGCAAGCAGGAGATCACGGTCGCCGAATTGTCCAACAGGACCGGGCTGAGCATTGGCATGCTGTCCAAGATCGAGAACGGCAACACATCGCCGTCGCTGACCACGCTCCAGACATTGGCGAACGCATTGCGCGTGCCGATCACAGGATTCTTTCGCCGATTCGAGGAAAAGCGCGAATTCATGCACACCAAATCCGGCGAAGGGGTCGAGCTTGAGCGCGCGGGCACGCGCGCGGGGCATCAATACAACCTTCTCGGGACGATCGGATCGAACGCATCGGGCGTCATCGTCGAGCCATATCTGATCACGCTCAGCGATATCTCGGACATGTTTCCCACGTTCCAGCATGGCGGGATCGAAACGATCTACATGCTGGAGGGCGAGGTCGACTATCGGCACGGCGATTCCGTGGTGCCGCTAAAGCCGGGCGATACGCTGTTCTTCGACGCAGATGCGCCGCATGGCCCCGAGCGGCTGGTGTCGCTGCCGTGCCGGTATCTGTCGATCATCTCCTATCCGCAGAACACCTGAGTCTGGGACCGGAAATGCAGAAGAGCGGGCCGTTCAGCCCGCTCTTTGCGTCGTCTTCGGGTGCTGATCAGATATCCAGCGTGTGATCACGCTCCCACTGGGTGAAGTGGTTCATGTAGCTGTCCCACTCGCGGCGCTTCAGCTTGACGAAGGAGTTCGAGAACTCCTCGCCCAACGCTTCTGTCAGTTTGGTGTCGGCCTCGAAGGCGCGCAGACCGTCCAGCATGTTCTGCGGCAGCTTGGGGGCGCGCTTGGCCTTTTCCGCATCGACTGCCTTGTCCATATCGCTGGTCTCGCCGGGGCAAGCGTTGGTACGGATGCCCTGAAGGCCGGCGGCCATGATCACGGCTGGCATCAGATACGGGTTCGATGCACCATCCGGCAGGCGCAGTTCCATACGGCCGCCGCCCGGAACGCGGACCAGATGGGTCCGGTTGTCACCGGCCCAGGTGATGCTGTTCGGGGCCCAGGTTGCGCCAGAGGCGGTGCCGGGTGCGCCGATCCGCTTGTAGCTGTTGACCGTCGGGCAGCAGATGACCGTCATGCCGGTGCCATGCTCAAGCATACCACCGAGGAATTTGGCGGCGGTTTCCGACAGGCCATGGCGCCCTGCAGGCGTATCGTCCGAGCCGGCGAACAGGTTCGTCTTCGCATCCGCGCCCTTGCCGTCCCAGGCCGAGATGTGGGCGTGCAAACCGTTGCCTGTCAGCGTCGGAAGCGGCTTTGGCATGAAGCTGGCGCGCATGCCGTGCTTTTCCGCGACGTACTTGATCATGAACTTGAAGAAACTCAACTGGTCGGCGACCTTCAGGACATCGTCGAAGTCCCAGTTCATTTCCCACTGGCCGTTGGCGTCCTCGTGATCGGCCTGATAGCAGCCCCAGCCCATTTCCAGCATATATTCGCTGACTTCGTTGATGACGTGATAGTTGCGCATCATCGACTGCTGGTCGTAGCAGGGCTTTACCCGTGTATCCTGAGCGTCTGCGACTCCCGTTCCATCTTGGTTCAGAAGCGAGAACTCCGGCTCTACGCCGATCTTGAAGTGCAGGCCCAGTTCGGCGGCGTCAGCAATTTGCCGGCGCAGAACGTTACGCGGCGCCTGAGCGGAGAATTCGTCCCGCATCACGGGGTTGCCGGGAACCCATGCGACGTCCTTCTGCCACGGAATCTGGACGACCGCATCGGGGTCCGGCATCACCAGCATGTCGGGATGGGACGGCGTATAATCCATACCGCCGGCGAAGCCGGCAAAACCTGCGCCGCCTTTCTGCATCCGGCCAATCGCGCGAATGGGCACCAGCTTGGTTCGCTGCATGCCCAGAATGTCGGTAAAATTGACCATGAACTGCTTGATGCCGCGTTCTTTGCCCCAGCTTTCAAGGTTGATCTGCGAGGTTTGCACAAATGGGTCTGTTGTCATGTTCGAGTGTCCCTGTTGGTTCGTTTCTTGGGATGTTCAAGGCAAAAGGGGCGCGACACATTGTGCGCGCCCCCAAGGCCGGATTGCTGTCAATAGCTGGTGCCCGGCTTGCCGGGATACCAGTTGGTCCCTGCTAGCGGGATCTTTGTCATTGCAGCCGCTTCCATCGTCAGTGACACCAGATCCTCGGGTTCGAGGTTGTGCAGGTGGTTATGGCCGCATGCCCGCGCGATCGTCTGCGCCTCCAGCGTCATCACCTTGAGGAAGTTGTTCAGGTGACGCCCCCCGGCGATGGGATCGAACCGCTTCATCAGCTCTGGCGTCTGCGTGGTGATGCCGGCCGGGTCATTGCCCTCATGCCAGTCATCATAGGCGCCCGCTGTGGTGCCGAGCGCGTTGTACTCCTCTTCCCACTGCGGATCGTTGTCGCCCAGCGCGATCATGGCAGCGGTGCCGATCGCAACCGCGTCCGCGCCCATGGCAAGTGCCTTGGCCGTATCGGCGCCGCCGCGGATACCGCCCGAGACGATCAGCTGCACTTCGCGGTGCAGGTCCATGTCCTGAAGCGCGCGAACAGCCTCGCCGATGCAGGCGATGATCGGCAGGCCGACATGCTCGATGAACACGTCCTGCGTAGCGGCGGTACCGCCCTGCATGCCGTCCAGAACGACCACATCCGCGCCGGCCTTGATCGCCAGCATGGTGTCGAAATAGGGGCGCGTGCCACCGATCTTGACGTAGATCGGCTTCTCCCACGCGGTGATTTCGCGCAGTTCCGTGATCTTGATTTCCAGATCGTCGGGGCCGGTCCAGTCGGGATGGCGGCAGGCGCTGCGCTGGTCGATGCCCTTGGGAAGGTTGCGCATTTCGGCCACGCGGTCGGAGATCTTCTGACCCAGCAGCATACCGCCGCCGCCCGGCTTGGCGCCTTGGCCAACCACGACTTCGATGGCATCGCAGCGTCGCAGGTCGTCGGGGTTCATGCCGTAACGCGACGGCAGGACCTGATAGACCAGCTTGGTCGAATGGCCGCGCTCTTCCTCGGTCATGCCGCCGTCGCCGGTGGTTGTCGAGGTGCCGGCCATGGTTGCGCCGCGGCCCAGTGCCTCTTTGGCGGGGCCCGAGAGCGCGCCGAAGGACATGCCCGCGATCGTCACCGGGATGTCCAGCTCGATCGGCTTCTTGGCAAAGCGGGTGCCCAGCACGACCTTGGTGTCGCATTTCTCGCGATAGCCTTCGAGGGCGTAGCGCGAGATGGACGCGCCGAGAAACAGCAGGTCGTCGAAATGCGGCAGCTTGCGCTTGGAGCCGCCACCACGGATATCATAGATGCCGGTCGCTGCCGCGCGGCGGATTTCCGCGTTCGTCGGGTTCGAGAAGGTGGCCGACTGGATCGGAACGGTGCGCGGAACGCTGTGTGTATCGTCTTTCATGTCAGCCCCTCAATATGCGTTGTCGATGTCGAAGTTGTACAGCTTGCGGGCCGACCCGTAGCGCTTGAACTCTTCGGGTTTTGCGTCGCATTCGCCGCGCTCCAGCAGATCCTTGAGGATCTCGAGATGCTCGGGGCGCATTTCCTTTTCGATGCAATCGGCACCCAGCGACTTGACCGAACCGCGCACGAACAGGCGCGCCTCGTAGATGCTGTCGCCCAGCGCGTCGCCGGCATCGCCGCAGACGACCAGGTTGCCCGACTGCGCCATGAACGCGCTCATGTGGCCGACATTGCCGTGAACAATGATGTCGACGCCCTTCATCGAGATCCCGCAGCGCGAGCTGGCGTTACCCTTGATGATCAGCGTGCCGCCATTGGCGGTGGCGCCGGCGTACTGGCTGGCGTCGCCTTCGACGATGACGGTGCCGCTCATCATGTTTTCAGCAACGCCCGGACCGGCGGAGCCGTGGATATGCACGGTCGCCTGCTTGTTCATGCCGGCGCAGTAATAGCCGGTGGACCCCTTGACGTTCACTTCGATGGGGGCATCCAGACCAACGGCAATGGCGTGGCTGCCCTTGGCATGCACGACTTCCCAAGCGGTCTGGTTGGTTTCCTTGGACTGAGCCTGCAGGGCGGCGTTCAGGTTGCGCAAACCCTGCGCTTCTAGATCGAATGTTTGCATTATGCGGCCTTCTCTGTAGCGGTCGGAGCGTGGTCATGGCTCCAGAAGTAGACGGTTGCGGGCTCCGGCTCCCAGACGCGGGCGTAGTCGATCCCCGGCAGGTTGACGAACGCGCGATATTCGCTGGCGAAGGCCACATACTGATCGGTTTCGGCCATGACAGCAGGCTTGCAGGCGATCGGGTCGCGCACGACGCCAAAGCCGTCCTTGGTGCCGACGACGAAGTTGAAGAACCCGTCCAGGTCGTCGATGGTCGACGCCAGCGCTTCGCCCAGGGTGGAGCCGTTCTGAATCTTCCACGTGATGTAGGCCGCGCCCACTTCGGTGTCGTTTTCGGTTTCGATACGCATGCCGGCCTTGCGCAGCTTGCGGCGCAGGCTGGCATGGTTCGACAGCGATCCGTTATGCACCAGGCACTGGTCGCGGCCGGTGTTGAACGGGTGCGCGCCCATCGTGGTCACAGCCGATTCGGTCGCCATGCGGGTGTGGCCGATGCCATGGCTGCCGGACATCGACGAGATGTCGAAGCGGGCCGCGACGTTCTTGGGCAGGCCGACTTCCTTGTAGATTTCCAGCGATTCGCCGGTGCTCATGATGCGCACATCCGGGCGGATGTTTGCCAGCACGGTGCGTCCGGCAGCGGCCCATGCCGCGTCGATTTCGATCACCGCATGCGTGTCGTTGACGCGAACGGTCACTTCGCCGCCCAGTGCCTTTTGCATGTCCTTGTCCAGACCCTCGAAATCACGGTCGGGGTGATCGGACTGCACGGTCAGTTTGACCTTGCCCTTGTGTTCGGTGCCATAAATGGCGATGCCCGCGCTGTCGGGGCCACGATCCGTCATCGTGATCAGCATTTCCGTCAGCATACGGCCCAAATTAGGCTCGAGCGACGTGTCCTTCAGAAATAGTCCTACGATCCCGCACATCTGTTGTGATCCTTCTGTGATACCGATTCTGACGCTAGCAGCAAAGCTAGATCCGCTCAACTACCAAGAAACAAATTTTCATCTAAGGCAAGACCTGATTTCGCCGGTCTGCCCCTCAAAAGCCGCCCCCCCGGTGTGGGGCGGCTCGTGTTTTTCAGGCTCTGTGAGCGCCGTGGAGCGTCACAGGTGGAAGACCTGATTTGCGATAATCACCACGACCACACCGGCGACCAGCGTGATATAAGGCAGCATCCCTGCCTTACGTACCGACAGATCGGTGTTGCCGCCGACCGCCAGATCCTCGAGCATCTTGGCCGGGAACTTGCCCTTGTCGGTAATGTAGTGGCGATACCAAAACACCGGCAGGATCAACGCAATCGCGATGATGGCCGAGCGCAGCGTGCCCTCGCCCCAGACATTCGCGCCCGCGCCCAGAAGCATGGCGTTCACGAAGGCCAGCGTGCCACCGATCCACAGCATGATGGTGGGGGCCTTCCACGGCCGGTTGGCGTTGGCGTTGTCGATCCGGTGCAGCCAGCCCGAATGGAGGTTCAGGAAGTTGAACACCAGGTAGCAGCAGTTCGATACCGCGAGGACGAACAGATAGTCCGACATCAGCAGCAGGATCAGGTTGAACCCCAGATCCGACCACATGCCCGCCACCGGTGCGCCATGCTCGTTCGTGCGCGACAGGAACTTGGGCAGCCAACCATCCACCGACCCCTGGTATAGAGTGCGCGACGATCCGGCCATCGACGTCATGATCGCCAGCACCAGCGCCAGGAACAGCATCACGACCATGATCTTGGCGATGATGCTGCCACCGCCGACCATACTTGCCATTACCCCGGCGACCGCCGAACCATCGACTATGCCCGGTTCAAGCATGCCCTCGACACCCAGAACGCCCTGAAAGCTGAGCGGCACAAGGGTATAGATCACAACGCAGACTACGCCGGCAGCAATGATCGCGCGCACCGTGTCACGCTGCGGATCCTTGAATTCGCTGGTATAGCAGATCGCCGTCTCGAACGCGTAGGCAGACCATGCGGCGATGAACAGACCGCCAAGGAACAGCGTCGTGCCCTCGATGTTCCATTCGCCCGAAATCGGGGTCAGTGGCAGCAGATTCTCCGTCAGGACATCGCCGGTCAACAGCGGCACAAGGCCGACAATCAGCAGCGGGATCAGAACGGCAAGGCCAATGATCGACTGCAGTTTGGCCGCAGCCGAGATGCCCTTGTGCTGCGCGATGAACACGCACAGCAGGATCGCAGAGCCGACAATCGACGTCGCATTGATCCGCAGCGTCAGGCCCGCATTCAGGAAGTCGAGCGGCAGAATCGTGATTTCCCAGCTGTTGATCGCTGATTCGGCACCAAAGAGCGACGTCAGCACATACCCGGCGGCCAAGCCCCCGCCGATGGCCAGAACCGGCGTCCAGGCCAGCCAGTTACACCAGACCGAAAGCGGCGCGATGATTTTCGAGTAACGCACCCAGGCGGCCGCACCATAGATGGACGCGCCGCCGGATTTATTCGGGAACAGGCCCGCGATTTCCGCATAGACAAAGGCTTGCAGGAAGCCGAACGTCACCGACAGCATCCAGATTACCCATGACGGGTTCCCGATCGTCGCCGCGATTCCTCCGATCGAAAAAAGCACCAGCGCGGGTACGCCCGATGCCATCCAGAATGCGTCTTTCCAGCCGATTGCCCTTTGCAGGCTGGCTCCGCCGCCATCGTTTGATGTCGCCATCCACATGTCTCCCTTGTTGGTTCTCCTGCATGTCGGGCGGACTTGCCCCGCAGGAATATATTTTTATTGGTGCGACATTGGGCCGCGTTTTGTGCCGCTTGTCAATTGCCCACTGAGTGTCCAAGTTGGATATGGGCAACTGCATCGCCAATACGCGGGGCAAATACCCGGAGTTCACACATGCGCTGGCTATGTGGCCCACCCCTTCCTGTGCGCTTTGCCTGTGAGGAAAAATTATTGCATGTGATTCTTGCTTTTTGAAATCGCCTGATGCTCAATGCCCCGATCAATTCTGACAAACAGAACAGGGGGCCACATCATGGCGATTATCTGGAGACACTCCGCACTGGCGCACCGCCATGCCGAGATCGGCGGCGAGCTGGAAGACTGGAATGGCATGGGAACCGCATGGTTCTATGACCACAGCGAGGCGCGTGCGCAGGCCGATTATGAAACCGTCCGCACCAAGGCGGGTCTCATGGATGTGTCGGGTCTGAAAAAGGTCTACCTGTCCGGCCCCGATGCGGCGCATGTCATCGACCGCACCACCACCCGCAATGTCGAAAAGCTGATGCCGGGGCGCGCGGTCTATGCCGCGATGCTGAACGAGGGCGGCAAATTCATCGACGATTGCGTGATCTATCGTCTTTCCGTGAACTCCTGGCTGGTTGTGCATGGCACCGGCACCGGCATGGAATCGATGACGTCCGTCGCTGCAGGCAAGAACGTCTCGATCATCTTTGACGACGACCTGCACGACATTTCGCTGCAAGGCCCCGTTGCTGTTGATTTTCTGGAAAAACATGTGCCGGGCATCCGCGATCTGGCCTATTTCGGCATCATGCAGACCAAGCTCTATGGCTGCCCCGTCATGATCTCGCGCACCGGCTATACCGGCGAGCGCGGCTATGAGATTTTCTGCCAGAAAAAGCACGTCGTGCAGCTGTGGGACGCCATCCTGCGGGACGGCGAGGATATGGGCATTCGCCCCGTGCAGTTCAGCACGCTGGACCGCCTGCGCACCGAATCATACCTGCTGTTCTTTCCGGGCGACAACTCGGAAACCTATCCGTTCGAGAATGGCGATCCGGCAGGCGATACCCTGTGGGAGCTGGGCCTCGAATTCGTCGTCTCGCCCGGCAAGACGGGCTTTATCGGCGCCGAGAATCACTATGCCCTGGAGGGCCGCGAGCGGTTCAAGATCTACGGCGTCAAGCTGGATGGCAAGACCCCCGCAGACGAGGGCGCGGATCTTCTGCATGACGGCAAGAAGGTCGGCGTCGTGACCTACGGCATGTATTCGCGCATCAACGAGCATAACGTCGGCATCGCGCGCATGCCCGTTTCGACAGCCAAGCCCGGCACGAAACTGACCGTGCGCAACGAGGACGGCACCGAAATCCCGGCCGTCGCGGCCGAGATGCCGTTCTACGACAAGGACAAAAAGATCCGCACAGCCAAAGGCTGATGCGTTATAAAAGCGTGCGG
>DATCSR010000029.1:0-36269 GCA_036568405.1 Roseovarius sp.
CGCCGATACTGCGGGCCGAGAAGGGCCGCCGCATCGGCGCGGGCAGCGTTTCAGGCTGGCGCAGCGCGAACCACAGGCAGGCACCGATCCCAAGCACGATCAGCACGACAAATGTGGCGCGCCAGCCGCTGAGCCAGATCACCACCTGCCCAAGCGCGGGCGCGATGGTGGGCACAAGGATAAAGAGCGCCATGACGATGGACATGATCCGCGCCATCGCGCGCCCTTCATAGCCGTCGCGCACCAGCGCCATCGTCACGATCCGCGGCGCGGCGGCGCCAAAGCCCTGCAGGACGCGGCCCGCGATCATCATCTCCCAGCTGGCTGCAAAGAGCGACATCAGGCAGCCGATGATGAGGATGACATAGCCGCCATAGATCACCGGCTTGCGCCCGAAACTGTCCGAGAGCGGCCCGGCCAGCGCCTGACCCACGGCAAAGCCCAGAAACAGCGAGGACACGATCAGCTGCACCGAATTGGGATCGTCCACGCCCAGATCATGGCCCATCACATCCAGCGCGGGCAGCATGATGTCGGTCGCCAGTGCCGTGATCGACACCATGAAGGCCAGCAGGATGACGAATTCGGGGATCGGCAGCGTGGCAATGGCTTTGCGCATGTGGGGGCCTTTCGCGGGGTGGTTCGGGGCGCAGATGGCCCCCGGCGCCTTACGCGCGGCGCCCGGTCAGGTCCAGCGCAATTCGGACGGGCGGATTTCGAACGCGATGTGATGCGCGCCCCCTTGCAGCCCGTCGCGGGTGTGATTGCGCAACGTGCGCCAATAGGGCTGCACTGTCACCGCATCCTCGCGCACCAGCGCCTCCAGCCGGGCCATGAGGGCGCGCCGCGCGTCGATATCGAGGGTCGCCAGCGCCTCTTGCAGCAGGGCGTCGAAATCGGGGTTCGACCAGCCAAACTCATTCCAGGGCTCGCCCGACCGATAGGCCAGCGCGTAGGTCTGCACCCCCAGCGGGCGATGCCCCCAGTCGGTCGTGCTGAAGGGGAAGGTGGTCCACCCGCTCCAATAGCGCGTGCCGGGCAGGATGGTCCGGCGCACCCGCAGGCCAGCGTCGGTAAGCAGGGCTGCGGCAGCATCGGCGGTGTTGCGGCGCCAGCTGTCATCAATCGAGACGAGGTCATGCTCGAAGTCCAGCATATCCGCCTGGATCATCAGTTGCCGGGCCAGCATCGGGTCAAAGTCGGGCGCAGGCATCGGCGCATAGGCCGGATGCAGCGGCGAGACATGGTGATTTTCCGCCAACGTGCCGCGATTGCCGTGGCCCAGCTCCAGCAGGATGTCGTTGCTCATCGCAAGTTGCAGGGCGCGGCGCACGCGCAGATCGGCATAGGGGCGGACACCCCCGATTTCGGCCTTCTGGTTGGCCCGGATCGTGACGGTTGCCGCTGTCTGGATGTCGTGCGCGCGCCAGCCCTCCAGCTGGTCGAAGGCCTCAATATAGCTGCCCTCGACGGTGTGGGTCATGTCGATCTCGCCCGCCAGCGCGGCGGCGTAGGCGGTCGCGGGGTCAGTGCCGGTATCGACGAATTCGATCCGCTCCATCCATGCACCGCTGCCGGCGTTCCACCACGCATGCGCATCGTTGCGCACCAGCACCGCATGGCTGCCCGGTACGACCGCTTCGGGCAGGTAGGGGCCGGTGCCGATGGGGTTTTCCAGCATGGTTTCGGGGTCGAAATCCGGCGGCACGATCGCCGCCGGATAATCAGCCATGCCCGCGATCAGCGAGATGTCCGGGCGCGGCAGGATCAGCGTGACGGTATGATCATCGACCACGTTGATCGCGCCGGTGAGCGCCTGGCCCGTTTCGGGATCGATCAGCACGGCAAAGCGCGCGGCCATCGAATTGCCCGGCGCGGTGCGATCGCACCAGCGGGCGATGTTGCGCGCCACGTCGGCTGCGGTAAACGCGCTGCCATCGTTCCATGTCACGCCCTGCCGCACGTATAGCGTATATTGCGCGGCGTCATCGCTGATCTGCCAGCCCTTCAGTAGCCGGGGGCGGAACGTGCCGTCGTTTTCATAGCTGACAAGGTATTCCAGCCACCCGCGCGTGACGTTCGCTGCCTGAAACCAGTCGAAACTACGCGGATCGCCCAGATCCCGCACCAGCATCTGAATGCGCACCTGCGCCGTACCGCGGCGCCCCGCAGAATGGCCAGGAGGGCCGCCTGCCTCCTGCGCGCGGGCCGGGGCGGGCAGGCCGAGCAGCGCATAGGCAGCGCTGGTGCTGATGCCGAATGCGCTGGCCTGCGCCAGAAACTCCCTGCGCGTTGCATGATCCGGCGTGCCCCGTGCCATGCGCGCGGCCTGGCTGCGCAGCCAGTGCGGCAGGGGCCTGTCGGATCTGGGGCGTCGGGTCATCGGCGGTATCTCCGGCGTGGCGGCGGGCGCATGGCTTGGGATTCGCCGCCCGGCCCGACCATTTGTCATGCAATGCGGCGCAGAAGGCAAATCACACGGCGCTGAGGGGCGCGGCGGGCCTCTTTGCCTCTCGCACCTTCGGGGCATCTTCCCTATAACCACGCGAAACACTACGGAGTCGCTGCCATGACCGGAGAATTGTCGCCCATCGACAAGGCTAAATTCGTCGCCGCCAAGCGCGCGGTCGATTATGTAGAGGACGGCATGCGCGTCGGGCTGGGCACCGGATCCACCGCCGCGTGGATGGTCCGCTGCCTGGGCGAACTGGTGCGCAATGACGGGCTGAACATACGCGGCGTGCCCACCTCCACCCGCACCGCCAAGCTGGCCCGCGAGGTCGGTATCGAGGTGATCACCCTGGATGAGGCCCAATGGCTGGACCTGACCATCGACGGCGCCGATGAGTTCGACGCCGAGCTGAACTTGATCAAGGGTGGTGGCGGCGCGCTGTTGCAGGAGAAAATCGTCGCGACAGCCAGCGACCAGATGATCGTGATCACTGACGCGGCCAAGGAGGTCGTCACGCTGGGCGCCTTCCCCCTGCCGGTCGAGGTGATCCCGTTCGGATGGCAGATCACCCGCGCGCTGATCGAGGAAATGCTGGTTTCCGTCGATGTGATGCGCCGCGACGTGGTGCTGCGGATGGATGGCGATCATCCCTATGTGACGGACGAGGGCAATCACATCCTTGATCTGCATCTGGACCGGATCGGCAATGCGCGCCAATTGGCCATGGTGCTGAACCAGATACCGGGCGTCGTGGAAAACGGCCTGTTCATCGACATTTGCGATATCGTTGTGATCGGCCATGGCGACGGGCGCGTTGAGATGCGCGACATCAACGAGGGCACGGTGGTGCGCGACCGTCTGGATTTCGTGGAATCCGACAATCTTTTCAAGGACACGATGGACTGATCGCCAGCGATCCGGCCCAGGGCAGCAAGAGGCAGACATGACTTTCGACTATGATCTATTCGTGATCGGCGGCGGCTCGGGCGGGGTGCGCGCGGCGCGCGTTGCGGCCGCGACCGGCGCCAGCGTTGCACTGGCCGAAGAGAGCCGCTATGGCGGCACCTGCGTGATCCGGGGCTGCGTGCCGAAAAAGCTGATGGTCTATGCGAGCGAATTCCCGGGCGAGATGCACGATGCGCAGGCCTACGGGTGGACGGTACACGCGGGCGGCTTTGACTGGGACAAGTTTCGCGGCACATTGACGGCCGAACTGGACCGGCTGGAAGGCGTCTATCGCAACCTGCTGAAAAACAGCGGCGTGACGACATTTGACGCGCGCGCCACGATTGGCGACGCGCACACCGTCACGCTGGACAGCGGCCAGAGCTTTACAGCCAAGCATATCCTGATCGCCACCGGCGGCGCCCCCGTACGCCCCGATCTGCCGGGCGCCGAGCATGGCATCGTCAGCGATGATATCTTCGAATTCGAGACGCTGCCGCGCAGTATCCTGGTGGTCGGCGGCGGCTATATTGCCTGTGAGTTTGCCTGTATCCTCAATGGCCTTGGCGTTGACGTGACGCAGTATTACCGCGGCGAGCAGATCCTGCGCGGCTTTGACGGAGAGGCGCGGGGGCTGGTCTCCGAAGAGATGATCGACAACGGGATCGACCTGCATCTGGGCACGAATATCCTCGATATCCGGCCTGAACGCGGCGGATATGTCGTCAAATCCACCCATGGTAGCGAGAAATGGTTCGAAAAGGTGTTTTTCGCTACGGGCCGCAACCCGAATACAGCGGGGCTGGGGCTGGAGCAGACAGGCGTGCAACTGGGCCGGTATGGGCAGGTCGAGGTAAACGAATATTCGCAAAGCGCCGTGCCGTCGATTTATGCCATCGGCGACGTGACGGACCGGGTGAACCTGACACCGGTCGCGATCCGCGAAGCGATGGGCTTTGTCGAAACGGTGTTTGGTGGCAATCCCACGCCCGTCGATCACGACCTGATCCCGACGGCGATCTTTACCCAGCCCGAAATAGGCACTGTCGGCCTGAGCGAAGAAGACGCCCGCGCGATCGAGCCGGTCGAGATCTACTGCACCTCTTTCCGGCCGATGAAACAGGCCTTTGCCGGGCGCAGCAACCGTGTGCTGATGAAGCTGGTAGTGTCTCAGGCCACGCGCCGCGTCATGGGGTGTCACATCGTCGCGCCGGGCGCGGGCGAGATGATCCAGCTGGTCGGCATCGCGGTCAAGATGGGCGCCACGAAAGAGGATCTCGACCGCGTCTGCGCGGTGCATCCGACCATGTCGGAGGAATTGGTGACAATGAAAAACCCGGTCCGCACCAGCTGACCGGAACAAGTTCGGTCGTGGCGGGTTGAATTTCCCCCCCGACCATACAGTTTATGAAGGGTCAGCGCATCAGGAGGCGCTGACAAACGATTTTGAGAGGATTGATATACATGGCGGGACAGTCGGGCGGCCCATGGGGCGGCGGCGGTAACTCCGGGGACGGCTCGGGGAAAGACAATGGCAGTGGAGACGGGCGTCGTCCCGGCAGCGGCGGTCAATTGTCAGAAATCGACGAGCTGGTGAAAAAAGGCCAGGATCAGCTGCGCGTCCTGATGGGCGGTCGTGGCGGTCGGTCGGGTGGCCCCGGCGGGCCCGGCGGCGATGGCAGCGGCGGACCCGCCCTGACACGCGGCACGGTTTTGCTGGGCCTTCTGGCATTGGTCGGCCTGTGGCTTTTCGCCAGCTTCTACACCGTCAAACCCGAAGAACGCGGCGTCGAGCTGCTTCTTGGCGAATATCATCGCACGACAGGATCGGGTCTGCATGTCGCGCCTTGGCCGTTTATCACCTATGAAAAGGTCACGGTCACGTCGGAACGCAACGAGGATATCGGCGTCGGCGAACGCGGCAGTGAGGCCGGTCTGATGCTGACCGGCGACGAAAATATCGTCGATATCGATTTTCAGGTGGTCTGGAATATCAACGATCCCGCGATGTTCCTGTTCAACCTGCGCGACCCGCGCGCCACGATCCGTGCCGTATCTGAATCGGCGATGCGCGAAATCATCGCGCAATCGCAACTGGCGCCGATCCTGAACCGTGACCGGGGTTCGATCGCGCAGCGGCTCGAAGATCTCGTTCAGCTGACGCTGGACAGCTACGACAGCGGCATCAACGTCGTGCGCGTGAACTTCGACAAGGCCGATCCGCCGACGCAGGTGATCGACGCCTTCCGCGACGTTCAGGCCGCCGAGCAGCAGCGCGACCGGTTGGAGAAAGAGGCTGACGCCTATGCCGCCCGCGTGCTGGCAGAGGCGCGCGGTCAGGCGGCGCAGACCCTGGAGGAAGCCGAAGGTTACCGCGCCCGCGTGGTGAACGAGGCCGAAGGTCAGGCCAGCCGTTTCAGCGCCGTTCTGGGCGAATATGAAAAGGCCCCAAGTGTGACGCGCACGCGCCTCTATCTGGAGGCGATGGAGGAAGTTCTGGGGGATATGGACAAGATCATTCTGGATCAGGACCAGTCCGGCGGCGCCCAGGGTGTCGTGCCCTACCTGCCGCTCAATGAGCTGCGCAAGAATTCGGAAGGTCAGTAATCATGCGTAAAACAGCTTATATACTCCCTGTCATTGCAGTGGCCGCGATTGTCGCCATGCTGTCGATCTTTATCGTGGACGAGCGTGAGAAGGTGCTGGTCTTGCAATTCTCCAAGATCATCGACGTCAAGGAAGAGCCGGGATTGGGGTTCAAGATCCCGTTCATCCAGCAGGTCGTGCGCTATGACGACCGGATCCTCAGCCGCGATGTCGACCCGCTGGAAGTGACGCCGCTGGACGACCGGCGTCTGGTTGTGGACGCCTTCGCGCGGTATCGCATCTCGGATGTGCGCCGCTTCCGTGAGGCGGTCGGCGACGGCGGCATTCCCTTTGCGGAAAACCGTCTGGACTCGATCCTGCGATCGCGGACGCGTGAGGTGCTGGGTTCGGTCAGCTCGAACGATATTCTCAGTTCGGACCGGGCGACGCTGATGCTACGGATCCGCAATGCCGCGATTACGGAGGCGCGCGAGCTTGGCATCGAAGTGGTCGATGTCCGCCTCAAGCGAACGGACCTGCCCAACCAGAACCTCGATGCCACCTTCGCCCGGATGCGGGCCGAACGTGAGCGCGAGGCAGCGGACGAGATCGCCCGCGGTAACGAGGCCGCGCAACGTGTGCGCGCGCAGGCGGACCGGACGCAGGTGGAACTGGTATCGGACGCACAGCGCCAGGCCGAAATCACCCGAGGCGAGGCCGACGCAAGAAGCAACGCCGTCTTTAACGAGGCGTTTGGTGCCAATGCGGAGTTCTTTGAATTCTACCGGTCGCTCGATGCGTATCGCATGGCACTGAAGGGCAGCAATTCGTCGATCGTCATGTCGCCGAACAGTGAGTTCTTCAAGTACTTCAACGAGGCCGGCGCAATGGTGGGGTCCGCCGCGCAGTCCGGTAGCGCGGCGCAGAATGGGGCGTCGCCCGAAGGCAGCCAAACCGGCGACGGTGCTGGCAGTGCCGGGGACGGGGACGATCCATCGGAGGATCCCGTGACGGATGATGTCCAGACCGAAGAGAGCCCGACCAGCGATGACCAAACCGGCGACGGCATTGCGGATGGTGCCGAAGCGGCGGTGCAGTAATGCTTGCGGTCGGCGTTCTGGCCCTCGGGCTGGTGCTGATCGTCGAGGGGCTGATCTATGCGTTGGCCCCTCGCATCGTCGAGGATATGCTGGCCGCCCTGCGCGCCATGCCACCCGAGGCCCGGCGCATGCTGGGCCTTGTTGCAATCGCGACAGGGGTTTTTCTGGTCTGGCTGGGCAAGACCTTGGGCGCATGACGCGGCGTTGATCGCTGTCACCTTCGCGTGACAAATGCAGCAAATATTTGCACCGCGCGCGGCATCACCTAAGTTGGTAGCAGGAGGTGCGGCCACGCGCGAGATTGGCGGCCAGTTGAACAAAAGTGAGGAGATCCCGCAGTGAGTGACACGAACCGAACGGCAACCATGTCGCAAGGTGGCGCAATCAGGGCGCTGGCGCTGACGATGCTGACCGCAGCATTGATCATGGCGCAGGCCATCATGGCCCACGCGCGCCCCGAAAGTTTTGCCGATCTGGCGCAGAAATTCAGCCCCGCAGTCGTCAATATCACCACCTCGACCACGGTCGCACAAGGTGCAGGCCCGGTGCCGATGGTGCCTGACGGATCACCGTTTCAGGATTTCTTTCGCCAGTTCCGTGACCAGGGCGAAGGCGGCGAACGGCCGCGGCGCAGTTCGGCGCTTGGCTCGGGCTTCGTCATTTCCGAGGATGGCTACATCGTTACCAACAACCATGTGATCGAATCCGCTGACGAGATCATCATCGAATTCTACGAGGGCGGCGAGCTGGAGGCGAAGGTCATCGGCACCGATCCCAAGACTGACATTGCCCTGCTCAAGGTCGAGGCGGATAATCCGCTGCCCTATGTCAGCTTCGGCGACAGCGACAATGCGCGTGTCGGCGATTGGGTGATGGCGATGGGCAATCCGCTGGGGCAGGGGTTTTCGGTCAGTGCCGGGATCGTCTCGGCCCGCAACCGCGCGCTGTCGGGCACCTATGACGACTACATCCAGACGGATGCGGCAATCAACCGGGGCAACTCGGGTGGACCGCTGTTCGATATGGATGGCATGGTCGTCGGCGTGAATACCGCCATCCTCAGCCCCAATGGCGGGTCCATCGGCATCGGTTTTTCGATGGCGTCGAACGTGGTCAAGCGTGTGGTTGATCAGTTGCAGGAATTCGGTGAAACGCGGCGCGGATGGCTGGGCGTGCGTATTCAGGACGTCACCGACGATGTTGCCGAGGCAATGGGCCTTGATGACGCAGCCGGTGCGCTTGTCACGGATGTGCCCGCGGGCCCCGCCGCCGAGGCCGGAATGAAGGCCGGCGACGTGATCGTATCGTTCGACGGGGTCAAAGTGCCGGACACGCGCGAACTGGTCCGCCAGGTCGGTGAGACCGAGGTCGGCAAATCGGTGCGCGTCGTTGTGTTCCGTGATGGCGGCACCAAGACGCTGAAGGTCACGCTGGGCCGCCGCGAGGACGCCGAAGGCGTGGATACCACCGATCTGTCCGGTGGCGGGCCGGGCTCGGCGCCCGAGCCGGAGACGATGATGGGTCTGACCCTCAGCCCGCTGGACGACGAGTTGCGCGCGCAGCTGGAGTTGGCTGACAGCATCACCGGCCTTGTTGTCCGCGACATTGATCCATTGTCGGAGGCCTATGAAAAGGGTCTGCGTGCGGGGGATGTCATTACCGAAGCAGGCCAGCAGTCGCTGACGACGATTGACGATCTGGAAGATCGGGTCGCAGATGCGCGCGAGGCCGGCCGCAAATCACTGCTGTTGCTGGTCCGGTCTGGCGGTCAGCCGCGCTTTGTCGCCTTGTCGCTCGAGGACGAGTGACACCGGGATCTGGCGCGCCACCCAAAGACAACTGACTGTGATGGAGCGGCCCCAAGCGGGCCGCTCCATTGCTTTGGCGCTACCAGTTTTTGGCAACCTGCCGTCCAGAGCTGCCGTTTTCAGGCATTTCTGGTCGGTTTTGGAACTAAATTCGGCGTCATCGGTTGGCACGTGCCATTCACTATTGTTACAACTCGCACAGATGGTGGCGCGGGCGCCGCCGGACCAGACGAAAACGAGAGGCCCGGCACGATAGGACGCATGGCGCTTCTGACCTGTCGGATCCTCCAAACAGAAAGGAAGCCTCATGGTCGATTCATCAGGGGACCAAGGAATCCCGCCGCCAGAGGGCGACTCGGACCTAATCGATACGGATTACGAGATAGGTCAGGACAATTTCACGACATCCATCGGGCCATTCGGGCTGGATTTCCACAATCCGGTCTTCGCCTTGGCCGGGATCTCGATCATGGCTTTTGTGTTTTTCGCGCTGGCACTGCCGGATCAGGCGACTGCCGCGTTCGACTGGTCGTTCACCTTCGTGACCAAGACCTTCGATTGGTTCTTTCTGAGCGCAGCCAATATTTTTGTCATTTTCTGTCTGTTCCTGATCCTCAGCCCCTACGGGTCGATCCGGCTGGGCGGCTCGGACGCGACACCGGACTACAATTACATCGGCTGGTTCGCGATGCTGTTCGCGGCCGGCATGGGCATCGGACTGATGTTCTTTGGCGTGTCCGAACCGATGAGCCATTTCGCCAGTTCGCTGGGCGGCACCTCGGTCGAAGACGGCCTGCGCACCGACTGGGCCCCCTTGGGCGCGGCTGGCGGTGACGAGGCTGCGGCGACGCGGCTGGGCATGGCGGCGACGATTTTCCACTGGGGCCTGCACCCGTGGGCGATCTACGCGGTGGTTGCATTGGCGCTGGCATTGTTCAGCTATAACAAGGGCCTGCCGCTGACCTTGCGCAGCGCGTTCTACCCCTTGTTTGGCGAGCGTGTCTGGGGCTGGACCGGCCATATCATCGACACGTTGGCCGTTTTTGCCACGCTTTTCGGCCTTGCCACATCGCTGGGCTTCGGCGCGGAGCAGGCGGCTTCGGGTCTGACGTTCCTCTACGGATCGGGCGATGCGGAAGAGGGGACGCGCAGCTTGCTGGGCATCACCTACGGCAATACCGAGGAAAGCGGCGTCGCCGATTCCAGCCTGCTGCTGGTGCTGCTGATCACCGGGATCACGGCGATTGCGCTGATTTCGGTCGTGCGCGGCCTTGATGGCGGGGTCAAGCTGCTGTCCGAGATCAACATGGGCCTTGCCGGCCTACTGCTGGTCTTTACCCTGCTTGTCGGCGGTCCGGTGTTCCTGCTGACCTTCTTTGCCGACAGCCTCTGGGCCTATCTGCAAAATCTGATCCCGCTCAGCAATCCGTTCGGGCGCGATGACACAAATTTTGTTCAAGGCTGGACGTCATTCTATTGGGCTTGGTGGATCAGCTGGTCGCCTTTCGTGGGCATGTTCATCGCCCGGGTCAGCCGGGGCCGGACGGTGCGCGAATTCCTGATTTGCGTGCTGCTGATCCCCAGTCTGGTCTGCGTTTTGTGGATGAGCGTTTTCGGCGGCACCGCGATCAGCCAGGTCGTCAATGACGGCTATACACTGGCCAAGGATGCAACGCTGGAGCTGAAGCTGTTCTACATGCTGGACCAGTTGCCGCTGGCGACGATCACCTCGACCATCGGGATCATCCTTGTCGTGGTGTTCTTTGTCACCTCGTCCGATTCGGGCAGCCTTGTGATCGACACGATCACGGCGGGCGGCAAGGTGGACGCGCCGGTGACGCAGCGGGTGTTCTGGGCGATCTTCGAAGGCGCGGTCGCGATCGTGCTGTTGATCGGCGGGGGGCTTGCCGCCTTGCAATCGGCGGTCATTTCAACGGGGTTGCCATTCACGCTGGTTCTGCTGGTGATGTGCTGGGCGATCTTCAAGGGGCTGCAGTCCGAACGCAGCTGATCCCCCGCTTTTGACCGATGCATGGCCCCCGGCGCTTGCGCGTCCGGGGGCTTTGCTGTTTCTTGCAAAGGTGCAACAGGGGAGGGCGGCAATGAGCACCACATTGGATCTGGATTTCGTGCGCGGGCAATTTCCGGCCTTCACCGAAGCGCCATTGCAAGGGCAGGCGTTCTTTGAGAACGCCGGCGGCTCCTACACCTGCGCGCCGGTGATCGACCGGCTGACGCGGTTCTACCGCCAGCGCAAGGTGCAGCCCTACGCACCCTTCGAGGCGTCCACACTCGCCGGGGCCGAGATGGACGAGGCGCGCACGCGGCTTGCCGCGATGTTGGGGGTGGACACCGATGAGCTGAGCTTTGGCCCCTCGACCAGCCAGAACACCTATGTTCTGGCGCGTGCCTTTGCGCAATGGATGCGGCCCGGTGACGCGATCATCGTCACCAATCAGGATCACGAGGCCAATACAGGGCCGTGGCGCCGGCTTGCGGATGAGGGGTTCGAGATCCGCGAGTGGCAGATCGACCCTGACACCGGCCATCTGAACCCCGAGGATCTGGAGGATCTCCTGGACGAGCGGGTGCGCCTTGTCTGCTTTCCACATTGCTCGAACGTGGTGGGCGAGGTCAATCCGGTGGTGGAAATCACCGCGCTGGCCCATGCCGCCGGGGCGTTTGTCTGCGTTGACGGGGTCAGCTACGCGCCGCATGGCCTGCCGAATGTGGGGCTGATGGGGCCGGATATCTACCTGTTCTCGGCCTACAAGACCTATGGGCCGCATCAGGGGATCATGACCATCCGGCGCGAATTGGGGATGCAACTGCCTAATCAGGCACATTATTTCAATGAAGGCAGCCTGTACAAACGCTTCACCCCCGCCGGGCCGGACCATGCGCAGGTGGCGGCAAGTGCCGGCATGGCCGATTATATTGATGCGCTGGCGGATCATCACGGGCTGGATGGCGATGCGTCGACGCGCGCCGCTGGCGTGCACGATCTGATGCGCAGCCATGAGGAGTTGCTGCTGTCGCCGCTGCTGGACTACCTCAAGTCGCGCAATTCGGTGCGCCTGCTGGGGCCGGACACCGCAGAGGGCCGCGCGCCCACAGTCGCCGTGCGCCTCGACCGTCCGGGCGAGGAGGTCGCGCGCGATCTGGCGGCGCATGACATCATGGCGGGCGGCGGCGATTTCTATGCCGTGCGCGCCCTGCGGGCGATGGGCGTCGATCCGAACCACGGCGTGCTGCGGCTGAGTTTCGTGCATTACACCAGCCGGGCCGAAATCGACCAATTATTGACGGCGCTGGACGAGGTGCTTTGATCTTCCGCGCCGCGCCCTATGTTTCCCTCGGATGCATATATGGCCCGGAGACGGCATGAGCGATAATAAACCCACCCTTCTTTGGCTCCGCCGCGATTTGCGGCTGACCGATCACCCGGCCCTTTGCGCTGCATTAGACGCGGGCGGTCCGCTCGTTCCGGTCTTTATCCACGACGACACGGTCGCGGGCCTCGGCGCGGCGCCAAAATGGCGGCTGGGTCTGGGGCTGGAGCGGTTTGCCAACACGCTGGAGGCGAGGGGCAGCCGCCTGATCCTGCGGCGCGGCGACGCGCTGGACGTGCTGCGCGATCTGGTGGCCGAAACCGGGGCACGGGCGGTGCATTGGTCGCGGCTTTATGATCCGGCGGCGATTGCGCGTGACAAGGCGGTAAAGGCCGGACTGAAGGAGGATGGTATCGACGCGTGCAGCCACGCGGGCCACCTGCTGTTCGAGCCGTGGACAGTCGAGACCAAAGAAGGCGGCTACTACAAGGTCTACTCCCCGATGTGGCGCGCCGTGAAGGACCGCGATGTGCCTGCGCCGCTGGCCGCGCCGGACGATCTGAACGCGCCCGAGGCATGGCCCGCCAGCGATGACCTGGCCGATTGGCAGATGGGCGACGCGATGCGGCGGGGTGCGGAGGTTTGCCGGCCATATCAGCAGGTTGGCGAGGATGCCGCGCAGAACCGGCTGGCGTGGTTCATTGACGAGTCCATTGATCGCTACAAGACGCGCCGCGATCTGCCCGGCATCGACGGCACGTCGAACCTGTCGGAAAACCTCGCCCTTGGCGAAATCAGCCCGGCGCAGTGCTGGCACGCAGGCTTGCGCGCGCTGCACGAGGGCGCAGCGGGCGCCGAGACTTGGGTCAAGGAACTGGTCTGGCGCGAATTTGCCTATCACCTGATCTACCACACGCCGCAGATCGCCACGCGCAACTGGCGCGAGAAATGGGATGATTTTCCCTGGAATGAGGATGGTGATACCAACGAAGTCATGGCGTGGAAACAGGGGCGCACAGGTATCCCGTTTGTCGACGCGGCGATGCGCGAGATGTATGTGACTGGCCGGATGCACAACCGCGCACGCATGATCGTGGCCAGCTACCTGACCAAGCACCTGATGACCCATTGGCGCGTCGGGCAGGCGTGGTTCGACGATCATCTGACCGACTGGGATATCGCCAGCAACGCGATGGGCTGGCAATGGGCGGCAGGGTCCGGACCGGACGCCGCGCCCTATTTCCGCATCTTCAACCCAGAAACACAGCTGGAAAAATTCGATCCCAAGGGACAGTATTCTCGCGCATGGATCGCGGAAGGGTATGATGATCCCAGCAAGACGGCGCTGAGCTATTTCGATGCGATCCCACGCAGTTGGGGCCTGTCGCCAAGTGATGCCTACCCCGCGCCGGTGGTCAGCCTGCCGGACGGGCGCGACCGGGCGCTGAACGCCTATCAGGAACGGACTTTCTGATGCGCGCCGATATGACACTGCCGGCATCTCGGATCGGCCAAGAAACGGAAAATACGATATGATCCTGACTTCGACAGAAGGACAAACGACCCTGCCGCGCTACTTTGCGCGGGTGTTCGACAAGGCCAAGAACATCAACCGGGGACGTCTGGATTTCGTGCTGCCCGATGGCCGGGTGTTTCGCGCCGAGGGGCCGAATCCCGGCCCGGTAGGCGAGGTGCATCTGCACAACACCGACGTCTTTGCGCGCCTGATCCGCGAGGGCGATCTGGGCTTTTGCGATGCGTATCTGGACGGCTGGTGGAGCAGTCCGGATTTGCAGGCGCTGATGGATTTCATCTGCACCGACAACGAGGATGTCTATGACGGGTTCCCCGGCATGAGCCTCGTGCGCGCGTTCGAGCGGGCGCGCCACTGGCTGCGCGGCAATTCCAAGGGGCAGGCGCGGCGCAATATCAGCCATCACTACGATCTGGGCAATGATTTCTACAGCCTCTGGCTGGATGAGACGATGACCTATTCCAGCGCCCTGTTCGAGACGGGGCAGGAAAGTCTGGAAAAGGCGCAGACGGCCAAATATGCTTCGATGGTGGACCGGATGGGCGTCCAGCCGGGCGATCACGTGCTGGAAATCGGCTGCGGCTGGGGTGGCTTTGCCGAATATGCCGCCAGTCAGCGCGGGCTCAAGGTGACGGGGCTGACAATCAGCCAAGAGCAGTTGAACTATGCGCGAGAACGCATTGAAAAGGCGGGTCTTTCTGATCTGGTGGATTTCAAGCTTCAGGACTACCGCGACGAGCGTGGCACCTATGACGGCATTGCCAGCATCGAAATGTTCGAGGCCGTCGGGCAGCAATACTGGCCGGTTTACTTCGATACCGTGCGTGACCGGCTGCGCCCCGGCAAACGCGCGACGCTTCAGATCATCACCATCAGCGATGCGCGCTGGGAGGTCTATCGGCGCGGTGTGGATTTCATTCAGAAGTATATCTTTCCGGGCGGCATGCTGCCCAGCCCCGCCGCCCTGCGCGCGGAGGTCGAGCGCGCGGGCCTGACCGTTGCCGGGTCGATGGAATTCGGCGAAAGCTATAGTCAGACCCTGCGCCGCTGGCACGACCGCTTCAACGAGCAATGGGACAGCGTCGCCGCCCTCGGCTTTGACGAGCGGTTCCGGCGGATGTGGAATTTTTATCTCACCTCTTGCGCCGGATCGTTTCATGCAGGAAATTGCGACGTTACGCAAATCACCATCGCAAAGCCCGGATAACACATGCCAAAAACACGCACCCTGCCGACCGCTGCCCGCCTTGTCGCGGCAATTTCATTGGGGGTGCTCGGCTGGGTCGGGTCCGATATGGTCCGCCCCCTGATGCCGCCGCACACCGCGTTTGGCTGGTTCAATTACGTCAACGCGGTGCTGGGTGTCCTGTGCGGCTGGTTCGTCATTGGCAGCCGCGCCGGGCGTGGCTATGCCGAGGCGTTGGCCAATGGGCTGACCGGGGTTCTTGCGCTGATCATTTGGGGGTTCTTTGCCCAGAGTTTCAACCTGATGCTGAAACAATCGCTGGAAAAGAAATACGACGGACCGGTCGATGCGATCGTCGGCATCTTCGACAATGCTCTGGACTATGCGCAATATCTGATCGACCCAATGCTGATCGGCTCGCTGCTGGTCGGTGGAATGATCTGCGGATTGCTGGCGGAAATCGCTTCGCGGCGCTGGACCTGACAGCATGGCTGCGGTTTTTCTGTATGGCACGTTGCGAGACGCCGCGTTGCTGCGGATCGTTCTGGGCCCGCGCGCGGACGCTGTTTCCAAGCGGCCCGCGACCCTTAGGGATCATGCGGTGACTTGGGCCGAGGGCCAGATTTTTCCGACCATCGCCGCGCGGCCCGGTAGCGATGCTGCGGGGATCCTGCTGGAGGATCTCAGCCCGCAGGATGTGCAGCGCCTTGATTTCTACGAGGGTGGCTTTGGCTACGATCTGCGCGAGGTCCGCGTGTGCGCGGGCGGCGATACCCATACGGCTCAGGTCTATTTCCCTCAGCCCGGTCGCTGGCAGCCCGGCGCGCCGTTTGATCTGGACGATTGGGCGGAGCGTTGGGGCGCGATCAGCCGAGGCGCCGCGACCGAGGCGATGGAATATTTCGGCACGTGCAGCCCGCAGGAGTTGGCCGCGCGGATGCCGATGATCCGCGCGCGGGCGGCCTCACGTTTGGCGGCCACCGGCGCGCCGGCGACAGTGCGCAGCGATACCAGTGCGAAGGCTGTCGAGGCCATCGAGACCGAGGTTCTGCACGCCGGGTTCTTCCGCACAGAGGCGCATGTTTTTCGTCATCCGACCTTTCGGGGCGGGTTGAGCGATGCGCTGCGCCGGGAGATTTTTGTGGCGACCGATGCCGCGCTGGTGCTGCCTTATGATCCGGTGCGCGACCGCGTTCTGCTGGTTGAACAGTTCCGTATGGGCCCGTACGGACGCGGCGATCCGCGCCCGTGGATGCTGGAGCCTGTGGCGGGCCGCGTCGATCCGGGCGAGACGCCTGAGCAGGCAGCGCACCGCGAATGCCACGAGGAGGCGGGGCTGACCCTGACGCGGCTGGAGCGGGTCGGCAGCTATTATTGCACCCCGGGGTATTCGACTGAATACTTTTACAATTTCGTGGGTATTGCGGATCTGCCCGATGGTCTGCCCCGCTATGGCGGGCTGGACACCGAGGCCGAGGATATTCGCCTGCACGTGCTGGAATTCGACGCTGCCATGGCGCTGCTGGACACGGGCGAGGCCGACAATGGACCGCTGATCCTGTCGCTGATGTGGCTGGCCCGGCAGCGGGACCGGTTGCGCGCGGCGGCTTGAGTTGGCTGGCCATCGCGCCTAAGTGTGGACCCATGGTTTCACGCTGGAAAGGACACGCCATGCGCATTGCACAGGATCTGGCCGACGCGGTCGGCAACACCCCCATGATCAAGCTGCGCCGCGCCAGCGAAGAGACGGGCTGCACCATTCTGGGAAAGGCCGAGTTTCTGAATCCCGGCCAGTCGGTCAAGGACCGCGCGGCACTCTATATCATCCGCGATGCGGTCAAGCGCGGCACGCTGAAGCCGGGCGGCACGATTGTGGAGGGGACCGCCGGCAATACCGGCATTGGCCTCGCGTTGGTTGGCGCATCGATGGGGTTCAAGACCGTGATCGTCATCCCCGAGACCCAGAGCGAAGAGAAAAAGGACATGCTGCGCCTTGCCGGGGCCGAGCTGGTACAGGTGCCCGCCGCACCCTACAGCAACCCCAACAACTTTGTGCGCTACTCCGAACGTCTGGCCGCGGAACTGGCCAAGACCGAGCCGAACGGCGCGATCTGGGCCAACCAGTTTGACAATGTCGCCAACCGCCAGGCGCATGTCGAGACGACCGGCCCCGAGATGTGGGAGCAGACCGGCGGCAAGCTGGACGGATTTTGCTGCGCCGTCGGATCGGGCGGCACGCTGGCAGGCGTCGGCATGGCGCTGCAGCCGAAGGGCGTGAAGGTCGCCATCGCCGACCCGATGGGCGCCAAGCTGTTTTCCTACTACACCACGGGCCAGCTGGAGAGCGAGGGCAGCTCGATCGCAGAAGGGATCGGGCAGGTGCGCATCACAGCCAACCTCGAAGGATTCACACCCGATTACGCCTACCAGATCACCGATGACGAGGCGCTGCCGATCGTGTTCGACCTGCTCCATGACGAGGGGCTGTGCATGGGCGCATCGACCGGCGTGAACGTGGCCGGAGCGATGCGGCTTGCGCGCGAAATGGGGCCGGGCCACACCATCGCGACGATCCTGTGCGACTATGGCTCGCGCTATCAGTCCAAGTTGTTCAACCCGGAATTCCTGCGCGAAAAGAGCCTGCCGGTGCCCGACTGGATGACTACTTCGCCCCGCTCGATCCCCGGCGTGTTCGAGGAATGATGCACGTGCTGCGCCACCTTCTGCTGGCCCTGACGCTCGCCCTGCTTCCGGGCGCGGCGACGCTGGGGCTGTCGGCAACCACGGCGGCGGCGCAGCAACCGCCCACCACCCCCGATTACGACCGTTGGGAGACGATCAGCCAGCGCGCGATCACGTCTATCGAAAACCAGCGGGCGTCAACCTCGGCATTCGAAAGCCTGCGCGACCAACTAGCCGAATGGCGCAGCGTGTTTTCCGCCGCGCAGAAGGTCAACAGCAATGCGATTGCGACGCTGGATGCGCAGTTGACAGCGCTCGGACCCGCACCAGCCGATGGCGAGCCGGAGGAATCCGCCGAGATCGCGGCGCAGCGCAAGGCATTGAACGACCAGCTGGCCGAACTGCGCGCGCCGGTAAAACGGGCGGAACTGGCCTTTAGCAAGGCCGACGAGATGATCAAGAGCATCGACCGGATCGTGCGCGAACGATCGGCCGAGGAGTTGCTTGAACGCGGGCCGTCGCCGCTGAATCCGGCCCACTGGGGCGCAGGGCTGGATGCGGTCGCCGGCGCGTTCGAGGCTGCGCGCCGCGAGGTTGCCACGGGCCTGACCGGTCCGGCACAGCGATCCGAGCTGACAAACAGGCTACCGGTGGCGTTGACGCTGGCGGCGCTTGGGCTTGTGCTGTTGCTGCGCGGGCGCTTCTGGTCCGAATTTCTGGTGCGCATGGTGCGGCCGCAATCGGCGACATCGGGGCGCTGGATCATCGGTTTCCTGGTGTCTCTGGGTCAGGTGATCGTGCCGTTCGTCGGGCTCAAGATCCTGATATATGCCCTTGATTTCAGCGGGATTGTTGCATCGCACAGTTTGGTCATGCTGGACATTCTGCAGATCGCCGTGCTGCTCTTTCTGGTGGTCCGCTGGACCGCGCTGCGCTGTTTTCCCCGGCAGGATGAGAACCGTCTGCCGCTGCAATTGAGCCGGGAAGATCGCCGGTCAGGCCGGTTCTATGGTGGAATGCTGGGCCTGATCATGGCGGCAATCTACTTTGTTTACCGGCTCGGAAACGACCTCAGCTGGACGATCGAGGCGCGCGTGGTCGTCCTGTTTCCCTTGCTCGTCATTGCAGGGACACTGCTGATCCCGCTGGCGCGTCTGGTTGCCGAGCATACGCGGGCAACGCTGGGCGACCCGGAGGCAGACACGGATGCGGATGAAGACGGCGGCGCCGGCAGCGACAGCTATCGCAAGCGGCTGGCGCGCCTGCTTTCCAAGGTCCTGATCGCTGTCGCAGCTCTGGGGCCGGCGCTGGTCGCCGTCGGATACTTCAAGGCCGGTATCGGATTGTTGATGCCGTCACTGATGTCGCTGCTGCTGATGGCGACGCTGCTGATCCTGCAGCAGGTCGTCCGCGAGCTTTATACCCTTGCCGCACGTGGCCGCGAAGGGGCCGAGGACGAGCTGGCACCGATGCTTATCGGGTCTGCTCTGGTGCTGATGTCGCTGCCGGTTTTCGCGCTGATCTGGGGCGCGCGCGTCACCGACCTGAGCGAGCTCTGGATCAGCTTCCGGCGCGGGATCACCGTGGGCGATCTGACCATTTCGCCGACGATCTTCCTGACCCTCGGGATCGTCTTTACCGTCGGCTTCATCATCACACGAATGATCCAGGGCACGCTCAAGAATTCGCTGCTGCCCAAGACGCGGATCGATACCGGCGGGCGCGATGCAATCGTATCCGGTGTGGGATATCTCGGCATTTTCCTGGCTGGGCTGATCGCCGTCACCAGCGCGGGGATCGACCTCAGCAGCCTTGCCATCGTCGCCGGTGCGCTTTCGGTGGGTATCGGTTTTGGCCTCCAGAACATCGTGTCGAACTTTGTGTCCGGGATCATCCTGCTGATCGAGCGGCCCATCAGCCAGGGCGACTGGATCGAGGTGAACGGCCAGCACGGCACGGTGCGCGAAATATCGGTCCGCTCCACCCGGATCGAAACATTCGACCGCTCGGACCTGATCATCCCCAACTCCGATCTGGTCAGCGGCGTGGTGACGAACTACACCAAGGGCAGCACCGTGGGCCGCCTCATTATCAAGGTCGGGGTCGCTTACGGCACCGACACCAAATGGGTCGAAGGCATCCTGCGCGACATTGCCCGCGCGCATCCCATGGTGCTGATGAATCCCGAACCGTCGATTATTTTTTCGGGAATCGGCACCGAGTCCTTCGATTTTCAAGTCCGCCTCATTCTGCGCGACATTAACTTTGTGATGAATGTGACCTCGGACATCAACCACGAGATCGTCGCGCGATTTGTCAAGGAAGGCATCGAAATGCCCTATCAACAGCGCGACGTCTGGCTGCGCAATCCTGAAGCGCTGGCCGGTGTGGTGGGTGCCGGCCGGTCCGGGCCGCGCCCCTCAAATGACGACACGCCACGCGCGCCGACCGGCCAGCCGCAGAGAATGGACGACGCTGACGGCGACGGCGGGGCAGGGGACGCAGACCGATGAACACACCATATTTCCGCACCGATGCCTACCTGTCCGAAGCCCCCGGCCAAGTGATCGCCCACACCGCCGAAGGCGGCGTCGTGCTGGACCGGTCGCTGTTCTATCCGACAGGCGGCGGCCAGCCTGGCGATAGCGGCCACCTTGTATGGTCCGGCGGCAGCCTGCAGATCGCGACTGCCGTCAAAGGTGGCACAGGCGACACCGTTCTGCTGCCCGCCGCGCCGACGGCGCTGCCCGCTGTTGGCACGCAGGTCGAGCAACGTCTGGATTGGGCGCGCCGCCATCGCCTGATGCGTATGCACACGGGCCTGCACCTCTTGTCCGTCGTGATCCCCCTGGCGGTGTCCGGCGGCGCGGTCGGCGAGACGCGCAGCCGGCTGGATTTCGACATGCCCGACGCCCCCGAGGATCGCGAAGCGCTGGAAGAGCAGCTGAACCGCATGATAGACGATGACCTTCCAGTGTCCGAGACCTGGATTACCGATGCAGATCTGGCCGCCAATCCCGGCCTCGTCAAAACGATGTCGGTCGCGCCCCCCCGAGGTGCCGGCCAAGTGCGCCTGGTGCAGATCGGCACCGGCAAGGATATGGTCGATCTTCAGCCCTGCGGCGGCATCCATGTGGCCCGCACATCTGAAATCGGCCGCCTTCGACTGGGCAAGATCGAAAAGAAGGGACGCCAGAATCGGCGCGTCTATCTGCACCTGGACGGCTAGGCACGCGCAAGCAGCGCTGGCGCTGCGATTATCCGCTTGAAACCCCTGCATCACGGACTGTAAAGAGGCGCAACGGAGCGGTGGCCGAGTGGTCGAAGGCGCACGCCTGGAAAGTGTGTAGGCGGGAGATCGTCTCCAGGGTTCGAATCCCTGTCGCTCCGCCACTTGCCCTAGAGAAACGTTTCTCCCGATCCGGATGTGGCCGGATTTTTCCGTTGTTTTCGAGGGTTATGCGGGTGGGGCTGTTAACCGTCCCCGGTGCAAGGATGGCCCAAAGCGTTCTCTCCAGGCCGATATTCTCCGGACCTGTTGACTGCGCTCAATAGGTACAGTTCTACAAGGTTCTGAAAATGCTACTTTTTTTAGGTCGCGAGAACTGTACCTTTGTCGCGAACGATCGGCATGCGGGCGTGACACGGATCGGAAACGCGATCAGCATCGTGCCCGGCTCGCGCAATGTCACAGTCGACGGGCTGGACTGCGACGACATTGACCGGATCCTGTCGATCGGCCGCAACAGCCGCCACCCCGGCCTCTATTCCAGCGACATCATCATTCGGAATGTGACCGCCGATGATGTCCGCGACCGGTTGGCGGAAGTCGACAACACGTCGGACAGCATCCACGTCAAACGCCTGACGCTGGAGGGTTGGACGGTGGGCGGCACCGGCCTTGGCACCATCGACGATCCGGGCATCCTGAACTTCCGGCTGTTCTGGATCGAGGATCTGGTGCTCGACAATGTCCGGCTCGAAGCCATCCACACCCAGCAATACCACTATGCCTGGCATTTCGAGGACGTGGCGGGGCTGACGATGACCGATTGCTTCCAGCACGGCGGCGAGCGCGGCATCCGCGCGACCCGCACCAGCGGTATCTCCGGCAGCATCACGATCAACACTCTGCAGGCCAATACGCCCCATGTATTCCGTCAGATCAGCACCGGCTCCGGCGCGCTGAGCGTCACCCATGACGCCTCCTACACACCGGTGATCGACGCCAGTGACGTGGCCATCACGCTGATCCCGGCGTGATTCTCATTTCCAATCCGGAGCCGTGACCATGAAATCGCTATCGCTTGGACTGCAGGCTCACCTTGACGCAGGGACAACGACACTGGCCTGGTGCTGGCGGATCACCCGGGCCGATGGCGTGACGCTCGGCTTCACCGACCATGACCAGCCGCTGGTGTTTGACGGCACCGCGTTCGAGCCGGAAAGCGGCTTTGCCGCCTCCGAAGTGCGCTCGGGCACCGATCTCTCGGTCGATGCGCAAGACGCCGAGGGGGTGCTGACCTCGGATCGGATCACCGAGACCGACATTCTTGATGGACGCTGGGACAACGCCGAGGTCGAGGTCTGGCGGGTGAACTGGGCCGAGACCAGCCAGCGCGTGCTGATGCGCCAGGGCGCCATCGGACAAATCCGGCGCGGGCGTCTCGCCTTTGTCGCGGAGGTTCGCTCGCTGGCCCATACCTTGGGTCAGACGGTGGGGCGGACGTTTCAGGCGACCTGCGACGCCGCCCTTGGCGATACGCGCTGTGGGGTGGACCTCGAGGATCCAGCATTCAAAGGCATTGGGGCCGTCCTCGATGTCCTGCGGGATCGGGCCTTCACCGCATCGGGACTGGGCGCTTTCACCTCTGGCTGGTTCACTTTCGGCACCATCGAATGGACCAGCGGGGCCAATGCCGGGCGGCGAGCGGAGGTCATCGCACATGATGTCACAGAGGGCATTGCGGTGCTGACGCTGCTCGAAGCTCCGGTGCGCGCGATCGCCGAGGGTGGCAGCTTCACGATCCGTGCAGGCTGCGACAAGCGTATCGAGACTTGTAGCGCCAAGTTCGCCAATACCGCCAACTTTCTTGGCTTCCCGCACATCCCCGGCCAAGACGCGGTCCTGCGCTACGCCACCAAGGATGGCGGGCACGAGGGAGGCGTGCTGTGACCAACGTCGTTTCCAGCGGAAACGACGGGCGGCAGTGCATCGCATCGCGATGCACGAGAGCCACTGCCAAATCACAGTGCGTTATCAAGGTAGCGCGATCCTGGCTCGGCACGCCGTATCACGACCAGGCGAGCCTGCGGGGCGTCGGCTGCGACTGCCTTGGGCTGGCGCGCGGGGTCTGGCGCGAAATCGTCGGGCCAGAGCCGTTTCCGATCCCGCCCTACAGCCGGGATTGGGGCGAGACCGGGCCGCGTGAGGTTCTTGCGGATGGCGCTCGGCGCATGATGCCGGAGATCGCACCTTCTGATGTTGTTCCGGGCGCGCTGGTCCTCTTTCGCATGCAGCCCCGCGCCATTGCCAAGCATGTCGGGATCCTCACCGGGCCCGACAGCTTCCTCCACGCCTACGAGCGGCTCGGCGTGATCGAGGAACCGCTCACCCCGTCCTGGCGGCGGCGCATCGCCTTCGCTTTCCTGTTCCGGCACCGCTGAGATCCCACAATGGCCACACTTGTTCTTGGTGCCGCAGGTGCCGCCATTGGCGGCAGCATTGGCGGCGCGATCCTCGGCGTCAGCGCGGCCACCATCGGTGGCTTCATCGGCTCCACCATCGGGTCGGTCGTTGACAGCTGGATCATCTCGTCGCTCGCGCCAACGCAACGCATCGAAGGCGCGCGACTGGACAACCTGCGCCTCACCTCGGCCACCGAAGGGGCGGTTATCCCGCGCCTCTATGGCCGCATGCGGATCGGTGGCAACATCATCTGGGCCACAGATTTCCGCGAAGAGACCAAGACCACCACGCAGGGCGGCGGCAAGGGCGGCGGGGGTGGCGGTAAGGTCAAGACCACGGAATATCTCTACTATTCGTCCTTCGCCGTGGCGCTTTGCGAGGGCTCCGAAGCCGGTCCCACAGGGACCATTCTCTCCGGGGGAGAGAATGGAGGCGGAGGAGGCCCGGCAGGGCACGGTATCACCGGCATCGGGCGAATCTGGGCGGACGGCAAGCCGTTGGACACCGCCGGGATAACCTGGCGCTGGTATCCGGGCGATGAGAACCAGGCGGCCGATCCGTTCATTTCTGCGAAGATGGGCGCGGCCAACACGCCTGCCTATCGCGGCACGGCCTATGTGGTCTTTGAGGACCTTCCGCTCGGAACTTACGGCAACCGCATCCCGCAGCTGAGTTTCGAGGTGTTTCGCCCGCTGGCCGATCCCGACACGGCGGAGGGTCTCACGCAGGCCGTTACCATGATCCCGGCCTCTGGCGAGTTCGCCTATGCCACGCAGGGCATCCGGAAGGGCGGCGGGGGATCGCAGACCGCTGACAATCTTAACGCATTGACCGACACCGCCGACATGGTGGTGGCGCTGGACCGGTTGCAGGCCATGGCGCCGAAAGTCGAGAGCGTCAGCCTGGTGGTGTCCTGGTTTGGCGATGATCTGCGCGCTGGACACTGCCAGGTCCGGCCGAAAGTCGAACTGGCCGCCAAAAACACGACGCCACAGACATGGTCGGTGAATGGTGTGAACCGGGCATCGGCGCAGTTGGTCAGCCGCGACGATCAGGATCGTCCGAACTTCGGCGGTACGCCTGCGGATTTCACGGTGGTGCAAGCGATTCGGGAAATGAAAACCCGAGGGCTGCGCGTCACCTTCTATCCGTTCCTGATGTTGGATGTGCCGCACGGCAACACCCTGCCGAACCCGTATTCCGACAACGCGGCTGAGCCAGGCCAGCCCGCCTTTCCATGGCGGGGGCGCATCACCTGTTCTCCGGCGGCTGGCTATGTCGGATCGGTGGACAAGACCGCGACGGCGGCAGCGCAGGTTGCAGCGCTGTTCGGCGCGGCGACGCCCGCCAACTTCAGCGTCTCTGGCGAAAACGTCAGCTGGACCGGCGCGGCAGGCGACTGGGGCCTGCGGCGCATGGTGCTGCACTACGCCCATCTTTGCGCAGCGGCGGGCGGGGTCGATGCCTTCCTGATCGGCTCGGAGATGCGTGGGCTCACGACAATCCGTTCCGGGGCGAGCACTTATCCGGCGGTGCAGGCGTTGCGAAACCTTGCGGCGGATGTCCGCTCGATCCTCGGCCCAAGTACCAAGATCAGCTACGCCGCTGACTGGTCGGAGTATTTCGGCCACCACCCGGACGATGGCAGCAATGATGTCTATTTTCACCTCGACCCGCTTTGGGCCGATCCGGCGATCGATTTTGTCGGCATCGACAACTACATGCCGCTGTCGGACTGGCGGGATGGGTTTGACCATTCCGATGCGCAGGAGGGTTTCCGAAAGGAGCCCGGCAGTAGAGACGGCGGCCAGCAGTACCGGCAGAGCGAGAACCGCGAGCGCCACGGTCCAGGACCGGCCAGCCTCCACCAGAACTGGTGTCAATTGCGCGCCCAACGCGCCGCCCGTCATGATCATGGCGGAATAGAGCCCGGTCATGCCTGCAACGCTGGTCGCGAATTTTTCCTTGATCAACCCCGGAATGGCCGATTGGATGAAGGCAACGCTCGCACCGCACAGAACCGCCGTCAGGATCAGGACCGTCCCGTTGCCTGCGAACAGACGGAGCGCATTGCCGAGCATCAGGAACGCAAGCGCCAGCAGCAGCCCGCGTCTTGCGCCGATTGTCGCCTGGATCGGGGGCGACGCGAAAGCGCCGATTCCCATAAGCATCATCGGCAACAGAGTCAGCAGCGACAGAGTGCCATAGCTCAACCCCGTGTCTTGGGCGATCTGGGCCAGGATCGGCCCCGGCGCTGCCAGGAAGGGCCGCAGGTTGAGCGCGATCACCACGATAAGAACTGTCAGTACAATCGGACGAGACGCGGGCGCCTTCGCTACACGCGTCACCATTCCTGCTTACGCCTTCTTCGCCGATCGCGCGGACCATGCTTGGTAGATTTCGGGCGCGGCAGCGTCGTCGGGCGGAAGATAACGGATCGTTGCCCAGTCTTGTTGATCAAGCGGCTGCGACAATTCCGCCGCGGCGTCAGCCGAGCCCAGACCGTAATGCGCGCCGCTTTCGTTGCTATAGCCAATGACAATCTCGGAGATCCCGGCGATCCGCATTGCGGCAAGGCACATCGGGCAGGGCTGGCCACTGGCGTAGACGGTGCAGCCGTCGAGCCGCGTGGTCGCCAGCGCCGCCCCGGCTTCACGGAGTGCCATCAGTTCCGCATGCGCGGTCGGGTCGTTCTCGGCCTCCATGCGGTTCACCGCCCGCGCGATGACCTTGCCGTCCTTGACCAGCACAGCGCCGAAGGGCTGGCCACCATCTGCGACGTTTTCGCGGGCGAGCTCGACCGCCTCCTGCATGAATGCGTTGTCACTCATCTTGCACCTGCCTTCTCGAGTATGTCTGCAATTTCGGTATATCCGCGCGCCTTGGCATGTTGAAGTGGTGTAACCCCGTCATTGTCGGCGAGGGTCACATCCGCGTCTGCCTCGACCAGCAGCCTGACAATCGCAACGTGGTTCGGGCCGCCATCGCTGAGGATGATCGCCTCGAGCAGCGCCGTCCAGCCGAGGTTGTTGACATGGTCGATATCCGTGCCGGCCTCGATCAGCGTCCGGACGGTCTCGACATGCCCCCGCTCGGCCGCCGGGATCAGCGCCGTGCCGCCATACCGGTTGGTGCTGGTCAGGTCGGCGCCGTGGACAAGCGTCATCTTCAGGATTTCCAGGTGCCCGCGCGCGCCCGCATAGAGATAGGGGCTATCCTCGATGTCGTCCTTGGCATTCACGTCCGCGCCCGCGTCGATCAACAGCCGTGCGGTCTCGATCTGGTTCGCGTGGGTTGCGGCCAAAAGCGCCGTCCGGCCACGGTCGTCGCGTGCGTCGAAATGGTCATCGCGGTCGATCATATTCTGGACACCTGCCACGTCGCCCCTTTCGGCAGCGTCGATCAGCAAAGGTTCGGCTTGGGCGGGCGAAATCCGGCCCGGGTTGAAGGGATCGGTCATGATCATGCATCCTGCAAGCGAGATGAGTGCGAAAAGGGTTGGCAAACGGCCGCGCATGGGAAACTCCTGTCTTGCCCGCTCAGATAATCTACAAGCGGGTCGGTGAAAAACCAATTCTTCAGATTGCAGCCGGTGCCCGCGCCGATGACCCCTGTCTTATCGGCTTGCTGAGTGCGGTCGACACCGGTTTCAGCATCACATGCTTAGGAAGGCGGGGGAGGGGGCACCGAACTGCACATGACGTTGCGACATTGCCAAACGTTTACGCGATGGAAATCGCGATACATCACGCGGTTCCAGACGCTCCTTCCCTAACCTAGAGCGTTCGGATACTTGCGGTTGCGATCGAAGAACAGATCGGACCGAGCAGACGGATACTTTTCGGTCGTGGCATAAAGTTCGTCCGGTGATGGCTGATGCAGAAATGGATTCAGCAAAACGAATGGAGTTCATGTTGGAGCAGGCCGAGCAACGAAGCCTCAACAAGAAAGCGGGAATTGCTTCGGTCGGCGTGGCGGGCATTCTCGTGCTTGCCAAACTATGGGCTTTTGCCGCAACCGGCTCCCTCGCGATTGCAGCCTCCGCCGCAGACAGCGCGCTGGATCTGCTGGTTTCCGCCACGGCGTTCATGGCAATTCTCTATGCGGCACGACCGCCTGATGCTGACCATGCCTTTGGACACAGTTCCGCTGAAGACCTTGCCGCGCTTGCGCAGGCCGTGGCCATTGCAGTGGCCGGCATTGCCATCGGACTCGCGGCCGTTAATCGGGTCAAGAGTGGTGCTGCAACGGGGCTTCGCGCCGAAGGTGCCGGGCTTGTTGTCATGGGCCTTTCCGTCGTTCTGACACTTGCGCTTGTGCTCTTTCAACGACGGGTCGCGCGGCGTACGGGCAACCGCATCGTGGCCGCGGACAGTCTGCACTATCTTGGCGACCTGATCCCAAACCTGGGCGCGATCGTCTCGCTGATCGCGGCGCGGTATTTCGGCTTGGTCATGGTGGATACCCTCGTTGCCATTCTTGCGGCTGCCCTGATGATTGTCGGTGCCTTGCGTATCGGGAAGCAAGCCATCGACTCGTTGATGGACCGAAAGGCGCCCGATTCAGTCGAGGCGATCATCGTCGGTTTGACGCGGGAGCATCCCGGCGTGCGCGATTTCCACGATCTGAAAACCCGGATGGCTGGCTCGCAGGTCTTCATCGTGCTGCATATCGAACTGGATGGCGATCAGACGCTTCGAGAGGCGCATGATGTGGGCGCGGATCTTCGCAGGCGTATCATTGCTGCCTGTCCGAATGCCGACGTCACCATACACAAGGACGTATGGGAGCCTGATTCCGCTCCCTCACGAATTCCGCGTTCGCAAAAATCGACTTCGCCCCATCGCTAAGGCGCGGCAAGGGGGAAATGGCGGTCGGTTTGGGCCGGTCACTGTTCACGGTGCCCGGGAAACCGGGAAAACTGTCCCGATCCGCCAAAATCGTATCGGCGAGGAAGCGGACGCCTTCGTATTCGATCCGCAGCGTTGCGTTGTGGATCTGGCTGATCTTGCTGCTGCTTCCGGGCATGGCCTCGTCTCCTTGAGCTGAGACGAAAACCGCACTTCCGACGACGGCGGTCGCGGTCAGTGCCAGCATTTGCCTGCGGGAGATCATGGAGTTTCTCCCGATTCCCGGTCAGCGCGTGACGAAGGTATCGGTGGGAATGACCTCGCTGCAGAAGAAGGCCAGCGCCGCCAAAGGAGCCGCATGGACCTTGTCCGCAGGGACGGTCGTGCCGTCGAACTCCAAGTCGCGAGTGACGCAAGTGTCGTGGATGATCATGGTCCCGCTCCCGGAGGGCGATACCGTCGTTCTGCAGGGATGTTTTCGGGCAGCAGACGGCGCCTTCGCCGCCGATCGCACTTCGTTCTGGGGCTGCAAGGTCGGCTGAGCGGCCGGAGGAGGATTTGAAGATACCACTTCGACCCACCATCACCATTCCGCAAGTTCGTCGGCTGAATGCATGCCGTCAAATAAGCGATGGACATGGCGCTTCGGTATCCATCCAGAAATCTCGTGTCGAGATAGCACAAGTGCAAGAGCTTCCGCGAGGGTTCCTTTCGATCGGCCGACTTCGCAACCAGCCTTAATTTCTAAGGCATCTTGTAACCGACCTCTTCCATACGCAATTCTGCGCATAAGGCGGATCAACTGCCTGCGAGGGACGGTTGCCGTGGACTATCTCTATCTGATCGGTGGCCTGGTCGGGCTGTTCTTCGGTGGCGAAGCCCTCGTCCGCGGCAGCGTGGGCATTGCCCGGCGCATGGCGATTTCGCCGTTGCTGATTGGCCTGACGGTCGTGGGCTTTGGCACCTCGACGCCCGAGCTCCTGGTGTCGGTCGATGCCGCGTTGCGGGGCGTCCCTGACATTGCCATCGGCAACATCGTCGGTTCGAACATCGGCAACATTCTCCTGATCGTTGGACTGTCGGCACTGGTCTACCCGATCAAGGTCATGGGGTCGACGCTGCGCCGCGACACGGCCGTCATGGTCGGGGCGGCGCTGCTGCTGGTGCCGCTATTCTATATGGCACAAATCGGACGACTTTCCGGTTTGCTGCTGGTGACTGGTCTGGCCGGTTATCTGATCTGGGCCTATCGCCAGCCGGGTGAAGCCGTGGACGACGACGATGGCGCGCCTGCACCTGCCTCGACAATCGTATCGGTTCTTTGGGTCATCGGCGGATTGGTTGCCTTGATGCTGGGCGCGCGCTTCCTCGTGGATGGTGCTGTGAACATTGCCCGTGGCTACGGCATTTCCGAAGCTTTCATCGGTCTGACCATCGTCGCCGTCGGCACATCGTTGCCGGAACTTGCCACCTCACTGATCGCTGCTTTCAAGCGTCAGTCGGAGATCGCGATTGGCAATATCGTCGGCTCGAACATCTTTAACGTTCTAGGTATTTTGGGTGTGACCGCTTTGATCTCGCCGATCCCTGTGGCGTCGCGGTTCCTGACCTTCGATCTGCCAGTGATGATTGCCGCTTCGCTGGTGCTGACGGGCTTGCTGCTCAGCCGTCCGGTGATCGGGCGCGGAATCGGCGTGATGATGTTGGCTGGCTATGTGGCCTATGTCTGGGCGGCACAGGGATGATGAACCGGCGCGAGCATAGCGTCATGAGGCCGGGCGCGATCCTTTCGCGGCTGTTCCTTGTGCTGGCGCTGGCGTTATTCGGCGCGCTGCAAGTCGATGCGGGTCGCGCAAACTGGACGTTCAGCCCTGCGGCTGCACCCGACACCCCAACTTTGTCGGCGATCCTGACGGCGCAAGCCACATGGGTGCGCGGGCAATTGCCCCAAGATGATACACCGGATTTCACATTGCCTGCGCTGGCTGATCCAGAGACAGCAGAAACCGTGACGCTCGCGGCTTCCCATGAACAGGCAGCACCTCACTCTCCCTTCTCTATCCATATCCTTCCCCCGGTCCGGGGGCCGCCTGCGGTCTGACCCTTCGACGTCAGACCATCATTCAGGAACAAAAGGATACCATACATGCGCCGTTCACCATGGGTCGTTACGACCTATGCCGTCCTCCTGCTTTTGGCAGTTGCGACGGCCATCCCCAACTTTCTTTCCCAAGACTTCCGCAACGCGCTGCCCGATTGGGTCACCGGCCAGACCGTCTCGCTTGGCCTTGATCTGCAAGGCGGAGCGCATCTGTTGTTGGCTGTCGATCGTGCCGATCTGGCCGAAACGCATCTTGATGAATTGCGCCAGACGCTGATCGCCGAGATGCGCGAGCGCAAGGTGAAGCCCGCCACGATCCGCATCAACGGCGGCGCATTATCGGCTTCGGGCGACGAGGCGCTGAAAACAGCGCTTCAGACCATTGCCGCCACCACCGCCGGGCCGGGTGCCCCGCCAGATTTCACAGTGCATCTGTCCGAGGGGGTGCTGCGGCTGACCCTGACCGAGGCCGGACTGGACCGCGCAGCCGCTGCTGCTGCCGACAGCAGTCTTGAAGTGATCCGCCATCGCGTCGATCAGGTTGGCGTGTCCGAACCCGTGATCAGTCGGGTTGGCAAAGACCGCATACTGGTCCAGATGCCAGGGGTCGAGAACCCGGCACAATTGCGCGAACTGTTGGGCTCGACGGCAAAAATGAGCTTCCAGATGGTCGCGCCCGGACCCGGTCAAGGTATTTCGCTGTTGCCAATGCGGGACGGCAGCGGCGCGATCCCGGTCGAGGATCGCATCGCGCTTTCGGGCGACCGGCTCGACCGGGCGGCCTCCGCCTATGACCCGCAGACCGGACGGCCCATGGTGACCTTTGCCTTTGACCGGCAAGGGGGCGCAACCTTTGCCAAGATCACCGCAGCCAATATCGGCCAGCGCTTTGCCGTGGTGCTGGACGGGGAGGTGCTGACTGCACCGGTTATCCAAACCGCCATTCCCGGCGGTCAGGGGCAGATCACCGGCGACTTCACACCTGAAGAGGCGCAGACGCTGGCGGTACTGCTGACGTCTGGCGCACTTCCGGCCTCGCTTGACGTGGTTGAAGAACGCAGTGTCGGCGCAGCGCTTGGCGCGGATTCGATCCGGGCCGGATTGATTACCGGTGTCATCGGATTGGCGCTGGTGGTCACTATCATGGTCGGTCTTTACGGCGCATGGGGACTGCTTGCCAGCGGCGTTCTGGGGCTGAATGTGATGCTGACCTTGACCGCGCTTGGGTTGCTTGGGGCCACTTTGACCCTGCCGGGGATTGCCGGGATCATCCTGTGCCTTGGGATCGCGGTGGATAGCAACATCCTGATCTTCAGCCGGATTCGTGAAGAGACCGCCAAGGGTGCCAACGGGATCAAAGCCTTGACACAGGGCTATGCGCGGGCCTGGGCGACGATCCTCGACGCCAATATCACCACGCTTCTGGCAATGCTGCTGCTGTTCCTGTTTGGCGCGGGGGCAATCCGGGGCTTTGCCATCACCATGAGCCTTGGCATCGTAATCTCGATGTTCACGGCCGTGGTGCTGATGCGGTTCATGATGGAGGCGCTGGTCCGTCGCCGCAAGATTACCCAACTGGCCATCAAACCGCTGATAGGCCGGGTGCCCGCGCCGGGAAAACTGTCGTTCATGAAACGCGGGCGTCTGGCGCTGGCGGTGTCGGCACTGCTGTCCATTGGATCGCTCGGCCTGCTCGTCATGCCGGGGCCGAACTTCGGCATTGATTTCACCGGTGGGGTGCAGATGACCTTGCGCTCGCAGGCACCGGTGCCGCTGTCCGATCTGCGCGCGGCGATCACCGCTCAGGTACCGGGCGACGCCAGCCTGCAAGCCTTCGGCGAACTCAATGAGGCGCTGATCCGGGTGCAGGGCCAGGTAGGACAGGCGACGGTCGAAGCCGTCGAACATGTGGCGGCACAGGTCATCCCCGATGCCACTTTCGATCAAATCGATCTGGTCGGCCCGACGATCAGCGGAGAATTGGCTACCACCGGCCTGCTCGCACTCGGGCTCGCTGTGCTGGCAATGCTTGCCTATATCTGGGTGCGCTTTGAATGGCACTTTGCGGCAGGCGCGATCGCCGTACTTTTCCTAGACGTGACCAAGACCTTTGGCGTTATTGCCTTGATGGGATGGGAGGTGAACCTTGTTACGATTGTCGCGCTACTAACGCTGATTGGCTATTCGGTGAACGACAAGGTAGTCGTCTATGATCGGATCCGCGAACATCTGGCCGATGGCGGCGACGAACCGTTGGACGATGTCATCGACCGGAGCCTCAATCAGGTTCTGGCACGCTGCATCTTCACCTCCGGCACCACGCTTGCGGCGATCCTGCCGATGGCAATCTGGGGCGGTCCGGCCGTCGCCGGCTTTGCCTGGCCGATGATCGCGGGTGTTTTGATTGCCACCGCGTCATCGCTGTTTGTCTCGGGCCCGGTTCTGGCCTGGCTAGCCACGCGAAGCCCGGCTGCGACGAGTGGCCAGACATTCCAGCAAGCTGACTAAGCGAGACACGCTCCGGGAGCAGGAACGCTCCCGGAGCAGTTCGCCTGACAGCGTTCGTATATTCCTCTCATGAGACAGATCATGCTCACACAAACCAAGGCTCCCGTTCTCACCCCGGTCAAGAGTGCACCCAATCCGGACGGCGATCGCAAACCAAGACGACTGTCCGACAACCTCAAGAGATCGCAGATATTTCTGCCACTCCCGAAGACCGCATTTCACTTGGTAAACTGATCGAAGGCTTCGGAAACCGAGCCTTCGGGGCGCTTCTCTTCATCTTCGCGGTGCCCGTCGCCTTGCCGATCGCGATCCCCGGCATTTCGGCAGTGCTCGGCGCACCTCTGCTTTTTCTGTCCTGGCAATTGATGCGCGGGCGTGAACAGCCCTGGCTTCCTGCAATGATGCGTAGCAGATCCTTTCGGCGTGTAGATTTCGCGAGGATGCTTCATCGTGTCTTGCCGTCGATCCGGCGCGTAGAGCGCCTGGTCGGTCCGCGGCTGATCTGGTTGACCAGCGGGCGCGGTGAGCAGGTCATTGGCTTCTTTGCCTTCGTTCTCGCCGTGGTTCTGTTTCTACCGATTCCGTTCGGAAACACCGTTCCAGCCCTGTCCATCGCAATCCTGGCGCTGGCAGTTCTGGAGCGGGACGGGGTTGCAGCGATTGTCGGGACGCTTGTTGGGGTCGCCGGACATGGGGTCGTGTCTGGCGTTGTCGTTGCTTTGATCAAGGGCGCGATCTTTATCGTTCAATCGGTTATTTTATTTTGATCGCAACAAGCCGAAGTGCATGGATCGACAGATTGCAGTATCGTAAGAGTTTGGGCGCGCGGAGTGAGACAGTACCATGCCAGCCGATCTGATTATTCTGGCCCCCTATGCTGCAATTCTCCTGCTGATCGGGGTTTTTATTGCCTTCGCACTGGAAATCCAGCAACCAGAGATTGTCGCGTTCTGTGGAGCCGTTGCTGCTCTTGCGATCGGACTTGTCGGACCGGACGATGTGCTTGCATCGCTCGCCAATCCGGCACCCGCGACGATCGGAGCGATGTTCGTGCTGAGCGCTGCATTGGTCAGAACAGGCGTTCTCGAAAGCGTAAGTGGCATCCTCGGTCGATATTCGTCAACGCATCCGAAGCTGACGATCGGCGTGTTTCTCGGGTCGGCTGCCGTCGCTTCGGCATTCATGAACAACACGCCGGTCGTCATGGTGCTGATTCCGGTCGTGATGACGCTTGCGCGCGAGATGAAGGTTGCGGCATCTCACCTGCTGATTCCTTTGTCATACATGGTCATCCTTGGCGGAACCTGTTCACTGATCGGGACATCCACGAACCTGTTGGTGGATGGGGTCTCCCGAGATCTTGGTCTAGTGCCATTCGGCATTTTCGAGATTGCGCCCCTCGGGATAATCGTCGCAGTGGTTGGTGCGGCTTTTCTTGCAATCGCGGCGCCACGACTTCTTCCAGTCCGCCAGACGGTCGGATCCAGTCTGCCGAAGCGAGATCAGCGCCGCTGGCTCGTAGAGATGTTTATCCCCGTTGGATCGCCACTGATCGGCACTGCGCCTACGAAGATCGAGGCGTTCAGAAGTGGAGGCAGCCGGGTCATTGATCTCGTGCGTGGCGAGGTTTCACATCGTCAGATGCTGGACGATACCGCGCTCGAGGCGGGCGATATCGTCGTGCTTGCCACTAAAGAGGCCGAACTCATGGGGTTCCGCGACGGCGCAGTGGCGGGAAAGGCGATTGCCGGCACCGAGCCGTCGGCGGCCCGGCGCACCTCCGTAGTCGAGGTTCTGGTGGGGCCGAATACTCGGGCTCTTCACAAAGTGATTGGGCGTCTGCACTGGCGACGGCGCTTTGGCGTCTATCCCATGGCAATGCACCGAAATGGAACGGCGCTTGACCTGCGGCTTTCGATGGTGCGACTGGAGGTTGGCGATACCCTTCTGCTGGACGGTTCACCGGGGGACATTCTGCGCCTGGTCGAAGAGGAACGCCTGATTACGCTATCGCCGGTCACAGCGCGCGCATTCCGCCGGTCGAAAGCCCCGATTGCCATCGGAACAATGGCGGCCGTCGTCGTGCTGGCAGCCCTGAACTTCGCACCGATCTTGACACTTGCCCTGGTCGGGGTGGCCATCGTGTTTCTGACAAGGTGCATCGACGCCGATGAGGGGATAGGAGCCATCGACGGTCGCCTGCTTTTGCTGATCGTATCCATGCTGACCTTGGGGAGCGCACTGCAGCAATCCGGGGCGCTTACCTTGATCGTAGACAGGGTATCGCCCCTGCTTGCAACCACACGCCCGATCGTGGCGCTTGTTCTGGTTTATGCCATTACGTCACTTTTGACGGAGCTTGTGACCAACAATGCCGTCGCCGTGCTAATGGCGCCAATTGCTGCGAGCGTTGCCGTGCAGCTAGGCCTGGACCCACGCCCCTTTGTCGTCGCGGTGATGTTCGGCGCAAGCGCAAGTTTCGCGACGCCGATTGGGTATCAGACAAACACGCTCGTCTATAGTGCTGGCGGGTATCGGTTCCTTGACTTCGTGCGGATCGGCTTACCGATGAATATTATCATCGGTGGAGTGACCGTGCTTGTGATACCACTGATCTGGCCGCTTGCAGGGTAGTCCGAAGTTTGCGGTCCTAGCTGAATGGTCGCATCACGCGATGGCGGCAAGGGGATGAGAGATACTGGTCGGTGATCCGCTATCAGAAGGCGGGCGCGTCATCATATTAACATTTGAAATCAGAAGTTTAAGATGTGGAGAAGGTTGGGCGTCAGTCGCGTTCCCTCCGCCACAAACCATTCGCGAACCAGATATGAGGCCCCAGTGTGGGCCTTTTTTCTCTTTTGTTCAAAGGGGTTTAACGAGGCCATCCGACTTTCGGAGACTGGCCGTTGGCCCGAAATTGGTCTCGGAACGCCCCGCGTCTCCTTTCACCCGCCCGTCACTCAGATCGAGACGCATCCAAAACTCTTTACCTTTTCAGTTGCTTACTGAAAATGGATTTCGCCGCAGTTGAGGCGGCTCCATTTGCTATCGAAGCAAACAGAGACACACGAAGGCGGCGTGGTTCTTCGAAACGGTGCAAATGAGCGCGAGAAGTCTCTGATGACAAACAGACTTTCCGCTCATAGCCTGGCGGCATGTCGAACGGGCCCTGGACAGATCAAGAAAACAATCTGATCGTCGCGGATTACTTCGCGATGCTGGCCGAGGACATGGCGGGCCGTCCATACAACAAGGCTCAGCACCGACGCAGTTTGATGCCTCTATTACGGAGGCGCGCGGTAAGGCTGCCGTGATGGCGTCAGGGAAGCCCTTGAGGTCATTAACAACGGCGATTAGGATGTCTTGGACGCCCCGGTTCTTGAGCTCGTTCATCACCGAGAGCCAGAATTTGGCACCCTCGTTGTCCGCAATCCAGAGGCCGAGAACCTCGCGAACGCCGTCCCTGCTGACCCCAAGGGCCACGTAGACGGCCTTG
>DATCSR010000030.1:0-325384 GCA_036568405.1 Roseovarius sp.
CAGCTCGGCCCCGAGCATCCGCTCCATCAGCTTGATCTTGATCTCTTTCATCAGCCCGGCTTCGCCAAGCAGATCCTCAGGCCGCTCGCAGCCCATCAGAAGTTCGTCCAGCAGTTCCTTGGAAATCGTCATCGTCCTTGCTCCTCTCAGGAAGCATGGACCAAAGCCCAGTTACACAGAAGATCTGACTCTCTCCAACGCCGTGGCCGCAAAATTGCGATGGTTGCCCTTGCTCGCCGTATCGCCGTCATACTCCATCGGATTTGGGTCGATAATACAGTCTTCCAGTCGGATGCCCCGCCAATTGTTGCCTGATCGAATGATATTCCAACCGTTACCTGCTTGAACGCAGGCTTTTGAGGTCCCGCAGGGACGTTGTTCCGATGATGCCGCGGTCAGGACTGTCGCTGACGCTCTTCAAGCACGCCTATGAGATGGGCACATCGGAATTACATCGAACCAGCACCATGTTGGCAACCAAAGCGTTGACCACGAACCGAAGCATGTACCCAAAGGACCTCAATCGAAAGCTGCTACAGAAATTAGGAACGGCAAGACACCTGAATGACCCGCTTTGGCGGATCAAATCACTTGCAAGAAATGGCTTGACTGAACCGCCCCCGTTACCGAAGTCCTGACCCTGATCAGTTTTCGTTGCGAGCATCGGCAGCGATTATTGCTATCTTACTGCGCTGTTCTGGTGTTAGCGCGGCTGCACGTTTTTTGCCGCCAATCTTCCCGCCCTTAACTTGATCTTTTACCTTTACGTGCTCTTTTTCTTTGCCTGTTGCCGATTCCGTAATGAACTTGGCAAGCTGGTTGGCGTCACGGGGTCTGTTGGGCTTATCTGTGATAGCCGCACGTTACCACCATCCATGACACCGCGTTCTTCTGCTTGTGCGACAAAATGTGGACCCGCGTCAATTACTATGAAAGCTCTGCCGGGTAAGTCCGCCCGCAGCAATCTCAGGCGGTGTCCGAACCAGCCCGCACTTCTTGGTGATCCCGCCTTCGGCGTTAACATCTGGATAACTCTTTTCGATCAGATATATGCCTACATTCTGAATGTTGGGCAGCTTCGACCCAACGAAAAAGAAACCTTCCGCGTGCTCGAAAACGCAAGAATTCAAACTGACTCATGACCCTGAATTCGGACTGTTTGTCATCCGCAGGTTCTGTGGCTATACGGCGTGTCTGGTTCAGCAAAGAAAGTCGCCGGGATGGTTTCGTCGCAAACGGATATCAACGTGCCCGGCGGGGCGCACGTCAATCCGACGACGGATCCGGTCCGTTGGCGGATTCTTTTCGTGCTGCTGGTGACCATCTTCATGACCCTGATCAGCGTCAGCATCGTGAACGTGGCCCTTCCCTCAATCCGGGTGGGGCTTGGCGCGACGCAGTCCGATCTGCAATGGGTGCTGTCGGGCTATGCGCTGACATTTGGCGTGGTCCTGGTCGCGGCAGGGCGTGCGGGCGATATCATGGGGCGTGGCGGGCTGTTTCTGATCGGTGTGGGGATATTTACCATCTCGTCGGTCGCGGCTGGTTTGGCGCCAAACGCCGAATGGCTCAACGCGGCGCGTTTCGCCCAGGGCATCGGCTCGGGCCTGCTGAACCCGCAGGGTCTGGGAATGATCCAGCATTATTTTCGCGGCGATGCGCGCGGGCGTGCCTTTGGGTATTTCGGCACCACGGTCGGGCTTTCGGTCGCTATCGGTCCGGTGCTTGGCGGGCTGCTGATTGAACTTGGCGGGCCTGAATTGGGTTGGCGGCTGACATTTCTCGTCAACGTCCCGATAGGCTTGCTTGCCATCATCACGGGATTTCTGTGGTTTCCGCGCCCTCTGGTCATTCGCCTTCCGCGAACGGGCAGCGGCTTGCGCTCGCTTGATCCGGTGGGCGCGGGTCTGCTGGGTTTGGCTGTACTGGCGATCCTTTTTCCCTTTGTCGAAAGCAGCGGCGGCGCGCTGGTCTGGCTGCTGCTGCCGCTGGGGGTCGCTCTGGTCTGGCTTTGGGTGGTTTGGGAGCGCCGGTACGTCCGGCGCGGCCTGAAGCCGATGGTGGATCTCAAGATATTCTCGACCCGCAGCTACACCAACGGCATCACGATCATGGCGCTCTATTTCATGGGCATTACCAGCGTCTGGGTGCTGGTCGCGCTTTACGTTCAGGAGGGGACCGGGAAGACGGCGCTGCAATCGGGCGCCTTTGGCATTCCCGCCGCCTTGCTGTCGGCCTATGCCGCGCATTGGGCCGGAAGCCGGGTGGCCCGGCTTGGCCGCAGACTGGTTGTCGGGGGTCTGCTGCTGGCTCTGGCCGGTCTGGGGCTGAGCGTCATTGTGGTCGTCGCGCATGAGGCGGGCTATCTAAGCATCTGGTGGCTCATGGTGTCGCTATCCTTTGTCGGATTGGCGCAGGGAACGGTCATTAGCCCAAATCAGACGCTCACGCTGGCGGATGTGCCGCTGGATTATGCGGGCAGTTCGGGGGCCATTATGCAAACCGGTCAGCGCATCGGTACGGCGGTCGGGATCGCGGTGATTACGGCGGCGGTATTCACTACGCTTGGCTTGGCATCCTGGGCTGAGGCGATGACCGTCGGGTTCGGCCTGATCGCGTTCGTGGTGGTGCTGGCGCTCATTGTCGCTATCAGGGATTTACGGCAGCGCGCCGGTTCTGAACGGATGGCCTGATGACAACGGCGACCTTCACGGAGGTCTTTTGGCCGCGCTGAAGCTGAAGGGCGCGGAAGCGACCGCCCGGGTCTCGCTCGCCGGGGCCGAATGACACGTTGTTCATCTTTGCCGCCATTGCGCTGGCCTCGGCTTCGGTGGCGCAGGGGGCGTGACGAGACAACGGATTGACCCGAGCGCAGGCTTGGAAACACGGGCGCGACAGGCTTTGTGTTCCCAGCCCTGCGGGGAAAGATGATCTGACTTTATGGCCGGGGGGATGACATGCGTTTTCTGGATCGAACCGGGCTTTATGTCCTGCCGCTCTATCTGGGCCTGTTGTTTTTCGCAGCCTCACTGACGCCGACTCTGATCCCGCGCAGCTGGCTGGTTCAAGGCGTGCTGGGCGGGATCGTCATTGCGGCCGGATACCTGATCGGACGCTTTTGGGTGTCGCTATGGCGGCTTCTGGAGCTGCCAGAGCCGCAGGGTTGGACCGTCCTGATCGCGCGTATCGCTGCGGGCGTTCCCACCGCCATCCTGCTTGCAACATGCCTTTACTCCGCCCGCGGCTGGCAGAACGGCATCCGAGCGCGCATGGGGATGGAGCTGGTAGAAAGCTTGCATACGGTGCGGATAATCGCAGTCGCACTGGCCATTTTCGCCGCTCTCGTCTTGCTGGGCTATGCGCTGCAATGGCTGTTCGACAGGGTGCGTCTGCGCCTTTACCGATACATGCCTGCGCGCACGGCGAATGTGGCGGGATTCCTGCTGACGGCCGCTGCGTTGATCTTTCTGGCGCGCGACGGTGTGATGACCCGTGTAATCGCCGGATTGGACGATTCCGTGACACTGGCGCAGAACCTTTTTGCCGACGCGCCCCCGCCGCCGACGGACAGGGACCTGACGGGTGGCGCCGCGTCGCTGGTCGATTGGGGCGCGCTTGGCCAGCCGGGGCGCGACTATGTTCTGAGCGGCCCCCGCGCCGGGGATATCGCGGCCTTCACCGGGCGCCCGGCGCGGGCCCCGATCCGCATCTATGTGGGGCGCGCGCAGGCCGATACGGCACAGGAACGCGCGGATGTCGCGCTCGCGGAGTTGATCCGGCAGGGCGGGTTCGAGCGTGAGATCCTCATCGTGGCCCTGCCCACTGGCACGGGTTGGATGGACCCGGGCGCGGTCGATCCGGTCGAATACATGCATGGCGGCGATATCGCGACCGTCGCGGTGCAGTATTCCTACCTGCAATCGCCGCTGGCCCTGATCCTTGAAACGCGCTCGGGCCTTGATCAGGCCGAGACGCTGATACGCGCCGTCCACAGCCATTGGCGCGGCCTGCCCAAAGAAGCGCGTCCGCGGCTTTATATTCACGGTCTCAGCCTTGGGGCCTGGTCGTCGATGCATGGCACCGACCTCTTCGTACTGCTGGATGATCCGATTGACGGCGCGCTCTGGGTCGGCCCGCCGTTCCCGTCGGTCAGGTGGCAGAACGTGGTTGCGTCGCGCAACAAGGGCAGCCCTTTCATCGCGCCCGTGCTGGGGGACGGGCAGTTCGTGCGCTTTGCCTCGCATTTCAAGAACGCGGGCGGACCCACTGGCTGGGGCAATATGCGCATCGTCTATCTTCAGTATTCCAGCGATCCCATCGTGTTCTTCACCTCCAGCTCGTTCTTTCGCGCGCCCGCATGGATGAAGGAGCCGCCCGGCCCTGACGTCTCGCCCGCCATGCGGTTCATCCCCGTCGTCACGCAGCTTCAGCTGGCCGTCGATATGGCGCTGGCCAACACTGCGCCCGAGGGACATGGGCATGCCTATTACGGCCCCGATTACATCGGCCCTTGGGTTGCCGTGACCGATCCCGAAAACTGGACCGAGATGGACACCGCCCGCCTGATCGTGCAGTGCGGAGCAGGATTTGGGCTGGGGTGCGCGCGCGATGGCCGCATCCTGGCCCGGCACCCCGCGCCCGCAAAATGAACCGGGCCGCCATAGAGTATTCGATAGTTCAGCAGGTCCTGTCGCTCTGCCGCCCGATGCAACCGAGGCGGTCGTCTCGGTCTTTATGGAGCGCATATGGCGTCGGTATCACATCCTGGTTCTCGATCAGAGGTGGCCGCATTTGTATCGCCTCGAGCGATCGCGGCAGGGGACGATTTTTGGAAACCCGCCGCCGGACTTCTCGATCGGGCTGGCATAGCGCGTACCTCGGTCCGGTCTGGCCCAGATCGTCACGGCCATGGATGCAAATGATTGCGCGGGTTTTATCAACGATCACCGTCAGAGTGATGGAGCTTGAGTGGGGCAGGGTAGTCTTGTAACCTCCAAGATGAGCACACCTAACCCATCCCTGCACTTTCGAAACAGCGCGGACAACATCCGCACGGCCTTGACGATCTATCTTGGCTACCCGTTATCGCTTCGAAACGTTAATGAGAGCTTTGTGTCGAAGAGGCGGTACAAAAAGGCAGCCTCTCGTCCCGAGCGAAATTCAAGAACAACCGCGCCGTCGCGTTAACCGAGCAGCGCGGTCTTCGTATAACGTGCATCGAAAAGCCATTTCGCGGCGAAGATTTTAATGCAAAACGTGCAAGAAATACTGCGTCGCCTTGCCCTGACAATCCTGATTGTTCGCATGCGCCCCGCATAGGCGCGAGCAACCGATATATACAGTATCAAGCTTCTGTTTTTCAACTGGGTTTCACTTTAAATGTGGATCTGACATGTGTGGCATCAGATAAACCAAACCGGTGAGGGAATAAGACGATGGGATTGACGTCATTACTTCCTGACATCCAGATAGACGGCTTCACGGCATTCACTATTGCGATCATCGTATATTTTGCCGGGGTGCATCTTACGACAAAAATTGGATTTCTGCGGGCCTATTAATTCCTGAACCCGTCTCGGGCGGGATTTTTGCAGCGATGATCGCCTAGGGTATCGTTGCAGCGACCGGCAGGGCGGTGGAGTTAGACCTGACCGCATAGGATTTTTTGCTGGTCTATTTCTTCACCACTGTCGGCATGTCGTCCCGGATCAGCGACCTGGTCAAGGGTGGCCCGATCTTGGCGCTGATGCTGCTGTTGACGGCCGGATTCATGGTTGTTCAGGTAGGAATCGGGTTCCTGGGCGCGGTGTTCTTTGGCCTGCCGTCGCACGCTGGCGTGATGTTGGGTACTGCGGCCCTGATTGGCGGCCATGGCACCGCCATCGTTTGGGGTCCGGTTGTCGAAAGTACCTATGGCATCTCGGGTGCGGTCGAACTGGGCATCGCCACGGCGACGCTGGGTCTGATCGTGGCAAGTTCGCTTGGCGGTCCCATTGCGAGGTACCTGATCTTCAAACACAAGCCTGAGATTCCAAAAAAACCCCGACCGAATCTGGAGGAGCATCCCCGCAGGGGCGGACGGGTCAGCAACGGCGATCTCCTGCGTAGTATTCTGTGGCTCAACATCTCGGTTGCCATCGGTGTGGCCGTGCATGCGGGGCTACAGGATACAGGGGTCAAGCTGACCTTGTTTGTGCCGTGTCTGATCGCCGGTATTGTCATTTCAAATGTGGTACCCAGGATGTTCCGCAGGATCGAGTGGCCTTCGGGGCACCCCGGCCATGGGGCTGATAGAGGAATTTAACCTCTCAGTATTTCTGCCGATCTCGCTGCTGTCGATGCAGCTATGGACTTTGGCCGAACATACCAGCGTGTTGGCCGTGACGATTGTGCTGCAGGCGGGGGCGGCGACGTTATTCATTGCTTTCGTGGTGTTCCGGGCCATGGGGCGGGGGCTGTAGGCTTGCAGCAGCCTGGAGCGGAATTGTGCGAACTCCGTTCTCGTCATCATTCTGCTATCCGCACTCAGGCTGTCGTGTGGAACCCGTTATCGGCGTAAACAACCGAGCCGCTCATCGGCGCGGCGGCGTCGCTTGCAAGAAAGGCGGCAAGTTGGCCGATCTCTTCGATGCTGACCAGCTTGCCCGAGGGGGTGCGGGCGCGCACCTCGTCGAGCAATTCGTCAAAGCGGTCGATGCCCGACGCCGCGCGGGTCATGACCGGACCGGCCGAAAGCGAGAAGGCGCGGATACCTTCATCCGCAAGATCCGCCGCCACATAGCGCACCGAGGATTCGAGTGCAGCCTTGACCGGGCCCATCAGGTTGTAATTTTCAACCACCCGGTCAGCCCCATAGAAGCTGACCGTGATCAGCGCGCCGCCGTCGGTCATCAGTGGACGGGCGAGCCGCGCCATGCGCAGAAACGAATGGCAGGACACATCCATCGCCATGCTGAACCCCTCGGCCGAGGCGTTCACCACGCTGGTGTGCAGATCCTCGCGCGGGGCAAAGGCGATGGCATGCAAAAGGAAATCGAGCCGCCCCCATTCGGCCTCGATCCGCTCGAACACGGCCTCAAGCTGGCCCGGCTCGCGCACATCACAGGGCAGAAACAGGGCCGCATCCACGGCCTTCGCGACCGGCTCGACCCAAGGAAGTGCCTTTTCGTTGAGATAGGTCAGGGCCAGATCGGCACCTGCCGCACGAAATGCACGGGCGCAACCGGCGGCGATGCTTGCGTCATTTGCGACGCCAACCACAAGGCCGCGCTTGCCGTTCAGATCAATCAATGTTGTCACTTGGTTTCTTTCAGGCTGAAAGCCTCTGCGGCAATAATGGATTCCTCGTCCGTCGGGATGACGAGTGCGGTGATGCGGCTTTGCGGCGTGCTGATCCGCCGTGCGTTCGCGGCGTTTGCGGCAGGGTCCAATTCCAGCCCCAGCCAGCCCAGTTGCTTGGCCACCATGGCGCGGACCTCGGGCTGGTTTTCGCCAATGCCAGCGGTAAAGACGAGCGCATCGAGCCCGTGCAGGGTGGTGGCAAGCCGCGCGACCTCGCCCGCGATGCGGTGACAGAAAAGGGCAATGGCCTCTGCGGCCTCGGGGCGGTCGCTTGCCACCAATTCGCGGCTGTCAGCCGCAATTCCCGACACTCCCAGCAAGCCGCTTTCGCGGTAGAGCATCGTTTCGACCTGTTCAAGGCTCAGTCCCATTGGCCCCATCAGATGCAGGATGACGCCCGGATCCAAAGCGCCCGTACGCGTGGCCATCGGGATGCCGTCGAGCGTGGAAAACCCCATCGAGCTGTCGCGGCTCACCCCGCCCTCCATCGCGCAAAGGCTGGCACCGCTACCCAGATGGGCCGCGACGACCTTGGCCCCTTGTGGCAGATCCGCTAGTTGCCCGGCGATGTAGCGGTAGGACAGGCCGTGAAAACCGTAGCGCTTGATGCCCTGATCATGCAGTGCGCGTGGAATGGCAAAGCGGCGCACAAGCGCGCTGTTCGTCGCATGAAACGCGGTGTCAAACGATGCGGTCTGCATCACGCCCGGTTGAAATGCGCGCATCGCATGAATCAGGCGCAGGCTTTGCGGCTGGTGAAGCGGGGCAAGCTGCGCCAGCGCCTCGATCTGCTCCAGCACCTCATCGGTGATCAGGGCGGGGCCGGTGAAGATGTCGCCGCCATGCACGACGCGGTGCCCGATCATGGTCAGGCGCGAGAGATCAAATCGCTGCGACAGCCAGTCGAAAGACTGCTGGAGCAAGGCGTTCGGATCGCTGAGCTTGGCCGTCAGCGGGTGCGACAGGCTTTGACCGTCGTGTTTCAGGCGGATTTCAAAAGGCGCGTCGCGAAAATCGATGACGCCCGAGGCAAGGGCGCTGATCTGATTGCCCCCGACCTCGTAAAACCCCAGCTTGACGGTTGAAGACCCGCCATTGAGGGTCAGGATCAGATCGTTTGCCATCATGCCGCTCCTTCTGCCTTGCGGATAACCGCAAGTTTTGCGAGCGCAGCCGAGGCGATGCGGGCCGAAAGCGGATCAGCGCGGCTGGTCAGCACGATGGGTACACGCGCGCCCAGCAGCAGTCCTGCTGCCGTGGCGCCGGCGAAATAGATCAGCTGCTTGGCCAGCATGTTGCCGGCCTCCAGATCGGGCACCAGCAGGATATCGGCCTGCCCTGCCACCGGCGAGGTGATGCCTTTGGTCGCGACGGATTCCGGGCTGATCGCGTTGTCAAAGGCCAGCGGCCCGTCGACCAGTGCGCCGGTGATCTGCCCGCGCGCGGCCATCACCGTCAGCGCGGCCGCGTCCAGCGTGGAGGGCATGTTCGCGTGCACCATTTCCACCGCCGCCAGCACCGCGACCTTCGGCTGCTCGGCCCCCAGCAGCCGCATCAGATCGACCGCGTTCTGGCAGATGTCACGCTTGTGGTCGAGCGTCGGGCGGATGTTGATCGCCGCATCGGTGATGATCAGCGGCTTGCCATAGGCGGGCACATCCATGCCGTAGATGTGGCTGATGCGGCGTTCGGTGCGCAAACCGCCGGTGCGCGACACGACCGCGCCCAGCAATTCATCCGTGTGCAAGCTGCCCTTGATCAGGACCGAGACCTGACCGCACGCCGCCATTTCCACCGCGCGGGCGGCGGCGGCGTGGCTGTGTTCGGTGTTCTCGATCACCATGCCGTCAAGCGACACGCCCGCCTCCTCGGCGGTCGCGCGGATCCTGGCCTCGGGGCCGATCAATATCGGCTCCATCAGGCCCTCGTCGCGGATCTCGATTGCGCCGAGGATCGCGGCCTTGGAGCAGGGATGCACGATGCCCGCCGTAACCGGCGGCAGCGCCCGCGCCTGTTCGACAAAGCTCTTGTAGCGGCTTTGGTCATGGATGACGGCCTTGGGCAAGGGGCCGGGTTGCCATGTGACGGGCGTTTTGGGCGCAAGGACAAGAGCATCGCCCTCCAGCACCACCTCGCCGCGCTGGTTGGTGCAGGTGGCCGCGAGGCGCACCTGCCGTTTGTCCGCGATCAGTTCTACCACCTCGACCGCGGCGGTAATTGTATCGCCGGGCATGACGGGCCGGCGAAAGCGGATTTCCTGCCCCAGATAGATCGTGCCCGGCCCCGGCAGGCGTGTTCCAAGCACGGCCGAAACCAGCCCGGCGGTCCACATGCCATGTGCAACGACATGGCCAAACGGCCCATCCGCCGCAAAAGCCGCATCGAGATGCGCGGGGTTGTTGTCACCGGAAAGAGCCGCGAACAGCATGATGTCGTCCGGCTGCACGGTGCGCGTCAGATCGGCGCGGTCCCCGATCTGCAACTGATCGAAAACGCGGTTGGTCAATGTGCCAGTCATTTCTGCCTCACTTCTGGTGAACATAGGTGCCGGGGGCGTCTGCAAGCGCCGTTCCGGTCGCGGGCGGCTCCACGGGCTTGGACGAATGCCCGGCAAGCCATTCTTGCCATGGCAGCCACCATGATCCGGCCACCGGTTCATTGGTTTCCATCCAGATCCGCTCGGACAAAAGCGGCGCGTCATGCGCCTTTGTTGCCAGGCGATACTCGCGGCGCGGATGGTCCGGCGGGGTGACGATGCCGGCATTGTGGCCGCCCGAGGTCAGCGCAAAGGTGACGTCGCAATCACTGAACTGGTGGATTTTGTAGACGGATTCCCAAGGGGCCACGTGGTCGCGCTCGGTCGCGACTGCAAAGATCGGCACGCGAATGTTTTGCAGCAGCACAGTCTTGCCCTCGACCGTAAAGCGCCCCGAGGACAGCTCATTCTCCAGATAGAGCCTGCGCAGATATTCGCTGTGCATCCGCCAGGGCATGCGCGTGCTGTCGGCATTCCATGCCATCAGGTCGAACATCGGCGCGCGCTCGCCCATCATGTATTCGCGCACCATCCGCGACCCGATCAAGTCGTTCGAGCGCAGAAGCTGAAACGCCCCCGCCATCTGATCCGCCGACAGATAGCCGCGGTTCCACATCATACTATCCAGAAAATGCAGCTGGCTGGGATCAATGAACAGCCCCAGCTCGCCCGGTTCGGTGAAGTCCACCTGCGCGGCCAGCAGCGTCATGCTGGCCAGCCGATCATCCCCTTCCCCCGCCATGGCCGCCGCCGCGATCGAGAGCAGCGTGCCGCCGAGGCAATAGCCGACGCCCTGCACCTTTTGTTCCGGCTGGATGGTGTTGATCGCATCCAGCGCCGCCATGACGCCAAGGCTGCGATAGTCATCCATCTCAAGATCACGGTCCGAGGCATCCGGATTGCGCCAGGAAATCACATAAACGGTATGTCCTTGCCCGATCAACCATTTGATCAGCGAGTTTTCCGGGCTGAGGTCGAGGATGTAGTATTTCATGATCCACGCCGGAACGATCAGTACCGGCTCGGGGTGGACCTTGTCTGTCGTGGGCGAATACTGGATCAGCTCGATCAGGTGGTTGCGGTAGACCACCTTGCCGGGGGTCACGGCCACGGTCTGGCCCGGCATGAAGTCTTCGGTGCCGACCGGGGGCCGGCCTGTGGCGATGCGCGCCTGATCCTCGGCCAGGTTCTTCCAGCCGTTGATTAAATTCATGCCCCCGGTCTCCATCGTGCGGGCGGTCACCTCGGGGTTGGTGGAGGGGTTGTTCGAGGGCGAAAGGATGTCCAGCATCTGCTTTGCCACGAAGGAGACGACGTTTTCGCTGTGCTCGGTCACGCCGGGCACGTCATGCGTGACGCTATGCAGCCATTGCTGCTGCAGCAGGAACGCCTGCGCCAGTTGATTGAAGGGCGGCTTGGACCAATCCTCATGCGCAAACCGGCGGTCGCCGGGCAGCGGCGCGATTACAGGCGGCGTTTCCGGGTCCATCGCGGATGACAACAGCCAAGCCGACAGCCGCTGCCATTTGCGCGCGGCCTTGACGCCCAGCTCCATCTGCTTGCCGGGGGCCGACGCCAGATGGAAGGCCCAGTCGAAATAGGCGGTGGCAACCGCACCGGGCGAGATCCCGGCAGTCAGCTTGCTCAAATTCACAGCGCGCATCCGGTCAAAGGCCTGAAAGGATTCGATCCCCAACGGCTCGCCGTCGGCTGCCGCAATCGGCGTTACGGGCAGGGTGGCGGGCAGCGTGGCCTGCTTTGCCGCTGGCTTTGCGATCTCATTCGTCTCGGCTTTCTGTGCCATCGTCTTTCCTTTCGCCATAATCGGATTTCCAGGTCAACAGATGTTGATACTCATAAATAAGGAAAAATTGGCTGTTTTCAAGCGGGCCAGGCTGCGGCTCTTCATCGCAGGAAGGTGCGAAAACGCCGCAGCGCCAGCATGAACAGCACCGTCCCGATGACCGCCAGCGCCAGGAACTGTGGCCAGACCGTTCCGATCCCTGCGCCGCGGAACAGGATGCCCTGCGAGAGCATGACAAAATGCGTGTTCGGCGCCGCCAGCATGAGGGTCTGAATGATCTCGGGCATGGATTCGCGCGGTGTCAGCGCACCCGACAGCACCTGCAGGGGCAGCAGGACCAGCATCATCAGCAGCGCGAATTGCGGCATGGTACCCGCAACGGTCGCCATATAGACGCCCATCGCCGTCATCGCGAACAGCATCAGCATTGCACCGGCCAGAAACAAGAGCAGCGAGCCCTGAATCGGCACCGCCATCACCCCCTGCACCACCACCGTCAGCGAAAAGGCCGATGCCAGCAGCACGACGCCGCCCATCGACCAGATCTTGGACAGCATGATTTCCCCTGCCGTCACTGGCATGACCAGCAGATGCTCGACCGTGCCATGTTCCTTTTCGCGGATCAGCGCGGCCCCGGTCAGCACCAGCGACAGCATGGTGATCGACTGCATCACGCTGGTGATCGCGCCGAACCAGACCGGATCGAGCGACGGGTTATAGCGCGCGCGCAGCGCCAGCCCCACCGGCAACGCCATTGGCGCCCGGTGTCCTGCGACATGTTCCGACACCTCGGCGCTGACGATCTGCTGGATATAACCGCTGCCGGTGAAGGCCTGGCTCATCCTTGTCGCATCGACATTCAGCTGGATTGCAGGGGCCTTGCCCGCCAGCACATTGCGCGCGAAATCGGGCGGGATGTTCAGGGCGAATGTGTCCACACCCGCATCCATGCGCGCATCCATCTCGTCCGTGGTGATCATTTTCGGCGGCAGGAAATATGGCGGGTAGAAAGCGGATATGATGCGTGAGGACAGGTGCGACTGGTCCTCGTCCACGATCGAGATCGTGGCATTGGCCAGTGCCTCGGGCGCGGCATTCGACGAGGTCCAGATCGAAAGGCTGAACGAATAGGCTATCAGCACCAGCATGATCGGGTCACGCAGAAGGCCGCGCAGCTCCTTGATGCCGAGATTCCAGATGTTTTTGAAATTCACGGCCCTACCTCGCCTGTTTCTTCAAAAAGAGCATGGCCGCGCCCAAAATTACCGGCACCGCAAGTCCCATGGCCAGCATCGGTTGAACCATTTCGGCCAGACCGAAGGATTTGGAAAAGGCGCCCCGCGCCACGGTGACGAACCAGGTCGTCGGGTAAACCGTCCCGATGACCTGACCAAAGCCCGCCAGTGACGCGACCGGGTCGATCAGGCCGGAATAGGAGATTGCGGGGATCAGCGTCAGCAGCGCGGTGGCAAACAGCGCCGCCACCTGGCTGGCGATAAAGACCGAAACCAGAAAGCCAAGCGCGGTCGTCGCGGTGACATAGACCAGCGCGGCAAGGGTAAAACCCGCCAGACTGCCGCTGAAGGGCACGCCGAACAACATGCGCGCCATGCCCAGCATCAGAAAAAAGTTCAGCATTGCGATGGCGATATAGGGCAACTGCTTGCCAATCAGGAATTCGAATCGCGTCACCGGGGTGACATAGAAGTTGATTATCGAGCCGAGCTCCCTTTCCCGCGCGACCGAAAGCGTGGTCAGCATCGCCGGGATTATCAGCAGCAGGATCGGGATCACCGCCGGCACGATGGCGATGATCGAGAGCACATCCGGGTTATAGCGATAGCGCGTGACCAGCTCGAAATCACCGGCAATGGCGGCAGGGCCAAACGCCTCGCGGATGTGGCGCTGGATCCAGTCGGCATGCATACCCTGCACATAGCCCTGAACGGTCGTGGCGCGCTGCGGGGCGGCGCCGTCATACCAGGCACCAACCTCGACGCTGCGGCCGCGGGCGATATCAGAGGCAAAGCCGGGCGGGATCTCGATGGCGAGGCTGATCCTGCCCGCCCGCATCTGCGCGTCCAGATCGTCATAATCGGTCAGCGCCGGGTTTTCGATGAAATAACGCGATCCGGCGATGTTCTCGATGTAATCGCGGCTGGTGGTGGTCTGGTCGCGGTCAAGCGCGGCGAAGGACAGATCCTCCACATCCATGTTGATGCCAAAGCCGATCACGATCATCAAAAGCAGGCTGCCGATCAGCGCCATGGCAAGGCGGATGGGGTCGCGCCTGAGCTGCAGGCTTTCCAGCTGCGAATAGCTCAGCAGGCGGCGCAGGCTGAAGCGCGAGGGCGTGCTGGGTGTGGCCTCAGAGCCAGTCTCAGGCACAGCGGGGGCGGGGGTCTGCGGCGCAGGCGCGGGCTCGCTTTCGCCGATAGCCTCTTCCAGATACTCGATAAAGGCATCTTCGAGCGTGTCATGCCCTTTGGATTCGGCGATCGCCTGCGCCGTGTCGCTGACCAGCACCTTGCCCGCATGCATCAGGCTGATACGGTCGCACCAATCGGCCTCGTTCATGAAATGGGTCGAGACGAAGATCGTCACCCCGTCATTGCGCGACAGTTCTGCCAGAATGCGCCAGAATCCGTTGCGCGCCACCGGGTCAACGCCCGAGGTGGGTTCATCCAGAATCAGGATTTCGGGGCCGTGGATCATCGCCACCGCCAACGACAGGCGTTGGCGAATACCCAGCGGCAGGGCCTCGGGCATGCTGTGAGTCACATCAGCAAGGCCGAAACGGTCAATCATCGCCTGCACGCGGGCGGGGATTGCGGCCTCCTCCAATGAGAACAGACGCGCATGCAGTTCCAGGTTCTGCAGGACCGTCAGTTCGGAATAGAGCGAGAAGGCCTGGGACATGAAGCCCACGCGCCGGCGCACGGCGAGGTTGCGTGCATCGACCTCATGGCCGAACAGCTTGGCACGGCCTTCGGTCGGCTCCAGCAGGCCGGTCAGCATCTTCATGGTCGTGGTCTTGCCGCACCCGTTCGAGCCCAGAAACCCGAAGATCTCGCCCCGCTGGATGCGGAAAGACACGTTGTCAACGGCGGTGAATGTGCCGAAACGCTGGGTCAGCCCCTCGGCCTCTATCGCGATATCATCACTGCTGCCTTGCCACGGCGGAATGACAAGGGCCGTATCCTCGCCGCGATCCGCTTCGGGCAGCAGCGCGATGAAGGCATCGTCAAGCGTCTTTGCCCCGGTCTGCGCAAGCAATGCCGCAGGCGTGCCCGTTGCCAGCACGCGGCCCGCGTTCATCGCCACCAGCCAATCGAAATGCGCGGCCTCCTCCATATAGGCGGTGGCGGTGATCACGCTCATCTGCGGGCGGTCGCGGCTGATGCGGGCGATCAGATCCCAGAACTGGCGCCGCGCCAGCGGATCGACGCCGGTTGTCGGCTCATCAAGGATCAGGAAATCGGGGTCATGGATCAGCGCGCAGCACAGCCCCAGCTTCTGCTTCATGCCGCCCGACAGCTTTGCCGCCGGACGGTCACGGAAGGGCAGCATGCCGGTCGCGCCCAGAAGGTCGGCGCTGCGGCGGGCACGCTCGGCCTTGTCATGGCCGAACAGGCTGCCGAAGAAGTCCAGATTTTCCTGCACCGACAGCGTGGGGTAGAGGTTCTTGCCCAAACCCTGCGGCATATAGGCGATGCGCGGCCCGGCGCGGCGGCGGTGGCCGACGTCGCGCATGTCGCCGCCAAGGACATGCACCTCGCCCTGCTGGATCACCCGCGCCCCGGCCAGCAGCGACAAAAGGCTCGACTTGCCAACCCCGTCCGGACCGATCAGCCCGACCATGCGGCCGGCTGGAATGTCCAGCGTCACATCATCGAGCGCCGTAACAGGACCATAGCGCAGGGTGAGGTTGCGGACACCGGCGACCGGCGTGCGATCCCCGGTCATTTCACTACATTGGCTAGCGATTCCGGCCATTCGGCATTCTTGTCCAGCCGGATATAGGCCATGCCGGGCAGCCCGGTCTTGACGTGGTCGATGTGGCGGATCAGCAGTTCCGGCTCGATCCGGGCGCGGACGCGGAACATGAGCTTTTCACGCTCATCGGCGGTCTCGACCGTCTTGGGGGTGAATTGCGCCACATCGGCGACATAGGATACAGTGGCCGGGATCACCAATTCCTGCGCCGCGTCCATCACCAGACGCACCTCGGCACCGGCTTGGACCCGCCCGGCCTGCGAGGTCGGCAGGAACACCGTCATGTAGACATCGCCCAGATCGACAAGGCTGAGGATGCGCCCGCCCGAACCCACGATCTCGCCCTCCTGCGCGATCAGATACTGGATCCGGCCGTCGCGGGGCGCGGTCAGCGTGGCGTCGTCGATCGTGGCGGTGATCACGTCGATTGAGGCCTCGGCGGCCTCAATCGCGGCCTCGGCATCGACAACCTGAGCCTTGGCGCTGCTGACTCCGGCCTGCGCTGCGGCTTTCGAGGCCTCGGCCGAGGCCACCCCGGCCTTGGCTTGACGGTCGCGCGCCAGGTCATCATCCATCACCTGCTGCGAGATGGTGTTTGAATCGACAAGCCGGGCGGAGCGCGCGTAACGTTGCGCAGCGGCATCCGCCACGGCCTGCGCCTGATCGACGGCGGCATCGGCCGCGCGTTCCTGCGCCTCTGCCTGCGCGACCAAAGCGCCGGCGGTCTCGACCCCGATCTCGGCGCGCCGCAGCTGCGCCTCGGCCTGACGCCGCTGAGCATTGAGCTGAACGACATCTATCTGCACCAGCACATCGCCCTGCTTCACAAAATCACCCTCGGCTGCGGTAATTTCAGCTATGCGGCCACCGGTCAGCGCGGCAATGTCGATCTCGGTCGCCTCGATCCGGCCATTGGCGGCAGCGAAGCCGTCCGGCAGATCGGGCGCTTGCAGCTGCGCCCAGCCGAAATATCCGGCAATAGCCGCGACCAGAATGATCCAAGGGGCAAATTTTCTGATATTCGATTTCGACATTCCCTAGTCCCCGGTCAAAGTCGTGCGGCCCGATGATCAGGGCTCTTGCACCGCAAATGCGCATGGTCACGTGTCAGCTGATATGTCTGATCACGACATATCAACACGTGATGACAAAATAGCCATTGCGCGTGATGGAATGCAAGAGATGTGACGGAATGCCGCGCTGCGGCATGCTGCTGCAGCGCCACGTGCCGGCCTAATATTTCAAGACGATGCCATGACGCCGCGTAGTACCTTTGCGAGCATTGCTTTCAGCTCGGCATCCGGCATGGCCAGCAACGCCGGATGCCCCAGCGCTACCCGCATCGTCACGAAGCCGCTCATGAGGCTGACCGCGAATGTTGCCCGGCCGATATCCTTTTGCCCGAACCCTGCCGCAAGTGGTCGGGCAAAATGCGTCTCGATGAAATCGGCCAGAATGCCTCGCGCCTCGCTGCAGGCGCAGGATCTGATGATCAGATGAAGCGGCTCGACCTCTTCGACCTTCCGAGGGTTGCGCAGCAACGCCAGTTCGCAAATCCGCTCGATCAGATGGTCCGCGTCCATGGGTGCGCCCTGATCCCCTTGCTGGTCCACGACGTGCAGCCCGTGCAGGGCCTGCTGGAAAATCTCGGTCTTCGAGCCGAAGGCGCGATGGACGTAGGCCACATCAACCTGCGCTTCCGCCGCAATCTCGCGCAGGCTCGTCTCCGAAAACGATTGACGAGCAAAAAGCAGCATCGCCGCGCGCACGATGCGCGTCTTCGCAGATGCTTTGCGGGGAGAAGGAGCATCGTGTTGCATGGCGCCCTAATAGCAGCGTCGTCTCACGTTGCCTATGTCCATTCGGATGACGTGGTACTGGGTGCTCCTGCGCAAGACGAACCATTCGGCGTAACGGGTATATTCAAGCTCCGGCCGCTGTCGTCCCAAGCTGGGCCGCAGGATGCGTTCTGTCCTGACAATCCTGATCGGCGCACCGCCCCATTGCGTCACGCAGCCATCGCTGGCTGGCAGAGCGTGCAACGATCCAAACGAGTCGCACTGGCGTATCCTCGCCCTTGGGATCTGTGCGCGGGTCGAGGGCCATTGCAACCGGTGTGACATCGGGAAGTGTGACGTAAGGTTCGCGCTGATCGGCGGGCAGGGATGGCGCGCGCGAGATCTGAAACAAAACGAACGCGGCGCATGGGATCGCCATGGTGGATTCGAACAAGGAGAAACTGGACGGCCCCAAAACCGCCATCAGCGCCGACGCCAAAAGCGGGCCGATGGTCGGCGCACGCTACGGGTTGCGGGGCCTACGGGTCACGCCCCAAGTCAAAATGGTACTGATCCGCACCGTGCAGCGGATGCGGAGCATTGGACTGCAGCGTTCGAACGCGCCAACGGTCGTTGGCCCCAGTTGGTTGCTCACCTGCAGGGCACGAGGGCTTTTGGGTGTGACTATCTTACTTTTGACAGTGAGGAGGATCGTTCGGCATTCCGGAAAAATCCTAGCCGAATTGAACTGGTCCGCCGGTTTATCGACAGAAAGTCTGGCAGTGTGAGATTCTCGGATAATGAATGGCTAGCCGCAAACAACTTGGGCGCGCGTTACTTCATATATCGGATCAGCTTTAGCGAAGGAGGTCGTGATCGAGCCCAACTGACGGTCGTGCGCAATCCTTCTGCTTGGGGAGAAGCGATACGGACCGAAAGAGAATTGATGGTCGACAAGGTGAACGGTCGAGAGGAGTTTGACTTGGTCGTCGCCGAGCCCCCGGGAGAAGAGCGGCCCAAAGTGCACGCGGCCGCTGCAAAACATACTTGAAGGCTTGAGAAGGTTCGACGCCAGACCCATTCCATCCGCCACAAATTTGACAGGATTAGCTTACTTTACTGTTCTTTATCAGATACTTAATTTTTTGAGGGGCGGAGTTCTCTGTACGACTCGTGAACTGTTGCACATTTTTCCACACAATTACGGGTTGGGCGGTGTGCGATTAAGTTTCAATAGCCGATCAATACCTTTTATCTGCGCAAGAGCATTCCTGCCCGGTACAGCTCGGTCAAGGAATGGGCGACTTTCTACGTGAGTCTCCACACGGATTCGGAGACCTTGGCACAACAGAAGGCCGCTGTTATCTGCAACGAGCAGCTTGAGCTATGGGCGGCACGTCTGGCAGGAGATAGCGTGGAGGCCGAGAGCCGTGGTGCTTCGGCGCAGGCGATCGCACTGATGCGGGGGGGGGCGGCACGTTCATGCGACGCTGGTGGTCGAGTTGCCTACGCGGGAGATCTTGAAACGTGTTGAAACAATCTTGGAAAAAGACGAGACCGACAAGGCGGTCGCTGCAGCGGTCCTAAGGGCTGTGCCGATCCTGCGATCACCGTGTCGCCCGCTTGAGCTCTATTGGGATCTCGCTAAGGACAATAGTCTCCGCATGAGCCACGGGCAGCTAACGTGCCTGGGCAGCCTTCAGTCCGGCCTTGCGCGGCGTTCTCGAATTCGATCTCGCTCTCGAGCCGCATAATGAACGGCGTGCAGGCAAGATTATCAATCACCAGCTCTGCGACGATCTCGATCGCTGCATGAACGCTTACGGACTGAACCCGGACTGCGCGATTTCGTGCCCCATGCTCGCTGATCAAGCGCGCCACCAGCCGCGTCGGCGTCTGCCGCGCGTCGTTGGGCAGGCTCAGCCAAGTGCGGTGTCGCAGCTGTGGTCCGGGTGTCCGGGAACAGGTCGAATTGTGTCATCTTCGTTTTTCGCGGCATTGGTGAACCTCCTAATCCTGGGTTCAGAGCCCAATGCTGCGCCAAATACCAAGTCAGATCGCATCAGTTTGACACCACCATGGGCCGCGGCCGCCGCTTACGAATAACGCTGTGACAGGCTCGCTCAGGCGCCGCGCGCCTTGATCGCCGCTATCACGGCGCGGCCTATCACGACCGTTGCCACGATCACGATCAGAACCACGGAAATCGCGGCTATTGCCGGGTCGATATTGTCGCGCAGGCCCTGCCACATCAGGCGGGGCAGGGTGACAGCCTCAACCGAGGTGATGAAGATCGTGACAGCGATCTCTTCCCATGACAGCACGAAGGTCAGGAAAAACGCGGCGATCACGCCGAACTTGATATTCGGCAGGATCACCTTGAAGACGCGGGTGCCGAGGCTGGCACCCATCGCGCGCGCAGCGAGGTCCATCCTCCGGTCCACCTGCGCCAGCGACACGCTGACCAGCACGACCGCAAAGGGCACGATCATCACCGAATGTGCCAGCGCGACGCCCAGCATCGTGTCATAGGCGAACACGCCGTTGTATTTCGTCAGGGTAATCAGAAAGAAATAGAGCGTCAGCGCCGACACGACCGGCGGTGCCACCATCGGCAGCAGGGCAACGCCCATCAACAGCCCGGCAAAGCGGGGCCGGAACATCCAGATGCCGAGGCTGAAGAGAGTCCCCAGCGCGGTGGCAAACCCGGCTGACAGCAGCCCGATGCGCAGCGACAGCCAGATCCCCTCGGCCCATTCGCGATCCTCATAGAGGGCGCGGTAATGGCGCAGCGAAAGCTCGTCCGTCGGAATCGACAGGAAGCGTTTTGGCGTGAACGACACCGGCACCACCGCCAGCAGCGGCATCAGCATGAAGATCCCGACCACCACGGCAAGGATCGTGGCAATCAGGCCGGGGCGCAGGCGGATCATCGGACACCTTTGGGGCTGAGTTGTTTCAGCAGCAGCGCCAGCAAGGCCGAGATGGCGACCATCAGAATTACGCTGACAGCGGCGGCAAGGCCCCAATCCGGGCTTTGGAAAATGCGCAGATAGATCAGCTCGGCCACCATGACGCTGCGGCCACCGCCGAGGATCGCGGGCGTGATGAAGAACCCGATGGCAAAGACAAACACCAGCAGCGCCGCGCCCATCAGCCCCGCCGCCGTCATCGGCACAAAGACCTGCCAGAAGGTGCGCGTGCGGCTGGCGCCCATGCCGCGCGCGGCCATCAGCACACGCTCGTCGACATTGCGCATGGCCGAGGCCAGCGGAAAGACCGCGAAGGGGATCATGAAATGTATCATGCCGACCACGACGCCGAATTCGTTGCGCACAAGGCGCAGGGGATCGTCGATGAGGCCGGATGCCTCAAGCCAGCCGTTGACCAGCCCGCGATTCGACAGCAACGCCAGCCAGCCGAACGCGCGGGTCAGCACGGAAATCCAGAACGGGATCAGGATGCACAGCTCGGTCAATGTGCGCACCAGCGGCGTGCCGCGCACCCAGAGCAGCGACAGGATATATCCCATGATGACGGAAATCACCGTGACCATGACGCAGATGCGCAAGGTCCGCCAGAACACCGACAGGATCAGCGGATCGCTGACAGCGGCCGCGTAGTTCTGCAATCCCGGTTCGGGGAGCGTGACGCTCCACCCGATGACACCCGCAAACGGCAGCACATAGGCCAGCGCAAGGAACGCCAGAAGCGGTGCCAGCAGGATGAGAGGGCGGGTGATCCGGGTCATGCTTTATCCTCGTTGGATGCCGCCCCGGCCCGGACAGGGCAGGAGCGGCGAAGGGACATCAGGCCGAAACGATGGCGAGGTATTCGTCCAGCGCGGGGCCGTAGTTTTCCTCGTACCACGCCACGTCCAGCGGCACCTGCAACGCGAAGTTGTCGGGCGCCACCGGGTTGAACCGGCGCTCGTCCTCGGGGATCAGATCGTCGGCGGCGGGGTTTGCCGGGCCCTGGCTCAGCATGTTGAACATGACCAGCTGCTTTTCGGGGTCCTGCGCGGAGGCGATGAACTTCATCGCGTTTTCTGCGCCGCCCGGATTGCCCTTGATTACCGCCATCGCGCCCGGCGAGATGACGCCGTCCTGCCAGGTAAAGCTGACATCGCCGTCTGTATCCTGCTCGATCAGGCGGGCGCGGGTCGACCAGATCAACGCCATCGACGCTTCGCCGTTCAGCATCAGGGTCTGGCTTTCTGCACCATTGCCCCAAAAGCTGATGACGTGCTCTTTGAAGTCCTTGAGCTTGTTATGCGCGCGCTCCAGATCCAGCGGATAGAGATCCGCCTGCGCCACGCCGTCGCCCATCAGCAGCGCCTCCCACATGCCGGCGCCCCATTTATACATTGAGCGTTTGCCGGGGAATGTATCGGTGTCAAAGAAATCAGCCATCGTCTTCGGAGGGTTGTCGCCAAATTTCGTGGCGTCATAGGCGATGATATAGCTGAAGAAATAGGACGAGGCCGAATATTCCCAGCCAAAGCCGTCACGCATCTTGGACTTGTCCACGATATTGTAGTCAATCGGCTCGATCATGCCCTTCTTGCCCAAAGTTTCGGCGGAAAAGGCGTCGGCGTCCATGATGTCCCATGTGGGGCTGCCGCTTTCAAACTGAGCCTGGATCGCGCCTTCGGTCGGGCCGGAGCCGTCCTGACGCACGCGGATGCCGGTTTCGGCCTCGAACGGCTCGCCATAGGCTTCGCCGTAGGCATCAACCGCGTCGCCACCCCAGCTGACGAACACCAGCTGCCCGTCTTCGGCCAGCGCGGGCGCGCCGCGTGTGGCAACCGCCGTCGCGCCCAGCAACGCCATGCCCAGCTGGGTGAATTTGCGGCGGCTGATTTTGCCCTGCCGGGCCTTGTCGGCCAGCAGTTCCAGTTGATCGTCGGTGAATTTATCTGTTGGTTTCATTATTGTTATCTCCCTTGTTGGTCGTCGCGTTAGAGAAGGAAACCCTTCTGCTCGGGCCAGCTGGCCCAGATGTCGCTGCCGGGGGCGAGGCCCACGGGCAGATCGTCGGTCGGGTGGTTAAGCGTGATCTGCGTGTCCTCCGGGCCGATCAGATCAATGCGGGTGGCAGCCCCCAGATAGGTCAGGTCCTGCACCTTGGCCGGAATGGCATTGCCACTGCCCGGCGCAGTGTGGCCAAGGCTCATGTATTCGGGCCGCACGGCCAGGGTATGGCCGTTCTCATGGCCCGGCGCGCGCAGGGTGCGCCCGCCGAAATTCCCGCGCAGCATGTCGCCGTCGCGGGTGGTATCGCTGAGCGGCAACAGGTTGATATCGCCAAGGAACTCCGCGACGAAACGGTTTTCGGGACGCTCATAGACATCGCGGGGCGGGGCGATCTGCTGCAGCTTGCCCTGCTCGAAAATGGCGACGCGGCTGGACAGCGCCAGCGCCTCAGATTGGTCATGGGTGACGAAAACGAAGGTGGTTCCCGTCTCGCGGTGCAGGCGGCGCACCTCGTCCTGCATCTGGCCGCGCAGGTTCTTGTCCAGTGCCGAAAACGGCTCATCCAGCAGCATCACCGGCGGCTCGCAGGCCAGCGCGCGGGCCAGCGCGACGCGCTGCTGCTGTCCTCCGGAGAGGGCATCGGGACGTTTGTGACCATGACCACCAAGGCCGACCATTTCGACGATTTCGGACACGCGCGCCTTGATCTGGCGCACGCCGCGTTTTTGCACTTTCAGCGGGAAGGCGATGTTCTGCTCGACCGTCATATGCGGGAAGAGTGCATAGCCCTGAAACACCATGCCAAAGCCGCGCCGCTCGGCAGGAACGTCGGTCATGTCCTGCCCATCCAGCGTCATCGAGCCGCGCGTTGCATCCTCGAACCCGGCCAGCAGCATGAGGAATGTCGTCTTGCCCGACCCCGAAGGTCCGAGCAGCGTCAGGAATTCCCCCCGCCCGATGGTCAGAGAGATGTCGTTCAGCGCGGTGAAGGTGCCGAAATCCTTGCCGATGCCCTTTACGCCAATCTCGGCGGCGCGGGTTTTTGTAGTCATGGCATCCTCCCTTTGACGCGTTAGCGTAGAGGCGCGCGGCAATGCGGCGCAATCGAATTGTTTTTGCTCTATGGGCAAATTTCGTTTGTCATTGATCGGCCTGGCGTTTGCGTTGGGGCAGTGCGCCAATGATCCAGCGGCGAAACGCGAGGGCAGGCGCCAGCCCGGCCTTTCGCGGCGGGGTGCAGAGAAAATAGGCGTCGGGCGAGGTGATGCGCACATCGCCCACCCGGATCAGCTGCCCCGCCTCCAGCGCCGCGTTACCAATCAGCACGTCGCCCAGCGAGACGCCCTGACCGGCGATAGTGGCCGCATAAACAAGGTTCATGTCGGAAAATACCGGCCCGGTGTTTGCTGCGTCTTGCGGCAGGCCGGCGGCCTGCATCCACTGGCGCCAATCGCTGTGATCGTCCAGATGCAGCAGATCGGCGCGCGGCAGGTCGGCGGCTGCCTCTATTCCGAGGCGGTTGGCCAGCACTGGGGCGATGAGCGGGGCGAATTCGACGCGCTGCAGCAGCTCGACTTCGACGCCCTGCATCGCGCCGTTGCCGAATGCGATAAATATGTCGGCCTCAAGGCTGGACACGTCATCAAGGCGGCGGGGCGTCACGATGCGCAGATCGACCTCGGGGCAGACGGCACGAAATTCGCCAATGCGCGGCGCCAGCCAGAAGGCCGCAAAACCGGGCGTGCAACTGACCGTCAACGTGCCCGACAGGCCGTGCCCCGCATTGCGCGCCGCCGATCCGGCGATGGCCGACAGCGCGGCGCGCACGTCGCCTGCGTAGGCGCGCCCGCGCGGTGTCAACTCGATGCGCGTTCCGACGCGGTTAAACAGGGCAAAGCCGAGGTCACGCTCCAGCAGGCGCAACTGGTGGCTGACGGCGCTGCGGGTCAGGTTCAACTCGTCCGCCGCGGCCCAGACAGTGCCGTGACGCGCAAAACATTCGAGCGCGCGCAGCGCTTGGGTGGAGGGGATGCGCGGCATGCGGCGGCTCCTTTGGGTGCGCCCATATTATCCGCTGAATGGGCTGCGTCCACAGTTTAGGTGAGCGAAATTTGCTGATGCCAAGAAAAGGTTTCACTATCCAGCGCGCCGGGACGGTGGCTACCTTTGCGCACAGGAGGATGCCCATGACATTGAGTGACGCACAGACCCACGCGCTGGGGATCATCGACGCCAGGATGCCGGAACTGTCGGACTGGTGCGCCACGATTTTCGAGTTTGGCGAGACGGCATGGCGCGAATACCGCTCGGCCGAGTGGTATGTGGCGCGGCTGCGCGCCGAAGGATTCACCGTCGAAGAGGGGTCGGGCGGGATGCCCACCGCCTTTTGCGCCGAGTGGTCGAACGGCGACGGGCCGATCATCGGGATGTATGGCGAATATGACGCCATTCCGGGCAATTGTCAGGCTGCCGTGACGCATCGCGCGCCCCGTGAAGGGCTGGGTTATCAGGCCGGCGGCCATACCGATCCGCATTCGGGGCTGGGCATCGGCGCGCTGGGTGGCCTGTTGGCGACCAAGGCGGCGATGGAAGCCAAAGGCATCAAGGGCGGCCTGCGCTTTACCGGCGAGCCGGCCGAAAAGGTGCGCGGGTCAAAACCGATCCACGCGGCCAAGGGATACTACGACGGGCTGGCGGCGATGCTGTCGTTTCATCCGTTCTACATGCTGCCGATGTGCAACACGGTGCGCTGGGATACCCACTGCGGGGCGGCCTATTCGATGATCTACCGCTTCATCTGCGACGCGCCCGAGGCGTGGGGGTTGGGGGATGGCGCGCCGATCCCGCAATCGCATAGCGCCATCCGCGCGCCCGGCGCGTCCGAGGCGCTGGTGCAGATGTACAGCCTCTCCAAATCCCTGCGCGATTCGATGCTGCCGCATCAAGGCGGTTGGTCGATTTCCGAGGCGATCCTGACCGCCGGGCAGGCGACCGCAGACAACCAGCCCGCCGGGCTGGCCGAGCTGCAATACATGATGCGCACGCCCACGGTTGAGATGGCCGAGCAGGTGACAGCGGCGCTGGACCGAAACGCCGCCGCCGTCGCCGCCATGACCGGCTGCCGGTGGGAGCGGCACTGGGTCTGCAAATCGCGCCCCGGCCTCGCCAATCACGCGATGGCGAATGTCGTTTGGGACGCGCTGCAAGCTGCCGGCGCGCCTGAGTGGGGCGAGGAAGCGGTAAGGATTGCACAGGAAATCCAGGGTAATCTGGCGCAGGCGCCCATGGCTGAGCCGTTCATTGACGAGATGAGCCGCCTGATTTCACCTCAGGACGCCGAGGCCATTTTGCGCCGCGATCTGGCGCCAAGCCAGGCGAACAGCACGTCAGATGATTATACCGACATGAGCTGGCACGCCCCGCTGGCGCGGTTCTACATCGCGCGCCCGGCGCTGAAACCGAACGGCCCGCCGTATCCCTCTTGGGTGATGAACGCGCTGGGCGGTATTCCCGCCACGATTGACCCGATGGTGCGCACCGCCGCGCGGGTTTGCACCCTGTCGGCATTGCGCCTCTTGGAGGACGAGGCGGCCCGCGATGCCGCAATGGCCGAGTTCAAAGAGCGCACCGGCGGCGGTGTGGGCGGGGATAAATGGCTGGCCCCGCTATGCGATTACGAGCCGCCCATCCATTTTCGCTGGCCTGAATATATCGACACCCCGCGCGGGCGCGACTGGTGGATTCCCTCTGCCATGCCCGATGCCTGACCCAAAGGAGCCTTACCCATGCTAGACAAGACCCAAAGCGAATTCACCCTCCAGCGCCGCAAGCGCGGCGGCGGCACCGCCCCGATGCAGAACTGGCACCTGCCGAATGAGACGGACGCGCTTAGCCATGTCCTGCTCGGCTCGCCCGCGCATCTGAAACATCTGTCGACGTCCAGCCTGTCATCCAAGCACTTGCGCGAAAACCCCTGCAACATTCAGGTGGCCCAAAGCCAGCATGCCGAAATGGTCGCCGCCTACGAGCATTTCGGCGTCAAGGTGAAGATGCACGCGCCCGAGCCGGAGTTGCCGATGCAAGTCTATGCGCGCGACAGCTCGGTGATGACGCCCTACGGCGCGATTATTACAGCTATGTCGCAGTGGTGGCGCCGGGGCGAGAATTACGCCGCCATCCGCACCTACGAAGGGCTGGGCGTGCCGATCTACGACATGGTTACCGCCGGCACATTCGAGGGCGGCGATTTCAACGTGATCGAAGAAGGTGTCCTGTTGATCGGCTGCGGCGGCGCACGCACCAACGAGGCGGGCGCGCGGCAGGTGGCCGGGTGGTTCGAGGATGAGGGCTGGGAGGTCAAGCTGGCCTTTATCGACGAATATTACGTGCATATCGACCTGATGGTCGTGCCGATTGCCGAGAAGCTGACGGCGGTCTGCCTTGATTGCACCGATCCGTGGATCGTCGACTGGCTCAAAGGCAAGGGCCATGAGATCATCGACGTGCCGTTCCGCGACACGATGAACCTGGGCTGCAACGTGATGAGCCTTGGCAATGGCAAGGTGATCGCGCCCAAGGCCTCGACCGTGCTGGTGGATGCGCTGCGCGCGCGCGGGTTCGAGGTGGCGGCGATTGATACCACCGAAATTTCCAAGACGGGCGGCGGGATTCACTGCATGGCGCAGGCGCTTAACCGCGGCTGAAACGCGCGCCTGCGCGGCGGTGGGCGGCTATTTCGCCCATCGCCGCGCGGGCCTGATCACGGTCCGGCGGAAAACCCATCAAAGGCGCTTTCGGTATAGGACTGCCCGGCGCCGGATCGGAAATCTCGCCCTGTGGCCGTCAATTGATGCCAGTCCATGTGATATTCGCCTGAATGTCAGATGCGCGCCGACAAGGTCATCGGCGGCCATGCGGCGCACCAGCTTGCGCACGCCCCAGGATCCGATCCGGATCGGCTCCAGATATTCCGGCACGAGAAGCGAATAAATCTCGAGCGGGCGATATTCGACCACCACCAGCTCATTCCTGCGGCGCGTCAATTCGGCCAGCCCGATCACCGACAGCCGCCCGCGCCGCCACCACCGGCACGCCGTAATAAACCTACTAGATTATCACCAGCAACGGAATGGTGCGAAAGACCTCGATCCACCGGCGTGACGCGATCGCACTCGAGAAGTTGCATATACCCATGCGCGGCTTCAAATCATTGGCCTCGGCAAAAGCCACGCTGCGTGGGATTGAGGCGATGCAAACGATCAAACATACGCATGTCGATGGAAAACTTTCCGGTGTCACAGGTGAAATCCGGTTTGCGGAAAGCTTCCTTGGTATGGCCGCATGAAAAACCATCGGATCAGGCAAAGCTTCGCGACAACCAAAATAGTGCAACAGACTCTTCCAGAGGCATCAGCATCACGGCCGCATACCCTTGCCGGTTAGCGTCATCTGCCGGTTGACGTCTTTGTATAGCAGGTAGCGGAACGGCCCTGGCCCAGCCGCATAGCACGCGTGGGGGCAGAAGGCGCGCAACCATACGTAATCACCCGCCTCCACCTCGACCCAGTCGCGGTTCAGATGATAAACCGCCTTGCCTTCAAGAACGTAAATGCCATGCTCCATTACGTGTGTTTCGGCGAAGGGGATCACGCCGCCGGGTTGCAGGGTTACGATATTTACATGCATGTCATGACGCAGATCGGTCGGATCGACGAACCGCGTGGTCGCCAGGACACCATCTGTTTCAGGTATCGTTACAGGGTCGTTTTCGTTCTCATTCAGGACCAGCGCATCCGGCACATCCAACCCGTCGATTGCTTGGTATGCTTTGCGCAGCCAGTGAAAGACGGCCGCGTCCTGCCCGTTGTTGTGCAATGTCCAACAAATGTCGGGCGGGATATAGACATAGCCGCCTTTCGTCAGCTCGTGGGGTTCGCCTCCAATCGTGACCGATACGGCCCCTTCGACGACGAAGAGCACCGCCTCGACACTTGCTTCGGTCTCGGGGCGGTCGCTGCCGCCGCCGGGCTGCACTTCGGCAATGTAGTGCGAAAACGTTTCGGCGAATCCCGACAGCGGGCGGGCCAGCACCCAGAAACGCGCATCACGCCAGAAGGGAAGCAAGCTGACAACTATATCTCGAGATGCACCCTTCGGTATCACCGCATAGGCTTCTGAAAATACGGCGCGATCCGTCAGGAGCTGACTTTGCGCGGGCAAGCCGCCTTTGGGAACGTAGTAATTGTTTTGCGTCATATTTGATCCTTTGACCGTTCGTGCACCGGACGTCGACCAGGCCCGCCGTACTGCAGGCCAGGTCCCAATTCGGGTTCCCTCTTCTGTGGAACGCTGGCCTACGGGCAGCTCGCCGGGCAGGGCCGGGACTTCGCGCAACCGCGCCGCATGGGCACGGTTGCGCGTCTAGCCGAAGGTTTGCGGCAGCCAAAGCGCGATCTGTGGAAAGTAGAGCAGCGCGACGATCATCAACAACATTGCAATGACAAAGGGCAGGGATCCGATGATCACATCGTTCATCGGCCCCCGTCCGCGCACGCCCTGGATCACATAGAGGTTCACGCCAATGGGCGGCGTGATCAGCGCGGTTTCCAAAAGCAGCATCATCAGGATACCAAACCAGATCAGATCGAACCCGAGGCTGGCAACGATGGGCGCGACCAGCGGTGTGGCAATCAGCAAAAGCGAGAACGCCTCCATGAAGCAGCCCAGAACCAGAAAGCCCATCACGATCACCGCCATCGTATGCATCGGGGACAGCCCAAGCCCAAGGATGAACCCGGTCAACACCTGCGTCAGCCCGATAACCGACAGCACGAAGTTCAGGAACATCGCGGCGAGCACGATCAGCATGACCATCGCCGTCGTCCGCATCGTGCCCTCAAGCGCCAGGACCAGCATCTTCATGTTCAACTGGCGGTTCCAGGCCGCCAGCGCCAGGGAGGCGACGACTCCGAGCGAGGCGGCCTCGCTGGGGGTTGCAAGACCGGCGTAGATTGATCCGACGACCGTCGCAAATATCAGCAGCGGCGGGATCAGGTCCGGCAGGCACCTGAACCGGGCAGCCCAGGAACTGTGCGTGCGCGTGCCGCCCCATTTGGGGCGAAACAGGCAGGCAATGACCACGGTCGCCATGAACAGCATTGCCAGCAGAAAGCCGGGCAGAAACCCCGCCAGATACAGCTTTGGTACCGACGTATTGGTCAGCAGCCCGTAGACGATCATGTTGATCGACGGCGGGATCAGGATTCCAAGCGTGCCGCCGGCGGCAAGGGTGCCCATGAACAGCCGTTCGTTATAGCCACCCTTCTGCGCCTCGGGCAGGGCCACGGTACCGACCGTCGCCGCGGTGGCGATGGATGACCCGGACGTGGCCGCAAACAGGGTGGACGCCCCGATGTTGGAGTGCATCAACCCGCCCGGCAGCCACGAAAGCCAGTGCGACAGCGCCGCATACATCTTTTCGGCGATGCCCGACCGAAGCAGGATTTCCCCCATCATGATAAAGAGCGGAATGGCGACGAGGATGAAATCAATGCTGTTTGACCAATAGACATCGCCCAGGGCGCGAAACAGCGGCATGGGCGAGTAGATCTCGGCCAGAGTGATGGCAAGTATCCCAAGCACGGCCGCAACCGGCACCGACAGGGCAATCAGCACGAACAGAATTGTAACTGTTGAACCCAGCATTTCAGTCTTCCTTTACTTTGCTGGGCAAAACGCCCGCAGTTTCGCCGGCAACTTCTTCTTCAACCGACCGCACACCCGACAACCGGCTGGCAGCCGCCAGATCGCCGCGCCACCCGGCGCGCAAAGTGCCTGCCAGCACCAGCAGAAGGCAGATGCAAAACAGCACCCAGCCCGCCAGCCAGATGGACTGCGGCACGATCAGCGGGGTTTGCAGGGGCGTGATCGCGTGGGCGTCGTTTTCCCATGTCACCTGCACCGTAAGTGCGACCCGCCATGTGACCATGAGGGTGAAGACGGTGAACAGGACCAGACCGAACAGATCCATCCCGTAGCGCACGCGCCGCGACAGCAGGTTATAGGCCGCGTCGATCCGCACGTTGGCGCGCATCAGCAGCGCGTATGGCATCGCAAGTGCGGTCGCGATGGCAAAGAGATAGCCCGACACTTCGTCGGACCCGCTCATTGTTATGCCAAGGATGCGGCGCGACAACACATCGAACGTGACCATGAAGGCGGCAAACAGGATCATCGCGCCGCCCGCTCTGGCGGAATAACGCGACAGTCGGTGGGCCAGGGCAAGCAGAGTATCAAGCATGTAAGCCTCCCAAATTGAAACGGCACCGGAGGGTTCCGGTGCCGTATGCCGCATCAGTTCGTGGGAACCACAAGGCCGGCAACAGCGCCTGCCGTCGCATTCCATGTGGCGGCGCAATCGGCACCGCAGCGATCGCCCCACCGCTTGAGCACGAAATCATCCAGGATGGCCTGGCGCGCGGCAACGTCGGCTTCGCCTACTGTGGCCAGTGTGGCGCCTCCGGCCTCGCCCAGCGGGCAATCGCCCCCGGTCAGGCAGGCCACGCCTAGGGCCTCCTTGCGTTCGGCACTTTCCCAGCCTTCGTTTTCCATTTCGGTAAAGGCTGCCTGCATCACGCTGCGGGTTTCCTCGTCAAGGCTTTCCCATAGCTTCAGGTTGATGGCCGAATAGGTGATGGAGTACCCTACGCGCAGCGGGAACACATGGGTGATGACCTCTTGCCATTTGGCGTTGTAGGCGCTCATCGGATCGGTGATCGCACAGTCGGCGACGCCTCTTTCCAGCGCAGGAACCACTTCGGCAAAGGGCAGCGTCACGGCGACGCCGCCAGCCCCTTCGACAAAATCGCCAAGCGTCGCGGAATGGACACGGACCTTGCGCCCCTTGATGTCAGCGATCGAGGCAATCGGCTTGTTGCAATAGATCATTGATGCGGGCCAGGGATGAAGCGCCACGATCGTCGCGCCGTAAGTCTCGCGGAAGGTCTTGTCCATCGTGTCGCGGTAGGCGTCGCTGATGGCGCGCATCATGGTGAAATCCGGCGCGATGGATGACAGATCCACCCCTTCGATCGCCGGGTTTTCCGAGGCAACGTAGCTGCCCAGACCATGTGCCACCTCAAAGACGCCTAGGTTCAGCAGGCGCATGACCTCGCCACCCTTTAGGCCCGCTTCGGTGATCGGAATGGCGGATGCGGTGATCTTGCCGTCGGTCGCGGCGGGCATCTTTTCAGCCCAGAAAGGCTGTTCCAGATCTGTCCACGAGGCAAGGTTGCCCCAGGTTCCGACGACCTTGAACTCTCGCTGCTGAATTTCGGCGGCCAAGGGCGTTGCCGCCAGACCAAGCGCGACGACAGAGAAAAGCAGATTACGTTTCATGTGATATTTTCCCGATGTTGTTTATATTTTATTGGGATATGCCGCCGGGGTCTGTGGGTGCTCCGGCGGCCATCCTTTTGTGCTGATTATTCAGCCGCGATCTTCTGGGCGCCGATACGGTCGATCACTTCCACGCATTCGTCGACTGTGTGGACGTCGCCAAACTTGGCGTCGATGTCGAACAGGTTCCAGGCCACGGCGCCGGGCACGCGGTCGCCGATGCATTCCTTGACCGCGATGGTGCGGAAGCCGTCAGCGATGCCGTCACAGATGGTCTGGCGCACGCAGGCGCAGGCCGTCACGCCGGTCACCATGATCGTGTCCACGTTTGCCGCGCGCAGGATGCCGGCCAGTTCGGTGCCGTGGAACGACGAGGCGCGCTTTTTCAGCAGGGTGTATTCGCCCTTGATCGGCGCAATCCGGCTGTCTATCGCCCAAAGCTCCTTGTCGTTGATATCAACCACATCGACCGGGATCTTGTTGTGCCAAAGGCCCATATCGGTGAAATCAGCATTACGGTCGGTGATTTCATAAGCCGTCGTCACATGGATGACCGGGAGCTTGGCGGCGCGGAACGCCTTCAGCAGCTTTTGCATACCCGGGATGATTTCGTTGTCCATCTTCTCCTGATCGCAGGTGAAGGGGTTACCGGGGCGGGTCCAGGCATTGGCCAGGTCAACCGAGACAAGGGCCGGGCGCTTGCCAAAGCCCACGCGGCGCTGAAATCCGCGCTCCTTGTACAACTTGCTGGCCGTGTCGAAGGCCTCCTGCAACAGTCGGTCCAGTTCCTTGGCGTCTACATCGCTCATGTTCTTCGTCTCCTGAAAAGCGGCGCCTTATGCGCCCCCGCAGGGCGCTCTGGTGCGCGGTAAAAATGGCATCAATGTTCGGGTGTGCGAGAGCAGGGAACATTGTCCGTACTCTTTATTACGAACCCGGTTGACCGCAGGGAATTGGCGTTTGAACACTTATTGATGCGCAAAACGCATCACTGACGTCTTAGATTACATCATGGCGGCTCGAAACGTCGCCGATGGCGCAACATGCGGGTAGCCGAAAGGACTACACAGCGCCCGGCATGTTCGACTGTTTCAGCAGCACGAACCTGTGTAGGGGCAGGGGGGGAGTCTGACCTCAACCCGATTTGTGAGCAAATCCTGCAGTGTCCGCCGGAAGGGACTGGTTCGTATCCGTCCGGCGCTACCCCGGCCTTCGCCGAGAGTTGTTTATCGCTCCATCCATCAGATCAGATCGCGCGGTATCACCTCGTGCCAATCCCTTTGCCGCAGCTCGACGCCGTTTTCGAGGACGCGCAGCCAGCCTTTGATGTGGAATTCCACCTCGGTAGACCACATCTCCAGCCGCGTTTCCGTACGGATGCGCCAGCCGTCGCGGCCGGTGTCATAGCTCTGGTCGATGATCGAGCGGGCCGACAGCGGATCGTCGTCGCGGATGCGCAATTCGCGGCGCAGAGAATGGGCGACCTCGATGCCGATCTCGTCGAACCGCAGCACGCCCTCGCCGAAGACGCCGCCAACGCCGTCGGTGACACAGACTGTCTCGCCGGTGACGTGATCCTGTGTCGATGTGCGCGCGACCGAACCGGGATCGAGCTGGGTCAGCGGCGTGAGCGGCCCGTGTTCGGGATCGGGGAACGTCATCGGGTGGACATCGCCGCCTGCTCGGCGCGGCAGCGACAGGCGGGCATCGGCCAGGTCAATCGTCAGCGTCGCCGCGTATGGCGCCGGCCAGATGATCGGCCAATAGGCGGTGCCGATCGAGACCCGGATGCGGTGCCCCGCCTCAAAGCGGTGACCGCAGGCATTCAGCGTAATTCGCACCTTGCAAGGCTTTCCCGGCTCCATCGGTTGCGGGTGCTCGTGGCTGTCGCGATGGGTGAGGTTCAGCACCTGATAGCTGACGCGCAGCACTTCGCCGGACGGCAGCACATCGCACAGGCGCACGACAATTTGCGCCACGGGGCTGTCGGACGTCAGGGTCAGATCGACGTGGGGCCGCCCGAGGATCTCAAGGTCCTCGCCAAGTGCGTCGGTGTCGAAGTTCAGCGACCCCCCGTCGTCGAGGCGCTGGTCTGTCGGCATCTCGCCCGGAACACCGGCGGCCATCCATTCGCCCGACGCCTTGCCGTGGCTCTGCGGCGAACGGATCGACTTCCTGCCGGTGCCCGGCGCGTCCGCCAGCCCTGTATCGGTCAGCCAGAGCTGTGTCGCAACAATCTTGGTTGACGGCCAATCGGCTTCGGCGACCCAGCGTCCGGGCTGCACGGGCCGGGTGCCATCGGGTGGCAGCGCGTCGTTGATGTAGGCACGCAGCTTTGGCTCGTTCATGACACCCGCGTCGATCCCCTTCAGCCAGTGGTCCCACCATCGGACCGCCTCCTGCAGCCAGCCGATTGCAGGGCCGGGCAGGCCGTCGTGCGGATAGACGTGGCCCCAGGGGCCAATCACGCCGCGGCAAGGCACTGACAGGTTTTCCAGCAGGCGCGGGACCGAGTTGGTATAGCTGTCGGCCCAGCCGCCGAAGGCCAGAACCGGGCAGGTGATGGCGGAATAATCCTCCTGCACCGAGCCGTGTTTCCAATAGGCGTCATAGCGTTGATGCCCGGCCCAGAGGGCAGGAAAGAACGGCAAGGCGTCGATCCGCGCGAGCCAGTCGTCGCGCCAGCTATCGCCGGTGACTTCGGGGGTGAGGGGCCGCGATTGATAGGCCAGCATGATCGACCCCCACCAGAGGTTGTCGTTCAGCAGGCATCCGCCCATGAAATGGATATCGTCGCGGAACCGGTCGTCGGTGAAATAGACCGGGATCACGGCCTTGAGCTCGGGCGGACGGCGGGCGGCGACCTGCAGGCAATTGAACCCGCCCCAGCTTTTGCCCATCATCCCGATATTGCCGCTGCACCACTCCTGCGCCGCGATCCAGGCAAGCACCTCAAGGGCGTCGTCCTGCTCCTGCTTCAGATATTCGTCGGCCATGTGCCCGTCGGAATCAGCGGACCCGCGTATGTCAACGCGCACCGATGCATAGCCATGCTGGGCAAAGTAGCCGTGCATCGGCTCGTCACGCGTGCGCGTGCCGTCACGTTTGCGGTAGGGGATATACTCCAGCACCGCCGGAACCGGCGCTTCGCGTGCCCCTTCGGGGAGCCAGATGCGCGCGCCGAGGCGGCAGCCATCGGGTAAGGTGATCCAGACATGTTCGAGAATTTCGGTGCCCATGGGAGAGTGCTTTCTTCGATCTGAAATGTTGGGTCAGGGTGCTTGAACGGCGCCGGGTTTGCCAGAGAGTGTTGTGCAAAACTCAGGCGGCTTTCACTTGTTCTTGCATCCGAAGGCTGCAGTCCCGGCACTGCGCGTACCGGAGCTGCAGGTGTCAGCACCGCGGGCCCTTGGATCAGGCGAGCCACCAACGCTCGGACCAGCGCCCGCCGTCCATTTCCCAGTTGGCGGCGACGTCCGGGCCGTGCATCACGTTTTCGGCCATCGCATAGACGTAGTTGGCGAAGGCCCAGACGACCACGCCGCCCTCGTCGCGCACGATCTGCTGCATTTCGCCGTACATTTCCGCCCGCAGGCTGGTGTCCAGCTCGCCGCGCGCCTCCAGCAGCAGCTCGTTGAAACGCTCGTGCTGCCAATACGTGTCGTTCCAGTCGGCGTCTGCCGCGTAGGCGCTGCTGAACATCCAGTCACATGTCGGCCGCCCGCCCCAATACGCCGCGATGAACGGCTGCTTCATCCACACGTCGGACCAGTAGCCATCATCCGGCCTGCGATCGACGGAGAGGTTGATCCCGGTCGGCGCCAGATTCTCGCGGTAGAGCACCGTGGCGTCCAGCGCACCGGTATAGGCGGCATCCGCGGCGGCGCAGGTCAGGTCGATATTCTCCAATCCGGCCCGCTTGAGGTGATACCTGGCCTTGTCGGGGTCATAGGTTCGCTGCTCCAGACCGGCGTTGTGATAGGGCACCGACGGGGCGATAGGATGGTCATTGCCCACGACGCCGTGACCGCTCAGGATGGTCTGGAGCAGCTGTTCGCGGTCGATCCCGTATTTGAGCGCGAGGCGCAGTTCGTTGTCGTCATAGGGGTTCAGCTGCGTGTTCATCGGGAAGGTGTAATGCATGAAACCCGTCGCCTCCTCGACCTTGATCGACGGCGCGCGCGCCAGCAGGTTCACGGTCTTGAGGTCGACCCGGTTCATGATGTCCACCTCGCCGGTCTGCAGGGCGCTCTGACGGGCCGAGACGTCGGAGACATTGATCATCTCGATCTCGTCGAACCAGCCGCGGTCGGCCTTCCAATAATCGTCGCGGCGTTTCAGCAGCGTCCTGATCCCGGGCTTGTGGCTTTCGATCGTGTAACCGCCCGATCCGATAAAATCCTTCCAGTTTGCCTTGCCGTCCTCGCCTACCGGCATGATGAGAAAATGATAATCCGCCATCAGGAAGGGGAAGTCGGCATTGGGTCCGACCAGATCGAAGATCACGGTATGATCGCCGTCCTTGCGATACCCCTCGATCAGATTGGCAGTCGACTGCATGCTTGAACCGGAGTCCTCGCCTGCATGGTGCTGGAGCGAAGCGATCACGTCGTCGGCCGTCACCTTGCGCCCGTCCGAGAACGTCACTTCCGGGCGCAGCTCGAACGTCCATGTCTGCGCGCCGTTCGACCCTTCCCAGCTTTCGGCCGCGTCGCCGACAAGCTCGCCGCCGGGGGCGATTTCCGTCAACGTCGAGTGTGTCGCCAGGCCGACGGACAGCATGTAGATGCCCGTATAGGTCCAGGGATTCAGCGAATCCTGCGTCGACCCTTCGGACATTGCCACGCGGACCGTTCCGCCGCGTTTGGGCGTCTGGGCCAGCGATGGCAATCCGCTGAGCCCGAGCACCCCAAGTGCCGCGCCTCCCTGCAGGACGGTTCTGCGGCTGGGAGTAATAAGCCTTTTGGTCATGTCCGATCTCCTTTATTTGGCCGGTCCCGATTATTCGGTCCGACATGAGACTGCCCGTCCGGGTATGCACGGGGTCGATGCAATCCGCCGCCCCGCGGGCCGGAATGGCCGGCTAGGGTCCGTGCGCCGGGAACAGCCGCAGCGCCGTCGAGACATGCCGCCTCGGCACATCACATCATTAGCGTGCCGCACGCGCGCAGATGATGTCAAACCTTCGCAGCACAGTCGATCTGCATCGGAGCGTCGCGGCTGACCATTCGGATCACCAGTGGCACATGGTCGGACACGTCGCGTGAGAAATCGGCCACCGATTTGTCCAGCCGCACGATGGCCGCGTCGTCACCGCTGATCGGGGACATATGGACATCATTGCTGACCACGATGTGATCAATCAGCGACCGGTATCTGGCGCCGACGTAGGACAGCGCGTTGTTCGCGGCGTCATCGGTGGTGAGCGTGAACAGATCCGGCGCATCGGTCAGAGGGCTGAGCACATCGGTACTCAGCGTCTCGTTCAGGTCACCGCCCAGCACTACGGGCAGTTTTTCGATTTCGCGGATGTCGGCAATCACCTCGGTCAGTATCTCGGCGGCAAGGCGGCGGCGGGCTTTGCTCTGAGGATCGCCGAAGGCCTTGAGATGCAGCACGATCATGATGAATTCCACCGGCTCGCCGTTCTTGGTATTGGGCGCGACCTTGACATGCGCGATCAGGGGGCGACGCGGAAAGGCCGTGCGGCCCGACACGGTTGTCGCAGCCCAGGCCGATTTGTGCCGGTTCAGGATCTTGGCGGAAATGTTCACTTCGGTGGTCTTGCTGTCATAGAGAACGGCCAGATCCTGCCTGCCTTTGACGTCGAGGTACTTGTAGTCGTAGCTGTGTCCAAGGGCCTGAAGACCCGTCAGCAGACGGTCCATCGCTTGGCGCTGCACTTCGACAAGCCCGATGACGTCAAGCGACAAATGGCCCAGCACGCCAGCAACCTTTTCAATGCGCGAGTCGGAAATGGCGTCGTTGAAATGTTCGATATTCCAGAACCCGACATCGGCGAATTCCAGCGAACCTTTGTATTCGGGCACTTCGACTTCTTGGGTGCTGAACCCGGTGATGCCCGCGATATCAAAAAACCCAAGGTGCGGAGAACTGTCGGGGATCGTCGAGAGCAGTTCCATCAGCGCGGATGAGGCGGTGGATTCGATATGCTGGCGCGCCACCAGATGCGATACGATTGCGGCGATCCGCACGCCCTCGTTCGTGGTCGTGCCGCCTTCGATCCAGCCGGCATGGTGTAGTGCCACCAGATCCCAGGTGTTATTGAACACCGGGCTGCCGGATGATCCCGGTTCGGTGTCCGTTTCATACCAGATGACCTTGTCCTTGACCCGCAGCACGCTGTTATTGTGAATTGCAATTTCCTTGGGGCGGCCGCGCGGGTGCTGCACGATGTTGACGTTTTCACCGCGCGTCACGGTGGACGGGTTGCGGAGCAGGGGGATGGGGTCGAAGCCGTCCAGAGCGGGTTCGTTACAGCCGACGATGGTGAAGTCCAGGTCTTTGGAGGTCACAAAGAACCGGTCCGGATCAAGGCTGACCATCAGGCTGACGCCGCCTTCTTCAAAGCGGAATTCGGCGATGGCATCGCGGGCCTCGTCCTTGTCGGCGATGACGTGATTGTTGGTCATGATGAAGTTGCTGGTCGCGATCAGAAAACCGGTGCCGGAGCCTCCGGGCAGGTTGATGCGGCAGACCGATGCCGCGGCGTCCGCCCCGCGGTAGAGAAAGCTAGCCGGCAGGAAATCGGCCCCGCCCGAGATTTTCTCGAAATGCTCGGAGATGTCCTGTTCGATTTCCTTGCGCCGGCTCTCGTCTTCGGTTGGTGGCAGGGGTTCGTCCAGCAGTTCGCGGCCCCGGTGATCGACCAGTTCGCGAAAGGCTTCGGGTTCCAGATCCTGCGCGTCGATCATCGCCTCCTTGCCCGGTGACAACCGGCCTGTGGCCTCAAGCGGCGTGGCGGCCCCGAACATCGATGCGATGACAGCACGGAATTTTCCAGCGGCGTGCGCGTAGCCTGTGTCGTTGGGGTGCAGCTCGTCGTGCCAGTTATTGCCGACAGAATTCAGGCAGCTGACGCGCACGACCGATCCCGGAAATTCGCCAGCCAGCCCCACCAGCGCTTCGTTGAACCGATCAATCATTTCGGCCACGATCTGGGCCTGCAGCGTCTTGTCAGTGATGCCCAGAGCCGCCATCGGCTTGCCCAGCCAGCGGGCATTGACGGGTTTGGCGTAATCATAGCCGTGGCAGAGGATTTTCAGATGGGGGAATTCGGCCAGCAGCGCCTTGAAGATCGACCGGTAGACGCCAATGATATCCTTGAGCCGCTTGCCAAAGGTGGCGTTGGGGTAGTCCTTGGCCGGTCTGCCGGTTTTGAATGGGTGCAGGGCGGTGGTCAGCATGCCATCGCCCAAGAGGTCATTCCCGCCGCCGCTTATCAGGAGCAGATGCGGGTTGTGCTGGCGCACGGCTTGCAGGATCTCGTCCTGATCCAGCATGTCCTGCACCAGATCACCCGCCGCCCCAAGGCTGAAGATCGCATAGTCATCAAACAGTTGATCGATCACGTCGCGCAGCAGGAACGGATACTGAAACCAACTGTCGCCTTCGGACACGATACGCAAACCGGACCAGCCGTCTTGGATTTTTCTGTGGTACTTCCTTTGCCGCCGCCGCCTGGACATGGCATTGAAGAACCGCATTGTGACATCGGCCTCAACGCCTTCGTCGTCCACAAGCTCGGGGTTGATCCGCACCTGCGGGGCGAAGGCATCGGACTCTTCGGGCGCGGCCAATAGATAAGCGGCAATTTCCTCATCCGGGGTGTCGATGTCGCGAATTTTGGCCTTGAGTTCGGTCAATGTAATTTGCTTTGGCATAAGGCACCTTTGCTTAATCGGGTGGGCCCGATTATCGGGCAAATAGCTGCGAGAGATCATTTAATATGTGCGTCCCGGGGACATTCGATCCGGGCGCTGCAGGTACCATGCCACGGAAATCACCAGGCGCATGTCGTGACTGGATGACCTTGGGGTGGCCGGCAATTTTTCGCCGGTTATGCGATCAACCCGTTGATTTGGCCCTGCATTGCCGGACCGCGGACGCGGGCGTCCCATCAGCACATCGTAAATCCCAGTCATTGCCTCGGTACGGTGTGAGTCAGCGAGAAGCGGCGCGGCATTTCAACGTCTCGCGCGACTGCGTCCGCAAGATGCCGGCATCCTCGGATCCGGCTCCTTTTCAAAGAGCGGATTGGATCCGGTTTGATCATCCCGCAGGATAGCGCGCCGCCGCCACGTCAACGGGTGCGGGCCGTTGGAACAAATATTCTTGTGTTGATCATCACTGCTCCGGGGGGCAAGGTTCACCCTAGGGAAACCAAACCGGGAATTTATGTTCTGTTGTTATGTGGGGCCTGCAAGCACGCGTGTGACGACAGTGCCAGGTTCTGTGACCAGTGCGGGAACAGGCTGCCGGTAGTTGCGATTTGCAGCGCATGCGGCGTTCATCTGGAGCCCAACCATCGCTTCTGTCCGGACTGCGGCAACCGGACCCATACGCCAGCGGCGACGGCTGAAGAAGCAGCGCGCAAATGGCTGCCCCTGCTGTTGACCCCGCAAGCGTCAACGCCGCCAGAACGATCCCCGCCGCCGCTGCACCCTGACCGATGCAGCCCGCCACCCAAGCCCATTTGCGCTGCGCCATGGCCTGCACCCGCGGCGCGGTGAAGAGTTGCGGCAGCAATGCTCCTGCCTCACGGATCGGGACCAGCAGACCCACGAAAAAGCTGGAGGCACCCAAGTGCGCCAGCAGCCAAGACAACACAAGCTTTGGATCGATCAGCCCGTCTGCGATCTTGCTCATCGAAAGGGACGAGGCGTGGCGCAGGAAGTTCGCAGGCTCATGTTTCACCTGCGCCTCAGTCAGGCCACCGGTGCCATCGATGTCGTCCACCAATGCCTCAAACAAGGTTTCTGCAAAAGTTGGCTTGGTCATGGTGTTGTCCTACCATGGTTTTCGGCGCGCAAAGTGTTCGATCGCAAACATCGCACATGTTATCCAGGCCACCGCAGAGCGTTGATTGCAACCGATCTTGCCCCGCTTCACCGGACACCGGCCGCCGCCGCAATGGCGACGGCGACCGGCAGGGCAAGGCGCGGTGTCACGGGTATTTCACGCCGCCCTCGGCGCGCATGACCTTGCTCTTGCCCTTGGGCAGGGGGATGAACTCCTCCTCATCTCCCGGAACGGTTTCGAAGCGGCCGCGGGCCCATTCTTCCTTGGCTTGCTCGATGCGCTCGGGGCGCGAGGACACGAAGTTCCACCAGATGTAGCGGGGGCCTTCCATCGGTGCGCCGCCGAACAGCATGAAGCGCGCGTGATCGCCGGTCCCGTCCGGCAGCGCCTTGACGGTGATCTCGTCTCCCGGCCGCAATACCAGAAGCTGGCCGGGGCCGAACGTGTCGCCCGCAATCTCGATCTGTCCACGAATGGTATAAAGCGCGCGCTCCTCCGTGTTCGCCGCAATGGGCGCGCGTGCGCCGGGTGCCAGTGTCACGTCCGCATAGAGCGTGTCGGACGCGGTCTTGAGCGGCGAGGCGGCGCCGAAAGCGGATCCCGCGATCAGACGTGCCTTCAGCCCTTCGGCCTCGACAACCGGAAGGTCCGTCTTGCCGTGGTGCATGAAAGCGGGATCGGACTCCTCTTCGTTCTCGGGCAAGGCCATCCAGGTCTGGAGGCCGAAGAGGCGCTGACCGGTGGCAAGGCGTTCGGGGGCTGTGCGCTCGGAATGCACGATGCCCTTACCGGCCTTCATCCAGTTCACTGCCCCCGGCTCGATGGCCAGATCGGTGCCCAGGGAGTCGCGGTGATGGATCTGTCCCTCGAAGAGATAGGTCAGCGTGGCGAGGTTGATATGCGGGTGGGGGCGCACGTCGATGCCCTCATCCGTCAGGAACTCGGCCGGTCCCATCTGGTCGAAGAAGATGAACGGCCCCACCATCTGGCGTTCCTTGGACGGCAGGGCGCGACGCACCTCCATCTCGCCCAGATCGACAGCGCGCGGCACGATCAGCGTCTCGATGGCGTCCGTACTCGCGCGGTCGCCGGGGATGGGGTCGGGGCAGGGGCTCCAGCTCATGGTCTTGGTCCTTTCAGGTTGATGCAGGGGGGGGGCGGGCGTCAGCCGTTCAGCACGTCCTGCCATTCGGGGTGTCGGGCGATCTGCGCCTTGGCGAACGGGCAGAGCGGAATAATCTTGAGGCCTTTTGCGCGGGCATCCTCAACGCCCCGGCGCACCAGGGCAACACCCACACCGCGCCCGCGCAGGGCATCCGGCACGTCGGTATGGTCGATGATGATGGTTGCGGCGCCCGCACGGGAGTAGGTCATTTCGGCCTCGTGACCGTCTACCCGGGTGCTGTAGCGTCCCTTGCTGTCGGTCTCCTCAAGGGTGATTTCAATTTCGTCGTCCATCGGTTTCTCCGTCATGCGTTGTCGTTCAGGTGCTTGCGCAACCATGCGGCCTCACTCGCGATGATGCCATGGCCCGCGCCCGGAATGATGATTGTATCAACCTTTGCACCCATGGCACCCAGCACCCGGCCGCTTTCCCGCACACGGGCGAGCGGGATATGCGGATCGCGTTCGTGACAGCCCAGCAGGATGGGCACACCGTCCAGCCGCCCATCATAATCGAAAAGCTTGGCAGGGCGGCCATAAAGATCGTCTCGCGGCGGGCCGCCTGCCTCTGCGGTGCCGACCAGCCCGCCGGACAGGGCCGCGACAGCGCGAAACGGCCGCGCGAGCCGCGCCGCCGCCTCGACGGCAAGGCAAGCCCCTTGAGAGAAGCCGACGAGCAGCGTGCGCTCCGGCCCGAAGCCCTGATCCGCCAGATCGTCCAGCAACGCAGCCACGACGCTCTGCCCGCTCCCCAGCCCCGGCTCGTTCGCGGCGAGCGGTGCAAGGAACGAGTCTGGCCACCACGAGCGCTCCGCCGCCTCGGGGGCCAGAACGGCGAGGTCCGGCAGGGAGAGATGGTCTGCCAGCCCGATCATGTCCTCGGGCACGCCCCCACGGCCATGCAGCATGATTGCGGCCAGCCGCGCGCGGCTCAGCGGAGCCCCGGCTGTAACCAACCGTTGTCCTGCATGGGGGCCGCTGCCGCCTGTGCGCGAACCAATCCCGGCGCTCACGACGGCATCCGCAAAGGCGGCAACACCTGCTCGATACGCGCGCGCTGCGCCTCATACTTCGCAGGCAGCTTCAGCGTCTCGCCCAGATCCATCATGCGTTTGTGGGGGTCTGGCACGGCGTAGGCAACCGTAGACGCCATGCCCGCGTCGGCGCGGCCCGGCCGCGCATCGCCAAACGGAAAGCATGTCATGATCGAACCGGGCGCCGCATGCGCGTCACCGTTGTAGAGATGATAGGTGCCGGGAATGGCGCCAGAGTCGGACGTTGACATGTTGTTTTCTCCTAATGATGGACGCGTTCATCTCCAAGGCTGACCGCAGGAGGGTTTTCAGGATCACGCTCGGCAAAGCTGTCCGCAGTATAGACACCATTGCCGCCCGTCGCGGTAGGCACCGATTTCAGCGATCTGATATTTCGCGGGGAGGTGGCCGCGCCGGGGCGCGATCACCGTTGGTATCAAGTAAGCCATAGGTTGGGACAACCGGCGCCTTATTCGGCCTTGGTCGCCGCTTCCTGTGCGCGGTTGTAGCTTTCGGTCACCGCGCGGTATGCCGGCGAAACCTCGCCATAGAGCGCGCCCCATTCTGCGGCATCCGGACGGTTCCATGTGCGGTGTGTTTCGCTCAGGATGGTGTTGGTGGTGACTGGAACGATCCCCTCGGCGACCATCCGCTGCAGCGCCACATCCGAGGCCATCTTGCTGACATCGCCCGAGGCATCCATCACGACGAACACATCATAGCCTTCGGCATGTGCCTGAAGCGTCGGGAAAGCCACGCAAACGCTTGTCCAGACACCCGCGATGACCAGCGTCTTGCGACCGGTCGCTTCGACGGCGGCAACAAAATCGGCATTGTCCCACGAGCTGACCTCGCCCTGACGGGCGACGTATTGCGCACTGGGCATTGCTGCGGGCAGTTCCTCCATGATCGGGCCGTTGGAGCCGTCAGGCTCGGACGCGGTGTAGATGATCGGGATGTTCGCCTGTTCGGCGATCTTGGCAAGCGCGACCGTATTGCGGCGCAGTTCGGCGATTTCGATGTCGTTCACGGTCTGGAACAGACCTGTCTGGTGATCGAGCAGCAGAAGAACCGCGTCATTGGGATCAAACAGCGCGTTGTTCGCAGCTTCGGTGGGTGTTCGCGAAAGACCTTCGAGGTGCAGTTGCGCACTTGCTTCTTGCGCGTGCGCTACGGTCGTAAACGCGACAGGTTGCATGACCATTGCGGCTCCTGCAGCGAAGGCCAGGAAGGTCTTTTTCATGTTCTTCAGGGGTTTCATAATAGTCTCCTTGGGAGATTAGAGGGAATTCCCTCGCGGCCCGCCCGGTAGAGAGCCGCTGAGGAGTGAACTTGCCGCTGGAAACATTCGTTCCGATTGCAATGATGTTCATGACGGCAAGTTTCTTGCGCTGCCGGTTACCGGGTATTGTCACCGGCAGGCGTTTCAGGTGTTCAGGCCGTCCGGGCGTCACGCATCGACGGAAATCTCGAAGTCGTCGGCGACGCCTGATCAAGGCGCGTTAGGCATCGCTTCCGCTCAGCCTTTCCGCGACCTCGACCAGACGGCGGGCCTGATGCCCGATGGCCGATTTCACGTCGTCGGTGAACTCCGCGCCCTGTGTGTGGCTATAGCCGTAGGGGTTGCCGCCGGTCTTGAAGATGACCTCGTCGGTATAGCCGGGCGCCACGACGAAGCCGCCCCAGTGCATGACGGTGGTATAAAGCGACAGCAACGTGGATTCCTGCCCGCCATGTGTATTCTGGGCGGAGGTCATCGCCGATACCGGCTTGTTCGCCAGTCCGCCCTTGGACCAGACACCGCCCAGCGTGTCGATGAAGGCGCGCATCTGGCTGGCCATCACGCCAAAGCGGGTTCCGGCAGAGATGAGATAGGCATTTGCCCACTCCATGTCTTCGGCTGTCGCGGCGGGGATGTCGGCGGTCTTTTCGGCATGCGCCTTCCAGGCATCGACGCTGGCGACAACGTCGGCAGGGGCGGTTTCGGGCGCTTTCAGCAGACGCACGTCCGCACCGGCGGCCTTGGCCGCGTCGGCCGCGATGGTGGCCATCTGGTGGTTGGTGCCGTAGCTGGAATAGTAGATGATTGCGAGTTTGACGGTCATGGTCTTTCTCCTGTCAGTTGGGTTGAGTTGACGGTTAATTCGTAAGGGCGGGCAAAACCTGCTCCAAGCGGGCGCGCAGATGCGCGTGCTGATCGGGCAGCTTCAGTGCCTCGCCCAGATGGGCGGTGTCCTCGTCCCGATCAAAACCCGGCTCGTTTGTTGCGATCTCGAACAGGATCCCGCCGGGGGTGCGGAAATAGATCGCCCAGAAGTAGTCGCGATCAATGACCGGCGTGACGTGCACGCCAGCGTCAATCAGTGCCTTGCGGACCTCCGCCTGCACCGCGCGGTTCTCGACCGCGAAGGCGACGTGATGGACCGATCCCGCGCCCTCGCGCGCCTGCGTTTCATCGGGACGCACTTCGAGGTCGATCACGTCGGCACCATTGCCGCCCTCAATCGCCATACGGACCAGCGGGCCCTGACGGTCGACCTCATGGTATCCCATGAACGTCAGAAGCTTGGCCGTGGCGGCCCCGTCGCGCAGGCGCATGGTCACGCCGCGAAAGCCGTGGATGCCCTTATCAGCCGGGACCGGGCCGCTGTCGTAGGGCGCGCGTGGATCACCCGGAACCTCGACCAACGCCAGGCCATCGCCGTCAGGCCCGGCAAAGCGCAGGCGCTTTTCGTCGAACTGAACCAGATCTTCGATGCCACGGACCCCCGCAACAGCAAGACGGTCGCGCCAGTAATTGAGCGAGCCTTCTGGAACGGCAAAGGCAGTCTCGGACACTTCGCCCGTTCCGCGCCGACCCTTCACGATGTGCGGGAAGGGAAAGTAGGTCATCACGGATCCCGGCGTGCCGGTCTCGTCGCCGTAATACAGATGATAGACGTCGGGCGCATCGAAGTTGACGGTCTTCTTGACCCGGCGCATGCCGAGGAGCTTGGTAAAAAAATCGTTATTTTCCTGCGCATCCGCCGCCATCGACGTCACATGGTGCAGGCCTTTGATCTGGGTGAGCATGATGGGCTCCTTCCTGATTGATCTTGCTTGACCTCGAACATAAGGCACGCGGCCATTCACCGGAACAGGTATAATCTTGCATTCACCGTTGCATCAGGCGTAATAATGGCGGCATGGGTGAACTGGAATCTATCCGCGTCTTTCTTGCCGTGGCTGAACTGGAAAGTTTTGCCGGGGCGGCGCGTCAGCTTGGCATGACGCCTGCCTCGGTCACGCGCACCATTGCGGCGCTTGAGGACAATCTGGGCTTGCAGCTTCTGGTGCGGACGACGCGGCGGGTGTCGCTGACCTCGGCCGGTGCGCTTTATGCCGCAAGGGTGACGCCATTGGCGCAAGGCCTGGCGGACGCAGTGGAGGAAACGCGCGAAGCACAGGGCATGACCGCGGGTCGCATCCGCATCAGCGCGCCGATGTCGCTGGGGCTCAAGGTGCTGCCGACCGTCCTGTCGCAGTTCGCAACGCTGCATCCGCAGACGCATGTCGCCGTCAACCTGTCGGACAGCTTCGTGGATATCGTCGAAGAGGATTACGACCTCGCCATCAGGGTTTCGGGGCCGCCTACCGACAAGTCCACCATCTGGCGCAAGATCTGCAAAGTGCCGCGTGTTCTGGTGGCGACCCCCGATTACATCGCCGCCAAGGGCCGCCCGCAGACACCCGAGGACCTCGCGGGGTTTGCCTGCCTCAGTTACCAGTCAGACGCGCACGAAGAGGTCTGGGAGCTTTCCAAAGGGGCAAATCACCGCAGCCACAAGGCCAACGGCACCATCAGCGCCAACAACGGTGATTTCCTGGCGCAACTGGTGATGAACGACGAAGGCATAGCGCTTTTGCCGCGCTTTATCGTGGCGGGGGATCTGGATGCGGGGCGGTTGATCGCAATTCTGCCTGACTGGGCGATCTCCGAAATCTGGCTGACGCTCTACTACCCGCCCTACAATCAGCTTCCACTGCGGGTGGCGACGTTCTCTGACTTTTTCGAGACCCATGTAAAAGAGACATGTGCGCTTTGAGCCGGCCCTCTGGAAGGGTCTCATCGAACCTCGCCTCGACCGGGTTATCGGGCAAGTTTGGGATGCCGGCGGGATGAGAGTGCGGCAGGCCGCGCTGATAAGCCAGATCAAATGCGTCTTGGAACAGATGCTCCGGCGATACCTTCCCGGTTCCTGTCGGCCATGCCGCGTCGCCAACGTCTGCATGTTACCGTCTGTATAGTGTAGGAACGTGCCCGCAGCGAAAGCTGCGAGCCGTTTTTCGTATCAATGCGATCTATGCGCGCTGCAAAGATGGGACGTTTGAGCTTGCGATGCGATCAAAGCGAGACGCACGTATCAGGCTTTCAGGGCCTGCGGGATGAACTCGTCGATCACCGGCAGTTTGCGCACGGCGAACGGACCGCTGCCTTGCAGGGCAACCACGACCGCCAGAAGCAACAGCAGCAATGGGAATTCCCAGCCGCCGCCTTCCGCGTTGAATACCCAGCCGTTGCCTGCATGTGCCCAAACCGCGCCCAGCAACAGCGGGATCGATAACAGCGCGGCGAGGCGCGTGTAGAGGCCGAAGATGATCGCGGTGCCGCCGACGATCTCGGCAAAAATGGTCAGATAGGCTGCGATTGCAGGCAGCCCGAGACTGTCGAAATATGCAACCGTTCCGGGGATAGTGAACACCAGCAGCTTCAAGAGGCCGTGGGCCAGAAGGATGCCGCCGAGGGCAATGCGGGTGATGGTTGCGCCGTAGTTGGGATGTGTCAGCTGCGTCATGGTTTCTCTCCAGATGTGTGTTGTTGTGGGGGCGATATTGCGTGGCGCTATAAAATTGATAATATGTCATTCAAGAAGATAACTCTTTCCATTAGGTTGATAATGCGATGGACCATGTATCGCGCGTCGGCGTCTTCATTGCCGTTGTGAAAGCCGCGAGCTTTGCGGGTGCCGCGCGGGCATTGGGCATCACCAGTTCTGCGGTATCCAAGCAGGTTCAGAACCTCGAACAGGATTTGCAGGTAAAACTGCTGAACCGCACAACGCGGAACGTCTCGGTGACCGAGGAAGGCGCGCTCTATTACGAGCGGGCAGGGCGGGCGTTGCAGGATTTACAGGACGCGCAAGAGCAGATTTACGAGCTGAAGTCGCGCCCCAGAGGGCCGTTGAAGGTCAGCCTTCCGCAGAGTTTCGGCATCAAGTATTTTGGCGCGGCTATCGCGACGTTCGCCGCGCAGTACCCCGAGGTCGAACTGGACGTGAGCCTTGACGAGCGTTTCGTTGATATCGTGAGCGAAGGCTTCGATCTGGCGGTGCGCATCGGATCGCTCAAAGATACGTCGCTGATCGCGCGGCGCATGGCGGCCTGCCCGTTTGTTCTATGTGCAAGCGCAAGTTACCTTGCTACGCACGGTACGCCGGGAAAGCCGGATGACCTTGCAGGTCACAATGTGCTGGCCTTCACGGGCAACAGCGGGCTGCACGAATGGCGCTATCAGGACGCGGCGGGCGGCAATGGTAATGTCAGTCTGCATGGAAATTTCAAGGCTGATTCCGGGGACATCCTGTGCAGCGCGGCCTTGCAGGGTGTCGGCATCGCCATTCTGCCGGTTTTCTATGTCGCCGAACATCTCCGGACCCAGGCTCTGCGAGCGATCCTGCCTGATTTCGTCACATCGCCGCAACGTGACATCTATGCCGTGTTCCAGCCAAACCGGTTTCAGTCCACCCGGTTGCGGCTGTTCGTGGATCATCTGGCCGCGACCTGCAGACATCTCCCGTGGGAAAGCTGAGGCGCCGGTGTCAGGGAAATCCGAGGCAATGCCAGCAGAAAGGCGGGGGGCGATGACACGGGTCGCCCCCACGCGCCCTCACCGGTTGGGCGGGCTGTCAAGATCCATGACGGGACCATCGGGCACGATGCCGTTGGGGTTGATGGTGCCGTGGCTGCGGTAATAGTGCTGCTTGATGTGGTCGAAATCGACCGTGCCTGCAATGCCCGGCCATTGATACAGCTCGCGCGTGTAGCGCCACAGGTTGTCGTACTCTTTCAGCATCCTCAGATTACACTTGAAGTGGCCGTGATAGACGGGATCAAAGCGGATCAGCGTGGTGAAGAGACGCCAGTCGGCTTCGGTGATCCGGTCTCCGACCAGATATTTCTGCTTGCCCAGCTTGTCCTCCAGCTTGTCCAGCGCGGCAAAGAGGTTGCGCACTTCGTCCTCGTAGACGCCCTGATCGGTGGCGAAACCGGCCTTGTAGACGCCATTGTTCACGGCATCATAGGTGAAGGCGTTGATGCGGTCGATTTCAGGCAGCAGGTCCGCCGGTGCATAATCGCCGTCTTTTGTCGCGATGCCGTCGAAGGCCGAATTCAGCATGCGAATGATGTCGGCGGATTCATTGTTGACGATGGTGCCTTGCTTCAGATCCCAAAGGACCGGCACGGTCACGCGGCCACTGTAGTCTGGATCGGCCCGCAGATAGACCTCGTACATGTATCGCGCGTCGCCGACAGGGTCGGCGATCACGCCGGGGCCGGGCTCGAAGGTCCAGCCGTTTTCCCCCATGTAGGGGTTGACTACCGACACGCTGATCGCGTCTTCCAACCCTTTCAGAGCGCGCAGGATCAGGGTGCGGTTGGCCCAAGGGCACGCAAGCGAAACATAAAGGTGATAGCGGCCCGCCTCGGCCTTGAAGCCTGCGCTGCCCGTCGGGCCGGCCTTGCCATCAGGCGTGATCCAGTTGCGAAACTGCGAGTCGCCGCGCACGAACCGGCCTCCGGTCCTGGAGGTGTCATACCACTGGTCATGCCATTTTCCGTCAACCAAAAGTCCCATGATTGCTTTGTCCTTTCAAATTGCGACGCACAAGTGCCGCCGATAGTGTTGCGCCGGAACCAGAGCAGTGTGAAGGCGTCCGGCCCGCGAGGCGACACGGTGAAGAACGCGTTGTCCTGTTGCGAATCCGGCGCGATGGACGTGCCATCTTGCAGGTGTTCGATTTGGGCAATCATTGCGTTTCTCACGGGGTCGGTGGATGTGCTTCCATTCCCATGTAGACAGGCAGAGCAATTAAGAGAATGCCCATAATCCTGCATTCACTATTGCTGATTTCGTAATTGTCGCTCGTGGGTGAATCCAAATCCGAGCGCGCTTTCCTAGCATTTCAAAGGAGCAGAACTTTGCGATGCCTGCGCCAGTTGAAGCTCGGGCGCTGAAAAGCCGGCCCTATACGAACCACCAACGTTCTGCCCGACATGAGCCGCCAAGATCCAGATTGGAGCCCATGAATTCGGGCTCTCGGATTTTCCCGGACGTTCCAAATACGTAATTCGCGAACATCGAAAGACCATCCATACGAACTTGCTTCAGGCGCCACTTTGCTTTGTCGGGGGTATACGTCCGTCGTTCAATATCGTTGTTGTCAGATTATCATGAGGCCGTGCTACGTGTCAGCTTACGGCTAGCGATTTGGTACAGATCCACCGATCAGATTTTCAGCGCATTTTGAGAGGCGAAGGCGAGTTCGTCTGGCAGCATTCCGCCAGACGAGTTCGCAACAAATTCCAGCCGCCCAAAACGCCCTCCCAAGCGTCAGACAACGGTGTGCGTTACGCTTTCAGCCGTCACGGGGCAGGGGGCGCTGATCAACTGCGGGACGGAAAGATGCCCTGCAATGCGATGATGTAATTGATGCACAATGTCGGCTGCATGTTCTCATGCGACTGGTTCCCGCCCGTGCTGGCAATGGTAGCCGGGTTCAGCGCCACCGTCGGCGTGGCTGTTGCCGAATAGATCGAGGAACGTGCCAAAAGATCGCCGGACGGGCGATCATTGTCCGCGGGCGCGTTCAGGACGCTCACCTCGTGGCTGTGCGACGGCATCTGAGCCGAGGTCAGTGTCACGTCCTCGACCCCGACTCTTTGACCGATCTTGCGCGGCGTCAGGCCGGGGCCGGTGCCTGCGTGCATCGGCACCCGCCCGCGCAGGTCAGGCAGCGCAAAGGTGGTTCGGCCATCGCCGCCATAGGCAGTGCCAATAAGGCTGAACAGAGCGGAGTTGGACGAAATCGGCAGAAGTTGCCCATCGCAGAACGCCCATCCCCGCGGCGCGAAATTCCCACCAAAGAGCATTATCTGAGCAATAAACGGTTCCATCTGAAGCCTCCCAATAAAACGGATTCTGTGTGTCTCTGCCGCCCACTTTGATTTGGTGTGACGGATACGACACAGCTATGCCCTGCCGTCCGGGCGCTCTGTGTCCCAGCGCACAGAGCGCAGGATTGTTTCGCCGTACCCCTGTCGCAAAACAACATGCCCGTGCGTTCAAGCGTGGGCGATCGTGGTGAAGGGGACCAGGACATGAAAAAATTCGCTCAGCTGGGTGCAGCGCTGGCCTTGGCTCTTCTACCGGCCATCGCGCCAACGTCGGCCGAGGCCCTTGGCGGCGGATTTTTCGATACAACGTTCAGTCCGGCGGGTCTGACGTGCAACTTCAACGCCTATCACGACTTTGTCGCGCAGGAGACGCAGCTGAACTTGATCGTGCCGGGACTGCAAAGCCAGTCCTCCGGCGGAAACTACTGGGCCGGAGGGGCCATCATGCCCTGGCCCGGCGGCGATATCCTGGCAGGATCACTGGAGTCCGCTTGCGGGCTGACCAACGTCACCAATCTCGTCTCGGACGGGGCAAATGGGACTTACGGGACGGATGATTTTGTTGGCGTCCGGTTTCGCGGAACCGCCAATTCGAACGGGTTGACCTACGATTACGAAATCGGCGCTTCCGGTGTTTCTACAACCGTCTTCGTGAATACGCGGGCCCAGGTGCTCAACACTGCACCCTCGGCCAATGCGGGCGCGGATCAGACCGTCGGTCCCGCAGCGACGGTTACGCTGACCGGGGCTGCCTCCGACGCAAACGATGTTGGCCAGACCCTGACCTATGCCTGGACGCAGACCGGCGGCCCGGCTGTCGCCCTTGCAGGTGCCATGACCGTCACCCCCGGCTTTACCGCGCCGACGCTGGTGGCCGGTGCGCCGGATGCGGCGCTGGTGTTCAGTCTGGTGGTCAATGACGGGATCGAGGACTCGGCGGCCGATACCGTCCTGATCACTGTCACCTCCCCGGCGAACACGCCACCCACGGCAAATGCGGGCCCGGATCAGACCGTCGCCTCGGCGTCGGCAGTGGCCCTCGATGGCACAGGATCGGACGCCAATAACGCCGGCCAGACGCTGAGCTATGCGTGGAGCCAGACCAGCGGGCCTGCCGTGGTCCTGACCGGTGGCACGACGGCCAGCCCCGGCTTTACTGCGCCGGCACTTGTCCCCGGTGCGCCCGATGCGGTGGTGGTTTTCAGCCTTGTCGTGAATGACGGCATCGTCGCCTCGGGCGCGGACAGCGTGTCCGTCACGGTGACGGCGCCGGCGAACACCGCGCCGACAGCGGATGCAGGCCCCGATCAATCCGTCGCATCCGCCGCTGCGGTCTCGCTCACTGGCGCAGGGTCGGATCCGAACGATGCCGGGCAGACCCTGACCTATGTCTGGACGCAGACCGGCGGCCCGTCGGTGACGCTGAGCGGCGCCACAACCTCAAGCCCAGGATTCACCGCGCCAACGCTGATAGTCGGCGCGCCGGATGCGGCGCTGGCGTTCAGCCTGGTGGTGAATGACGGTATCACGGGCTCCACGCCGGATACGGTAACGATCGCCGTCAGCGCCCCGCCGAACACGCCCGCAACGGCCAATGCCGGACCGGACCAGAGCGTCGCCTCCGGCGCCGCGGGGAGCCTTGATGGATCGGAATCGGCTGCCAATGATCCCGGCCAGTCCCTGACCTATGCCTGGACCCAAATCGGAGGCCCCGCTGTGACGTTGACCGGCGCGGGCACCGCGACTCCCGGCTTTGCGGCACCCGTCCTGATTGCGGGCGCGCCGGACGCGACGTTGATCTTCAGCCTGACGGTGAATGATGGTGTCGCGGATTCCGCAGCCGACACCGTCTCGGTCACCGTTACCGCGCCGGCCAATACGGCCCCGACGGCGAATGCAGGCCCTGATCAGACCGTTGCCTCCGCCGCGCCTGTGACGCTGACCGGGGCTGGCTCTGACGCCAATGATGCCGGGCAGACGCTGACCTATGTCTGGACACAAACCGGAGGCCCCGCCGTGACATTGACCGGCGCGGCCACGGCCAACCCCGGCTTCACGGCGCCAACCCTGATTGCGGGCGCGCCTGATGCAAGTCTCACGTTCAGTCTGGTCGTGAATGACGGGATTGCGGATTCGGTCGTGGATATCGTAGCGATCACTGTCACGTCCGCGCCAAACACACCCGCCACGGCCGATGCGGGGCCCGATCAGACAGTTGCTTCGGCAGCTGCGGTCACGCTGACCGGGGCCGGGTCCGCCGCAAACGATGCGGGCCAGACCCTGACTTATGCCTGGACGCAGACCGGCGGGCCGGCTGTCGCCCTTGCAGGTGCTGCGACCGTCAGCCCGGGCTTTGTCGCGCCTACATTGGTGGCTGGTGCGCCGGATGCGGTTCTGGTGTTCAGCCTGACCGTAAACGACGGCGTCACCGATTCTGCGCCCGATACTGTGTCCATTACCGTCACATCGCTGCCAAACACCGCGCCTGCGGCCAATGCCGGCCCGGACCAGACGGTCGCCTCGGCGGCGGCTGTGGCCCTCGATGGCACCGGATCGGATGCGAATGATGCCGGGCAGACACTCACTTATGCTTGGACGCAGACCAGCGGGCCTGCAGTGACCCTGACCGGCGCTACAACCGCCAGCCCCGGTTTTGCCGCGCCAACGCTTGCTCCCGGCGCACCTGATGCCACGCTGGTCTTCAGCCTGACCGTGAATGACGGGGTGGAAAATTCGGGCGCGGATGCTGTCTCGATCACGGTGACGGCACCGGCCAATACGGCGCCCACCGCGAATGCCGGACCGGATCAGACGGTTCAATCGGCCACTGCTGTTGCTCTGGATGGGTCGGGATCGACTGCCAATGATGCGGGCCAGACGCTGAGCTACGCCTGGACGCAGACCGGCGGGCCGGCGGTCACGCTTGCGGATGGCGCAACAGCGGCCCCCGGTTTCACCGCGCCGACCATTGCAATCGGCGATCCGGACGCGGTGCTGACCTTCAGCCTGATCGTCAATGACGGGATCGAGAACGCGCCTGCCGACACGGTGCAGATCACGGTGACCGCGCCGGCGAATACCGCCCCCACGGCAGACGCGGGCCCGGATCAAAGCGTCGCCTCGGCGGCGGCGGTTACGCTGAATGGGTCGGGCTCGGACGCCAATAATCCGGGCCAGTCCGTGACCTATGCCTGGACCCAAACCGGCGGGGCGGCTGTCACCTTGGCCGGTGGGACGACCGCAACCCCAAGCTTCACAGCGCCGGTTCTGGCCTTCAACGCAGCGGACGAGGTGCTGATCTTCAGCCTGATCGTCAATGATGGTCTGGCCGCGTCGCCCGCAGATAGCGTCACCATCACCGTCACGGCCCCGGTCGATGTGACCAGCCCGACGGTCGCCATCGCGGATGTCCCGCCCAGCTTTGTTCCCGGCACGCCGTTCGCTATCACTGTCGCCTTTTCCGAGCCTGTCACCGGTTTCGCCGCGGGCGACATCACGGTCGTGAATGGCGCGGTCGCCGGGTTGATCGGGGCAGGTGCCATCTACACCGCCCAGATCACCCCAAGCGACACCTCCCCGATCGACATCAGCATTCCTGCGGGCGTGGCAAACGATGCGGCCACCAATCTGAATCTGGCGTCGGCTGTGGTCACGGTTGCCCCCGACACCACGCGGATCGCGCAGGAGGCGATTGTCGATGCGCTTGCCGCGCGGGGGCGGGCCCTGATCGGCGCACAGCCCAAGCTGCGCGGTTTTTTCGGCGCCTCCGGGATCTCGGGCTTCACGATGAATTTTGCCGAGGAACGGGGACAGTTCCGCTTCGGTTTCGATGGCAATGACAGCCGGCTGTGGATGCTGGCGCAGGGGCAATGGTCCAGCCTGGACACGACCGATCTGGATTACTTCCACCTTGCGCTTGGCGGGCATCTTTATCGCAGCGATACCCTGATCCTCGGCGGGATGCTGCAGTTTGACGACGCCGATGCGACGCTCGCCAGCGGGACCTTCGAGGGGCAGGGCTGGTTGCTCGGCCCGTATGTGGTGGCGCGCCTGCCGGATCAGCCGCTGATCTTCTCGGCCTCGCTGCTGCATGGGCAGACCGACAACACGCTGTCGCTGATAGATCAGGCACCCGATGGGTTCTCCTCCACGCGGACGCTTTTCACGGCGGGTGTCGAGGGGCGGCTGGCGTTGGACAACGGGCTGACCCTGATCCCGTCGCTTGATCTGGCCCATGTGATGGACCGGCAGGAAACCTATGTGGACAGCCTTGCCAACACCGTATCGGGCCAGACCGTCCGCCTGACGGAAACCAGCCTCGGCCTCGGGTTCGAGCAATCGTTCCGGCTGAGCAATTCGGATCTGCTGCTGACCGGAGGGATAAGCGGCATCCATTCGGATCTGAGCGCGCCCGGGGACACGGAAAACACCGTGCGCGGGCGGCTTGATCTGGGCGCCGAGGTCGCCATCGGCCCGCGAACCAGCTTCGGCATTCTCGCCTATTACGACGGCATCGGCAGCAATGATTATGAGGCCACTGGCGCGGCGCTTGTATTTGAAATGGAGTTCTGAAAACGACATCCGCCCCGCCGGCTCTGGAATGACCGGGCACTTCGGCAGCGCGCGCGCCCGGCATCCTTCCAAGCGCGCTGCACCCTTGTAGAGTAAATGGTATCTCCTGCCGGGCAGTCCGCTGCCCGGCAGTTTTTTGTTGGACCGTCCGTGTCGTGACGCACAGTCCGAATCGGCCTTGAACCCTAAAAAGGTATTACGCGATCGGAACTCCTCCCCGATCCCGGCGCCCCCCGCGCACAGGCTACCTGCCTTCCAGATCGGGGCGCTCGTTCACTGCCGCAGGCAGTCCACCAAACACAAAAGATGGAGATGACAATGTCCGATACTCACACCCTCGACAGGCCAGCGTCCGCCACACAGCTGACGCCCGGCCAGCAAGCCTTTGTCGCGGCTATCACCGACAAGGTCGGCACCCTTCTGGGCAGTCAGCTGCCCGGCACGTTCGAGATGGTCAGCTATCCGCCCGGTTTCCACCCGGCGGTGCAATTCGGCGCTTCGGCCTACTACAACTCGACCATGCTCGATGCGTTCAACGGCACGCTTGAGGTGGGCACGAACGGGATGTTGACGCTGGGCAACCAGCAGTTCAGCACGCTTTACTATAACATCCTGACCAACGCGACCTATCAGTATTCCACCGCTGATAAGAAGGTCGTCAATGATCCCAACATCGCCAACCAGCAGATCTCGGTCATCAACACCGCGACCTCCAGCGGCTTTGTTGCGGCCTACGCGGTGACGCCCGTAACTTACCAGACCGTGATGGGTGCCGTGCTGAAAAACTTCAGCAAGGATGCGACCGACTGGTCCACATCCAACATCTCGGCTGCCGCCGCGGGCCTGCCCAATGCCGGGTTTGCGTCGCTTGGTCAGGCGATCGCGAGTGCGGTGCAACTTCTGTCGCCGCTCAACACTATCCTGGGTGCCCAATCGGCCGCCAACGCCGAGCTTTCGGCGGCGAGGGCCAACGCCCAGAAACCCAGTGCGGCCAATGGCGGGCTGCCGATCAGCGCGACCGACTTCTATGTCGGTTGGACCCCGATGCCGACCAACAACCAGATCCAGGGTGGTCTGCAAAGTGGCAGCAAGGTGTCGATCCAGGTTCAGGCGTCGAACTTCAGCTCGACCAGCGCCAGCCTGTCGATCAATGGCAAGACCGGGTTTTCGATCCCGATTCTGGATGTGGTCGATATCGGCATCACCGCCAGTTCCAGCTATGACTGGTCGAAATCGACCAGCTCGTCCTCGTCGCTGGACATGACGCTGGAATATCCCGGTGTAACCATTGTGCAGATTGATCCCGAACCGCTGAGCGCGGATTACGTCAAGGGCTGGTATGATCAGTCGCTGTTGCAAAGCATCATCTCGGGCTCGGGCGATGCCGATGTCTCGGGCTTCAAGATCGACCCCAGCAACCAGTACGCGGTCGACAAGATGTTCGGCAAGGGCAAGGCGTTCTCGCGGCTGAGGACGCTGGTGGTCAGCCAGGCACCGACGATCACGATGGTGTTCTCGGCCGATCAGGCGAATTCGGTCCAGAGCAGCTTCAAGCAAAGCGCATCGGTCGATGTGAAGCTTTTCGGCCTCTTCTCGGTCGGCTCGTTCAACGAAAGCTACGGCATCACCAAGGTCCACAAGGACAGCGCGTCGGGCACGGTCACCGTGGTTCTGGCCCCGCCTGCGATCACCGGCACCGTCCCGCCTGAAAAGCAGGTCTGCAACGTCCTGGGCGGCGTGGCCGGTTATCCGCCGCCCAAGAACTGAAGCGCCAAGCTGTTGGATAAAGTAGTGTGTTAGAATAAGTTCAGGGCAGCACCACAAGCTGCCCTGAACAAATGCGTGGGGACAGGCGACATGGCGCAGACGACCAGCGACAAGGCCGCGATTGCCATCAGCCGTCAGATCACGGCTTTCCTCGGGCCGTCGATCGAGCCGGGTTTCGCTATCATCCGCTATCCGCCGGGCTACAATTTCAATGTCCAGTATCACATGCCGCTCTACTACAATCCGCACACGTTTGCGCTGGTCGATCAGCTTTGCACGATGACAGGGCCGGGCACCGCCAGCCTGACGGGGCAAAGCTTCAGCGCGACATTCGCGGCCATCCTCGGCGCGGTTGGCTATGTCACCTCCAAGACCGATGACGCCGCCAATACCCGGGCGATCAAGGCGTTCAACACGCAAGAGAAAATCGTCATCCGGCAGTTCGAGTCCGCCTTCGGCCGCATTTCCAGAAAGATGATCGCCGCGTCCGACGTGCGTCGTCAGACCAAGGCAGGCTATATCGACGACTATGTCGCCAAGAACTTTCCCGGTACGCCGCCCGCTTTTCCGGGCAGTCTGGCGGCTTTCGGATCTGTTTATATCAAATTGCTGTCGATGGGGCAGCAACTGGAGAAATCCGCACGACAGGGTATGGACGCAGACCAGCTGGTTGCCGAGGCTACGGCGAACACGGTCCATCCCTCCGCGCTGAATGGCGGCTTGCAGACCGCAGACGATGCCTGGTCGGTCGCCTACACCGGACTGCCCGATAACAATACGATCTACGCCAGTCTGACCGACAAGAACCGCAAGGTCAGCGTCTTAGTCGAGATGCAAAGCGACAGCGCCGGAACCGTGAGCCTGCGGCTGGATGATCAGGACATCGGCTCGATCCCGAACACCGATCTGAAACTGACGCTGGCGCCCGCCGCAAGGACCCGTGGCACCATGATCGACGATCTGTGGAGCGCGGCGCAGAAGATCGAGATGGAGATCGTCTATTGGGGCATCACCGTCCTGCGCGCCGACCCGGTCGAGATTGCGCCGGATCTGAAAACCGGCTGGTACAGCCGCCAGATCCTGTCTGAGATCGTCGCCAAGACGGGCAGGGATGTTACCGGTCTGCAATTGCAGGGCTCGGCCTTTTCGGTGGATGACCTCTTTGGCAAGGGCCAGAGCTTTGCCCGCGTGCGCACCTTTGTCATCAGCCAGGAACCGACCGTGACGATGCGGTTCCACGGCACCGGCACGGACGCGCTGGCCACCCGGTTCAGCGCCAATCAGGCGGCAAAGCTGGAACTGGGCGAGATCGCGAGTTTCGGCACCAGCAGCGCCGATTACAACGTGCTGGACGTGCAGACCGACGCCAATGTGGTGACCGTCACGTTCGGCCCGCCGGTGCCGGTGGGCACCGTTCCCCAAGTGGACCAGACCGCCCACGTGATCGGCGGCGTGGTCAGTTTTCCACCGTAACCTGTTGTCCCACTGCCAATGTTTTCCAAGAAGCTGATTAGGAGAGATCATGCAGACCGCCCCCAGAAAAATCGCCGTCATCGGCGGCGGCGTCGGTGCCGTCACCGCAGCGTATGCCATCACGCAATTGCCCGATTGGCAGAAGCAGTACCAAATCACCTTCTATCAGCTTGGCTGGAGGCTTGGCGGCAAGGGGGCCAGTGGGCGCAATGCCGACGAATGCCAGCGGATCGAGGAACACGGGCTGCATATCTGGGCCGGCTTTTACGAGAACGGCTTTCGCCTGATGCGCGATTGCTACGAGACCATGAACAAGACCGGCCTGCGCAGCCCGGACGCCCCGCTGGGGACGCTTGAGGCGGCATTTCACGGGCTGAACCATTTCCTGCTGGCCGATGAGGTTCCGCAGCCGGACGGAACTAATGCGCTGCATCCATGGCGGATCGATTTTCCGGCCAATGACGAAAAGCCGGGCAGCGGCGGGCTGCTGCCGACGCCCTATTCCTATTTCAAGATGCTGCTTGAGGTGATCGAGAGGATCCTCGGCAGGCTGCTGGGCGACGCGCGCGACACGCTGCCACCGCAGTTCCACGACGAATTCCGGCGCAGGGGGCTGTCCGTCACGGCGCCTTCGCCGGTCCACCATCTGCACGCCTACGCGAAAACGCTCGACGACAATGCGTTTGATCATACCACCGCGCAAACCTTGAATCTTGCCGCGCTGGCGCAGCATGCACAGGGCTGGCACGGGCAGATGTTGGCGAGCGGCGGTTTGGGCGAAAGTGACGATGCCAGGCGCATGGGCTATCTGGTCAGCCTGTCGCTTGCGTTCTTCAAGGGGGCCATCGAAACGGGCATTTTCCGCGCCGGGTTCGATGCGATCGACGAGTCGGAAATCAGCGAATGGCTGTTGCGTTACGGGGCCAGCCGCGATGCGGTCTATTCCGCCGTATACCGGGGCTGTTACGACTACGTTTTCGGCTATCCCGGCGGGATCACCGATGATCGCAACGTCGGCGCGGGCACGGCCATTCGCGGGCTGCTGCGCCTTGCCTTCAGCTACAAGGGCGCGCTTTTCTACAAGATGCAGGCGGGCATGGGCGACACGATCTTTGGCCCCTACTATCAGGTTCTGAAGTCGCGCGGGGTGACGTTCAGATATTTCAACGCGGCGACCAATCTGGCGCTGAGTGCGGATCGCAACAGCATTGACGCCATCGACATGGTGGAACAGGCCGAGGTGCTGTCGGGCGAGTACGATCCGCTGGTCGATGTCAAAAACCTGCCCTGCTGGCCCTCCGCGCCGCTATGGGACCAACTGAAAGATGGCGCAAAGCTGAAAGCCTCGGGCGTCGATTTCGAAAGCGAAAAAGACGTGCCGGCGGGCCGGGCGTACCGTCTGGAGAAGGGCCGCGATTTTGATGACGTGATCCTTGGGGCCTCGCTCGGCTCGCTGCCCTACATGACGCCGGAATTGGCGCGCGCGTCGACCCGGTGGCAGGGCATGCTGGATCATGTGCCGACCGTCGCCACCCATGCGGCGCAGTTCTGGTCGACGAAAACGCCGGAGCAGCTGGGGTGGAACGCGCTGGTGGCGCGGCACAATCCGGGCGATCAGGACGATCTGCAAACCGTCATCACCAGCTTTGTCGAACCGCTCGACACCTGGGCCGATATGTCCGACCTGCTGCCGCGCGAGGACTGGCCCGAAGGCGGCCCCACATCCATCGCCTATTTTTGCAGCCCGGCCCATGATGCGGATGTGGATCCCGGCCCGTTCCCGGATCGTGTGCGCAAATGGGCCGATACCGAGCTGACCCGGATGTGGCCAAAGGCAAAGAAGGCGGGCCGGTTCGATGCCTCGATCCTCTTTGCCTCCAAGTCCGCGACGCCCAAGGAAAAATTCGCCGGGCAGTATTTCCGGGAAAACTTCTATGGGTCGGAACGCTATGTGCTGTCGGTGCCGAATTCCGTGCAATACCGGCTGCCGCCCGATGCCTCGGGGTTCGACAATCTGTTTCTTGCCGGTGACTGGACGCGCTGCGGGATCAACGCGGGCTGCGTGGAGGCCGCCACGATCTCGGGCCTGATCGCCGCGCGCGGGCTGACCGGGGCGGATATCGAGGTGGTGGGCGAGGGCGATCTTGCGCCTGACGCGGGCCCCACCGATGCGGACAAACTGGCCAGCCCCTACGCGCAAACTGCGCCCTGGCCACTGACGCCGATGTTTGGAACGGGGCAGATCGACGGCTGGTTCAGCTTTCACGCCGTCGATGCCACGGCGCTGCAAGCGGTGCTGCCCAAAGGCATGACGCTGCATCCCCAGGCGCTGACTCCCGAAGGCACCCACCCGGTTGCAATCCTGGCCAATCAGCAGATCGGCGTGCGCGCGTCGATCCTGCCCAAATTCCTGGGCTACCGGAATTATTACGAGGCGATCATCGCCATAAATTTCGTGCAGGTGGAGGGGCATGAGGGCGTCTTCAGCTACCTGCCCAACCTCTACCTTACGAACAATTGGGCACGGCTCGCCGGGGTCTGGTGGTATGGCTACAACAAGCGCATGGGCCAGTTGGCGATGGGCAATGGCCGGTATTCCGTCTCCGCCCCCGGGGGCGGGCAGATCTGGTCGGGCCGCTACCAGCAAAAGGATTTTGCCCGCCCGCTGATGGATTCGCCCGATTGCGGGCTGGTGCAGTCGATCTCGGAGCAGATCGTCGTGTCCGAGGGCAAGTTCAGCCGGTGGCAATTCTCGTCCTTCGATTTCAACCTGACCTCGGCTTATGTGGCGGGTGTTTCAGCGGACATCACGGTCAGTGATGCCAATCTGGCCAATATTCCGGCGGGCAGGATGATCGCCAACCCCCTGAATATGGGCAACGAACAACCGAACCCGGCGAACAGGCTGCCCGGTGCTTTTCGGATATGGACCAGCTGGACGCTTTCGAATCCATTGGACAGCGGCCGGATCGCGCGGCTAGAAGCACAAAGGACAAGGTTGCCTTAGGGTAAGGGCGACATATCGGGAGAGGTGGATGTCACAGCGCGTGACGTGTCCCGAAGGCGAGCGAAAGCAGGTCACGGTTGTTTTCCTGGATTTGGTCGGGTTCAGCGAAGTCGCAAGTGTTGCCGACGCGGAAGACCTGCAAAGCTGGCTGGAGGACTACTATAGGCTGTCGCACCAGATCGTCGAAGCGAACGGCGGCGAAGTCACGGAATACCTCGGTGACGGGGTCGTGGCGGTGTTCGGCTTGTCCCGTGCCGATGAACTGGCCGCGCCCAAGGCGGTGAATGCCGCCCTTCAGGCGGTGACGCAGATCGCGGAAGAGGCATCCGGGCCGCGCGGCTTCACGCTTCGCGCGGGGGTCGCCACCGGCGAGGTGGCGGTTCGTCCCGATATCACGCGCGATGCCTGGCCCCGGATCACGGGCATGGTCACCACGCTGGCCCAACGGATTCAGGAAAAGGCGACGCCGGGCGATGTTTTGATCTCGGAAGGCACGCAACGGCTGCTGCGGGGGCGGTTCAGGGTCACACCAGTGCCGGATCAGGCGTTGAAGGGCTTTGCGGGCGCTCAGTTGCTGTTCCGCGCGCAAATCGTGCCGCTTGACGCGCTCTCGCCCCCGGCCGCTGATCTGATCGGACGCAGCCGCCAGATTGCTGTTATTGGCGCAGCGCAGAAACCTGTCCTGATCGTGGGGGAGGCAGGGATCGGAAAAACCGCTCTGGCGATGCGTATGGCGCGAAATGCGCCCGATTGCAGCGTATTCTCGGCCGAAGGGATCAATGGCGGGTCCAGCTATCAGCCGTTCAAGAACTGGATTTCCAGGCGGTTGGAGGCGCTGACGCCCACCCTTGGCGATATCCGCACGGGTTTTTCATCGCTGCCTGACGCCGATCATCTGAGTCTGGCGCTGATCATGGGGCTGCTCGAAGGTCAGGTCCTGCTGACCGAGTTGTCGAACGTGGCACTGAAAGCCCGTATCGAGGCCAGCCTCTGGCGGGCGATCGGCAGCACGCAAACCGGTGGCCTGCTGGTGTTCGAGGATCTGCATTGGTTCGACATCGCCAGTTTCGGGGTCGTCCAGCACATCCTGCGACACCCGGAAAGCGCGGCGTTCAAGCTGATCCTGACAAGCCGGGAAGACCCGAAGCTGAACCAATATCTGGATCCGGACGAAATCCAGACCCTTGCCCTCGATCCGCTTGGTAACGACGATGCGCAGCGGATGCTGGCCGCGCTAAGCTGCGGGCAGATCGCACCAGAGGATACAGCCAGGCTGGTAGGTCGCGCCGGCGGCGTGCCGCTGTTTCTGGAACAGCTCTACAAACGCGCAAGACCGCAGGGAAGGGCCGAAGATGCGATCCCCGAGACGCTGATGGACCTGCTGGCGGCCCGTATCGACGATACCGGATCGGCCAAGGCGGTTCTGCAACGCGCGTCGGTCATCGGGCAGGTCTTCAGCCTGGAAATGTTGACCGCGCTTGAACCGGACCGGCGCGATCCGACGCCCGCGCTTGAGCAAGGCGTTGCGGTCGGCGTTCTGGTCCGGCGATCGGCGTCCGATTGGGCGTTTGCCCACGTGCTTCTGGCGCAGGCTGCGTATTCTACGATTCTGCGCAAAAGGCGCGAGTTCCTGCATGCACAGCTGGTCGAGGTTCTGCGCGCCCGGTTCCCGGAGCGGCTTGCGCGGGATCCAGCGCTGCTGGCTGATCATCAGCGCAAGGCCGGTCAGCCCGCACCTGCCATTCGCAGCTATCTGGCCGCAAGCCAGTCGGCGTTGCTGCAAGGAGCCTTTGCCGATGCCGAGGCCCATGCCCGCGCTGCCCTTGCGCTGTGTCCGGACGTGCCGGAGGGCGATGATCCGGGTGAACTGGCGATCGCGTGTCACACCGCGCTCGGCTCGATCCTCATGCAGGTTCAGGGCTTCACCGCCGAGCCGGTCCACGCCGCCTTCGACGCCGTTCACCAGATCGCCCGGTCCCGGCGCGCGCTGGGCCACGCCAGCGCTGCGGCGCTCTTTGGTAGTTTTTCACACGCGATATTGGCGGGCGACAAGCCGAAGGCCGATGGGTTCAGCGGCCTTCTTGATGATCTGTCTGAAACGCTGCCGCCGCACAAGGGCCGGGTCGAGGTGGAACTGGCGGCGCTTGCCGCGCGCAATTGCCAATGTTTCTATCAGGGCGATTTCCAGACCCAATTCGACCAGATCGCAAAGATCCGCAGGCTCTACCGGATCCAGGACCATGCCGCGATGATTGCACGCTACGGCATGGATATATTCGCCGCCGCGCAGATGTTCGAAGCCCCGGCACGCGCGATTTCCGGCGAGGTCGACAAGGTGTCCGGTCTGCTGGCCGAGACCGACGCCCATCAGGCCGCGTTGTACATCCCTGTGATGCTGCCCTATGCGCTGATCTGGGGGGCGGTGCCGCTGTTCTATTCGGGGCGGCATCGCGGCGCGCTGGACCGGCTGCGCGAGGGGCTGGCGCTGGCCGAAAAGCAAGGCGCATCCTTCTGGCAGACCACCGGTCAGACCTGGAACTTCATCATGGACCCGTCGCTGACCCGGACCGAGGCGGGTCTGGACGGCTTCAGGGCCAATGTTGCATTGCAGCGCTCTATCGGCGCCAATGTCGGGGTTCCCTATTTTACCGCCTGCTATGCCGAGCGGCAGGCGGCGAACGGCAACTTTGCGGAGGCGTACAACCTGTCCTCGCTCGCGGTGCAGGAGGCCCGCGAAAGTGGCCTGCATTGCTGGTATCCCGAGATCCTGCGTATTCATGCGGGTATTTCGCGCGCCCACAATCATCCGGGCGAGGCCGAGGCCGCGATGAAGCTGTCGATCGATACATCCGCGCGGCAGGGCGCTGCCTTATGGACGCTGCGCGCGATGCTCGATATGGCGGCGCACGGCGAGGGCCCGCCAGAGGCGGCTCTGACCAAGGTGATCGCGGCCTTTCCTGCCGGGGCCGACGTGCCGGAACTGCGGCGCGCCCAAGATCTGGTCGCAGTGTGAGCGCGGCGCGGATCCTCGACTTTGACCTGCCGCTTCTGGAGGGTATCGGCGCCTCCGATCTTGCCGGTATCGATCTGAATTATCGCGAAAAATCGCTTGGCGCTTGGGAGGTGCTCTTTAATCAGCAGGACAGCTCCCGCGATGTGTATTTCTTGCTCTCGGGCGCGCTTCTGGCGGTCTATTGGACGCCCGAGGGCCGCGAAATAATCTATTCGCGCTTCGCGACCGGGTCCTATTTTGGCGAACTTTCGGCGCTGGACGATGGCCGCCGGTCCCTCGCTGTGGTCGCGCGTCGCGCGTCCCGGGTGCTGGTGCTACCACAGGCTACCTTTCTGGCACTGTTCGAGCAGGTGGCCCCGGTCAGACAGCGGGTGGTGACCGAACTGGTGTCACGTGTGCGTATCCTGACCGCCCGCAATATGGAACTGACCACCTATTCCGTCGAACAGCGGGTCGTGTCCTACCTGATCGCCCTCGCCGTTGACCGTGGCCGGTTGGAGGAAGGCGGCGTGCTGGACGATGCACCCACCCACGCCGAGATCGCCGCCAGCATCGGCGCCAATCGCGAGATGGTCAGCCGCACCATGACGGCGCTCGGGCGCAAGGGGTTCGTGAAATCGTCCCGCCAGCGGATCGAACTGCTGGACCCCGATGCGATGTCAGAGCTGGTCTCGGGGCATTGTCCAGACGATGACGCCTGAGCGGGGCAGGGGCGGTCACGAAGCTTTCCTGAATGAGAGACGCTGCGCGCGCATCCTTTCTGTCGGCGGATGCGCCGGTATAGTGGGACATTCCGCAGCCGTGCGCTCGGACATTGGGTTTGACCGGGCCAAAGCTGCGAACACAGCCGCCGACTGTCTGGGAATTTTAAGGTGGGGGCGGCCCGGTGGCGTTTGGCTTACATGCCTTCGCGGACTGGGGCAGCAGGGCCGTGGGGCTGAAACCCAGCAGCCCAGTTGCGATACTCCGCGTTGGATTGCGGCGCCCGATGGTGCTACCTTTTCAGCGAAGGAGGACAGATCGATGTTCGAGGCTGTAGTCTCGCTTTGCCTGGCTGGGGCGCCGCAGATGTGCCGCGACGTCCTTGTGCCCGGGTTCGAGGCAGCAAGTGCCGCAGCCTGCATGCAGGCACTCACGGCAGCGGATCTGCCTTCGTTTCCCGATCTGGACGTCGGGGAGGCGGCGTGCCGCCCGCTGGGGGCGGTCGCCGAATTCACGCAGATCGCGGAGGGTGTATTCGTTCACCGGGGCGCCGTCAGCGATGCGGCGCAGGACAATCTGGGCGATGTGGCGAATATCGGGTTCGTGATCGGATCACGTTCGGTCGCGGTAATCGATACAGGCGGATCGCGCAGTGTGGGAGAGCAGGTTTATCGGGCGATCCGGCGCGAAACCGATCTGCCGATCAGGCATGTGGTCCTGACGCACATGCACCCGGACCATGTGCTTGGCGCGTCGGTCTTTGCCGATGCCGGCGCTGAAATCATCGGCCATGCACGTCTGCCCGGTGCGCTGAACGACCGCGCAGAAAACTATCTGGACGCGTTCGGCGAGCGGATCGGTGATTCCGCGTTCATCGGCACTGCGGTCGTGCGCCCGACGACGGGGGTTTCCGAAAGGCTGACGATCGACCTTGGCGGGCGCGCGCTGGACTTGCGCGCATGGCGGACGGCACATTCGACGACCGACATCACGGTGCATGACCGGCAGAGCGGTGTCCTGTTCACCGGCGATCTGGTGGTTGATGTGCAGACCCCATCGCTTGACGGATCCTTGACCGGATGGCAGGCGATTCTGGCGGAAATGGTGGCGCTTGATCTGTCGCGGATCGTTCCCGGCCATGGCGGGCCGCTGCTGGAGTGGCCCGATGCGGCGGCTCCGATGCTGCGCTATCTTGACGTTCTGGGCGAGGATACCCGTGCGGCGATCGCGGAGGGTATGAGCCTGGGCGAAGCGGTTGGCACCATCGCACAGAGCGAGGCAGCGAATTGGGAGCTGTTCGAGCTGTTCAATCCGCGCAATGCGACCGTGGCGTTCACCGAACTGGAGTGGGAATAGGCGCGGTCAGCCAGCCTGTAGCGGGCTTGGCCTATTCCGGCGTCTGATCCAGCAATAACTGCGCGATGGCATACAGCCGCTGTTCCAACAGCACCGGCGTTTCGCAGACATAGGTCAGCGATTGGGAGCGGTCCTGAAAGACGCGTTCGTCCCACGCGATCTGCTGCTGCAGGCTGGCTATTGCCTCCTGATCCGGCGTTGCCGCCGCCGCCAGACTGTCAATTTTGCTGCGCGCCTCGTCGATGCGATTGGCCAGCGCGATCTGTTTTTCGGCGTAATCCTCGATGCCCGCGATCAACGCGCGGCGGTCGCGGTTGATTTCGTCGAAGATGCGGCCGAACAGGTGTCCCAGATCCGCCTGTGTCACGTCGGGGTGATCCTCGACGAATTGCGTGATCAGTGTGCGTGCCTCATCCAGATCGACGCGGCGCAACTCCAGCTTTGCCGCCAGATCTACGGCGTCGGCTGCAATCTCTTCGCGCAGCGGTTCTGCGTCGATCGGATGCGGCCACATCAACCCCAGCGACAGTGACTGAACCTTGCGCTGGACGCAGGGCCAGGTGGGGTCGCTGGCGTTGGCGCCTTGGGCAGGGGCGATCAGGGCGACCAGACAGAGGCCGAGAATAAGTGATCGGATCATCTCTGCAAACTCCTTGGACAGATGAGATCATTCGTCTGTGATCATACTTTGCGCCGATACGCCTAGAGGAAACATACACCAAGGTCGCAATTGCGGGAAATCCGGCGGGATTTATAGTTGTTCTAGAACAGCGGGAGTGAGTCCGGCGTCCATCTGCGCGGCCGTGAAATATCGGGGAGGATGAATATCGGGGAGAATGATGAAGATCGTTTCACAGAACAAATGCTTCGGAGGTGAATTGATCGTGTTCCGACACGAGTCAGGCAGCTGCGGGACAGAAATGACCTTTGTCGTATACCTGCCGCCGCAGGCGAAATCCGGGCCGGTGCCGCTGCTGTGGTATCTGTCGGGGCTGACCTGCAACCACGAAAACGCCATGACAAAGGGCGGCCTGCAGGCCCATGCGGCGCGCCACGGCATCGCGCTGATCTTTCCCGACACCTCGCCGCGCGGCGAAGGGGTGGCCGATGATGATGCGTATGACCTGGGGGTCGGGGCGGGGTTTTACGTGAATGCAACCCAGGCACCGTGGAAGGAGCACTTTCAGATGTATGATTACATCGTCAAGGATCTGCGCGCGGCGGTCGAGGACGCGCTTCCGATCAGCGGCAACCACGGGATCACGGGGCATTCGATGGGCGGGCACGGTGCGCTGACGATTGCCCTGCGCAACCCCGATCTGTTCCGATCAGTGTCTGCTTTTGCGCCCATCGCAAACCCGACCCGATCCGACTGGGGCAGAAAACAGATGAGCGCCTATCTGGGCGCCGACGAATCGACATGGGCCGATTACGACGCGTCGATCCTGCTGGAAGAGCGCGGCTGGCAAGGTGATATCCTGATCGACCAGGGCACCAGTGATCAGTTTATCGATCTGCTGCGTCCGCAGGCACTTTCGGATGTGATCGCAAGACGCAGGCAGCCGGCCGTCATGCGGATGCAGGACGGCTATGATCACAGTTATTTCTTTGTGTCGACATTCGCCGCCGATCATGTCGCCTGGCACGCCGAGCGTCTGAACGGGGCGGCAAACGGGGGAGCATGACCAATCGATGCGCATAGTTACGCGGGGGGCGCATATTTGACGACCGATCTGCTGATAAACCTGCGGCGAACCAACAAGCCGATTGTGGATCATCACGCTAAAATCCAACGAAAAGGGAGGTTACAATGCATAAATTCCTGACTTTTACGTCTGCAATTGCCTTGTGCTCGGCCGGGATGGCCAGCGCGAACGAGGAATTGCAACAGCTGATCGACGACCCCGGCCAATGGGCGATCCAGACCGGCGATTACCAGAATCAGCGGTATTCGGTGCTCGATCAGATCAACAAGGATAACGTGGGCGACTTGCAGGTGGACTGGACGTTCTCGACAGGGGTTCTGCGCGGGCACGAAGGGGCGCCGCTGGTGATTGGCGACGTGATGTATGTGCACACGCCGTTTCCGAACATCGTCTACGCGCTCGACCTCAAGGACGACGGGCGGATCATCTGGAAATATGAGCCCAAGCAGGACCCTGCGGTCATTCCGGTAATGTGCTGTGACACGATCAACCGCGGTGTCGCCTATGCCGACGGCAAGATATTCCTGCATCAGGCCGATACCACATTGGTCGCGCTGAACGCCGACACCGGCGAGGTCGAGTGGACCGTCGTCAACGGCGATCCGACCATTGGCGAGACGAACACCGCAACGGTGATGCCGGTCAAGGACAAGGTTCTGGTCGGCATTTCGGGCGGTGAATTCGGCGTGCGCGGACATCTGACCGCCTACAATATCGCCGACGGCACCATGGCGTGGCGCGCCTATTCGCTGGGCCCCGACGAGGATATGCTGATCGACCCGGAAAACACCACGCATCTGGGCAAGCCGATCGGCGCGAATTCGTCGCTCGACAGCTGGGAAGGCGATCAATGGAAGATCGGCGGCGGCACGACATGGGGCTGGTTCAGCTATGATTCCGAACTGGATCTGATCTATTACGGCACCGCCAACCCCTCGACCTGGAACCCGGCGCAGCGCCCTGGTGACAACAAGTGGACGATGACCATCATGGCGCGCAATCCCGATGACGGGATGGCGAAGTGGTTCTACCAGAAGACCCCGCATGACGAGTGGGACTATGACGGCGTGAACGAGAACATCCTCGTCGATCAGGAGATCGACGGCGAGATGCGCAAGCTTCTGGTAAACTTCGACCGTAACGGCTTTGGCTACACGCTGGACCGCGAGACGGGCGAGCTGCTGGTGGCCGAGAAGTTCGATCCCGTGGTCAACTGGGCGTCCGAGGTCATTATTGACCCGGAATCGGACCAGCACGGACGTCCGCAGGTCGTCGCCGAATTCTCGACCGAACAGAACGGTGAGGACGTGAACTCGACCGGGATCTGCCCGGCGGCGCTGGGCTCCAAGGACCAGCAGCCGGCGGCGTTCTCTCCGGGCACCGGGCTGTTCTACGTGCCGACCAACCATGTCTGCATGGACTATGAGCCGTTCCGGGTCAGCTACACCGCCGGGCAGCCCTATGTCGGGGCGACGCTGTCGATGTATCCGCCCGAGGGCAGCCATGGCGGAATGGGCAACTTCATCGCCTGGGACGCCACGAAGGGCGAGATCAAGTGGTCGCTGCCCGAGAAGTTCTCGGTCTGGTCCGGTGCCCTTGCCACTGCGGGCAACGTGGTCTTTTACGGCACGCTCGAAGGCTTCCTGAAGGCGGTCGATGCCGAAACCGGCGATGAGCTTTACAAGTTCAAGACACCGTCGGGCATCATCGGCAACGTCATGACCTACACCCTGGATGACAAGCAGTATATCGCGGTTCTGTCTGGCGTGGGCGGATGGGCCGGTATCGGCCTTGCCGCAGGTCTGACCAATCCGACAGATGGTCTGGGGGCCGTGGGCGGTTATGCCTCGCTCAGCGATTACACGGCGCTTGGCGGGCAGTTGACGGTCTTCTCCGTGCCGGACTGATTGTTCTGGCTTCACGCTTGGCCGGCACGGCAGTTCGCCGTGCCGGCTGTCACGAAGACATGATCGAGGACACCATAAATGCGACATCTCCAGTTTCTGCTGCTGTGCGGTATGGCAGTCGCCCCGGGCCAGGCTGCCTTTGCTCAGGACAGCGCATCGGCGGAGGCTGATAACATCGCCGTCGCCTACAGCGAGGACGGGCGCTATTTCACCGACGACGGCGTTCCCACCTACAACATCAGCGAAGACGGAACGGTGGACTGGCAAACCTATTCCGGCTTTCGCCGCTACCATTCGGAATGCCATGTCTGCCACGGGCCGGACGGCGAAGGGTCAAGCTATGCGCCAGCCCTGAAAGAGTCCGCCGTCAACATGGACTACTACGATTTCGTGGATGTGGTCGTGAACGGCATCGAGAATGTATCCGCATCGGCGGCTTCGGTCATGCCGGCGTTCGGGACGAACCAGAACGTCATGTGCTATCTTGATGACATCTACGTCTACCTCAAGGCGCGCGGGACAGGTGCGGTGCCACGCGGCCGTCCGCCCAAGAAGGAAGCCAAAAGCGATGTCATTCGTGAAGATGAAGATGCCTGCATGGGCTAGGACGCTCTGCCTCTGCGCCGCGGCCTTTCTGTCCGGCGCAGGCGGCGCGACTGCGCAGGTTTCGGATCTGGTGTCGAAAACAGCCTTTCGCGTCTGCGCCGATCCGGCCAACCTGCCGATGTCGGACAAAAGCGGGCAGGGGTTCGAGAACCGTCTGGCCGAACTCTTTGCCGAAAAGCTGGGGCTGCCGGTTGAATATACCTGGTATCCGATGGCGACGGGTTTCATCCGCAACACCCTGCGCGCCAACCGCTGCGACGTGGTGATCGGCTATGCGCAGGGGCACGAGTTGGTGCAGAACACCAACCACTACATGACGTCGGCCTATACGCTGGTCACCAAGGCGGATGGACCGCTTGCCGATGTCGATCACCTCGCCGATCCCCGGCTCAAGGAGGCCGAAATCGGGGTGATCGCCGGATCGCCGCCAGCCAGCCATATAGCGCGGAACGGGCTTTTGCCGGGGGTGCATGGCTACTCCCTCATGGTCGACCGCCGCTATGAATCGCCCGTCGCTGACATGCTGGCCGATCTGGAGGCCGGGCGGCTGGATGCCGCCGCAATCTGGGGGCCCATTGCCGGCCCGCTGGTCAAAGAAAACTTTCCCGATCTCAAGGTTACGCCGCTGTTGAAGGAAACCCTGCCGCCACGGCTGTTTTTCCGCATCACGATGGGCGTGCGTCTGGGCGAGAAGGTGTGGGAGCATGAACTGAACGCGCTGATCCGGCGCAACCAGACCGAAATCGACGCGATCCTGACGGACGCGGGCGTGCCGCTGGTCAATGACATGGGCACCGCCGCGCTGGACCCGTCGCCATGATCCGCGCGCTGGCATTTGCACTGCTGCTGCCCGTCGCGTCGCTCGCGCAGGAGGTGCCCGAGCCGCCGGATTACCGGATGGACGCGTATCGCGCGCCCATCCCGCTGACGCTGGAAGGAGCCACCGCCATTGGCGCCGAGGCGGCATACGCGCTGTGGAAAACGGACCGCGTTGCCTTTGTCGACGTGCTGCCGCGCCAGCCCAAGCCCAAGAACCTGCCCGAAGACACGCTCTGGTACGATCAGCCGCGAATTTCGGTCCCGCGCGCGATCTGGCTGCCCAATGTCGGCTATGGCGCCATCGCCGAAGAGACTGCAGACTACTTCAAGTCCGGGATGGAGGAGGCGACCGGGGGCGATACTGCCATGCCGGTCGTGCTGTTCTGCCTCGACGAGTGCTGGATGTCGTGGAATGCGGCCAAGCGGGTGCAGGAGTGGGGCTACAGCCACGTCTTCTGGTTTCGCGGCGGCACCGATGACTGGGCGGTGCAAGGCTATCCGATGGAGGAGATTCAAGCCAAGCCCGAGCCGTAATCGTCACGGTTTGAAAAATGCCGTCTTCAGGATATAGCGCATGCCGCGCAGCCACGAGTCGTCGGTGTTTGAACGAATATCGACCACGCGGGAGGCGACGACCTTTTCGGTGGCGACATCGCGCATGACCAGATTCATTGCCAGAATGAGGTTCGACACCTTCTGCACGACGCCGACCAGAACGTAATCCGCGCCCAGCTCGCGCGCCATGCGGATCTCGCAGCCATAGCAATTGGCCGGGTTTGTGGTGCTCTCCAGTTTTTCGGCAATCGGGGCCAGATCGAGCAGCGTCAGCCCTTGGTCGGTGAATTGCTTGCGCACTTCCTCCTCCAGCAGGGCCAGCCGGTCGGCCTCATCCTGTCGCGGGGCGTTGTAGGCTCCCTCGGTCGAGGTATCGAGAAAGGTCAGGCCCAGAAATGCGACGGTCGCGCCGTCGCGGATTTGCGCCATCGCTGCGGTTGCAACAAGGCATGTCAGAGCAATCGAGAGAAGCGCGGCTTTCATCCCGCGTATGTTAGTGCCTGCGGCCAATCACGCAATCAGCCAAAGGTATAGGTTTCATCGGCGCAAACACCTGTCGCAAACTTGAAGCGATGCCAGTTTGAAGGGAGGATTGCTTGAAACTGATCACCGTCATTTTCGCAAGTGCTCTGGCGTGTCTTTTGACCGCGCTGCCCGTGTTGGCGCTGGAAATCCGCACCGCCGTGCTGCGCGTCGATTATCCGACACTCGCGCCCATCTCGCGCTATGATCTGATGCCGGACGACATGGGATTTGCCGGTGCGACACTAGGCAACGAGGATAACGCCACGACGGGGTCCTTCCTCGGAATGGAGTTCAGCGCCGAGTATGTGGCGGCCCCACCAGACAAGGCGGGCGAGGCGCTGGAGACGCTTTTGGCAGACGGAATCCGGCTGATTGTGGTGCTGGCCTCGGATGACGACCTGCTGAAACTCGCGGACGCCGCCGGGCCGGACGCGCTGATCCTGAACGCCATGGCGCGCGGTACTGCGCTGCGCGATGATCAGTGCCGCGCCAACATCCTGCATGTCGCGCCCAGCCGGGCGATGATGGCCGATGCGGTGGCGCAATTCGCGATGTGGAAGAAATGGCCGCGCTGGTTTCTGATCGAGGGATCGAACGATGCCGACCGCGCGCTTGGCGAGGCTTATCGCCGCTCGGCGCAGAAATTCGGTGCCAAGCTTGTCGAAGAGCGCACCTTCGAGGACACCGGCGGATCGCGTCGCGCCGATACCGGCCACGTCCTTGTGCAGCGCCAGATCCCGGTTTTCACCCAAGGCGCGCGCGAACATGACGTGGTGATCGCCGCAGATGCGTCGGACGTATTCGCGCTCTACCTGCCGTTTCACACATGGTCGCCGCGCCCGGTGATGGGTTCGGCGGGGCTGCGTCCTGTTACCTTCCACGCGGCTCATGAAGCCTGGGGTGCGACGCAGTTTCAGACCCGGTTTGAAAAGCTCGCGACGCGCTATGTCAGGGAAGAGGATTATCAGGCCTGGCTGGCGCTGCGCGTGATCGGCGAGGCGGTGATCCGCACGAACAGTGCCGATCCGGCGACGCTGAAAGACTATGCGTTGGGTGACAGTTTCGAACTGGCGGCGTTCAAGGGGCAGGCGGTCACCTTTCGCAATTGGAACGGCCAGTTACGCCAGCCGATCCTGTTGACGGACAGCAAGGTGACGGTCAGCGTCTCGCCGCAGGAAGGCTATCTGCATCAGCGAACAGCGCTGGATACACTGGGTCTGGACGAGCCGGAATCGGCCTGCACGGCCTTTGAAAAATGAGGTGCGCCATGAAACATTTCCTATTCGCCCTCGGCTGTCTGGCTGTCCTTGCGACACCGGCCCTTGCCAACAAGGTGTTCGTCAGCAACGAGAAGGGCAATACAATCACCGTTCTGGACAGCGACAGCTGGGAGGTGCTGACCGAGTTCCCCGCAGGCAACCGCCCGCGCGGCATCGGGATCAGCCCGGACGGCAAACACCTCTATGTCTGCGCGTCGGACGACGACACCATCCGGGTGTTCGATGCCGATACCTACGAGGAGCTCTGGACCCTGCCATCCGGCCCCGACCCCGAGCTGTTCACGCTGCACCCCTCGGGCAACCCGATCTATGTGGCCAATGAGGATGACAACATCGTCACGGTGATCGACACCGAAAAGCGCACCGTCCTCGCCGAAATCCCCGTCGGCGTCGAACCCGAGGGCATGGCGATAAGCCCCGATGCGCGGTTCGTCGTGAATACGTCCGAGACCACCAACATGGCGCATTTCATCGACACCTCTGATTACCAGATCAAGCATAACGTGCTGGTCGATCAGCGCCCCCGCTATGCGGTCTATACCGATGATGGCTCGCGGCTGTTCGTCAGCGCCGAGATCGGCGGAACGGTCAGCGTGATCGACCCCAATGCCGAGGGGGGCCCGGCCCTGCTCAAGAAGATCGAGTTTGCCGTGCCCGGTGTCGAGCCGGAATGGCTGCAGCCCGTGGGCATGAAGGTCACCGCCGATGGCCGATGGCTCTTCGTGGCGCTTGGCCCCGCGAACCGGGTCGCAGTCGTCGATCTGAGCACCGATGAGGTCGCCGATTACATCCTTGTCGGTCAGCGGGTCTGGCAACTGGCGTTCACGCCGGACCAGAAATACCTGATCACCACCAACGGCAATTCCAACGATGTGACGATCATTGACGTGGCGGCGCAGAAGGCGCTCAAATCGGTGCAGGTCGGGCAGCAGCCCTGGGGCGTGGTGGTCGCGCCGGATTGAAGCGGTAAGGAGGGTATCATGACAAACGCTTTTGGCAGGTTGGCTCTGGCGCTGGTTGCCGCGCTCTGGCTGGTCCCGGCCAGCGCCGGGGAGTTGCCGCGCATCCGCGCAGCGGTGCTGGAGGTCGGTACGGTGAACTGGGAGCTGGATACGATCACCCGCAACGGTTTTGACACCGACAACGGGTTCGAACTGGTCATCCAGTCCTTTGCCGACAATGGCGCGACCCGCGTCGCGCTTGAGGGCGGCGAGGCCGATATCGCCGTTATCGACTGGATCTGGGTCGCGCGGCAGTGCGCGGCGGGCAAGGATTACGTGTTTATCCCCTATTCCAAGGCAGTTGGCGGTATGGTCGTGCCAAACGGCAGCCCGGCGCATAGTCTGAAGGACATGGCGGGCAAGAAAATCGGCATCGCGGGCGGGCCGCTGGATAAAAGCTGGCTGATCCTGCGGGGGTTTGCCGCGCAGGAATACGGCATGGATCTGGCCGCCGAGACCGAGCAGGTCTTTGGCGCGCCGCCGCTTATCTACAAGACCGCGCTTCAGGGCGAGACGGACGGCGCAATCAACTACTGGCATTTTCTGGCAAAGATGAAGGCAGGCGGCATGCGCGAGTTGATTTCGGTCAGCGACGCGGCGCACGGCTTGGGCCTTGACCCTGACACGCCGCTTCTGGGTTATGTGATGAAGGAAAGCTTTATCGCGCAGCATCCCGGCATCGCGCAGCAGCTCTATGATGCCTCCCGCGCGGCCAAGGACCTGCTGGCCAGCGATGACGCGGCGTGGTCGCATTTGCGCGATCAGATGAACGCTGGCAGCGACGCGGAATTCGAGCGGCTGCGGCAGGATTTCCGCGCCGGTATCCCGCTCGCGGGGCCGGTTGACAGCGACGCGGCCGACCGGTTCCTGCGCCTCATGGCCGATCTTGGCGGCGAGGATCTGGTCGGAGACGCGACGACGCTGCCGGACGGCCTGTTTGCCGACGTGAAGTAAGACGTGAAATGGCCGCACCTGTCCCCTGCCGCAATCCCGCTGCTCTCGCTTCTGGCGCTATTGGGGCTGTGGATCGGCGCCGCCGCGCTGACCGGCGATGCGGAAATCCTGCCGATGCCCGGCGCGTTGCTGGAGCCGTTCTGGCGCGAGCTGACCTCGGGCGCGCTGCCCTATCATCTGGCGCATACGGGGTTGCGCGTGCTTTGGGCCTTCGCCCTTGCCATGACCATCGGGACGGTTCTGGGCCTTGTCATGGGCAGTTATCCGGCGGTGGATCGCTGGCTCGATCCGTGGCTGGTGGTGTTCCTGAACCTGCCGGCGCTCGTGCTGATCGTGCTGTGCTACTTATGGATCGGGCTGAACGAAACGGCGGCGATCATCGCCGTGACGCTGAACAAGATCCCGAACGTCACCACCATCCTGCGCGAGGGAGCCCGCGCGCGCGACCCGAACCTGCGCGCGATGGCGCAGGTGTTCGGTATGCGGCGTGTGACCTATCTGCGCCACGTGCTGATCCCGCAGCTTGCCCCCTTCATCGCGGGCGCCGCGCGCTCGGGCATCGCGGTGATCTGGAAAATCGTACTGGTGGTCGAGTTTCTGGGCCGCTCGAACGGCGTCGGATTTCAGATCCACCTCTATTTCCAGCTGTTCAACGTGGCGCTGGTGCTGGTCTATTCGCTGTCCTTCATCGCGGTCATGCTGCTGGTGGAGTGGCTGTTGCTGCAACCGATCGAACGCCACGTCCGACGCTGGAGAGCGCCGTGATCCGCGTCGATATCCGGCGCAAGGCGTTCGGCGAGACCGAGATCCTGCGCGACATTTCCTTCACCGTGGCACCGGGGAGCACGGTCGCAATTCTGGGCGCGTCCGGCATTGGCAAATCGACGCTGCTCAATCTGGTCGCCGGCATTGATACGGACTTTACCGGACAGATCACGCGGACCGAGCGCATCGCCATCGTCTTTCAGGAGCCTGTGCTATTGCCGTGGCGTAGCGTGCTGCAGAATATCACGCTGGTGCATGAGGGCCTGGGGGCCGGTGCCGCACTCGACGCGCTGGCGCGTGTCGGGATAGTGGACAAGGCGGCGCTCTTTCCCGGCCAATTGTCGCTGGGCCAGCAGCGCCGGGTGGCGCTGGCGCGGGCCTTTGCGGGGCAGCCGCAACTCCTGATCATGGACGAGCCCTTTGCCTCGCTCGACCCGGCCACCGCCGATGATATGCTGCTCCTGACCGAAAGGTTGATCGCCGAAACCGGCCCCGCCACGATTTTCGTGACCCATGCGCGCCGCGAGGCGGAGCGGCTGGCCGATCAGATCTATGAGCTTGGCGGGTCCCCTGCCACGATCGTAACTTCGCAACCCCGAAAGGAAACGCCATGAAATTTGTCAATACCTTGATGATCGCCGCGCTAACGATGGCCGGAACAGCCTCTGCCCAGGATCTCGGCTTTGCCGGCTTGCTGTCGAAAAGCAACAAGGAAGAGCTGCCGCCGATCACCCTTTCGGTCGGCAAACCCATCGCCGAGGCGCCGCTGATGCTGAAATCGGGAAAAGCCTACGAGATCGAGATCACCGCCGACGGCACGGGCGAACTGGCGCTGGAAGGGCCGGGATTCTTCCGCGCGATCTGGATCAACGAGATCGTCATAGAAGGTCTGGAAATCCGCCCACTTGGTCTGGACAGCGTCGAATTCGACAAGGCTGGCACGATGGAGATCGAATTCGTCGCGATCAAGCCGGGTAGCTATTTCATGCGCCAGCCCGGCTCGACCGGCGAGAGCCAGCGCGTCGAAATCACGATCCAGTAGCGCGCGATGAACGCGCTCAGCGTCCGTAACGTCAGCTACAGCTTTGGTGTCAGAACGGCGCTGGACGATGTGTCCTTTGACCTTGAGACCGGGCGTTTTGCGGCGCTGCTGGGCCCGAACGGGGCGGGCAAATCGACGCTCTTCGCGCTGTTGACACGGCTTCTGGTTACGCGGCACGGCCAGATCTATGTGGCGGGCTTCGACGTGCGGGCCAATCCCCGCGCCGCGCTGGCGCGGATCGGGGTGGTGTTTCAGCAGCCGACCCTTGATCTGGACATGACGGTGGCGCGCAACCTCAGCTACTTCGCCGCGCTTCAGGGGCTTTCGGGACGGGCGGCGCAGGCCAGCATCGACGCCGCGCTGGACCGGCTGGACATGCGCGAGCGCGCGGGCGAGGTGGTGCGCGCCCTCAACGGCGGCCATCGCCGCCGGATGGAGATTGCCCGCGCGCTGGTCCACGGCCCCGAAGTGCTGCTGCTGGACGAGCCGACCGTCGGGCTGGACACCGCCAGCCGCCGCGCCATCACCGCGCATGTCCACGATCTGGCCGGGGACGGTCTAACCGTGCTCTGGGCCACGCATCTTGTCGATGAAATCCGCCCCGGCGATGACGTGATCGTGCTGCACAGGGGCCGCGTTCTGGCGCATCGGCCCGCGCGTGAGATCGCGCGCAGCGGCGATCTGGGCGATGCGTTCATCACCATGACCGGGGAAGAGGGGGTTCAATGACCGCCTATCTGGTCGCCCTGCGCGCCATCGTGCTGCGCGAGATGCTGCGGTTCGTGCATCAGCGCAGCCGCTTTCTGTCGGCGCTGGTGCGCCCGTTGGTCTGGCTGGTCATCTTCGCGGCGGGGTTCCGCGCCGCTCTGGGCGTGTCGATCATTCCGCCCTATCAGACCTATATCACCTATGAGGTCTATATCGTGCCGGGGCTGTGTGGCATGATCCAGCTGTTCAACGGGATGCAGTCGTCGCTGTCGCTGGTTTATGATCAGGAAATGGGCTCGATGCGGCTGCTGTTGACCAGCCGTCTGCCGCGCGCGTGGCTGCTGTTCTGCAAGCTGCTGGCAGGAACGGCGGTGTCGATCCTTCAGGTCTATGTCTTTCTCGCGCTTGCCGCCGCGTTCGGCATCACCATGCCGCCACTGGGGTATCTCTATGTCTTTCCGGCGCTGGTGCTGAGCGGGCTGATGCTGGGCGCGCTGGGTCTGCTGATCTCCTCCACCATCCGGCAGCTGGAAAACTTCGCGGGCGTGATGAATTTCGTCATCTTCCCGATGTTCTTCATGTCGAGCGCGCTCTATCCGCTGTGGAAAATGGCCGAGAGCTCGCCCTTGCTGCGCGATATCTGCGCGCTGAACCCGTTCACCCACGCGGTCGAACTGATCCGCTTTGCGCTGTATGAAAGCGTCAACCTCTGGGCGCTGGTCTGGGTGGCCGTTGCCTTTGCCGTATTCCTGATCGGCGCGCTGATCGGCTATGATCCGGCCCGCGGGCTGATCCGCAGATAGCGTCCGCCACGACTAAAGTTGGTGTCCCGGCGCAGCAGAGTCTTTGCCCGATTGCGGAATGACAGGCTAAACTGACCCGATAGGGAGGGCGTTCAGATGCAACGCAAACTGTCGGGCAGCGCCGATGCGCCCATTGCCCAGCTTGCGAGCGCGGGCTGCGGCATTACCCTGCGTCGGCTTCAGATCTTCTGGGTGGTCGCCCACAGCGAAACGCTGACCAAGGCGGCCAAGCAGCTGGGCGTGGCGCAACCCTCGCTGTCGCAGCAGCTTTCCGGGTTGGAAAGCGCGGTGGGCGCGCAACTGTTTGACCGGCGCTCGAATCGCATGACCCTGACCGAGGAGGGCCGCAGCATCCTGCGGCTGGCCGAGCGGGTTCTGAACAGCATGCAGGCGCTGGAAGACGGGGTCGAGGCCATTGGGCAGGGTGCGCGCCAGACGATCCGGCTGGCCGGGCTAAGCTCTATCCTGCGGGTGCTTTTGCCGCGCGCGCTGAGCGCGGTCCATGCGGCGATGCCGGAGGCCGAGTTCGACATCCACGACAGCGCGCCGACCGAGGTGCTGGATCTGCTTTATGGCCGCCACATCAATCTGGGCCTGATCGCGTCAAACTCGATCCCGTCAGCCAGCACGGGGTTCCAGCAGGTGTCGATCCTGGCCGATCCGCTGGTTCTGGTCGTGCCCGAGCGGCTGCGACTGGAGGAGGTGCGCGATCCTGAAACCGACCTTGCGCCGGATGACCGCGCCATGCTGAACCGCACGATCCAGTTTTCCTTTGGCACGCAATACAGCGCGAGGGTGCAGGCGTGGTATGATCGCGCGCTGCCGCAAAACGCCCTGTTCGCACGGGTCCGCAGCTATGAAAGCGCCATCGCCATGGTGCAGCAGGATCTGGGCGTCTGCCTCGCGCCCGCGCTCTCGACGCTGGTTGGCGGCAAGCCGTCCGAGAAAGTGCGGCTCTATCGCGTCGATCTGGAGCCGCGCAACATCGTGGCGCTGGTGGCGCCGCAATACCTGCATAATCCGGCCTATACGGCGCTGATCGAGGCGCTTCAGACCGCCGCCGCCGAGTGCCGCATGCCGCCGGTCGACGACCTGCCGCGCTTCATGGCGGGCGCCCTATAGGGCCGCCCTATCATCAGCATAGATGGACGATAAGCGTTGCCAGACTATGCTTTAACCTGCAGCAATATGCTGCGCAAACACGAAAGGGAGAAGACTTATGGCCTGGAAAGCCCCCAAGATTGAGGAAGTGCCCGTCGGCATGGAAATCAACATGTATGCCTGCGCCAAGCAGAAGTAGGTCTTGGCCCTTCGTCCGCTGATCGCCGCAATGCGCTGGCCATGCTGAAGATCATCGTCCTCGGCACGGCGGCGGGCGGAGGGGTGCCGCAATGGAACTGCAATTGCGCCGGTTGCAAGGCTGCGCGCGAGCGTCCGGAACTGGTCAATACTCAAGCCTCTGTCGCGGTCAGTGCCGACGACAGGAACTGGTTTCTGATCAACGCCTCGCCCGATATTCGCCAGCAGATCAACGCGACACAGCAGTTGCACCCGTCTGATGGCCAGATCCGCCACAGCCCGATTGCGGGCGTGATTTTGACGAATGGCGAGGTCGACGCTGTGGCTGGTCTGTTGAACCTGCGCGAGGGATCGCCCTTCACTGTCTATGGGCATGATCGCGTGCTGTCTGTTCTGGAGGGCAACAGCATCTTCAACGTGCTGCACCGCGATCTGGTCCCGCGCCAGCGGATCGAAATTGACGCGGCGTTTGAGCCTGAGCTTCAGGACGGCACGTCCTCGGGTCTGACGGTCGAGGCGTTCGAGGTGCCGGGCAAGCCTGCCTGGTATCTGGAAGGCACGGCGGAGGAGACGGACAACGCCCCCGGCGACACCATCGGGCTGCATATCCGCGAGACGGACGGCGCCAAGGGGTTCTTTTTCATTGCTGCCTGCGGCCAGATCACCGACGCACTGAAGCAGCGCATCGACGGCGCGCCGCTGGTGTTTTTCGACGGCACGCTCTGGCGCGATGACGAGATGATCGCCGCGGGGCTGAGCCACAAGACGGGGCAGCGGATGGGCCATGTTTCGATCTCGGGCGGGGAGGGCGCGCTGGCGCGGCTGGCGGATCTGGATATCGCGCGGAAGCTCTTCGTCCATATCAACAACTCCAACCCGGTGCTGCGCCCCCAAAGCGACGAACGCCGCCAGATCGAGGCCGCCGGGTGGCGCATACCAACAATCGGTGAGGAGATCGTGCTGTGAACATGCCCGAAACATCGCAGACGCAGGATACGCCCCTGATGAATGCCGATGCGCTGGAACAGCGGCTGCGCGCTATCGGGGCCGCGCGTTATCACAACCTGCATCCGTTTCACGACATGCTGCATGGCGGCAAGTTGAACAAGGGGCAGGTGCAGGCCTGGGCGTTGAACCGCTACTATTATCAAACCTCGATCCCGATCAAGGATGCGGTGGTGCTGTCGCGGTTCCGCGACCGGCAAACGAGGGTCGAATGGCGTCACCGGATCGAGGATCACGATGGCGACGCAGGCAGCGAGGGCGGGATTGAGCGCTGGCTGCAACTGACGACAGGGCTGGGGCTGGACCGCGATTACGTGGAATCCACCCAAGGCATCCTGCCCGCGACGCGGTTTGCAGTCGATGCCTATGTGAACTTCGTCGGCAGGCAATCCCCGCTCGAAGCCATCGCCTCCTCGCTGACCGAACTCTTCGCGCCCAGCATCCATGAACAGCGCATCGCCGGAATGCTCAAGCATTACGATTTCATAAACCCGTCGGTGATGACCTATTTCCAGCGCCGTCTGGAACAGGCGCCGCGCGATGCGACTTTCGCGCTGGATTACGTGAGGACGCACGCCACCACGCCCGAAGCCCGCGACGCCGTCTGCCGGGCACTGATCTTCAAGACCGATGTGCTGTGGGTCCAGCTTGATGCGCTCTATCATGCCTATGTCTGCGGCTTCCCGCCGCCCGGCGCATTCCGGCCCGAAGGATCGTGACCATGGCCACAAGACATATCCAGCTTGAGCCCGAGACCCGCCCCGTTCTGCCGCGCTACGTCCGGCTGAAATTCGACAAGCTGCGCGAGCGCTGGCTGTTGCTGGCCCCCGAACGCATCCTAGTGCCGGATGATACCTCGGTCGAGGTGCTGCAACTCTGCGACGGCACGATGTCCATCGCCGATATGGTCACCGGTCTGGCCGCGAAATATGACGCACCCAAGGCCGAAATTCTGCGCGATGTGCTGGCCATGCTTCAGGAGCTTGCCGACAAGGGTTTTCTCGTCGAAATCAAGGAGGCGGCATCATGATCGACGCTCTCGCTGACAGTATCGCACCGGCCAAATCGACGCCCTTCGGCCTGCCGCTGTCGGTGCTTGCCGAGATCACCCACCGCTGCCCGCTGCAATGTCCCTACTGCTCGAATCCGGTCGAGATGGACCGCGCCACAAGCGAGCTGACCACCGAAGAATGGCAGCGCGTCCTGCAGGAATTGGCCGATCTGGGGGTGCTTCAGATCCATTTCTCGGGCGGTGAGCCAACGGCCCGCAAGGACCTGCTGGAACTGGTGCAATGCGCCACGGACGTGGGGCTTTATTCCAACCTCATCACCTCGGGCGTTCTTCTTTCCAGGGACCGGCTGGCGGCGCTTTCGGATGCCGGACTGTGCCATGTGCAGGTCAGCTTTCAGGCCAGTGACGAAACGCTGGCCAACCGCATCGGCGGCTATCGGCGCGGTCATGCCAAGAAGCTGGCAGCGGCGAAATGGGTGCGCGAGGTCGGACTGCCGCTGACCGTGAATGCCGTGATGCATCGCCAGAACCTGCATGAGCTGCCGGAGCTGATCGACATGGCGGTGGCGCTGGACGCGGGCCGGCTGGAGGTCGCCAACGTGCAGTATTACGGCTGGGCGCTGAAGAACCGGGCCGCCCTGATGCCGAGCGAGGCTCAGATCGAGGAGGCGACCGCCCTGGTCGAAGCGGCGCGCGAGCGCCTCGCCGGTATCCTCGAAATCGACTATGTCGTGCCCGATTACTACGCGCAGCGCCCCAAGAAATGCATGGGTGGCTGGGGGCGGCAGTTCTTCAACATATCGCCCAGCGGCAAGGTGCTGCCTTGCCATGCCGCCGAAACCATCACCGGGCTGGCGTTCGATTCGGTCAGGGATCATCCGCTGGCGTGGATCTGGGAGCATTCCCCGGCCTTCAACCTCTATCGCGGCACCGACTGGATGCCAGAGCCCTGCCGTAACTGCGATCTGAAAGAGGAGGATTACGGCGGGTGCCGCTGTCAGGCTTTTGCGCTGACCGGCAATGCGGCCAATACCGACCCCGCCTGCGCATTGTCCCCACGGCACGAGGAGATTTTCCAGACCGCCCGGCAAGAGGCCGCAGACGGGTCCACGCGTTTCATCTACCGCAATTTCGTCGGCGGCACCTTGGAGCCAGAAACGGAGAGCGGCGATAGATAGGCCGGGCACAGGCACGGACCGCCCGCCGGGCATCCTGACGGCCGGGCATGTGCCGGTGGGTGACGGGCATGAGATCTATGTCGAAACCTCCGGAGTGATGGGCGGCACACCAATCGTCTTCCTGCATGGCGGGCCGGGCAGCGGCTGCCAGACGGCGCATCGCCGGCTTTTCCCCGAGGATGCGTATCTGGTGATGTTCGACCAGCGCGGCGCGGGGCGCAGCCTGCCCAGCCGCAGCCGGGCGGACAACACGACCGGTCATCTGATCGCCGACATGGAAAAGCTGCGGGCGCATTTCGAGATCGACAAATGGATCGTGGTCGGCGGATCATGGGGCGCCACGCTGGCGCTGGCCTATGCCCAGCGGCATCCCCGGCATGTTCTGGGGCTGGTCATGCGGTCGGTCTTTCTGGGCACCCGCGCCGAGCTTGAAACCGCGTTCTGCGTCAATTTGCCGATGTTCTATCCGGCCTTGCACAGGGATTTTCTGGCCCTGCTGGCGGAGGATGAACGCGCGGACCCGCTTGGCGCCTATTGGGCGCATATTCTGGACGCGGACGCGCAGCACAGCCGACGCTTTGCCCTCGCCTGGCATGATACCGAGCGTATCCTGTCGGAAATAGCGCCGGGACGCACGAGGCTGGACCCGCTGCGGCTGAACGATCCGCAGGCGGCGCTGCCCGCGTCGCCCTTCATGGAGGCGCATTATTTCAGCAACGAGTGTTTCCTGAAGGGCAGGCCGCTTCTGGCCAACGCAGCCGCGCTTGCCGGGATTCCGGGCATTATCATTCAGGCCCGCTATGATCTGCTGTGCCCGCCCGCCACGTCTCACAGGCTGTCGGCGCGTTGGCAGGACGTGGAAATCCGGTCCTCCGGGCAGGCGGGCCATTCGCTGAGCGACGGCGATACGGCAGGCGCGATGCAACGCGCGATTGCCGACATGATCGCCCGTGTATTGCGATGAGTGTCGATAATTTCGCCGGGTTTACCGAGATTGCCAGCTGTGAAATCCCCGAACTCGCAACCCGCGCCCGTCATTTCCGCCACGGCAGGACGGGTGCAGACGCGGTCTTTCTGCTGAACGCAGACGCGGCTCAGACTTTTGCCATCAGCTTTCGCACGCCGTCGGCGGATTCAACCGGCGTGGCGCATGTTCTGGAGCATTGCGTGCTGTCCGGATCGCGCGCCTATCCGGCCGAGAAACCCTTTGCCGAGCTTTTGAAAGGGTCGTTGCAAAGCTATCTGAATGCCTCGACATTTGCCGATTTCACGATCTATCCGGTCGCCAGCCCGCACCCCACCGATTTTCGCAACCTTGTGGATGTCTACCTTGACGCGGTGTTCTTTCCGCTTTTGACTGAAGAGTGTTTCCGGCGCGAGGCATGGCACCTTGCCGCGGACGGCACGCCACAAGGCGTGGTCCTGAACGAGATGAGGGGAATGTGCGCCTCGCCGGTTTATCTGCTGGCCGATCAGGCCCGCCGCTCGCTGTTTCGCACCGGGCCGTTCAGTCATGCCTATGGCGGCGATCCGGACCGGATCACGGACCTGACCCACGCGGCGATGACGCGGTTTCACCGGGCGCATTACCACCCCTCGAACGCATTGGCCGCCTATTCAGGGGTGGATGACATTCAGGGGGAGTTGCCGCGCCTCGACCGGATTTTCAGCCAGTTCGAGCGGTGCGCGCCACACCTGACGCCGACCGGCCAAGTGATCACCGCGCCGCGAACGCTGGCGATCAGCCATGCCGAGGCTGGCCCCTCGCGCCTCGCGCTGAATTGGGCCTTTCCTGCGCCGGACAGCCGCTTGACGGAGCTGGCCTGTGACATCCTGTGCGAGGCGCTGGTCGGTCAGCCTTTCGCGCCTCTGCGGCGTGGCCTGATCGATGGCGGGCACGGCACAGATGTTACGGAGGGGCGGTATTGCGACGACACTTGGCCGCCGCGCCTGTCCATTCAGCTTGCCGGAGCGGATGCGGACAGCACCGAGGGTTTGCTGGCGGTCATGCGCGAAACAATGGAGCGGTTGCTACAGGATGGCTTTGACAGGCACACCCTCGCAGGCGCCTTGAACGCGGTTGAGTTCCGGAATCGGGATCGCAGTTCGCGGAAACGGCCACATGTGGTCGGGCTTTTGCTGGATGTCGCCAAGGGCTGGCGGCTGGGGCGCGATCCGCTCCATGGGCTGGGATTCGCGCCCGAGCTTGCCGAGCTGCGGGCAAAGCCTGCAGGGTTTTTCGAGGAAATGCTGAAAACGCATCTGCTGGAGAATCCGCGCTTCACTCTGGTCGCTCTGACGCCCGCGGCCGGCACCCGCAAAGCACCCATGCGCCGCCCGTCCGATGCGGTGGCGGATGATCCCGCGCCGCAGCCAAAACCACGGGCGGCGGCCTGCATCCCGCGCCTTGCGCTGAGCGATCTGTCGCCGGGTCTCGTTGAGGATCCCATGACGGTCGATCAGATGGGCGAAGTGCCTGTCCTGCTTCATCAGCGCCAGACCAACGGTCTTGTCTACGTGGATCTGGCGCTTGATCTTCGGGGGCTGCCAGACCTCTCGTGCGCCGCGCTCTTCGCGCGGGTATTGCTACGGTCCGGGACGGCGCGGCGTAGCGCGCGGGACATGGCCAACCGGATCGGCGCCGAAACTGGCGGGCTGTCCTGCGAGGTCATCAGCGCACCATTGGCGACGGGGAAGGGCGATGCGACCCGCCTCGTCCTGCGGGGGCGGGCACTGGCGGAGGACGCGCCGTCTCTGTTCGGCATCTTTGGCGAATTGCTGAGCGAGTGGCAAATCCCCGAACCGCCGTATTTATCTGAAATCGTCCGCTCCGAGATCAACCGCGTCCGGGCGCAGATCCTGCCCAAGGCGCATGAGTTTCTCGACAGGCGGCTGCGACGGCATGACAACGCGGCCGAGCAAACGGACGGCTTGACCTATTTGCAGTTTCTGCATGACTTCTGGTCCCTGATCCGGCGCGATCCAGATCAGGCCCGGCAGCATCTGCGCGAAAGTCACGCCGCGCTGGCCTGTCGCAAGCGGCTTGCCATCGGCATCACCTCGGGCACGTCGGGCGCGGCTGATCTGCGGCGAGGCGCCGAACGGCTGGTTGGACTGGTTCCCGCTGGCGCATTCATTGAAACGCCAACATGCGTGGCCTTTCCTGCGCACTCTGAGGGGTTCATCGTACCCGGTGAAGCGAATTTCGTAGGGATGGCCGTCACCCCGGCGGCGTCTGAAGCCCTTCGCCCGGCTGCGCTTGCCGTGGGGCTGAAATATCTGGAAACCGGCTGGATCCGGCAAAAACTGCGCGAGGAGGGCGGGGCCTATGGTGCGCTCTGCCGGGGCGATTTGCCGGGGCGCCCGATAACGTTCCTGTCCTACCGCGATCCGCATATCCTGCGCTCGCTGGACGTTTTCGCGGCAGCGGGGCAGCAACTTGAACGCAGGATCAGCCGCGACGATCTGACCCGCGCGATCATTGCCACCATTGGCAGATTGGACCGGCCATTGTCGCCGCAAGAGAGCGGATTGAAGGCGCTGACCGATTGGCTCGCGGGATGGAGTGGCGAACGCCGCGCGGCCTTTCGCGCAGAGGTGCTGGCGACCGTGGGGGATGACGTGCAAAACATCGGCAAGGCGCTGATTGATGCCGGGAAATCAGCGCATATCGTTCTTTTCGGCAGCAAAGAGGTGCTGTCCAGTGCGCTGGATCAGCGTCCGGACCTGTTCGAGATCCGGAACCTGCCCGGAGAATGAACCCGCGACGCCACCTTTTGGCGCAGTATCTTTTTCGGGCAAAATATGCTATATTTACAGATTGAAGAAAATACGGAAGAGTCGCCATGAGAACTTTCGTCCTCGCTGCGGTCCTTGCGCTGTCCACCGCAGGGGCGCACGCTGCCGATGGACCTGCCGAGAATCTGCTGACCGCGTCGCCCACTTGGGAAGACCTGCGCGCTGATATCGTCGGCGACGTGACGTTGCAGGACGGCGCGGGGCTATTCACGGTCGATGCGCCTTATCGGGCGTTCGATGCGGCCACTGTGCCCCTCACCATCACCCAGACGGATGAGGACGCGGTGATCACCGGGATCGATATCGTCATCGACGAAAACCCCGCGCCGCTTGCTGCCGAAATGGAGTTCGGTCCCGCCATGTCGCCGCTGAAGTTGGAACTGCGCGTGCGGGTGAACACCTATTCCAACGTCCGCGTGATTGCCCGGACCGAGCAGGGCAGCTTCATGCAGGGACGGTTTGTCAAGGCGTCGGGCGGCTGCTCGGCCCCGGCGACAAAGGATCCCGAGGCGGCTCTTGCGGGAATGGGGCAGATGCGGCTCAAACCCATAACCGCCGGTTTGCCCGCTTCGGGGCAGCGCCGCGAGGCGCAGATCATGATCCGCCATCCCAACTATTCGGGATTTCAGCGCGATCAGATCACCCATCTGTTCATGAACGCGCATTTCATCAACCGACTCGAAGTCTATCAGGGCGACGATATGCTGTTCACGCTTGAGGGCGGTATTTCCATCAGTGAAAACCCCGTGTTCCGGTTTGAATACACCGATAACGGCGCCCCCGCGCTGCGGGTCCGCGCCGAGGATACCGAGGGCAACGTGTTTGAGGAACTGCTGGACAAGGGCACATCGTCCTGAGCGCCTATCTCAGAAGCAGAGAATATCCGCCTCGGCCTGCGCGCGCCGCAGTTCGGCGACGATATCCTGGGCCATGCGCGTAGTGCGAAAGATCGCCGTCCGCTCGCCCCCGGTTTGCTGCAGGGACAGGACGGTTTCGGCCTCGATGTATTTTTCGTAGGGCAGGATCGACGCGATCCGGTCGATCGAGCAGGAGCATCTTCGCAAGGTGTCCTGCCCCTGGCCGTTCACCGCCATGCAGCCAAAGACGTAATCCGCCCGCGCCTCGGTCGGATAATCGTTGATCGTTTCGGCGACGCTCTGCGCGCTGGCCGGAATGGCCAGCACCGTCGCACAAAGGGCAAGTCCAAGCCGTGTCATTGCGATGCCTCCGGATCAGTCAAGGTCAGCGCGTTGCGATAAATTGGCGGCGCGGCATCGCCCGAGGGCACTTCGGCAACGAGGGAAACATACCAGCCCGGCACGTCGCCCGACATGGTGAAGGTCATCGCCAGATCGCCATAGCCCAGCATCCGGTCGCGGTGCCTGTCATCCTGAAACGGATGCAGGATGATTTGCCGGGTCGCGATATCCTGTCCGTCGGCCCGCAGTTTCCCATCCTCGATCTGCGCAGGTTCAAGCAGCGATTCCTTGATCCGGTTGCGGATGTAGAACGGGCTGCCGCCTGTATCCCGCGCGATGTCTTTTACGACCGTCTCAAGGAAGTACATCGCCAGCGGATTGCCCACCGTCGCCGGAAAGAGGCCAAGGAAGCGGTGACGATCCCCTTGCCGGAAATCGAGCTCGGCCATGTCTTCGGGCATAAGGCTCAACACGATCTGGCCGGTGCCGGCCTGCTCCACCTGCGGGTTGCCGGGCGATGTCACGGCACGGGAATAGACCAGATGCTGATCGCTGGAAACGTCTGACAGCGTGCCGGTTCTGAAGATCAGATCATAGGGCTCTGCCGCGTGCAGCGGGCCGGTCCCCAACAGGGCCAGGACAAGCAGGCAGATCGGAAATCTCATCATCGGCGGCTCCATCTTCTGTGTCCAGTTTATGCCGTGCGGCGCATCTGTCACCAAAGACTTATGTCTGCGTCGCCTCCTCGGGTGGGCTGGCGGCACGCGTCTTCCAGTCGATCAGCGGGCGCAGGCGCGACAGGTGCACGGGTTTGGTCAGTACCGAAAAATTATGCCTCGCACCCTCCCGCAACAGCCATTCGCCGCGGTCGGCGGTAATCATGATTGCGGGGATTTCGAATTTCACCAGATTGCGTAGCGCTGTGATGCTTTTGATCCCGTTATCTGCATCGTCCAGCTGATAATCCGCCAGGATGATGTCGGGGGCCATGCCGATCTCGCGCACCAGATGGATCGCTTCGCGCGTGCCGTGCGCCCCCAGCACGCTGGCGCCCCAGCTTTCCAGTTTCTGCGTCGTGGCGAACAAAACATCGGGGTCATTTTCCACCACGACGATGATCAGGTCCATGTCGAATCGCTGCGTGGGCGATATCCGCGAGCGAACGTCAGAGGCCGCGCCGCCGGAATGCGCGATCGGAAGCTCCAGCGAAAATACCGACCCGGCACCGGGCTTGGAGCGCACGCTGATTTCGTGACCAAGATGGCGGCAGGCCCTTTCGACAATCGACAGCCCCAGCCCCATGCCGTGCCGCGTGGCGCCGGTATCGACACGGGTGAACTCATTGAAGATCAACGCCTGATCCTTGCGCGATATTCCGATACCCGTATCCCAGACCTCCAGCACCGCCTTGTCGCCGCGCCGCCGGCAGCCGACCAGGACGCGCCCTTTTGGAGTGTATTGGATCGCGTTGACGACAAGGTTCTGCACACAGCGCAACAGGTAATGCTGATCACTCTTCACCCACAGACCGCTGGGCACCACGGACAGGCGAAGGGATTTTTCAGCGGCCAGAGGCGCGCAATCCTCGCTGACCTGCCGCAGGATCTGATCAATCTCAAACTCGCAAAGCGCGATCTCGGTGCCGGTCGACTCCAATCGGGAAATATCGAGAAGCGCATGCAGTAGCGACTCGATCGAATTAAAGGCGCGGTCCAGCCGGTCAACGGTTTCCAGCATCCCGGTGCCACGCGCGCTTTCGACCAGCGACGAAATGAGCAGCTTGGCCGCGTTGATGGGTTGCAGCAGATCATGGCTTGCCGCCGCCAGAAAGCGCGTTTTGGACGAGACTGCCGCCTCGGCCTCTTCCTTGGCGATGCGCAGCTCGTTTTCGACCCTTGCCTGCGCTTCATATTGCTGGCGCAGGCGCAGATTGGCGTGCGTGAGTTCCATGGTTCTTTCGCGAACCCGGTTTTCCAGCGATTCCGTGGTCTGGATCTCGACGGTGATATCCATGATGTTCACGATAAATCCGCCGTCGGGCAACATGCTGACGTGAAGGTCCAGCACGCGGCCATCGACCTTTCGGAGCCGGTCCTTCAGGATGCCGTCGCGGCGCAGCCGGAGGATCATTTCCTCGATGTTGCGCTGCAATCCCATGACCTGCAGCAGGCGGTTTCGGGTGACGTGTTCAAGGATCTGCGCAAAGGCGGTGCCCTTGCGACGCAGGGGATAGGGCAGGTCCAGAAGCTCCCCGAACGCGGTGTTCTGGATCAGCAGCGTTCCTTCCTTGGAGAATGTGCAGACCCCTTGGGTCATGTTGTCGAAGGCGGCTTGCAGAAAATGGGTCTGCTCATCGATCAGCCGGTCCTTTTCCAGCCGGTTCTTGCGCACGATGCCGGTGATTTCGGTTTGCAATAGCGCAATGCTGTTGGAGCTGGTGTGCCGGGAGATGACCTGAAACCACCGGTCATTGGGCAGGGCCAACACAAAGGACGCGCCTGTGCCAATCTGCTGCACCTGTCCCCGCGGGCCGGAAGACATGTCGAAATCATTGTTGAGCGTGGCCAGTGCGCTGTTGTTCATCAACGTGAAATATGACGCCAGGGGCAATCCGGGGGTGATCTGTGCGGCAATATCAGGGATCAGCGTGCGGAAGATATCATTGCAGATCTGAAGTTTGTCTGCGGTAAACAGCGCAAAGCCGCCGTCGATCATGTCCAGCACGTCTGCCAGATTGCGCTGCATCTGGTCGCGGGCGAATTCCACCGTTTCCAGCTCGACATTGGTCTTGCCCAGCGTGTTGAGCGCAAGTTCCAGATCCTTGGTCTTTTCCCAAACTTCATCCTGAAGCGACACGGCGGACTGGAAAAGCGTATAGGCCGAACCGCTGAAATCATGGGCGCGGTTGGCGCGCAGCATCAGGGCGTCGATGATGCGGGCCTGCTTCGCGACCTGGATCTCCAACGGCTGGTTCCGGTCAATCAGCATGGGGTTTGCCTTTAGGTGCAAAAAGCGCGACGCCAACGAAGGTCTGGTTGACGTGGACGCCGCAGTGCTGCTCTCCGAAGGTGTTGAAGCCAAGGACACCGTATCGGTGCAGCAGGTCCGACGCCTGCGGGACTATTCCGTTCTGTTCGATTTCGAGCTTGCGCAAGAAGCAGTCGAACCCAAGGATCAGGTCCGGATGCGGGCCGTCCGGACCGCGCACGCAAAGCCCCCGTTCCAGTGTTTCGAGGATCTGGCGGCTCTGCCCCAGCGTCAGGATCAGCCCGTCGTCGATGGCACAGAGAAACGACAGCCCGCCGTTCCCTGTCACCTGCTGGATCGCACGGACGTGCCATGCTGTGTGGCTGCGCACCAACATCGGGTTCTCGGCGAAGACCCTCGGCGAAAGATCGCAAACCTCGCAACCGATCTGACGTGCGTATTCCTCGGCCGCAGGTGAGCCGTTGAGTTCCAGCACCACGCGCTCGTCCGGCAGGGCTTCGGTGACTACCATGCGCTGCTGCGTTGGCAGAAAGTGGTGGAAGCCGATCCCGCTGAACTCAAGGTCGGTTTCCAGCAGGATCATAACGGCGGCGTTGCTGCGAAAGCTGCCCCCGTGCAGCACGAAGGTCGAGCGGAACGCCATGCCTCCGCCGGCCGATCCGCCGAAAACCGGCATGTCGTCCAGCCCCGCCTCAAGAGCGGCAACCAGCACGTCCTCCTGTTTTGACAGACCGTCCGCGATGACAAGCGCGAACCGGTTCCAACCGGCGGTCTTTTGAAAGCGGGTGGCCATCTGGCGCGCCCTTGTCGCCGTCGCGGCGATAGAGACGGGCCTTAGCGGATGGATCAGGGCCGATGAACAGCGGAAATGATCGCGCGGAAAGGTCACGATCAGCAGCGCGTCGTTCTCGTAGCCTGCGGGGGTGATCTGCCCGGCGGTGGTGCATCCGAAGGCCAGCGTCGTGGGCAGGTGGCGCGTCAGCGCGGCGGCTACGGCCTCGGGCTCCAGCCGCTCGGGCACGAACACCAGCGCAAAACAGATCCCGGCATCGGGCAGCGCGGCAACCGCTTCGCGCATGGCATCGTCGGCGTTGTCCGCCCGCGAAACGCCGACGCCGACGATCCTGCTAAAGGTGCGGATATCCGTGGCGCTGTCCTCCATCGCCGGTCAGCTCAGCAGGGCGCGCAAGTCGGCATCGGTCTCTCCGGCGCTTTGATCCAGCCCCGCACTCCGGGCCAGAATTGCCGCCTGCGTGCGGTTGTTGACACCAAGGCGCCGCAATAGCGCGGTGATGTGGGCCTTTACCGTCGCCTCGGCGAGTGACATCTCGTAGGCGATCTGCTTGTTGGGTTTGCCGGCACAGATCAGCCGCATGATACGGGCCTGCTGCGGCGGCAGGTCCGCGATCTTGCGGGCAATTTCGCACGTGGAAAGCGCGTCGCCCGATGTGCCGGGCCGCGCGGTATAGCCCGGTGGCAGGTATTTCTGCCCTTCGCGAACAATTGTCAGCGCATTCTGCAGGACCTTGGGCGATGCGTCCTTGGGCACGAAACCTGCCGCGCCAGCCTGCATGAGGGCCTGTATCGTTTCATCCGAGGATATGGCCGACACGACCAGAACCGGCACATCGGGTATCCTGTCCCTGATCTTCAAAAATCCGCTCAGCCCGGTGACATCGGGCAGTTTGAGATCCAGAACCACCAGATCGGGCATGAAGCGCGGTCCAACCAGCTTCATCGCATCATTGAGAGTTGTCGCGGTCCTGACGGTCTGAAGGTCGTAAATTCGTTTCAGTGTCGCCGCCAGCGCATCGCAGTAAAGCGGGTGGTCATCAATCACGAGAACAGAACGTATCATCACCAGACTATGCGTATCGTCTTGGGGCTGCATTTGCAGGCACCTCCCGATCATCAGCATAGCAAGTTCAATCGTGCCAGTCGTCAAAAATATTCGGATGCGGCAATACTTTGGCGAACCGCAGAGGCTGCTGTACGGATCGGCTGATGGATGGGGCCCGATGTTGCTGCGATTGATTGCGACAGGCTGCCGGTCTGCATGTGCGCGCGCAGCGTGTGCTGGAACAATACGCACTACCGGATCGCGCAGAATAACCGCGAACTTCACATCATGTTTCCTGGACAATCTGTCAATGCATCCAAACGCCACAATGTGTCGGGTGTATCGGCAAACAAAGCGTCATAATCTGACCAGCTTTGCAAAACGGGCCGGACGAACCCCTCGATACCCGGACCTGCCCACTCAGTTTTTCCGAAGTCGGTAAAAAATTTGGGCTGGTTGTTCCGGACTTCGGGGCTCGGAAAACAATAAATAACGTGGCTAGAGGCGGGCTTGGATGGGTTTGCCGCTGTCAAGAAAACCGGCGATCTTGATGCGGATCAAAGCGTGCCGCGACTGTGCCGCATAGGCAACATTCAGATTTACCGATGTGAGTGTAAGATATGACTTGGAAAAACAAACTCAATGAGACCCGCAATGGGCTTCGCAACCTGAATGGCGTCATCCCCGATACGGTCCGGGCCTTCAATGCAATGGGCAAGACCGTCAAGGACGGCGGCACGCTTGATTTCAAGACCAAGGAGTTCGTGGCGCTTGGTATTTCCGTCGCGATCCGCTGCGAGCCGTGCATCACGCTGCATGTCGAAGCGCTGGTCAAGGCCGGCGCCACGCGGGAGGAGCTGGGCGACGTGTTGGCAATGTCGATGCAGATGGGCGGCGGTCCGGCGATGATGTACGCCGCCAAGGCGATGGAATGCTACGACGAGCTAAAGGGCTGACCACGGTGGTCCGGCCGGCTTCGGTGGACGGGTGTTTTCACCAAAGTCGCCCTGATCAGACCTTGCCGGATCTGGCTGTCTGATCGCCCCGGCGCCATTGCTGAAAGCGTCAAATGACGCTTTTGGCTGGGTGTCCACGGCGGATTGGATAACCCTTTCGTGCGGCGCTGACCTCTGTGGATCAGCGCCGCGCGTATTAAACGGTCTCGTGGCCGCCCACCCGGTCTGAAAAACTCTTGAAGAATTTCGCAGCAAGCTTTTTGGCCGTGCTTTCGACCAACCGACTGCCCAGTTGCGCAAGTTTTCCGCCAATTTCGGCCTTTGCCTGATAGCGCAGCAGCGTTCCTTCGGGGTGCTCTTCCAGCTCCACCTCTGCGCCTCCCTTGGCGAAACCAGCGACACCGCCGTTGCCTTGGCCGGTGAGCGAAAACCGCTCTGGCGGCGCGTCCGGGCTGAGCGTGACATCGCCGTTGAACTTGGCCTTGACCGGTCCGATCTTGAGGACAACCTTGGCCGCCAGCTCGGTGTCGGACGTCTTGGTCAGCTCCTCGCAGCCGGGGATGCAATCCCTGAGAATTTCAGGGTCGTTCAAGGCCGCGTAAACTTCGTCTCGCGGGGCATTTATGATGATCTCGTCTTTGAGTTCCATGATCCTATCCTTTGGTTATCAGCAGGGGGAAAAGGCGACTGTGCAGCCAGTATATCATCTGTCGAACGCGGGTCATCGGATTTGGTCCTTGATCAGTCCGGCCGGTAATCATTTCAGGCAGAGACAAGACAGGCTCGACAAAGACATCTACCGGTCCCTTGGCCGGGCAGCCATTGCGGGCAAACCGCACGCCGTCGCGCAGATCACCGGCCGTCAGGCCTTCGGCCTCCCGCAACTCGTGCGGGCGCAGGGCAATCAGCTGCGGCGTAACCGTTGCAATTGCCTCGCGCGCGGCCTTGCTGACCGCGCCGCGCGCGCACCCGCCGACCCAGGCCAGCAGGACGTCCGATTGCAGGGATTTGAAAGGGTTCACGATGACGGGCAGTTTCTCGTACTCGACCGCGACCAGATCCACCGCATCGGCGGCGATATAGCGATCTTTGGCCACGACAAAGGCAACCTCCTGGCCCTGAAACAGCACCTTGCCGTCGGCCAGAACCATTTGCTTGTCGCCGGCCAGTGTCGGCATCCAGTGCAGTGACAGCGGCTCCAGATCCGTGGCGGTCGAAACGGCGACAACGCTGTCCAGCGCCATGGTGGCATCGGCGTTGATGATTTGGCCCGCGCATGGGCATAGGGCGAGCGGACGAAATCGCCCGTCAGCATCCCCGGCAGGCTGATATCGTCGACATAGTAGCCCTTGCCTTGGGTGAACCGCGCATCTTCGACGCGCTTGCGCGAGCCTTCCATGCCCTTGAGCTTGGCAACCCATTCGTCGCGTGCGATGTCGTCCTTCATTGTGCCGCCTCCTTGGCTGCATTGATTTCAGCCGCAGCCGACAGGATCGCCTTGACGATGTTCTGATACCCGGTGCAGCGGCAGATATTGCCTGCGATGCTGAACCGGACCTCTTCTTCAATGGGCCTCGGGTTTTCCAGCAGCAGGCGGTGCGCGCGCGTGATCATTCCGGGTGTGCAATAGCCGCACTGAAGCCCGTGATGCTGCCCTTCGAGTGTAAAAGTCGCGTCGGGGCGTTGCATCGGGCCTTATCGTTGATCAGTTCATGCTGGATGCTCATCGCTTCTTGCGTTTGAAGCTTGTGACGTGATCGGCGTGGATCAGACAGCCGCGGTCACATCTGATGACGCCGGGCCCGCTCCGGTCAGCGCGCCCGGATCGCCCAGCTTCGCAGATCAGCGATAGTCTTGGCGGTGGCCGCGAGGACCAGCGCACATAGTGCGGCCTTCGAGACCGTTTCCATCGTCCCCTCGATCAGTAGTGCATGGACCACGCTTCCCACGACGATCGTCGCCGCAAGGGCAGTATGCGCGCGGCGCCAGACGCGCGGGGACAGGCGCAACCGCCGACGCAGTGTGGCCAGTAGCGCGGAGGCAAAGATCGCCCACATCGCGATGACGCCCCACGCGGAAAATGGCGTCGGGGATCTGAAGAGAAGCGCATCGACCACATCGGGCGGGCTGGTGATCCAAAGGCCCGCAACGTGGATCACCACCGCAATGACCAGAATGGCGCCGATCCCGCGATGCACCAGCCGCCCCCGCCGCGCGGCAAGGCCCGGCAGGTATCCACCCACCAGCAGCGGCTGAACCAGCATGAGGGCCATCGCGACGACCCCCGCAAACCCGGCCGTGATGTAGATTGAATCGCGCCACGCAAGCAGCGGGCTGGCCGCCGCCGCGACGATTGGCACGGCAATGGCCACCGTGAGCACGGCCCAGACCAGAGCGTTGCGGGCTGCAGAGGCTGCTTTGAAATCCATCCCGGTCAGACCGGTTGAAGGACGAAGTCCGCGCTGAGGCTGGTATCACTTGCGCTCGCCATCACAGGGCGCAGGAAGACGGTTTCGAAGTCCGCATCGTCATAGGCGAGGTGTCCGTGTGGCTGGCCGAATGCGGGGACGATCTGCGGCATTTCAAGCCGGAACTGCCCGTTCGCGTCGGTCAGCGTGGCGCCATGGCTGTGCGGATCGCGCTCGTGCCCTTCGGTCGTGTGCGCCCAGATCTGAATGCGTTGCCCAGCAAGCGGCGCACCATCGCCCGCACGGCGCACGGTACCTGTCATCCAGAAGCCACCGCCGCCGATCCGCTCAACAATTGGCGCACCCGGAATGTAATTGTTGGCCCCGCCACGCATCGTTGGCGTTGCTGCCAGAGCTTTACCTTGCGCGCCGGCGGGCAAGACCAGACCTGACACACCCGTAACCAGGAACGCGCCGGCGGTCGTCAGAAGGGTGCGTCGGGTGGTTGAAACGTCAGTCATATCGCTTTCTCCTGTCGCGCGGTCAGCACTAGCCGATACATCCACGCAGTCGCTATTGGTTAGTTTTGAATGTTAGCGCATTTCCGGATAATTCCGAACGCGGGACGGTGCGGGATTTGATAAAACATCCTCACAGGTTCGTGACCACCTGCCGCGTGCTTGCAGTCCGACCAGGTGACCGCAACTGTCTGGCAGTCCATGCGCAAGAACGGCTCGCAGAAAGGAAACCGGATATGACCAAAGCCAATGAACCCCGCAAGATCCAGACCCAAGGGGTGCATCACATTACGATCACGGGCGCAGACCGGCAGACCTCGATCGACTTTTGGGAGGGGGTCTTGGGCATGCCCTTCATCTTTGATCAACCCAATCTCGATGATCCGAACGAAGGGCATCTCTATTTTGATCCCGGCGACGGGCGGCTGATCACCATCTTTACCAACGAAAATCGAAAAACCCGACGCCACGCCGGTCCCCGAAGCGACCGGATCGCTGCACCATCTGGCGCTGAACGTCAGTCAGGCGACGTTCTGGCAGGTGCCGGACCGGCTGGACGCGCGCGGTGTCCGGCATTCGGGACCGGTGGATCGCGGCTTTATGGATTCGATTTATTTTCGCGATCCTCTGGGCCTGCGGCTTGAGCTGGCAAGCTACCGTTTCGAGCCGCCCGAGGGCAGCCGCCATGCCGAGGTGATGATCGAGGCGCACCGGATCCGCGTGGCGCGCGGCGATCACCATATCGACAAGGAACACCTTGCCGATGCCATCGAACGGATCGTCGAGCGCAGCCAACAATCGCTATCAGCGGATCGCGGGCCTCGCAATCCGTATCGAACGCGATAATCTGCGCCGCCTGCCAAGGGGCGGATCTGACGGGCATATCAAAGCCTGGTTGCCGAAGGGCATCCCTGCCTGCGACCGCCCGCACTGCACTTTGGCTTTAAGTCCGGCCATCTGTCAGCTAGTGCTATTTGCGGCTGACTGTGCAACGTTCCAGTTCAGCACTGCTTGGCGAGGATAGGCATGACCGGCACGGTAATTACAGTTGCCCAGCAGAAGGGCGGCAGCGGCAAGACCACCTTGACTGTGAACCTGGCCGTTGCGCTTGCGGCGCTCGGCCACAAGGTCGCACTCATCGATACGGACCCACAGGGCAGCCTCGGGCGATGGTTCATGGCCCGCCGGGAGGTAATGTCCGACCCCGGCATGGAATTTTCGACCTCCTCGGCGTGGGGTGTCGATTATGAGGCCGGCAAGCTGGCCGGCGCCTATGATTTTGTTCTGGTGGACACGCCACCCAAAGCAGACAGCGATCTGAGGCCGGCGCTGCGCAAGGCCGCGCTCGTGCTGGTCCCTGTTGCGACCAGCCACGTCGACCTATGGGCGACGGAAAGCGTGCTGGACCTTGCGCGGCGGGCCAACACCCCGGCGATGGTTGTGTTGAACCGCACAAGGGTTGGGACCAGACTGGGCGTCGAAATAGCGGAAGACGCCGCCAAACTCGACGCTGAATTGGCCGAAACCACCTTGGCGAACAGAATACTCTACGCCGAGACGTTGGGCCGGGGGCAGGGGGTGCAGGATGCAGCGCCAAAGGGGCCTGCGGCAACCGAAGTTGCGGCCCTTGCCCAAGAGATTTTGGCCATTCTGGCAAGGTGACGCTCAGATCGCGCGGCAGGTTCTGGTCGGGGTGAATTGAAAGCCGCTCCCGCTCTGCGGCGCGGCAGGCCGGCCGGCGCATGTTGAGTGCTGCATCGGCAATTTGGCCGCCAGCCCCGCGCCACCTATTCGCTTGGTAGAGCCGCGTCCTCCTGCGGCGGGCAGCACGTCGTCCACCATGCCGTGATCTGGTCCGCATGTGTGCTGCGGTTCTCGGTCCAGATGCCATCGGTATCGTCCATGAAGCCGAAATGATGCACCCCCACCAGCGCCCCGTCCGCATTGAACACCGGCGATCCTGATGACCCGCCAGCGGTATCGCAGGTATGGGTGAAATCGCTGCCCGGCGCGCGTCCGTCGACATTCATCTGGACCGCGGCGCAATTGATGAAGGAGACCTGTTTTGGCTGCGATCCCGGATGCTGGATGATGAAAAGCGGGCCTTCGGGGTCCGAGATGCCAGCAGTGATATCCACCGGCACATATTCAGGCCCCGGCGACCGGCTGAGCCGCACCACTGACACGTCCAGATCGAACGTGCTGAACGTCTCGTCATATCCCGCACAGCGCAGTTGCGGACCCATGACAAGCCGGTTTTGCGGGTCGAATTCATAGCCGAAGACGGCTGTCATGCTCCGGCAGGTCTCGGCACTGTTAATGCAGTGCTCGTTGGTAGCCAGCAGATCCGGCGCGATCAGGAAACCGGTGCAGGTGCGGGCAAAGCCGCCCTCGATGAACGACAGGAACGCGATCGGGGCGGAAAGGGCGCGGATGGCCTGCGGCACTTCCTGAGCGTTGATCGGTTTGATCTCATTCTCGCCCCATGTGGAATAGAGCGACCCTTTGGCGCTTTGCACTGCAAGGTTTTCAATGATCAGCGCCGCCCCCTGCGGCACGGTTTCAGCTACCAGCGCCAGCCGAACCCGGCCGAGCGGCATCAGGTTTGTCCAGTACCCCTCTGGCGGGATTGCGGACAGAGGGATGTCAAAGCTCTGGTCGAGGGCCGAGACCAGCCGGACGAAGGCCGACGCATCGAATCCATCACCCTCAACCCGCAACAGAAGCCGGATATAGTCGGCGCCCGGCTGGCTGATTTCGCCGGTCCACAGCACCGGCGGCGCACCTGTCATGCTGTCCGGCCCCACACGGATGTTACTGCCCCGCACCTCCCCGTCGACATAGGCCTCCATGACGGGCGCTTCCTGCGCCGCGAGCGGTGCGGCGAGGGCAAGCGCGATGAGGGTCAGAAAGCGTCTCATTCGTCGAACAACGGCGAAACGTAGTCTTTGATCTGGTCAAACCGGAACTCGACCATCTCGAATCCGTCGCCGACGTCGGTCTGGACCCTCACAACGGCTGACTCTGTCGTCACGTTGCACGATGGATATCTGTCCAATGTGCCATAGCGGTCGCCCAGACCACCGCCGACATGCCGGAAAACGATATGGCGCTGCCGGGCGTCGTTGTAGACCAGCCGCCGCACGTTCCACCACTTCTGGAACTGCTGATCTTCTTGCGGCGTGCGGCAGGTGAATTCAGCCGGGGCCTGCTTGACCTGCCCGACGATCCGGCGACCGTCGAAAAGCTCGAACTGGGCGTCGCCCAGATGCATTGACCTGCCGATATTCAGCCGCCCGGCGCGGACATCGCCGCTTAGCTCTCCAAAGAAGTCGGCGGTATAAATCAACCGGTCCTTGACGATCTTGGGCGCAAGCTGCGCGCCGCCCTGCGCATCGCGGTAGATGAATTCACCGGCGGAAAATACAAGCGAGGCGGCGGCGGCGACCTGCGGCGCCGCGATGGAGGTGCCCGATCTGTGGGCAAAGCGGTTCTTGGAAACCGTCGACAGGACGTTTTCGGCAATCGCGCCGACGTCGAATTCGGGGTTGGTGTTGGTTGCCGCCGTGCCGGTCTGCCACGGTCTGGGGTCGGCCAGATCGGCGTTCAGCCCGACGACGGTGATGACGTTGTCCAGCCCGTTCAGGCAGGCGGGCAGGATACGGCAACTGGCGTCGTCCATCGCCTGACCCTCATTGCCGGCGGCGGCCACGAACAGCATGCGGCTGCCCTGCGCGGCCAAGGTCGCCTCGACCTCGTCGAAATTGCCCCAGATCTGCAGGATACCGAAGCTCATGTTGGCGACGCGGATTCCTTCGGGGATATCCCGCTGCACCTGGTTCATCAGGTTTTCGATCTGCGTTTCCGCCACTGCGTTCTTGTCGAATTCCAGAAATTGCAACTGCGCCGACGGATTCAGACCAATCATGCCCTTGCCGTTATCCTGCGAGGCGATCAGCCCGCCGACCGACGCCGCATGGTCGCTGTCGCTAAGCGCCAGTTCGTCGATCCTGGCACATTCCGGATCGGGTAGTTCGACGGTCGTGCCGTCGCTGGAGGCTGCCAGAACGTCCCCTGCATTCTCTTCGACCGGTGGCACAAGTTCGGTGCCGTCGGTGGTCGAAACTTTGGGCCAGTCGCAATGGCCGGACATCAGCCTGCTGTCGATCACGACGACGCCGATGGGGCGTTTGTATTCGTCCGGCATGTCCCCGGATGCGGCAAATGGATGGTTGATCAGCTTGAAAAGATCGGCCTGCCGGGGAAAGAAAGGCTCGTCCGTCGCCGTATATTTCGCGACGGACCCAACCGGGCGCAGATTTTCGCGCATGGCGTCCAGCGCCAGATCGCTCGGCGATTGGGCTGTGATCATCTGGTCCCATGCCGGGGACCACGCCGAGACGCTGACGAAATCCGTTTCCTGCACGCTGCCCGATTGCGTCATGCCAAGATCCGACAACACCTTGCTGAAATTCGACTTCTGGTCCGCCTTGAGCGCGACCGTCGTGGATAACCGGCGCTGCGGCACCGTGACCTTGATCGTGCCGGTGGGCCGTTTGATTGTCGGAGGATTAAAGCGCTTCACAAGGTCTTCGCAGCTTTCTTTCCAGGCGGAACACTCCACCCCCGGCGGCGCCACATAATCCGCCGCGCGCCAGTCTGCCGGAACCTCGATGCGGGCCAGCACCGTGACGCTTTCGAAACTGTAGTCGGGGATCAGCACCGTACTGCCTGCCCGTGTCGTCCATCGCCCGCGACTGGGCGAGAATCCACCAATATGAGAGCGGACGTCTGTCAGCGCCTTTTCCGATACGGCGGTGCGTTGCCGCGAGCAGACGCCCGGATTCAAATCGCACAAAAGCGCGTCCAGCGCTTCGGGAAAGAACGATCCCATGAACACGCCTTCCTCGCGCAGCAGGATTTCGACGAACGGTGAATTCGTCATGCTGGCCTTGCGAACGGCCAGATTGCCGGAATTGTAGAGCACGGCGTAAAGCTCGCTCAGCTCCAGCGCCAATTCCGCGTCGGTCTGGCTGGCAGATCGCCACTCAAGTTCAGTCGCGGGCGCGTCGCCTTGCGCCCAAAGTGGTCCCGCACAGCACAGCATCAGTGCGACAACGCGCGCAAACCCCTGCATGGTTCATCCTCCTTTTTAGCCTTCGCAGATCATGGACCCGTATGTGTTACGGTAACGGCGAAACGGCCCGCTTCGTATCCGTGGACTGCGACAAAAGCTGCGCTTTGCCCGTCCGGCACATCGACAGCGCAGGTCTCCTCGGCGCCAACGGAATATGGTCGGCAGTCGAAGTTGGAGATCAGCGCCGGCCCGCCGAATTTGACGTACAGATCGGGATCGCCGGGCGCCATGCCATCCCCCGACATCACCGCACTGAACGGCGTTCCGGGCACGACTGGGAACTGGCCGATCAGGATAAAATCATCCTGCGCCAGATCCATCGGGCCAAAACTCTCGGTCACTGCCACGCCAGTGCTGGCGTTCAGAGGCGTGCAAACGGACGTGTCGATGATGAACCCCGCCGCCGCGCCGTAGATGCAGGCGACGCCGTTCTTGTCGGTTTCGGTCAGGCGCAAGGTCCAGTCGCCCAGCCCGTTGCACTGCGGATAGTGCATCACCGAAAACGCGTCATAATCCGTCACGGGCCGCCAGTCGTTATCCTCGAAACAGGCGCCGGCGTCGGGGCGGACATGTTCATGCCGCGCGCCGATCACATGGCCCAGTTCATGGCGCAGGATCCCCCTCAGCGTCAGGTTGCCGTTCGGATCCAGATTAAAGGACGACGGATCAATCACGACGCTGCGATCGTGGCGCGGATCGTTGGGAAAAAACGCCGCGGCAAGGAATTGACCACCCGCATTGACAGGACGCACATCGAACAGGACGCGGTCGTTGGATGCGTCACACAGCGGATCTTCGGCCGGATGATAGATGAAACTGACGTCGCCCACGGCCTCCCACGCGGCTGTCGCCCCCTCCATATCCGCGACGACCAAGGCGTGGCGACCGCCAAATGCAGTGCTGACGCAGTAGGTGAGCTGATGTTTCAGCGCGTCGCCCCATAGCTGATCAAGGCCGCCGTTGGTGATGATGGTGAATTCGGGGATGTTGCCGCTGGACTCGGGCGGGGTGTTCGCGATGTTCTGTTCGTAGAATTCGCGCAACAGCTTCTCGTTGCGTATCGGCGTGTCGCCGTTGACGTAGTATTTGCCGGTCTCCGGAACAAACGGCGTCTGGTCGCGAAATTCCTCGAATGTCAGCTGCCTTGCTTGCGCGCGGGCGGCCTCTGCTGCGGATTCCAGCGCCTCGTTCGCCTCTGCCGGGGTGGCCTGCTGGGCCGCAGCGAGGTGCGGCATGAATGCCAGCAAGGCTGCAATGAGTATCTTTGTCGTCATCGGACTTCTCCTTGATACAGATTGGGAAACACTCCCGCGTAACGATCACCCGCTGTCGAGAATTTCCTCGTAGATGGAATGCCCGGCAAAGAATTCCGACAGCCGGGACTTCTGCGCACTGTCCGACACCAGCCCCAGATAGCGCGCGGCGTTGCCGCCCATGACCCGGTCGCGGTCCGCGTCGCCCAACTCCAGCTCGGTCAGCGCGTTTTGGACACCGGCCAGATACTGCGGATGGCTGGGCACGCGGCCTATCATCGACCAGTCCGACCCGTACATCATCCGCTCCTCCATTTTGGGGGTCCGTCCAAGCAATGTCGCGACACGCTGCATCACCCGCGTCCGCGAAGGCGAGTCCGGGTCGGCCGCATCGGTCCAGTAGCTCAGATCGAAAAAGAGGTTTGGATAATCCTCCAGCATACCGGCCAGCGTTTCCTCCCAGTCCACACCCGTCGCCAGCGCCCCGGCGGGTGCGCTTTCATCGAAGCCGCCAAAATGCGCGAGGTTCAGCCGCAGGTCTGTCAGTCGGGGCCGGTCCAGAACCGCGCGCCATCCTGCCGGGTCGGCATATGCGCCTGTATTTGGCCCCGCAGCGATGGAATTGTTCGCGTGCGCCTTGATCGGCACGTCATTGGCGACGCACCATTCGTATAGCTTGAACAGTTCCGCATCCAGCGCGGCGCCGCCCGCCTTGGGCTTGCGCGGTGCCCACGTGATGTCGATCCGGTCATTCCCTGCCGGCGCAAACCCCATCGGCGGATAGAGCTTCACCCCGGCGAAACCTGACTCGAGAACCGCCAGCCTGACATGGCGCAACGTGTCGACATTCGGATCATCCTCGGTCTCAAGCGCGGCCTTCAGCGGACAGAACGGCGCGAAATTCAGGATGACCGCATCCTGATATCCCTTGGCGATCGCCGAAAACAGCGTGATCAGATCCTCTGTCGGGGTAACCGTTTCCTCGGTCAGGAACCATGCACTGAAATCCACCAGCGAGGGCGAGAATATGCGGATGCCCTCAGGTCCGCCGTAAAGCCGGCCCAGCTCTGCCAGAATGTCCACGCGCGGCCGCGTCAACAGGCCGGCCCAGCGGATCGTCTGCATGAAGGCCGAGCGATGGCGATAGCTGCGCGGCGCGCCTTGGGTCAGCGCATCGGTGCCCGGCCGGAAGATTTCGGCAGCCAGCGCGCGCCCCTGATTTTCGGGCGTCTGGATCGAACTGCGTAGGTTCGGCTGCCCAACCTCTGCCGCGATGCGGTCCAGCACCTGCTCCTCTTCGGTGCGCGTGGTGCGCAAACCGGCGGTCTGCCGGCCCAGATTGCGGCTGAATTCGGCCAGTCCGTCGGCGACGTTGCGTTCGTCGCGTTGCACCGCGTCCTCATCGGATGCGGGCGCAATGCCCTGCTCCCCCAGCGTGGCAAGCTCCTGGCTTGCGCGGGGCGTGCCGGACAACATGACCGTCTTGAGCAGTTTCAGAAAACCCGCGCTGACGGGCGCGCTTTCGACGGGCTGATGGGGGTCGCGCAAAATGCTTTGCTGCAAGAACCCCACCAGCGGCACGTCCCGCCCGTTGAAAATATGCGCGTGAATATCGATCGCCGTGCTGGATACCTCGGGCTGGAAAAACCTTCTGATCTGTCCGCATCCGGGCAGCAGCGATAGCCCGCCCAGCCCAAGGCCCCGTTGCAAAAGAGCTCGGCGGGTGATCATTGCCGCCTCGCGTCTTTCGAGGGCGCGCGCGTCTGTCACTCCATCACCAGCGCGAATTGCATCCACTTGGCAATCGTGTCGATGGGCGTGCCATCGGGCGCCTTCAGCGGGCTGTCCTGCGGCGTGAAATCCATCGACAGGGCCGAATCCGGGTCCGAAAGCAGCGTCGCGATAAAAGTGCTTGCCACGATCCAGCTGCCCAGCTCGCCCAGGTGATCGCCCCCTGCCGCTTCGGCTTCGGCAAGGCAGTAGAACCACAGCGGAGTCCGCTCGAACATGCGCGATTGCGAGTCTTCCAGAAAGGCCTTCAGCTCGGGCTTGCCATCCAGCAGGTCGGCGACATTCGCCACCGGATTGCTGGTCAGCGCGCCAACGGATTTCAAATGCGCATGCAGCGCTTGGCCCGTCGGCAGCCGCAGGCTTAGCCCGCGTCGCAGGTTGCGCCGGGCAAGGTGACGGAACAGCGCCTTGATCTGAGGGTCCGCCTCATCCTTGGCCTCGTTGTGCAGATCGCCCATTGGCGGCGCCAGCAGCGTATCGATCTTGCGGGCGACCTTTGCGGGATGGCCATCACTGGTATCGCCGTCCGCAGTTACGAACCGCGTCCAGTCGATGATCCAGTTTTCAGGCACACGCGCGCCGCCACTGAAGCCACCGCCACCGGTGAAGGTGAAAATTTCGTCAAATGGGGCGGAGGGAAGGAACGCGCTGCCGTCGGAGCGGCCGAAGTTCTTGTTGTAGTCATAGGCATCGCGCACCATCGTGTGTCCAAACCGGAACGCGGCCACCGAGAATTCCAGCGCCATGGCGTTGCCCAGCGTGCGGGCGCCGATCCTGTCGGCATGCGCGGCGCGGAATTCAAAGAAGTGTCGGGCCTTGTTGGCCAGCACCGCATCCACCACCGCAGGATCACATATTTTCCTTAGATATCCGTCGACTATCAGCCATTGATAATGTAACCGTGTCAGCGCCTGCGCGGCATGGAAATCGGGCATCCAGCCGGTGTCGTTCGCCGCCAGATAGTCGACCGTGCGGTTGTGGAAGCGCAGAAAACTCAGGTGGAATTGCGCAATGATCAGGTTCTCGTCGTTGCGCATGTCCCCGATGATGGCCCGCTGCGGCAAACCGGCCTCGAAGGCGGCGAAATCTGCCGCCGGCAGCCTGTCGCGCAGGATATTCAGATAGGCGTCTCGCACGTCCGGCTGCACCTGCTGGAAACGGGGCAGATCACGGTGCGGATCCAGCCCGTCCGGCAGTGGCCCAATCGCCTCTGCCGTGCCGACGCGCATCTTTTCGGGATGGGATGGATGGCGTATGCCGGATATGACCTTGACCACATCGGGCGTGATATCGACCCCGACCGGCAACCCGCCATAGACACTGTCCAGATCAAAGCGGGGTGTCCGCGCATTCTTGAGCTTGGTCTCGATCTCGGCGGCGGAAATCAGGGGCACTGCGGTATCGATCTTGGAAATTTCCGTCTCGCGATCCGTCCGCGCCGTCAGCTCATGGTCAAGAAACTGGCCCCAATAGGTCAAAACCGGGGGAAGCGTCGAATCCGGCGTGACATGCAGATTGCCGGGATCCTCTTCGGGCACCATCAGGTCCCCCAATTCGTCAAGCTCTCCCAGAACATCATCGGACAGATAGTCGCCGGGATCACCGGATGGTGGAAACAGATACCCAAAATCGGCCGCTTCATCGACGGCGACATCACCGGTTGCAGGAACCAGCGCATTTGGTGCCACGGTCGCCCTGCTTTTGGGTTTGGAAATACGATTTGAACCGCCGTGCGACTGGAGGAAAATAGTCATGCCCATCTCCATACATGGATGAAATTATGTGTCCAATTTATCATATTGGCGATAATTTTGATACGCTGATGTCTTCCGTGTTTTGACCGCCATTAATTTCCGGTTTTGTTTGGCCTAATTATATATTTGCATTGTTAAAACTTCTTCTCGCAGGCGCGGGGATGACTGCTTTGGTCGTCATTGAAATCGCTTCCAGCGCATAGAAACGCTGATCGGAAGACAGGTGCTGCGATTCGGCTGTCAATAGTGACGTTAGGTAAGGCTTAGGGGCCGCTGGCCGGAATCATGTGCGAAGGAAAGCGTGAGCGCCAGCCCGGAGGGGTTCGTGCACCACCGATTAATCTGCTGAAAGTAAGGTGAAAAAAAGAATTTATGCGCCGCCCTAAGTGGAAATCGGATATTTTTGCGCGACAGATTGTCACATTTTGTGATATGGTCAAGATTAACGGAACGACTGAATCTTTATCGATTGCAGTCGGCATAGCTTTCCGTTTTGGGAAAGTCGCTTCTTTGTCGGCGGTTTAATAAACTAGATAAAAATGCGCAATTGATGCCTGCAATTCTTTTCTTCGATTGTGGCACTTTCGGAGGTGTGCGATTTATATTTTTTGCAAGTACGGGAATTACTATTTTGCCAATTTCCCACTTAAGTCTACACGCTGTGATCCAGACTGATCGCGAAACGCTCTAGCTCGCCCTCCAGCGCCATCTGGAGCGTAGTGTCGGTGTGATCCTGCCCGTTTCTGGATGGGTCGCATAGACGATCGGGGCTTTCTTTGACGCGGTGGCTTCGCGAAGCCATGCAATTGCCAGCATGGCCAACACGCCGATCGGAGGAAGGATGACGGGGCTGATCAGCGCGCCATCCGCGCCTTTAAGGAGCACGTTGAGCGTCAGCGCAAGAAGCGTTCCCGACGCAAACACCAGAAGTCCGTTCCGTCCCAGCAACCGAAGCGGAGCGCTCAGCGGGCTTGCCGTCGCGCGAAAGACAAAGCCGAGGCACGACAGGGCATAGACGAGCGCAAGGCAGTGCAGGAGGCGCGGCAGCGCAAGAAATGTCTTGTCATGCGAGACGAGGTTGAATGGCACACCCAGCCCGCCCAGACGTGCCATTTGATGGTTCAGATAGGGACCCACGCCAGGCACATATCGCCACGCCAGAACAAACAGTAGAAATCCGACGCTCAACGCGAACAGTGCTCGGGATTTCGGCACGAACCTTTCTTTTCGGCCCAGCGAAAGGCCGATCAGCAGACCGCACATGAAAACGGCCTGCCATGCGAACGGATTGAAAAACCAGCCGCCGGGATTGGGAAAGTTTGGCAGGTTCAGGCGCCATAGTCCGGCACTGAACCACAAAAGCGCAGACGCCGCCGCAAGCAGCCAAGGGTGGCGCAGGCCAAGCATGATTGCAAAGGGCGTCATCGCCAAGAGCACCATGTAGGCGGGCAGGATGTTCACATAGCCCAGCTGATGCAGCAGCGCCGGTATGCCGACCAGGGTGGACTGTGTATTCTCGAAAACCTGCGTCAGATTGATCTGTTTCAGCAGCGCGGGCATGTCGAATGCCATCGCACCGCTGGAATAGATGGCAATCGCCCAGACGGTGAGAAATATCTGGACCAGATAAAGAACCCACGCCCTGTGCCAGATCGGCGAGATCGCGTGCCAAAGCCCGTTTTTGGCGACGGTGTCGGGAAGGAAACGTCCGCTATAGGCGAGCCCGGCAGCCACCCCCGACATTACAAAGAACGCCTCGGCTGCGTCGGAAAACCCGAGATTACGGATTGTGAACTGTTCGTACGGATTTCCGGGCACGTGATCGACGAAAATCATGATCAGCGCGAGTCCGCGAAATGCGTCGATACGCGGATCTCTGGGGCGCCGGGCGACCGGACCGCCCCCTGCATCAAGCTGTGACATCTGCACCGGCCCTGTTCTGTTCGGATTTGCTGGACGGCACGTTGGCTGACCAGCCCGCAAGCCGAGTTCTGAAGGCCTGAACGACGGGCGGCTCCCGCCGCTCTTCCGGCACGATGAACAATGACTCGGTGAGCGGGCGCGATGTGGCGAAGATCAACAGCGGCGCGCACATCATCGGGATGCAGACGGGCAGGAGCCACAGGCTGAGCCGCGGGGCGAGCACAGCAACGATAAGGAGGCTCACCGCGCCCGCAAGGACGATCCAGGCGCCGTCGCGCAGTGCGGCTGCCAGCGGGATCGGTCCCTCATCGCGTGAACTGGCCGGCCATCCGCCATCCCTGCGGGCAAACACCTGCAAGACAGCGCGCGTCTGGTACATCAGCATCAAGGGTGCCAGCAGGGAGGTCAGCAGAATTTCCGACAGGACCGACAGAAATGCCCTGAGCGGCCCGCCAAATTCCGATGCGCGGCCTGACGATACCGCCCCGATCAGTATCGCAAGCTTGGGAACGATGAGCAGCCCGCCGATGCCAACTGCGAGGGCTGTAATCTGCTTGGTCCGGTCGCCCGGGAACACGGGGAACAGCTGGTGGGGCTGCGGGAAATAATCGGGCTCCGGAGCCATCATTGTCGCCAGAACGGACGCGATCAGGAACGCCGCCCAAAGCACCGACACGATGTAGGCAAAGATGCCCTGCAGAAATATGAACCGGCTCCAGGCCTTGAGGCCGGGAGCGAAGAGAAGACGGATATGCTGCAGATTCCCCTGACACCACCTGCGATCCCGCTTGGCGTAGGAGATAATGTTCTCGGGTCCGCCCTCGTATGATCCGTCAATCGTCTCATCGACCTGCACCTTCCAACCCGCCCGCGCGAGCAGGGCGGCCTCCACATAGTCGTGGCTGAGGATGTGGCCGCCGAACGGTGGCGGACCGGATAGTTCCGGCAAGGCGCAGCTGGCGGCAAAGGCACGGACCCGGACGATGGCGTTGTGACCCCAGAAAGGGCCGGTGACGCCCTGCAGCCGCGCAAGGCCGCGCGTGAAGACCGGGCTGTGAAAGGCCGACGAAAATTGCATGGCGCGGCCAAAGAAGGACTGCGCACCAATAATTTTCGGCAAGGTTTGCAGCAAACCAAGCTGCGGGTCAGCCTGCATGCGCGCAATGAGGATGCGCAGCGTTTCACCCTCCATCAGGCTGTCCGCGTCAAGGATCACGGCAAGCTCGTATGCACCGCCCGAGTGACGGATGAAATCTTCGACGTTACCCGCCTTGCGGCCGCGATTGTCAGTGCGGCGGCGATAGAAAATGCGGCCCTCGCAATCGGTGTCCTTCAGCAGGCGCGTAAATGCCCGGCGCTCCTGTTCGGCGGCGCCAGCGTCCTGGGTGTCCGAGAGGACGGCGATGTCGACCTCCAGCCCGGCGGCCCGGATCGAGCGGTCCATCGCGGCGATCCGCGCGAATGTCGCTGTCGCGTCCTCGTTATAAATCGGAAACAGCGCGACCGTCTTCGGTGCTTGGCCGCTGATCTCGGCGCGCACCTGGGGCCGCCGGTGTCGCGGCAGCCCGATCAGGGCAAGCGCCGCGCCCCAGGCCAACCATGCGGTCGTCACGAAGATCAAGGTGGCGCGCGCGACGTCCCATGCGTCCAACCCGTCCTGCGCCGCAGCCTCGGCAAGCAGCACCGTTGCGGTCAGGGCGGTCAGCCCCGCGAACGTCAGCGCCGCAGTTCTGAGCGCGATGGTGCGGGGATGCAGGGCGCGGTTGGATGACAATCGTCAGCCCCTTTCAGATCCGCTCGCGCGGAAAGAATATCATCGCCAATCGCGTTCTGAAACTCGGTCCTGCGGCGCGCTCAAGCACCTGCCGCGGCATCGCCAAAGGCGCAACCGGCGGTGCCCAAAGGGTCGCCGTATCGGAGTTCTGACGATCGTAATCGACTGTCTGGTCCATATTCATTTTCTCACCCATTGATAGAGCCATGTCTCGGTCAGGTCGCGGCCATAGCCGGACAACTGGGCCTTCAGCTCGACAACAGCGCCTGCTGCCGACTCGGCCTCGATAACCAAGCGCCACGTCTCGGTGCCGCTGATGCGGCTCAATACAACCTCGGTCACTGTCCCGTTTATGACGCTGACATCGGGAGTAACTTCTGCATCGGCCGGAAGTTCCCTCAGAAATCCTCCGCCGAAGTCGATGACGAATTTCCGCCGACCGTTTTTCTCTTCGACGCCTGCGACACCGCCTTCTCCGACGCGGGTGCGCAGGACTTTGCCGCGCTCGGGGTGGGCATCGCCCGGCGGGGACATGCCCCAGTGCAGACGGTACTGGACCTCCATCTCATGGCCCGCGCGCATCGCGCCATCGGGCACCCAGAACGCCACGATGTTGTCATTTCCCTCAAGGTTTGACGGGATTTCGACAAGGCGCACGTTGCCGGCGCCCCAATCCCCCAAAGGTTCGACCATCAGCGACGGGCGCTTTTCGTAATGCGCCTCTGCGTCCAGATAATGATCAAAGCGCCGGCTGCGCTGCACGAGGCCGAAGGAGGCCGGATCCTTGGCGCCCAGATACGAGCTGGACAGGCGCGGCGGATTGTTGAGCGGACGGTAGGAGCTCTCGCCCGCGCGGGTGTTCAGGATCAGCGCTTCGCTGTCATGGACTGCATCGCGGAAATCATCCATCTCGTCCGGGTCGCTGCCGCCGAACAGGAACATCGAGGTGATCGGCGCGATGCCGATCTGCGCGATATCGGCGCGCAGGAATAGGCGCGCGGTGACGTCGACCGTTGTCGTGGCGCCCGGCCTTACGACAAAACGGTAGGCCCCGGTGACCGAGGGGCTGGTAAGCGCGGCGTAGATGACGACCGCGCCGGACCCCGGCGCGGGATGCTCCAGCCAGAATTCCGAGAACCGTGGAAACTCCTCGGCGGCGGAATGGCCGGTATTGACGGCCAGCCCGCGCGCGCTCAGCCCATAGACGTTGCCGGCGCCAAGGGCGCGGAAATAGCTCGCCCCCAGAAAGGAGATGAGCTCGTCAAAACGGTCGATTCTGTTCAGCGGCGACAGCAGGCGGAAGCCCGCAACGCCAGGCAGTTCGGCGTTTTCAGGCACGTCCTGCGACATGGCATCGCCATACCCGAAATCGGCGGTGGAAAATCCGAGCGGTTTCACTTGCCCGTCCACAATCTCGTGGATCGCCACGGGTTCTTCGAACAGCCAGCCAAGGTGGAAGGCCTGCAAACGAAAGGTCTGCCCATCTTCCTGCCAGCGGGAGCGGTCGCGCAGATAATGGATCCTCTGATAGCCGTCGTAATCGAGATCGGCCAAGAAGCCGTCAACCGGCGTCGGCTGGCGGTAAGGTTGCGTGCTCAGCACACGCATTCGGTCGGTCAGGCTGTCGTAGCTGAACGGCGCGGCCTCGGCCTCGACCGGCTCCTGTCCCGCCGCGCCCCCTGCGGTGAGCAGGGCAGGGACAGCCACAGACGCAGAAAGCACCGCAAGAAAGCGGCGCCGTTCCATAGAGCAAGTCTCCGAAGCAAAGCCCCGGAAATTGTTTATCTTTACCAAGAGGAACCCCCAGCGATCGTCACCACACGTGCCAATAAGGGCCAATCGCCGAATACTGCAATGGGTCGCATCGCGCCGGAGGCTGGATTCCGCTGCAAAGCGGCAAAAGATTGCCGATGGCACCCGCAAAACGCCTGCGAGACTGCTGAATTCGCCCAATTTTTTAAGTGACCCCGGCTTGGCGTCACCTCCCGCGATGGCGGCGGTGCCGTGAAGCCTGACGATTCCTTCGCGTCAGGACGTATCAGCCCGCGCCGAAAAGGAGGATTCTCAAGATGATATCGGGGAGCGCTGCTCTGATTGCTGCGCACGGCGCCCGACCGTCAACTCGTTGATCGACTGAACGAGGGCATGGCGGTCCAGGCGGAAGTGCCTGTAAAGGTCCGCGATCGTTCCGGTTTGCCCGAAGTGTTCGACGCCATGCGGGATTGTCCTGTGCCCCGCCACTGAACCGAGCCACGAAAGGGTGGCGGGGTGCCCGTCAATCACCGTGACGATACTGCACGTCGCCGGCAGATCGCCGAGCAGCGCTTCGACATGACTGGTTGCCTTGGCATTCCCGCGCGCGCGATCCCGTTGCGCCGCAGTCCAGCCCGCGTTCAGGCGATCCGCCGAGGTAACGGCGAGAACGCCAATGTCGCGCCGATGCTCGCCGATCATGCCTGCTGCGGCGATGGCTTCGGGGGCGACGGCGCCCTGATAGGCAATCACGACCGAGCAGTTCGGCCCCGGTTTGCGCAGCCAATATGCACCGTCGATGGCCCCTTGGCGAAAGGCGTCATCGACGCGTTTTCCGGGCTGCTCGATCGGGTTCGTTGTCAGCCGCAGATAGACGGAACCGCCGGTCTCATCGCGCAGCCACGTGCGCTCGTCCGGGTCGCCCTCGCCGTCGCGCTGCATGTAGTCGAACGCCCATTCCATGATGACCGCCAATTCATCGACGAACGCAGGCTCGAACGCTGCGAGCCCGTCCTGCGCCATCCCGATCAAGGGCGTTCCGATGGATTGATGCGCGCCGCCTTCGGGCGCCAGCGTCACACCCGAGGGCGTGCCGACGATCATGAACCGGGCGTCCTGATAGCAGGCATAGTTCAGCGCGTCCAAGCCGCGGGCGATGAACGGATCATAGACCGTGCCGATGGGCAGCAGACGTTTTCCGAAAAGCGAGTGCGACAGCCCCGCCGCCCCCAGCAGCAGGAAGAGGTTCATCTCCGCAATTCCCAGCTCGATATGCTGGCCCTCGGGCGTGAACTCCCATTTGGCGGTCGAGGGGATGTTGTGGTCCTTGAAGGTGTCGGCCTGCGCGGTGCGCGCGAACAGCTTGCGCCGGTTGACCCAAGGGCCAAGGTTGGTTGTCCCGGTCACGTCGGGCGAGGTTGTCACGATGCGTGCCGCCAATTCACTGTCGCCTTTGGACAGCGCGTCCAGAATTTTGCCAAATCCCATCTGGGTCGAGATTTCGCGGTCGCTGGCCACCGCAATTGCGGGGGTGGCGATGGCCGCGTCCTTGAACCTGCGGGGGCCACCGAAGAACGGCGTTTCATTCAGGAACGCCTTGAACGCATCCGGGTTTTCAACCGTCGCAAAGGGATGCCATTCCTCGCCTTCCGCCACGCCCATATGCGCCTGCCATTCGGCCATCTGCGTCTTGGTCATCAGGCCGCCGTGGTTGTCCTTGTGCCCGGCAATCGGGGTGCCCCAGCCCTTGATCGTGTAGGCGAGGAAGCACACCGGGCGGTCATGGTCGATGGCCGCGAACGCCTCCGCCATGGTCGCGACGCAGTTGCCGCCGAGGTTCTCCATCAGCTGCGCCAGTTCCTCGTCGGAACGCCCCTCGATCAACGCCGTGACATCCCCCTGATCGCCCAGATCATCCAGCAGATGTTTGCGCCAGACAGCGCCGCCCATATAGGTCAGCGCCGAGTATAGCTGGTTTGGGCAGGCGTCGATCCAGTCGCGCAGCCTTTCGCCGCCGGGTTCCGCAAATGCCGCGCGTTGCAGATGCCCGTATTTGATCCGCACCACGTCCCAGCCGAACGCGTCGAAAATCTTCTCGGTGCGGCTGAACAGGCCCTCGCGCACGATCCCGTCCAGCGATTGGCGGTTGTAATCGATCACCCACCATGTGTTGCGCAGGTCGTTCTTCCAGCCTTCCTGGAGGCATTCATAGACGTTGCCTTCGTCCAGTTCGGCGTCGCCCATCAGGGCGATCATGCGGCCAAGGGGGATGTCCTTGCCCCAGCTTTTGGCCTGCACATAGTCCTGAATTATCGATGCAAACGACGTGATCGCGACGCCCAGCCCGACAGAGCCGGTCGAGAAATCGACATCATCAATGTCTTTCGTGCGCGACGGGTAGCTTTGAACGCCGCCGTAGCCGCGGAAATTCTCCATCTTGTCGCGGGTCATGTTGCCCATCAGGTACTGCATCGCGTGGAAAATCGGCGAGGCATGGGGTTTGACCGCCACCCGATCCTCGGGCCTGAGCGCCGAAAAATACAGCGCCGTCGTGATCGACACCATCGACGCCGAGGATGCCTGATGCCCCCCCACCTTGATCCCATCCGCCTTGGGGCGGATATGGTTGGCATTGTGGATCATCCAGTGCGACAGCCACAAAAGACGCTGTTCAACTGTCTTCAGGTGTTCGGTCGTGCGGCTCATGGATGTCTCCTGAATTCTGACTCACGCGACTGACTGCAGCGGTGGACGGGGCAGGGCCTGCGCCAGATCGTCTAGCACGTCGTCGATTCCCTCAAGGCCGATCGACAGCCGCACGAGGCCCTCGCTGATCCCATGCGCCGCGCGCTCTTCGGGCGTATATGTCGAGTGTGTCATGCTGGCGGGATGTTGCACCAGCGTTTCGGCATCGCCCAGCGACACGGCCCGCGTGATCAGGTTCAGGCGGTTCATCGTCTCGATCCCGGCCTGCATTCCGCCCTTGAGCTCGAACGCGATCATGCCGCCGAACTGCGCCATTTGCCGCTTCGCCAGATCGTGTTGGGCAAAACCGGGCAGGCCGGGGTAGCTGACATCAGCCACCGCATCCGACTGCGCCAGCATCTGGGCGACACGCATGGCGCTGGAGCAGTGGCGGTCCATCCGCAGCTCAAGCGTCTTGATCCCGCGCAGGATCAGCATGGCGTTGAAGGGGGCCATCACCGCGCCGGTCATGTCCTTCATCCCGGACAGGCGGATCTCGTCGACCAGTTCCTGCGACCCGACCAGCAGGCCCGCAACCACGTCGCCATGCCCGCCCAGATATTTGGTCGCGGAATGCACTACGATGTCCGCGCCATGCTTGATCGGTTGCGTCAGATAGGGCGTGGCATAGGTGTTGTCGACCATGACCAACGCGCCGCCGGCATGGGCAATATCGGCAACGGCCCGAATATCGACCAGCCGCATGTTGGGGTTGGCGGGAGTTTCGAAGTAGACGATCTTGGTCTTTTTACCGATCGCGGCCTCAAGGTTTTCTGGCTGGGTCAGATCGACATGGGTGATGGTGATGCCGAACCTGGCCAGCCCGTGCTGCATGAAGGAGAACGTGCAGCCATAGAGCGTCTTGTCCAGAATAACCTCGTCACCGGGCGAAAGCAGCGTCCACATCGCAGCGGTGATCGCGCCCATGCCCGAGGCCAGGGCCAGCCCCGCCTCGGCCCCCTCAAGGGCGGCAATGCGTTGCTCCAGCAGGGCGGTCGTCGGGTTGGATATCCGCGAATAGACATGCCCCGCGCGCTCACCCGCGAACATCTCACCGCCCGCTTCGGCGGTCTCGAACGCGAAGGTCGACGTCAGGTGCAACGGGGGCGTCAGCGCGCCCTCGTGGTCCATCGGGTCATAGCCATGGTGAATGGCAATGGTGGAAAAGCTGTCGGGACGATTGCGCATATCAGGCTCCTGCATGTGTGGTGCCATGATATGTGGTCTGCGGGGCATTTGGATTGCCAACTATGGCCGAAATTTCTATCATATTGGCATAATCTGCCAAGGATGGCTCTCATGGACGCAAAAGACCGTCAAATCATTCGCGCGCTTCAGCGCAATGGACGCATGACGAATCAAGACCTTGCTGCGGCGGTGAACCTGTCGCCGTCGCCGTGCTTGCGCAGGGTGAAGCTGCTGGAGCAAAGCGGGGCTATCAAGGGCTACACCGCCACCATCGATGCGGCTGCCTACGGCCTGCCGGTCACGGTGTTTGTCCGGGTCAGCTTGACAGGCCACACCGAGGCTGTCGTGCAGCAGTTCGAACAGGAAATCAGCCGCGTGGATCAGGTGCTTGAGTGCTTTGTGATGACAGGGACATCGGACTATCTGCTGCGCGTCGTCGTCGCCGATCTGGCCGATTATGAAACCTTCGTGCGCAAGCGTTTGCACCCCATCGGAGGCATCGGGTCGATTGACAGCAGCTTTGTCTACGGGGTTGTGAAGAAAACCGATGTGTTCCCCATCGTGTCGTGAGACCTGCGGCGTTCCTGCGCGGGGCTAGATCTGCCGGAGGTACGCGTAGGAGACATACCCCCTGAGCCCGGGCGACTGCCTGGGCGAGGCTTTGCACCAACGGGTGCCGCCGGTCCGCTCGCAGCCATAGACGCGCAGGACGCTGCCGTTTGGCAAGCCGGCGATAACGCTGAATCCGGTGCCGGGCCCGGCGCGCAGCTTCAGCATGTCATCAGCCTCGACGCCGACGACCTCATGGTCGCCACGCGGTCCGCCATCGGCCAGCTCACAACCGGGCAAGGCTCCCAACGCGGCGGCGGCAAGTGCGGCAAGGATGGCTCTGCGCATCGTGTTCTCCTGTTTGTTGTCACGCCCTATGAAGGGCCGTTGCACAATTGGCAGGCAACCGGGGGGTAAGTCAAACACCGACGGCAAATTCGAGCGGCGATGTTGCGCAAGAGCGCCGCTGCCGGCGTCCGTGCCGTCCGGCGGGGTAGCCGGATCGGGCACCGGCATGGCCGCGCCGGTTCGTGCGAGATGCGACAGCCCTAGGTTCCGGTGTGTCGGAAGTTGCTGATTGGGGCCGGCTGCATTCCCGGAGATGACCAAAAGCGCCGCCCGTCAGCGGACAGCGGCTATGCGTGCGCTATACTCCTTGAGCCGCTCTTTATACTCATCTGACCGTATCCAGATCGCGAGCCGCGTCAGAAGCCGGTCCAGCGCCTCAACTTCGGATGGCTCCAGCGGGGCGACCAGAATCTGTTCAAGATCATCCGAAAGGGTGTCCGCCTCCGCGCGCTTCAGCGCGCCGGCCTCGGTGGTATAGAGCCGGAACTTGCGTGCGTCCTCATCATCGTTTTCACGGCGCACGAATCCCTTCTTGATCAGGCTCTGGATAATGCGGGACGTGCGGCTGCGTTCGAGATCGGCAAGCCGCACCAACTCCACGAAGGTGATGCCCGCATGATCATTTATGATCCGAAGGGCACGGATGTCGCGGATTTTCAGACCAAGAATGGCGGCGAAGATATCGTCGTTCGCGTTGATCGAGTCCTTCGCCAGCATGTCGAGGCGGAAGGTCAGTCGTTCCTTTTGGAAGGGTTTTTCCATCCTCGTTCGGTCCTTTTATTTCGTTGGCGTCCAAGGGGCGCAGTCGGTTTGCATGATAACGAGTGCGAACTGCGTCAACAATTGCATTTCAATACCATTACCGAAATAAATAGTAACAAATAGCACTTGTTGCATAATGCAACTAAATCTATATTGAGCCGAGAGGCAAGCACGGCGCTGCGGATTCTGGGGATCACCTGAGCCTTTTTGAGACCTCTTTTCTCAATCGCGCGCGTGCGCTGCAACAAAGGACCGCCGAGATGACTGAAGCTTCCACCGAAACCTTCCAGGGGAACGACAAGCTTCTCTTTGGCATCATCCTGGGCGTTCTGGCCTTCTGGCTGTTCTCGCAGACGACGCTGAATATTTCGCCGGTCATGGCGGCTGATCTTGGTGTCGAGCAGAGCATCATGAACATCGCGGTGTCGATCACCGCGCTGTTTTCGGGGATTTTCATCGTCGTGATGGGCGGCCTGGCCGACCGGATCGGACGGGTGAAGATCACGCAATGGGGCCTGATGCTGAGCATCGCGGGCTCGCTGCTGGTCGGGGTGGCGCCCAGCGGCGCGCTGGGGGCGACGTTCCTGATGGTGGGGCGGATATTGCAAGGATTGTCGGCTGCGTTCATCATGCCGGCCACCCTTGCGCTGATAAACGCGTATTGGGACGGCGCGGCCCGTCAGCGGGCGATTTCGCTATGGTCGATGGGGTCGTGGGGCGGCTCGGGGTTTACCGCGCTGTTCGGCGGGTTGATGGCCGCGAACGTCGGTTGGCGCTGGATCTTCTTCATCTCCGCTGCGGTGTCGCTGATCGGCATGCTGATGATCCGCGGCACACCGGAGAGCAAAGCCGCATCCAGGGGCGACCACACGCCTGACATCAAGGGCATCGCCTTTTTCGTGCTGACCATGGTGGCGCTGCAGGTCATTGCGACGCAAGGGGCGGAGATTGGCTGGATCAGTCCGATCACGCTGGGCCTGGCGGTGATTACGGTCATCTTCGGCTGGCTGTTCATCCGCACCGAAACCTCGATCGCCAATCCTTTCGTCAACTTCAACCTGTTCAAGAACTCGACCTACACCGGTGCCACCATTTCGAACTTCCTGCTGAATGGCGCGGCGGGCATCCTGATCGTCTCGATGCTGCTCTTGCAGTTGGGCGGCGATTTGTCGGCCCAGGAGGCGGGGCTGCTGACGCTGGGCTACGCGATCAGTATTCTGGTGTTCATCCGCGTCGGCGAAAAGCTGTTGCAGCGGTTCGGGCCACGCCAGCCGATGATCTGGGGTTGCCTGATCGTTTGCGCTGCGATTGCCTTGCTGATGCCGACCCAGCTGATGCTGGACACGTACCGACCGCTGGCCGTCGTGGCCTTCACGCTGTTTGGTGTGGGCCTTGGGTTTTACGCGACACCCTCCACCGATGCCGCGCTGTCCAACCTGCCCGAAGATCAGTCCGGCGCGGGCGCGGGTATCTACAAGATGGCCTCGTCGCTGGGCGCGTCTTTTGGCGTTGCCATTTCGGCCGCGATCTTTACCGCGCTGAGCGTGGGTGAGAATGTGCTGTGGCTGGAAGGGGTCATCAACTTTGTCGGTCGGCAGGATAACGTCGTGATCCGTCAGGCCGCACTGATTGCGCTGCTGTTCAACCTGATGCTGGTCGCGGCTGCAATCATGTCGATCATGCTGACCGTGCCCAAAGGGACCGGCAAGCTGAAGGACTCCTAATGCACCGGCGCGCCCCCGCGCGCCGCTACCAGATAAGGAAATGAAACAATGAACAATATCGTCACAGACCTGAAAGCCGATTTCGACACCATGCAAGGCTGGTTCGAGCATATGCACCGCACCCCCGAGCTGTCGATGCAGGAGGAAAACACCGCGAAATACATCGCGGACACCCTGCGCAGCTTTGGCGCCTACGAGATCGAGACGGGCATAGGCAAACACGGCATCGTCGCCTCGCTCAAGGTGGGCGACAGCGACCGCGCGGTCGGGCTGCGCGCGGATTTCGACGCGCTGCCGATTCAGGAGGTCAACGACCTTGTGTACAAGTCCGAAACGCCCGGCACCGCGCATCTGTGCGGCCATGACGGCCACACCGCCATGCTGCTGGCGGCGGGCAAATATCTGGCGCGGACAAAGAACTTTGACGGCACCGTGCGGCTGATTTTCCAACCGGCCGAGGAAACCATGCAAGGCGCGCCGGCGATGATCGAAGACGGGCTGTTCGAACGCTTCCCCGTCGATTCCGTCTTTGGCATGCACAACATGCCGGGGTTGGAGAAGGGCAAGCTGATCTTCACCGAAGGCGACGTGATGGCCGCGGTGGATAACTGGGAGGTCGAGATCACCGGCGTGGGCGGTCATGGCGCGTTTCCCGAACTGTCGGTCGATCCCATCGTCGCCGCATCGTCACTGGTGATGGCGCTGCAAACGATCGTGGCCCGCAACATCGCCCCGTCACGCAGCGCGGTGGTCACGGTCGGCGCGTTCCAGTCCGGTCAGGCCGGCAACGTGATCGCAAACAGCGCGATCCTGCGGCTGTCGATCCGCACAACCACCCCCGAGGACCGCGAAACCGCGCTTGCCAATATCCGCCGGCTGATCAAGCAGCAATGCGAGTCGTTCGGCTGTACATCCGAGATCCGCGAAGGCGTGGCCGGTGCCGTGCTGACCAACGATCCCGAGGAAACCCGCAAGGCCGCCCAAATCGCCCGCGACGCCTTCGGGGATGATATGGTCGAAGCAGAGGGCCCGACCTACCTCGGCTCCGAAGACTTCGCCTTCATGCTGCAAAAGCGGAAGGGCACCTATTGCTTCCTCGGCAATGGCGACACCAAATTCGTGCATCATCCGGAATATGTGTTCGATCAGGACATCCTCCCGATCGGCGCAGCCTACTGGGTGGCACTGACCGAAGGGTATCTGCGCGACCATTGAAAGTGCTTGGCCGGTCAGCCCCGATATTCCCGGCACATTTTGCCGATTATAGCGGTATCCTGACCGGCAAGAGCCGCTGAATTCACAAGCGCGACCAAGACGCGCACCCCAACAAAAGGAAATCCGATCATGAGTACGCTGAAAATCTGGGACCTTCACATGACATATGACGGCCCGATTACTGAAGAATTTCTGTCAGAGACAAAAAAGCTGGCCGAGAGCATTGCCCGCGAGCCGGGTGTCATCTGGAAAATCTGGACCATCGAAGACGGCACCAATCATTTCGGCTCGACCTACCTGTTTCGGAGCCTTGACGACCTTGAGAACTACAAGGCGATGCATGTCGAACGGCTGAATGCGATCGGGGTCACCATCACCTCCGAGCATGTGTTCGACATCATGGAGGATGTCAGCGCGATTACGCATGCACCGCTTGAGGGATAGGGCCGCCGCCCCGCGTGGTGTGCAGGCGGGGCGGACACCTTATTTCAATGGCTGGATTTCCGATTGATTGCGCCAGCTTCCCCTCGATGCGACCGCGACGAACTCGGAACCCGGTCCTTTAGCCATCTTTGCACTTTTCGCGCCGTCTGCGCGGATCATAATCGTCATTGCGGTCATGGACAGATCGGCCAGCGAGGGCGGATACAGCAAGCCCTTGCAGATGGTGCAGCCAGCGGCATGATTGGGCGACGCTTTGCAAAGGATCCGGGATGAAGTTTCTCCACGTCGCAGACCTCCACCTGGACTCGCCGCTCAAGACGCAGGCGGCGCGCAATCCGGCCATGGCAGACAGGCTGCGCGGCGCCTCGCGGCAGGTTCTCGCCCGTCTTGTTGACGCGGCGATTGAGGAGCGGGTGGATGCCGTTCTGTTTGCTGGCGACACTTTCGACAACGGTGTGGCGGATGTCGCCAGCCGGGCGGCATTGGCGGCCGAGGTGACGCGGCTTTCGCGCGCCGGAATCCCGGCGGTGCTGATACAGGGCAACCATGATGCGCTGCTTGACCTTGATCGATACGGGCCGATTTCCGATGCGCTGGCGGTGCTCACGCCCGAGATGCCGACCTTTCGGATCGCAGAGGCGTCGATCCACGGGATCGGCTTTACCGCCGCCCGCGTCACCGACAGTCTGCTGCCGCAGTATCCGCAGCCCGAACCGGGGCGCTGGAACATCGGGCTGATGCACACCTCGCTGGACGGGGCGCCGGGGCACGACCCCTATGCGCCCTGCGCGCTGTCTGACCTGATGGCGCATGGCTATGACTACTGGGGACTTGGCCACATTCACAAGCGCGCCGAATATCAGGGCGAGGGGCGGCTGGCGGTCATGCCGGGGATCCCTCAGGGCCGAAGTGTACGAGAAGTGGACGGCGGATCGGCGACGCTGGTGGAGCTTGACCTGCAAGGCGTGCGCGCGCGGGCGATCCCGCTCGAACTGCTCAGGTTCGCGCGCGTGCCGGTGGACTTCGCAGGCGTGGGCGATCAGGCGGGACGGGACGAGCGGCTGCGCGAGGCGCTGGCAGGGCCGCAGCCGCGCGACGTGTTGATTGCCGCGCGGGTGGAGGCCACGGGAACCCACGGCGAATTGGGCGATCCGCTGATGCTGGATGCGCAGCTGCACGAGGCGGCGGAGAGGGTCGAGGGCGTTTTCATCGAAAGCCTCCGGCTGCGCGTCGCAACGCGGGCCGGACCGGGCGCGCCGCCAGATGACCTTGCCGCGCTGATGCGCGCCGACGCGGCCACGCCGGGGTTTCGCGATGAGGCGCAGGCGGTTCTGGCCGAGTTGCGGGCCGCGCTGCCGCCCGAGATTCGCGACGTGCTGGACGAGGGGGCCTTGGACGAATTGATCGAGGCTGGGGTCGAGACGATGACCCTGCGCCTTTGCACCGGGAGGGCAGGGGAATGAGGCTGCGCCAGCTCGATCTGCTCCGCTATGGCCGCTTTACGGACCGCACGCTCGATTTCGGAGATGGCGCGGGCGACAGCGATGTGACCGTTGTCTATGGCGAGAACGAGGCCGGCAAGAGCACCGCATTTTCGGCCTGGCTCGACCTGCTATTCGGCATGCCGCATCAGCACCCCTACGATTTTGTGCACGCGCGCAAGGAGCTTCTGGTTGGCGCAACGCTCGACACTGACGACGGGCCGCTGACCCTGCGCCGGACGGGGCAGAGAACCGGATCATTGAGCGACGAAAGCGGCCGCGTTGTCGATGACCGGCGGCTGGAACTGATGCTTTATGGGCTGGACCGTGACAGCTATCGCACGCGGTTTTCGCTGGACGACGAGGTGCTGCGGCGGGGCGGCGAGGAGATTGCCCGCGCGAGGGGCGATCTGGGGCAGCTTCTGCATGCCGGATCGTCGGGCCTGTCGGGCTTTGCCGAGCTGCTGAAGCAGGCTGAGGAGGAGGTTGACGCCTTTCACAAGCCGCGCGGGCGCACGACGACGCTGGCCGAGGCGCGCAACAGCTTGAAAGCGCTCGACGAAGCGATTTCAAAGGCGCGGCTGGATCCGCGACGCTTTGACGAGCTGCGCCGTGGGGCAGAAGTAGCGGAGGCAGCCTGCCAACAGGCCGACGCTGCCCGCGACGGTGCGAAACGCGACCTTCTTCTGCGCGAGGCGGCGGATCGGCGCCGCGCGCTGGCCCGCGATATCGCCGCGGCGCAGGACAGACTTGCAGGCTATCCCGGCGGCCCCGATCTGGCAGAGGATGCATTGACCGAGGTGAGCGTGGCTGTGGACGCGCTCAAACGCGCGAGCGAGGCGCAGGCCGAGGCCGAGGCCCGCATCGAGCAGGCCAAGCACAGCCTCGCCGATCTGACGCCGGACCCGGAGGGGCTGATAATTGGTGAGCTGCTGGCCGAGCTTGAGGCGGCGGAGTTCGACAACGGCGAGCCGCTCGTCGCACGCGCAAGCACCGCCGCCGCCGATATCCAGCGGCGTAGAGACGAGTGGCAGGCGGCACGCACAGAGGCGCGGCACCTTGCCGAGGCGCTCGCGGGTAAAGGCGCCGATCCGGGCCAGATCGTGCTGCCGCGCGATGTCCTGAACGGTATTCGGGAGGCCGCCGAAGAGGTGCGCGAGAGGGCACGCGCCAGTGGCGATGCGCTCCGGCGACTGGCAGAAACACGTGCGGAACTGGGCGAGACCGAAACGATGCCCGATGGCGCCGAGGCACTGGCCGACGCGCTGGATGCGTTCAATGCCTTGCCGTTCGATCCTGATGCTCTGGCCCGGATAGGGCGCGATTGCGAAACCGTGGCGCGCCAGCGCGCTGCGGGGTTGCCCAAGGCGTGGCGCGCGCTGGCCGATGCAGGGCTTCCGACGCTTGCTGAACTGCGCACGGTCGAGCGTGATCTGAAGGCTGCCGATGACACGGTGGCGCAGGCCGGCAACCGGCTGCGCGAGGCCAGCGAAACGGCCGCGCAGCGCGAGGCGGAACGGGACGCCGAAACGCAGACAGGCGCGGTCGTTACCGATGCCGAGATCGCCGAAACCCGCGCACGGCGCGACCGGCACTGGGCCGAGCATCGCGACCGGCTGGATCCGGAAACGGCTGAGGTTTTCGAAGCGGCAATGAGCAGGGACGACGCTGCGCGCGAGGCGTACGGACGATCCGTTGACGGGCGCGCCCGCGTGATCCGGCTTGATGCGGAGATCGAGGCGCTGCAGAAAACCGTCGTGCGCCGGCGCCACGATCTGGTCGAGGCACGCGAAGCCCGCAATGCCCCGCGCGAGGCGGTCCGGCGTCTGGCCGCGCGCCTTGGCTTGGACGAGGATACTGCGCCTGCGGCCTTCTTCGAGCGGCGCGACGCATTGCAAGGCGCGCTCGATGCGGCGCTTCAAGTAGAGACCGCCGCAGCGGACCTTCGCGCGGCAGAGGCGGCGCAGGCTGCAGCCGTGGAAAAGGTGGCGACGGCATACAGCGCCATTGTGGGCGCGGCGGCGGCGGGCGATATCCTGCCCGCAGCGCGCCGTCTGTGCGCAGACCTTGAGGCCCGTCAGGCCAGTATCGCCAGTCGCCAGGAGGTGTCAAAGCTGGTGCGCCGACTGGAGGCCGAAGTATCCGTGCACCAAAACGCACTGGACACCGCCGAGGCAACATATGCGGAGCGCACTGCCGGTCTGTGGTGCGCCAATCTGACCGTGGAGGAGATGTTGCGCAAGGTGGAGGGGCTTGCTCAACTTGCCGAACATCACCGGATTGCCGACAGCCTCGAACGCCGCGTCGCGCAACTGGGCGCGGCGTTGGCTGCTTTCGACGTGCGCGCCGCGCCCCTGCGTGAGGCGCAGGGTCTGGCCAGGGATGCGCAGGTGGACGACATTCTGCGCGCGGGCCGCGCCCGCGCCGCCGCGGCCGAAAAGACGGCGCGCTCGATTGGACAGGCGCAAAAGGATCTGACTGACGCCGAGCAGGAGCGCGGCAGGCAGATCCGCGCGATCCGCAACTGTGAAGACGCCATTGCTGCGCAGCTTCATGATCAGGATCAGGTTGGCGGCGATGACCCGGTGTCGGCGGTGCGGGCACTTGCCGCACGCGATGCGCTGCGTGCAGAGATCGCCCGCCTGACGGCGGAACGCCGCACCTTGGCCGAAGGTTTCGATGCCGCAGCGCTGGCCGCAGAGGAGCAGGACGCCGACCCCTTGCGAACGGAGAAACTGCGCGAAGCCTTGACTGCCGCCGAGGCAGAGCGCGACGAGGCCATCGGTGAGCGCGGCAAGGCACGGAATGCGCTCGACGCCGCGCAACAGACGGCGGGCGGCGCCGATCAGGTGCAGGCCCGCGCCGCGCAATTGGAGGCGTTGCGCGAGGCGGCTCGCAGCGCCGCGATAACCAAGATCGGTCTGATGGCAGCATCGGGGGCGCTGCGCCGCCTGCGCGAGGATCGCCGCGGCCCCATGATCGAGGCGACGGAGCGCGCCTTTGCCCTCATGACGAGCGGCGAATGGCAACGGCTGGAGGCGCAGCCGACAGGCACGGGCGAGCGCCTGGTCGGTATCCGCGACGGCGCAGCCGTCGGGGCCGATGCCATGTCCACCGGCACACGCGGGCAGCTATATCTGGCGCTGCGCGTGGCGGGTCACGCAGATTTCGTGACCCGTTATGGACCGCTGCCCTTCGTCACGGACGATATCCTGGAAACCTTCGACGACGCCCGCGCCACTGCGGCGCTGGCTCTGACCGGGGAAATGGGCCGGAGTGGACAGGCGATCATGTTCACCCACCACCGACATTTGGTGAACCTGGCAGAGATGGTTATTCCAAACGTACGGATCGTCGAGCTCGGGTGATCTGCACGTGTGAAATGGCACAGGGGCAGTTGCCGTGGAGGTTCGTCTCATAGAAATGGACGTGGCTGATGTTGCGCCAAATTCCCCAATAAAATCGGAAGAGTATTGGCTCCGGCGGTAGGGATCGAACCTACGACCAATTGATTAACAGTCAACTGCTCTACCGCTGAGCTACGCCGGAACACGAGGTGCCGTATAGCAATGACCCTGAATGGCGTCCAGTGGGTTTTTCAGAAAAGTTCGCTTTAACCGTCTGCACATCGGAATACCGCTTCCGCATGGAGGTGGCCGCGGGGGCTGGCTTGGTTTTTATGAGTAAGATCAACTAGGTGGGCGAGCACGCTGCGTGCCGCGGCAGGCATCAGTGCGGCGGGTGTTTCTGTGTATAGTGCGGCCGCCAGCGTGGCGGCATCAGAGGGTCTGCGGCGGAGCGCTTTCAGGATGGCGGTTTCGCGCGCGGCTCGGTGGGCGAGGATCGCGTCAATCCGGTCTGTAGGCGCGCTGACCGGGGCGCCGTGGCCGGGATGTAGGACGCGGGGTTTGCGGCTGGCCAGGCGGCGGCATGAGGCCATGTAATCGGACATATCCCCGTCGGGGGGCGACACCAGCGACGTGGCCCAGCCCATCACCAGGTCCCCCGACAGGATCGTATCGCCCCACGCAAAGCACATGTGATTTCCGAAGTGGCCCGGTGTCCAGAGCGCCTCGATCTGCCAGTCATCGCCTTGCACCAACGCACCGTCGGCAAGGCATATGTCAGGAGCGAACCGGGTATCGACGCCTTCGCCGCCGCCTATACCGCTGCCTTGTTCGGCGGTTGCGGCCAGTTCGCGCATGATGGCGCTTCGACCGGCTGCGGCATCTCCGTAGGCCAAGACTTTTGCGCCCGTCAGGGTCGAAAGTCGGCGGGCAAGGGGCGAATGATCAAGGTGCGCGTGCGTGACGAGGATGTGGGTCGTCTGCTGGTCCGGGCCGATCGCGGACAGGATGGCAGCCAGATGGGCCCGGTCATCCGGGCCGGGATCGACAACTGCCAGACCCCGCGTGCCGATCAGATAGGTGTTGGTGCCATGCAGGGTCATCGCCGACGGATTTGGCGCAAGGATGCGCCGCAGGCCGGGGGCCAATGTCACCGGGATGCCCGGGCGTGCGGCGCTGCTGTCCATCGCGGCGCGGGGCGCGGAGGTATTGCGGATCAAGGTCATTGGCAGGGCTTTTCCATGCGGCGGCGGCACCCGGACGATAACGCCGGGCGCGGCCTGCGTCTATCCGCAGGGATGCTGGATGCTCTTGCGCTGGGATCAGACACCGGCTTAGTCTGGCGCATGATATTTCGCTGGCTCAAACGCTACATGCCGCGCGGTTTGTATGGCCGCGCTTTTTTGATCCTGCTGTTGCCGGTGATTTCTCTGTTGCTGGTCGTCTCTATCGTGTCGGCTCAGCGCCTGTTCGAGGGGGTGACGCGGCAGATGACCATTTCGGCGGCGCGCGAGGTTCGGCTGTTGCTGAATGCGCAGGATCCCGCGCCGCTGAGCACCGCGCTGTCGATCGCGATGCGTCCAGCCATGCTCGAAGATGTGCCGCAGACCAACCACCGCCGCTGGTATGATGTGACCGGAATCGTGCTGATTTCCGCACTGGAAGAGCGCTTGCCAGCCCTTTTGGCGGTCGATCTGTCGCATCCGCAGTTTGTCACGCTGTACCTCGGACATAGCGGCGGGCCGGTGCGGATGACGCTGGATCGGCGGCGATTTTCAGCGTCAAACCCGCATCAGCTGTTTGTGAATATGCTGTTTTTCGGCGTCCTGATGACGATCATCGCCTACGTCTACCTGCGCAACCAGCTGCGCCCGATCACGCGTTTGGCCCGCGCGGCCGAGGCGTTCGGGCGTGGTCGCAATGTGCCTTACCGCCCTGCAGGCGCGAACGAGGTGCGGGCGGCCGGCAATGCCTTTCTGGACATGCGCGCCCGGATCGACCGCCAGATTGAGCAGCGCACGCTGATGCTGTCGGGGGTCAGCCACGATTTGCGCACGCCGCTGACGCGGTTGAAGCTGAGCCTTGAGATGCTGGACAGCGAGGAGGACCGCGATCCGATGCTGCGGGATGTGCGCGACATGGAGCGGCTGCTGGATGCCTTCCTTGATTTTGCGCGGGGCGCGTCCGAGGGCGAGGCCGAGCCTGTCGATCCCGCCGATCTGGTGCGCCAGATTGTCGAGGACTGCGCACGCAGTCAGTTGCCGGTTACGCTGCATGACGTGACCGGCACGGGCACGGTGCCGCTGCGCAAGGTGGCGATCCGGCGTGCGATCGACAATCTGGTGGGAAACGCCGTGCGATACGGCACACGCGCCGAACTGTCGGTCGCGCTGACCGACCGTGCTTTGCGCATCCGGGTAGAGGATGACGGGCCCGGTATTCCCGAGGATCGCATCGAAGAGGCGCTGCGCCCCTTTTCGCGGCTGGAGCCGTCCCGCAATCAGGACAAGGGGCCGGGTGTGGGGCTGGGTCTGTCGATTGCCATGGATATCGCGCGCGCTCATGGTGGCAGCCTGCGGTTGGCGCGGTCGGAACGGCTGGGCGGATTATGCGCCGATCTGGTCATTGCGCGATGACGGCGGTGGCCGGGAAAAACGGCGGCTGATGAAAGCGCGGGGGACATCGCGGGACGGGAGGTCGCGGCCCGCCCTCCGGCCCTGATTTGCAGACCCGCAGGCATTGCGCAGCTGGGCAGTCGTCAGACCATCATTTCTTTGGTCGCCGTCAGGGTGATATCGGGAAAGTCGCGCACCACGCGATCAATGTCCCACTGCAGCCGCGTGAGGTAGACGATATCGCCGTCGTTGTCATGGGCAATATGGGCCTGATTGGCCTTGATAAACGCCTCCAGCGAAGCGCGCTCGCCTTGCGCCCAACGGGCCGACGTAAACTGCGACTGCTCGAACCGGACGGGCAGGCCGTATTCCAGCTCGATCCGCGACGCCAGAACCTCGAATTGCAGCGCGCCGACGACGCCGACGATAAAGCCTGAGCCAAAAACCGGCTTGAACACCTTGGCCGCGCCTTCTTCGGCAAATTGCATCAGGGCCTTTTCCAGATGCTTGGATTTCAGCGGATCGCCTGCGCGGGCGACCTGCAACAGTTCGGGCGCAAAGCTGGGGATGCCGGTCACGCGCAACGCCTCGCCCTCGGTCAGGGTGTCGCCGATGCGCAGCTGGCCGTGGTTGGGAATGCCAATGATGTCACCGGCCCAAGCCTCGTCGGCCAGTTCGCGGTCGGAGGCGAGAAACAGCACCGGATTGGTGATCGTCATCGGTTTTTTCGACCGTACATGGGTCAGCTTCATCCCGCGCTTGAAATGGCCCGACGCCATCCGCAGAAACGCCACGCGGTCGCGGTGCTTGGGGTCCATGTTGGCCTGCACCTTGAAGACGAAGCCGGTGACCTTTTCCTCTTCGGGTGCGATCTGGCGCGGCTCGGCGCTTTGGGGTTGCGGTTGGGGTCCGTAGGCGGCGATACCCTCCATCAGTTCCTTGACGCCGAACGAATTGATGGCGGAGCCGAACCAGATCGGGCTCATATGCCCTTCAAGCACCGCTTTCGGGTCGAGGACTGGCAGCAACTCCCGCGCCATCTCGACTTCTTCGCGCAGCTTGGCGACCAGATCTGCGGGCAGGTTTTCGTCCAGCGCGGGATCGTCCAGACCATTGATCTCGATGCTTGCCGCCAGTTTGTTACGGTCGGCGCGGTCCATCAGCTCCAGCCGGTCGTTCAGCATGTCGTAACAGCCGACAAAGTCGCGGCCCATGCCGATGGGCCAGCTGGCCGGCGTGATGTCGATAGCCAGATTTTCCTGAATTTCGTCGATGATATCAAAGGTGTCGCGGCTTTCGCGGTCCATCTTGTTACAAAATGTCAGGATCGGCAGATCGCGCAGGCGGCAGACCTCGAACAGTTTCTGGGTCTGGCTTTCGACACCCTTGGCGCCGTCGATCACCATGACCGCGGCATCGACAGCCGTCAGCGTGCGGTAGGTATCTTCGGAGAAATCCGAGTGGCCCGGCGTGTCGACCAGATTGAACCGGAAGTTCTTGAAATCGAACGACATGGCCGAGGCCGAGACGGATATGCCGCGATCCTTTTCCATCTGCATGAAGTCGGATCGCGTGCGCCGTGCCTCGCCCTTGGCACGGACCTGTCCGGCCATCTGGATCGCGCCGCCGAACAGAAGGAATTTTTCGGTCAGAGTCGTCTTGCCCGCATCGGGATGCGAGATGATCGCGAAGGTGCGGCGGCGCGCAATCTCGAACGGCAGGTCGGGGCGGTTTGGGGAGAGGTCCAGCATGGGGCGCGTATAGTGCGGCCCGCCTGCGCGCGCAATAGACCAAGGCGAGGGGCCATCCCTCCCTAAAAGGCGATCTGCGCACCCGCGGCTATCGCTGCGCGCGGGCTGCGCAAAAAGGACACGCATGCAGCCTCGGACAATCGGGCGCGTGCGCAGTGACGGTCAATATTGATCAGGATGTATTCCGTGCATGGGATCAGTTGCGTCAGGGGCAGGGCATAGATCGCCGCGACATAGCCGACGCTGTCCACTTCGACCATCACCATCAATTCGGTCGTGACCCCGGTCGAGGTCATCATGGTCAGTGTCGCATCCAGATGCACCTCATGACCGGCCCGCCCGAGCGCCGAACCGGACGCAATGGCAAGCGCGCAATCCTTGCCCGGCGCAACCGTCAGCCCTTGTACTGCGGCGGTCTGGCGCACCTCATAGATATCGTCAAGGTCCAGCTCATCCGCGAAAGAGATCTCATCGCCCGGATTGGCGCCGCTGACGACGGTGATATCGGAAGCGGTGTAGACGGGCAGGGCCCGAACGCAATCTTCAGTCACCATGCTTTCCCTTGGCAGTCGTGGCAGTGCGGTCATATCGGTATCACTCAATCCTTAACTTGAGGCGAACTAAGGAACTTTCAACTTTAGGTCGCTGCGCCGCTGACGTACCTATGGACACTATAATCCGAATGTGGCGCAGTTGCGTCACAGGTCGCTAAAATTCAAGGCAATATCGACGGACCGCAAATAGAAGGAAGCTGCACATGGACATGGGCTTGAATGGCAAACGCGCGCTCGTCTGCGCATCATCGAAGGGGCTGGGACTGGGCTGCGCCCGCGCGCTGGCCGCCGAAGGCGTCGATCTGGTCATGAACGCGCGCGGGCAGGACGCGCTGGACGCTGCGGCGGACACGATTCGCGCTGAATTCGGCGTGGAGGTCACCGCCGTTGCCGCCGACATCACCACGGAGGCCGGGCAGGCGGCGGTGCTGGAGGCCGCGGGCGATCTGGATATCCTCGTGACAAACGCCGGCGGCCCGCCGCCCGGCGTCTGGAGCGATTGGGACCGCGATGATTTCATCAAGGCGCTGGATGCAAACATGCTGACGCCCATCGCGTTGATGAAGGCCGTGCTGCCCGGCATGATGACGCGCGGCTGGGGCCGGGTGGTCAACATTACGTCGCAATCGGTCAAGGCGCCGATCCCGGCGCTGGGGCTGTCCAATGCGGCGCGCACGGGGCTGACCGGCTATGTCGCGGGCACGTCGCGACAGGTCGCGGGAAGCGGCGTGACGATCAACAACCTCTTGCCCGGCATCCACGCCACCGACCGCGCCGTGCAGCTGGATACCGGCGTCAGCCAGGCGCAGGACATCACCATGCAGGAGGCGCGCGAGCGGCGCTACGCCACGATTCCCGCCGGGCGCTATGGCACGGCGGATGAATTCGGCGCGGCCTGCGCGTTCCTGTGCTCGCAGCATGCGGGCTTTATCGTCGGGCAGAACCTGTTGCTGGACGGCGGCGCGGTCTCCGCAACCCTCTAAGGCGCGCCGCACCGTGCCGCACCCTGCCGCAGGCGCTTGCATGCGGCAGGGTGGGTTGCTATCTGCCCCTCAAACCTTTCCCGACTTTTTTGATCGGATAGCCGAAAAGGCCCCGCATGTCCGCACAAGTGCCCAGATTGCAGATCCGGAACCTCAGCCGCCGCTATGATGGGCGGCTGGTGGTTGATGATATATCGCTGGCCGTGATGCCGGGGCAGGTGACATGCCTGCTGGGTCCGTCGGGCTGTGGCAAATCCACGACGCTGCGGATGATCGCCGGCGTCGAGACACAGGATTCGGGCGAGATTTTGGTCGACGGCAAGGTGATCTGCGACGGCACAGACCGCGTCCCGCCGGAACAGCGCCATATCGGCCTGATGTTTCAGGATTTCGCCCTGTTTCCGCATCTGAACGTCTTTGGCAACGTTGCTTTCGGCCTGACCGGATCCAAGGCCGAGACGGCGGACCGCGTGGCCGAGTTGCTCGACCGCGTCGGGCTGGCCCATTTCATCGACTCCTATCCGCACGAGCTGTCGGGCGGCGAACAGCAGCGCGTGGCACTGGCCCGCGCGCTGGCGCCGCGCCCGCGCATCATGCTGATGGACGAGCCGTTCTCGGGCCTTGATAACCGCCTGCGCGACGGCATCCGCGACGAGACGCTGGAAATCCTGCGCGAAGAGGACGCAGCGGTCCTTCTGGTCACGCACGAGCCGGACGAGGCGATGCGCATGGCCGACGACATCGCGCTGATGCGCGGCGGACGCATCGTGCAGCAGGGCGCGCCCTATAATGTCTATAACGCGCCGGTGGATCGCGATGCCGTTGCATTTTTCAGCGATATCAACGTGATACGCGGCACAGTTCGTGGCGCGCTGACCGAAACGCCGTTTGGCCAGTTCCTCGCCCCCGGCGTGCCTGATGGCAGCGCGGTCGACATTGTCATCCGCCCCCAGCATATCAAGATCGACTTTGACCGCGGTGGCCGCGGCCCTAACCCCACCGTTCAGGATGGCACGCCCGCCCGCGGCATCGTGCAGCGCGCGCGTTTCATGGGCTCGGAAAGCCTTGTGGAATTCCGCATGGACTACGACGGCAGCATTCTCAAGGCAACGGTGCCGAATGTGTTCCTGCCCAGTCCGGGCAATGCGCTGTGGCTGATGCTGCGCCGCGACCGCTGTTTCGTGTTTCCGGCCCGCAATTAACCCTTCACCGGGTTGCAGATCCCTTTGACCCCGCCGCCCGCGTACATACGCCCCGCCAGTTTTCGCGCAAATCCTGTCCGCATCACCCGATTGGTCTTTTATCCAACCGCGACAGGGTTTAGATACTGCTTGACATACACGGGGCCTGCGCCGACGCGCCCCGAATTTTGGGAGAACTGAAATGCTAAACAATATTGGCCTTCCCGGCCTTCTGCTGATCGCCGTCGTGGTGCTCGTGCTGTTCGGGCGCGGCAAGATTTCGTCGCTGATGGGCGAGGTCGGCAAGGGGATCACGTCCTTCAAGAAGGGCATCGACGAGGGCAACAAGGAAATCGAAACGGCCAGCAAGGATGCCGACATCGATTACGAGGATGGCACACGCGACGTGACCCCCAAGGACGATGTGACCTCCAAGACCAAAGACAAGGTCTGAGCGCAGCATGTTCGACCTCGGCTGGACGGAGCTACTTCTGATCGGCATTGTCGCGCTGATCGTGGTCGGCCCCAAGGATCTGCCCGGCATGTTCCGCACTGTCGGCCAGTTCGTGGGCAAGGCCAAGGGCATGGCACGCGAATTTTCCAAGGCGATGAACGACGCGGCGGACGATGCCGGCGTGTCCGGGGTCAGCGACAGCCTGCGCAAGGCAACCAATCCCATCGGATCTGCCATGGACGAGGTCCGCAAAAGCACCAAGAGCTTTACCCAGGCCACGCGCGATGCCGGCAAGCCAAAGGCCAGCCCCGAGAAGCTTAGCCCGGAGCGGCAAGAGGCCAAGGACAAGATTACCGCCCATTCAGCCAAGGCCACGCAGGCCCGTCTGGACCGCGAGAAGGCCGAGGCGGCGGCAGGTGCAGACACCTCAAAGCCCGCGACTCCCACACCCGCGCGCGGCGCTCCAAAACCTGCTGCCAAAAAGGCGCCAGCCAAGAAGGCGCCAGCCAAGAAGACAGCGCCAAAGGCAGCAACCGCCGCAAAGCCGGCCAAAGCCGCCGCTAAAGCAAAATCACCCGCCAAGCCTGCCGCCACCTCCAAGGCGGCCAAACCCAAGGCGCCCAAAACTGCCGGCAAGAAACCTGCAGGCAAGAAACCCTCCGAGGGCACGGCATGAGCCAAAGCGACGACATCGAGGACAGCAGCGCACCGCTGATCGAGCATCTGACCGAACTGCGCACGCGCCTTATCCGCTCCGTGCTGTATTTCCTTGGCGGCATGATCATCTGCTTTACCGTCGCGCAGCCGATCTTCAACTTCCTGACGGCGCCGCTCTGTTCGGTTCTCGCGGACCGGGGGCAGGACTGCGACCTGATCTTCATCTCCCCGCAAGAGGGCTTCTTTGTCGCGATCAAGGTGTCGCTGCTGGGCGGGTTCATGCTGGCATTTCCGTTTATTGCCAACCAGATGTGGCGCTTTGTTGCGCCGGGGCTTTACCGTTCGGAAAAGGGTGCGTTCCTGCCGTTCATCATCGCGTCGCCCTTCATGTTCATCCTTGGCGCCAGCTTCGCGTTTTTTGTGGTCACACCGCTGGCCTACGAATTCTTCCTGGGCTTCCAGCAATTCGGAAGCGAGGGCGAAGTTATCGACGGGGTTCAGAATGCCGCACCGCTGAGCGTGGTGTTCCAGGGCTCGGCGCAGGAATACCTGAACCTGACGGTCAAATTCATCGTTGCCTTCGGCCTTTGCTTCCAGTTGCCCGTGCTCCTGACCCTGATGGGCAAGGCAGGTCTGGTCGGAGCAGTGGGCCTGCGCGCCATGCGCAAATATGCGGTCGTCGGCATCCTGGTTCTGGCTGCGCTGGTCACGCCGCCTGATGTCATCACCCAAGGTATCCTCTTTGTCGTCGTTTACGGCCTCTATGAGGTGTCGATCCAGTTGGTCGCCCGCGTCGAACGCAAGCGCGAGGCCAAACTGCGCGCCGAAGGTCTGTGGTTTGACGACGAAGACGAAATGACAGGCGAGGATTTGCATCCCGAGGACATGCCGGACGAGCCGGGCGAGGAGCCGCGCACATGATCGATCCGCTCCTACGGATCGCCGAGGCATTGGAGCGGGTCAGCCCGCCGCCATGCCCGGCGCCCGATCTTCAAGCCTATGACGCCTTTGTCTGGCATGTCGCGCCGGATCATCTGCAACCTGTTCCGGATGTCGCGCGCGTCGATATGCACCTGCTTGTCGGCATTGACCGCGCCCGCGATACGCTGCTGGAAAATACCCGTCATTTCGCGCGCGGGTTGCCGGCCAATAACGCCCTTCTCTGGGGCGCACGCGGCATGGGGAAATCCAGCCTCGTCAAGGCAGTGCATGCCGCTGTGGTGGCCGAGGGGCTGCCGCTGAAGATTGTCGAGCTTCAGCGCGAGGATCTGACCAGTGTCACCCGTTTGCTGTCGCTGCTGCGGGCCAGCGACGCACGGTTCATCCTTTATTGCGACGATCTCAGCTTCAGCCATGATGATCAGCATTACAAATCGCTCAAGGCGGTGCTGGATGGTGGGATCGAGGGACGGCCCGAGAACGTGATCTTTTACGCCACGTCAAACCGCCGCCACCTGATGCCCCGCGACATGATCGAGAACGAGCGCGGATCGGCTATCAACCCCGGCGAGGCGGTCGAGGAAAAAGTGTCCCTCAGCGACCGGTTCGGCCTGTGGCTGGGCTTTCACGCCTGTGATCAGGACGGCTTCCTGTCGATGGTGCGGGGCTATTGCATCGCCTTCGGGATCGAAATGTCCGACGACGATTTGCGCGCCGAGGCGATCGAGTGGCAGGCCACACGCGGCGGCCGCTCGGGCCGGGTGGCGTGGCAGTTCATCACCGATCTGGCAGGACGGCATGGGATCAAACTTCCGGGATAGGCTGCGCATGTGGCGGGGCGGCGCTGTCTCTGACCTCAAAGTTGGGCTATCTGACCAGCAAATCAGCCCAGACAGAGATAACCAATGACCAACCAGAGGCCGGCCAGCCCCGCAATGCTGCATGATCTGATCACCGCTATCCCGTCGCCGACGCTTGTCATTGATCGCGCCGGAAAAATCGTGGCCTTGAACGATACCGCCGCGCAATTGCTGGGCAAAAGCGTTGCGGGCAGGCATTTCACCACCGCCTTTCGCCATCCTGAGCTGGTTGATGCGGTGGAAAGGGGTCTGCAGGACCGGACGCCCCGCAAGGTATCCTACCGGATTGTGGAAAGCGGCAGTGATGCATTCTACGATGTGCATTTGCGCGCTATCGGCGCCAGCGGGCTGCTGATGCTCAGCTTTCAGAACGCGACGGATCTGGCCCAGGCTGAGCAGATGCGCCGCGATTTTGTCGCCAATATCAGCCACGAATTGCGCACGCCCCTGACGGCGGTCACCGGTTTTATCGAAACGCTCCGCAATTCGGCGCGCGACGACGCCGCAGCGCGCGACCGTTTTCTGGGCATCATGGCGGGCGAGGCTGACCGCATGAACCGCCTCGTGGGCGAATTGCTGACGCTTAGCCGGGTCGAAGCGGATGAGCGGGTGCGCCCGACGAAACGTCTTGATCTGCGGGACGTGTTGCAGACCACGTTGCGCAACCTCGCCCCGCTCGCGCAGGAGCGCAACGTCGCTCTGCACGATGCGCCGGGGCAGGACGCTTTGCCTGTTGTTGGCGATCCAGACCAGTTGTTGCAGGTCTTTACCAACCTTGTGGAGAACGCGATCAAATATGGCGGCGCGGGTCAAACCGTCGAGGCATCGGTGCGGGAAATCGCACATGATCCCATTCTGCGCGGGCCCGCGATTGAGGTCACGATTGCCGACCACGGGCCCGGCATCGACGCCATTCACCTGCCGCGCCTGACCGAGCGTTTCTATCGCGCGGACAGCCACCGCAGCCGGGAATTGGGCGGAACCGGGCTGGGCCTTGCTATCGTAAAGCATATTCTGAACCGCCATCGCGGCCGGCTGAAGATCGCCAGCGAGCCGGGGCAGGGCTCGCAATTCACCGTCATTCTGCCGCCCGACACCGGCGATCTCTAACGTCCTGCGCCGCGATCTGCATCTGTCATGAAACTGTAACTTCCCTGTCGCAAAACCGCAGCGTTGCGCGCCCACAAATGGCGTCAGGATCACCGTGCGGTGGTCTGTGATTCGGATCTGACAGGAGCGTTCATGTCATTCGCAAATCTTACACTATCCACGCTGGCGGGCGTGGCCGTAACCACAACAGTCGCATTTGCCCGCGATAACGTGCAGGTGGCGGGATCGTCCACCGTGCTGCCCTATGCGGCTATCGTCGCCGAAGCCTTTGGCGAGAATTTCGATTTCCCGACACCGGTGGTCGAATCCGGCGGATCTTCCGCCGGGCTCAAGCGGTTCTGCGCGGGCGTCGGCGACAACACGGTCGATATCGCAAATTCCAGCCGCGCCATAAAGCCGTCCGAGGTGGACGCCTGCGCTGAAAACGGCGTAACGGACATCATCGAGGTGCGCATCGGCTATGACGGGATCGTCTTTGCCAGCGACATCAACGGCAACAGCTTCGCCTTCACGCCTGCCGACTGGTACATGGCGCTGGCCGCAGAACTGCCCGCAGAAGGCGCCATGGCCCCGAACCCCAATACCAACTGGACCGCGGTGAACGGCGATCTGCCCGATCAGCCGATCATGGCCTTCATTCCCGGAACCAAGCACGGCACGCGCGAGGTGTTCGAGGAAAAGGTACTGCTGCAAGGCTGCGCTGACAGCGGTGCGTTGGACGCGATCACGACCCTCAACGGCGGTGACGAAGACGCCGCCGAGGCCGCCTGCATGGCGGTTCGCACCGATGGTCTGTCGGTCGATATCGACGGCGACTATACCGAAACGCTGGCCCGGATCGAGGCGGACGCAAACGGGATCGGCGTATTCGGCCTGTCGTTCTACGAAAACAACACCGACAAGCTGCAGGTCGCTACCATGTCCGGTGTCGTGCCAACGACCGAGAGCATCGCCGCCGGAGAATATCCGGTGTCGCGCCCGCTGTATTTCTACATCAAGGCGGCGCATCTGGGCGTGATCCCCGGCTTGCAGGAATATGCCGAGTTTTTCGTGAGCGATGATATCGCGGGCCCGGACGGGCCGCTGGCCGAATACGGTCTGGTGTCCGATCCCGAACTGGTGGCTACGCAGGATGCGGTCGCAAATCACACGCTGCTTGGCGGCATGTAGGGCAGGACGTGGGGCCGGCATCACGCCCGGCCCCCGTGACCATAAACGGGGAAAGCTGCCAGTATGTGGGTTCTTGATACCGTCTTTTCATTACCGGTTCTGGTGATTGCTTTAGCCATCGTTGGCCTTATTGTCGCGCGGGCGCGGGCAAATATCGCGGCCGGCGGCGACATCCGGACGTTGGCGGCGCTGCCCCGTGCGCACGGGATTAACACCGCTCTCAGTGTGCTCGTGCCTGCGCTCGCCAGCTATGCTTTGCTGTCGCTCATCCGCTTGATCGGGCGGCAACAAGGCACTGAAGTCCTCTCGGCAGGGACCGTGTTCTGGGCCGTGTTAGCGATTGCCGCTATCGGGTGCCTTGGCGCGATCCTGCGATCCTCGGCCGGGTTTCGCGCCCGCCTTGCATCCGAGGCGTGGATCAGATTGGTGCTGATCGCTGCATCGAGTGTCGCGATCCTGACCACGTTGGGTATTGTGCTTTCGATGGTGTTCGAGACGCTCCAGTTTTTCCGCCAATACGACTGGCGCGACTTTTTCCTGTCCGCCGACTGGGCCCCGAACTTTCGCGGCAACAGCGCGCTTGGCATCCTGCCGCTGCTTTGGGGCACGCTTTATATCAGCTTCATCGCGCTGGTGTTCGCCGTGCCGGTCGGGCTGTTCGCGGCGATCTATCTGTCCGAATATGCCGGGCCGCGGATGCGCAGCGTCGCCAAGCCGCTGATCGAGATCCTGGCCGGAATTCCGACGATTGTTTACGGCCTGTTCGCGCTGATCACCGTCGGTCCGGTGCTGCGCGACTATTTTGCGCAGCCGCTGGGGCTGGGGGACAGCGCGTCGTCGGTCATGACGGCAGGGCTGGTCATGGGTATCATGCTGATCCCATTTGTGTCGTCGCTGTCGGATGATGCCATCAACGCCGTACCACAAGCGATGCGGGATGGGTCCTCCGCCTTGGGCGCCACCCGGTCCGAGACGGTCCGCCAGGTGGTCATCCCTGCCGCCTTGCCCGGCATCGCGGGGGCGGTGCTGCTGGCGGCCAGCCGCGCGATTGGCGAGACGATGATCGTTGTGCTGGGGGCAGGGGCCGCCGCCCGCCTGTCGCTGAACCCGTTCGAGGCGATGACGACCATCACTGTAAAAATCGTCAGCCAGTTGACCGGCGATACCGACTTTGCCAGCCCGGAAACGCTGGTGGCTTTCGCGCTGGGGTTGACGCTGTTCACGCTGACGCTGGGGCTAAACGTGCTGGCCTTGAAAATCGTGCGCAAATATCGGGAACAATACGAATGAGCGAAATGGCAAATTCCCTGCTGGTGCGCGACCCGCGCACCCGGCAGCGCAACGCGGCGGAAAAGCGGTTTCGCACCTATGGGCAGGCAGCGATCGGCATTGCGGCGCTGGCATTGATCGTGTTGCTGATCTCGGTTGTATCCAGCGGTCTCGGGGCGTTTCGCCAGACCTATATCACGCTGGAAATCCCCTTGCCCGAGGCGAAGCTGGATAAATCCGGCCAGCGCGATCCCGCCGTCATGGCGAAGGTGACAACCTTCGGCTACGCGCCGCTGCTGCGGGACGCCTTGTTGCAGCAGTTGGAGGCATCCGGGATCACCACGACCCTGCCCGGCAAAGACATCGGCGCGCTGCTCAGCAAGGAGGCGGCGGCAAGTTTGCGCGACAATGTGCTGGCAAATCCGGATCTGATCGGCGGCACTGTGACGATGGACGTTCTGGCCGAAGGGCGGATCGACGGATACTTCAAGGGCCGGGTGACGATGGAAAGCGCCGCACTGGACGGCAACACCTCCCCCGAAGCGCTGCGTATCGCCCAAAGCCTTGCCGATGCCGACGTGATCGAGACGCGCATCAACTGGAACTTTCTGACCGCCCCCGACGCCAGCGATCAGCGGCCCGAGGCGGCAGGGCTGGGGGTTGCCCTGCTGGGCTCGCTTTATATGATGCTGGTGGTGCTGGTGCTGGCGTTGCCCATCGGGGTTGCCGCGTCGATCTATCTGGAGGAGTTCGCACCGAAAAACCGGTTCTCCGACCTGATCGAGGTGAATATCAGCAATCTGGCCGCGGTGCCTTCGATTGTCTTCGGCATCCTTGGCCTCGCGATCTTCATCAATTTCGCGGGATTGCGGCAGTCCTCGCCGCTGGTCGGGGGGCTGGTGCTGACGCTGATGACGTTGCCGACGATCATCATCACGACCCGCGCCGCGCTGAAATCAGTGCCGCCGTCGATCCGCGATGCCGCGCTTGGTGTCGGCGCCAGTCAAATGCAGACAGTGTTCCACCACGTCCTGCCGCTGGCCGCGCCGGGCATCCTGACTGGCACCATCATCGGGCTGGCGCAGGCCCTGGGCGAAACCGCGCCGCTGCTGTTGATCGGCATGGTCGCCTTCGTGCGCGAATATCCGGCACCCTATAGCGAAGCCGCTGGTTTGTTTGGAGAGGCGGCGACGGCGCTGCCGGTGCAGATATTCAACTGGACGCAGCGGGCCGATCCCGGCTTTGCCGAACGCGCCTCGGGGGCGATCATCACGCTGCTGGTGTTCCTCGCGGTGATGAACACGGTGGCCGTATTGCTGCGCCGCCGATTTGAACGCCGCTGGTAAGGATTATTGACATGAAAGACACGATTATGAGCAAAAGCATCAGGACCATGGCGGAGCAGAAGATATCCGCAAGGAACGTGCAGGTGCGCTATGGCGATACCGCCGCGATCAAGGGCGTGTCCGTGGACATCGCCCCCAATACGGTGACGGCCTTCATTGGGCCATCGGGCTGTGGCAAATCCACCTTCCTGCGCTGCCTGAACCGGATGAACGACACGATTGATAACTGCCGGGTGACGGGTGATATCCGTCTGGATGGGGAGGATATCTATGATCGCCGCGTTGACCCGGTGCAACTGCGCGCCAAGGTCGGGATGGTGTTTCAGAAACCCAACCCGTTCCCCAAATCCATCTTTGACAATGTCGCCTATGGTCCGAAAATCCACGGGCTGGCCCGCAACAAATCCGATCTGGGCGATATCGTCGAGAAGGCCTTGCGGAAGGCGGCGCTGTGGACCGAGGTCAAGGATCGGCTGGACAGCCCGGGCACGGGGCTGTCGGGGGGACAGCAGCAGCGATTGTGCATCGCGCGGGCCATCGCCACGGCGCCCGAAGTGCTGCTGATGGACGAGCCATGCTCGGCGCTGGACCCGATCGCAACCGCGCAGATAGAAGAGCTGATTGACGATCTTCGGCAGAATTATTGCGTGGTGATCGTCACCCATTCGATGCAGCAGGCCGCGCGGATCAGCCAGAAGACGGCATTTTTCCACCTTGGCACTTTGGTGGAATACGGTGATACCGATCAGATATTCACCGCCCCCCACGACCCGAGGACCGAAAGCTACATCACCGGCAGGATTGGATGAGCCATGACAAATGAACATATATCGTCGGCGTTCGACACCGACCTGGAGGCCGTGCAGGCGCAGATCATGAAAATGGGTGGGCTGGTCGAGGACGCCATCCGCCTCGGCATGAAGTCCCTTGAGACGCGCGATGCGGACCTTGCCCAGCAGGTGCGCGCCGCAGATGCAGGCATCGACGCGCTTGAGGAGACGATCAACGAAGGCGCCGCCCGCATCATTGCATTGCGCGCCCCGACAGCGATTGACCTGCGCCTGATCCTCAGCGTGATCAAGATCGGCGGCAATCTGGAACGGATCGGCGACTATGCCAAGAATATGGCCAAGCGCTGCGAAGTCCTGTCTGCGGCCGCGCCGATCAGTGACAGCATCGGCACCCTGCGGCGCATGACACGCGCCGTCGAGGGGATGCTAAAGGACGCGCTGGATGCCTATATCCACCGCGATGCGGCACTGGCCGCAGATGTGATCGCGCGGGATGTCGATGTGGACCAGATGTACAATGCGCTGTTTCGCGAGCTGCTGACCTTCATGATGGAAGACCCGCGCAACATCACTGCCTGCCTGCATCTGCATTTCATCGCCAAGAACACCGAACGCATGGGCGATCACGTGACCTCCATCGCGGAGCAGGTCATCTATCTGGCGACCGGCAAACACCCCGATGAGGCGCGTCCGAAGGCAGACACGACATCCTCGACGTTCGGAGTGTGACGGATGGTAATAGTGCAGGCACAGGTGCTTCTGGTCGAAGATGAACCGGCCCAGCGTGAGGTCTTGATCTATAATCTGGAGGCCGAGGGGTTTACGGTGCGCTGCGCCGAAAACGGCGAAGAAGCCATGCTGATGATTGCCGAAGCGCTGCCTGACCTCGTGATCCTTGACTGGATGATGCCCAAGGTCAGCGGGATCGAGGTCTGCCGCCAGATCAAGACCCGCGACGACACACTGCACATCCCGGTCATCATGCTCTCGGCGCGATCCGAGGAGGTCGATACCGTGCGCGGGTTGGAAACCGGCGCGGATGACTATGTGACAAAGCCGTATTCGGTGAACGAGTTGATGGCGCGGGTGCGCACGCAGCTGCGCCGCACCCGGTCCGGCTCGGTCACGGCTCTGACATTTGGCGATATCACCCTCGATCCCGAAAGCCACCGGGTGATCCGCAATGAACAAGAGCTGAAGCTGGGACCGATCGAGTTTCGCCTGCTGACGCGCCTGATGGAGCGGCCGGGCCGCGTTTTCAGCCGCGAGCAGTTGCTGGATCTTGTCTGGGGCCGCGACATATTTCTGGACACGCGCACTGTCGATGTTCACGTCGCACGCCTGCGCAAGGCGCTGACGCAACAGGGTGGCAGCGATCCAATCCGCACCATCCGCGGCGCCGGCTACGCGTTGGGGTAACGGGACGGGGCGCAGGATTTGGCGGACGTATTCGGTCATGGCTGGGGACGTGCGAACATGCTGCCAGCGTCGAAATTTCTCCCTCTTTTTCGTCGCCGCACCCAACAAGGCTTGGCGGCCCCCGCCTGCGCGGCTATGACAGTCATCCGACCAGCGCAGGGAGCCAACCATGACCGCCGCCTCAGACAGTATCGCCCGCAAGATCGCCACCGATATCGGGGCACGCGCCGAGCAGGTTACTGCCACCATCGCGCTGCTGGATGGCGGGGACACCGTCCCCTTTGTCGCACGTTATCGCAAGGAAGCGACGGGCGGTCTGGACGATACGCAACTGCGCCGGCTGGCCGAGCGGCTGGAGTATCTGCGCGATCTGGAAAAGCGGCGCGCCAGCATCTTTGGTGAAATCACCGGGCAGGGCAAGCTGACCGACGCGCTCGCCCGCGCCATCGCCGGCGCCGATACCAAGGCGGTGCTGGAGGATCTCTATCTGCCGTTCAAGCCCAAGCGTCGGACCAAGGCGATGATCGCCCGCGAAAACGGACTGGAGCCGCTGCTGCGCGCTATCTTCGCGGACCGCGCCGCCGATCCGGCCACGCTGGCGCAAGGCTATCTGACCGATGCGGTGCCGACGCCAAAGGACGCGCTGACCGGAGCGCGGGATATCCTGACCGAGGAGCTTGGCGAAAACGCCGCTCTCATAGGGCGCCTGCGTCAGGTGCTGCAGTCAGACGCCCTGATCACGGCGCGCGTAATACCGGGCAAAGAAGAGGTTGGCGCAAAATTCTCGGACTATTTCGACCATAGCGAAAAATGGGCAACGATCCCGTCGCACCGCGCGCTTGCCATTCTGCGCGCCGCGAAAGAGGAGATCGTGACCATCGACATCGGCCCAGAACCCGAAGCGGGGCTGCCGCGTGTCATCGGCATCATCGCCGCCGAAATCGGGATACCGGGGCAGGCACCGGGCGATCTGTGGCTGCAAGAGGCGGCCCTCTGGACATGGAAGGTCAAGCTGAGCCTGTCGATGTTCGCCGACCTGATGGCGGACCTGCGCCGCCGCGCCCATGAGGCGGCCATCGACGTTTTTTCCCGCAATATGCGCGATCTGCTGCTGGCCGCGCCCGCCGGTGCGCGCGCGACGCTGGGGCTTGATCCCGGTATCCGGACCGGCTGCAAGATCGCCGTCGTCGATGAGACGGGCAAGCTGATTGAAACCGCGACGATCTATCCGTTCCAGCCGCGCAACGACCTGCGCGGCGCAGAAGAAACGCTGCTGCAGATGATCCGCAAACACGGCATCGCCTTGATCGCCATCGGCAACGGAACGGCCAGCCGCGAGTCCGAGCGGCTGGTCGCGGATGTGCTCAAACGCCTGCCTGCCGGGGCGCCGCGCCCCACACCCGTGATCGTATCCGAGGCCGGCGCGTCAGTTTATTCTGCCTCCGAGCTTGCCTCGAAGGAATTCCCGGATGTCGACGTTTCCCTGCGCGGCGCCGTGTCTATTGCCCGCCGGTTGCAGGACCCGCTGGCGGAACTGGTGAAGATTGAACCGCAGGCCATCGGCGTCGGCCAGTACCAGCACGACGTCGATCAGCGCCGACTGGCGCAATCGCTCGCCGCGGTGGTCGAGGATGCGGTGAATGCCGTGGGAGTCGATCTGAACATGGCCTCGGCGCCGCTGCTGTCCCATATCGCGGGTCTGGGGCCGTCGCTGGCGCAGTCCATCGTCGCGCACCGCGACGCCAATGGGGCCTTTGCCACGCGCAAGGCGTTGCTCAAGGTGCCCGGTCTGGGGCCGAAGGCGTATCAGCAAAGTGCCGGTTTCTTGCGTATCTCGGGCGGCCCCGAACCGCTCGACGCGTCCTCCGTCCACCCTGAGGCGTATGGCGTCGCGCGCAAGATCGTGCAGGCTTGCGGCCGCGACATCCGCGCGATCATGGGCGACAGCAGCGCGCTGGCAGGTCTGCGGGCCGAGCAGTTTGTTGATGATACATTCGGGCTGCCGACCGTCCGCGATATTCTGGCGGAACTGGAAAAACCCGGCCGTGATCCGCGCCCGAGCTTCAAGACCGCCACCTTTGCCGAAGGCATCGACAGCATCACCGATCTCAAACCCGGCATGTCACTGGAAGGGACGGTGACGAATGTCGCGGCCTTCGGCGCTTTCGTCGATATCGGTGTGCATCAGGACGGTTTGGTGCATGTCAGCCAACTGGCCGATCGCTTTGTCAAGGACCCGCATGAGGTCGTCAAAGCCGGTGACGTTGTCCGCGTTCGCGTGACCGAGATCGATGTGGCGCGCAAGCGCATCGGCTTGACCATGCGCAAGGATGGCGCCGAGGCGTCATCGCCGCGCCCCTCGAAGCCTGAAAAAACAAAGCCCGGCAGCCCGGCCCGGTCCGCTGAAGCGCCGCGGCACGCAAGCGGCGTTCAGGGCGCACTGGGATCTGCCTTGTCCGACGCTTTCAAGCGTTCTTCTCCCACAGGCGGGCGGCCAAAATAGGCCCCGCGTCGCTCAAGCGTTTCGCAAAATCAAGATTTGCATCAAAGGTTCCCACTCGCAGACGCTAGAGCAGGCTGGCTGGACCGCATGGTCAGCCATCAGCCCTGTTTCATTGTCCAGAGCACCTGCGCGGTTTCGAACAAATGGTCCTGTCGCTGGCCGCGATCGGAATTGCGCGGCGTCCGTGCAGCCAAGGGCGCGCGGTGTTCTTGGCTTGGTTCCTGATCTGCCATAAGTAACGGGCGCCATTTTGGCGCGGGGACGGAAATGCCTTCAATGCAGTCCTGAAGGCGCGCCAAGGTCGGCGCGTGGTAGGTCTGAACCGATACGCTGACGCGCAGGTGAAGGTCACCGTCTATCTGATAGGCCTGATCGTTCAAGAGGCGGCGCATCAGGGCTTCGGTCGTCGCTGGGTCCGCAACCTGCTGAAAGTTCAGACCTGTCACTATGCGCCCATCCTCGGTGATCGCAACAGGCAGGCCTGTGCAATCCTGGCTCTGCAAACGGACTCTCATCGCGCCCAAAAGCAGGTTGAAACGCGCGCCGCCCAGCGATCCGGCAAGATGGTCGCGACCGGTCAGCCGGATCACATTGATGCCGGCAATGCTGACATGCGCATCGCTGTGGGCCAGTGCCAGAGCATCACGCGAGAAAACGTCAAAGCGGGCAAGCCCACTGACCGGATGCACCTCCCGTTCTGCGTTTCTGCGGCTCTCGGCGAGGGCTCGCATCCGCTCATGCTCCAGAAATGTGGCGGCGACGGGGATGGACAGGATATTCAGTGCGGCCATTGGAAGGGCCATTGTCGACAGGAAGACGGCGGATGCCTCCCACGGCATCAGGACGGCGGCGGCCAGATGACTGCTGACCATGACGCTCAACAACAGAAGGGCCGCGATGCCGCGCCGGGATTGGCGACGGGTCCAGTAATTCCACAACTGTCCTGCGAGACAGGCAATACCCATTGCCACAATTCCTGACGGCATGCCGACGCCGCCGATATAGCCACGCATCGACGCCGCCATGATCAGGCAAACCAGCGCGGCGCGCCATCCCAGAAACGCGCCGGCGAGTGCCACTGGCACATTGCGCATGTCGACAATGACACCCGGCATCATGTTCAGCGGTGCGTTCATCTGAAACATCGCAACCAGGCCGAAGGCGATCCCCATGACGATCTGGGCGCGCGCCTCGGGTAGGCGCGATCTGATCACGCCAAATACAGATGACAGCATCACGACGACCGCAAGCGATCCTATAATTTCCGGTAACAGTAGCACGTCGTTCCCCCAACAGACCCATGCTCTTGGAATAGGGGGAAACACCTAAGAAGGGCTTAATCTTCTGGCATTGTCACCGGATGACGCGTGAATTCGTCCTCTGGGACGCGCCATCCTTGGGGGCGCGTCGAGATCCGCTGCCGTATCAGATCGCCGTTTTGGGGGGCAGGATGAAGCCGTTGACGGGATAGACGCTACCGAAAGCATCCGGGTTTGACTCGAGCCGAACGGCAGACCAGTCGCCCGACTTTGACACGTCGATGACGGTCATGTCCTGGCTGATCTGGTCGCGATGCCAATTGGCGTGATCGACCAGGATCCGGTCCGGGGCCAACACCTTGGAGACGACGGCGACATGACCCATCGGCATTGATGGCGTCGCTCGGAACGACATGACCGCGCCAACGGCAGGGGTTTTGGTCTGGTCGAAGGTGCCCGCCGCCTTGTTCCACCAGGTGTGCGCATTGCCGCGAATGTTGATGCCGCTGACGTTGCGGGCGAAGGGGACGCACCAGACGCGCTGGCCTTTTTGGCGCAGGCTTGCCGCCTCCCGCAGGGCCATCGCCTCGCGGGCGGGATCAATGCTGAACTGGCTTGGGGCGCCCGTCTGCTGAGGCGCCTTGGCACATGCCCCGAGGCTGATGGCGGCGACACAAAGGAGTGGCGCGATACGCCAGTAGCGGTTGGATCGGCTTGTCATCAGTCCCTCGAATTCATCTCTGCCTGAAGCGCTCTTCCGGCGCCCGAGGGCCTGTCTCCTACAAAATGCCGCAAAATCGAAGACTTAAAATTCCATACGGCGAAAAACCGCTCAAATTGGCGTGGTATTACAGTAGATTGCGCATGTGTCATATCTGCACCAAAAACGCAAAAAGCCCCGCCGAAACGGGGCCATCTGCCTTGATACAAGGGGTCTCAGCGGCGCTTGCGGCCGCCGACACGGCCCGCGCGGCCGCGACCCTCTTCGCCTGCTTTCGGCGCGCCCTTGTTGAATTTGATCCACTCGCTGCCATGCGGGTCGTTGTTGGTCAGGAAATTGGCGGCGCGAATCGCCTCCATTTCGCTGCCCGATTTCGGTAGGGTGCTGCCAAGGCCGAAAAGCTGGCAGAACGTCTCGTCGTCCATGTCCTCGGGAATTTGCAGGCCGGTCGCGGCCACTTCGGCGCGTTTTTCTGCGATCTTGCTGGGCGGGACGGGCAGGGCAACCGGGTTCATGATCGCCGATGTCATGCCGGCCCCCATCGCCATGGGCAGGAACGCGTTGTTGATGCCGTGCCGGTTGGGCAGGCCAAAGCTGATGTTGGAGGCGCCGCAGGTGGTGTTCACGCCCAGTTCCTCGCGCAGGCGGCGCACGAGGGCAAAGACCTGCAGGCCGGCTGTGCCCATCGCGCCAATCGGCATGACCAGCGGATCGACCACGATGTCATGTGCGGGAATACCGAAATCGGCGGCGCGCTGGACGATCTTCTTTGCCACCTCAAAGCGCACGTCGGGATCTTCGGAAATGCCGGTGTCGTCGTTGGAAATCGCGACGACCGGCACGTTGTACTTCTTGACCAGCGGCAGCACGAATTCCAGCCGCTCCTCTTCGCCCGTCACCGAATTGAGCAGGGGGCGGCCCTCGCAGGCAATCAAACCGGCCTCAAGCGCGGCGGGGACCGAGCTGTCGATGCACAGCGGCAGATCGACAAGGCCCTGAACCATCTGGACGATCTTGGTCATCAGGGGCGGTTCGGTCTCGTTCGGGTTGGGGTTGGAGTTGTAGACGACACCGGCATTGATATCGAGGACGGTGGCCCCCGCATTGGCCTGCGCCACGGCGTCCATCTCGACGGTCGAGAAATCGCCGGCCTCCAGTTGGGCCGCCAGCTTCTTGCGGCCGGTGGGGTTGATGCGCTCGCCGATGACGCAAAAGGGCTCGTCAAAGCCGATGACGGCGGTTTTCGTTTTGCTCTCGACGATGGTGCGGGTCATGTGAGTTCCTTGAATATTGATTTACTGGCGCGCTGCGGGGACGCCGGAAGCGCCTGCATGCTCAATCGCCCAAGTGGCATTGGCCGTGATACCGCCCAGCGGAAAGAAATGCACGCGGGTGACGTTGAAGTCCGGATGCGCGGCCTTGTGCGCGGCCAGATCGGCGATGATGTCCGTCGGCTCGTAGGGCAGCAGCAGCTTGGTGACGTCCATCGCGCGTTTTTGCAGCACTTTCAGCGATGGGCCAACCCCGCAGGCGATGGCGAATTTGATCAGGGTCTGCAGTTTTGCGGGACCGGCGACGCCGATATGGATGGGCAGGTCGATGCCGCCGGCCTTGAGGCTGTCCGCCCATGCGATGATTGGCGCCGCGTCGAATGCGAATTGCGTGGTCAGCGCCATTTCGGCGTCCGACGTTTCGGAAAACGCCTGCTTCCATCGCAGTGCGGCGGTGACGTTCTCCATGCCGCCCGACGGGTCGATGTCGCGGTTGCCCTCGGGGTGGCCCGCGACATGCAGGTGTTTGAACCCGGCCTTGCCGAATTCGCCCGATTCCAGCAACTGCATGGAACTGTGATAATCGCCATAGGGCTGCGCGACGCCGCCCGCCAGTACCAGCGCCTGATCGACGCCGGCCTCGCCCTGATAGCGCGCGATCCAGTCGGCCAGCGTGCTGCGGTCCTTGATGATGCGCGCCGGGAAATGCGGCATCGGGCTGTAGCCCTGATCGGCCAGACGCCGCGCGGTGGCGACCATATCCTCGATGGGCGTGCCTTCGATGTGGGCGATGTAGACGCGCGTGCCCTCGGGCAGCAACTCGCGGAAATCACCCACCTTTTCGGCAGTGCGCGGCATCACCTCGATCGAGTAGTCCTTCAGCAGGGCCTCGACCGCAGCGGTTGGCGGCGCGGGCGCGATCTGCCCGCGCTTCTTGAAGTTTAACAGGGCCATCAAAGCCTCCTTAATCCCGGTTGGGGTCATGCGCCGTCGGTCGTGTCTTTGGGGTTCCAGCCGTCGTTTGCGATCAGTGTCTTCAGGCGTTCGCGGTCGTATTCCGCGTCCAGACGCGCCACCTCGGCGGCCACCACGTCATCGGCCTCGCCGTCCAATGCGTAGGGCGCGGCCTTGCGCCACTCGGCCAGATAGTCATCGGTGCCCGCGGCGCCGGTTTTCATCGCGGCACGGTCGATAGCCTGCTCGAATTTCTCGGGCAGCTGTTTTTTCGAGCCGCGACGACCCTTGCCGACCATGACCTGAGCCGGAATGTCGCGCCAGTAAACGATCGTTACGTCGACCATGGTGATTCCCCTTATTTCGCCCTGTCTAAAGTACACCCGACCGCGCGCGACGCCTGTTTTCGACCCAACGCACGCAGAGAGCGACGCCCGATTGTCTAGGGCAGCGGGCGCGGCCTGACCAGCGTGTGGATCCCCCAAAATATTCATCTTAGCCATGAGTCCCAGGCAGAGTCCCAGGCACGATTGTGCAGCCTTGCGCGAGCACGGCGAAACCCATACGTTGGGGACAACTCGAAATGGAGGCGTTTCCAATGGCGCCCAAGCGTCCCGAAGGTGCGGGCGCGATCCCGAAACGGGCCCAGAGCCCCGCGCCAAAGCCGCCCTGCCGTTCGCCGCTCTATGCAGCGCTCGATCTGGGTACGAACAGTTGCCGGATGCTGATTGCCGAACCGCGTGGCAGTCAGTTTCGGGTCATCGACAGCTTTAGCAAATCGGTGCAGCTTGGCGCCGGTCTGGAAAAGAGTGGCCTGTTGTCGCGCGCCTCGATCGGGCGCACGATTCAGGCGCTGCGCGTCTGTCAGCAAAAGCTCAGCCGCCATCAGGTTGTCGGCATGCGCCTTGTCGCGACCGAGGCGTGTCGCCGCGCAACCAACGGCGCCGCCTTCATGGCGCGGGTCCGTCGCGAGACGGGGCTGAAGCTGGATGTAATCACTCCGCTGGAGGAGGCGCAGCTGGCCGTCGTCAGCTGCGCGCCGCTGGTCAGCCCGGAAACGGATCAGCTGCTGGTGGTCGATATCGGCGGCGGCTCGACCGAACTGGTGTGGATCGACCTCACCGATGTTGAACGGTCCCAGCGCCGCCGCGCCATCATGCGCCTGCATGGCGGATTTGACTCGGGCAGCAGCGATGGCGCCCCCTGCGCGCGCGTCGTCGACTGGATCAGCGTGCCGTTGGGCGTCGCCACCCTGCGCGACCAGTTCCGCGACGTCGAGGATGACGCGGCCCGCTTTGCCCTGATGAGCTGGTTTTTCGAAGAGAACCTGATGGAATTTGCGCCCTACAAAAGCGAACAATCGCGCGAGGGGTTCCAGATCGTCGGCACCAGCGGCACTGTAACCACCGTCGCGGCCAGCCATCTGGGGCTGAAGCGCTATGACCGCAACCGGGTCGACGGGCTGCGCATGACCTCGGACCAGATCGACACCGTGATCCGCAGCTATCTGGCGCTGGGGCCGGACGGGCGGCGGCTGGATCCGCGCATCGGGCTGGACCGGCATGCGCTGATCATGTCCGGGGTCGCGATCCTGCAGGCGCTTCTGCGGTGTTGGCCGACCGACAGATTGTCGGTTGCGGATCGCGGTCTGCGCGAGGGCATGCTATACGCCCAAATGGCCGCCGACGGCGTGCTGACCAGCGAGGAGAACGCATGAACAAGGGACCGGACGGCAAGAATACATCGGGGCGTGGCCAACGCGACCTGACGATCAGGGTCAAATCGGCGCGCGGGCGCACCGCGTCCTCGACGCGCTGGCTGCAACGGCAGCTGAACGATCCGTATGTCCAGCGGGCCCAGAACGAGGGGTATCGCGGGCGCGCGGCGTTCAAGATCATGGAAGTGGACGATAAATTCCGCTTTCTGGTGCCCGGCGCGCGCGTGCTGGACCTGGGCTGCGCCCCCGGCGGATGGATACAGGTGGCAGTGCCGCGCATCAACGCGCTGGGAGAAAAGAGCGGCAAGGCCGTCGGCACCATTCTGGGCATCGACCTGCAGGAGGTCGAGCCGATTCCGGGCGCCACGATCCACCAGCTCGATTTCATGGACGAGGGCGCCGAGGAACAGATCAAGGAATGGCTGGGCGGACCCGCCGATGTGGTGATGTCCGACATGGCCGCTTCCAGTTCGGGGCACAAGCAAACCGACCACTTGCGCATCATATCGCTGTGCGAGGCGGCGGCCTATCTGGCCTTTGATGTGCTGGAAGAGGGCGGCACATTCGTGTCCAAGGTCCTGGCCGGCGGCGCCGAGGGCGAGCTGCAGAAATTGCTCAAACAGCGCTTTGCCAAGGTCGCCAACGTCAAGCCGCCCAGCAGCCGCGCCGACAGCTCGGAGAAATTCGTGGTGGCCACAGGGTTTCGCGGCTAAAGCGTTTCGCGAAACGCCTTGGCGTCAGCGCGATCTGCGCCAGGACTCCGCAGCGCGCCGGGCAAATTCCGCCATTACCGCATCGTTCTGTACAGGATCGCTCGCGGCATCGACCGCGACGCGCAACGCCTGCGATTGCTGGCGGATCAATTCGAACAGGCGCGCGTGGCGCGCTGGTTGGTGCGGCAGCGGGATCTGTGATGGGTACATGCGTCCTCCGAACCGGCCTTTGGCTGTCAGTGTGATCCAGCCATATGAATATGACGTTAGTCAGGCCGGCACATGACGCCCCAGGGGCAGCAGGCGGCTTTTTTAGCGCTTTAATCCGCATACACATTCCGATCACGGTCATGTGAATGATCCTTTTTGGGCCAGGCGGCGTAACCCCTTTATCGCCGATCACGGCGAAGACCCAAGAGGAGTTACATTATGATCCGCAGAACATGCATGGCCCTGGCCGCTTCGACCGCGCTCGCATTCCCCGCAATGGCGGCTGAAAAGGACATCGTTGATACCGCAGTCGACGCCGGCTCGTTCGGAACACTCGTCGCTGCCGTAGAGGCCGCTGGTCTGGTTGAGACGCTGAAGGGTGAAGGTCCGTTCACCGTGTTTGCCCCGACCGACGAAGCCTTTGCCGCGCTGCCCGAAGGCACGGTTGAGGACCTGCTGAAGCCGGAAAACAAGGACAAACTGAGCGCGATCCTGACGTATCACGTTGTATCTGGCAAGGTCATGTCGACCGATCTGAGCGATGGCATGACCGCTGCGACGGTGCAGGGTGATGAGGTCACAATCAAGACCGAAGGCGGCGTCATGGTCAATGATGCGAACGTGACATCGGCCGATATCGAAGCGTCGAACGGCGTGATCCACGTGATCGACAGCGTTCTGATGCCTTCGATGTAAGTTGGCAAGAGGACGGTCGCGCCGTGATTTCGCGTCCGCACTTCAGTCCAAAGACATGAAAACGCTGCCGAAATCAATTCGGCAGCGTTTTTCGTTCAAGGGCGGTGCGATCAGGCCGATTGGCGAAAATCAGTCACGTCGGTGACTGCAAAACGGCCGCCCTTGAGCCGCTGCAACTTCCCCTGCCGCAAAAGCTGCCCGAACGAGCGCAAACCTTCCTCGCGGGAGAAATCTTCTTCATGCGCCTCGCGCAGTTTCTGCATAAGCATCGGCCGCGAGAATTGCGGCGTTCCTTCGATGTCGGCCATATAGGCCGCGGCGGCCTCCAGCAGATCGGTGAGGCTGTTCGCGCCCATCCGCTCGGCATATCCGGCAAAGCCGATGGAGGCGTCCTGATGGCCCGCATTCCGGTCGGGCTGTGCGTGGGAGCTGGCCGGAGCCGCGCCCAGATCCGCGCGGGTGATCCGGCGGGGGCGCACCGGATCGGCAGGCGTGTCGATGCGCTGCTCGGCGACCAGTTTCAACGGGGCGGGCCGGCCGGATGGCGCGGCGCTGGGGCGCGGCGTGACCGGGGTTACGGCCTGCGGGCGGCGCGGGCGCACGGCGCTTTGCAAATCCTTGCGATAGGGCTGGTCATCAACGCCGGGCGACATGGCGCCACCGGCGCGGCGTTCGGCCCTTGTTGCGGCGACAGCAGCGCGCAGATGCTGGATCGCGCTGCGCCGTTTATTCGACTCAGGTTCGCCCAGCTGCGTGTCGGCCTCGTCAAAGATCCGGCTGGCCTGCGCGTCCAGACCGTCGTGGCCGCGCGGCGTCTCGGCGGCGTCCCGGAGCGGTTCGAACATCTGGTGCGGGAGCTCGTCCTGCACTTCGCCATCATCCTCGTCTTCGGATGTCGCCGTTTCGCTGATATCCGTATCTTCTGCCACCGGCGTCGGCGCATCGGCGGGATGCGGGATCAATTCTTCGGGGATCGGTGAATGGCTCAGCTCGGCCTCGACCTCGGCCAATTCGCGCTGAAGATCGGCTTCGGCTTCGGGGCTGAGCGAGTCATCGCCGTCAGCCTCAACCGTCTCTTCTTGCAGGTTCTGGTCGGTGAGCGCAGCGTCCAGGGGGCGGGATTCTGATGTTTCGGGCCGATCCGTCTCGTCCTCGGAGCGGTCCGATACCACGTCCGGCAGGATCGTCCATGCCGCGTCTGCGCTAACCCTATCCGTCTCACCAGTGCCGATGTCGGCGGCCGTGTCCGTCTCTTCCAGTGACATCGGGCCGCTCTGGACCGTATCTGCCAAAAGCTGCGCCAGAGCATCGTTCCGGTCGTCGCGATAAACGTAGTCAATCGGCGTCGACGCGACTTGACCATCAAGCGACCCGGACAGCAGCTCGTTCAGCTTGTCATAGAGATCGGCGTCGTAGTCGTCCGAGATTTCGACGATTGCGGCAGGCGCGTCATCTTCGGACGCGGCAGTTTCCTCGGCCTTGCCGGCGTGCAGAACATCGCTGCCGAGGCGCGATAGAATGTCATCGTCGGAAAGCTCGCCGGTGACTGCAACATCGGAGGTCGGCAGGGCAATCGCGTCGCTGTCGGGCTGCGCTGTGCCGGGGAGGTCCGCAGCCGGCTCGGCCTCGGCAACCTCATCGGCTGGTGTCCCGATCGCGTCTGCGCTTGCACCGGATGTGTGGGCTTCTTCCTGCTCGGCCTCGGAATGCGGATCAGCCTCGGCCTCGGCAACCTCATCGGCTGGTGTCCCGATCGCGTCTGCGCTTGCACCGGATGTGAGGGCTTCTTCCTGCTCGGCCTCGGAATGCGTGTCGGCCGCGGCCTCGGCGACTAGGGCGGGTTCATCATCCTGGACCTCTGCCATGGCGGTATCGGCACCGATCACCGCGCTGTTATCTGCGTCGTCATCTGCGCTGACGTCCGCGTCTGCCAGTTCTTCGGCAGCCGGGTCACTGGCGGGGTCAGCCAGGAAATCCTGCGCCTCTTCATCATCGTCATAGCCGGTGCCGGAGAAGGCGGCGTTCGCAGTGCCGGCGACCGCCCGGATGCGGCGCAGCTTGTCCGCAATGCTTTCGCTGTTGTTCTGCGCATGGCGCCCGGAGATGGCGGACTGCGGCGCGGGATGGTCTATAAAGGGCTCCGCCGCGCCATTGCCTTTTGCCGCGGTTGGGGCGGCGGCAGGCGGCTGGTCATTTGACATGTCGTCCGGGCGCGTATCAGCAGCAGGGGGGGATGCGGGCGCGACCGGGGCGCTGGCGGTCTGATCTTGGGCCGGGGATTCTTCGACGGGCTGAGCCATCGGCGCGAGCGTGGCAGGACCGGCGCGCAGATGGATCGTACCGTCGGCATCGCGCGCTTCGACCCGGCGCGAAATCTCACGCTCGGCGATTCGGGCGAGCATTTCGGCATCGGGGGTTGCAGGTTCGGCCCCGAAGTAGCGGTCACCGGCTGAAAGATCGCGAAAATACTCTGCAATCGCCTTCATAGTGTCGAACGAGTCGTCGAATCCTTCCAGTGTGCACGAGAATGTACCATAGGAAACTGTCAGGATCTTACTTGTGCTAACCATGATGTGTTCGCCTTTCCTTGCCTGCTAAGCCAATCTTTACCATGACAGGCACGGCGAAAGAGGTCCGAATCTACGGTTTTTACCGTATCATTTCGTGGCAGGATTGTGATTTCCTTCGTAACAACGGTTAATTCAAGGAACTTTCAGATTGGTTATTAGCAGCTCCGCACCGGTGACATTGATTGGCGGCGCCCCTGCCAACGAAACGGCGTTGAAATTCGCGTTGTCGCTGGCGGGCAGGGTCGTTGCCGCCGATAGCGGGGCAAGTACGGCACTGGAACGCGGGCTGGCGCTGGATGCGGTGATCGGTGATTTTGATTCGATTCCGCCCCAAACCCGTGCAGCTTACCCCGCTGATATTATGCACCATATTGCAGAGCAGGACAGCACGGATTTTGAAAAATGCTTGTCGCGGATCGACGCGCCATTGATCCTTGGGGTCGGATTCAGCGGCGCGCGTCTGGATCATCAATTGGCGGTCTGCAATGCGCTGGTCCGCTGGCCCGCCAAGCGCTGCATGTTGATCGGGCAAGAGGATGTCGTGTTCCTTGCGCCGCCTACACTGGCGCTGGATCTGGCCAAAGGCGCGCGCGTGTCGCTTTTCCCCATGGGGGCCGTCGAGGGGAGCTCGGACGGGTTGAATTGGCCTATCGGCGGGCTGAGCCTGACGCCGGATGGCCAGATCGGCACGTCGAACTTCGCCACCGGACCCATCAGCCTGAGCGTGACGGCGCCCAAGCTGATCGTGATCCTGCCGGCGGAATATTCAGGCGCGGTCGCGGAAATGCTGATGACAAGCGCCGCGCGCTGGGACTGACGGCTGTCATGCGCGGGTGTCAGGATCGCGGCAGGAAGGGGTGCCCTCGGCGGCGTTCGTGCAAAAAAACATAGAGTTTCGAAGCGACCACCAGCACTACCCCGGCAAAGCCGCCGATTGCTGGCGCGATCAAGATGCCAAGCGTACCTGCGCCGTCGGGTCGATCAGCAATTGGGAATGTTGACGGCAAGTCCGCCCAGCGATGTTTCCTTGTACTTGTCCATCATGTCGGCGCCGGTCTGGCGCATCGTCTCAATACAGGCATCCAGCGGCACGAGATGCGTGCCGTCACCGCGCATGGCGAGGCTTGCGGCCGATATCGCCTTGATCGCGCCGAGGCCATTGCGCTCAATGCAAGGGACCTGCACCAGCCCCTTGACCGGATCGCAGGTCATGCCGAGGTGATGCTCCAGTGCGATTTCGGCGGCGTTCTCGATCTGCATCGGGGTGCCGCCCATGACGGCGCAGAGGCCCGCGGCGCCCATCGCGGCGGCGCTGCCGACCTCGGCCTGGCATCCGGCCTCGGCGCCCGAGATCGAGGCGTTGAACTTGACCAGCCCGCCGATGGCGGCGGCGGTTAGCAGAAAATCCTCGACCTTGTCTTCGGATGCGCCGGGATAATGATCGAGGTAATAGCGGATCACTGCCGGGACGACGCCAGCCGCGCCGTTGGTGGGCGCGGTGACGACCTGCCCCCCGGCGGCGTTTTCTTCGTTCACCGCCATGGCATAAACGCTCATCCAGTCGTTGATCTTGTGCGGGGCGTTCTGGTTCGTGCCGCGCTCGGCAATCAGCGCATCGCGGATGCCCTTGGCTCGGCGTTTGACGTTCAGCCCACCGGGCAGGATGCCATCGGTGTTCATGCCGCGCTCGATGCAGTCGTTCATCACCTGCCAGATGCGTTTGACGCCGGCGGACATGTCCGTCTCGCCCTTGCGGGAAATCTCGTTGGCCTTTTTCATCTGGGCGATGGATTTGCCCGACGTCTCGCACATCTGCAGCATTTCGGCGGCGGATTTGAACGGGTAGGGCACAGGCTCGCCCTCGTCGGTGTCACGGCCTGCGGCAAGCTCGGCCTCGGTCATCACGAAGCCGCCGCCGATGGAATAATACGTCTCCTGCAAGATGGTGTCGCCCTGCTTGTCCGTGGCCATCAGCACCATCCCATTGGCGTGGCCGGGCAGATTGGGGCCGAAATCGAACAGCAGATCTTCCTTGGGATTGAAGCGCAGCGTGGGCAGTCCCTCCGGGGATATCGTTTGGGTTTCGCGGATATGCTCCATAGCCGCCTCGGCGCGCTCGTGATCGTAGGTTTCGGGCAGGAACCCGGCAAGGCCGAGGATCGTGGCGCGGTCGGTTGCATGGCCGACCCCGGTGAAGGCGAGACTGCCATGCAGCGCGCCCTTGACGCCGGAACACTCGAACGGTGCGGCGCGCATCTTGTCGAGAAACCGTGCGGCGGCGACCATCGGCCCCATCGTGTGCGAAGAGGACGGGCCGATGCCGACCTTGAACATATCGAAGACGGACAGGAACATGGGGCCTCCTTGGGCGGGCGTGGTTGGGACCGTTGTGCCATGCGGCGCGCGCGAGGCCTATACCGAATGCGACATGGGCAGGCGATCTTGTGCCGTAGGCGTTTTGGAATGGGGCTTTGCCCCTCTTTGCCTACGGCAAATTCACCCCAGGATATTTGGGGCAAAAAGAAAAGCGGGGGTGGTGCGGCTCAAGTGATTTTGTGGCGGCGGCGGGCTGTTTCCGAACGGCCGGGCAGGGTGAGCGCGGCGTCCATGCGGGGGGTGCGGGATATGACGCGGCCCTTGGAAATGACGCAGAGGCGCGCGGCCCGCAGGCGCAGCGCCTCGATCGGGTTTGCCGCATCAAGGATGACGAGCGACCCCTGCGCGCCGACATGAAGACCGTAATCCTCAAGCCCCATGATCGCGGCGTTCTGATGCGTGACCATGTCAAAGCAGCGGGCCATTTCCTCTGGCGCGGACATCTGCGCGACATGCATGCCCATGAAGGCGACGTCGAGCATATCGGCGGTGCCGAGCGAATACCATGGATCGAGCACGCAGTCCTGCCCCCAGCCGACGGTGATGCCATGCGCCTGCATTTCCTTGACCCGCGTCATGCCCCGCCGTTTGGGGAAGGTGTCCTGTCTACCTTGGATCATGATGTTGATCAGCGGGTTTGCTACCGCCGACACCTGCGCCTCGGCGATGAGAGGCAGGAGTTTCGAGACGTAGTAGTTGTCCATCGAGTGCATTGATGTCAGGTGGCTGGCGTTGACGCGGCCTTGTAGGCCGAGGCGCTGCGCCTCATAGGCCAGCGTTTCGATATGGCGGCTCATCGGATCGTCCGATTCGTCGCAATGCATGTCGACGCGCAAACCGCGGGTTGCTGCCATCTCGCACAGATCGCGGACCGAGGCGGCGCCGGCTGCCATCGTGCGTTCGAAATGGGGGATGCCGCCGACCACGTCGAGGCCCATGTCGAGCGCGCGGATCGTGTTTTCGCGCGCCGTCGGATCGCGGTAAAGCCCATCTTGCGGGAAGGCGACCAGTTGCAGGTCGATGTAATCCTTGACCTGCTCGCGCACCTGCAGCATCGCCTCCACGCCTTTCGCTGTGTCGTCGCAGGTGTCCACATGGCTGCGGATTGCCAGCAGGCCCATCGACGCGGCCCAGTCGCAATAGGTGAGGGCGCGCGCGATCATGTCATCGATGGTCATCACCTGTTTCAACTCGCCCCAGAGGCCGATCCCCTCCAGCAGGGTGCCCGATGCGTTGATGCGCGGCGTGCCGTAGGATTGGGTCGCGTCGAGGTGGAAATGCGGATCGACAAACGGGGGCGAGACCAGATCGCCGCTGGCGTTGATCACCTCACGCGCGTTAACGCCTAGTGGCTCCATCGCGGTGATCCGCCCGTTGGTGATGCCGATGTCGGTGATGCGGCCATCCGGCAGCATGCCGCCCTTGACGATGATGTCGAACATTAGCGCTCTCCCTTGTAGAACGGCACCATGAGGGCGGCGGGCACTTCGGCGCGGCGCGACATGACGACCAGCGCGAGGATGGATAGGAAATAGGGCAGCATGAGGAAGATCTGATAGGGAATGCCTGCGCCCAGAGAAGTCTGCTGGATGCGAATTTGCAGCGCGTCGAATGCGGCAAAGAGGATCGCGCCGAGCAGCGCTTTGCCCGGCTTCCAGGCGCCAAAGACCACGAGCGCGATGCAGATCCAGCCGCGGCCGTTGACCATCTCGAAGAAGAAACTGTTGAAGGCGGACATGGTCAGGAACGCGCCACCCACTGCCATCAACCCACTGCCGACCATGACAGCGCCCATGCGGATCGCGGCGACGGACAGGCCCTGGGCCGCCACCGCCTGCGGGTTTTCGCCCGCCGCGCGTACGGCGAGGCCAAGGGGCGTGCGGTAGAGGACGATAGCCACGATTCCAACCGTCGCGAAGGCCAGATAGGTTAGCGGCGTCTGGGCGAACAATGCCGGGCCGATCACCGGGATCTCCGACAGGATCGGGATTTCAAACGGCTGAAACGGGGTGATGCTGGGCGGGCTGGTCACCTCGGGCAGGGCGAGGCGGTAGGCGTAATAGGTGCTGGACGTGGCGAGCAGCGTAACGCCAAGGCCGACGACATGCTGCGACAGGCCAAAGGGGACAGTGAGGATCGAATGGATCAGGCCGAACCCCATGCCGACGGCAAAGGCGACCGCGACGCCGGGCCACAGTCCAAGGCCGGAATAGACCGCCATCCAGCCCGCGAAGGCGCCCGCGACCATGATCCCCTCGATCCCGAGGTTCAGGATACCGGCCCGCTCGCAGATCAGCTCGCCCAATGTCGCAAAGATCAGCGGCGACGCGATGCGGATCGCGGCGGTCCAGAAGCTGGCGGTCAGGAAAATCTCGAAGATGTCCATGGCTATGCCCTCACCACGCGGAACCGGGTCAGCAGGATCGCCACCACCATCAGCAAAAGGGCCGTCGCCAGCATGATATCGGCCAGATAGGTCGGCACGCCGACGGCGCGGCTCATGCTGTCTGCGCCCACGAAAATGCCGGCGACGAACAGCGCCGCGGCGATGACGCCGAGCGGGTTGAGCAGGGCCAGCATCGCGACGATGATGCCCGTGTAGCCAAAGCCGGGGCTCAGATCGAGCGTCAGATTACCCTTGAGCCCCGCCACCTCTGAAAAGCCTGCCAGCGCGGCCAAACCGCCCGACAGCAGAGCCGTCTTGATCAGCACGCGGCCCACGGGAATGCCGGCGAATTCGGCGGCGGTGCGGTTCAGGCCAACCGCGCGCATCTCGTAGCCCAGCGTCGTGCGCGCGCCGATCACCCAAACTATCACCGCCGCGATCAGCGCGAGGCCAAAGCCCCAATGCAGGCGCAGCCCTTCCGCGATGCGCGGCAGACGGGCCTCGGGGATAAGGCGCGCAGATTTGGGCCAGCCCATGCCCATCGGGTCCTTCAGCACGCCTTCCAGCAGCATCGAGACGAAGAGCAGGAAGATGAAGTTTATCAGCAGCGTCGTCACCACCTCGTCAACGCCGAGGCGGACTTTCAGCAGCGCCGGGATCAGCAACAAGACGGCGCCTGCTACCATGGCGAGGATTGCCATGGTCGGGAGCAATAGGACAGCAGGCCAGTCCAGCAGCCCCGCGCCCAGCACCGCGACGACCAGCGCCCCGGCGTATAGCTGCGCCTCGGCGCCGATATTCCACAGACGTGCGCGAAATGCGACGGCGACGGCGAGGCCGGTAAAGATCAGCGGCGTGGCGCGGTTCAGCGTCTCCAGCAGCGCGAACTTGCTGCCGAACGCGCCCTTGAGGATAAGCCCCAGCACCGCGAACGGATTCGCGCCTGCCAGCATGGCCAAAAGCGACGCGATCACGACCGTCGCGGCAATCGCTAGCGCGGGCGGGGTCAGGGTGCGGGCGAGCGAGGGGTTCGCGACCGACTCAAGACGCATGGGCCGTCTCCTCGAACCCGTGGCCGGCCATCCAGATGCCCAGTTCGGCGGGGCTCATGGTGCCGCGCGCGAAGGGGGGCGATAGACGTCCTTCGGAGATGACATGAATAACGTCTGACAAGGCCATGATTTCATCCAGATCTTCGGAGATCAGCAGCACGGCGGCACCGCGATCCCGCGCAGCTAATAGCTGCGAATGAACGTAGTTGACAGCCCCGATATCAAGGCCGCGCACCGGCTGATTGGCCAGAATGATCTGCGGCGCGCCCTCCATGACGCGGCCAAGGATCAGCTTTTGCATGTTGCCCCCTGACAGCAGCCGGATGCGGGTGCCCGGACCGGGACAGCGTACATCGTAGCTGGCGATGATCCGGCTGGCGAAATCACGCGCCGCACGCCAGTTCATCCAGCCATGGCGGCTGAAAGGCGGGTCCATGTAGGTCTCGAGTATGGCGTTTTCCGACAGATCGAAATCGGCGATCGTGCCGGTCTTGTGCCGGTCCTCGGAGATGCGGGCAATCCCGGCATGAACGGCGGCGCGGGGCGACCAATTCAGCACGTCAGCACCGTTCATGACCAAAGCGCCCGCAGCGGGCCGGATCATGCCGCCCACCAGATCCGCCAGCGCCGCCTGCCCGTTGCCCGACACCCCGGCAAGCCCGGTGATCTGCCCGGCATGAAGGCTGAAATCCAGCGATTTGAGTCCCGGCGCGCTGCCCCGATCCGGGGTGGTGACGCCGCGCAGCGACAAACGCGGCGCGCCGGGTTTTCCCGGTGCCGCCTTCGGCGCGTTGACCTCGCCGCCGACCATGCGCGCGGCCAGATCATGGCGGTCGGTGCCGGATGTCGGGCCCTTATGCACAACCCTGCCGTGGCGCAGGATCACGACCCGGTCCGAGATCGCCATGACCTCGTGCAGTTTGTGCGAGATGAAGATGATCGACAGACCCAAGGCGACCGCCTTGCGCAGGGTTTCGAACAAATCGGTCGTTTCCTGCGGGGTCAGCACCGCCGTCGGCTCGTCCAGGATCAGGATGCGCGCGTCGCGATAGAGCGCCTTGAGGATCTCGACCCGTTGCCGCTCGCCCACCGTCAGCGCCCCGACGCGGGCATCCGGATCGACGCTCAGCCGAAAATCCTGCGCCAACCCGGCAATCCGCGCGCGCGCCGCCGCGCGGCCCAGCCCCGGGGCCCACAAGGAGCGCGTGCCAAGCGTCACATTCTCCAGCACCGTCATGTTTTCGGCCAGCGTGAAATGCTGGTGCACCATGCCGACCCCGGCATCCAGCGCCGCCCGCGGATTGCCGGGGGGCAGGGCGTGGCCCATGACCTCGACACGTCCTGAATCAGCCGTGTATTGGCCGAAAAGGATGTTCATCAGCGTCGTCTTGCCAGCGCCGTTCTCGCCCAGAAGTGCGATCACCTCGCCCTTGTGCAGGGTCAGGCTGACCGCATCATTTGCCGTCAGCGCGCCGAATGTCTTGGTAATTCCGTCGAGGCGCAGGACCACCTGCGCCTCTGGTTCATTACGCATTTACTGGGACTTCGGTTCTTCATCGTTGATCTCGACGGTGAAGGTGCCGGCCATGATCGCGGCCCGGCGCGTCTCAACCAGCTTCAGCGCGCTTTGCGGGACTTTGCCGTCAAATGTCCCGAGGGGGGCCAATTCGGCACCTCCCGCTTTCATGTGGGAATAGATGCCGTAATCCTCGGCGGAGAACGTCCCGTTGCGGACTTTTTCAATGGCCCTGTCCAGTGTCGGCTCGAAATTCCAGATCGCCGATGCGACGACCGTATCGGGATACTGCTCTTGCGTGTCGATCACGTTGCCGATGGCCAGAACGCCCTTCTCCTTGGCGGCGTCACTGACACCGAACCGCTCGGCATAGAGCATGTCGGCGCCGTTCTCGATCATCGCGAACGCGGTTTCCTTGGCGGCGGGCGGATCAAACCACGAGCCGATAAAGCTTACCTGAAATTTCGCATCCGGCCGGGTTTCCCGCACGCCTGCCATGAAGGCGTGCATCAGGCGATTGACCTCGGGGATGGGAAAGCCGCCGATCAGGCCGACATTGCCCGTATCGGTCATGGAACCGGCAATGATTCCAGTCAGATACGAGGCGTCCTGAATGTAGTTATCGAAGACGGCAAAATTCGGCAGCGCGCGATCTTCCTTGAAGCTGGAGCCCAGAAGGAAAGCGATTTCGGGGTATTCGGCGGCGACCTCGCGCGCCTCCTGCTCGACCGCGAACGCCTCCCCGACGATTAGCTTGTAGCCGCTTTCGGCGTATTCACGCATGACGCGGGCGTAGTCGGTGTTGCTGACATTTTCGGAATAGGTGTAGTCCAGATCGCCCCGCCCGGCTGCGGAGGTTGCGGCCTTGTGCAGGCGGCTGACCCATTGCTGTTCGACCGGGACGGTGTAAATACCGGCGCATTTGATCGGCTCTGCCGCGATGGCCCGCGAAGCCCCCCCGAAGAACCCTGCAGTCAGCGCGGCGGCGGCCGCTGTCGCCATGAACCGGCGGCGCGTCAGGCCATGCTGCGGTGTTGGTGCCTTGGTCATCATTCAGATCCCCCATTGGATATTACGGCAGAGTATTGTCCGATTGGTAAAATTAAACGCCGCTGATTGCCAGTGAATTGACAGCGCCCGACGCGATGAATTGACATTTCTTTCGGGCGTATCGGCGATATAAGGTTGCTGTTGCAGCGCACACCGGCCCGTCAGTCAGGACCCGTGCAGTAGGGGAACGGGCAGCGCGACCGATCCGTTTCGGTGGCTAACCAGAAATGGCCTGGCAAGGCTTGAGGAGGATACATGAAAACCTTTGGTGCAATCGCCGCTGCCGCCGCCCTGATTTTGGCTGCGCCAGCCTTTGCGGCGACCGAAAAGGACGAGGCCAGCATCGAAGCGGCCATGACAGCCCCTGGTGGTGACGCCACCACCGGAGAAGCCGTTTTCGCGAAACAATGCGTGACATGCCATGTCGTTGAGACGCCTGATGGTGAAACGCTTGCAGGGAAACGCGGGCGGCTGGGTCCGAATTTATACGGTATCTTGGGCGGCCCGGTTTCGGCGGTTGCGGATTTCAGATACGGCAAATCGATGGTTGATGCGGGCGAGACCGACGCCGAGTGGACAGAAGAGGATTTCGTGGCATACCTGCAGGATCCGACTGGCTGGCTGCGCGAGACGCTCGACGACAGCGATGCGCGCAGCAAGATGGCCTGGAAAGTTAGCGACCCGCAAGATGCCGCTGATCTCTACGCCTATCTGCAGGCTCTGGCACCGTATAAACCTGAATGAGTTCGGCTTTCTGGCGCCGCAGATTTTGGCCACAGTATCCCTTGACCAAGAAATTGGCATCGGCCGGATCCCAGTTCGTGTTTCCCGCGCCGCGCTTCCCAAGATTTGCCATGCTGATCGGTCAGATGCGCGCTGGCGCCTCGCCAAACCACGTGCCGAACTTCCCTTTGCAGATGCGCCGGTTGCTGCCTGCGCGTGGTGCGGCGGCAAACTTGTGCTGACAGCGATTTCCTGACAGATGCCTTGCGAGTCTGCGTTTTGGGCGTATCGTAAAGTGAGGCGAGGGACGCAATGACACAATCAAACTACATTCCCAAGGGGGCGGCGAGCTTCAAGATCGCGCATGTCGAAGCGCCGTGTGTCTTTGATTTCGTCCTGTTGCCCAAGTTGACGATGCTGGCGCTGTCCGCGGCTATCGAACCCTTGCGCGTCGCCAACCAGATCTCGCAGCAGGAACTCTATCGCTGGCGCACCATGACGCCGGGCGGCGCGCCGGTGCGCTGCTCGAACAACCTGTCGCTTGAGGCCGACGCGCCGCTGGGACCCCCGGCACGCGGCGCGCGCGCGTTCATCTGCTCCGGGGTGGAACCGGCCGAAACAGTCAATCCGGTTGTCACGCAATGGGCGGCGCGGCAGGCGGCGCATGGCACGCCCGTCGGCGCGATCTGCACCGGGGCGTTCACGCTGGCGCGGGCGGGGCTGCTGCGGGGGCGGACGTTTACCCTGCATTGGGAAAACCAGCCCTCCTTTGTCGAGGCTTTCCCGGATCTGGTGCCGACGCCAAACCTTTATGAGGTGGACGGCGATCTGATGACGGCGGCAGGCGGGTCGGCCTCGACCGACCTGATGCTGAGCGTGATCGAGGAAGATTACGGGTCGGATTTTGCTCTGGTCGTGTCGGACATGTGCCTGCACGGGCGCAGCCATTCCACCCACGCGCCGCAGAAAACCGCGCGTTCGGCTGTGATCGGCAGCCGCAACCGGCACCTGATCGCCGCGATGCGCCTGATGCAGACCAATCTGGAAGACCCGCTGAGCGTCGAGGAAATCGCCGCGGACGTCGGCATATCCAAGCGCCAGCTGGAGCGCAGCTTTACCCAGCACACCGGCCTCAGCCCGCGGCGCTATTATACCGACATGCGGCTGGCGCGCGCCTATTCGCTGTTGTCCGAAACGGACCTGCCCATAGCCGAGATTGCCGCGGCCACGGGCTTTGGCGGCACGTCGGCGTTTGCCCGGGCGTTCCGGGCCAAGTTTGACACGGCGCCGGGGAAATTCCGCAAGCGTTGGTAAGGGTTAGGCGCCGGACTTAATGCGATCTTCTTCTGGCGTATGGCGCGGCTCACTCGGCCGCTGATTGCCCTTCCGGCGTGTAGATCACGCGCGTTTCCTCTCGGAAATCATGCAGGTCCAGTGGCCAGCGGGCGTGCGGCCAGCGCATTTCCATCTGGCGCTGGCGCGGCCTGAATACGGCGGTGTAAAGCGTGCCGAACCCCTCATCGAAGCGCGGCGAATAGAGCGGCGGGCGCAGGAATGCCCGGATGAATTTCTCCTTGGATTCCACGTGCAGGGTCAGCCGTTGCAGCAGGTATCGCTCGCGCTCGACCGTGGCGGTAAACCGGGCGTGGCTGGACCATTCGACCCGCTCCTGATGGTTTGTCGCGACCGCCTGATGCGTGATCAGCGTCTTGCGGTCAGGGGCCATCAGCGCGGTCAGGAATTTTCGCTGCGCATCTATGACGGTGACATTATAGCTCATATGCGTCGGGATGCGCGCCAGCACGCGGCCTGCCTCGGCTGCCGTTTCGCAGGTTTGCAGCACATAGCGCAGGATCAGCGGCACACCGAACCCGTCCCCGACAACGCGCCGCCCGCCGAACGTTAGCGACAGCGCCAGCCCCGCATCGTTGATCCCGTCGACCAGCCCCCAGAGGCCATCGGACGTGCCCATGACGGCGCGCCCCTGCCAGTTTGTGCGCAAGGTCAGGCTGTCGAACGCCTTGGCCGAATAGTCGTAGTTGCGCACCAAAACCGGCTCTTCGCCCGGCCAGATCGCTTGGCTGCAGGCCGAAAGATAGGGCGGCGGGCAATAAAAGCTGAGGAACCGCGCCACGTGGTCGGTGCCGCCCGCAAGCTCGACCAGCTGGTCATAGAGCGGGATCATTTCTGGCATATGCGCGCGCAGTGCCTTGCGACTGTCCAGATAGCCGGGGCGCGCCTCCGGCCCCTCGCGCGCCCACCAGCGGTGGTAGTCGGGCCAGTATTCACGGAAAAGCCCGGCCCATTTCGGGCCGGGTTGATCCTCGGATATCGTGCGCCAGTTCATCTGCACGGCGCTACAAGATCTTGAAGGCCGGATCCGCCAGCGCCGGCCCGGCCTCGGCTGTGGGCAGGGCGCGGCCATGCACCCCTGCCTTGATGCCATGAATCCAGCGTTTGCTCCGCTCGGTCAGCTTGAATCCGTTGGTCATCGAGCGTCCGCGCGTGACCAGAATACCGATATCGGCGCCCTCGTAGCGGTAATCACCGGGCTGCAGGATGCGCAAGAAAAACGCCTCGTTCTCGGATTCGACCGCGCGGCGGTGATAGTCGAAGCGGTTGAAATCGACGCTGCCATCCTCTGCCATCCGATAAATGCCGGTTTCGGGCACGTCGGTAGCAATATCGACGGTGTCGTCGGTGTGCTTGATCACCATTTGCGACCAGCTGTCGATCATCTTGGGGTCTGCCCAGCGGTCATTCAACTCCTTGATATCCAGCTTGAATTTCTTCTTGGAGAATTCCAGAAGGTGAAACAGGAACAGCGGCGCGTCTGCGTGGGCAAAGGCTGCGTGGTTCGTCATCGAGCTGGCACCGGTGATGCGCGGGTTCAGCTCGCCCAGCCAGATATCGCCGGTTTTCTTGTCGATCAGGAAATCCAGCTCGAAATAGCCGCGATAGCCCTCCTTGCGCAGCTGTTCGCCGAATTTGAAGGTCAGCTCGCGGGCCTTCTGGCGCACCTTGGGCGGGAAGGCCGTGCTGAAAATCTCGTTGCCGCACCAGCCGCCGCGATAGGGGGTCAGTTCCTTGAAGCCGACAAGCTCGGTCATCAGCGGGCCGACGATGGTGCCTTCCTTGGTCGCGCAGGCCTCGATGGCGGAGCCGCGGCAGTCGATCCGCTTCATTATCTTGATCTCGCCCTCGCCGACGATCTCGTGCTCGTGACGGCGAAAATCGGCCTCGGACTTGATGAAAAACGTGGTGTGGCCGCTGTCGCCGTAGGCCGATTGCAGCACCAGATCGTGGCCCAGACCGGCGGTGTCGCAAATCTCCTTGAGGTGATCATAGGAGTCGACCACGCTGAGGGTATTGGGCACCGACGGCACGCCGGCCTTGTTACCGATGCGGACCGTCTCGATCTTGTTGTCCATCTGCTGGCGCAGTTTCGCCTTGGGGAACCAGACAGCAGCGCCCAATTCCTTGGACAGACGCTCGGTTTCCTCATCGAACATCAGAAACACGAACTTCGGCTTGCCCCCGCGCCTTTTGATCAGGTCGATGACCTCCTTGTGCTGCAGAAGGTAGTTGTTGATGTCCTCGATCGACTGGAATTCGGCATGGGGCTGTTCGGAGGGGACGAACGTATTGGGATGTTTGCCGCCGTAGCAGTCGATATAGCTGATATACTTGAAGTTTTTACACCATTCATCGAGACCGAGCAGGTTGAAATTGGTGGCCGAGATGAAATAGATCGGATCCTCGTTGCGATGAAAATATCGGCGAATTTCCGAGATGTTCTTGAGCTCTGCGACCATGTTTTCATGTCTCCCGTTATTATTATATGGTTTTTATAGCTTGGCGCGGGCGTCGTTCAGCTTCAGCCGCGCCTGATTGGCTTTGCCCGCCCGTTTCAGCGCGTCCTGCGTGAACACCCGCAGGCCCAGATCGCCGCGGTAGCCGTGGATTTCGCTGACGTCGAGTGCGCGCATGAAGGACAGGATTTCGGCGCTGACCACCTGGCCCGGCACGAGGATGGGAAAGCCGGGCGGGTAGGGGATGATGAACTGCGACGATACCACCTCGTCGCCGCTGGCCATCGCGTCGTGGATCGACCCGTCAAGCTCCAGATAGTCGCAGTTTTTCTCATCATAGCTGAGGAAGAACGCCGAGCGGATGTCGCCCTCGGGCGTGTCCGGGCCGGACCGGAAGGCATCGTGAAAGCGGCTGAAATCGGGCAGGGGGGGCAGATCGTCCATCAGGTTGGACACGCGTTTTTCAAACCCGCGCCGCTCCATCATCGAGGCGTCGTCCTGCAATTCGTCCAGCTCGCGCGCGATTTCGACCAGCACTTCGATCAGGTAGGCGACCGAGGACCGCGTGGTGCCGATATTGGTCATGAAGAGGACCGTGTTGCGCGACGTCTTGTTGATCTGGATGCCGTATTTGTCCATCAGGATATCGGTCTTGAACGTGTCGCCATCCCAGCCGGTGCCGCCGACGGACAGCGTCACCCGGGTGGCATCCAGCACGAATTCGTCGTTTTCCCAGCAGTCCCAGATATCGGTCCAGCCCTGCTCGGGATCATAATAGCTGCTGACGCCGCTCTCGCGGTGCTCCTCGGGGATCATGTCGCCGGTTGCCAGTACCTTGAAATACTTTTGCAGCAGCGGATGGGTCGAGATCGCGCGTCGCATAGACATGGCCGCCTCGACCTGCCGCTGGACGAACTCGAACCCTTCCAGTTCAACTTGGCGGCGGCCCACGTCCAGTGACGCGATGATCTGGTAATTGGGCGATGTGGAGGTATGCGTCATATAGGCCTCGCGAAACGACGCCTCGACCTCGCCTTTGAAGTCCTGATCGTTGACATGGATCATCGAGCCCTGGCGCAGCGATGTCAGCGTCTTGTGCGTCGATTGCGTGGCATAGACGCGCACGCGCGCATCGGGCGGCGGGATCAGCCGCGTTTTCAGCAGCGTTTCGGTATCGGCATCCTTCAGTTCGGCCTGCTGGGCGGCATAGGCGGCTGCGTGGTCCTCGGTGCGGAACCGCTCGCGCAGGATGTTGGCCGCGTTCATTGCCGTGCGCTGGCGGTAGGTCGGACCGAACCGCGCAAAGGCGAACCACGCCTCGTCCCACAGGAACACAAGGTCGGGCTTGATCGCCAGACACTCCTCCATCACCCGCTCGACGTTATAGACGATGCCGTCGAACGTGCAGTTGGTCAGCAGAAGCATGCGCACGCGGTCCAGCTTGCCCGCTGCCTTCAACTCCAGCAGTTGGCGCTTCATCTCGCGCAGGGGAACGGCGCCGTACATCGAATATTCGTTCAGCGGATAGCTGTCGAGGTAGCAGACCTGCGCACCGGACAGCACCATGCCGTAGTGGTGCGACTTGTGGCAGTCGCGGTCGATCAGCACGATATCGCCGGGCCGGATAAGGCCCTGCACGACGATCTTGTTACAGGTCGAGGTGCCATTGGTAGCGAAATACGTCTGTTTGGACCCGAACGCACGACTGGCAAGGCGCTGCGCCTCCTTGATCGGGCCGTGCGGTTCCAGCAGACTGTCGAGCCCGCCGGAGGTGGCTGACGTTTCCGCAAGGAAGATGTTGGAGCCGTAGAAGGCCCCCATGTCCTGGATCCAGTGCGAGCGGCTGATGGATTTGCCCCGGCTGATCGGCATGGCATGGAAAACGCCAGTGGGCTGTTTGGAGAACTCTACTAGCGCCGTGAAAAACGGCGTCTTGAAGCGGGACTGCACACCTCGGATCAGGTTCAGGTGCAGCTCCAGAAAATCCTCCTGATTGTAGAACACGCGGCGGCAGATGCCGAGGTCGAGCCCGGCGATATCCTCGACCGAGCGGTCGGTGATCAGATAGGCGTCCAGTTCAGGGCGCACGCGGGCGATCATGCGGCAGAGCTCGGGGCCGTAATTGCTGGGGTCCAGCTCCTCCAGCGCCTCGATGCCGCCGGCGCGGTTCAGATAGCGGGCGAGGATCGGCAGATCCAGCTTGGATTCCAGGATCAAACCGGGCCGCACCACGATGGCCTGAATGTTGTGATTGAACAGGACCCCCATCAGCGCATCCTGAAGGCTGGGCACGACGACCGTCTCGTAGTGAAAGGGGTCTTCGGGGCGGCGCATGCGGCTGAAATTCGATTTCAGCCAGCGTTCCTGATGCTCGTTAAGGTTGTCGACGATCATCACTTCGAAATAGGGCTTGGTGTGCGCGCGCGCCTCGAGCGACTGCATCGCCTCGTCTTCGTGATCGTCAGCGTCAGCGGCGTCGCGTTCCAGCGGAATGTGGCGGCGGCGGTACGCGCCGCTGGTCAGTGCGCGGCTGATCCGCTGCACGGTAAAGGCCAGATCGTCGTAGTGTCCCGCATCGAATGCACGGCGCAGCCCGTCAAAGGCCGAGGTGCCCGGAAACGCCCAATACGTCTCGATCGGGGCGAGCGATGTGAGCAATTCATCGATCGTTTTGGTCAGGGTCTTGGACGCACGCCCGCCATTTGACCGGACCAGCGCGGCCGTGGACTCGCGCAGCGTGCTCCACCTGTCGGCGCGTAATTGCACTGCCGAATAATAGTCTGTCATGGACTGCATTCATTTTCCCCGTTGATGGCGGCAGATCAGGACGGGGCGCGGGGGAATAGGAGCATCCTGATCATCCGCATTCATTGTTTTCAGTTAGTTGCCGGCAGTGTTTCCCCATTTGCGCTCGGCACAGCACCAACCGACATATCTGTTGTTTGTTCCGCTTTTCCGTTCGGCGCCTGGTGCACATCAGGCGCCCCCAAACCGGCGCGCAAGCGCCCGGCACCATCCTGACGCGGGATGGCAAGCGGGCCCAACCCGTGCAGATAGGTGTCCGTACCACTGCTGCGATCATACACCGAAAAATCGACTTCGCGGTCACGAAAGCTTTTCAGGACCTGACCCAGACCCTTCATCCCGCGTTCGCGCTGGCGGCGCACGTTGTCCAGATCGACCTCGATCGGGAACATATCCTCCTGACCGGCAGACTGATGCAGGACGGTCGAGGCGGGATCGACGACGCAGGATTTCCCCACGCCCCCCGCGCCCAAGCCATTGACGTCAAAGACATAGCACTGAAATTGCGCGGCAGTGGCGCGCGCGATCGACAGTTCGGCCTCGCGGTCGGTGGTGCCGGTCAGCACCGGGTGCAGCAACACCTCGACGCCCTGCGACGTCAACTGCCGGGTGGTTTCGGGAAACCACATGTCATAGCAGATCGACAGGCCAAAGCGGCCCACGTCAGGCACGTCGAAGACGCAGAACCCTGTGCCTGCCGAGATGCCTTCCTCATATGGGCGAAAGGGAAACATCTTGCGGTAGGTGCAGACAATGCTGCCATCGGGGTCGATCACCGTCGACGTGTTGTAGATGCGCCCGTCCTCAGCCGTCTCGAACATCGATCCGGGGATCAGCCAGATATTATGACGCCGCGCCGCCTCGCAAAAGCGGTCCACCGTTTCATTCCGCAGTGGCAGCGAGAATTTCGGCAGCGGCCCGAATGGCGCCAGCTCGGAAAAGAGCACCATCTGCGTCCATGGAAAACGCGCCATGAGCAGATCAAGCCTGTGGATCATCCCGTCGACGTTGGAGTGCAGCGCACTCAGATGCATTTGTACGCCTGCGATGGCGAATGGCGTCATATCGGCCGGTTCCTTTGCGGTTAACCCAGCGGTTCGACTACCCTACGACAGGTGCGCTTAAAAACAACAGCGGAAATTGGCAGCCCGCGAATTACTGCATCCCCATAATTAAGGGCAGTTTCGCGGCGAACATGTCGCGCGACACTGAACTGGGCGCTGCATGTGAGGAATGAATTTGCCCGCACCGCTGGCCGTGCGCAGATTTCGAAAACGGTGCCGGGAGCTATGAGATTGGCTCGAACGACCGAAAAAGGGCGGACCATTTGGCCCGCCCTCCGTTAGCCGGACTGATGCTCTATCAGCCGTTCAGCGCCTTGTTCAGATTCTCGTCCACTTTCTCAAGGAAGCCCATCGTTGTCAGCCATTTCTGATCGGGACCGACCAGCAGGGCCAGATCCTTGGTCATGTGGCCCGACTCAACCGTATCGACGACCACCTTTTCCAGCGTCTCGGCAAAGTTGGTCAGCGCCTCGTTGCTGTCCAGCTTGCCGCGATGCTTCAGCCCGCCGGTCCAGGCAAAGATCGACGCGATAGAGTTGGTCGACGTCTCCTCGCCCTTCTGGTGCTGGCGGTAGTGGCGTGTCACGGTGCCATGCGCCGCCTCGGCCTCGACGATCTGGCCGTCGGGCGTCATTAGTTGCGAGGTCATCAGACCCAGCGAGCCAAAGCCCTGCGCGACGGTGTCGGACTGCACGTCGCCGTCGTAGTTCTTGCAGGCCCAGACATAGCCGCCCGACCACTTCATCGCAGAGGCGACCATGTCGTCGATCAGGCGGTGCTCGTAGGTGATGCCGGCCGCGTCGAATTTGTCCTTGAACTCCTCGTCGAACACCTTCTGGAAGATGATCATGAACTGGCCGTCATAATTCTTGAGGATGGTGTTCTTGGTGGACAGGTACACCGGATAGTTCCGCTTGAGCCCGTAGTTGAAGGACGCGCGCGCGAAATCGCGGATGCTGTCGTCAAGGTTGTACATGCCCATATAAACGCCCGAGGACGGTGCCTTGAACACTTCCTCTTCCATCACCGTGCCGTCGTCGCCGACGAACTTCATCGACAGCGTGCCGGGGCCGGGGAATTTCATGTCCGTGGCGCGATACTGGTCGCCGTAAGCGTGGCGGCCGATGACGATGGGCTTGGTCCAGCCGGGCACGAGGCGCGGCACGTTCTTGCAGATGATCGGCTCGCGGAAGACAACGCCGCCCAAAATGTTGCGGATCGTGCCGTTGGGGCTGCGCCACATCTTTTTCAGGCCGAATTCCTCGACGCGGCCCTCGTCGGGCGTGATCGTGGCGCATTTGACGCCGACGCCGTATTTCTGGATCGCGTGGGCGGCGTCGATGGTGATCTGGTCGTCCGTCTCATCGCGAGCCATGATGCCAAGGTCATAGTATTTCAGATCGACGTCGAGATAGGGCAGGATCAGCTTTTTCTTGATGAAATCCCAGATGATGCGGGTCATCTCGTCGCCGTCGAGCTCGACGATGGGGTTTTCTACCTTGATCTTGGACATAAGGGCGCCTTTCGCGTGTCAGGGTCGGTGATTGCAGGCTCTTTAACGCAATCCTGCAAGGATTGGAAGATGGATGTATGCAAAGGTATACTAGATCTCAGTCAACCTGCTTTTCGATGATCTCATCCATGACGTGCAGCCACAGATCGGTGCCTTGGGCGCCGGGCACAGCGTGCTGGGCGGCGACGATGAAGGTTGGCACGGATGTGATGCCCATATCGCGGAATTGGGCATCGCGGGCGCGGATGTCGTCTGTATCGGCGTCGCTGGCCAGCAATCTGGTGATCAACGCGGCGTCCATCCCAAGGCCATCAGAAATATCGGCCAGCACCTCGGCGTCGCCAATATCGCGCCCCTCGGTGAAATACGCAGAGAACAGCGCCATCGCGGCGGCGTTCTGTTTGCCTTCGATGCCTGCCCAGTGGATCAGGCGGTGCGCGTCCAGTGTGTTGGGCGTGCGCTGCATCGCCTCGAAATTGATGTTGAGGCCCGCCGCCTCGGCCTTTTGGACCACGGGCGCATAGGCGGCGACGGCCGCCTCCTTGCCGCCGAACTTGGCCTCAAGGTAGGCGCGACGGTCCATCCCCTCGCGGGGCATGTCGGGATTTAGCTGGAAGGGGTGCCATTCGATGACAAAGGGGTGGTCCGGGCGCTGTTCCAGTGCCGCGTCAAGCAGCGCCTTGCCGATATAGCACCACGGGCAGATCGGGTCGGAGACGATGTCGAGCTTGACCATGTCGGGCCTTCCATTTTGGGGGCGTTAGGCCTGTTCGTATGGCGACGTCCGCCGTAATGCAAGGCGCACGGCAAAACCCCGCAGGCGGGCAAGGCTACCTGAACCGTGCGGGACCGTGCGGGCGTCAGAACCAGCTTTGGACGCCGCGTGCGGCGCCCGATATATCGCGCCCGGCGCCATCGACCGTGGCGCAGCCTGCCAGCGCGGCCAGCGCCGCGAGAATGATCAGCTTTTTCATCGGATCGTCCTATTGTTTCTTTTCACTGCTCGGGTGCCGCGCCGGTTTGCCCGATCTTTGGCTGCTCATTGTCCGTCATCCACCAGACTTCGGGCAGGAACCCCACGCCATCGCCGTAGAGCGGCACCTTGTCCGCAGGATACGTCAGGCGCGCATCATGGGCAACACGGCCGACCGAATACTGGTGGATCGGGATCACGTAGCGGCCCGCGGTCAACACCCGGTCCAGCGCGCGCACGGCGGTGACGAAATCCTCGTGGGTCTTGGCGGCCAGCATCGCGTGAATCATTGCCTCGGCGGCGGGGCTGTTCATGCCCATCAGGTTGCGGCTGCCGGGTTGGTCCGCGCCCTTGGCGCCCCAGTAGAAATACTGCTCGTTCCCCGGTGACAGCGACAGCGACCGGCGCATGAAGGTCAGGTCGAAATCGTAGTTCGCCTCGCGGACGGTATATTGCGCCTTGTCGACGCTTTGCACGTTCAGCGTGATGCCCAGCCGCTCCAGCGCGCGGGCGTAGATATCCATCATCGCGGTCGCCTGCTGCACCAGCGCGTCCTGTTGCAGCACCACCGTCAGCACCAGCGGCTGGCCCTCCGCGTTTTTCAACACGCCGTCCTGCACGGTCCAGCCGGCCTTGGCCAGCAGATCGGCGGCGGCGCGGATATTGGCGCGATTGCGTTTCGAGCCGTCGCTGGCCGGTAGGGTATAGCCCTCCAGCGTTCCGGGCAGAAGGCTGTCAGCAAAGGGTTCCAGCAGGGCGCGCACGGCCTCGGGGGCGGGGCCGGGGCGCATGCCGAGTTCGGAATTGGAGTAGTAGGAGGTGATGCGCGGCTGGCGCCCGCCGGTCAGCGTATCGTTGATATATTCGAAGTTGAAGGCTGCAATCAGCGCCTCGCGCACCCGCCAGTCGTCCAAGGGCGGATTGCGGGTGTTCATCACAAAGCCCGAGATACCCGAGGGCTGGCCATTGGGGATCTCGCTGCGGATGATGTCGCCGCGTTTGACCGCGGGCAGGGTGGCCAGCTCTTCCCAGCGTTCGGCGTTGAATTCGCGGATATAGCTGATTTCGCCGGCCTTGAACGCCTCTTTCATCACCGCATCATCACCATAGAAATCAATGCGAATCTCGTCGAAGTTGTTCGTGCCGCGCCGGAACGGGAGATCGCGACCCCAATAATCGGGGTTGCGGCGCAGGGTCACGCGGCGGTCGAGCTGGTAGCTGTCCACGACATAGGGCGCGGTGCCGATGGGAATATCCTCGATCGCGCCATCCTCGAACACAAGGCCGTCCCACTGGGACTTTTTCAGGATCGGGCGCAAGCCGGCCAGCAGGACCAGATCGCGGTCGGGCGGGCCATCATCCGTCTTGAATTCCAGCCGCACCTTGCCGGGGCCGGTCTGTTCGATCCGCGCGATGCGGGTCCAGAAATCGCGGTAGCGCAGATGGCCGCGCGTCCCCAGCGTCTCGAACGACCAGATCACGTCTTCGGCGGTGACCGGGCTGCCGTCCGAGAAAGCGGCCTTGGGGTTCAGCGTAAATTCGACCCATGTCCGCGCCTCGTCTGTTTCGATGGTTTCAGCCAGCAGACCGTAGAGCGTGAAAGGCTCGTCCCAGGAGCGTCCCAGAAGCGATTCGTAGGCAAAGTGGCGCAGTTGCCAAGGCGGCGTGCCCTTGGGTGCAAAAGGGTTAAGCGAATCATAGCCGCCGACATTGCCGGTGGTGACCGTACCGCCGTTGGGCGCGTCCGGATTCGCATAGGGCAAGGCGGTGTAGTCGGGCGGCAGCGCGGGGTCGCCATACATCGCGATACCGTGAACCGGCTGCGCTGTAGCGGGCTGAAAGGCGCTGATTCCAAGCAAAACAAAGGTTAATGCGACGGATATGCGCCCATTCCGCTGGAAAAGGACTGATCTCGGCATGGGGCAATTCCTGATTGGCGGGGCATCACTGGCAGCGAAGGTAGAGAGGGATTCACGCCTTTTCAAACTTTTAGCTTGGATGGCGGCGCAGGATTGCTTATAAGAGAGTCACTGCTCGATAGGTTTCTTGCCTGTATGAAACCTGCCTCAATAACTTAACGCCAGCCTCGCGCTGGCGTTTTTTTTTGGCCGGTGGTTTGGGACATGGACGGTGCCGCGTTGGCGCCGGTTGCGTGACTTTTGCACATGCAGCAATATATGCCGCATTGCAACAACCCTATACCGGGGAGATGCCGCTTTTGGCGGCGGTACGCTTGTGGTTCGGGCGACGCATGGCCTCAGCGGTCGGGATTTGGGTATTTTTAACCAAGAAAAAGCCGAAGGGGCAGGCATGGCTATCAAACGGATCAATCTGGCGCTGCAAGGTGGCGGCGCGCATGGTGCCTTTACCTGGGGTGTGCTGGACCGGCTGCTGGACGAGGACACGCTGGAAGTGGCCGCAATATCTGGCACGTCCGCCGGCGCGCTCAACGGCGCGGCGTTCAAAGCGGGCTGGATGGCGGGCGGCCGGAGCGGGGCGCGCGAAAACCTGAACTGGCTCTGGGGGCAGATGGGGGCAGTGCATGATCTGCGCATGCCCGCCTGGATGGCCGCATCGGTGCCCGGTGCCGTGAGCGCGGTCATGGAATATGCGCTGCCACTGGCAAGGGTCGATGCGGTGTCGCAATCCCTGTCGCCCTATACCTACGGTCCGTTCTATACCAACCCACTGCGCCGGGTTGTCGAGCGGTTCTCGTATGACCACGTGTGCGCGGAGTCCGACCCGCGCTTATACGTCGGCGCGACCAATGTGCGCCACGGTAAGATTCGCATTTTTCAGGGGGATGAGATCGGCGCCGATGCGCTGCTTGCCTCGGCCTGCCTGCCGACGCTGTTTCAGGCGATCGAGATTGATGGCGAGGCATATTGGGACGGTGGATATACTGGCAATCCGGCCCTCTTCCCGCTGTTCGAGCCGGAGCTGCCCAGCGATATCGTGATCGTCAACATCAACCCGCTTGAGCGCCCCGATCTGCCTCGGTCCGTGCCGGAGATCGAAAACCGGATCAACGAGATCAGTTTCAATTCGTCGCTGTTGCGGGAACTTCGTGCGATCAATTTCGTCCAGCGGCTGCTGGACACCGGCAGCGTGCAAGAGGGCGCGATGAAGCGTCTGCATGTGCATATGATCGCGGATGACCGCCTGATGGCCGAACTGTCGGTGATGACCAAGATGGTGCCGAACCCCTATCTGCTGAACCGGCTGAAAGAGGCCGGGCGGATTGCGGCGGACCGGTTTCTGGCCGCGCATCGGGACGATCTGGGTGTGCGCAGCAGCGTTGATCTGGTCGAAATGTTCGACTGATGCGTCAGGCCTGCCTAATGGGCTTGACGGCTTTGATCTCCTGATCCTCAGGCTTGACCTGATTGGGGTAGACCAGTCCGGCCGAGATCACCAGCTTTGCTGCGTCTTCGACGGACATGTCCAGCTCGATCACGTCTTCCTTTGGCAGGAACAGCAGGAATCCCGATGTCGGGTTCGGCGTGGTGGGCAGGAACACGCTGACCAGCGCGCCGCCCGTTTCTGCCTTGCCGGCAATCTCGCCCTTGGCCATGGTCGAGATAAAGCCGATGGCCCAGATCCCCTTGCGCGGGTACTGGATCAGGCAGGCGGTCTCGAAGCTGCGTTCGCTCTGGGCAAAGATCGTCTCGGCGATCTGTTTGACCCCCGAATATATCGAGCGGACGACCGGCATACGGTTGACCAGATCTTCGCTGAAGCGGATCAGGGTGCGGCCGATCAGCCCCTTGGCGATCCAGCCGACGAGGATGGTAAAGACAAGAAACACGATCAGGCCGACACCGCGCAGCTCGATACCGATGTAGCGTGCCGGTGTCAGGTCGTAGGGGATCAGCGGCAGCACCATTCCGTCGACCCAGCCGATCATTGTCCAGATCAGCCAGATGGTCAGCGCGACAGGCAGGATCACGACAAGGCCGGTCAGGAACCGGGCGCGCAGCCGCGCAAAGATGCCGGTACGGTGCGGCGGGCTGGTGTCGTCGTCGAAAGGTGTGGTCATGTCAGCGATTGGCCCCGGGTGATATTGCGGCAATGTGTAGGGACAAAGATTGCGCGCGGCAATGGTTCCCGCGCGCTACGCCCTGCATTTGAAGCGTTTGGCCGTTGACCTGTGGCAACGCCTAAAGGTGAAACCGGCGCGGGCGCTTCGTTGTGGTGCGGGTTTCACAAAAATCCCCGATTCCGGTTTTTCGCGAAGCGCTTTAGTCGAGCGGCTCAGACGCGTTTTTCAGGGCTTGCGCAATGGCGGCGGCGAGCCGTGCGTTCGCGCGGATCAGCGCGGTGTTGGCGGCCAATGTGCGCCCGCCTGTGACGTCGTTCAGGCGGCTCAGCAGGGCGGGCGTGACGTCCTTGGCGGCGACGCCGGTCGATGCGGCCTCGGCGGCTGCGGCGGTGATGAGGGGGGCAAGTTCGGCGTAGGGAATACCGTCCTGCGCCGGGACCGGATTGCAGATAAGCTGGCCTCCCGGCAGGTCCAATGCGGCGCGCGCCCGGTGGGCGGCGGCGATAGCGCCAGCACTGTCCATGCGCAGGGGCGCCGCGAAGGGCGAGGCGGGCGACCAGAAGGCCGGCAGCGCGTCCTGACCGAAAGCGATGACCGGCACGCCCAGCGTCTCCAGGACCTCCAGCGTCTTGGGCAGGTCCAGAATGGCCTTGGGCCCGGCGCAGACCACCGTCACGCGGCTTTGTGCCAGCTCGTGCAGATCGGCGGAGACGTCCCAGCTGCGCTCGGCCCCCAGATGCACGCCGCCGATGCCGCCCGTGGCGAACACATCGATGCCGGCGCGCGCGGCGGCGATCATGGTGGCGGCGACGGTCGTGCCGCCGCTGGCGCCCGTTGCCATCGCCACGGCCAGATCCGCGCGGCTCAGCTTCATCGGGGCGGGCAGGGCGGCCAGCCGCTCCAGCTCCGCCGCCACCAGCCCGATATGCAGCCGCCCGTCCAGCACGGCGATGGTGGCGGGAACCGCGCCCGCGCGGCGCACCTCATCCTCTACCGCGCTGGCGGTGTGCAGGTTTTCCGGGTACGGCATCCCGTGGGTGATGATGGTGCTTTCGAGCGCAACCAGCGGCGCGCCATTGGCCTGCGCCGCAGCCGCCTCGACGGACCAGCTCATATCGCTCATGTGCGGCGCTCCCTTTGTTTGGCGCGATGGTGACGGGAGGGCAGGCGGCGCGCAAGGCCCCTTGCGCACAGGGGCTGCGCAGTCTATAGGCCCACTCACTAGAAATCCGCAGGCACGGGCGGGCCGTCCGGGGGAGACATCCCCGGCAGTCCACCGGTTGAGGCAAAACGCCTCTCATCCCGTGCCGAGGCGAAAACCGGAAAAGGAATACCAAATGGCTCTTCCCGAGTTCACTTTGCGTCAGTTGCTGGAAGCTGGCGTTCACTTCGGCCACCAGACGCAGCGCTGGAACCCCCGCATGGGCGAGTACATCTACGGCGCGCGCAACGGCATTCACATCATGGACCTGACGCAGACCGTCCCGATGCTGGACGCCGCGCTGAACGTCGTGCGCGAAACAGTGGCCAAGAACGGCCGCGTCCTGTTCGTCGGCACCAAGCGTCAGGCCGCCGCGCCGATCGCCGAAGCCGCCGAGAAATGCGCACAGTATTACATGAACCACCGCTGGCTGGGCGGGACGCTGACCAACTGGCAGACCGTGTCGAAATCCATCCACCGCCTGAAGGAAATCGACGAGGCGCTGGCGTCCGGCGCCGAAGGCCTGACCAAGAAAGAGCGTCTGGGCATGGAGCGTGACCAGGGCAAGCTGCAGGCGTCCCTGGGCGGTATCCGCGAAATGGGCGGCGTTCCCGATCTGCTGTTCGTCATCGACGTCAAGAAAGAGCAGCTGGCCATCGCTGAGGCGAACAAGCTGGGCATCCCGGTCGTCGCCATCGTCGACACCAACTGCTCGCCCGACGGCATCGACTACATCATCCCCGGCAACGACGACGCGGCGCGCGCCATTGCGCTCTATTGCGATCTGGTCAGCCGTGCGGCGCTGGACGGCATGACGGCCCAGATGGGTGCGGCAGGCATCGACATCGGCGAGATGGAGGAGGCCCCCGTCGAGGAGGTCGCCGCGCCTGAATCGACAGGCGTCGAGACCGGCGACATCAGCCACGAGGCTGTGCATGACGACAAGGCGACCAAGGATGCGCCGCTGGACATCAAGTCGAGCGAAGAGATCTCGGACATGGCCGCAAAGGCCGGTCAGAATAGCTGATCCGGACCACGCGCCGCATCTGACACGCGCCCGGCGGCACTGACCGCCGGGCCATACCGCTAATATTAGGAGAGCCAAATGGCGATCACAGCTGCAATGGTAAAGGAACTGCGCGACACGACGGGCGCAGGCATGATGGACGCGAAAAAAGCGTTGACCGAAACGGATGGCGACATGGAAGCAGCCGTCGACTGGCTGCGCACCAAGGGTCTGGCCAAGGCCGCCAAGAAATCGGGCCGCACCGCTGCCGAGGGCCTTGTTGCCGTCAAGGTCGAGAATGGCCGCGGCGTGGCTGTCGAGATCAACTCGGAGACCGATTTTGTCGCCAAGAACGCCGATTTTCAGGCGATGGTCGCCTCCGTCGCGGACGCGGCTGTCAAGGTTCCTGATCTCGACGCGCTCAAGGTTGCCGACATGGGCGGCAAGACCGTTGAAGAGACGATCACCGCCAAGATCGCCACCATTGGCGAGAATATGAGCCTGCGCCGCATGGAGTCGGTGACCGGTGATACGGTGGTGTCCTATGTCCACAACGCCGCCGCCGATGGCATGGGCAAGATCGGCGTGCTGGTCGCGCTGAAGGGTGACGAGGCGTTCGGTCGCCAGATCGCCATGCACATCGCCGCGACGAACCCCGCCGCCCTGAACGAGGCATCGCTGGACAGCTCTGTCGTGGAAAAGGAAAAGCAGGTCCAGATGGACATCGCCCGCGAAAGCGGCAAGCCCGAGCAGGTCATCGAAAAGATGATCGAGGGCCGCATGAAAAAATTCATGGCGGAATCCACACTGATGGGTCAGGCCTTTGTGATGAACCCGGACCTGACCGTCGAGGCCGCCGCCAAAGAGGCCGGCGCCGAAATCACCGGCTACGTGCGTCTGGAAGTGGGCGAAGGCATCGAGGTGGAGAAGGAAGACTTCGCCGCCGAGGTCGCCAGGACTGCCAAGGGCTGATCTTCAGCTTGCGTTGGAAACGAAGGGGGCGGGCCGAAAGGCTCGCTCCTTTGCGTTTTGGGGAGGGTCTTTTAGGGATGGCTTGGACAAGATGGCTGGATCGCACCCAAAGGGCATGGCACATTGATGTGAGTTAATGCTCGGGCCGCGCAAGCGATCTATCTGGGGTCAATCTACGTCAGGGAGATATTTCATGTACAATAACATTCTCATCCCGATCGTTTTTGATCATGAGCGGGACAATTCCAAGGGACTTCAGTGCGCAGGCATTCTTGCCGGGCCGGACACGGAAATCACACTGCTGCATGTGATTGAAAAATTGCCAGCATACGCAATGGCTTACATCCCGGAGGACACATCCAAAAACCTCAAATCCGAGTTGCAGGCCGAAATGAGCAGCCTGCTACAGGACATTCCGAATGCGAAAGGCAAGATCATCAGCGGCCATGCCGGTCGCACGATTATTGATTATGCCAACGAGAATGCGGTGGATCTGATCATTATCAAATCTCATCGCCCCGGTCTTCAGGACTACTTTCTAGGAAGCACCGCTGGATATGTCGTTCGGCACGCAAAATGCGCCGTGCATGTTATCCGGTAGGCTGCAAAGCACTACGCAAGTGGGCCGAAGGCATGGGGCGGGTTGATCCGCAAAGCGGCGCTTCACCCCTCCTGCGCCAGATGCGCAAGCAGCGCATCCATTGCCATCGGATAACCCGCCGCGCCAAAGCCGCAGATCACCCCCAGCGCGACGCGGGCGATATAGCTGACATGGCGAAATTCCTCGCGGGCATGGACGTTCGACAGGTGCAGCTCGACCACCGGCAATGCGACCGATGAAATCGCATCCATCAGCGCGATTGACGTGTGCGTATAGGCGCCGGCATTCAGTATGATGCCGTCATGCTCGTCCTTGGCGTTGTGGATGGCGTCGATCAGCGCGCCTTCGCTGTTGCTTTGCAGGAACGCCACATCGGCGCCGCGCGACGCGGCATGGGCGCGGCACAGCGCCTCGATATCGGGCAGTGTGACGTGGCCGTACACCTCGGGCTGGCGCGTGCCCAAGAGGTTCAGGTTTGGCCCGTTCAAAATCAGGATCGAGGTCATGGCGATGGCTCCTTTGGCAGCGCTTTTAGACCGGGCGCGGGCGCGGTGTCGAGGGATCTTGTCACTCGGCCGCAGGCCTGAGGCTGGACATGAGATGATGGAACTTCTCACCCTGAACGGCGACATGGGCGCGCAGCAGATCTGCCGCGCCGGGTGCATCGCCGCGGGTCAGGGCGGCCACGATTCCCTCATGCTCGGCCATGGATTGCGCCAGCCGTCCCCGCAGCCGCAGCTGTTGGCGGCGAAAGGGGCGCAGGCGGCGCTGCAGGCGCAGCGCCTCGGCCCGAAGGAAGCTGTTACCGGATTGGGCGTAGATGATGTGATGAAATCTTTCGTTCTCAAGGTAATAGGTGTTGGCATCCTGCGCTGACACGGCGGCCATGCAGGCCGCATTCGCGGCGCGCAGATCCTCCAGCGCTGCGTCGCTGATGCGCAGCGCGGCCAGGCGCCCGGCGGCGGCCTCAAGCTCGGCCATGACCTCGAACATTTCCATCAGTTCGACAGGGCCGGGCTGGTGCACGAAAGCGCCCCGATTGGGGATCTGCGTGACCAGCCCCGACAGCGTCAGCTTTTGCAGTGCCTCGCGAATAGGGGTGCGCGATACGCCAAACCGCTCTGCCAGCGCATGTTCGTCCAGCCGGTCGCCATCGGCGAAATTGCCGGCAAAGATCAGCTCTTCTATCTCCTCGGCAATCAAATCTGCGCGGCGTTTTTCCATGGTCAGACTATAGGCAGGGAGGCCCGGCATGCAAAGATGGATTTTTTGTATACAAAAAAGATTGACTCGAAAAATCCCCCGCGCCACGCTGCACGCCACGTTCCGGGTCAACCGGACCATGAAACATCCACGGGAGGATATGATATGAAATCCATGCTCAAGGCGGCGGTCGCTGCCTCAGCCCTGATCGCAATGGGCGCAGCGGCGTCCGCAACCGAACTGCGCCTGTCGCACCAATGGTCCAACAACGACGTGCGCCACAAGGTCGCCCAGATCGTCGCGGACGAGGTCGCCGCCGCCGATGTGGATCTGGAAATCAAGATCTTCGGCTCAAAGTCGCTGTTCAAACCGCGCGAGCAGTACAAGCCGCTCAGCCGCGGACAGCTCGATATGACCGTGTTTCCGCTGTCGTACGCTGGCGGCCAGCAGCCTGCGTTCAACCTGACGCTGATGCCGGGGCTGGTGAAGAACCACGACCACGCCGCGCGCCTGAACGACAGCCCCTTCATGGACGCGATCGAGGCGAAGATGGCCGAGGATGACGTGATGGTGCTGGTGCATGGCTATCTGGCCGGCGGGTTCGCGGGCAAGGACACATGCATCACCAAGCCCGCCGACGTCGACGGCCTGCAGATGCGCGCCGCCGGCAAGGCGTTCGAGCAGATGCTGGCCGGGGCGGGCGCCTCGATCGCGTCGATGTCCAGCGCGGATATCTACAATGCGATGCAGACCGGCGTTCTGAATGCCGCGAACACGTCGTCCTCGTCATTCGTCAGCTACCGCATTTACGAGCAGGTCGCCTGCTATACCCCGGCTGGCGACGTGGCGCTGTGGTTCATGTATCAGCCGCTGCTGATGAACAAATCCAAGTTTGAAAGCCTGACGCCTGAGCAGCAGCAAGCCCTGCTTGACGCTGGGGCCAAGGCCGAGGCGTTCTATCTTGAAGAAGCCAAGAAAGAAGACGCGGATTCAGTGGAGACCTTCCGCGACGCGGGCGTCGAGATTGCCACGATGACGCAAGAGGATTTCGACGCATGGCGCGAGATCGCCAAGGAGACATCCTACAAGAATTTTGTCGAGAGCGTGCCGGACGGGCAGGAGTTGCTGGACATGGCGCTGGCGGTCGAGTGATCGGCGCGGGGCAGGGGCTTTGACTGCGGCCCCTGCCACCCCACGGAAGTGGCAAGCGCGCCTGCACCGTGACGTTCAATCCCCAAGCCGAACAGGAACCCCGACATGGCCGGACAAGTAACGCACCGCGTTGCCAAAACAGGTGACAACCCTTTTTTGAAGGCGGTCGCCGCAATCTCTACCCTTGCCGGCTGGATATCAGCGGCGATGATCGTCGTGGCGGTGGGGATTACCTGCCAGATGATCTTTGTGCGGGCGGTTCTGAACCAGTCGACGATCTGGCAGACTGAAATGGTGGTCTATCTGATGATTGCGGCCACGCTGATGGGGCTGCCTTATGTGCAGCGGCTGCGCGGGCATGTAAACGTCGATCTGATCCCCATCGCGCTAGCGCCGCGCGCGCGGTTCTTCATGGCCTGTTTCACGCTCAGCCTCAGCGCGGCAATTGTCGCCGTGATGCTGTGGTATGGATTTGACTACTGGCACTTTGCCTGGGAGCGTGGCTGGCGATCCGATACGATCTGGGGCGTTCGGCTGTGGATTCCCTACATGTCGCTGCCCATCGGCTTTGGCCTCTTGCTGTTGCAACTGATCGCTGATCTGGTCGCACTGGTTCTGCGGATCGACGCGCCTTTCGGATTGGAGAATAACTAATGGATCCGCTGGTTCTGGGGGCTTTGGTGGCGCTGTGTACGATTGCGGTGCTGTTTTCCGGCGTGTCGGTGGCGCTGGGGCTGCTGATCGTGTCGGGTGGTTTTCTGGTTGTATTCGACGGGATGCGCTCGCTTGAACTGATGCCCGAGATCTTTTTCGGCAAGCTGGACAGTTTTGCACTGCTCAGCATCCCGATGTTCATCATCATGGGCGCGTCGATTGCGTCGACGCGGGCGGGCGCCGACCTGTATGAGGCGCTGGAGCGCTGGTTGACGCGCATCCCCGGCGGTCTGGTGATCTCGAACCTCGGCGCCTGTGCGCTGTTTGCCGCCATGTCCGGGTCCAGCCCCGCGACCTGCGCGGCGATCGGCAAGATGGGCATCCCCGAGATGCGCAAGCGCGGCTATCCCGATGGCGTGGCGGCGGGCAGCATCGCGGCGGGCGGCACGCTGGGCATTCTGATTCCGCCGTCGGTGACGATGATCGTCTATGGCATCGCGACCGAGACCTCGATCGGGCGGCTTTTCCTGGCCGGCGTCATCCCCGGCCTGCTGCTGGTCACGCTGTTCATGGCGTGGTCGCTCTATTCCACGTGGAAGTCTGGCAATGCGCAGGTGCTGACGGCGGGCAGCTATACGTGGAAGCAAAAATTCGAGATCCTGCCGCGCGTGGTCCCGTTTCTGATCATCATCCTTGGCGTGCTTTATGCGATGTATGGTGGCATCGCGACGCCGTCGGAAACGGCGGCGGTTGGCGCATTGCTGTGCATCGTGATCGCGATGGTGATCTACAAACTCTGGAGCCCGAAGGGGCTGTGGATGATCCTGCGCGACTCGACACGCGAATCGGTGATGATCCTCTTCATTATCGCGGCGGCGGGCGTGTTCAGCTACATGCTCAGCAGCCTGTTCATCACGCAGAGCATCGCGGAATGGATCGGCACGCTGGACGTCAACCGCTGGGTGCTGATGGGGGCGATCAACGTGTTCCTGCTGGTCGCCGGGTTTTTCCTGCCGCCCGTCGCGGTGATCCTGATGGCCGCGCCCATCCTGATGCCGATCATCACCATCGCGGGGTTCGATCCGATCTGGTTCGCCGTCGTGCTGACGATCAACATGGAAATCGGCCTGATCAGCCCGCCTGTGGGCCTGAACCTTTACGTTATCAACGGCATCGCGCCGGACATCTCGCTGAGAACCATCCTGATGGGATCGCTGCCGTTCGTCGGCTGCATGGTGCTGGCGATCATCCTTCTGTGCCTCTTTCCGGGCCTTGCCACATGGCTGCCCGATTACGTCATGGGAACAGCGGTATGACCGTCCTGGCCGATCTGCTGGCCGCCGTGCTGGACCGGGGTCTGGGTGCCGCGCGCCAAGGCGACTGGAGCCGTCGCCCGGTGGAGGAGCTAGCCGATGCGCTGATCACCACCCATGGTGAGACGTCTGGCCATCTGCTGGCCGAGCAGGTTCTGGCGCGATTCAAGGCTATGGATGACGCGGCCAAGCTGGCATTTTTCCGCCATCTGGCCGAGCGTATGAATGTCGATCCTGCCGCGACGCGGCGCACGCTGAACGCCTATGAGAAGGCGCCGTCGCGTGCCAGCTATCGTGCCTATCTGGCCGCGAGCGAGCCGCCCCGTCAGGAACTGATCCGCCGTCTCAACCAGATCGAGGGCGCAACGGGCGGGCTGGTGGCGATGCGCGCCGATCTGCTGCGTCTGGGGCACGGTAGGCCAGAACTGGAGGCGCTGGACCTGGATTTCCGGCATCTGTTCAAGTCGTGGTTCAATCGCGGATTTCTGGTCCTGCGCCGCATCACATGGCAGACCTCTGCGGATATCCTTGAAAAGATCATCGCCTACGAGGCCGTCCACGCCATCGACAGCTGGGACGATCTGCGCCGCCGCGTGCAGCCCGAAGACCGGCGCTGTTTCGCGTTTTTCCATCCGGCCATGCCGGACGAGCCGCTGATCTTTGTCGAGGTGGCGCTGACGCGCGGCATCCCCGGCGCCGTGCAGCCGCTGCTGGCCGAAGAGCGCGACGCGCTGGCGGCAGAATCGGCCGATACGGCGGTCTTCTATTCGATCTCGAACTGCCAGACCGGGCTGGCCGGAATCTCGTTCGGCAATTCGCTGATCAAGCAGGTGGCCGGTGATCTGGCCTCCGAACTGCCGGGTCTGGCTCGCTTTGTCACGCTGTCGCCGATCCCCGGCCTGATGGACTGGATACGCGAGGTCGGCGCTACGGACTGGAACGGCAATCTGCCCGCGCTGGCAGCCTATTACCTGCTGCATGCCAAGAGGCCAAACGGCGGGCCGCGCGATCCGGTGGCGCGGTTCCATCTGGGCAATGGAGCGATCATTCACGCCCTGCACGCCGACGCCGATCTGTCGCCAAAGGGGCGCGCCGGGTCGGGCGGTATGATGGTGAACTACCTCTACGATCTGCGTCGCACCGCCGCGCGGCACGAGGCATTTGCGACGGATGGCACCATCGCCGCATCGCCTGCCGTCAAATCACTGGCCGCCGCTGCCCCGGCCGTGCGGACCAAATCGCGCTGACCAGATCACGCTGAAAGGAGCTTTCGACATGGCAAACCCCCTCTACGACACGCTTTTCGGGCGCCATGCGGGAAACCCGGCACCGTTTCTGATCCTGCCGGACGGGTCCGAGATCAGCTATGCGGCGTTTCTGGCGCAGGCGGCACGCATCGCGGGGCATCTGGCCGCCTTGGGTTTGAAACCCGGTGACAGGTTGGCCGCACAGGTTGCCAAATCGCCCGAGGCACTGGCGCTCTATGCGGCGTGCGTGCAGGCCGGTGTGGTTTTCCTGCCGTTGAATACGGCTTATACTGCTAGCGAAGTCACTTATTTTGTTGAGAATTCCGGCGCTGCACTGATCGTGTGCGACCCCGCCGCCACCGGCAGCCTCAGCCCGGTCGCGGCGAAACTCGGCGCGCAGTTGGCGACGCTTGACGCGGACGGCTCGGGCAGCTTGATGGACGGGGCCAAGGGGCAAAGCGATACCTTTCCGACGGCAGACCGCAGCAGCGATGATCTGGCCGCGCTTCTCTATACATCCGGCACAACGGGGCGCTCCAAAGGCGCGATGCTGAGCCAGGAGAATCTGCTCAGCAACGCTCTGGTGCTGGTCGATGAATGGCGCTTTACCGAGGCTGACGTGTTGCTGCATGCGCTGCCGATCTTTCACACGCATGGTCTGTTTGTGGCGACGAATGTCATTCTGGCGGTGCGCGGCGCGATGATTTTCCTGCCGAAATTCGATGTCGATGCCGTGATTGCGCATCTGCCGCGTGCAACCACAATGATGGGCGTGCCGACATTCTACACCCGCCTGCTGGACGATCCGCGCTTTGATGCGGCAGCAACGCGGCACATACGCCTGTTCACCTCGGGCAGTGCGCCGCTTCTGGCGGAAACACATGAACGGTTCCGTGCGCGCACCGGCCACGCCATACTGGAGCGCTACGGCATGACCGAAACGAACATGAACACGTCAAACCCTTATGACGGCGACCGCCGCGCCGGCACGGTCGGATTTCCCCTGCCGGGGGTCGAACTGAAGATTTGCGATCCCGAGACGGGCACCGAATTGCCGCAAGGCGAGGTCGGCCAGATCGAGGTGCGCGGACCGAACGTGTTTCAGGGCTATTGGCAAATGCCCGAAAAAACGGCCGAGGAGCTGCGCCCGGACGGGTTTTTCATCACTGGCGATCTGGGGCTGATCGACAACCGAGGCTATGTCCAGATCGTCGGGCGCGGCAAGGATCTGATCATCTCGGGTGGCTATAACATCTACCCCAAGGAGATCGAGCTGGTGCTGGACGACCAGCCCGGCGTACTGGAAAGCGCCGTGATCGGCGTCCCGCATCCCGATTTCGGCGAAACCGTGGTGGGTGTTCTGGTGGCCGAGCCGGGCAGGGTGCCCGATGAGGAGGCGATCATGGCCGCCGCCGCCGGGGCACTGGCGCGGTTCAAACTTCCGCGCAAGCTGATCACGGTGGACGAATTGCCGCGCAACACGATGGGCAAGGTGCAAAAGAACATCCTGCGCGAGCGGTTCGGCGATCTGTTCACCGGCGGGTGATGCGGGGCAGGGTGCGCGCTGAAAATACGTTGTGGCCTGCCTGCGCGCTGTTTATGAACGGCCGCAGACGCCCCGCAAGAGTGGCGTGAAATGACATCCGGGAGGAGACCCTTTGAGAATGACTTGCCTGATAAAACTGCCCGCCGCCATAGCGGCCGCGACCATGCTTTTGGCTGGCGCCGCCAGCGCCAAGGACTTCCGCCTTGGGCTGATCACGCCGCCGCAGCATATCTGGACCGAAGCGGCCCAAGGCTTCGCCGCTGATTTGGCCGAGGCGACGGATGGCGCGCATAGCGTCACGGTGTTTCCTGCCCAGCAACTGGGCAGCGAGGCCGAGATGATGCAGCAATTGCAGACCGGCGCGCTGGACATGGCATTTCTGACGGTGGCCGAGGTGTCGAACCGCGTGCCCGATTTCGGCGCCTTCTACGCGCCGTTCCTGGCCAGGGACATCGACCATGCGGGCCGCATCCTGCAATCGGATCTGGCCGCGAGAATGCTGGAGGATCTGCCGGCTAAGGCGGGCGTCGTCGGCATCGGCTATGGCATGGCCGGGCTGCGCCAGATCGCGACCAGAGGCGAGGTCACCAGCGCCGCCGATCTGAAGGGCAAGAAGCTGCGCATCACGCCGTTCAAGCCGATCCTCGATTTCTACAACCTGCTGGGCGCGGCCCCGACGCCGATGCCGCTGCCCGCCGTCTATGACGCGCTGGCCAACGGGCAGGTCAACGCCATCGACATGGACGCCGAGCCGATCTGGAAACTGAAATATTACGAGCAGGCCGATATGGTCGTCGTCTCGAACCACATGATGTTCCCGATGGTCGGTCTTGTGTCCGCCAAGGTCTGGAAAGACATGTCCGAGGAGGACCGTACCGTCGTCTCCGAGTTGATGAAAAAGCGGCTGGATGAGTGCATCGCCACCTACATCGTCAAGGATCGCGAATGGCTGGAACAGGTACGCGGCACGGGCACGGCGTTCCTTGAAGTGGGCCCTGAGTTTTTCGGAGATGTCCCGGCCGAGTGGGACAAGATCTGGTCCGATCAATCCGCCGTTCTGGGCGAGATGCGCGACGTTGCGGCTGACACGGCCGAGTAGGCCATTACGGTTTTGGATGCTGGCCGCCCCTTGACCGGGCGGCCAGATTGCATTGCGGGGGCAGGGGTGCTGCATCGGATTTCAGAGGTTTGGGCGCGGATCGAGATGGCCGCAGCCGCCGCGCTGGCCGTGGCGATCACCGCTCTGGTATTGCTGAATGTGGTAACCCGCGCGATGAGCGCGTCGATCTTCTGGGTGGACGAGGCGGCGATCATGTCGATGACCTGGATGAGTTTCCTAGCCGCCTCCGCTGCCGTGCATTTCGGCCATTCGGTCAGTGTGACGCTATTGACCGATATGCTGCCCAAGGGCGGGGCCCATATAGCGCAGCGCGCGGTTGACGGGCTGGTGCTGATCTTTGCGGTGCTGATGCTGTGGCTCTGCTGGCGGTGGTTCCTGCCGCTGGACCTGCTGCGCGCGGGCTTTGACACGATGGCTTTTCAAGGCGTGACATTCAATTTCATCTATGCCGAGCCGACGCTGACTTTGGGGATCCGCAAATTCTGGCTGTGGCTGGTCATGCCAATCTTTGCCGTCGGTCTGACACTGCACGCGCTGGCAAACCTGACCCGGCCATGGGACGCTGAGGCGGCGGAGGCATGACCGCCGCGCTGTTCCTGTTGCTGCTGTTCGGCGCGGTGCCGATTTCCATCGTGCTGGCGATGACCGCGCTCAGTTATATCTGGCAGTCGGACAATTCGGTGCTGTTCGATAGCTTTGCGCAGCAGATGTTCGCGGGCACTGAAAACTACGGGCTGCTGGCGATCCCGCTATTCATGCTGACGGGCGAGTTGATGAATGAGGGCGGCATGACCAAGCGGCTGGTCAATGCTGCGCGCGTGCTGGTCGGCGGTTTTCGCGGCGGGCTGGTCTGGATCAACCTGCTGGCCAACATGTTCATGGCGGCGATCATCGGCTCAGCCGTCAGCCAGATCGCGGTGATGAGCCGCGCCATGGTTCCAGCCATGGAGAAGGAGGGCTATGACCGCGGGTTTGCCGCCGCCACGACGGCGGCAGGGGGGCTGCTGGCGCCAGTCATTCCACCCTCCATGCTGTTCGTAATCTACGGTGTACTCGCGCAGATCCCGATCGGCGACATGTTTCTGGCGGGCATCATTCCGGGGCTAATGATGGCGGCCGGCTTTTTTATTGTCGTCACCCTGATCGGTCTCGCCGCCCAGTTTCCCAAGGGCGAATGGATGAGCGCCGCCGAGGCAGTGCGCGCAATCATGGCCGCATTGCCGGCCGCGCTGATCCCGGTGGCGATCATCGGCGGCATTGTTCTGGGCATCGCCACACCGACCGAAAGCGCCGCCGTCGCATCTTTGATTGCGTTCCTGCTGGGATGGCTGGCTTACGGCGAACTCAGGCCCTCGCATCTTTATGCGCTGTTCCGGCGCACGGCGCAGAATGCGTCGATGGTGATTTTCATGGTCGCCGCCGCCAATGTGTTCGGCTGGGTGGTGATTTATGAGGCAATCCCTCAGACGCTGGCGGCGCTGATCACGTCGCTGACGTCCGATCCCTTTGTATTCCTGCTGATCGTGATGGGCGCGCTGCTGCTGGTGGGCATGGTGATCGACGGGATCGCGGCGCTGATACTGGTGACGCCGATCCTGCTGCCAATTGCTACCGGCGATTACGGCATCAGTCCGTTTCAATTCGGCGTCGTGATCAGCATCAATTTAGCGCTCGGGCTGCTGACACCGCCGGTGGGTGTCGGCCTCTACATCGCGGCGTCGATGAGCAACGTAAAGCCAACTGCGATTTTCGCTGCCCTCTGGCCATTCCTGCTGGCGGTGGTGCTGGTGCTATTGGCGCTGTGTTATTTCCCGGCACTTTCGTTGGTGCTGATCGACTGAGTAGCTGTTTGGCAGAGCACCTCAAGTAGCGCAGCACGTGAAGCTGTGGGATTTCGAGCAATCTAATTATTCACATAATACTGATTATACGTAATACGGAGTGACCCGAAGGGCGATGATTTCAGGCACATGCCCTTCTTGAATGCAAAGACCCCGGCGCATTGCCGGGGCTTCGATAATCACGCTTCTGCGGCAACGACGATGAATTCGACCAGATAGTCGGGTGTCGCCAGCTTCGCCTCGCCTGCGGCCCGCGCCGGCGTGTGGCCCTCGGGCACCCACGCGTCCCAGACGGCGTTCATTTCGGCGAAATTCTTCATGTCGGCCAGCCAGATGACGGTCTGAAGGATGCGCGTCTTGTCCGATCCGGCCTCGGCCAGCAGCTTGTCGATATTGGCAAGGCAAGTCTTGGTCTGCTCGGTGACGCTGTCGCCTGCATTACCCACCTGACCGGCCAGATAGATGGTGCCGTTATGACGGACCATCTGGCTCATGCGCGGGCCGGTATGGCTACGTGTGATGTCGCTCATTTACGTGAACTCCTCGATATTAAAGATTGGTTTAATTGGTTAAATAGCGATCTGGTGTCATGGCGTTCAGTGCCTCTGGCGCCAGCGCCGGGGCGCGTCCCATGATCAGTGCGGCGGCGGTCTGGGCCAGCGCGGGCGCTGTCTGGACGCCGTAGCCACCCTGCCCGGCCAGCCAGAAAAACCGCTCTGCATCCGGCGCGAACCCGACAACCGGCGTGCGATCCGGCGCAAACGTGCGAAGGCCCGCCCAGCTGTGGTCGACGCGCGTCACCGGAACGGTCACGGCCTGCTCGTAGCGGTCCAGCCCCTCGGCCAGCACCATGTCGTCCACCCATGCGTCGTGCGGATCGACTGGGTCTTCGTCTGCGGGGGAAACCATGAGCTTTCCCGCGTCAGGTTTGGCATACCATGTCTCGGCGACCGTGCCGAACAGCGGCCAGCTTTCGACATCGTGCTCGCCCCCGAGACGCAGAAGTGCGGCGGAGCGGCGCATCGGTTGGAGCCCCATGCGGCGCACGCCAGCCAGCGCCGCAACCTCATCGGCCCAGGCGCCGGCGGCGTTGATCACGGTCGGCGCTGCGTAACGCGTGCCGCCGACGTCGATCTGCCAAATGTCGTCCTGGCGGCTGATCGACGACACGCGCGCAGCAGTCACGATCTGGCCGCCGCGCGCCTTCAGCAGACGGGCGTAACCTTGCAGCATGCGGTCGACGTCGATGCTTTGGGCGCTGCGCTCGTAAATGGCACCGGCGATCAGTTCGGGCCGCAGGATCGGCACCATCTGCGTACATTCAGCGCCAGTCAGGCGGTCCAGCCCGGTGGCGCCAGCGGCATAGGCCTCAAGCGTCGGCATTTCGTCTTCGGAGGCGATCAGAAGCTCCCCGCGCGGTGACAGCAGGCTGTGGTCGCTGATGCCCTCGGGATTGGCCAATGTCGGCTCGGACAGCGCATTGATCGCGCGCAGCACGGCGTTGCCATAGTTGCGGATGTAGATCGCGGCAGAGCGGCCCGTTGAATGATAGCCCATCTGCGCCTCGGCCTCGAGGACCAGCACGCGCGCATCCAGCGCCAGCTCGGCTGCTGCGGAAATGCCGGCGATGCCGCCGCCGATGACGATGATGTCTGCCGTCTCAGTCATGTAACGCGGTCCCTTCGGTCAGCTTGCGGTCTAGCGGATGATTTCGGCCACCATTGACCGAAAGTGAAGCGGATTCCAAGAGGCGCAGGCTGTTACGATCGGTCTTTCCTTTGCGGCATCCACACAAAAACGCGGGCAAGGATACCCCCTGCCCGCGCGTCGTTAACTGCCGATTTTAGGCATCAGAAGAACGCTTGCAGACCCGTCTGTGCACGCCCCAGAATCAGCGCGTGAACGTCATGCGTGCCCTCGTAAGTATTGACGGTCTCAAGGTTCACCATATGGCGAATGACCTGATATTCCTCGGAAATGCCGTTGCCGCCATGCATGTCCCGCGACATGCGCGCGATGTCCAGTGCCTTGCCGCAGTTGTTGCGCTTGATCATGCTGATCATCTCGGGGGCGGCATTGGCCTCGTCCATCAGGCGACCCACTCGCAATGCGGCCTGAAGGCCCAGCGTGATTTCGGTCTGCATGTTCGCCAGCTTCAGCTGGAACAGCTGCGTTTGCGCAATCGGCTTGCGGAACTGGTGACGGTCAAGGCCGTATTGCAAGGCACCGTGCCAGCAGAACTCGGCGGCGCCCATGACGCCCCAGGCAATGCCATACCGCGCACGGTTGAGGCAGCCGAACGGACCCTTCAGGCCTTCGACATTGGGCAGCAGCGCATCCTCACCAACCTCGACGCCCTTCATCACGATCTCGCCCGTGACAGAGGCGCGCAAGGACTGTTTACCAGCGATTTTCGGCGCGCTCAGGCCCTTCATGCCCTTGTCCAGCACGAAACCCTTGATCTTGCCGTCATGCGCGTCTGATTTCGCCCAGACGATGAAAACATCGGCGATGGGGCTGTTGGAAATCCACATCTTTGCGCCGGTCAGGCGATAGCCGCCGTCGATCTTTTCGGCGCGGGTCTTCATGCCGGCGGGGTCGCTGCCCGCATCAGGCTCGGTCAGGCCAAAGCAGCCGATCAGCTCGCCGGTGGCCAGCTTGGGCAGGTATTTCCGGCGCTGCTCTTCGGTACCGTAGGCGTAGATCGGATACATGACCAGCGATGACTGCACGCTCATCATCGAGCGATAGCCGCTGTCGACCCGCTCAATCTCGCGCGCGACAAGGCCATAGCTGACATAGCCGCTGCCGATGCCGCCATATTCCTCGGGGATCGTGGTGCCCAGCAGGCCCATTTCGCCCATTTCGGGGAAAAGCTCGGGGCTGACAGCCTCGGTCGCGTAGTCCTTGATAACGCGCGGCTGGAGTCGTTCCTGCGCGAAAGTGCGGGCGCTTTCGGCGATCATCCGCTCTTCTTCCTGCAACTGGTCGTTCAAACGGAAGGGATCCTTCCAGTCGAAGCTGGACAGATCGGGGGCGTCTTTGGCTTTGAGGGCTGGGGCGTCGAGGCTCATTTCATTACCTTTCCATGAGTTTATCATGCATTCTGCTTGTCATATACGGCGTTTGACCCCAAAAGAATACCAAGTCTTTCGTTCAAACACATGAGGAAACAGAATACATGGCTCTGCCCCGCCGGTTTCTGCCCTCTATCGCGTCCTTGCGCGCCCTCGAAGCGCTGGACCGATTGGGCAGCGCGACCGCCGCCGCCGAGGCGCTGGCGCTGACGCAAAGCGCGGTCAGTCGGCAGATCCAGGCGCTGGAGGAGCAGCTGGGTGTGTCGTTGATCGTCCGTGACGGGCGGCGCATCGCCCTGACGCCTGATGCGGTGCAATATGCCGCCGAGGTGCGCGCGGCGCTGAATCAGATTGCGCAGGCGTCGCTGAAACTGGCGGTCAACCCGTCGGGCGGTGCGTTGAACCTGGCGATTCTGCCGACCTTCGGCATGCGCTGGCTGGTGCCGCGCCTGCCGGATTTCGCGCGCAGCCATCCAGAGGTGACGCTGAACCTCTCGACGCGGATAAAACCGTTTAACTTTGCCACTGAACCCTTTGATGCAGCGATATATTTCGGTGCCGATGACTGGCCCGGAACGCAGTCGATGCGGCTGCGCGGCGAGGCTGTCGTCGCTGTCTGCGCGCCTGAACTATTGGAGGCCAAGCCGCCTTCCAGCGCCGCCAGCCTGCTGGAAATGCCATTGATGCATATTGAAACGCGGCCTGATGGTTGGCGGGCATGGTTTGCGGCCCAAGGGATCGAAACAGAGCGCGTGACCGGCACCATCTATGACCAGTTTTCGACGATCACTCAGGCGGCGCTGCATGGGCTGGGGGTTGCGCTGTTGCCTGAATATCTGGCCAAGGTCGATATTGCGGCAGGCCGCTTGGTGGTCGCCTGGGGCGGTCCGACGCCCAGCCCGGGCGCCTATCACCTGATCTGGCCCGATACCAAGACTGGTGACGGTGCGCTGACCAAATTCAGGGATTGGCTGGCCACTCAGATCGGTGAGGATGATCTGCTCCCGAGGTAGCGTGTCACTTGCTAGCCGAGCGGTGCCAGCCCCGCGCGGAAACGGCGCATCTTGTCCTGATAGCCCAGGGCGCTTTCGCGCAGCCCTTGAATAGCTGCATCATCGAGATTGCGTACCACCTTGCCCGGCGCACCCATGACCAGCGATCCGTCGGGGATCTGCTTGCCCTCGGTGATCAGCGCCCCTGCCCCGATCAGACAATTGCGCCCGATCATTGCGCCGTTCAGCACGGTGGCGCCCATCCCGATCAGGGAATTCTCGCCGATTGTGCAGCCATGCAGCATCGCCTTGTGCCCGATCGTGCAGCCCGCGCCGATGGTCAGCGGATAGCCCATATCGGTGTGCATTACGGTATTATCCTGCACATTCGTGCCTGCCCCGATGTGGATGACCTCATTGTCGCCGCGCAGGGTGACGCCGAACCAGACGGAGGCGCCGCTTTCCAACACCACGCGTCCGATCACATGCGCGCCGGGCGCAACCCAGAAGTCGCCATCCTCGGGCGTTTCGGGCGCGTGGCCTTCAAATGCATACATCATGTCAGATCCTCGAATTCCATTTGCAGCTTGCGGACGTGGTCGGTCAGGGCAGGTTGCTGGATGCGGCGCAGGCGCGCGGCGGCGATGATCTGTTTCAGCTTTGCATCTGTCGCGTCCAGATCGTCATTGGTCAGCACATAATCATACTCGGCCCAATGGCTGATCTCGTCCCAGCTTTTCTGCATGCGTTTCGCGATCACCTCGGCGCTGTCCTGACCGCGCGACTCCAGGCGGCGGCGCAGCTCTGCAATCGACGGGGGAAGGATGAAGATCGACAGCGTATGCTTGCCCAGATCCGAATTCTGGATCTGCTGCGCGCCCTGCCAGTCGATGTCGAACAGCACATCGCGCCCCTGATTGATCGCCTCCTCGACCGGCCCCTTGGGCGAGCCGTAGAGATTGCCAAAAACGAACGCATGTTCCAGCATCTGGCCTTCGTTCACCTGGCGTTTGAAATCCTCGGTCGGCAGGAAGTAATAGTCCTTTCCGTCGACTTCGCCCTCGCGGGCGGTGCGGGTGGTCGCCGAAACCGAGAACAGGACGTTCTCGTCCCAATCGCGCAAACGGCGCGACAGCGTGGATTTCCCGGCCCCCGAGGGCGACGACAGGATGATCAAAAGGCCGCGGCGGTCAGTCATATACTACTCCACATTCTGGACTTGTTCGCGCATCTGGTCGACGGCGACTTTCAGCTCCAGTCCGATGGCGGTCAGGGTGCTGGATTGCGATTTGGAGCACAAGGTGTTGGTTTCGCGGTTGAATTCCTGCGCAAGGAAGTCCAGCTTGCGGCCCACGGGCGTGCCGCTGGCCAGCAGGTCGCGCGCCGCACTCACATGGGCGCGCAGACGGCCGATTTCCTCGGTCACGTCGGCCTTGACCGCGATCAGGGCCAGCTCCTGCGCCACGCGGGCCGGATCGGCGCCATTTGCATCCTGCATCACACGGCCAAGGCTGGCGGTCAGCGCTGCGGCCATTTCCGGCGCGCGGGCCTTGGCAATGGTGGCGGCGGTGTCGGTCAGCTGGGCAATGTCGGCCAAATGCGCTGTCAGCAGCGCGTGCAACGCCGCCCCCTCGCTGGCGCGCATGGCGGTGAAATCGGCCAGAACACTTTCGAAATCGGCGCAAAGGGCGGCTTTCAGCGCGTCAGTATCGGCCTCGTCTGTGGCTGTTTCCAACACGCCGCGCACGGCCAGAACATCGCCCGGCCGCGCCGGAGCCAATGACAGACCGCGCTCCATGGCGCGCGCCTCGACCTCTGCCATGGCGTTCAGAACGTCATCGAGCTGCGCGGAATTCACCCGCAGCCGACCGCCTGCATCCTCTGCCTGCACCCGCAATGTCAACGATATGTTGCCCCGCGCCGCCGCCCCGGACAGGCGCGCCCGCAACGCGGCCTCCAGCCCGGCGATCCAGTCGGGCACGCGCAAGCGCAAATCCAGCCCCTTGCCGTTGACGCTGCGCAGCTCCCACGTCCATGACCAGGGGCCGTCGCCGCCCTGTCCGGCGGCAAAGCCGGTCATCGAATTCAGTGTCCGGAATGTCGTCATGTCGCCCCCTGCCGGTTTGCGCCACACCCCTAAGCCCTGCGCGGCGGTGTGGCAAGGTGTCCCGACTGCGCGGTGTCCGCCCGCTGCACGGCAGGGGCTACGCTTCGGTAAGGTTAACCATTTGCATCGGATTTTAGACAAAAGCGCTCTCATCTGTGGCATATTACAATTAACCGGGCGCGGCTTGCCTTCTGTCGCAGGCTGCTTGCGGGGCGGAATTCGGGTTTGCTGCTGGGAACCACGCGGCAGTGGCGCCGTTTGAGAGTTCTGATCAAGATCGCCGAAAACAGACGGGAAAGGGTACACAAGATGACGCGCGATACTGATACGACAGAGGGCCGCCAGACGGCCAGCCTGCGCGCCGTCGTCTCCGGCGCGGACGCCGCACCGCGCGCCCTGACGCAGCACAGTGCCGCAATGGCGGATTTCATCGCCTATTGGCAGAGTTTACGCCGAGGATCGGACCTTCCGCGCCGCTCGGACGTTGATCCGCGTGGCATCGAATCGCTGCTTGCCTATGCATTCATTGCCGAACGTATCGCGCCCGGCCTCGCCCGTTTGCGGATCGCCGGCAGCCATCTTACCGACCTGATGGGGATGGAGGTCCGCGGCATGCCTGTCAGCGCCTTCATCACCCCGGCATATCGAAATCTGCTGTCGGAGCAACTGGTGCGGGTGTTCGATCAGCCGGCGATGCTGCGCCTGTCGCTGGGATCGGAGGGCACGCCCAGACTGGCGGGTGAGATGCTCATCCTTCCGCTACGCAGTGATTTGGGTGATATCTCGCGCGCGCTGGGATGCCTGGTGACCGAAGGCAATATTGGGCGCGGTCCGCGCCGTCTGGATATCCTCCACGCGCAGACCACGCCGCTGGAAGGGGCCGTGCCGAGGGTGGACGCGACCGGAACCAGAGCTGGCAGTGCTGCCCCGCGCATCCTTCCGATCCAAGGAAAACCCATCGACGGAGCCGATGCAGAGCCGCCGCATCAGAAGGGCGAGCGCCCCTACCTCCGGCTGGTAAAGGGCTAGGCCGGCGCCGACACCGGAGTGGCCCGGCGGCAACCTCACTACCGATGCGCCGTGCGGGCAGGCGCCGCACGGCTCTGTCAAAGGCGGCTGGCAGGGGCCCGATGCGGCAAATCAGCCCGCTTCGGCGTGCCGATCCTGCCGGAACGCCGACAGCTCCTCCGCCACGAGAAACGCCAATTCAAGCGATTGTGACGCATTCAGACGCGGATCGCAGGCTGTGTGATAGCGATCACTGAGGTTCTCGTCAGTGACCGCATGCACACCGCCGATACATTCCGTCACGTCCTGACCCGTCATCTCGAAATGCACGCCACCGGGAATCGTACCGACGGCCTTGTGGACGGCAAAGAATTCGCGCACCTCACGCAGAACGGCGTCGAATGGGCGGGTCTTGTAGCCGGAGTCCGATTTGATCGTATTGCCATGCATCGGATCGCACACCCACAGAACATTAGCACCTTCAGCCTGCACCGTGCGGATGAGGCGCGTCAGATGCTCCTGCACCTTGCCCGCGCCAAACCGCGCGATCAGGGTCAGGCGACCTGCCTCATTCCTTGGGTTCAGCTTGGCCAGAAGAACCTTCAGATCCTCCTCGGTCATGCTGGGTCCGCATTTCAGGCCAATGGGGTTCAGCACGCCGCTGGCGAAATTCACATGCGCGCCGTCCGGCTGCCGGGTGCGATCACCGATCCAGATCATGTGACCTGATCCGGCCAGCCAGTTGCCCGACGTACTGTCGAGTCGCGTCAGCGCCTCTTCATACTCCAGCAACAGCGATTCGTGGCTGGTGTAGAAGTCCACCGTCTGCAGCGCCTCGTTGCTGCCGTCGTTGATGCCGGCGGCGCGCATGAAATCCAGTGCATCGCTGATACGCCCTGCCATCTCGCGATAGCGCGCGGCCTTCTCGCCTTCGGTAAAGCCGAGGGTCCAGCTGTGGACCTTGTTCATATCGGCATAGCCGCCCTTGGAAAACGCGCGCAGCAGGTTCAGCGTGGCTGCCGATTGCGTGTAGGCCTGCAGCATCTTCGCCGGGTCCGGGGTGCGTGCAGCCTCGGAAAAGGGCAATTCGTTGATGATGTCACCGCGGTAGCTGGGCAGTTCCACACCGTTCACAACCTCGGTCGGGGCACTGCGCGGCTTGGCGAACTGGCCGGCCATGCGGCCGACCTTGACCACCGGCACCTTGGCGCCGAAGGTCAGAACCATTGCCATTTGCAACATTACCTTGAATGTGTCCCGGATCGCATCGGCGCTGAATTGCTCGAATGCTTCGGCGCAATCGCCGCCCTGCAACAGAAACGCATCGCCGCGCGACGCCGCGCCAAGCTGCGCCTTGAGCCTGCGCGCCTCGCCCGCGAAGACCAGCGGTGGAAATTGCGATAGCCGCGCCTCAACCGCGTTCAACGCGGCGGTATCGGTGTAGTCCGGCATCTGGATACGCGGCTTGTCGCGCCAGTCGGATTTTGTCCATTCTGCCATTGTCTCACTCCGGGCTTTAAGCAAATCTGAACCGGCTATATACTAAAGCCACCGCCGGGTGACCATACGAATATTACGCTGACGCAGCCAAATACGGCTGCAATCCCTTGTCAAACACGCCCATTTGATGGAACAGGGATAGATACCGAGCGGTAGCCGAGGATACGTATCCATGCTCAGACCCAAGCAGCAAGAATCCTGCACCGCGCAAAATGCACCGCGCCGCTTTGTCTTTGTGCTGCTGGATAACTTCACATTGCTCAGCTTCGCCGCCGCGATCGAATGTCTGCGCATTGCGAACCGCATGGCGGAAAAGCAGCTGTATGACTGGACGGTGATCGGTGACGGCGACGACGTCATCATGTGTTCGGCCGGCGCGCGTTTCCAACTGGACGGACCGCTGGGCGAGCTGTCGCGCGACGATACCATGCTGCTCTGCGGCGGGATTGAAATACATCAGGCCACGACCAAACGCATACTGAACTGGCTGCGCCGCGAGGCACGGCGCGGGCTGAAGATTGGCGGGCTGTGTACCGCATCCTACGTCCTGGCGCGCGCGGGTCTGTTGGACGGCAAACGCGCGACCATTCACTGGGAAAACCACGACAGCTTTGCCGAGGAGTTTCCCGAGGTCGATCTGACTAAATCGGTCTTTACCATCGACGGCAACCGCATGACGACGGCGGGTGGCACATCGTCGATCGACCTAATGCTGGGCATCATCGCGCAAGACCACGATGAAAAGCTGGCAAACGCGGTCGCGGATCAATTGATCTATTCATCAATCCGTACGGATCAGGATACGCAGCGCCTGTCGGTGCCCACCCGCATCGGCGTCCGCCACCCCAAGCTGAGCCAGGTCATCCAGATGATGGAGGCCAATATCGAAGAGCCGATCAGTCCGGCGATACTGGCGCGCGATGCGGGCATGTCGACACGGCAGCTGGAGCGTCTGTTCCGCCGGTATCTCAGCCGCTCGCCCAAGCGCTACTATATGGAATTGCGGCTGCAAAAGGCGCGTAACCTGTTGATGCAAACCGATATGACAGTGATCAACGTCGCGCTGGCTTGCGGGTTTTCATCGCCGTCGCATTTCTCGAAATGCTACCGCGCGCATTACAACACCACGCCATATCGCGAGCGTGGCACGCAGTCGTCCCGCCTGTCGGTCTGACAGATCAGGGCGACAAACGGTAGAGCGCGCCCTGCCCTTCGCTCAGAAACCAGATCGTACCGTCGGGCGCCTCGCGGATGTCGCGCAGGCGCGCTGTCTCGGGGCTTTGCAAGCGTTGAACTTCGCTCAGCGGATTGCCGGACAGACGCGAGATGAAACCGAACTTCAACGATCCGGAAAATAAATCGCCCTGCCATTCGGGCCAGAGCCGCCCGGAATAGATCATCAGGCCCGAAGGCGCGATGCTGGGATCCCAATAGAATTCAGGCTGCTCCATCCCCGGCTTGGCCGTCCCCTCACCAATTTTCGCGCCCGAGTAATGCCTGCCATAAGAAATCACGGGCCAGCCGTAATTCGCACCCTTGGCAATGCGGTTCACCTCGTCGCCGCCCTTGGCGCCATGCTCATTGATCCACAGATTGCCCTCTGCATCCAGGCTCGCCCCTTGCGGATTGCGGTGCCCATGTGACCAGATCGCCGGGCGCGCACCCTCTACGCCGATAAACGGGTTGCCGGGCGCCGGATCGCCATTGCGCGTCAGGCGCAGAATACTGCCATTCTCGCGGGTCAGATCCTGCGCGGACGGGCGGTCGCCCCGCTCGCCCACGGTCATGAAAATCATGCCGTCCGGAGCCTCCACCAGACGTGATCCGAAATGCCGCCCGCCGCTGCTGCCGTCGGCGATTTGATAGATGACACGCCAGTCCGTCAGCCTGTCGGCCCCCTCATCAAGCCGTGCGGTTGCCAGCGCGGTCCCGGCACCGCGGCCCTGATCCAAGGCATGCGTAAAATACAGCTGCCGCGACTGTGCGAAATCCCGTGGCACCAGAATGTCCAGCAGCCCGCCCTGCCCCACATCCGCAACCGGACCGACGCCGCCGATTGCGGTTTTCCGTCCCTCGCTCAACTGCCACAGACTCCCGTTTTTTTCGGTGATCAAAACGCTGCCGTCTGGCAAAAATCCGAACGCCCATGGGCTATCAAACCCGCCAGCCATTTCTGTCACGCGCACCGGACCGTCAGGACCCTCAAGCGTTTGCGCCCCAAGTGGAGCGGCCAACCAGACAGCGGCAAGGAGAAGGCGTAAAAGTTTCATCCCCCTTAGATAAGACGAAAATCACCTAAGAAAAGGTTATCGGATACGAAATTGGTGCGGGAATTATTCCGGAAAACCTGTCAATAACCAGCAGAAAACAGGACATCACGCCCGTTTATCGGCAATCCGAGCGACGCCCAGAAGCTCCAGCACCTTCGCCTCGATCTCAGCTGCGCCCATGCCCGCGACCGCATACATGTCTGCCGGGCTGGCCTGATCGATAAAGATATCCGGCAATACCATGGAGCGGAATTTCAACCCGTGATCGAACACGCCCTGATCCGCCAGAAGCTGCGCGACATGGCTGCCGAAGCCACCGACAGCGCCTTCTTCGATGGTGATCAGGGCCTCGTGATCCTCGGCCAGTTTCAGGATCATGGCGCGGTCGAGCGGCTTGGCAAAGCGGGCGTCGGCGATGGTCGGCGTGATGCCCTTGGCCGCCAGTGCCTCGGCGGCGCGGCGCACCTCGCCCAGACGGGTGCCGAAGCTGAGGATCGCGACGCGGCTGCCTTCGGCGATCATGCGGCCCTTGCCGATTTTGAGCGCTACGCCGCGCTCGGGCATGGTCACGCCCTCGCCCTCGCCGCGCGGATAGCGGAAGGCAATCGGGCCATCGTCATGCGCGGCGGCGGTCGCGACCATATGCACCAGTTCGGCCTCGTCCGCGGCGGCCATGACGACGAACCCGGGCAGGTTGGCCAGAAACGCGATGTCGTAGCTGCCCGCATGGGTCGCGCCGTCGGCGCCCACCAGCCCAGCGCGGTCGATGGCGAAGCGCACCGGCAGGCGCTGAATCGCGACGTCATGCACAACTTGATCGTAGCCGCGTTGCAGGAACGTCGAATAGAGCGCGCAGAACGGGCGCAGGCCCCCTGCGGCCATACCGGCGGCAAAGGTGACGGCGTGCTGTTCGGCAATGCCCACATCGAAGCAGCGCGAGGGGTAGCGCTCGGCCATGAGGCCGAGGCCGGTGCCGTCCGGCATCGCCGCCGTAACCGCGACGATGCGGTCGTCCCTGGCCGCATGATCCACCAGCGCCCGGCCAAAGACCGAGGTATAGCTGGGCGCATTGCTGGGCGGTTTGCTCTGCTTGCCGGTTACAATGTCGAACTTCGCGGTCGCGTGGCCACCATCGTCGGCGCCTTCGGCGGGGGCATAGCCCTTGCCCTTTTTTGTCAGCACATGGATCAGCATCGGGCCAGTTGCGCGCTGATGCACGGTGCGCAGGATCGGCAAAAGCTGCTCCATGTCGTGCCCGTCGATGGGTCCGATATAGGAGAACCCCAACTCCTCGAACAAGGTGCCGCCGACCGTCAGCCCCTTGAGCATGTCGCGCGCCCGGCGTGCGCCCTCCTGAAGGGGGGCGGGCAGCAGGGAGACGGCACCCTTGGCTGCCGCTTTCAGCTCCTGAAAGGGCTGCTCGGCGTAGAGGCGCGACAGGTATGAGGACAGCGCGCCGACCGGCGGCGCGATGGACATCTCGTTATCATTCAGTATTACAAACAATCGCTTACCCAGCGCGCCCGCGTTGTTCATAGCCTCGAATGCCATGCCGGCGCTCATCGCGCCGTCGCCAATAACCGCCACCGCATCGCCGTGCCCGGTGTCGCAGGCGCCGCCCAGATCGCGCGCCACGGCAAAGCCAAGGGCGGCGCTGATCGACGTGCTGGAATGGGCCGCGCCAAAGGGATCATAGGGCGACTCGGACCGTTTGGTGAACCCGCTGAGGCCGTCCTTCTGGCGCAGGGTTTTCATCCGGTCGCGGCGCCCTGTCAGGATCTTGTGCGGATAGCTTTGGTGGCTGACGTCCCAGATGATCTTGTCCCGCGGCGCGTCGAACACCGCGTGCAATGCGACGGTTAACTCGATTACACCAAGGCCCGCCCCCAGATGCCCGCCTGTCTGCGACACCGTGCGGATCGTCTCGCCGCGCAGCTCGTCGGCCAGCCGGCTGAGGTCGCGATCGCTCAGCCGCTTCATGTCGGCAGGGCTGGCGATACGGTCCAGCAGCGGTGTCTTCGGCGCAGAGATCGGTCCGGTGGTCATGGCATGGCCCCTCCTCGGGGCGTCAGGTCAGCTGTGACGCGAGATAGCGAAGCGCGCGGTCTGCTGCAAGGTTCGAGCGTCCGCACCGTAACCAGATAGCGCATCACAGGCCTCGTCAACCAGCGCGCCGGCGCGTCGCTGCGCGCCCTCGAGCCCCAGAAGCGACACGAACGTCGCCTTGCCAGCCGCTGCATCCTTGCCCACCGCCTTGCCCACGGCGGCGGCGTCGCCGGTGACGTCTATCACGTCATCGTGGATCTGGAACGCCTGCCCCAGCGCGGCGGCATAGCGGATCAGCGGCGCGGGATCGGCCCCGGCCATGCGTGCGCCGGCAGCGGCGCTCCATTCGAACAGGGCACCGGTCTTGCCCGCCTGAAGCGCGCTTATCCGCTCAAGGCTCAGCGGCTCCTGCGCACGCTCTGCCGCCATGTCCAGCGCCTGCCCCAGAACCATGCCCTGCCCGCCTGCGGCGCGCGCAAGGGTCTGCACCAGATCGGCGCGCACATCGCCACTGCCGACCTCCGGATGCGCGGCCAGCTCGAACGCCAACGCCTGCAGCGCATCGCCGGTCAGAACGGCGGTCGCTTCGTTCCACTTGATATGCACGGTGGGTTGTCCGCGCCGCTCGGCGTCGTCATCCATGCAGGGCAGATCGTCATGGACGAGGCTGTAGGCATGCATCGCCTCGATCGCCGTGGCGGGCCAGATCGCGGCGGCGCGGGCTACCTTGTGCAGGCGCGCGCTCTCCAGCACCAGAAACGCGCGCAGACGCTTGCCGCCCTGCGTGGCATGGCGCATGGCATCGCCGACGTCGCCCGGATAGGGCGCCAGAACATGTGCCAGATGCGTGGCGACAGCGCTTGCGGCGGTATCAAGCTGCGACTGCACGGTGGGCTACAGGCCTTCGACGGGCTTGGTCCCGGTGGGCTGTCCGTCACCATCCAGAGTGATCGCCGCGACCTTCTCCTCGGCCTCTTTCAGCTTGGCCTCGCAGCGCTTTTTCAAGGCCGCGCCGCGCTCGTAAAGAGTGATGGATTCGTCCAGCGCCACATCGCCGCGCTCCAACCGCCCGACCACCTGCTCCAGCTCTTTCATCGCCTCTTCGAACGTCATTTCGGCTACGGGGGTATCGCTCATCCGGGGTGTCCTTTGTCTGGATTTGCAGGGGTCTGCGGCCTGCTTTGGCGGCCAACATAGACGTGCAGCCTGCGGGGTTCAATCGGCGGGCGGGCATTTAGGTTGACCGCCCCGCGCCGCTGCGATTGACTGCAGCGATGAACGCCAAGCTGCCGCCCCTTCCCGATCTTGACGCCCTGATGCAGATCACGGCGCGGCTGAAGGAGGCGCGCGCAGTTACGTCCTGCCTGCGCGGCGCAAAAGCGGGCGATCTGATCCGCCACATCCCCGGCAAGCGGGCGCTTTTTCACGGCAAGCTGGACGGACGCAATGTGGTGTTTCGCCTGAACCTGACGCCTGAAAATGGCGCGACCCAAGCCGAATGGGCCGAGTTACAGCGCCTCTGGCCCTATATGGCGACCGGCGATTTGCGCACGCCCCGGCCAATCTGCGCAAGCCCCGAGCATGGCATCATCGTTCAGGAAAATGTCACCGGCACCCCGCTCATGGCGCTGCTTTATACGCTGGAGCCGCGAGCCCGCAGCGCATGGCTGACCCCTGCCGCCGCATGGCTGCGCAAAAGCACCGCCATGTCCGAGGGATGGCGCGCGGCAGGGCCGGACGGCTGGATTGCCCGCGCGGAGGCGGCATCAGCCAAACAGCCCTTTGACGAGCTGCGCGCGCTTGAGGTGCAGATCCTGTCGCAGATGCGCCGCCTCAAGCCTGCCGTCACCGCCCAGCCGTGGCGCACGGCGATTTGCCACGGTGATTATCACCCGAACAACCTGATTGCGGATGGGCGGCGCCTGACCGGCATCGATCTTGGCGGGTCAAAGCGAATGCCGCTGCTCAAGGATGTCGCGCGTTTTGCGATGCATATGGGCCGCCGCCGCCTGCGCCTGTGCGGTAAAACCTGCCTGGGTGTCGATCATGGCTGCCTGACGGCGTTCGCGGATGCGCTGAACATGTCCGCTCAGGAACGCGGGGCCGTCCTGCCCTTCTTTCTCGCGTTCGAGGCCCTCATCCGGGTGGAAAACACTCGGTTGCCGGCTGCGCGGATCAAACGCGCTGAACGGATGTATCGCGCCTTGACGCGCGATCTGGACCGTACTGACATCAAAGCCACACTGTTCTGAACTGTGCCACAGGCAAGCCCGCTTTGCTTGACGCTGGGTCAATATCTTGCAAGCCTAAAACCTGCCAGCCGGTTTGCGTGCAAGATGCGCCAGATCGCGCGTGCACCAGAGATACGCGTCAAAATTGGGGAATACCATGAAGAAACTTGTACTTGCAGCGACCGCTGCCGCCACTCTTGCCGCCGCGCCGCTGAGCGCCGGAAATATCTCCGCGCCCGTTATGGAGCCCGCGGTGATCGAGGCTGAAACGGCCAGTTCATCCGCCAACCAGGCCGAGATCGTGGCCCTGACCCTTACGGCCCTTATCTTTGTCACGGCTCTGGCGGTAGCCCACTAATACTGGGCAATCGCTTGTCCTGACAGGCAGCTGGGGCGGCCTTTTCTGGGCCGCGCCGCTATTGCGCAATCGCCTTTGGGGCCAAATGCGCGCACATGATATCGCCGAACAAGAAAAGGGACGCCCCGACGGGCGTCCCTTTAATATTTAGCGTCCTTGCCGCCGCCTGAACCGGCAGCGGCAAAAACCTACCTTAATGCGCGGTCGCGCCTGAACCGTCGCGGCCAACTTTCAGCGCCGCCTCGGTGGCAGCGGCCTCTTCGGCGGCCTCGTCCCACTCGATCGGCTCTGGTGCGCGTGTCAGTGCCAGGCGCAGGACGTCGCGGACATGGGTCACGGGAATGATCTCAAGCCCCTCCTTCACGTTGTCGGGGATTTCCACCAGGTCCTTCTCGTTCTCCTGCGGGATGAGAACGGTCTTGATCCCGCCACGCAGCGCCGCCAGCAGCTTTTCTTTCAGGCCGCCGATGGGCAACGCATTGCCGCGCAATGTCACCTCGCCGGTCATGGCGATATCCTTGCGCACCGGGATGCCCGTCAGCACCGACACGATCGACGTCACCATAGCAAGGCCGGCACTCGGACCGTCCTTGGGGGTCGCGCCTTCGGGGACGTGGACGTGGATATCCCACTTCTCCAGCCGCGGAGGCTTGATCCCGATGGCCGGTGCGACCGAACGGACATAGCTGTTGGCCGCGTCGATGGACTCCTTCATCACATCCCCCAACGTGCCGGTGGTTTTCATCCGGCCCTTGCCAGGCAGACGCAGCGCCTCGATATTCAGAAGCTCCCCGCCGACCGAAGTATAAGCCAACCCGGTGACGACACCGACCTGATCGGCATCCTCGGCCAAGCCGAACTTGTGCTTCCGCACGCCCAGGAATTCACTCAGATTTTCAGGCGTGACCTTGATCGAGGTCGCTTCCTTCTTGATGATCTTCGTCACAGCCTTGCGCGCGACCTTGGCGATCTCGCGCTCAAGGTTCCGCACCCCCGCCTCGCGGGTGTAATAGCGGATGATGTCGGTCAGCGCCTCGTCCGTCAGTTCGAACTCGTCCTTCTTCAGGCCGTGGTTTTTGACCTGTTTGTCCAGCAAATGCTGCTTGGCGATCTCGCGCTTTTCGTCCTCGGTATAACCGGCCAGCGGGATAATCTCCATCCGATCCATCAAGGGACCGGGCATGTTGTAGCTGTTCGACGTGGTCAGGAACATCACGTTCGACAGGTCATATTCGACCTCCAGATAGTGATCCACGAAGGTCGAGTTCTGTTCAGGGTCCAGAACCTCCAGCATCGCCGAAGCGGGATCGCCCCGGAAATCCTGACCCATCTTGTCGATTTCATCGAGCAGGATCAACGGGTTCGTCGTCTTGGCCTTCTTCAGCGCTTGGATGATCTTGCCGGGCATGGAGCCGATATAGGTCCGCCGGTGACCACGGATCTCGGATTCGTCACGCACGCCGCCCAGCGAAATCCGGATGAATTCGCGGCCCGTCGCACGTGCCACGGACTTGCCCAACGATGTCTTGCCCACGCCCGGAGGCCCGACGAGGCACATGATCGGCCCCTTCAGCTTTTTCGAGCGTTGCTGAACCGCCAAATACTCGACGATCCGCTCCTTGACCTTTTCAAGCCCGTAGTGATCGTCATCGAGGATCTTCTCGGCACGCGCCAGATCCTTTTTCACGCGGGATTTTACACCCCATGGGATCGACAGCATCCAGTCCAGATAGTTGCGCACGACGGTCGCCTCGGCGCTCATCGGGCTCATGTTCTTCAGCTTCTTCAGCTCGGCCTCGGCCTTTTCCTTGGCCTCGGGGCTCAGCTTGGTGGCGGCAATGCGCGCCTCCAATTCTGCGACCTCGCCTTCGCCTTCCTCGCCATCGCCAAGTTCCTTCTGAATGGCTTTCATCTGCTCATTCAGGTAATACTCGCGCTGCGTGCGCTCCATCTGGGACTTGACCCGCGTCTTGATCTTCTTTTCGACCTGCAGAACGCTCATTTCGCCCTGCATCAGGCCATAGACCTTCTCAAGACGCTCACTAATCGACAGCGTCTCCAGCAGGTCCTGCTTTTGCTCGACCTCAATCCCCAGATGTCCGGCGACCAGATCGGCAAGGCGTGCAGGCTCGTCAGAATCGGATACGGCGGCCAAGGCCTCTTCGGGAATGTTCTTCTTGACCTTCGCATAGCGCTCGAACTCGGCCGAGACACTGCGCAGCAGGGCTTCGATCGTGGTCGCGTCGCCGGGCATTTCGGTCAGATACTCAGCCCGTGCTTCAAAGAAGTCCTGGTTATCCAGATATTCGGTGATACGCACCCGTGCCACGCCTTCGACCAGCACCTTTACGGTGCCATCGGGCAATTTCAGCAATTGCAGGACGTTGGCCAAGACACCCGCCTTGTAGATGCCCTTGGTATCCGGATCGTCAACGGTTGGATCAATCTGGCTGGACAGCAGGATCTGCTTGTCATCGGCCATGACCTCTTCCAGTGCCCGCACCGATTTCTCACGGCCCACAAAGAGCGGCACGATCATGTGCGGAAATACAACGATGTCGCGCAGCGGCAGCACCGGGTAGGAGGAGTTAAGAGGCTCTTGCATGCTCTTTCCTTATACATTTGTCCGGAATTCTTCCCGGACTTTTATTGGCAAGAGGGTCCGGCCCCGCCCGGCGGCGACCACGCCCTCTCCATTGTCTGAGGTTAATCTGGGGCAGTTGGGCACCGCTTTCAACCTCGCGCAGCACAGAATGACTGCAGTACGCAACTTGGGCAAGGACGATACCCCACCAATTCACTTAAAAATGCGCCCGCCCTGCCCGCTGGCGCCGTCTGCCCGGCTTTTCCTTGGTGAAAATACCCAAATCCAGCCTCTGCCTCACAGCGGCTCGATATCCCCTTCCTGGCGCAGCGCATGAAACCCGGCTTGCCACGCCTCGAACTTCCGCGCTGCGATAGCCTGGCGCATTTCGGACATAAGCTGCTGATAATAATGCAGGTTATGCCACGTCAGCAGCATCCCACTGATCATTTCCTGCGCCCGGAAGACGTGGTGCAGGTAAGCGCGCGAATAGTTGCGGCAGGCCGGGCATGTGCAGTCTTCGTCAAGAGGCCGTGGGTCGTCCGCGTGGCGTGCGTTCTTGATGTTGACCTGCCCGCGCCGCGTCCATGCCTGCCCGGTTCGGCCCGAGCGGCTGGGCAGCACGCAATCCATCATATCGACCCCGCGCGCGACCGCGCCGACGATGTCATCGGGCTTGCCCACACCCATCAGATAGCGCGGCTTTTCCTCCGGCAACATATCGGGCGCATAATCCAGCACACCGAACATCGCCTCCTGCCCCTCACCCACGGCAAGGCCGCCGATGGCGTAGCCGTCGAACCCGATTTCCGTTAGTTTTTCGGCGCTTGCCGCGCGAAGCTCGCGCGTGACGCCGCCCTGCTGGATGCCGAACAGCGCATGGCCGGGCCGGTCGCCGAACGCCTCCTTGGACCGGCGCGCCCATCGCATCGACAACTCCATGCTGTCCGACACGGCCTTGTCCGTCGCGGGCAGCGCCGGGCACTCGTCGAAACACATCACGATGTCACTGCCCAGCAGCGCCTGGATCTCCATCGACCGTTCGGGCGTCAGCATGTGCTTTGAGCCGTCGATATGGCTGCGAAAGGCGACGCCTTCTTCGGTCAGCTTGCGCAGATCGGCAAGGCTCATCACCTGAAAGCCACCCGAGTCGGTCAGGATCGGTCCCTGCCAATTCATGAACTTATGTAGCCCCCCGAGGGCCGCAATCCGCTCGGCGGTGGGGCGCAGCATCAGATGATAGGTGTTGCCCAGAAGGATGTCCGCGCCGGTGGCCGCGACGCTTTCGGGCATCATTGCCTTGACCGTTGCCGCCGTCCCGACCGGCATGAAGGCCGGCGTGCGGATATCGCCCCGCGGCGTCGTTATATGCCCCGTGCGCGCGCGCCCGTCCGTCGCCGCAACCTCAAAACCGAAATTTACCGTCATGCCGCCTGCCTTTAATCTCTTTAGCGTTGCCTTAAACCCTACTAGGGTAAGTTGCAAAAGTGACCGCGCGGCCAGCCCGCGCCATTTTCAGGACCCTACATATGACCGAAGACGTATTCATGGACCTCTTGTCGTCCAACATTCTATATATCCTGCTGGCGCTGCTGCTGGTGCTGATCGTGGTCAAGGCGGTCAAGATCGTGCCCCAATCCGAGCAGCACGTCGTCGAACGCTTTGGCAAGCTGCACTCGGTGCTGGCGCCGGGGATCAACATGATCGTGCCATTTCTCGATAAGATCGCGCATAAAATCTCGATACTGGAGCGTCAGTTGCCCACCGCCAGTCAGGACGCGATCACCAAGGACAACGTGCTGGTGCAGGTCGACAGCTCGGTTTTCTACCGCATCGTGCAGCCGGAAAAGACGGTGTACCGTATCCGCGACATCGACGGCGCCATCGCCACCACCGTCGCCGGCATCGTGCGCGCCGAAATGGGCAAGATGGATCTGGACGAGGTGCAGTCGAACCGCTCGCAACTGATCGGCACGATCAAGGACTCGGTCGAGGACGCGGTAGACAACTGGGGGATCGAAGTGACCCGCGCCGAGATTCTCGACGTCAATCTGGATCAGGCCACGCGCGATGCCATGCTCCAACAGCTGAACGCCGAGCGTGCCCGCCGCGCCCATGTGACCGAGGCCGAGGGGCGCAAGCGCGCGGTCGAACTGAACGCCGACGCCGAGCTTTATGCCGCCGAGCAGACCGCCAAGGCGCGCCGCGTATCTGCCGACGCCGAAGCCTACGCCACCTCCGTCGTCGCGCAGGCCATTGCCGACAACGGGCTGGAGGCGGCGCAATATCAGGTGGCCCTGAAACAGGTCGAGGCGCTGAATGCGCTGGGGGCCAGCCCGTCCTCCTCGACGATCCTGGTGCCGGCAAACGCGCTTGAGGCATTCGGCAACGCCTTTTCCATGCTCAAGGGACGGACATGATCGAGGTTGTCGAGACCATTCCGCTTTGGGCGCTGTGGTGGGTGTGGATGGCGGCCGCCCTGCTGCTGGCCATGGTGGAAATCGTGCTGCCCGGTTTTTTGTTCCTCGGCTTCGCCATCGGCGCGGCGCTGGTCGGGCTGTTGCTGATCGCGGCGCCGCTTCTGCTGGGCCTGCCGCTGCTGCTGGTGCTGTTTGCCGCGCTGTCGCTGATCGCTTGGGCGGTGCTGCGGCGCGTGTTCAGCTTCAGGCACGGTCAGGTCCGCCGGGTGCATGACGATGTAAACGAAGGCTAAGCTGGTTTGCGGCCTCATCGAAGAAGAGAGTACAGCAATGCCCGAAGTGCCTCAGGCATTGCGGGCATTTTGCTGCAGAAGGTCGGCTTAGAGCAATTGCGGGATTGCTTCAGACAGTCACACCGGCATGGCACCATCTATTTGCACCGCAGCGGAGCGCGGCGCACACAATCCCTTTGATCCGGGCCCTTTGATCCGGGCGCGAAACAGGCTACACCACACAACTCCGCAGTCGTCACCGCACCGAAAGGATCCTGCCCATGTCTTCGTCCGAGCCGCTCGACGCCCTGCAATTCGGGTGGGAGGAATGGGTCGGTCTGCCAAAGCTGGGCGTACCCGCGATCAAGGCCAAGGTTGACACCGGCGCGCGCACATCGGCGCTGCATGCTTTCGACATCGAAACATTCGGCCCCGCGTCAAAGCCGAAGGTACGGTTTACCGTGCATCCGATTCCGGGGCGCGATGATCTGGTCATCCCCTGCTCTGCGCTGATCATCGACCGGCGCGACGTGACATCCTCCAACGGTGAAAGCGAATCGCGTTTCGTGATCGAAACGCCCCTGTCTGTGAACGGCGACAGCTGGCCGATCGAGATCACGCTGACCAATCGGGGCGGCATGGCCAGCCGGATGCTTTTGGGCCGTCAGGCACTGAAGGATCATATTTCGATCGTCGCAACCGACCGTTTCTTGCAGCCCGAGCTGAGCTATGACGTCTATTCCACGGCGCGGATGCGCAGCGATGCGCCCGGCCGATCGCTGCGGATTGCCGTCCTCAGCCGCGAGGATAATTACAGCACCCGCCGCTTGGTGGAAGAGGGTGAGAAACGAGGCCACACCGTCGAGGTCGTCAACACCACGCGGTGCTACATGGCGATCAATGCGATGGCCCCCGAGGTGCATTACGATGGCAAGCGCCTGCCCCGCTTCGATGCCGTGATCCCTCGCATCGGCGCGTCGATCACGCCTTATGGCGCCGCTGTCTTGCGCCAGTTCGAGACGATCGGCACCTATTGCGTCAACGGCAGCGCCGGCATCGTCGCCAGCCGGGACAAGCTGCACGCGCATCAGATCATGGCCCGCGCCAAGATCGGCATGCCAAACACCGCTTTTGCCGCCAGTCCGCGCGATACCGGCAACATCATCGCGCTGGTCGGTACCGCCCCGCTGATCGTCAAGCTGCTGGAATCGACCCAGGGCAAGGGCGTCGTGCTGGCCGAAACCAGGAAGGCGGCCGAGAGCGTTATCGACGCCTTTCGCGGGCTCAAGGCGAACTTTCTGGTGCAGGATTTCGTCAAGGAAGCGGCGGGCGAGGATATTCGCTGCCTCGTCATCGCCGGCCGCGTGGTCGCAGCGATGAAACGGACCGGGGCCGAGGGTGATTTCCGCTCGAACCTGCACCGGGGCGGCAGCGCCAAATCCGTGCGCATCACCAAGGAAGAGCGCGACACGGCCCTGCGCGCGGCGCGGGCGTTCAACCTCAATATGGCCGGGGTTGACCTCTTGCGCGCCGAAAAGGGACCGAAGGTTCTGGAGGTGAATTCCAGCCCCGGGTTCGAAGGTATCGAAATCTCCACCGGCAAGAATATCGTCGGCAAGCTGTACGACACCATCGAGGACCGCGTGCGCCCTGCCCCGATCCGCAAGCGCAAGGGCGATTGAGCGAAAACCGGGCCGCGCCCTTGCGGCTACCGGCGCCATGCGCGTACCGGGATGCGGCCACTGGACGCTGCGCCAGTTATTCCCTATATAATCGGTCAGGCAAAGTTGCAGGATAGCATATGACCCAGAACCCCCAGCCTTTCGAGGGCATCCCGCTCATCGCGCCATCATCGACGGATCACCCGAAATATGCCGACGTTGTTGAGGCTTGCCGTAGTGTGTTTGATCCGGAAATACCGGTAAACATCTACGATCTGGGCTTGATCTACACCATCGATATCGATGACGAGAATGCGGTCAAGGTCACCATGACCCTCACCGCGCCCGGCTGTCCCGTGGCGGGCGAAATGCCCGGCTGGGTCGCCGACGCGATCGAGCCGCTTGATGGAATCAAGCAAGTTGACGTCAACCTCGTTTGGGAGCCGCCCTGGGGTATGGACATGATGTCAGACGAGGCGCGGCTGGAACTGGGGTTCATGTAGGCAAGCAATATAACTTGCTTTTTTCAAGAGAAAGCTACATTACTTGCGCACCATTCCTTTCCGCGCAGGTGCCCCATGGCAGGCTCATATGCCGTTCTGACCGGTGATCTGATGAATTCGTCCGATCTTGACCCCGCCGCATTGGATGCGGCGATGGATAGCTTGCGGGATGCCGCGCTGGATTTCGGCGGCACCTTTGGCCGACGTGGCGGAGATGGCTGGCAGTGTGCTGCGCCAGAACCGGCAAATGCCCTCCGATACGCGCTGATCTTGCGCGCCGCGCTGCGCAGCCTGCGCAAGGATCACGCCACACGTATCGCCATTGCCGCAGGCGCCGGAACCCTGCCCGCCAGCGGCGACGTCAACGCCGCGCATGGGCCTGCCTTTACCGCCTCGGGCCGGCTGCTAGAGGCGATGCCCGCACATGTCGGCATGGCCGACGCCGCAGGCGGTGCGCAGGATGCGGCCACGCGGCTTGCCGATCATATCAGTTCGGGCTGGACGCCCGCGCAGGCCCGGTCGGTCCGCCTGATCCTGTGGCCCAAGGGGCGCATCCGCGCCGACGCTGCCGCCGCGTTGGGTATCACGCGCCAGGCAGTGGATCAGGCCCTTTGGTCTGCCGGCTTCCCGGCACTGTCAGACGCGCTGGATCTTATTGAGGGCACCGCATGATCGAGACGTTCACGGCCCTTCTTTTTGCCCACGTCATGGCTGATTTCGTCCTGCAAACCGGATGGATCAACGCGCAGAAGCGCCGCGCGCCGGTGATGTTGCTGCACGGCGCGTTGGTCCTGCTGTGCGCGCAGGCGGCGACCGGACAATGGGCCAGCCCATGGCTGTTGGCGCTGACGCTGGCGCATGTCGCCATCGACGCCGTCAAGATCCGGGGCGGTTTTCATCACTTCCGCGGCTTCATCGTCGATCAGGCGGCGCACCTGTTCACCATTGCCGCGGTTGCGGTGCTGGCCCCCGGCCTTTGGGCAACGGGCCACTGGGCCTTGCAGCCTGCACTTTTGCCGCTGATGGCGCTGGTTGCGGGCTTGATCATCACGCTCACCGCCGGGCAATACGCTATCGCACTGCTTATGCGGCCGCACGGCATTCGCATCCGCAACAATGGCCTGCGCGACGGTGGGAGGCAAATTGGCGTGCTGGAGCGTGGCCTGATCTTTGTGCTGATCTTGCTGAACCAGCCGCTCGGCGTCGGGTTTCTGATCGCCGCCAAATCAATCTTGCGTTTTGGCACCGCCACGCGAGACCAACGGACCGCGGAATATGTCATTATCGGCACGCTCGCCTCCTTCGGATGGGCGATCGTGACCGCAGAAGCCACCCAAACGTTGCTCCGATCTCTGCCGCCGCTTGAGATTACGGCCATGGCGCCCTAAGTTGACTGCAAAGGCAAAGGATCAGACCAATGTTCGGCATTCCAGGCAAACAGGCCGTCACCATAACAGACCGCGCAGCGGCGCAGATCTCCAAGTTGATGGCCAAGGAGGGCCATAAGGGCCTGCGCATCGGCGTCAAGAAAGGCGGCTGCGCAGGGATGGAATATACAATGGATTATGTAACCGAGGTCGACCCTAACGACGAGATCGTCGAGGAGGATGGCGCACGCGTGATGATCGCCCCGATGGCGCAGATGTTCCTTTTCGGGACCGAGATCGACTATGAGGTCAGCCTGCTGGAATCGGGCTTCCGGTTCAAGAACCCGAACGTGAGTGAAGCGTGCGGATGTGGCGAGTCGATCAAGTTCGCCGGCATGTGACCTTTGCCACTTATCCAGCTGATATATATTCATTAATCTAGATCCGCCGCGCTTGCTTTCTCACCGGCGGTGGGGAATTATAGACGCTGTTCTTTACGGAACTGGTATCGGTTTTCTCAGGGGGACAGCATGCGGCGGAAACTGGCGGCGGGAAATTGGAAGATGAACGGCACGCGCGCCGATCTGGCGCAGTTGCGCGCGCTGTGCGCCGCGCATAACGGCTCCGGGTCCGATCTGCTGATCTGCCCGCCCTTCACCCTGCTCGCTGCGGCCGCCGATATCTGCGCAGGCCACGCGCTGCGCATCGGGGGGCAGGATTGCCACGCCGAGGCTGCGGGCGCGCATACCGGCGATATCTCAGCCGCCATGCTCAAAGATGTCGGCGCCAGCGCGGTCATCCTCGGCCATTCAGAACGCCGCGCCGATCACGCGGAAACCAGCAATATCGTCCGCGACAAGGCGCGCGCCGCGCATGAGGCCGGGTTGCTGGCGATCATCTGCGTCGGGGAAAGCCTGGCCCAGCGTGAGGCGCAGGATACATTGGATGTCGTCGGAGATCAGCTGGCGTCCTCTGTTCCGGACAGCGCGACGGGCGACAATACCGTCGTCGCATACGAGCCATGCTGGGCCATCGGCACCGGGCTGACCGCGACCCCCGATCAGATCGGCGAGGTGCATGATTTCATCCGCGCCCGTCTGGAAAAGCGCTTTGGCGCCAGCACGGGCCAGTCCATCCGCCTGCTCTACGGCGGCTCGGTCAAGCCGGGAAACGCCGGCGAGATTTTCGGCGTGTCCAATGTTGATGGCGCGCTGGTCGGCGGAGCCAGCCTTACGGCTGATGATTTTTCACCTATTATCAGCGCCTTGGATGGCGCGATTGAAGCGTCATAATGGCAGAACCGTAGTCGATTTGATCTCTTCCATCGACAGCAGCGCCGTGACGTTATGCACCTTCACTTCGGAAATCAGCGCCTGATAAAATGTGTCGTAAGCCCGCGCATTTTCCACCCTGACCTTTAGAATATAATCGATATCGCCGGCCAGACGATGCGCCTCCTGCACTTCGGGACGCCCCTGAAGGGCCCGCAGAAACGCCTGTTGCCACGCTGCGTCATGCTCGGACGTGCGGATGAGAACAAAGAAACACGCCTCGAACCCCAGTTTTTCCGCATCCAGCAGATAGGTCTGATGCCGGATGACGCCCGCCTCGCGCATTTTGCGGATGCGATTCCATACGGGCGTCTTGGAACTGCCCACAGACTTGGCAATATCGTCCAGAGATTGGCCGCCGTCGGCCTGCAATTCCCCAAGGATCTTCCGATCCAGATCGTCCAGCCGAACAGTCATTCCTGATTTCTCCACTTCTTGGAATTTTGCCGTGATGTGGCGGGCTAGCCGGAACGAACGTCCTTATTGCCCGGCCCCCATGGCGCAATAACGGGAATATTTTCTATAAAGGGCCAAGTCAAACGGAATGGACATGCCTTGCAACATTTCCCCGTCTTGGTCGCCCGATCTCTGCCTGCTTGAGGAGTATGTATAGAATGTCCCGTGAATTCACGCCCAAGGTCATCACCGCCAATGCCCTGCTGGAAGGCGATGTCATATACCTGACCGACGATGACCGCTGGACCCGAAACTTGGCCGAGGCCGCGGTTCTGACCGACGAGGCCGACGCCGAACTGCGTCTGCTGATCGCGCAGGGCCGCACGGCGGAAGCCGTGGGCGCCTATCTGGCAGATGTCACGGCCTCGGACGGCACCCCCGCGCCCACCCATTTCCGCGAGGAGTTCCGCCGCACCGGTCCATCCAACTATTTCCACGGCAAACAGGCAGAGACGCGCTGATGTATACATACACCGAATTCGACGCCGCCTTCGTGGCCGAGCGAAACCGCCAGTTTCGGGCGCAGGTCGCGCGCCGCATTGATGGCAGCCTGACCGAGGATGAATTCAAGCCATTGCGCCTGATGAACGGCCTCTACCTGCAATTGCACGCCTATATGCTGCGCGTCGCCATCCCCTACGGCACGCTGAACGCGCGGCAGATGCGCCAGTTGGCGATGATTGCCGAGCGGTGGGACAAGGGCTATGGCCACTTCACCACGCGCCAGAACATTCAGTATAACTGGCCGAAACTGGCCGATGTGCCGGACATTCTGGATGCGCTTGGCGAGGTGCAGATGCACGCGATCCAGACCAGCGGCAACACGATCCGCAATGTGACAGCCGACCATTTCGCCGGCGCCGCTGCCGATGAGGTCGCAGATCCGCGCCCGATTGCCGAGCTGATCCGCCAGTGGTCGACCGATCATCCGGAATTTCAATTCCTGCCGCGCAAATTCAAAGTGGCCGTCACCGGCAGCCCGATGGACCGTGCCGTGACCTTGGCGCATGATATCGGCCTGCGCATCGTGCGGCGAGGGCAGGACATCGGCTATCAGGTGCTGGTCGGTGGCGGCCTGGGCCGCACGCCGATGATCGGCAAGGTGCTGCACGAGTTCCTTCCCGAAGAGGATCTGCTGCCCTATCTGGAAGCGGTCGTCAGCGTCTGGAATACAATTGGTCGGCGCGACAACAAGTTCAAGTCACGCATCAAGATCACCGTGCATGAACATGGGATCGACGACATTCGTGCCCGGGTCGAGGCGCGTTATGCGCTGGTCCGCCCGCTCTTTACCGGTGTTGACCAGCAGATGCTGGGCGCCATCCGTGCCGATTTTGCCGCGCCAGATTTCCGCATTGCATCTATTGATGCCTATGACGCGGCCCGCGCCGCAGATCCGGTGTTTCGCGCCTGGGCCGATACCAATCTGGCGCGGCATCGCGCCCCCGGTTACGCTATCGTGTCGATCAGCCTCAAGGCGCATGGCGAAACGCCCGGTGACGCCAGTGCCGAACAGATGCGTGTGATGGCCGATCTGGCCGAGCGCTACGGCCATGACGAATTGCGCATCAGCCACGAGCAGAACGTCATCCTGCCGCATGTCCACAAATCCGACCTTCCTGCCATCCATGCGGCCTTGCGCGAGGTTGGGCTCGCGACTGCCAATATCGGCCTGATCAGCGATATCATCGCCTGCCCCGGCATGGATTACTGCGCGCTGGCGACCGCCCGGTCGATCCCTATCGCGCAGGAAATCGCGACCCGTTTCGATGCCCTCAAACTGGAGCATGAGATCGGCGAGATGAAGATCAAGATCTCGGGCTGCATCAACGCCTGCGGGCATCACCATGTTGGCCATATCGGCATCCTCGGCCTCGACCGGGCAGGCGTGGAGAGCTACCAGATCACCATTGGCGGCGATGGCGGCCCTGATGCTCAGCTGGGCGAGCGCACCGGCCCCGGCTTTTCCGCCGAGGATATCGTGCCCGCGATCGAGACGATCATGCTGGCCTATCTGGCCCTGCGCACCGGCCCGTCCGAGACGTTTCTGGCCGCCTATCGCCGCGTCGGGATGGACCCCTTCAAGGCGGCCCTCTATGGCGAAGCCGAAGCGGCAAAAGCCGCCAAGAGGAAAGCCGAGACGCATGTCGCTGCCTGAGCTGAAAACCGAGTATCTGCCGGATTTGCATGAAAAGGCCGCAGCGTTGAATGCGGCCTACCGGCATCATTCGGCCATCGCCGTGCTGGCGCGCGCGCTGCATGATCCCGATGTGGGGCAGCTTGCGCTCGTCTCCAGCTTCGGGGCCGAATCGGTGGTGCTGCTTCATATGGTCGCGCTGGCGCGGCGCGATACGCCGGTGATTTTTCTTGAGACGGGCATGCTGTTCACCGAAACGCTGGTCTATCAACAGGAGCTGGCCGAACGTCTGGGCCTGCGCGACTTGCGCCTGATCCGGCCGGATGACGCCGCCGCGCGCGCGCAGGATCCTGCCGCGATGCTGCACAAAACCGATCCCGACGCCTGCTGCGCCCTGCGCAAAACGCGGCCGCTGCAAGGCGCGCTTGAGGGATTCGACGGATGGATTACGGGCCGCAAGCGGTATCAGGGCGGCACGCGCGCATCACTGGAATTCTTCGAAGTCGAAGAAGGTATGAACCGCCTGAAGGTCAATCCGCTGGCCCATTGGCAGCAGGGCGACGCGCGTACCTATATCGAGGAAAACCGCCTGCCGCGTCATCCGCTGGTCGCCCAAGGCTATCCCTCCATCGGCTGCATGCCCTGCACCTCGCCCGTGAAGCCGGGTGAGGATGAGCGCGCAGGCCGTTGGAAAGGCAGAGAAAAGACAGAATGTGGCATCCATTTCGTGGATGGCAAACCCGTACGACAAGGAGCAAACGCATGACTGTAATTGTGACCGACGCGGGCTTTGGCCCCGATGACTGGACGCTGCCCATCGTTGCGCTGGAGGATGCGCGCGACGGCGTCGGTATCGATCTGCCCAGCAGTACCGATCCGGCCGAGTTGTCCGGCCGCCTGCCGCAGATCACCATGATCCGCGTGGATTTTCCCAGTTCTGCCGATGGGCGCGGATTTTCCATCGCGCGCCAGCTACGGCTGATGGGATATCAGGGCCGTCTGCGCGCGCGCGGCCATGTTCTGGCCGATCAATATGCCATGGCGCGGCGCTGCGGATTTGACGAGGTCGAGATTTCGGATGATCTCGCCGAACGCCAGACCGAAGGGCAGTGGATGTTCCGCGCCGATTGGCGCGCACATGACTACCAGTCTCGCCTACGCGGTTAATCGCGGCTTTCTTCTGACCTAACGCAAAGACTAGAATAAGGCGCCGGTGGTATCCGTCGGCGGATGCCCCATATGAACGAGATGACCCAAGTGACCGACGCCAATACCGAAACCGCCCCACAGCGCGCCAAACCCACTCTGCCCGACGCGCAGAAAGTGACGCAGGTGACGCACTGGACCGACCGCCTGTTCTCCTTTCGGGTGACGCGGCCCGCGTCCTTGCGCTTTCGCTCGGGCGAGTTTGTGATGATCGGCCTGATGGGCGATCCGGATCCAGCGACCGGCAAGCAAAAACCGCTGCTGCGCGCCTATTCCATCGCCTCGCCGTCATGGGACGACGAGCTGGAATTCTACTCGATCAAGGTCGAGGATGGCCCGCTGACGTCGAAGCTGCAGCACATCCAGCCCGGCGATAAGATCATCCTGCGCCCCAAACCCGTCGGCACGCTGGTGCATGACGCGCTGCTGCCGGGCAAGCGGCTGTGGCTGTTCGCCACCGGCACCGGCTTTGCCCCCTTCGCGTCGCTCTTGCGAGATCCGCAAACCTATGAGGATTACGACGAGGTTATCGTGACTCATACCTGCCGCACGGCGGGCGAGCTGGAATATGGCGCGCAGCTGATCGACAGTATCCGCGCCGACGAAATGTTGGAGGAGCTGATCGGCGAGGGGTTCGCGGACAAGCTGCGCTATTACCCCACCACCACCCGCGAAGACAGCCCCAAGATGGGGCGCATCACCGATCTGATGCGGTCGGGCGAGGTGTATGACGATCTGGGCGTGCCGCCCCTCTGCCCCGAAACCGACCGCGCGATGATCTGCGGCAATCTGGCCTTCAACCTCGACCTCAAGGCCCTGCTGGAGGAATACGGCCTGCGCGAGGGCGCAAATTCGGCGCCGCGCGAATATGTGGTGGAAAAGGCGTTTCTGGACTGATCGCGCGCGCTTTTGCGGCTGCACATCGGCGCCGCCCCGGTCTAGAACGGGGCAGCACGCCCGATGCCAGAACACAGGAGCCGCCCATGACCGACGATATCAACGCCCAGCACAATGAAAAGATGCGCAAGCTGAAGGCGCAGCGCGACGTGCTGATGAAGCACAAGACGCAGGAAAAGGGCCTGATCATGGTCCATACCGGCGACGGCAAGGGTAAATCCTCCTCCGGTTTCGGCATGATCATGCGCTGCATCGGCCATGGCATGCCCTGCGCCGTCGTCCAGTTCATCAAAGGCAGCTGGGTGACCGGCGAAAAGACGATCCTGCGCGAACGGTTCGCCGATGAGTGCCGTTTTTTCGTGTCGGGTGAGGGCTTTACCTGGGAAACGCAGGACCGCGCCGCTGATATTGCCGCTGCCGAGAACGGCTGGAAGATCGCGCAGGAGCAGATCCTCGACCCCGAAATCCAGTTTGTCCTGCTGGACGAGATCAACATCGCGCTGCGCTATGACTACCTCGATATCGACGAGGTCACACGCTTCTTGCTGGAGCAGAAGCCAGCCATGACCCATGTCTGCCTGACCGGGCGCAACGCCAAGCCCGAGCTTCTGGAAATTGCCGATCTTGTGACGGAAATGAAGCTGATCAAGCATCCTTTCCACGATGGTATCATGGCGCAAAAAGGCGTCGAGATGTAGCGCCATGGCGCGCGCGCTGATGATCCAGGGCACCGGCTCGAACGTGGGCAAGTCGATGCTGGTCGCGGGCCTCTGCCGGGCGGCGCTACGGCGCGGCCTGTCGGTGGCGCCGTTCAAGCCGCAGAACATGTCGAACAATGCTGCGGTCACCGCGGATGGCGGCGAAATCGGACGCGCGCAAGCGCTTCAGGCGATGGCCTGCGGGCTGGCACCGCACAGCGATATGAACCCGGTCCTGCTGAAGCCCGAATCCGAGACGGGCGCGCAGGTCATCGTGCAAGGCAAGCGCATCGGCCGGGCCCACGCACGCGACTATGGCGCGCAGAAGGCCACCCTGCTGCCCGCCGTTCTGGACAGCTTTGCGCGGCTGCGCGCGCAGCATGATCTGGTGATCGTCGAGGGGGCCGGCAGCCCGGCGGAAATCAACCTGCGGGCGCGCGACATTGCCAATATGGGCTTCGCGCTTGCGGCTGATGTACCGGTCATCCTGTGCGGCGACATCGACCGGGGCGGTGTGATCGCGCAGATCAGGGGTACGCAGGCGGTGATTTCTCCCGAAGATGCGGCGTGCATAAAAGGATTTATCATCAACAAGTTTCGTGGCGACTCTCACCTTTTTGATGAAGGATATGCGGCCATTGAGCGGCTGACAGGCTGGCGTGGCTATGGCGTGGCGCCATGGTTCCAGGATGCTTGGCGCCTGCCCGCCGAGGATGCGCTGGATATTGCGGACGCGCCGGGCACGGACGGGCTGCATATCGTCTGCCTGCGCCTGCCGCGGATTGCCAATTTCGACGATCTGGACCCGCTGAAACAGGAGCCGGGCCTGCGCGTCACAATGCTGCATCCCGGCCAGCCGATTCCGGCGGATGCCAGCCTTGTCATTTTGCCCGGCACGAAATCGACGCGCGCCGATCTGGACTTTCTGCGCGCCGAGGGCTGGGATATCGACCTGCTGGCCCACCACCGGCGCGGCGGGCGCATTCTGGGGATTTGCGGCGGATATCAGATGCTGGGACGTACAGTTTCAGATCCGCAGGGCATCGACGGGCCGCCGGGGAGCAGCGCGGGCCTTGGCCTGCTGGACATTCACACCGTCATGGGCGGCGACAAGAGCCTGACCGAAGTGAGGGCGGTTCATGCCGGGCTGGCTGTGCCCTTTAGCGGTTACGAGATCCATATCGGCGGCTCGCACGGCCCCGACTGTTCCCGCCCCTTTGCCCATGCGAGCGCCCGCGCCGAGGGGGCGGTATCGCCCGACGGGCGCGTTGTGGGCAGCTATCTGCATGGCATGTTCGCGGATGACGATTTTCGCCGCGCTTGGCTGACGGATCTCGGCGCCGCGCCCTCATGCCAGACCTATGGCGCGCGGGTCGAACAGACGCTGGATGCCCTTGCCGATCATCTGGAGGCGCATCTGGACGTGCCGGGCCTTCTGGCGCTGGCCCGTTAGGCGCACGATAGCCCCGATATCAGCCCGCAGCGACCCAATTGGCCATCTCCGGCAAAAGCCTGTCCAGGATCGCCTGAAATGCGGCGACGATGGCAACCGGCTCGTCATTGGCAGCCGCCGCCTGATCGCGGAACACCCGCGTTTTCAGCACCGTCTGATCGCGGTCGCGCAGCAAGGTCAGGCTGATATCGACCTTTGCGATCACCGCCTCGCCCGCAATATCAACCTGAAAGCTGTCGATGCGCGTCAGCAGGGCGTGATCGGGCACCGGCCCGCCCTCGCTGACGCCGACATAGCCCATCCGGCCCGTGCCGGCGATGGACCGGATCAGCAGGGATTGCACCACGGCGGGCAGCTCGTCCGCCCAGCGGGCATCGGGCAGATAGGTGATCGCGGCGCCGCTGGGTTTGACCATGATGCGGTCGGTGTTGATCCCGGCAGGCGCATCGGCCCGCGCCACCAGCAACGTGCGGCCCGAGCTGCGCCCCGAGGTGGACCCCGGCGCCGGCGTCAGGTCATAGGTGTCCAGCGGCGTTGCCGCCGCGCTGAGCGAGGACAGCGCGCCGCACCCCCCAAGGCTGGCCACCGCGCCCAGCATTGCCAATCGGCGGGTCAGGTTCAGGTTATCCATTTTGTCATCTCCGATATTCGGGCACGCGGCTATCGAGCAGGAAGCGTGCGGGGTCTTTGCCGATGCGGCGCACCAGTTGTTCCAGCGACTGGACCAGCGTGCGGGCCTCGCCGCTGAGGCGGCTCAGCTCGTTCAGGCCGCTGCCGGTGAAATTGCGGATGCCGGGGGCGGCGTCGCTGGTGATGCCTTGGACCTGGGCCACGACCTTGTCGGCGCGGGCAATCAGGCCGTGCAGGTCGGCGGTGATCTGCGGCAGATCGTCCGATACCTGCTGCGCCGCGCCGCCGATCCGGTCGGTTGCCGCGCGGATATCAGCCAGAACCGGCCCCAGATCGGCTGATATCGCCTCGTCCGCGCTGTCGAACGCACGCTCGGCCGATCCCAGCGCACGGTCCGCCGCGATGAGCGATCCGTCGATGCCGTCCAAGGTGGCCGTCGCGCGCGTGAACAGGTCGCTGGCCGCGTTGACCGCCTTGCGCGTGTCGTTGGCCAGCGGATCCAGCCGGTCGGTGAACCCGGCCAGATCGGTCGCGGCCTTGTCCACCGCCTCTGACGCGGTCGACACGGCGCCGCGGATATCGCTGACCACGGCGGGCACGTCTTCGTCGATGACAGTCTCGATCTTGGCGATGGCGCTGCGGGCGCCGGCCAGCACCTCTCGCGCATCGGCGACCATCTGCGTTCCGTCCCCGGCAACCAGCGTGGTGACGCTGTTCGAGGCGTCCGTCACCGCCTCGAACGAGACGCTGGCATCAGCCAGTGTCTGCTCCAACTCAATCAGACGGGCGTTCAGCAGGGCGGCGGTTTCGTCAAACCCGTCGAGCGTGCCGACCGAGCGCTGAGATATGTCGGTTACCGCGGTATTCAGCGCCGCAACTGTATCGGAAATCTGTGTCACGATGCCCGGCACCTGCTCGCGCATCAGCGTTTCGGCCTCGGCAAAGGCGGCGCCGGCGCTGTCGATGGCGGCGCCGGAGTTGCCGATCACCTCATTGGCGGTATCAAATGCACCGGTGGCCGAAGCCAGCGTCTCGTCGAAATTCGCCAGCGTTTCCTCGGCGGCGGCGCCCAGTGTTTCAAGCCGCTCGCTGAAGCCGGAGATTTGCGTCGTCGCCTCGGCTACGGTTTCCGTGATTGAGGAAAAATCCGTCAGCGCCTGATCCAGCCCGCCGGAGGCATCGCTGAGGTTGATCAGGATATTCTGAACGTAAGCTTGATTGTCCGGCCCGGCGATCTCCTGAAACCTCTTGAGCAGTTCTGTCGCCTCGGCGATCAGGTCCGGCGCGTCCTCGACCAGTTGCTGCACGGTGGACCGGCGCGAGGGGATGATGGGCGGCGTGCCGTCCTCCGATGTCAGCGGCTCCGCATCGCCCCCCTTGCTTGTCAGCGAAATATAGGCGACGCCGGTCACACCCGACGAGCTGAGCTGCGCGACGGTATTTTCCCGCACAGGCGTTTCCGCGTCCACTTCGATGCCGACATAGACCTTGGAGGGGTCCGGCTCGTAGATATGCAAATCGATCACGCGGCCCACATTGATGCCGTTGAACACCACGTCACCCGAGGCCGCGAGGCCCGAGACGTCGTCAAACAGGATACCGTATTGCGCGTATTGCCGATCCAGTTGCACAGAAGACAGCCACACGGCAAAGGCGAGGCTGCCGATGATCCCCAAGAGGGTAAAGGCGCCGATCAGGATAAAGTTCGCACGGGTTTCCATCACTGCACCTTTTCATCACCAGCCAGATTACCACCGCTCAGCGCCGCGCGGGCGCGCGGGCCGTGGAAATATTCATGGACCCACGGATGATCCACTTTCAGCATTTCCTGCATCGTGCCAACCGCCAGCACCTTTTTCTCGGCCAGAACGGCAACACGGTCACAGATTGCGTGCAGCGAATCCAGATCATGTGTGACCAGAAACACCGTCAGCCCCAGCGCGGCCTGCAACTGGCGGATCAACGTATCGAAGGCTGCCGCCCCGATGGGGTCCAGCCCTGCCGTCGGCTCGTCCAGAAACACGATCTCGGGGTCCAGCGCGATGGCGCGGGCGAACCCTGCCCGCTTGCGCATGCCGCCCGACAGCTCGGAGGGGAACTTGGTCTGCGCGACTTCCTCCAGCCCGACCATGCGGACCTTGATGCCGGCCAGCGTCTCGCGCAGGTCATCGGGCAGGTCCAGCTGCTCGCGCATCGGCGCCTCGACATTCTGGCGCACGGTCAGCGACGAAAACAGCGCTCCGTCCTGAAACATCACCCCCCAGCGGCGGCGCAGCTGGCGGTATTCCTCGGGCGCGGTGCCCTGCACGCTTTCGCCGAACACCTCAATGGTGCCGGCATCAGGCGTCAGAAGGCCGACGATCTGTTGCAGCAGAACCGATTTTCCGGTGCCCGATCCGCCAACGATGCCGATGATCTCGCCCCGGCGGACGTCCAGATCCAGTCCCTCATGCACGACATGAGTGCCAAAGGACTTGCCCAGCCCGCGCACCCGGATGATCGGCGGCTCTTCGGTCTGGTCCATATTGTCCATCATATGCCCACCAATGCGAACACGACCGAAAACAGCGCATCCGCCACGATTACCATGAAGATCGAGAGCACCACCGAAGTCGAGGTCAGCCGCCCCAGCGATTCCGCATTGCCGCCCACCTTCAGTCCCTCATAGCACCCGATGATGCCGATGATCAGCGCAAAGAACGGCGCCTTGATCATGCCGACCAGAAAGTGCCAGACATCCGTGTTGCTGACCAGCCGCGACTGGAACACCGACGGCGATACGCCCAGTTCGATCCACGACATCATGGCGCCGCCCACCAGCCCCGCTACGTCCGAGATCAGCCCCAGCACCGGCAGCATCAGGATCAGCGCCAGAACCCGCGGCACCACGAGAATGTCGATCGGATCAAGGCCAAGGGTGCGCATCGCGTCTACCTCTTCGCGCATCTTCATGGATCCGATGGCGGCGGTATAGGCCGACCCGGACCGCCCCGCGACGATGATCGAGGTCAGCAGGATGCCAAGCTCGCGCAGGACGGAAATCGCGATCAGATCGACGACGAACACCTCGGCCCCGAACTGGCGCAGCTGAACCGAGCCCTGAAATGCCAGCACGACACCGATCAGAAAGGACATCAGCGCCACGATCGGGATCGCGGCCCAGCCGACCTCCTGCATGTGATGCACCAGCGACGTCAGCCGCAGGCGGCGTGGATGGATCACCATATATCCCAGCGCCGCGATCACCTGCCCCAGAAAGCTGGTCAGCTCCACCGCTGTGCGGCCGGTCGTCGCCGTCTTGCGCCCCAGCGTCTCCAGCCGGTCGGCCAGTGTCAGGCGTTTGCCCTGTGCCGCGTCCGCAGGGGGCATGTTGCGGCGCACGGTTTCCAGCAGCTGGTGCTGGGCCTCGTCCGCGCCGATGATCTGCACATCGCCCGCGCCATTCGCCAGACGGATCTGCGTGTCGACGATATACCACGCGCCCGCCGTATCCATGTGGCGCACTTGCGCGACGTCGATGGCGCGCACGCCCTCATGGATCTGTGCCAACGCAGCGATGTTTTCGATCAGCAGGCTGCCCGACAGCATCAGGCGACCGTCCGAAACATGTGCTTCGGGCGCTTGCCGCTGGCTGTTCTTGCCGCCCGGATCGCGGGTCATTTTGACACTCCCTTGCGCCATGATGCTTTTCTATACATTTGCCGGATCAATAACATTGCGCATAATAGGCGGAAAACCGCCGATGTGGGGCGGCGCGCCGCACCTCGACCGTGTGATGGCATAGGTTGCGCGCTTACCGCCATCTTATTTTCTGTTTTTTCCGTTTTCCAATCGAAGGGTTACGAACATGGCACATCGGCTCGCTGCTGCGGCCATATCGAAGCATCTGCCCGGCTCACTGCACTCCATGCTGGCCGGCGAGACCGGGTTCCAGCCCCGCCATGCGCCGCGCGGCACGGTTCTGGTTCGCGAAAACGACATGGCGGATCATTCCATTCTGCTGCTGGAGGGCTGGCTTGCCCTGTCCAAGACTTTGCCGTCGGGGGATGTGCAGATCATCGACCTGATGCTGCCGGGCGATTTTGCGCTGATAGGCACGCAGATGGTGCCCGTCGCCGCCACCACGGTGGAGGCGCTGAGCAACATAAGATACGTCCATATCAGCCCGGATCAGGTGAACGGGTCCGGTTCGGCGCTGGCCAGGCTGCGTCATGTCCTGGCGGCGTGCATCCTGACGACGCAGTCCCGCACGTCCGAGTTGCTGCTGCGGTTGGGGCGCGGAACTGCGGCGAACCGGATCGCCTATGCGCTGCTTGAGGTCTACACTCGCCTTCAGGCGGTCGGGCTGACGACCGGGACAATTTTCGAGTTTCCGATCACCCAGCAGAAATTGGGTGAATTCACCGGGATGACAAACGTCCATGTCTGCCGCACGCTGCGCCGCTTTGAGGCGGATGGCCTGATCCGCCACCCCGACAACCAGAGAATCGAGTTGATGGATCTGCCCGCGCTCTGTGCGCTGGCCGATATCGACATTGACCGCTTGCGCGATGAAATTCTGATCAGATGGCCCTTGCCGGCCTGAGCGCGTCACCGGCCCGGACACGTCTGCACGCGCATCTGCATGATCTGACTGACCGGCATTTACCCCTCCATGACAGGCCGGGCGCGGGAACGGCGTGCGCCAGATCACGTCTGGTGATCCTCTGCCGCCTGCCCGCGCTTCTGGCGTTTTGCACGGGCCTTCAGCGCTTCGAACCCGACGATGACGTCCAGCAATTCGGTCGTGATCTCGCTTTGACGGACCGACCGGGTTTCGGACGTCAGCGCCTCCAGCTTTTCGTCGACAGACTGTTCGGCCTGCTGCATCCGCGCAAGGCGCGCGGCGTTTTCCGTCACCAGCGCCTCGGCGGCGGCACGGTAGAGCGTGGCAAAGACCAGATTGCGCACCAGCGCGGCCAGCAGATCCGCGGCTGGCATCGAGAACTGCGGCAGGCTGCGCGAGTTCCATGGCCGCTGTATCAGCGCCTCGATCATATCCGGGTCCAGCGGCAGCAGCGCCTGCGCCACCGGCGCGTGGGTTCCGTGTGCGCCGCGCTGGGTATAGACCAGCGCGGCAGCCAGATCGCCTGCCGGGGATCTGGCCCGGATCCTGTCCAGCCGCGTCACCAGTTGCCCCGCCAGCCGGATCAACCCGTCGGTATTGGCCGGGGGCAGAAGCGTGGTGACAGGCGCAAGCCCCTCGCCAAGCAGCGCATCCTGCATCTGAGCGCCGACGCAGATGATCTGGCCCGGGCCAGCATAGGGGTGCTGCGTCACCTCGCGGGCCAACAGCTCGTTGTAATTGCCGCACAGGCCATGGTCGGACCCCATCACGATCAACACCTGATCGGGGCTATCGGCGCGCGCCTGCCGTACGGGGCCGTGGCAGCGCAGGAATGCGTGCAGCCCGTCCAGCACGGTTTCGCGCCAGACGTCGATTGCCTCGGCGGCCTGCTCATATGGGGCGGCATTGATCGCCGACATTGTCTTCATCGTGCGCACGATGCTGCGAATGCTCTGCATCGTGTTCGTGCGCCGGGTCAGCCGCTCAAGCGTCTGGGCCATAGCCTGCCTCCGCCAGCGCTGCGCGCGCCGCCCCGATGATGCGGTCGCGCCCGCCATCGTCCAGACTGCGGCCCGAGGCGATTGTATCCGCCGTCTGGCTATCGTTCGCGCGTATATCCTTGCGAATGACCTCCATCGCGGCCGCGCTTTTTGCCTCGCTCAGGTTATCGAGCAGCCCGGCCATCGCGGCCAGCAGAACGGCCAGCTGTTCATCCGCTGCCATCGGATCACGCTCGGGCTGGCGCAATGCCCCGCGCACGGCGGCGCCGCGCGTCAGCCGGGCGCGGGTGCTCTCGTCAAGCCGGGTGCCGAAGCGTGCGAATTCCTCCAGCTCCTCGAATTGCGACAGAGTCACACGAAGGTTGCCCGCCACCTCGCGAAAGGCGCGGGCCTGCGCCTTGCCGCCCACACGGCTGACCGACACGCCCAGATCGACCGCCGGAAACTGGTTCTTGCGCACAAGGCGCGGCGACAGGTAGATCTGCCCGTCGGTGATCGAAATCAGGTTGGTCGGGATATAGGCGGACAGGTTTTCCGCCTGCGTTTCCACCACCGGCAGCGCGGTGATCGACCCGCCCCCGATGTTCTGCGCAAACTGGCCGGCGCGTTCCAGCAGGCGCGCGTGGACGTAAAAGATGTCGCCCGGAAAAGCCTCGCGCCCCGGCGGACGGCGCAGGAGCAACGACAACTCGCGGTAGGAATGAGCGTGATGCGTCAGATCGTCGAGGATGATCAGCACGTCGCTGCCATCCTGCGCCAACTCCTCGGCCATCGACATGGCGGCATAGGGCGCGACATAGCTGAGGCCCGGCGCCTCCTCGTCGCCGGCGGCAATGATGATGGTGCGGTCCATCATGGCGCCCTCGCGGATCGCGCCGATGACCTTGGCCACCGCATCGCCGCGCTGGCCTATCGCGCAGTAGACGCACAGAACGCCGGTGTCCGTCTGGTTCAGGATGGTGTCAACGGCGATGGAGGTCTTGCCGGTCTGCCGGTCCCCGATGATCAGCTCGCGCTGGCCCAGCCCGACGGGCACGGCGGCGTCGATGGCCTTCAACCCCGTCGCCAGCGGCCGCGTGACCGGCGCGCGGCTGAGGATATCGGGCGCCTCCATCTCGATCGGGCGGGTGCGGTCCGTATCCGGCGCCGCGCCGCCATCGCGCGGACGGCCCAGCGCATCGACAACCCGGCCCAGCAGAGCACGGCCCACCGGTACCGCAACCACCCTGCCCGTGCGCCGCACATCGCCGCCCGGCACGACATGGCCCGCCGCGCCCAAGAGGACGACGCCAAGCCGCCCCTCCTCCAGATCAAAGACGACACCCATCAGCCCGGCGCCGAAATCCAGCATCTCGTCCACCAGCGCGCGGGCAAGGCCGGTGACGATGGCGATGCCGTCGCCGATCTCCGTGACGCGGCCGATCTCGCTGAGTTCGGGTTCGGGCGCGGGCGCGTCGAGCAGGGCTTGCAGCAGGGTCATATCATGCGGCATCGGCCAGCCCCCGCGCCTTGTGCGCCTCCTCCAACATGGCCTGCAGGCCGGCGGTATAGCTGGCAGCGGTCCAGCCAAGTTGCGCACCGCCCACCCGCAGGTTGAGGCCGGGGGACTGGTCCGGCTCTGTGCGGAACCGCACGTTCATGTCCGGCAGAACGTCCTTGATCTGGCGCGTGAGCTGTGTTTTCAGCTCGTCCGGCAAGGGGCTTTGCGTGGTGACGATAGCATCGGTGCCTGCGCCCGCAGCCTCGGCCAGATCGCCCGCCATGGCAGGCAGGCGGTCAACGGCACGGGCGACGATACGCTCCTCCAGGGTTTCGCCCGACAGATCATTCAGCGCCTTGCGCAGCAGGGCGACCAGCGCCGACGCGCCGCGCAGTTCCAGATCGGCGGCAAAGCGGCGCGCCTCGTCCTTGCGGGCGGCATCGCGGGCGGCCTGCTCAGCCTCCAGCAACTCGCGGGCGCCGGCCAGCAGCGCGTCGCGCTCGGCCTCCGCCTCGGCCCGCACCTCGCGCATCACGCCCTCGCGGCCGGCCTTCAGGCGGGCGATCTCTGCCTCGTGCCGCGCCTCGGCCTCCCTGGCCTGCGCGCGGATGCGCCCCGCCTCTTCCATGCGCTCGGTGATCTGGCGCTCGCGCGCGTCGATGCCGTCCAGAATGGGCCGGTAGAGAAACCGCTTGAGCAGCCAGACCAGCACCAGAAAGTTGGCGATCTGCGCGGCAACCGTGATCCAGTCGATGGACATGTTCAGCCACCTGCCCCTTGGGCCGCCGCCTCGATCGCGGCGTTCCAGAACGGGTTGGCGAACAGCAGGATCATCGCAACGACAAAGCAGTAGATCGCGGTCGATTCGATCATGGCAAGGCTGACGAACAGCGTGCGCGACAGCATCCCGGCCGAGTCGGGTTGCTGCGCGATGGCGCTGAGCGCCGAGGCCGCCGCCCGCCCTTCGCCCAAGGCAGGGCCCAGCGCACCGATCGCCATGGTCAACCCGGCGGTAAAGATCGAAATCGCGGCAATGATGGAAAGATCGGTCATGTCTGGTCCTTTGCAATTTGATCCGTCGGCGCAGGCACTGCAGTCGCGGACGAGATGTAGACAGTGGCGAGAATGGCAAAGATATAGGCCTGAATGACCCCGGTCAGCAGGCCCAGCATATCCATCACCACGGGGAAAAAGAACGGCGCGACACCCAGGAGGATCGCGGCGATCACCGCGCCGCTCATCACGTTGCCATAAAGGCGGATCGCCAGCGATATGCCGCGCGACGCCTCGCCGATGATGTTGAAGGGCAGCATGATGATATTCGGCTCCGTATAGCTGCGCAGATAGCCGCCAAGCCCCCGGCTGCCGATGCCGAATAGCGGCACCGCCACCAGCACTGCCAACGCCAGCGCGACAGTCGTTGACAGCGACGCGGTCGGCGGCTGCCAGCCCGGCACGATGGCCAGCATGTTGGACACGATGATGAACAGAAACAGCGTACCCGAAAAATACAGCAGGCGGCGGTCCGGGCGCGCGCTGATCTCGTCGATCTGGCCCTGAATGGTCAGCACGATAGCCTCCAGCATCGTCCGCCAGCGGCTGGGCGGCACGTCGGGGCGCAGGTTGCGCGTGATCAGCATCGACGCGATCGTCAGCAGCGCCATCACCGCCCAGGTGAAAACGATCGTGGCATTCAGGCCGTATCCGCCGATGGTAACGAGGATCAATTCATCCGGTGTCAGTTGCATTCTGCGCCTCCGCTCACGTCCTTGGGACGCACCATCGCCACCAGGAAGAACCGCATCGCCAGAAAAACCAACGCAAAACCGGCCAGTGCGGCAGCCCCCAGTTGCGCCGTCGCCCAGCCCGCGGCCAGAAGCAGCGCAATCCGGATGGCCGCCGAGGGCAGCAGCACCGCCACGGTCCGGCCACGTCGCAGCGCCAGCCGCACACCCCAGGCAAGGCCCGCGAAATAAAGCGCGCCTGCCACCGTCCCTGCCAGCATTCCCAAGGCAAACGCAATCCAGTCGATAGCTCCGATCATTCGCCCTTCTCCCTGTTGATCCATGCCCATGCCAGTGCCGCGCCAATGACGACCCCGCCAAGGATCAGCGCAATGGTCCATGAAAAATCCTGCGGCCACGCCCGGTCCAGCCAGAGGCCCAAAAACGCGCCCGCCACGGTCGGCACGGAAACTGACCAGCCGATCACGCCAAAGACGCCAACGCCGCGCAGCGGGCTGGGGCCGGGATTGTCACGCGCCTTTTGCTTGCGCGCGGCGCTGCGGCCGATCTGGCCGGTTTCTTTGTGGTCCTCGCTCATGGCTGCGTCCTCAGGCCCGCAAAGCGGCGTACCATGTCTGCCTCAAGCCGCGACAATGCGGCGCGCGCCGCGCGTTCCTCATCCTCCATGGTGTCCCAGAAACTGGTGACAGCAGCGTCGAGAGAGGCCAGATCAGCCGCCTCGACACCGCGCCGGATGGCGATGTCGACATTGGGCCCCTTCTTGACCAGCGTCCCCTCATCAATGCCGAATATCCGCTCGGCGCCGCCAACCTCGGTCACTAGCAAAACCGACGGCACCAGCGCGGTGACAAAGTCGATGTGGTTGGGCAGGATGCCAAAGCCGCCATTGGCCGCGACGCCGTTGATCTGAACGGCGGCGCCCTGATAGAGCGCCTGCCCCGGCAGTCCGATCCGCACCTGCATGTCCTTGGCCATGCTCATGCCGCACCCTCCAGATCGCCAAGCGCACCGATCATGTAGTAGTCGCTTTCGGGCCGATCAAAGCTGGTCTGTTCCAGGATCGCCTCGCAGCCATCCAGCGTCGCGTCCATCGGCACCAGCTTGCCGCCCGCGCCGGTGGCGCCCGCGACCGTGGCAAAAGGCTGCGTCAGGAACCGCTCAAGCCGCCGGGCACGGGCGACGATGGCGCGGTCGTGGGCGGACAGCTCCTCGATCCCCAGCATGGCGATGATGTCGCGCAGGTCCTCGTACTCGGCCAGCGTGCGGCGCACTGCGCGCGCGATATCGTAATGGCGCTGGCCCACCACATTGGGCGTCAGCATGACCGAAGTCGACGCCAGCGGATCGACCGCCGGATACAAGCCCTCGCTCGCGCGTTTGCGCGACAGCACGACCGACGCCGACAGATGCGAGAAGATATGCGCCGCCGCCGGATCGGTGAAATCGTCTGCGGGCACATAGACCGCCTGAATGGACGTGATCGCCCCCTTGGCGGTCGAGGCGATGCGCTCCTGCAAGGTGGCCAGTTCGGTCGCCAGCGTCGGCTGATACCCCACGCGGCTGGGCATCCGGCCCATCAGGCCCGAGACTTCCGATCCGGCCTGCACATAGCGAAAGATGTTGTCGATCAGCAGCAGAACGTCCTGATGCCGGTCGTCGCGGAACCATTCTGCCATCGTCAGCGCCGCCTTGCCGACCAGAAACCGCACGCCTGGGGCTGCGTTCATCTGGCCGAACAGCATCACCATCTTGTCGCGCACGCCTGCATCGCCCATCTCGCGCCACAGCTCCTCGGCCTCGCGCGACCGCTCGCCGATGCCGCAGAACAGGCTGACGCCGTGGTGATGCTCGACCGTGTTATGGATCAATTCGGTCAGCAGCACGGTCTTGCCGACGCCCGCGCCGCCGAAGAGGCCAGTCTTGCCGCCCCGTTCGATCGGGGCCAGCAGGTCGATGGCCTTGATGCCCGTCTCCAGCACCTCGGCGCGCAGAACGCGGCTCGCCAGCGCCGGCGGCGTGTTGTGGATCGAGCGGCGCTCGGCGGCCTCGGGCGCAGGCAGCCCGTCCAGGGGCGCGCCGAAGACGTCCAGCATCCGGCCCAGCACGCCCTCGCCCACCGGCACGCGCACCGGGCCACCGGTAGCCCGCACCGGCGTGCCAAGCCCAAGACCCTGCACCGGCCCCAGCGCAATGCAGCGCGCGGCGCCGCCCTCGACATAGCTCATTACTTGCAGCGCGACATCGCCGGCATAGAGCAGATCGTCGATCTCGGGGCTGGCTTTTTCGAACATTGCATCAACGATGCCGCCGCGCACGGCGATCACTTTGCCCTCGGGCTGATCCATGTGAATTTGCTCAGGCAGAACCTTCATCGTTCAGCCCGAAGCCAGATTGCCAACGACCGGGAATGGGCCGCGGGCCGCGGACACCTCGGAGGAGCCGCCGGAGACAAGCGCGACCCTAACCTGCAGACGCATCATCTAACGTCTCCTTCCGGGTTGAAATTCTGGTGCCAGCCTGTCCGGCGAGGATTTGCGACGCCTCGGCCAGCCGCCCGATACCTGCCATGCCACCATTGTTGGCGAATTTAACGGCGGCGGCAACCTTGGGCCGCATGGAGCCTGCGGGCAGGTCCAGCTTCAGCGCCTCCTGCGGCGTGATCTGCCCAATCTCGGCCTGCTCGGGCGTGCCGAAATCCGTCATCACGGCAGGCACGTCGGTCAGCAAAAGCAGCGCGTCCGCGCCCAGATCCTGCGCCAGAAGGGCGCTGGCGGCGTCCTTGTCGATCACTGCCTCGATGCCCGACAGGCTGCCATCCCGCCCGCGCAGGACGGGGATACCGCCGCCGCCGGTGCAGATGACGATGACGCCTTGATCCAGAAGCAGTTTCAGCACGCGGATATCCGGTATCTCGACCGGTGCGGGCGATGGCACGACGCGGCGCCATTTGTCGCCATCGGCGGCGATGGTCCAGCCTGCCGCCTTGGCGCGCGCCTCGGCCTCCTCGCGGCTATAGACCGGGCCGATGAACTTGGTCGGGTTCTGAAACGCCGGGTCGCGCGCATCCACCACCACCTGCGTCAGCAGGGTGGCGACGGGGCGCGCATGATCCAGCGCATTCTCCAGCTCCTGCTCGATCATGTAGCCGATCATGCCGCCGGTTTCGGCCCCCAGAACGTCCAGCGGATAGGCTTCATCGGGCTTGTAGGCCGCGCCCTGCAGCGCCAGCAGCCCGACCTGCGGGCCGTTGCCGTGGGTGACGACCAGATCATGGCCCGCGCGCACAATCCCGGCCAGCGCGGCGGCCGCTGTCTTGGCATTGGCCCGCTGGTTTTCCGCTGTCAGCGGCTGGCCACGCTCCAGCAGGGCATTGCCGCCAAGGGCTGCGACGACAAGCATGGCCTAGCCCCCCAGAGTGGCGACAAGAACCGCCTTTATCGTGTGCATCCGGTTTTCGGCCTGGTCAAAGACGATCGACGCGGGGCCCTCGAACACCTCCTCAGTGACTTCCATCGCATCGAGGCCGAACTGATCGAAGATGTCCTTGCCCACGTCGGTGTCGGTATTGTGGAACGCGGGCAGGCAGTGCATGAATTTCGCGCGCGGATTGCCTGTCTTTTCCATGACCTCGGCGTTGACCTGATAAGGCGTCAGCAGCTCGATCCGCTCGGCCCATTTATCCTTGCTCTCGCCCATCGACACCCAGACGTCGGTATAGACGAAATCGACACCGCGCACGGCCTCGTCCACGTCTTCGGTGATCGTGATGCGCGCGCCGGTGTCGCCGGCCACCTTTTGCGCCTCGTCCTGAATCGACTGCTCGGGCCAGAGCGATTTCGGCGCGCAGAGGCGCACGTCCATGCCCATCTTGGCCCCGCCGATCAGCAGGCTGTCGCCCATGTTGTTGCCCGCGTCGCCCATGAAGCAATAGGCGACCTCGCGCAGCGGCTTCTCCGCATGTTCCTGCATCGTCAGGAAATCGGCCAGGATCTGCGTCGGATGGAATTCATCCGTGAGGCCGTTATAGACCGGCACGCCGGACCAGTCGGCCAGCTCCTGCACGACCTTCTGGCCAAAGCCGCGATATTCGATGGCGTCATAGACGCGGCCCAGCACGCGGGCGGTGTCCTTGACCGTTTCCTTGCCGCCGATATGGGTGCCCGACGGGCCCAGATAGGTAACCGTCGCGCCCTGATCATGCGCCGCCACCTCAAAGCCGACGCGGGTGCGCGTGCTGTCCTTTTCAAAGATCAGCGCGATCTCCTTGCCCTTCAGCGTCTGCACTTCGGTGCCGGCATATTTGGCGGTCTTGAGGTCTGCCGACAGCTTGAGCAGGAAGGCGATCTCGGTAGGGGTAAAATCGCGCAGCGTCAGAAAGCTGCGGTTTTTCAGGTTGAAAGCCATAGTGTTAACTCCTTTTCAAACCGCGTCGCGGATGGTCGGGCAGGACATGCAGCGGCTGCCGCCCCTGCCCCGTCCCAGCTCGGCGCCGGGCAGCTCGATCACCTCGATCCCCTCGGCGCGCAGGGCGGCGTTGGTGTCATCGTTGCGGTCGTAGCCCATGACCAGACCGGGGCGCAGGGCCAGCACGTTGTTGCCGTCGTTCCACTGCTCGCGCGATTGCTCGAACGGGTCGGTGCCACCGGTGGGGATCACCTTAAGTTTCTTGAACCCCATGACATCGGCCACGACGTCGAACATCGGGCGTTTGTCGTGGCGCATGTCCAGCGGCTTGGCCCCCTCGCCCGGGCGCAGGTCATAGCAGGTCATCTCGTCCGCCACTTCCTTGAAACTGGTGACAACATCGCCGCCGCAGAAGGTGAACACGGTGTCCAGATGCATCGCCGCGCGGGATTTGGGCATCTGGCAGGCAATCACCCGTGTCGCGCGGCCCTCATCAAACAGCGCCTCGGCCAGAAGGCCGACGGCCTGCGGTGACGTCCGCTCGCCCATGCCGACCAACACGGCGCCATCGCCGACGGGCATCATGTCACCGCCCTCCAGCGTGGCAAGGCCGTAATCCTTCAGCGGGTCACCCCAGATCACCTCGACCTTGCCGGCGAATTTCGGATGGAACTGATAGATCGCGGCGGTCAGCAACGTCTCGGGGCGGCGGGCCTGCCAATACATCGGGTTCAGCGTTACGCCACTATAGATCCAGGCCGAGTTGTCGCGGGTAAACAGGAAATTGGGCAAAGGCGGCAGGATAAAACCGTGATGGCCCAGATAGGCGCCGAACATACCCGACACTTCAAACGGCACATCTGCGACGGTCAGCCCGCCGATCAGCCATCTGGACAGCTCCTGCCCCGGCAGACCGTCCATCCAGTCGCGCAGTTCCTGCCGCATACCGACCCCGACGTGAATTGAGGCGATGCGGTTGTCGAGCACCCATTTGCGCGCCTCGGGGATGTCCAGCGTCTCTGCCAGCAGCGCGCCGGTTTCCAGCACCTCGACGCCCTCATCCTTCATCGCCTGCCCGAAGGCATCATGATCCTTCTGCGCTTGCTTGACCCAGAATACATCGTCGAACAGCAGATCCTCGCAATTGTCGGGCGTCAGGCGGCGATGGGCCAGACCGGGGCGGCAGATGATGACCTGCCGCAGTTTGCCGGATTCAGAGTGAACGCCAAGCTTTTGATCAGTCATGGTTTTTCCTTGTCTCAAAGAATGGCGGCGAGGCTGATCGCCACCGTGATCAGGACGATGAGCAGGACCAGCAGCGGCCAGATGAAGGCCAGCCAGCGGTCATAGGACACCCGGCCGATTGCCAGCCCGCCGATCACCACCGCAAAGGTCGGGTTGATCAGGTTCACAAGGCCGTTGGCCGACTGATACGCCGTGACCACCAGATCGCGGCCCACGTTGGCGAAGTCCGCCAGTGGTGCCAGAATGGGCATCGACAGGACCGCGAGGCCCGAGGACGACGGCACGAGGAAGCTCATCCCCGCCTCGATCCAGAACATCAGGTTGATGAAGGCCAACTCGCCCACGCCGGCCAATGTCTGCTCGGCGCTGTGCAGGATCGTGTCGGCGATCATGCCCTGCTCCATGATGACAACGATGCCGCGCGCCAGCCCGATCACCAGCGCCACGCCCAGAAGGTCGCGCGCGCCGTCGACAAAACTGCCGGTCAGCTTCTTCTCGCCCATGCGGGCGATCACGCCGGTCACGATGGCGGCGCCAAGGAACAGCGCACCCATGCGGGCCATCCACCACTCCTGAGTGGCGACGCCCCAGATCATCACGGCGAAGGTCAGCGCAAATATCACCAGCACCAGCTTCTGCGTGCCGGAGAGGACGTCGTCCACCTCGCCCTCCTTGCCGGCCTGAAGGAACAGGCGCTTGTGCGCCTCGGCCTGATGCGCCACGACCGAGCGCGACGGATCTGCCTTGACCCGCGCGGCGTAGCGCATGACGAAAGCGGCGCAGACGGCAAGGCCCGCGATCAGCATGATCAATCGCAGCACGATGCCATCGGTAAAGGGAATGCCTGCCGCATCGGACGCGATGACGGTGGCAAACGGGTTGATGGTAGAGCCCAGCACGCCAATGCCCGCGCCGATCAGGATCACCGCGACGCCTGTCACGGCGTCATAGCCGGCGGCGATCATCACCGGGATCAAAATGGCATAGAAGGCCAGCGTTTCCTCGGCCATGCCATAGGTCGTCCCGCCCAGCGCAAAGAGCGCCATAAGGATCGGGATCATCCAGATCTCGCGCCCCTTCATGCGGGTCATCGCGGCGCGGATGCCGGTATCGACGGCGCCGGTGGCGTTCACCACGCCCAGAAATCCGCCCAGAAACAGCACGAACAGCGCCACGTCGATGGCGTTGGCAGCATAGCTGTCGGGATCATAGAAGCCCGCGATCGGCGCCAGCATCACGTCGACAAAGCCCTGCGGATTTCGCGCGACCTCGGTATAGGTGCCGGCCACGGCAATTTCGCGGCCAAGGCCCTCGTCCATGACACGCTCGTACTGGCCTGCTGGAATGATCCACGTCAGCGCCGCGATCAGGATGATCAGCGCGAACAGGATCGTGTAGGCCGTCGGAAATCGCGCTTCGAGGATCTGTTCGTCATCGGGGGACAGATTGGGATCGGAGGACATTGCAGAAATTCCTTTCGCGATTGACGTCGCGGCGGGATTGCTTTGCGCATCCCCCCGTCGGCTCTTCACGTTTGCAAAGTGGCGCAGGTGCGCTCAGGTCACATTAACCTCAATCAATCGCGGCACGCTGCCGGCCCGCTGCCGGCCGCTTGTGTCCCGTATCAGCCCCCGGCAACCGACCGGCGAAAAAGGATCAGGCTAAGCACGAGGACGACCGCGCCCAGAAGGAAGGTCCACAGAAATTCGATCCAGACAATGCCAAAGCCGGCACCGCGATACGCGATGGCAGTGGCAAATTCCATGAAGTGCCGCGAGGGCAGAAGCCATGTGATGGGTTGCAGCCACGCGGGTTGGCTTTCGATGGGTGTCATGCCGCCCGACAGCATCATCATCGGCATCAGGACCAGCAGCAACAGCAGCGCAAACTGCGCCATCGTGCGTGCAAGGATACCCAAAAGAACGCCGATTGACGCCGCCGCGAACAGATAGACCGTGACCCCCGCCAGCAGCAGCCTCTCGGACCCCGCAATCGGCACGTCCAGCGCGCCCTGCACCACGATAAAGAGCGAAAAGACGAAGGCAACGAAAACGACCAGCGAATTGGCTATGATCTTGGCCATCGCGATCTGGGTCGCGGTGACCGGCATCACCATCAGGTGTTCCATCGTGCCATGCTCGCGCTCGCGGATCAGCGCGGCGCCGGTCAGCACGATGGTCAGCATCGACAGCCAGTTCAGCAGCGCCGACACCGTTTGCAGCCAGACCGTGTTGCCCGCCGGGTTGAACGACCGGCGCAGGACCAGATCGATGGGCTGCGCCGCGACGATATCGCGCCGTTGCGCGTAGCGCATGACCTCCTCGGTGAAGGTCGCGGTCAGATAGCCTGTGCCGACGGCGGCGGACATCGTCTTGGTCGCGTCGATATTGATCTGTAGCGATGGCGTGCGCCCGGCCCGGACGTCGGCCTCGAACCCGGCGGGAATGACGACGACGAATGTCGTCTCGCCCCAATCCATCATGCGGTCGATCTGATCTGCCTGCGTCTCGACCGGAGGCAGGTATTGCGGCGGCAACAGCGCGTTCTGAAGCGCCCGGCTCAGCGGCGATCGGTCCTCGTCCACGAAGGTGACGGCGGCATTGTTCAGCATATCGCCCGCCTCCGCGCTTTCAAGATACATGCCGGGGCCGAAGGCATAGATCACCAGCAGCAGCAGGATCGCATCACGCCAAAGAGTGCGGAACTCCTTGATTATCAGCCAGAAGACCGTCTTGATCGACCGCATGTCTTACGCCTCCTGTTTCTTCATGAACAGCACCGCCACCGCCAGAAGCACCGGGGCAAAGAGGCAAAGCAGGACGATATTCGTGCTGAGCTGTTCAAACCCCAGGCCCTTGTTGAAGGCCCCGACGCTCATCTGCATGAAATAGTTGGTCGGCCACATCTGCCCGATGATGCGACCTGCCCCCTCCAGCGTGGCGACAGGCCGCGTCAGTCCGGAAAACTGGATCGTCGGCATCATCACCAGCACCATGGTGGTGAATACAGCCGCCACCTGGCTGCGCACAAAGACCGAAATGACAAGGCCAATCCCGGTGGAGGCCGCTACATAAGCCACCGATCCCAGCCCAAGGGCCATCGCCGATCCTTTGAGCGGGACACCGAACAAGAGCACCGCCATCGCCGACAATATCGCCCAGTTGGCAAAGCCGATGCCGATATAGGGCAGCTGCTTGCCCAGCAGGAATTCGAGTCTGCTGGTCGGGGTGACGTAGAAGTTGGTGATCGTGCCGATCTCGCGCTCGCGGCTGACGCTGACCGCCATCAGGATCGCGGGGAACAGCATCAGCAGGATCGCAGGCACCGATGCCGCCATCGACGGCAACGACTCAAAGCTGGGGTTGTAGCGATAGCGCGGCTCGATATCGACGATTGCCGTGGCCATGCCCGCCAGCCCGGCATCTGTCGCGCGCCGCGCCAGAAAACTGGCATGCGCGCCCTGAACATAGCCCTCGACGGTGGAGGCGCTGAACGTGTTGGCCCCGTCGATCCAGGCGGCAACGCGAGTGGGATGTCCGGCGGTCACATCGCGGCCAAATCCCGCGGGGATTTCGATCGCCAGCTTGATCTCTCCGGCGACCATGCGGCGCTGAAGCTCGTCCGCGGTGACAACTTCGGGCATTTCTATGAAGTATTCCGACCCGGCAAAATTGGCCAGGTATTGACGGCTTTCGGGGGTGCGATCCTGATCGAACGCGGCAAACTTCAGGCCCGTCACGTCGGTCGAGATGCCGTAGGCGAAAATCAGCATCAGCAGCATCGAGCCAAGGAAGGCAAAGGCCAGCCGGATCGGATCGCGCATCACCTCCAGCATTTCGCGGCGGCTGACTGCCAGAAGGCGCGTCAGGCCCGGCAGGCGCTGACCCTTTTTCGGCGCCGGCGGCGCGTCGCTCAGGTCTTCGGCGGCGACATCGTCCTCGCCAATGGCGTCTCGGATATAGCGGATGAACGTCTCGTTCAGCGCGTCCGAGCCGCCGCCTTCTGCCAAGTTTTCAGGCGCGTCATAGACCAGCACCTCGCCCGCGTGCATCAGGCTGATCCGGTCGCAGCGCAGCGCCTCGTTCATGAAATGGGTCGAGATGAAGATCGTCACCTTGTCCTCGCGCGACAGCCGCGCCAGCAGGTCCCAGAATTCATCGCGCGCCACCGGATCGACGCCCGATGTCGGCTCGTCCAGAATCAGCATGTCGGGGCGATGGATGATCGCGCAAGCAAGCGACAGGCGCTGGCGCAGCCCCAGCGGCAGATCGGCGGCGAAGGCATCCGCATAGCGGCCAAGGGCAAAATCGGACAGCAGTTCGTCGATGCGGTCCGGGATTCCCTCGCCGGGCAGATGAAACAGCCGCGCGTGCAGCGCAAGGTTCTGGCGCACCGTCAGCTCGCCATAAAGCGAGAAGTTCTGCGTCATGAACCCAACCCTCCTGCGCGCCTCGATACTATGCGCATCGGCCTTTTCGCCAAACAGCCACGCCTCGCCCTCGCTGGGAGGCAGCAGGCCGGTCAGCATCTTCATGGTTGTCGTCTTGCCGCAGCCATTCGAGCCGAGAAAACCGAAGATTTCGCCGCGTCTGATCTCAAAGCTGACGTCCTGCACGGCGGTGAAATCGCCAAAGCGGCGGGTCAGCCCCTTGGCGACGATGGCCGGCCCGCCGCCCAGATCCTGAAGTGGCGTCATCTCCACCGGCGCGCTGTGGCGCTGTTTTTCGGGCGGCAGCAGCGATACGTATGCCTCCTCCAGACTGTCCTTGGCCGTCTGCTCGCGCAGCGCATCCGGCGTGCCTGTCGCAAGGATGCGGCCATCATCCATCGCGGCGAGCCAGTCGAATCGTTCGGCCTCTTCCATGTAGGCGGTCGAGACCAGCACGCTCATTTCCGGGCGGCCTTGGCGGATCTCGTCGATCAGATCCCAGAACTGGTCGCGCGACAGCGGATCGACGCCTGTCGTCGGCTCGTCCAGAATCAGGAAGTCGGGGTCGTGGATCAACGCGCAGCAGAGGCCCAGTTTCTGCTTCATCCCGCCCGACAGCTTGCCCGCCGGCCGGTCCAGAAACGGGTCGAGGCCGGTGGCCCGCGTCAGCTTGCGCGTCCGGCGCGCGCGTTCGGCCGTGCCATGCCCAAAGAGGCGCCCGAAGAAATCGAGGTTTTCGTGAACGCTGAGCTCTTGATACAGGTTCTTGCCCAGACCCTGCGGCATATAGGCGATGCTGCTGAAGACCTTGCGGCGATGCCTGGCTATCGCCATGTTGCCGCCCAGCACCGACACCGTGCCGGTCTGGATCTTGCGGGCCCCGGCCAGAAGGCCCAGCAAAGTGGATTTTCCCACCCCGTCCGGCCCGATCAGGCCCAGCATCTTGCCGGGTTCGAATTCCAGCGTGATGTCACGCAGCGCGGCGGTTTCTCCGTAGACGTGGCTCAGGCCCTCTACCTGCGCAATCGGCGCGATACCCATGGCTCAGTCGCCCGGCAACGCATCGGCGGGGATGGGCTGGCCCACAATATCGGCCGGCCAAGGCGCATCCTCGGCGCCGGCAAGGCGGATATAGGCGACGCCGCGCAGGCCCGTCTTGACCTGATCGATATATTTTTCGACCAGCTCCTTGGGCAGGCGGACCTTGACGCGGAACATCAGCTTGGCGCGTTCTTCGCGGGTTTCCACCTGCTTGGGAGTGAATTGCGCCTCGGGAGAGACAAAGCTGACGTAGGCGGGAATAGCGTAGGGGATGCTGTCCAGCCTGATTCGCGCCTCGGCGCCAATGCCGGTGCGCATGGCCTCATGGGCGGGCAGGAACATCTCCATGTAGACTTGGCTGAGATCGAGCAGCGTGATCACCTTGCCGCCGCCGCCCAGCACCTCGCCCGGCTGCGCAAGGCGGTAGAGGATGCGCCCCAGCACCGGCGCGGTCAGGGTCGCGTCCTCGATCTGCGTCTGGTATTGCGCGACCAGCGCGTTTGCGGCATCCACGCCGCGCTCGGCCGTGTTCAACTGCGCCAGCGCCGCGTTCAACGCCGCCTTGGCCGAGGCAAGCCGCGTCTCTTGCTGGTCGACCACCTGCTGGGACGTCACGCCGCGTTGGGCCAGCGTGCTCGCGCGGTCGTACTCCTCCTGTGCAAGCACTTCTTCGGCACGGCGCTGCGCGATCAGGGCGCGCACTTCCTCCACCTGGCTTTCGGCGCGATGCGCGTCTGCCTCGGCGCGGGCCTTTTGCGCGGCCAATTCGCGCGTGTCCATCACCGCCAGCACATCGCGTTGCTGGACCAACTCCCCCTCCGTGACGCGGATTTCGGCAACGCGGCCCGGTATCTTGGTCGCGATGTCGATCTGATCCGCCTCCAGCCGCCCGTTACCCGAGGCAAATCCTGCGGGCAGGCCGCCGGTATTTTGATCCCAGACATACCAGGCCACGGTCGCAGCCGCCGCCAGAACGACTACGGTTGCGATTAGGGGGCGAAGATATTTCATGCATGAACTCCGGCAAAAGGCCGTGCCCGGGCCTTGTCGCCGCAGTCATGCCGTATTACCGTTTTCGGCGCATTGATCCCGGTCAAGGGTGCGCAACAAACCCGGTTTGCGTCCAGCGCAAATGGCAGGGCTGGACGCGGTATTTCGCCGGGGCGCGCGTTACCCGATCATGCTGCCGGCCTCGCCCAAACCATCATAATGCCGCTTGAGCCGTTGCAACGCGATGCGCAGTACGATCTTGCCCGAGCGGGCGGACCAGCCCATGCGCTGCTCGGCGCGCTCCAGCCCCTCCAGATGACAGCAGCAGCGCAGCGCGATGTCCCCCAGCCCCGGACCCAGATCGTGCAGCGCGCCCTCCACCCGGCGGCGCGCGGCCTCGAACCCGCGGGCATGGCCGTCGGTCCCACCGCCACCGCCCGGAGTGGTCAGAAAACGGCTCCAGTCCTGGGTGACGCGCGGACCCATCTGGGACAGCTCGAAATCCTCGCGCAGTCGCTCGCCCGCGCGAACCAGCTCGTTCGGGATGAACTGCGCGCCATCGCGGCCCTTGCGGCGGGCCAATGCGATCAGCGGGCTTTCCGCGACATTGTAGCGTGCGCGTTTGGGCGCATCCTCGTCACTCGCATCGTCGCCTGCGGCGGCAAAAGGCGTCTGCGCGTCGGTGAATCCCGAGGCGCGATTCTCGGCCTCGGCCAGCATCGCCGACAGCGTAGCGCGCCCCGTCTTGGTAATGCGATAGCGCGCGATGCGCCCCGGCTCGTCGCAGGCGATCCAGCCCTTCAGCGCCATAGCCTCGGCCACGGGCCGGTCCACGACGGCCGTGCGCGTGGGATCGCCCTGATCGCCGTCGCGCACGACCACCGCCTTGTCCATCTGCGCCGCGACGGCCAGAACGGCACCGGCCTCGCACAGACGGCGCAGGATGCGCAGCGCCTCGACGCGCAGCTGTGCCTCGGTCACTTCGGCTATATTCGTTTCGATGGTTTCGGACGTCATGGCAGTCTCCTGATGCAGGGAACCGGCCTTTTCTCGCGGCGCAACGCGGCATCCGAGACGGCGTAGCGCCTCGTCCACCATCGGATCGTCGCGGCGGGCTTCATATGCACGGATCCGGCGCAGCACCGTTGAGGCATGACAGCCGCTGGCCCGTGCCAAGGCTCGTATGGACGAGCCTTGTTCAGTATGGGCCAGGTAAAGCATCGCCCCCTGAGGCACCCAGGACGGCATAGTGTGCGCGCCACTGGCGTCTATTCCCCGATCCAACATATTAACCCTTCTTTTGCCTTGAGCGTAGCGGTTCATTCGGGGCGAAAGCCCCTTCCACTACTGATTTTGCACAGACTTTTCCCTGTCTTTGGGGTGCAACCTATGCGCGAAAAAGTTTCCGGTTCGTTAATTGTGAACGTTTCGTCAACAATCGTTGCTAAAGGGTAAATAAAGGCATTAACCAACGTCCGGTGACTCCGCAGATTGCGCAACACCCGCCAAGGTTGTGACATGAGATGGGTGCAATTCAGATCGGAGACCGCAATGAAAGATATCCTGAAAGCCCTCGACAGCCTGCGCCGTCCGCGCCTATTGATCCGCGCCGCGCGCATCGGCGCCGCCGAATACCGCCGCGATGCGCATCTGCGCCGTCATCTGGGATATGGCGCACTGCCACGCAGCGCCGCTGCGCTGGCCCGTCTGGTCGAAATGGAGGAGGAGTTGAATCAGCAGCGGCACGGCGATCGCACGCGGTATTCCGCAACGCGCCATGTTGAGATCCTGATCGCCATGATGGGCGAGGCGCGGATCCTGCGCGGGGCCCACGCGGCCTGAAAAAAGGCCGCGTGAGCCGGTATTTTAAACGAAGGCGTCGGGCATCGACGCCTTCTTTTTCGCGATATATTCGTCCAGCGCATCGGTGATGCCCTGATCCAGTGACGGGCGCTGATAGGTGTCCAGCATCCGGTGCATGCGCAGGTTCGCCAGCGTCATCGTATCGCGCGCGCCCTCTTCGTCCCACGTCTCGAACGGTTTGTAATCCAGCAGCTCGGTGCGCCAGAACGCATCCTTGAAATTGGCCTGCGTATGGGCGCAGCCTAGGTAATGCCCGCCCGGCCCTACCTCGCGAATGGCGTCCATCGCCTGCCCGTTCTCGTCGTGTTGCACGCCGCGTGCCATATGGTGCAGAACACCCAGCTGGTCCGCATCAATCACGAATTTCTCAAATCCGGCGACAAGGCCGCCTTCGAGCCAGCCGCAGCTGTGCAGCATGAAATTGACGCCGCCCATAAGCACGGCATTGAGCGTATGCGCCGATTCGTAGGCCGCCTGTGCATCGGGCAGCTTCGATCCGCAGAGCGCGCCGCCCGACCGGAACGGCAGGTTCATCCGCCGCGCGAGTTGCCCCGCGCCATAGAGGATATGGCTGGCCTCGGGCGTGCCGAAGGTGGGCGCGCCCGAGTTCATGTCGATGGATGTCACGAACGCGCCAAAGATTACCGGCGCGCCGGGCCGGATCAACTGGCTGTAGGCAACACCGGCCAGCACCTCGGCCAGAACCTGCGTCAGCGTGCCGATCACCGAGACCGGCGCCATCGCGCCCCCCACAATAAAGGGCGAAATGATGCAGGCCTGATTGTTGGCGGCATAGACCTCCAGCGCACCCATCATCACGTCGTCGAAGGTCAGCGGCGAGTTGACGTTGATCAGCGACGTCATCACCGTGTTGTCCTGCACGAACTGCTCGCCAAAGAGAATCCCGCACATGTCCACGCTGTCCTGCGCGCGGGAAGGGTCGGTGACCGAGCCCATGAACGGCTTGTCCGACAGGGTCATGTGAGCGTGCAGCATGTCCAGATGCCGCTTGTTCACCGGGATATCTGTCGGCTCGCACACGGTGCCGCCCGACATGTGCAGCCATTTCGACATGTAGCCCAGCTTCACGAATTTGCGGAAATCATCCATCGTAGCGTAGCGCCGCCCGCCTTCCATGTCGCGCACGAAGGGGGGGCCGTAAACCGGCGCGGTGACCAGGGTGTTTCCGCCGATCTCGACGTTGCGGGCAGGATTGCGGGCGTGCTGTGTATAGCGGCTGGGCGCGGTTTCGCACAGCTTGCGGGCCAGCCCGCGCGGGATGCGCACACGCTCGCCGTCGATCTCGGCGCCGGCCTCGCGCCAGCGCTCCAGCGCCTTGGGGTTGTCGACAACGTTCACGCCGATCTCGGCCAGCACCGTTTCGGCGTTCGTCTCGATGATCTCCAGCGCCTCTTCGCTCAGCATATTGTAGACTGGAATGTTGCGCTCGATATACTTGGCTGTCTCCATGCTGACAGCCGTGCGTTCGGCCCGCCGTGCTGCACCGCCGCCGCCCCGTGCGCGCCTTGGCGTCTCAACTTCTGCCATGTGATGTGCCCCTTTGGAATTCTGCGGGCCCGCTGCGGGGCCTGTGGATGGGCCTTCCATATCGCAGTGCTTTGGCAGATCGGCGACAGTTTGCGCCGCTTGAGGGGGGAAAGCGACATGGCCGGTCCCTCTTGCGCAAATGCGCGCTGCGTCCTACTAGGCGTCCATGACCGAGATACAACATGAACGCCTACTTATCATCGACTTCGGCAGCCAGGTAACGCAGCTTATCGCGCGCCGCCTGCGCGAGCTGGACGTCTATTGCGAAATCCATCCGTTCCAGAAGGTGACAGACGCCTTTCTGGAGGAAATGGCGCCACGCGCGATCATCCTGTCGGGTGGCCCTGCCAGTGTTTTGGACGAAGGATCCCCCCGCCCGCCAATGCGCGTGTTCGAAATGGGCGTGCCAGTGCTCGGCATCTGCTACGGCCAGCAAGTGATGATGCACATGCTGGGCGGCCGGGTCGAGCGTGGCGACGGCACCGCCGAATTCGGCCGCGCCTACGTCACACCGACAGACACGCGCATCGACCTGCTGAATGGCTGGTTCCTTGAGACGCGCGAGCAGGTGTGGATGAGCCATGGCGACCATGTCGCCGCCATCGCCCCCGGATTCGAGATCTACGGCACCTCTCCCGGCGCGCCCTTCGCGGTGACCGCCGATCTGGAGCGGCGGTTCTACGCGGTGCAGTTCCACCCCGAGGTGCATCACACCCCGAACGGCAAGACGCTGTATCAGAATTTCATCCAGGCCGCCGGGTTCACCGGCGATTGGACCATGGCCGCCTATCGCGAAGAGGCTGTGCGCCAGATCCGTGAACAGGTCGGCGACAAGCAGGTGATCTGCGGCCTGTCGGGCGGCGTCGATAGCTCCGTTGCCGCCGTTCTGATCCATGAGGCGATTGGCGACCAGCTGACGTGCGTCTTTGTTGACCACGGACTTTTGCGCAAGGGTGAGGCCGACGAGGTCGTGACCATGTTCCGCGACCACTATAACATCCCGCTGATCCACGCGGATGAGGCCGATCTGTTTCTGGGTGAACTTGACGGCGTAAGTGACCCGGAAAAAAAGAGAAAAATCATTGGCCGCCTGTTCATAGACGTGTTTCAGAAATACGCGAACGGCATCGAGGGCGCCGAATTTCTGGCGCAGGGCACGCTCTATCCCGACGTCATCGAATCGGTCAGCTTTTCCGGCGGCCCTTCGGTGACAATCAAATCGCACCACAATGTCGGCGGCCTGCCCGAAAAGATGGGGCTCAAGCTGATCGAACCGCTGCGCGAGCTGTTCAAGGACGAGGTTCGCGCCCTCGGCATGGAGTTGGGCCTTCCCGCAAGTTTCATCGGGCGCCATCCCTTCCCCGGCCCCGGCCTCGCCATCCGCTGCCCCGGCGAGATCACCCGCGAAAAGCTGGATATCCTGCGCAAGGCCGATGCCGTCTATATCGACCAGATCCGCAAGCATGGCCTCTATGATGAGATCTGGCAGGCTTTCGTCGCAATCCTGCCGGTCCGCACCGTCGGTGTCATGGGCGACAGCCGCACCTATGATTTCGCCTGCGCCTTGCGCGCTGTCACCTCGGTCGATGGCATGACCGCCGATTACTACCCCTTCACCCACGAATTTCTGGGCGAAACGGCAACGCGCATCATCAACGAGGTGCGCGGCATCAACCGCGTGACCTATGACATCACCAGCAAACCGCCGGGCACTATCGAGTGGGAATAGGCGCCGGGCGCCCTCCACCAGCCGGGCATTCGAGGCAATTTTCGAGGCCGACCATGCTTTACCCCGACGCTGATACCTGGCGCGCCGCGCCCGAGAAACGCGTGCTGTTCTACGGCATGTCGGGGCTGGGCAAGACCCATCTTTCGAACATGCTGCGTGCCTCGGGCGGCTGGTTTCACTACTCGATCGATTATCGAATCGGCACACGTTACATGGGCGAGCTGATCGCGGACAATGCCAAGGCACACGCGATGCAGGTGCCGTTCCTGCGCGATCTACTGCTGTCGGATTCGATCTACATCGGCTCCAACATCACCTTCAACAACCTCGCCCCGGTGTCGACATATCTGGGCAAGCCGGGCAACCCGGCGCAGGGCGGCATGCCGATTGAGGAATACCGCGCGCGGCAGGACCAGTTCCGCCGCGCCGAGATCGCCGCGCTGGAAGATACCGGATATTTCATCGACCGCGCCCGGAGACTTTATAATTACCCCAATTTCATCTGCGACACCGGCGGGTCAATCTGCGAATGGGTGGATGGCGCCGATCCGAACGACCCGCTGCTGACCGAGCTGTCCAGCCAATGTCTTCTGGTCCGGTTGGAGGGTAGCGAGGCGCACACCGCCGAGCTGATCCGCCGCTTTGATCGTGCACCCAAACCGATGGCCTACCAGCCTGAATTCCTGACCGCCGCCTGGGATGAATACCTGCACGAAAACAACTGCGTGGAGGAGGATGTTAACCCTGACAGTTTCATCCGCTGGACCTATGCGCGCGCACTCGCGCACCGAAAACCACGCTACGAGGCAATGGCCGCTTGGGGCGTGACCTTGACGCCCGGCGATGTCGAGCGCATCACCGATGCGGCCAGTTTCACCGACGCGATTGCCGAAGCCATTGATCGCCGCCGCCAGACCGCTAGCTAACAGTCACCACAATCCACGGACCTGATTCCCATGCCCATCAAGATCCCCGCCGACCTTCCCGCCTACGACGTGCTCACGCGCGAGGGCGTCATGGTCATGGACGAGGATCAGGCAGCCAGGCAGGATATCCGCCCGCTGCGGATTGGGCTGTTGAATCTGATGCCGAAAAAGATCCAGACCGAGAACCAGTTCGCCCGCCTGATCGGCGCGACGCCGCTTCAGATCGAGCTGAGCCTCATCCGCATGACCGAACATCAGGCACGCAACACCGCCGCCGACCACATGGAAAGCTTTTACCGGTCGTTCGCGGAAGTCTATGAAACGGATGAGAAATTCGACGGCCTCATCATCACCGGCGCGCCCATCGAACATCTGGATTTTGCTGACGTCACCTACTGGGACGAAATGCGCAGCGTCTTCGACTGGACCCAGAGCCATGTTCATTCCACGTTCGGCGTCTGCTGGGGCGGGATGGCGATGATCAACCATCTTCACGGTGTGAAAAAACACGTCCTGGACGCCAAGGCCTTCGGCTGTTTCCGCCACGACAATATGGATCCCGCGTCACCCTACCTGCGGGGATTTTCCGATGATATGGTTGTGCCGGTCAGCCGCTGGACCGAAATGCGCCAAGCCGAAATAGATGCGGCGCCGGGTCTTCAGACGCTTCTGCACAGTGCCGAAGTCGGCCCCTGCCTGGTCGAGGATGCGGCGCACCGCGCGCTCTATGTGTTCAACCATTTCGAATATGACAGCGACACGCTGAAACAGGAATACGACCGCGATGTCGCCGCCGGAACGCCGATCAACGTGCCCTGCAATTACTACCCCGGTGACGATCCATCGCAGGCCCCGCGTAATCGCTGGCGTAGCCATGCGCATCTGCTTTATGGGAACTGGATTTCGCAGATCTATCAAACCACACCCTACGATATCACCGTGATTGGCACATGAAGAGGTGCGTAAAACCTTGATATACTTCGCCTTTGGCGTTGCCGCCCTTGCTGCGATCGTGCAGCTCTCCGCGACGCTGCGCGAGGCGCAGGCGTTGCGTGATTTCCCACCCGAGGGCCAGCTTCTGGAGGTGGACGGCCGCCAGGTACATGCGGTGGTCATGGGATCCGGCCCCGATCTGGTGCTGATCCACGGCGCCAGTGGCAACACGCGCGACATGACGTTTTCGCTCGCCCCGCGGCTTGCCGCGCGCTACCGCGTGATCGTGTTCGACCGCCCCGGATTGGGCTATACGGAACGGCTAAACGGCACCGGCGCAACGCTGCTGGAGCAGGCAACCCTACTGCGCGCCGCCGCGCAGCAGCTGGACGCCGAGCGGCCCATGCTGATGGGCCAAAGCTATGGCGGAGCCGTCGCGCTGGCATGGGCGGCGCATTTTCCCAGCGATGTCGCGGCGCTTGTCCCGGTCGCGGCCGCGTCGAACACTTGGGATACACCGCTGAGCACATTCCATCATGTCACTTCGTCGCGCTTGGGTCAGGCCTTGGTCGTGCCGCTCATCACCGCCTTTGTCCCGAAATCGGTGGTTGAGAACGCGGTCGAGGCCGTCTTTGACCCGCAAGACGCGCCCGAAGGGTACGCGGGCCACGTGGGCGCGGCCCTGACTCTGCGCCGCGTCTCATTGCGCGCCAATGCCGATCAGAGGGCGAATATATTATATGAAATCAACGCACTAATCCCGCTGTACGAGAACATCAGCGCTCCGACCGAAATCGTGCATGGCACTGCTGACACCACTGTGGGCCTCCATATCCACTCGGCCAAGCTAGTGCACCAGATTGAGGGCGCCACGCTGACCCGCCTGAGCGGGATTGGCCATATGCCCCACCATACGGCGCAGGATGCGGTCATTGCCGCCATTGACCGGGCTGCCCGCCGCGCCGGTTTCTAGCACTTCGATTGCACCCGGGCCCGCACCGCCCCATACTGCCCGGAAGAGCAGGCGCAGAAGGAATTGCGGCAGATGAACCTCCCCTTTGATGGCGCGATCAGCGCGTTCTTTCAGCACGGCGCACCCGGCGCGATCCGCGAGGCGATCCGGGCCGCAGGCAAGCGGCATATTCTGGGCGATGATTACCCTTATCCCAAGCGTATGGGGCGCGAAGACTACGAGGCCCGCTTGACCGCCATGCAGATCGAGCTGGTCAAGATGCAATCCTGGGCCAAGGCGTCGGGCGCGCGGATCGCCATCGTTTTCGAAGGCAGGGATGCTGCAGGAAAAGGAGGCACAATCAAACGGTTGTGCGAGCATCTTAATCCGCGACGCGCGCATATCGTTGCCTTGCCCAAGCCATCGGAAATCGAACGAACCGAGTGGTATTTCCAGCGCTACATCCGCCACCTTCCTGCCGCCGGCGAAATCGTCTGCTATGATCGCAGCTGGTATAATCGCGGAGTTGTCGAAACCGTGTTCGGTTTTTGCACGGATGCCGAGCGCGCCCTGTTCTTCGATCAGGCTCCTGCGTTCGAAAAGATGCTGGTGCAGGACGGGATCATCCTGATCAAAATATGGCTGAACGTCGGGCGCGCCGAACAGCTTCGCCGCATGCTGGGCCGCGAGGGCGATCCGCTGAAGCAATGGAAGCTCAGCTGGATCGACGTTGAGGGTCTGAAGAAATGGGATGACTATTCCGCCGCCATCACCAGCACGCTGGAGCGCACGCACAGCGTTCATGCGCCCTGGACGGTCATTCGTTCAGACGACAAACGGCGTGCGCGACTTGCCGTCATTCGCAGGGTGCTAAGCGCCGTGCCCTATGACGCCAAGGACGCCACCGCCATCGGGGAGGTCGATCCATCCATCAGCGCCGGCCCTGAAATCTGGTCCCCGGACGAGGGCGCGGATGTCTAAACGGGGCTATCATCACGGCAATCTGCGCCAGGCGCTGGTCGAGGCCGCGCTCATGCTGATCGAAGCCAGGGGCCCGGCAGGATTCACCCTGTCGGAAGCCGCCAAACAGGTGGGCGTTACCCCTGCCGCCGTCTATCGCCATTTTGCCGGACGCGACGATCTGATCGCCGAGGCGGCCTTGCAAGGCTACGAGATGTTCGCCGCGCTGATGGAATACGCCTACCGCTCCGGCCAGCCTTCGGCGCTGGCCGCGTTCGAGGCGACGGGCCGCGCCTATCTGGCCTTTGCCCGCAAGCATCCGGGCCATTACATCGCCATGTTCGAAAGCGGTATTTCAGTAAACCGCACGCCCGAACTGGCCGCCGCCGCCGCAGCAGCACGCGGTGTTCTGGAACAGGCCGCAGCGCAACTTTGTGAACATATCCCCCTGGACAAACGCCCCCCAGCCGCGATGTTTTCAGCTCATATATGGGCGATGAGCCACGGCGTTGTGGAACTCTTTGCACGCGGATCGCCCGGCACGGCCAGCCCCTTTGCCCCCGAGGATCTGCTGGAAACGGGAATCGGGATTTATCTTCGCGGATTAGGGTTGATTGGTGCAGACTGACGATGCGTAAAAGTTTGGTCATCTTGACGCTCAACGTTCGACAGATCGAATTGCATCAAAAAGTTTCATGGCGACAAGCTCTACGCCATTTTTTGAAAGATGATCGCGGTCTTGATAGAGAACCTTATCATTCTCTAGCCAGACGTATCGCTCGTCTTTCAAGAGATGCGGTTCGACTGGGACGAAATGAGCACCCTCATCAAGCACGATGTCTTTTATTTTATCACGAATTCGTCCTTGAAGCGCATCGCTGACTGATTTTTCAACAAACGATTTTTGAAAAAGGGTTTGTGCAGTGGAACGTGGCAACTGCATCAGGAGGGCGCGAGCTATAACTTCCTCTGGGTTTGTCCATTGCAATGGCGCTTCGTCCATCAGGATAACAGGGACGTTAGCTTCTTTGTAAAACCGAACTGTCCGTCGAAGACCGTCCAATAGAACTTCCTGTCGCTCATCAGAACTGACGTTGCGTGTGCCCCGCGTTTTGCTCAACGCAGCATGCGCACTTTCGCCTTCGTAATCACCTGCAGCGTAAACGCTCCATCGCCCGCCCAAAATTACTACATCCACGTTCAGAGAAAGCGCATCCTGTGCGGCCGCCTGAACTGATGTGTGGCAGTTCAGAGAGGCCATTTCACCGTTCATTCGGTAAACCCCTAGAATGGGTGGGCATCCTGCACTAGTACCTCTTAAGACCCGCACATCGTTAATTCCTGACGGAAGCAAAAAAGCTGACAACCAGATTTCGGCGTGACTGTCCCCTAGCAATGCGATGGTTAGTGAAGGTTCTTCAGGATCGTGCGCTGCACACAATACTTCTGCTCCGTCGGCAACCCCTTGATCACAGCCAATTACATGACCCTTGCGGTTTGGTTGCTCCCATAACGCCGTTAGGTATCCAGGGACGACTTCCTTAATTCTGCTGGGAAATCCTTCTGTTCCAGTCCCGACAAAGCCGAAACAGGCGATGATCGTGATGCCTGCCGTGCTTGCCATCAGCATCCTATATCGACCGGGCATAAAGGTGCGCTGACGGAACGGCGCCTCGACATAGCGCACGGTCAGCCACGCAAGCACCAGCGTCACCACAGACAGCGCGGCCATCATCCACAGGGACGGCTCATCTACGCTGCGGATGCGCGCGAAAGCGAACAGCGGCTGATGCCACAGATAGGCACTGTAACTCAGCAGGCCGATCCAGACCATTGGCGCCCAGCTCAGCATGCGCGCCGTCCAGGTTCCTCTGTCCGCAAACAGGATGATCAACGCCGCGCCGACCACCGGAACCAGCGTATACACCGACGGAAATGGCACCGCTGCGGTGTAAAAGAAAATGCTGTAGAGGATCAGCAGGAGGCCCAGCAGGCCAAGAATATCGCTCTTCATTCTAGGCCGCGCGAATAAAAGGACCGCACAAATCGAGCCGACCAGAATTTCCCACAGACGCGAGAAGGTGAAATAGAAATTCTCATCCGGATGCGCGCGCCACCCCCATTCGGCCAGCGCCAGCGACAGCACCGCCAGAACCAGGAAAACCATGGCGAACTTGGGCCGCGCGAAGGCGCCAAGCGGCAATAGAACAAGTGGGAAAAGCAGATAGAACTGCTCCTCCACAGCGAGGCTCCAGGTATGCAGAAGCGGTCGGAAGGCTGACCCGATATCATAGTAGGATGAGTTTTCGAGAAAATGAATGTTTGAGACGAACAACGCCGCAAAGGCTTGGCTGCGGGCGTAATCCTCAAACGGCCCCGGCGCCAGCCAGCGCCAGGCAAAGGGGATTGTGCAAATCAGGACGAGGAATAGGGCGGGCAGAATGCGGCGCGCGCGCCTCTCGTAGAATCCGAGCAGTGAATAGGTGCCGGCCTCGCGCTCTCCGATGAGGATCGTCGTGATCAGATAGCCACTGATGACAAAGAAAACATCCACCCCCACATAACCGCCGGCAAAGGTGGAAAATCCGGCATGGAACAAAATGACCGGAAGGACCGCGACAGCGCGCAGTCCGTCTATTTCGGGGCGGTATCGCATCAGGGTTCTCGTTTATTTACCAGAGCGCGGTATCGTCACTGTCGGACGGCAAAAGGCGCCACGGGTATCCCGCCGCGCCTTTCAATCTCATACTCGTGCTGCGAATTAACGCTTGGAGAACTGGAAGCTCTTGCGGGCCTTGGCGCGACCGTATTTCTTGCGCTCGACAACGCGGCTGTCGCGGGTCAGGAAACCTGCCGCCTTCAGCGCGCCGCGCAAGGACGGATCATACAGCTGCAGTGCTTTCGAGATGCCGTGCTTGACTGCGCCAGCTTGGCCGGACAGGCCGCCGCCGACGACTGTCGCCATCACGTCGAACTGATCTTCGGTGCCGGAAATGGTGAACGGCTGCCGCAGGATCATCTGCAGAACCGGACGTGCGAAATACACCTTCATTTCCTTGCCGTTCACGACGACCTTGCCGGAACCCGGCTTGATCCAGACGCGGGCGACCGCATCCTTGCGCTTGCCCGTGGCGTAGGAGCGGCCCAGGGCGTCGCGGACCGGCTCGCGCGGGGCGGCTTCGGCCTGTGCAGTGCCCGATGCGATTGTTTCGAGATCCTGCAATGTGTTGATTTCGTCAGCCATCAGTATGCCACCCGCGTATTTTTGGAGTTCATGGATTTGACGTCCAGCACCTCGGGGCTCTGGGCCTCGTGGGGATGCTCGGTGCCGGCATAGACGCGCAGATTGGTCATCTGCGTGCGGCTCAGACGGTTGCCCGGCAGCATGCGCTTGACCGCTTGCATGACGACACGCTCGGGGTATTTGCCCTCAAGGATTTCGCCAGTGGTGCGCGACTTGATGCCGCCCGGATGGCCCGTGTGCCAGTAGTTCGGCTTGTCACGCTTGTTGCCGGTCAGCTGGACCTTGTCGGCATTGATGACGATGACGTTGTCACCCATGTCCATGTGGGGAGTAAAGCTGGCCTTGTGCTTGCCGCGCAGGCGCGTGGCGATGATCGACGCAAGACGGCCAAGAACGACGCCTTCAGCGTCGATCATGATCCATTTCTTGTCGATATCTGCCGGTGTCGCAGAGAATGTCTTCATGTCAGGAGAACCCTATTTTTCCGGATTGGGACGACCGCAATGGCCAGCCCGGTGGTGATGGGCGGGTTATATAGGTTGGCCGCGCCGCGTCAATCTGCGTTTTCGGTAATTTCCGCCGCAAATACAACTGGTTAAAAATTAGGTATCTAAATACCCCATACCTTACCGCTGAAATATGCGTTTGCGACCGGCCTCCGGGCAGCTATCAGCCCTGCCGGGCGGGCGGAATCGAATAGGTCATGCTGGCGCGGGCCACGGGCGCGTCCGTGCCGTCCGAATATATCAACGCATCGCCCACCGCCAGAACACGCCCCAACTTGAGAAGGCGCACCTGTGCGATCAGGTCCGCGCCCGCGGCGGGCTTGCGCATGAAATCAAGGCTGCAATTGGTCGTCACGGCCAGCGCCTGCGGCCCGATCATGGCAAGCACTGCCAGATAGACCCCCACATCGGCCAGCGCAAAGATGGCCGGCCCCGCCACGGTCCCGCCGGGACGCAGATGCCGCTCTGCCACGTTGAGGCGCAGGGTAAGCCGCATCGGCGCCACCGCATCGACAGTGAAATCATCTGCGACCTGCGGAAAATCAGCCTCCATGAACGCCTCCAGATCCGCGCGCGACATTCTCAACGTCATGCTTTCCTCCTCACTTTGCTGCCGCTACACATGAGCGCAACCACGAAGGAGTGACAAGATGGCGTTGATCGAGCGGAACGACACCGGCGCGGTGGCCCGGCTGACACTGAACAACCCCGAGCGGCTGAATGCGCTCAGCGATGCGATGCTGGCGGCCCTGATGGATCATCTGGCGGCACTTGCAGCGGACAGCCAGATCCGCGCGGTCATACTCGCCGGGGCGGGCAAGGTGTTCTGCGCGGGGCACGACCTCAAGGAAATGACGGCAGGCCGCAACGCGGACGACAATGGGCGCGCATATTTCAGCAATCTGTTCAACCGCTGCGCAGCCGCGATGCTGGCCATCCGCGCTCTGCCCCAACCCGTCATCGCCGAGGTGCACGGCATCGCCACCGCCGCCGGTTGCCAGTTGGTCGCGTCCTGCGACATGGCCATCGCCGCGGAAGGCACGCGATTTGGCGTCAACGGCGTCAATATCGGCCTGTTCTGCTCGACGCCGATGGTCGCGCTCAGCCGCAACATCCCGCGCAAGCAAGCGTTCGAAATGCTCACCACCGGCGCGTTCATCGACGCCGCCCGCGCCGCCGAGCTGGGACTGATCAACCGCGCGGTGCCCGCAGGCAATCTGACGGACGAGACGATGCAACTGGCCGCCGTTGTCGCGGCCAAGCTGGGCGGCGCCGTGCGCATCGGCAAGCGCGCCTTTTACGAGCAGGCCGAGCTGCCGCTGGAACAGGCCTACCTGCACACCGGCGCTGCAATGACCGAAAACATGATGCTTGAGGATGCAGCCGAGGGGATTGCGGCATTTTTGGACAAGCGGGCGCCAGACTGGTCACAATAGCCACGCGAATCGCGGTATTGGCGCGCTTCTCGGGATAGCTGTTGCCAAATACGATCCAATAACCAAAGTTTTTATGCAATGTTTCCAGCTTCTTGCCCCAATTTCTCCACAATTGCCGTTTTCCCGCCTCATTCATGCAAGTTTTCGCTTTCAATCGCCGCCTTGCGCGGCTAGCTTGAAGAAAGAATTTGGGTCGCCGCAGTCGCAGTCATGTCCCTCCAGGCCAGCCTCTCTCTGGCCGCTGATCTGGCTGACGCGGCGACCCGAATTACTCTCCCTCCAATATCGTATCCAGCCACAAGTGATCAGCCGGTCTTATTGATCCACGTCACAGCCGCGCCTTCCGGCGCCACGCGCCCATACCCTTTCCAAAGCGCCGTTGATGCACTATCTGCCGCGCTATGACACAGAACCTAAACATCGTCGGCGGCGGCATGGCCGGGTCCGAGGCCGCATGGCAGGCCGCAAACATGGGTGTGCAGGCCGTGATCCACGAAATGCGCCCCCACGTTGGCACATTTGCCCATCGCACCGGCGACTTGGCCGAAATGGTCTGCTCCAACTCCTTTCGCTCGGACGACGACGAACAGAACGCTGTTGGCCTGCTGCATTGGGAAATGCGCGCCGCGAACGGCCTGATCATGCAGACGGCGGACCGGCATCGCCTGCCTGCAGGCGGCGCGCTGGCGGTCGATCGCGACCCTTTCGCCGCGTCGGTTACAGCCGCCCTGCGTGCACATCCGAACATCACGATTTCGGGCACCGAAATTACCGACGTGCCCAAGGACGGCCACTGGATCATTGCCACCGGCCCACTGACCTCCGCCGCGCTCGGGCAGGCGATCGCCGCCGAGACGGGCAGCAATGCGCTGGCTTTTTTCGACGCCATAGCCCCCATCATTCACCACGACAGCATCGACATGTCCTGCGCGTGGATGCAGTCCCGCTACGACAAGGGCGAGACAGAGGACGAGCGGACCGCATATCTGAACTGTCCGATGGACCGCGAAACCTACGACGCCTTCATCGACGCGCTGCTGGCCGCCGACAAAACCGAATTCCACGAGGGGGAAACCGCCGGCTATTTCGACGGATGCCTGCCGATCGAGGTTATGGCCGAACGGGGCCGCGAAACCCTGCGCCACGGACCGATGAAACCCGTCGGGCTGACCAACCCGCATCAGCCTGATGTAAAGCCGTGGGCCGTGGTCCAACTGCGCCGCGACAATGCATTAGGAACGCTCTATAACATAGTCGGATTCCAGACAAAAATGAAATACGGCGCGCAGGCCGACGTGCTGCGCATGATCCCCGGTCTGGAAAACGCGCGCTTTGCCCGACTGGGCGGCATCCACCGCAATACGTTCCTCAATTCGCCCACGCTGCTGGACGACCAGATGCGCTGGCGCGCGCGTCCCCATATCCGCTTTGCCGGCCAGATCACCGGAGTCGAGGGCTATGTCGAATCCGCGGCGATGGGCCTGCTGGCAGGTCGGCTGGCCGCATCCGAGATATTGGACCAGCCTTTGTCCAGCCCGCCGCAGGACAGCGCCATGGGCGCGCTGATCCACCACATCACAGGCGGCGCCGAAGCCAAGACATTCCAGCCGATGAACATCAATTTCGGTCTTTTCCGCCCTGTTGATGGTCTCAAGGGTGGGCGCCGTGGCCGCACGGACCGTTACAAGGCCTATACCGACCGGGCCAAGGCGGCATGGCAGGACTGGCTGGACCATTGTTCCACTTGATATACTACATCAAGAAAGATCCGTATCACGTTGATAGATAATGTCATTCATCACACGATTTGCCCCGTCTCCTACCGGCCCGTTGCATCTGGGCCATGCGTATTCAGCAATGCTGGCGCACGATATGGCCGTGGCGCGAAACGGCAGCTTTCTGCTGCGTATCGAAGATATCGACCAATCCCGCAGTCGGCCAGAGTGGGAGGCGCAGATTCTGAGCGATCTTGCGTGGCTCGGCCTCTCTTGGCCCGAGCCGGTGATGCGTCAGTCAACCCGGATGCCAATATACCAGGCGGCCCTGATTGCACTCTGGCGCCGCGGTCTGCTGTATCCGTGCACCTGCACCAGGCGCGATATCGACGCCGCCGCCGCCGCCCCGCAGGAAGGCGCGCCGCTGACGGGCCCGGACGGCACCATCTATCCCGGAACCTGCCGCCCCGAAACACCGCGAATACCCGAAGCACCCCTTCCACCGGCCCGGACAGCGCTACGGTTGGACATGCGCGCGGCGCAAAATTCGCTTGGCCCATCACCGCTGGCTTTTCACGAAACCGGCGCAGCGACAGATGGCCGAACGGGCTCCATCAAGACATCATGGGACGAGGTCCGAACCGGGATCGGCGATATCGTCCTTGCGCGTCCGGCCATGGGAACATCCTATCACCTGTCGGTTGTGCTGGACGATGCCGCACAGGGCATCACGCTGGTCCCGCGCGGCGCCGATCTGTTTGATGCGACGGTGATCCACGTCATCCTCCAGCGCCTGCTGGACCTGCCCACCCCAACCTATCACCACCACCGCCTGATCCGCGACGAGACGGGCAAACGACTGGCGAAACGCGACGATGCCCGCGCGATCGGAAAGTATCGCGAGGACGGAAAGTCACTGCAGGACATCCGCAGGATGCTGAACCTGAACTAGAGCTTTTCTTGGTGAAAATACCCAAGATCCCTCACTCGATCATGGGCGCCAGCGTCACTTTCTCCACACCGTCCTCGACAAGCGTATAGAAACAACTGCGCCGGTTCGTATGGCAAGCCGGGCCTGTCTGCTCGACCTTCAGCAGCACACAATCGCGATCACAATCGACGCGAAACTCCACCAGCGACTGCACGTGGCCCGACGTCTCGCCCTTGATCCAGAAGGCCTGACGCGACCGGGACCAATAGGTGACGCGTCCGGTTTCCAGCGTGCGCGCGACCGCCTCGGCGTTCATCCATGCCATCATCAGCACCTCGCCCGATACGGCATCCTGCGCGATTGCCGGGATCAGCCCTGCCGCATTATATGTCAAACTGGCGGGATTGAAGCGCATGGGGCTTTTCCTTTTGCATCTGGCAACTCGCGCCTTATCTAAGGACCAAGCGAGCGAAGGACCAGCCATGACCGCCAATACCGATATGATCAAACTCTACTCATCGCGCATTCTGGCGCTGGCAGCCGACATCCCGCGGCACCAGCGGCTCGAATCGCCCGGCGCGACGGTCAAGCGGCGCGCACCGCTTTGCGGATCGACCGTGACGGTCGATCTGACTTGCGCGGGCGGCAAGGTGACCGCGTTCGGCCAGGACGTGAAAGCTTGCGCTTTGGGCCAGGCGGCCGCCAGCGTCGTGGGCGCGCATATAGTCGGCTGCACCCACGATGAGGTTCGCGCCGCGCGCGATGCGCTGAAGCTGATGCTGACCGAGGACGGGCCGACCCCGCCAGCCCCCTTTGATGGGCTCGAAGTGTTGCGCCCGGCACAGGAATACAAGAACCGGCACGCGTCGATCATGTTGGCACTGGAGGCCGCGGTCGAGGCTATGGAAACCGCCTGCTAATCAGAACCGCCCTCAAAAAAAACCGCCGCACATCCAGTACGGACGGCGGCGGGAGTATGCGTATTTCCATGAGGAACCCTGTTCGCAAGAACCAAAGGTTTGAGGGCAAACCCGGGGCGCGATTTGTGACAGGCAGTGTCAATCGCTGGGCATCACGTTTGGGGACAGAGGATGCAAAGCGCGAACAGGCACGGAATATCGCAGGCAGGAACGGTTGGTCAGAAACTCTGAACAAGTCCGGGAAAATAGAGGCAGCCCACCAAGATCACTATCAGCGCAGCAGCGCCCACCGCATCGCCCAGCAGCGTTTCGTGCGAGCGGGCGGCGGCGGTCTTGATCTGATGTATCATCTTGGCTCCCTCCTGAATGTCTGTTGCCTCTTTGTTCTCACTTCGTAAACGATTTGTAAAGAACTTTATGAGAACATTTCGGCTATTAACAGCTAACCAACTGAAATCAAGCGGATCGCCTGATCGCGTTCCATCAGCCACAGCAGCACACGGGCCGCCTGCCCTCGCGGGCTTGTCAGGTCCGGATCGTCCGCCAAAAGTTTGCGCGCATCACTTTGCGCCACGGCCATGAGTCCCGCCTGCCCCTCAAGGTCCGCGATACGGAACCGCGGCAGGCCCGATTGCGCCGTGCCGATCACGTCGCCCGCGCCCCGCATTTCCAGATCGACCTCGGAGATGCGAAACCCGTCCTCGGTGTCGCGCATGGTGGCCAGGCGCCGCTCGCCCCCCTCGCTGAGCGGCGCCTGATACATCAGAAGGCAGGTCGACGCGGCAGTGCCGCGACCGACCCGCCCGCGCAGCTGGTGCAATTGCGCAAGCCCGAAACTCTCGGCGCGCTCGATCACCATGATCGACGCATTGGGCACATCCACCCCCACCTCGATTACCGTCGTTGCAACCAATACCGCCGTGTCGCCCCGCTGAAAGGTAGCCATGGCCGCGTCCTTGTCCTCAGGCGGCATCTGGCCATGCACCAGCCCGACGCGGCCTTCGCCCAAGGCGGCGCGCAGGCGGCGAAACCGCTCTTCGGCGCTGCTCAGGTCGCTGACTTCGCTCTCATCGACCAGCGGGCAGACCCAATAGGCCTGACGTCCCTCGGCGATGGCATGACGCAACTTTTCGACCACCTCGTCCAGGCGCGTCATGTTCACCAGCGCCGTCGCGATAGGTTTTCGCCCCGGCGGTTTCTCGTCCAGCACGCTGATGTCCATATCTCCGTATTGCACCAGGCTCAGGCTGCGCGGGATCGGGGTCGCCGTCATCACCAGCACGTCGACAGCAGCGCCCTTGCGTCCCAGCTCCAGCCGCTGGCGCACGCCGAACCGGTGCTGTTCGTCCACTATGGCAAGACGAAGATCGGCAAATTCCACATCCTTTTGAAACACCGCATGCGTGCCGACAAGGATGTGGATATCGCCCGCCGCCAGCGCGGACAGCTTGGCGCGCCGCTCGGCGCCCTTGTCGCGGCCGGTCAGGATTTCCAGCACCACCCCGGCAGATTCGGCCAGCGGGCGCAGCCCCTCCAGATGTTGCCGGGCAAGGATTTCGGTCGGCGCCATCATCACGCCCTGCCCGCCCGCCTCGACCGCGATCAGAAGCGCGTTCAGCGCCACCAGCGTCTTGCCCGAGCCGACATCGCCCTGAAGCAGGCGATTCATTCGTATCTCGCGCGCCATATCTGTGGAGATTTCCGCAATCGCGCGGGTCTGCGCGCCCGTCGCCTGATAGGGCAGCGCGGCCATCACTCGCGCCTGCAACCGCCCTGTGCCCATAGTGATGCGCCCCTTGGACCGTTTCAGCCGCGAGCGTGCCAGCGCCAATGTGATCTGATGCGCCATAAATTCGTCATAGGCCAGCCGCGTGCGTGCAGGATGGGTCGCGCCCAGATCGGTCATCTGCTGCGGCGCGTGCGCGGCGTGGATAGCGTCCGCCCAATCCGGCCAGCCTTCCTGCCGCTTCTGCCCCGGATCAATCCACTCGGCCAGATCCGGCAGACGCGTCAGCGCGCCTAGCGCCGCTTTGCGCATCGCGCCTTGGGTCAGGCCCGCGGTCAGAGGATAGACCGGCTCGAAATCGGGTATCTCATGCGCCTCTTCGGGGGGGAGCATGTGGTCAGGATGCACCATCTGCGCCACGCCGTCGAATAGCTCGACCTTGCCCGACACGACGCGCCGCGCGCCGGTGGGCAGAGCCCGGCGCAGATATTCGTCATGAGCGTGAAAGAATATAATCTGAAACGTGGTTTCCGCATCTTCCACCGTCACGCGGTAAGCGCCGCCGCGCCGCGCCGGGGCACGGTGCTGGCCCACCGTCACCTCGACCGTGACGACGCCGGGCAGATCGGCGCCCAGCACGCTGGCGCGCTTGCGCCTGTCGATGCCCGATTGCGGCAGAGTAAAAATCAGATCGGCAGGCTTTTCGATATGCAACGCCGCCAGCATCTTGGCCGTTTTCGGCCCGACACCGGGCAGCGTCTCGATCTCGGCGAACAGCGGGAAAAGCGCCTCTGGCCGGCCTTTGGCCGCGCTGCTCATGCGCCGCCGATCAGCGCCAGCCAAGCGTCCTCGTCCATCGTCTCGATTCCCAGTTCAGCGGCTTTGGTCGCCTTGGACCCGGCGCCGGGCCCTGCCACCAGAATATCGGTCCGCGCCGATACGCTGCCCGACACCTTGGCGCCAAGCGCCTCTGCGCGCGCCTTGGCTTCGGCGCGTGTCATCCTTTCCAGCGCGCCGGTGAAGACCACCGTCTTGCCCGCGACCGGGCTGTCGTTCGTCGACGGTGGCGCCGCATCCTCGATTGTCAGCTCAGAAACCAGCCGGTCGATCGACGCGCGCTCGGCCTTTTGCTGAAAGCTGGTGACCAGGGACACTGCGACCGTGGCCCCGATGCCGTCAATCCCGATCAGATCGTTCCACGCAACCCGCGCTGCGGGGTCCAGGCCTTCCCACACCGCATCGCGCGCTGGTTTGATCCTGGCCCGGCGGCTTTCCTCGGCGGCCAGCTGACGCTCAGCAGCCTCCGCCGCATCAGCCTGCAACTGGCAAACAGCCGCAGGGGCAGCCGCATCCACCGCATCAATCAGCGCCTTCCAACTACCGAAGTGGCGCGCCAGATCCCGGGCCGCGACTTCGCCGACGTGGCGAATCCCCAGCGCAAAGATCAGACGCCCCAACGGCACCGTCCGGCGCTGATCAATTGCGGCAAAAAGATTGCGTGCGCTGACCTCGCCCCAACCCTCGCGATTGGCCAGTTTCGTCAAGTTCGCCTTGTCGCGGGCCTCCAGCGTAAAGATATCGGCGGGCGTTTTGATCGATAGCTGGTCGTCGCCATGGAACATCTCGATCTGTTTCGCGCCAAGCCCCTCAATGTCGAAGGCGGCACGGCTGACGAAATGTTTCAACTTCTCAACCGCTTGCGCCGGACAAATCAGCCCGCCCGAACAGCGGCGCACCGCGTCACCGTCCTCCCGGATGGCGTCCGAGCCGCATTCTGGGCAGGTCTGCGGGAATTCAAACGGTACGGCGTCATCCGGCCGCTTGCTGAGGTCAACATCGGCAATTTTCGGGATCACGTCGCCGGCGCGGTAGACCTGCACCCAGTCGCCAACACGAATATCTTTGCCGCCCCGGATCTGGTTGCCATCGCCGCCACGTCCGGCGATGTAATCCTCGTTATGCAGCGTCGCACTGCTGACAACCACGCCGCCGACCGTTACCGGCGCCAGCCGCGCGACGGGGCTGAGCGCGCCCGTGCGGCCCACGTTGATTTCAATCGCCTCCAGCCGCGTCCAGGCCAGCTCGGCCGGAAATTTATGCGCGATGGCCCAGCGAGGTGTGGTGCTGCGATACCCCAGGCGCCGTTGCAGCTCCAGATCGTCGACTTTGTAGACAACCCCATCGATATCATAGCCAAGGCTGGCGCGCTGCTGCTCGATGCGCGCGTAGTGCGTCAGCAGATCGTCCGGACCATCGCAAAGAACAGTCAGTGGATTGGTCGGGAAGCCCAAGGATTCCAGTCGGCCTATGGCACCAAGTTGCGTATCAGCGAGTGGCGCGCTGAGTTCGCCCCAGGCGTAGGCAAAAAATTTGAGCGGGCGCGCGCGGGTGATCTCGGCGTCAAGCTGGCGTAGCGATCCGGCGGCGGCATTACGCGGATTGGCAAAGGTCTTGGCACCCGCCTCGGCCTGACGGGCGTTGAGCGCCGCGAAATCGGAGTGGCTCATGTACACCTCGCCGCGCACTTCCAAAATGTTGGGCGCTTCTTTGAGGGAACGGGGAATATCCGCAACCATCCGCGCGTTGGCGGTGACGTTCTCGCCCACCGCTCCATCGCCGCGCGTTGCTGCCTGCACCAGATCGCCGCCCTCATACCGCAGGCTGAGGCTTAGCCCGTCAATCTTGGGCTCGGCGGTGTAGCGGAGCGGAGCATCAGCTGCGAGGCCCAGATATTTCCGCAAGCGTTTGTCGAATTCCCATATTTCAGCAGCGTCGAAAGCGTTGCCGAGCGACATCATCCGTTGCGCATGCGTTACCTTGCCAAAGCGCTCGGAAGGGGCGGCCCCCACCGCGTCGCTGGGGCTGTCGGCGCGTTTGAGATTGGGAAACCGCGCTTCGATCTCCGCATTGCGCGATTTCAGGCGGTCATACTCCGCGTCGCTCATCTGCGGCGCGTCCTCGTCGTGATAGGCTGTGTCGGCGCGCAGCAATATTTCGGCCAGCCGAGCGAGTTCGGCTTTCGCCTCATCCTCGGTCAGCGTGCTTACATCGCGCGCATCCTGCATCGCTACCCCCCGGCGTTGACCGTCAGGCCCGTTGCCTGACTTATGGCCCAAGTGATAGGGCGCGCCCCTGTCGAGGTCCAGAGGCAGGACGTCAGGCCGTTACAGATCATCAAGCCGCCAGACGCCACCGCGCGCAGATTCGTCGCCAATGAAAAGGCCGCCCCGCGCTACAACGCGGCCCTCGCATGGCCCGAAAAGCCGCGCCGATAAGCCTCTTTTCAGGCCCCGACTGCCAATCGCTGTTCGTCCAGCTCGGAGGGTTCGGGATCGCGCAGAACATAGCCGCGCCCCCAGACGGTTTCGATGTGGCTGTCACCGCCGGTTGCCACGCTCAGCTTCTTGCGCAGCTTGCAGATAAAGACGTCGATGATTTTCAGCTCGGGTTCGTCCATGCCGCCATAGAGATGGTTCAGAAACATCTCCTTGGTCAGGGTGGTGCCCTTGCGCAGGCTCAGCAATTCCAGCATCTGGTATTCCTTGCCCGTCAGATGCACCGTCTTGCCCCCAACTTCGACCGTCTTAGCATCGAGGTTGACGTTGATCATCCCCGTGCGGATGACCGATTGGGAATGACCCTTGGACCGGCGAATGATGGCATGGATGCGCGCCACCAATTCCTCGCGGTGGAACGGTTTGGTCAGATAGTCATCGGCCCCGAAACCGAAGCCCTTGATCTTGCTTTCGGTATCGTCGGCGCCCGACAGAATCAGAATGGGCGTTTCAACCCGCGCAAGGCGCAGCTGGCGAAGCACGTCGTGGCCGGTCATGTCGGGTAGCCCGATATCCAGCAGGATCAGATCGTAATCGTAGAGCTTGGCCAGATCGATCCCCTCCTCGCCAAACTCGGTCGTGTAAACGTTGAGGTTGGCATGGGTCAGCATCAATTCGATGCTTTTTGATGTCGTTGGATCATCTTCAACCAGAAGGATACGCATTCGCTTTACTCCGCAACTAGGATCTGTTCGCAGTAACCTTGGCCAAAATTGGTTAACTACAAGTTACCGTAAGCGAACATTTAGCGAATTCAACTCAAGGTTGTCTATAATTTTTCAGCGCAGTTGCTTTTAATGCCGCTTCTCCATGCAGCGACACCGCGCGCACCCACTCGGAAAACTCTTCTTCGCTGATTTGGTAGCGCGAACACGCCTCCCTTTGGGGGATCAGCCCGTACAGCACCCCGCGCACGACAGCCAGCTTGCGCGAGGCGACCCAGCGGGTGGTGGTCATCGGCGGCAGGTCAGCTTGCGTCATCACCTGCCCGTCCGGCAGCGTCACGGCGCGCACCCCTTCGATTTTTTTCAGATACATCGTTCGATCCCTCGTTACATCGAAGGTCAGGATGCCGCTTGCGTTCTTAACGCCGCCTGAAATCGCGGCGACTAAATACCTTGGATTTACCTAAACCGTTTTGCGTTTTCCCCGCCGCGGCCCTATATCACGGCCATACTCAGGTAAACGGATGCGCTCATGGCCCTCGACACAGCCCCACGGATCAATTCTCTCGGCTTTACCAAGCCGGAAGCGCAGACGCGCGTCGTGGTTGCCATGTCGGGCGGCGTCGACAGCTCGGTCGTGGCCGCTCAATTGGCCGAGGAGGGCTATGACGTCGTCGGCGTCACGCTGCAGCTTTATGATCATGGTGCGGCGCTGGCGAAAAAGGGCGCATGCTGTGCGGGCCTTGATATCCATGATGCGCGCCGCGTGGCCGAGGAAATGGGATTTCCGCACTATGTGCTGGACTACGAGAACGTCTTCAAGGAGGCGGTGATCGACGAATTCGCCGACAGCTATCTGGCCGGCGCAACGCCCGTGCCCTGCATCCGCTGCAATGAGCGGGTGAAGTTCAAGGATCTGCTGCAAACTGCCCGCGATCTGGACGCAGATTGCATGGCTACCGGGCATTATATTCAGCGTAAACTGGGCGCCCATGGGCCGGAGTTGCATTCGGCCGCGGATGCGAATCGGGATCAGTCCTATTTTCTCTTCTCCACCACACCAGAGCAGTTGGACTATCTGCGCTTTCCGCTGGGACATCTGCCGTCCAAGGACGCCACCCGCGCGCTGGCCGCAAAATACGGGCTGAGCGTGGCGGACAAGCCCGACAGTCAGGATATCTGCTTTGTCCCGAACGGAAATTATGCCTCCGTCATCGAGAAGCTGCGCCCCGGCGCGGCCGAGCCAGGCGAGATTGTCGATATAGAAGGCACCGTTCTGGGCCAACATAACGGGGTGCTGCACTACACCGTCGGCCAGCGCCGCGGGCTGGGTATCGGCGGGCTTGAGACACCGCTTTATGTGGTCAAGCTGGACGTCGACGCCCGGCAGGTCATCGTCGGACCCAAGGAAATGCTCAGCACGGCGATCGTGCCTGTGCGCGAGATCAACTGGCTGGGCGACGATGCCTTCGACGCAGTTCCCGAGCGGCATATGTCGGTCAAGGTCCGCTCCACCCGCGCCCCGCGCGAGGCGGTCGTCCGCCCCCTGTCGGCCACCACGGCAGAGGTGGAACTGCTGACCCCCGAGGAGGGCGTCGCGCCCGGTCAGGCCTGCGTGTTCTATGAAAGCAGCAGCACCCGTATTCTGGGCGGCGGCTGGATCTGGCGCGGATATTGACGCAGCGGCTAGCCCGATAGCCCCTTCAGGACCGCCCTCGCGGCCCGCAATCCGGGCGCATCGCCGCCTTTGCCAAGCCGCTGCATCGTCAGCTGCATGGCCTCCAGCTGCACCTCTGGCGCGTCCAGCATTTTCAGCAGCGCCGCCGCGATTTCGGGCGGGTTGCAATGCTTGCCATTGCACTCGGGGATGGCGCGGGTTTCGCTGACCAGGTTGACCAGCGTCAGCGTGTCGATTTTCAGCAGGGCCGCGATGATCTGGCGGCTGATCCAGCTGACGTCGTAGGCGATGACCATCGGCGTTTCACTGGCTGCCAGCTCCAGCGAGACCGTGCCGGAGGCCGCCAGAGCGCCTGTTGCGACGCCAAAAGCACACATCTTTTCAGCCTTGTAGTCGCCGCTCTTCATGTCGTTCGGGTCGATAATGATCGGCGGCACCGGCCAGTCGCCGGTGATGCTTCGCAGCAGCGGCGCGACATGGGCGGTGGTCGCCGCGACCAGCCGCAGATCCGGGCGCTGTGCCAGCACAGGCGCCAGCGCTTTGCCGAAGATCGGGCCAAGGCGGGCCACCTCGCCCTTGCGCGAGCCGGGCAGCACCAAGAGAACCGGCGCGTCGCCCAGATCGTGCCGCGCACGGAAACCGGCAATGTCGACGGCGCTGGCCTGAGGCTCGGCCACGACGGGGTGGCCGACGAAATCACACTCCATGCCTGCGGCGTGCATATAGGGCGGCTCGAACGGCAAGAGGGCAAGGACGTGGTCGATCACTTTCGCCATCTTCGCAGCCCGTCCCGCGCGCCACGCCCAGACCGAGGGGGCGACGTAATGGACAGTGCGGACATCACTGCGCGCCTTGACCAGAGCCACTACGCGCAGCGAAAAATCGGGGCTGTCGATGGTGATCAGGACGTCCGCGCCACTGCCCAGCACGGCCTCGGCGGTCTGGCGGATTCGGCGCTTCAGATGGCGGTATTTCGGCAGCACTTCGGTGATGCCCATGACGCTAAGCTCGTCCATCGGGAACAGGCTGTCCAGCCCTTCGGCCTGCATCAATGGGCCGCCTATCCCCTGAAATTCCACATCCGTCAACTGCTTGAGCCCCGCCATCAGCGCCGCGCCCAGCCGGTCGCCGGACGCTTCACCGGCGAGGATGAAGACCCTCATTCAACCGATTGAGAAATCAGGAATATCCCGCACTTCTCTGCCTGCGCTAATGTCTCCTCGCGCTGCATCACGACAACCTTGTGTGCGGCGATCACCAGCCCCGCCAGCCCTGCATCCGCCACTGCCGCGACCGTTTGGGGCCCGACGGTCGGCATATCGATACGCAGATCCTGCCCCAGCTTGGGTGCCTTGACATAGACGCCGCGCTGGCCGCGCCGCAGCTGCATAGGCGCCTGCGCGACATAAGCAAGCAGCGCGTCAGTGCCCTGTACCGTCTCGATCCCCAGGCATTGCCCGCCCGCCACGACGCAGCCCTGCCCGATATCCAGCGGCGATATCGCAGCAAGGATATGCGCGGCACGCGCGGCATCGGCCAGATCGGCCTCGGACGGCGCAGGTCCCGCGGCCAAACCGGCTTCGGCAGTCAGGTCTGGCAAAAGCTCATGCGCACCCAGCACTGCGAATCCCTGCTCTTCGAACATGGCAATCACGAAGCGCAGCAAAGCATCATCGCCCTGCGGGATCGCAGCCATCAGGCCAGGCGCAAGGCGCATCATCTCGGCATCGAATTCGGCAGGGTTCAGTGCGGGCCGCGTCAACGTTCCGGCAAAGACCATGCGGCTGACGCCCGCATCCTTCATGGCCGAAAACAACGCGCCGATCCGCTCCAACGGGAATTCCTGCGCTGTCTGCGACAGCTCGCTCGGGACACCGCGCAACGTGAAATGCAGCGCCTCGGGATGCGCGCGCGCCAGCATGACGGGCAACGCGCCGCCGCAGGCAAGGATGGCCAGACGCCCTGCCACGGCTTCAGCCCTGCCCCGGCGTCAGGAAAGACCGGTCGCTGGCGCTTGTCACGAACTCGACAATCTGCGCGACGTAGACGCTGTCGGTTTCGGCCCCCATGCGCCGGGCGCGCTCCTGAAAGGTGCCCTCTCCCTGCGCGAGCATCTGAAATGCCGCCCTCAGGGCGGTGATATCCGCCCGGACCACGCCACGGCGTTTCAACCCGACCAGATTCAGCCCGTCAAGCACGCCGCGCGGCGCCTGCACCAGACCGTAGGGAATCACATCATTCGTCACCATCGTCACGGCGCCGATAATCGCACCCCGGCCGATCCGCACGAATTGATGCACGCCCGATAGCCCGCCGATGATGACGTCGTCCTCGACCACGCAATGCCCGGCCAGCGCGGCGCTGTTCACGACGATTACCCGGTTGCCGACTTGCACGTCATGCGCGATATGACAGCCCGCCATCAGCAGGCAGTCGTCGCCCACACGCGTGAGACCGCCGCCACCCGCCGTGCCGGTATTGATCGTCACGTGCTCGCGAACACGCGCACGCGCGCCAATCTCCAGCCGGGTTTTTTCACCCTGATATTTCAGATCCTGCGGAATTTCCCCAATGCAGGCAAAGGAATAGATCGTGCTGCCCGCACCGATGGACGTCTCGCCCGTCACCACGACATGGCTTTTAAGCGTCACGCCCTCGCCCAGCCGCACATCGGGGCCGACATGGCAGAACGGGCCGATCACGCAGCCCGCGCCGATCTGCGCGCCCTCCTCGATGATGGCGCCGGGATGGATGCCGCTGGTGCTCATCCCGCCTTGGCTCCGCCAAGATCCATCATCGCGGTAAACGCTGCTTCGCAGGCCATTTCGCCGTTGACCGTGGCCACGCCTGCAAATTTCCAGACCTTCCCGCCCGGCTTGCCGCGCTGGGTCGTCAGCCGCATTTCCAGTACATCACCGGGCACGACCATGCGGCGGAACTTGCAGCTTTCGATCGCCATGAAATAGACCAGCATTTCCTTGTCCTGCATTTCCAGCGCCGTACCGACCATGACGGCGGCGGTCTGTGCCATCGCCTCGACGATGGTGACGCCCGGCATGATGGGCTTGCCCGGAAAATGGCCCTGAAAATGCGGCTCGTTCATGGTCACATTCTTGATGCCGGTGGCCGACTGATAGCTGTCAATATCGACCACCTTGTCGACCAGCAAGAACGGATAGCGATGCGGGATCAACCGCTGAATCATGTTGATGTCGGCAGTTTGCAGCGGCTGGGTCATTTATATCCTTTCAGGCGCCGCAGGGACGCTGTTCGTTCCGGGCGCAGTCCTGCAAAGATACAGGCAGCCAAGGGCCGAGGCCAAGTTGCGCGAATCTGTAGCAATTCAACCCGCGCGGAGCAAGGCGCAGCCGTCACTCCGCCGTTGGCAAATCACCCGAACGCGCCGGGTCGTTTTCCGCCGGATCCTCTGCATCACCGCCGGGCACGGCCCCTTCGGCCGCAGCGGGCGCGCCATCCTCTGCATTCAGGTCTGATCCGTCGCCAATACGCGCATCGATACGCGCGACCGCCAGATCGGTGATGTCTATCGCATCGGCACGCAGCAAGACCTGGCGGTTATCCAAAATGATTTTGCCGCCCGTTTCGCGCATGAGTTCCACCAGAACCGGCTCGGCAATACGCATTAGCGACAGCGGCGCAATTTCGCGGCCGCGCTCCAGATCGCGGGCCTTGCGGTCGTTTTCCTGCCGGATTGAGCGGACCTTTGCATCAAATGCATCGGCTTTGGCGCGAAACTCTTTGGGCGTCATGCCCTTGCGCGCGTCTGTCAGGGCCTGCTCTTCGGCGCGCAGCTCAGCCTCCAGCTCGCGGTTGCTGGCGATCAGGCGGTCCCGCTCGGCCTCATATTGCGCGGTGAGGCGCTGGCCCACCATGGTGTTCGCAAACAGCCGGTCGGGGTCCAGCGTCAGGATCTCGCTTTGCACGGCGCCAGCGTCCTGCGCCCGCGCGGCGCCGCCGGAGATGGTCAGACCGGGCGTGATAAAAAGTGCCAGCGCACCCATCAGTGCGCCGGCCCATGATACTCTTGCCGCGGCCCCGCGCATCAGAAGGTTGAGGCGATGGACACGTCAAAGGACTGCGTCTTGTCGCCAGGCTCTTTCATGAGATCCTGCGAAAAGTTAAAGCGCAGCGGACCGAAGGGGGATTGCCAGATCAACGATACACCAACCGCCGAGCGTGGCTCGAAATCGGTGGAGGTCACCGGCCCCGTCGCGCCGAAGGTATCCACGTCCCAGATGCTGCCCACATCAAGGAACGCGCCGCCAGTAAGGCCGTATTCGTCGGGCAGGCCCAGCGGGAATTCGGCGTCCAGCTTGAGCGCGGCATAGTAATTGCCGCCCAACTGTTCGTTCCCCTCCAAGGGGCCGATGCCGTTCGGCTCGAACCCGCGGATGATCTGGCCGGAAAACCGGTCAACCGCGCGGCTGTCATCGCTACCTGTGAAGTTCAGCGCGCCTGCCTCAAGCGTGGCGCGCAGTGTCACTTCTTCGTTCAGGATCCTTGTCTGTGCGATGGCGCGCGCGGATGTCTGGATGTATTCCTGATCGCCGCCCAGACCATAGAAATTCTGACCGAAGGACAGCAGAACGCCCGCGTTGGGGTTCAATCCGGTCCGGCGGGTATCGTAGGTGTAATTATAGCCGACGCCGCTTTCGTATTCGCCGCCCTGCAGCGTTTCGGCCGCCAGAATGCCGCTGCTACCGGTGTAATTGCTCATGTCCTTGTAGCCGGCGACATATTCCAGACGCAGGCGACCGTTCTCACTGACCGGGAAGGTCAGGCTGGGCCGGAACGTTCCAAGTGTCGTATCATAAAGCGCAAAGTCGCCCGTGGTCTCGACCAATGCGAAATCCAGTCCGAACGCCACGTCGCGGCTGAGGAAGGCAGGTTCGACAAAGCTGATGCTGTAGTTTGCCCGGTCCGCGCTGGCGGCGATCTGCGCCGACAGTTTCTGGCCGCGCCCAAGGAAGTTACGCTCGGCAAAGCCGACCGAAAATCCGACACCGGAGCTTGTCGAATAAGATGCACCAAAGGACAGCGAGCCGGTGCTTTTCTCTTCGACATCGACGTCGACGATCACCTGATCGGGCCGCGATCCCTCGCGCGCGTCAACCTCGGCGGTTTCAAAGAAGTCCAGCGCGCGGATACGCTCGGCCGACTCGCGGATCTCTCGGGGATTGAACGGATCGCCTTCGACCGTGTCAAACTGGCGGCGAATAACCCGGTCCAGCGTCGTGGTGTTTCCTTCGATGTCGATCCGCTCGACGAAAATCCGCGGGCCACGCACCAGCGCAAATTCAATATCCAGCGTCAGATCGCGGTCGTTTCTGGTGATGCGTGGCTCGACCCGCAGGAAATCGACGCCATTGCGCACGCCCAGACGTTCGATCCGCGCGATGGAATTCTCCACCTTCAGCGGCGAATAAATCTCGCCCGGCTTGACCTTGAGCGCGGCCTGATACTCGGCTGCGTCCACGCCGTTCAATTCGCTGACCGTTGTCACGCGGCCAAAGCGGAATTGCTGACCTTCCTGAACGTTGAAGGTGATGAAATAAGTGTCCCGCTCGCGCGCCAGTTCGGCGTTGACGCCGGTCACGCGGAAATCAACATAGCCGCGCGCCGAATAGAAATCCGCCAGAACCTGCTTGTCAAACTCGATGCGGTCCTCGACGAACGTGTCCCGGTTGACCAAGGCCCGGAACAGGCCGGTCTGCTTGGAGCCGACAACGCGGCGCAGACGGCCATCCGAATAGGCGCGGTTGCCGACAAAGCTGACGCGTTGCACCTCGATCTTCTTGCCTTCGAAAATCTCGAACACCAGATCGACGCGGTTGTCGCTGCGGCGGATCACCTTGGGGCTGACACGCGCGGCGCTGCGGCCCGACTCGGCGTAGGCGCCGACGATGGCGGCCGCGTCACGTTCGGCCTTGGCCGGGTTGAACACCTGGCGCGACGCGCTCTCGATGATGCCCGACAGGTCCTCATCCTTGATCTTGGAGTTGCCCTCGAAGGAGATCTTGGAGATCGTCGGGTATTCCGTGACCTTGATTTCCAGCGTGTTGCCGCGTGGATTGATCGAAACTTCCTCGAACAGGCCACTGGACAGGATGCGCTGGTAGGCGTCGTTCAGCTCAGCCGCCGTAACGGTCTGCCCGCGCCCGATGCCCGCGTAGGTCAGGATGGTTCCCGCCTCAATCCGCTGATTACCGGCGATTGCTACATCGGTAAAGCGGTAGGACTGGGCCTCTGCCGGCAGCGGGGCCACTGAAAACGCCAGGGAAACGAGGCAGGCAGTGCCAAAACCGGCCTTGGCCCGCTGGTATGCCGAAGTGCGATTACGCGGTGCGCGCAGGAAATTCGGATGATTCATGAATACAACCCAGTCAGACAAGCCAATATCCATGTTCAGTAACGGGTAGAAGGGACCTTGTCAAAAAGCCTGTTTCGCTAAATTGCGCTGCGCTGCGGACATGCCACAGGCGCAAAGCGCAGCCGGTCCCGCCAGCCTTAGAGTGACGCAATGAAAGCCGCTGCAAAAAGCGCCAGAACGATCGCGCCGGTAAACAGAAGACGATCCGAGTTCACGTCGATCAGCACACCCATGCGGCGATATCCGTCTGAAATGTGGCGCATTGGTCTGTCTCCTCGCAGATCGGAGTCGCCCTCATGGCGGCCCCGAATTGCGGGCACATATGACCCTGCAATATGGCGCGATCCGGTACACAAATGTGGCAACATCAGGGCAGGCGCACCCCCTGCCCCGAATTCTGTGCGCCGAATGCTACATATTGGGGTCAGCGGGCGTCACCCGAATCAAGGACACCAGATGTCGTTGAACAGCGCGAACAGCATCAGCCCAAGAATCAGCGTCAGGCCGATGGTCATCATCACCCGCAACGCGCCGTCGCTGGGCGGTTTGCCGAACACCGCCTCGTAGGCGTAGAAAACCAGATGTCCGCCATCCAGGACCGGGATCGGGAATAGGTTCAGCAGGCCAACCGCCGTTGACAACACCGCGATGAACCAGACGAAGCTTTCGGCGCCTTGGCTGGCCATCGCACCGGACGTCTGCGCGATGCCCAATGGCCCCGACATGTTGCAACTGCTGATCGCGCCGGTGACCATATGATAAAGGCCGGAAATCGAGCTGGCCGCGACAGCGTAAGTCTGGCGAACGCCGTCACGCGCAGCCTCGAGCGGACCGACCCGCTCGGTACCCGGCTCAAAGGCCCAGCCGCCGGCAATGCCGATCCGCCACTGGGTGGTGAAACCGCCATCTTCCTGGGGCTCGTCCACGCGGCGCGGCGTCAGGCTCAGCTGCTGCCGCGTTCCCTCACGCCAAATATCCAGTTGCAACGGCGCCCCGTTCGAGGATTCGACGATTTCCTTGAGTTGGGTAAAGGATGAGATAGGCGTGCCGTTCACTGCGGAAATGACATCGCCTGCCTTGATCCCGGCGCTATATGCGGCCGATTGCGGCGCCAGTGCCGTCACGATGGGCGGCAAGGGATGCGGGCCGGGCACTGTCATTTGCTGGCCATCGCGCAGCACGCGATAGTCCATCACCTGCTGGTCCGGCAGTGCGGACGTGAACGTATCGAATGCGCCCCGGTCCTCATATCCGGGCATTTCAGCGCCGGCGATGTCCAGCACGGTATCGCCTGGCTGCAAGGCAATTCCCTGCGCCGGAAGGGGCTTGAGCGATCCCACCTGTAGCGGCTCGGCCATCTTGCCCTGCGTCAGGACTACACCGGCAAAGATCGCGATCGACAGGATGAAATTGAACACCGGGCCTGCCGCGACCGTTGCCGTCCGCGCCCAGAGCGGCGCGCCATGCATGGTCTGACGCAGACGTTCGGGGGGCGTGGCGGCCATCGCCGCGCTATCCTTGCTGCTGGCGGCGTCGGCGTCGCCCAGAAACTTGACGTATCCGCCAAAGGGCAGCGCCGCAACCTGCCAGCGCGTGCCATGCTTGTCGACGCGCGAATACAGCACCGGACCAAACCCCAGCGAGAATACCTCGGCCTTGATGCCGGACCAGCGCCCGACGATGTAATGCCCGTATTCATGGATCGCAACGATGACCGAGAGCGCGACGACGAAGGCGGCAATCGTCCCAAGGGCACTGCCAAATTGCGGAAGAAACGCTGAAATATCCAAAAACTGTCCTATTCTGTCGAATATGGCACCGCAGACCCGCCTCAGGCGGCGATCAGGCGGTCCATCTGTTGCCGTGTAAGGTGGTCGCAGCGGCGCACGCTTTCAAGCGTGATCTCGCCTGCCTGTGCATCCAGCAAGCCATGGTCGAGGGTTCTGGCGACCAGCGCGCTCATTTCCAGAAATCCGATGCGCCCGGCGATAAAGTGGTCCAGCGCGCGCTCCTTGGCCGCGTTAAAGATGGCGCCGGCATGTCCGCCCGCCTCCATCACCTGCCACGCCAGCGCCAGTGCCGGATAGCGCGCGGGGTCCGGCAGGGCGAAATCCAGACGCCCGATGGCGGCGAGATCCAGCCGCGCCACCGGCAGATCGCGGCGATCCGGCCAGTTCAGCGCATAGCCGATGGCATGGCGCATATCGGGTGGGCCAACATGCGCCATCAGCGCGCCGTCGCAGAACCCCACCAGCGCATGCACGGTGCTCTGTGGATGCACCAGCACCTCAATCTGGCCCGGCTCAAGGGCAAAATACTCCTTGGCCTCAATAACTTCCAGCGCCTTGTTAAACATCGAGGCGCTGTCGATCGTGATCCGCTGGCCCATGTCCCAATTGGGATGGGTCGACGCCTCGGCAACGCCGACATGCGCCAGATCATCGAGGGGCCGATCGCGGAAAGCGCCGCCAGAGGCGGTGATGATCACCCGCTCGACGGCCGCGCGATCCTCGCCGATCAGGGCCTGAAAGATGGCGGAATGTTCGCTGTCCACCGGCAGGATGCGCGCACCATGGCGCGCTGCGGTCGCCATCAGCAAGGGGCCGGCGGTGACCAGCGATTCCTTGTTGGCCAGCGCCAGCGTCGCGCCCTGCGCGAGTGCGGCCAATCCGGGAGCCAGTCCTGCAACGCCGACAATGGCCGACATGATCCAATCGGCGGGGCGCTGCGCCGCCTCGATCAGCGCGTCCGCGCCTGCCGCCGCTTTGACATCGCTGCCGGACAGGGCAGCACGCAGGTCGTCCAGCAACTCAGGGTAGGCCGTCACGGCAATCGCTGCGCGAAATTCCCGCGCATCTGCGGCCAGTTGCGCGATATTGCGCCCGCCGGTCAACGCCACAACCTGAAATTCATCCGGCGCGCGCCGGATCAGATCCAGCGTGTTCTGCCCGATGGACCCTGTCGCGCCCAGAATGGTGACACGCCTCATGAGAACCCCGGCAACATCCCGAAGAGCCACAGCGCCCCCACCAGCAGCATCGCGCCCAGCATGGCATCGAACCGGTCCAGCACGCCGCCGTGGCCGGGGATCAGGTTCGAGCTGTCCTTGACGCCCACGCGCCGTTTGATCCAGCTTTCCCAGATATCACCCGCCTGCCCGGTTACGGCGACCAAGGCCGACATCACCATCAGCTCGGCGCCAACGCCCAGATAAAGGCCGAAGCCAAGGCCCATAACCGCGCCAGCAAGCCAGCCTGCGATGGTGCCAGACCACGTTTTCTTAGGGCTGATTGCCGGCCAGAACTTAGGCCCGCCGATTGCGCGGCCAGCAAAATATCCTGCAACATCAACCGACACGACGACACAGATCACCCAAAGGGTCCACGCCAGACCGGCCTCCACGCGCAGCAAGGCAGCCGTATAGCACGCTAGCAGGATGCACGCCGCATAGATGGCGAACAAGACGCGGCGCTCTGCCAGCTGCCACGCGCCAAAGCCCGCGACGAACGCCAGTCCCGGCAACGCAAGCCACACCGGCAACGCCCATGCCACGGCCAGCGCAAGCCCCGCGATCACTCCCATGCCCGGCGCCCATGCATCACCGCCCAGCATGCGCGACAGCTCCCACACCATGGCGCCACCAATGACCCACAGCGCGGCGGCGAAAATCGTTCCACCCGTCCAGAGCAGCACAGTTCCGGCGACGATCATCACCGCAGCCGAGATCATCCGCGCATTCAGATCGTTCCAGCGTGCAGGCAGGCTCATTGTTTGGCTCCTCCATATCGGCGGTCGCGTCCACCATATCCCGAAACGATCCCGGCAAAGATCTCTTTGGTAAAATCGGGCCAGAGCGTATCGACGAATTCATATTCCGCATAAGCCGACTGCCACAGCAGAAAGTTTGATATCCGCGCCTCTCCCGAGGTTCGGATAACCAGATCCGGATCTGGTAAAACCTTTGTATCCAAATACGTTGTCAGCGTTTCCTCATCCACATCCGCGGGACTGAGGTCGCCTGCCGCGACGTCTTCGGCCAGATGCTTGATCGCGCGGCTTACCTCGTCGCGGCTGCCGTAATTCAGCGCAATGGTCAGATGGATGCGGTCATTGCCCTCGGTGATGCTCTCAAGCTCGTCCATCAGGGAGATCAGTTTGGCGTCCAGACGCACGCGGTCCCCGATAAAGCGCACCCGCACGCCCTCGTCCCGCAAAGCGCGCGCTTCCTTGGTAATGTAGCGGCGGAACAGGTTCATCAACCCGGCAACTTCGGTCTGGGTGCGCTTCCAGTTCTCTGTGGAAAAAGCAAACACCGTCAGGTACTTGACCCCCAGATCGGGGCAGGCATCGACGATCTCGCGCACACGCTTGGCGCCGGCATGATGGCCAAAAAGACGCGGTCGCCCGCGCGCCTGTGCCCAGCGGCCGTTGCCGTCCATGATCACAGCCACATGGCGCGGGCCCTGATGCGCCTCGGGGCTGGGCGTGCCTGCCCCCGCGCTGTCTGTGCCCTTGCGCCGGAACACCTCAGACCTGCATGATCTCGGCCTGCTTCGTCTCCAGCGCCTCATCGACGCGGCTGATAAAGCGGTTGGTCAGGTCCTGCACCTCGGTTTCCCAGAATTTCTGGTCGTCCTCGGACATGCCGTCATTCTTGGCCTTCTTGATCTGATCCATACCGTCGCGGCGCACGTTGCGCACGGCGACGCGGGCATGTTCGGCGTATTGCGAGGCGACCTTGGTCAGCTCGCGGCGGCGCTCTTCGTTCAGTTCGGGGATGGGCAGCATGATGATGGTGCCGTTCATCTGAGGATTGATCCCCAAGCCACTGTTGCGAATGGCCTTTTCCACCTTGTTGACCAGCCCCTTGTCCCAGACGTTGATGGTGACCATCCGCGGCTCGGGCACGTTGACGGTGCCGACCTGATTGATCGGGGTCATCTGACCGTAGGCATCGACCATCACCGGTTCAAGGATCGACGCGCTGGCGCGGCCGGTGCGCAGGGATGCAAATTCAGTCCTGAGCGAGGCGATCGCCCCTTCCATGCGCCGTTCCAGATCGGCGGTGTCAATTTCGATATCGTCGGACATAGTCGTAATTCCTCTGCGGTCTGTCGCCCTGCTCTGCGCATCCTATTAGCGTCAGTCGTGCACTGTTGTATAGGTGCCTTCCCCGGCCAGGATGCTACGAAAGCCCCCCGGCTCGTCCAGGCTGAAGACGATGATCGGCAGGTTGTTGTCGCGCGCCAGTGCGATGGCGCTGGCGTCCATCACCTTGAGGTGCTTGGCCAGCACATCGTCATAGCTGATGCGATCATAGCGCACGGCATCGGGATGCTTCATCGGGTCCTTGTCGTAGACGCCGTCGACCTTGGTGCCTTTCAGTATCGCCTCGCAGGCCATTTCATTGGCGCGCAGCGTCGCTGCCGTGTCGGTGGTGAAATAGGGGTTTCCGGTGCCTGCGGCAAAGATGCAGATGCGCTTTTTCTCCAGATGGCGCACGGCGCGGCGACGGATATAGGGCTCGGCCACCTCGTCCATCCGAATGGCGGAAATGACCCGGCAAAAGACGCCCAGCTCTTCCAGGGCGCTCTGCATTGCCAGCGCGTTCATCACGGTCGCCAGCATGCCCATGTAGTCGGCTGTGGTCCGCTCCATCCCCTGCGCGCTACCCTGAAGCCCGCGAAAGATGTTGCCGCCGCCGATCACCATGCAGATCTCGACGCCCATATCATGGACAACCTTCACCTCGCGCGCGATCCGTTCGACCGTGGGGGGGTGCAGGCCATAGGCGGTGTCGCCCATCAGCGCCTCTCCCGAGATTTTCAGCATTACGCGCCGAAAGGTCGTCTTGGGGGGGTCACTGTCGGTCATGGCGGGCTCCGTTCTCGGCATATGGGGCGGTCTGGCGCGCAAAATGTCGCATATGGCGGCATAGTTCAATCGCTTAAACTGCGCTCGCCCGCAGGCGGCGGCGGTAAAATGCCTTGCGGGGCCTCGCGCCCGGCAGTCCGGCGCGCTAGAACGCCGCCATGCTGGAGCGTTTGAACATAACTGCCGATGCGCCCGTGCTGATCGCCGGGCCGACCGCATCGGGCAAATCGGCGCTGGCGCTCCAGATTGCCGAGCGGCTAGGCGGCGTCATCATCAACGCCGATTCCATGCAGGTCTATGCCGGTTGGCGCATCCTGACCGCCCGCCCCAGCGTGCAGGACGAGGCGCGCGCGCCCCATGCCCTTTATGGTCATGTCGCGCAGGAGGCCGAGTATTCCGTCGGCCATTGGCTGCGCGATGTTGCCCCGCTGCTGACGGGCGGCGCGCGGCCCATCATCGTCGGCGGCACCGGCCTCTATTTCAGTGCCCTGACCGAAGGGCTGGCCGAGATCCCGCCAACTCCCGCCACGATCCGGGCCGAGGCGGATGCGCTGCGCATCGGCGGCGAATTGCAGAAAATGATTGATGCGCTGGATGCGGCGACCCGCGCCCGCATCGATCTGCAGAACCCGATGCGCGTGCAGCGGGCGTGGGAGGTGCAGCGCACCACCGGGCGCGGTCTGGCCGAGTGGCAGGACGCGACCCCGCCGCCCCTGCTGCCGCTGGCGCGCACGCACGCGCTGCTGCTGGATGCGGACACGGTCTGGCTGAACGCGCGGATCGCGGGCAGGCTGACGGCAATGCTGGAGGCTGGCGCGCTGGACGAGGTGCGCGCGAACATGGCGCATCTGGCAGCCGGACGCCCCAGCGCCAAGGCCATCGGCGCGCCCGAGCTGGCGGCGCATCTGCGCGGTGAGATCACCCTTGCCGCAGCGCAAGAGGCCGCCACCATCGCCACGCGCCAGTTCGCCAAGCGGCAGCGCACATGGTTTCGCGCGCGCATGCGCAGCTGGCAGCGCGTTCACTTGCCGCAAAACAGCTGATTTTCACTTTTGCAATATTTTTGTGTTTTAACTGACCTCGGCGGCACGCTATCTTGCCGCTATCGCACCAAGAGGCCCTGCCCCCCGTGACCACTGCGCCCCAGATCATGACCATCGCGCAATGGGCGCATGGCGCCCCATGGCGCCTGACCCTTCCGCACAGCCAATCGCATCATGCGCTGATCTGGATCACGCGCGGGCAGGCGCGCGCAACGGTCGGCGGGCTGCGCCGGGGCGTCGGCGCGCATAACGCGCTGGCCGTTCCTGCCAAGACGCTGTTCTCATTGGATATCGGTCCGGGGTGCTATGGTCAAGTGTGCCTCATCCCGCCCGGTGGCCCGGCCCTGATGCCGGACGAGCCCGAACACCTGCGCATCCGCGAGGCGCAGGCCCAGACCGAGCTGACGGCGCTTCTGGACGCAATGGCGCGCGAGACGTCCCAGCCCCGCCCCTTCGCGGACGAGGCGGCGCAGGCGCTTGCGATCATGGTTACCGTCTGGCTGCGCCGCGCGCTGATCGGACAGGAACCCAGCCCCCGCCTGACAGCAGCGCAGCGGCTGGTCGTCGCCTATGCGGCCATGGTCGAGCAGAGCCACGCAACAGGACAGCCGATGGCCGCCTACGCGCGCGATCTGGGGGTAACGCCCACGCATCTTGGCCGCAGCTGCAAGGCTTGCTGCGGGCTGACCGCCGCCGATCTGCTGGTACAGCGGACGCTGCATGCCGCGCGCGAACTGCTTGAGGATGGTGATGACGCAATCCGCCACGTCGCGGCGCAGCTGGGATTTGGCAGTGCCGCGTATTTCTCGCGCTTCATTCAGGCGCATACCGGCGCTAGCCCGTCCGCTTTGCGGCGCAAGGCACAGGCGGTTTGAGACCCGGCCTAGCTGCCCCAGATCACGCGGACGTAGTTGGTGGTTTCCGTGTAGGGCGGCACGCCGCCATATTTCTTGACCGCTGCAGGACCGGCATTATACGCGGCCAGCGCCAACCGCCAGGACCCAAATTCACGGTACTGCATCGCCAGATAGCGCGCGCCGCCTTCCAGGTTTTGCCGGGGATCATGTGGATCGACCCGCAGCACAGCTGCTGTGCCGGGCATCAGCTGCGCAAGGCCGATCGCACCCTTGTGCGACAGCGCCGCAGCCCTCCAGCCGCTTTCCTGCTGGATAAGTCGCAGAAACAAATCCTCGGGCACGGCATATTTGCGCGCCGCGTCCTTGGCCAGCTTCAGGAATTCGCCGCGATAGGCGCCGGTATACGCCTTGGCGTTGCCCCATTTGGTGGGTGTGTTGATCCGCTCGGGTTGAAGCCGGACGGACGCCTTGTATTGGGACGCAGCGCGGTTATCCAGCACGCTGGTCCGGGATTTGAACTGATTGCCGCGATTCTTGGTCGACAGGACTTCGGCCTGCGCCGACTGCACCACCATAAGAGCCGCTCCGAACGTCAGTGCCGTGCCGAAAAATCGCTTCATGTGAATACCCGGTCCCGTCCCAATGATCACCAGTTAACCGATTCCACCGGCAATTTCCAGCTTTCCGCGCCGGTCCCGCGCCGGATCGCGCCCTTTGGCCGCCCTGTTCGGCCATTTTAGGCTGGCATTAACGCTGTTCAGGTGATGTAACACAAAGTCAAATTCCAAGCCCTATCAGGAGGACGCGCATGGCCGGGTCGGTTAACAAAGTCATCATCATCGGCAATCTGGGCCGCGATCCAGAGGTGCGCACGTTCCAGAACGGCGGCAAGGTGTGCAACCTGCGCATCGCTACCTCTGAAACGTGGAAAGACAAAAGCACCGGCGAGCGCCGCGAAAAGACCGAATGGCATTCGGTCGCGATCTTTAACGAAGGTTTGGTGCGTATCGCCGAGCAATACCTGCGCAAGGGATCGAAGGTCTACATCGAGGGGCAGTTGCAAACCCGCAAATGGCAGGACCAGTCCGGTCAGGACCGCTATTCGACCGAGGTGGTTCTGCAGGGCTTCAACGGCACGCTCACGATGCTCGACGGTCGCAGCGAAGGTGGCGGCGCCAGTGGCGGTGGCGGAGGTGGCGGCTACGAAAGCGATGGCGGCTATGGCGCGCCGGATGATCGCGGCGGCCCGTCTTCGGGCGGCGGCAGTGGCCCATCGCGCGATTTCGACGACGAAATTCCGTTCTAGCAGAAAAATTAATCATACCTTAGCCATGCGCGCTGCTTACTGGCGCGCATGGATATCGACTTTGGCCCGCCAGACCGGCACGGCGATCTGCCCGGCACCCCGCTGCAACAATGCGGCACCTATGCGGCTGTCATGGCGGCATTCGGCTGCGTGCCGGTTTTGGCCGACATCCACAACGACAGCGTCCTGATAGGCCGCGCGCGCGTCCATATGCGCCGCTTTGGCCCGCTGCGCATGGCATGGCTACCACGTGGGCCTGTCTGGACGGATGCCGCCACCCGCCCGCTCCAGCGCCGCGCATTGTCCGCCCTGCCCCGCGCCGCGCCATGGCGCGCGATCTGGGCGATGGGCAGCGCACCCGGTTTGGCCCCGCGCGGTCCGAGGGCGGCAAAGGGCCTGCAAATGGCCGAGCTTGATCTTGCACCTTGCCCTGCTGATCGCCGCGCCGCCCAGCATGGCAAATGGCGCAACCGGCTGAAACGTGCGGAAAATTCCGGACTGGATGTGACCGCGCGCGCCCTGTCCTTGCCGCAGGATGCCGCCCTGCTGGCGCAGGAGACGGCGCAGCGGCGAACGCGCGGCTATGCGGCCCTGCCGCACGCATTCACCGAAAAATGGACCGACATTGCGCCCAACGACACCCTGCTGCTGACCGCAGAGGAAAACGGCGTGCCTGTCGGCTTCATGCTCATGCTGCTGCATGCGCCCGTCGCGACCTACCACATCGGATGGAGCGGGCCGCGCGGCCGGGCGCTGAACGTGCATAACCTGCTTTTGTGGCGCGCCTCTCAGGAACTGGCCGCACGCGGCTACACGCGGCTGGATCTGGGCCGCACCGATGCGGCCCGCACGCCGGGCATCGCGCGGTTCAAAATGGGGGCGGGCGCAGCGCCATGTTCTGTCGGTCCGACCATACTTTGTATGTGATATCGACCCCGCCCCGGACCCCCAATACCGCCTGCCTGCCTAATTTGCCTCTGGTAAAATGGGCGCGGACGCTGTAGGGCGCCTGAAAAACCCCAAGGAATGACCCGAATGGACCTTCGCAATATCGCGATCATCGCCCACGTTGACCACGGCAAAACGACGCTTGTGGACGAGCTACTGAAACAATCCGGCGCCTTCCGCGCCAATCAGGCCGTGGACGAACGCGCGATGGACAGCAACGATCTGGAGCGCGAGCGCGGCATCACCATCTTTGCCAAGCCGACCTCGGTCGAGTGGAAGGGCAAGCGCATCAACATCGTCGACACCCCCGGCCACGCCGATTTCGGCGGCGAGGTGGAGCGTATCCTCAGCATGGTCGACGGTGTCGTGCTGCTGGTCGACGCCGCCGAAGGCCCGATGCCGCAGACAAAATTCGTGACGTCCAAGGCACTTGCCCTCGGCCTGCGCCCCATCGTGGTGTTGAACAAGGTCGACAAGGCCGATGCCGAACCCGACCGCGCCCTGAACGAATGTTTCGATCTCTTTGCCAGCCTTGGCGCCGATGACGACCAGCTGGATTTCCCGCATATGTATGCCTCCGGTCGCTCGGGCTGGGCCGATCACAAATTGGACGGACCCCGCAAGGATCTGAACGCGCTCTATCAGCTGATCGTGGATCATGTCCCCGCTCCCAAGCAGGTCAAGCGGCAGGGCGAAGATTTTCGCATGCTAGCCACGACCCTTGGCGCCGACCCCTTTGTCGGGCGCCTGCTGACCGGCCGCGTCGAATCGGGCAAACTCAAGGTGGGCGCGACCGTTCAGGCCCTCAGCCGTATCGGCCAGAAAATCGAGCAATTCCGCGTCACCCGCATCCAGGCGTTCCGCGGCCTTGCCTCGCAGGACATCGAAGAGGCACAGGCCGGCGATATCGTCAGCCTGGCTGGCATGTCCAAGGCGACCGTCGCCGACACGATCTGCGCGCTGGCCGTGGACGAGCCGCTTGAGGCACGCCCCATCGATCCGCCCACGATCACGGTCACCTTCGGCATCAACGACAGCCCGCTGGCCGGCCGCGAAGGCAAGAAGGTGCAGAGCCGCGTCATTCGCGATCGCCTGATGAAAGAGGCCGAATCGAACGTCGCCATCAAGGTGACCGACACCCCCGGCGGCGACGCATTCGAGGTTGCCGGCCGCGGCGAATTGCAGATGGGCGTGCTGATCGAAAACATGCGCCGCGAAGGATTCGAGTTGAGCATCAGCCGCCCGCAGGTCGTCATGCGCGAGGGCGAGAATGGCGAGCGTCTGGAGCCGATCGAAGAGATCACTGTAGACGTCGACGATGAATATTCCGGCGTCGTGATCGAGAAGCTGACCGGCACCCGCAAGGGCGAGTTGACTGAAATGAAGCCCGCCGGCGCGGGCAAGACACGCATCATCGCGCATATCCCCTCGCGCGGCCTGATCGGCTATCACGGCGAATTCCTGACCGACACGCGGGGAACCGGCGTTCTGAACCGCGTCTTTCACAGTTGGGCACCGTATAAGGGCGCGATTCCGGGCCGCCGCGCAGGTGTACTGATCTCGATGGAAAACGGCGAATCAGTGGCCTATGCTCTGTGGAATCTGGAGGATCGCGGCAAGATGTTCATCGGCCCGCAGGCCAAGATCTATACCGGCATGATCATCGGCGAACATAGCCGCGAGAACGATCTGGAAGTGAACCCGCTCAAGGGCAAGAAGCTGACCAACGTGCGCGCCTCGGGCACGGACGAAGCGGTACGCCTGACCACACCCGTCGAGATGAGCCTTGAACAGGCCATCGCCTATATCGACGATGATGAGTTGGTAGAGGTTACGCCGAACTCCATCCGACTGCGCAAGCGTCACCTTGACCCGCATGAGCGCAAGCGGGCCTCGAAATCTGCTTGAAGGCTTGAAGTCCAGGGGATGTGGTTCAACCACATCCCCTTTCATTTTTCATCAGATGTATCGGCGTCCTATTCAGACGTCTCGACAATCAGCAACTCGCGCTCTGATGCGCCGCGGGCGTGGTCCAGCGCCTTTTGGTACTCCGGCGAATGATAGCACGCTTCGGCGGCCTCGACGCTGTCGAACCGCGCGACCACATTCCGTGGACGCTCGCGCCCTTCCAACTGCACAAAACGGCCGCCGCGGGCAATGAAATTGCCGCCATGCTTGGCAATGGCCGGGCCGGCCAGCGCGGCATATTTGGCGTAGGCATCCTCATCGGTGACGATGACATGCGCGATCCAGAGTGCGGGCATGATTTATCCTTTCAACAGATTTCTTGCGGCATCAATCGCCGCCTCGGCGTTCGACGCATCGGTGCCGCCGCCCTGCGCCATGTCGGGGCGCCCACCGCCGCCCTTGCCGCCCAATTGTGCGACGGCCGCGCGCACCAGATCGACAGCTGAAACCTCGCCGGTCTTGTCGTCGGTCACGCCAGCGGCCACGGCCGCCTTGCCACCGGTGTCTGCGATCAGCACGACAGCACCGCTGCCGATGCGCGCCTTGTGCTCGTCGACAAGGCCGGGCAAATCCTTGCCGGACACGCCGCTCAGCACCTGCGCAAAGAACCGGGTCCCGCCGATCTCCTCGATCTCGGCGGCATCATTCTGCCCCGCGCCGCCAGACATGGCCAGTTCGCGCCGCAGCTGCGCCACCTCATTTACCAGCGAACGGCGCTCGTCCAGGAGGGCCCGCACACGCGCCTGCGCATCGTCGGGGCGCACCTTGAGCGCGCCGGCAATCTCGGTCAGGGCCTTGGAATGGCCGCCCAGATGGTGCAGCGCCGCCTCGCCTGTCAGCGCCTCGATCCGGCGCACACCTGAACTGGAGGCGGCATCGCCCAGCAGCACGAACAGGCCGATATCGCCGGTGCCGGACACATGTGTGCCGCCGCACAGCTCGATCGAATAGGTGCGTTTGTCCGCCCCCTTGCCCGATCCGTCCTGCCTCCCCATCGACACGACGCGCACCTCGTCGCCGTATTTTTCCCCAAACAGCGCCTGCGCGCCCAGTGCGCGTGCCTCGTCGGGCGTCATGATCCGGGTCTCGACCGGGGCATTCTGGCGGATATAGGCGTTCACTTCGGTCTCGACGTGGGCCAATTCGTCCGCCGTCAGCGCCTTGCTGTGGCTGAAGTCAAATCGCAGGCGATCTTCGGCGTTCAGGCTGCCGCGCTGCGCGACGTGATCGCCCAGCGTCTCGCGCAGCGCCTCGTGCAGCAGGTGCGTGGCCGAATGGTTTGCGCGGATCGCGCTGCGGCGGGCGTGATCGACCTCCAGCTGCGCGGCGGCACCTTTGGCAATCCGGCCCTCGGTGACCTCGGCGAAGTGGATGAACACGCCCGCGACCTTGCGCGTATCCGTGATGCGCGCCGCACCACCCTCGCAGGTCAGCGTGCCGCTGTCGCCCACCTGCCCGCCCGATTCCGCGTAAAACGGCGTCTGGTTCAGCACGATCTGAACTTTTTCGCCCTTCTCGGCGCTGCTCACGACGCTGCCGTCCTGCACCAGCGCGACGATCTGTGCCTCGGCGACCTCGGTGTCATAGCCCAGAAAATCGGTGACGCCGCTCGTCTCGGCGATGTCGTACCAGACATCGGCATCCGCCGCCTCACCGCTGCCGGACCATGCCGCACGGGCCTTGGCCTTTTGCTCGGCCATGGCGGCATCAAACCCGGCGGTATCGACGCTGCGGCCCTTTTCGCGCAGCGCGTCCTGCGTCAGGTCGAGCGGAAAGCCGAACGTGTCGTATAGCTTGAACGCCGTCTCGCCGGGCAGATCGGCGCCCTCATTCAGACCCAGCAAGGCCTCGTCCAGCAGACCAAGCCCCCGCTCCAGCGTCTGCTTGAAGCGCGTCTCCTCCAGCCGCAGCATTTCCTCGATCATGCCTTGCGCGCGGCCCAGTTCGGGAAACGCCTGCCCCATCTGCGTGACCAGCGACGGCACAAGGCGATACATCACCGGGTCCTTGGCACCCAGCAGATGCGCGTGGCGCATCGCGCGCCGCATGATCCGGCGCAGCACATAGCCGCGCCCCTCGTTCGACGGCATCACGCCATCGGCCATCAGAAACGAGGTCGAGCGTAGGTGGTCGGCGATCACCCGGTGATGCACATTGCCCGGCCCGTCCGGATCGGTGCTGGTGACATGCGCGCTGGCCTCGATCAGGGCGCGCATCACGTCGGTGTCGTAATTGTCATGCTTGCCCTGCAGCAGCGCGCCGATCCGCTCCAGCCCCATGCCGGTGTCGATCGACTGCATGTCCAGATCGCGCTGCGTGCCATCCTCGAACCGCTCGTTCTGCATGAAGACGAGATTCCAGATCTCGATGAAGCGGTCGCCATCCTCCTCGGCACTCCCCGGAGGGCCGCCCCAGATTTCGGGACCGTGGTCGTAGAAAATTTCGGAACACGGTCCGCATGGCCCGGTGGCGCCCATCGACCAGAAGTTGTCGTCTGTTGCGATGCGGATGATCCGATCGTCCGGAAGGCCGGCAACCTTTTTCCAGATGTTCGCGGCCTCCTCGTCGGTATGGTAAACCGTCACCAGCAGCTTGGATTTATCCAGCCCGAAATCGCGTGTCAGCAGTTCCCATGCAAAGCGGATCGCCTCATCCTTGAAGTAATCGCCAAAGCTGAAATTGCCCATCATCTCGAAAAACGTGTGGTGGCGCGCCGTGTAGCCCACATTGTCCAGATCGTTATGCTTGCCGCCCGCCCGCACGCATTTCTGGCTGGACGTGGCGCGCACATAGTCGCGTTTTTCCAGACCGGTAAAGAGGTTCTTGAACTGCACCATGCCCGAATTGGTGAACATCAGCGTCGGATCGTTACGCGGCACCAGCGGCGAGCTTTCGACGACGCGGTGGTCGTTGCGTTCAAAATAGCTCAGGAAAGTCGAGCGGATGTCGTTCAGCGTCGCCATATGGGGTCTCTTTTCGCGGGGTTTTCAGGATACTCGGGCGCCCCCCTGATTATCCGCCCCCGCCGCGCCTGTCCACCGCAAGAAAAAGGCCCGGCGCGCATCGCGGCCGGGCCTTTGATCATCAGGTGATTAACCGGCGCGCAGGCTCAAGCCTCCATCAGGTCATCATCGCCGCCGCTGCTGTCCTCGGGGCCGATGGCATCGAAGTCCAGCCCATGCGCGGCACGGATCTTGTCTTCGATCTCCAGCGCCATCTTGCTGTTTTCCTTCAGATAGGTCTTGGCATTCTCGCGGCCCTGACCGATCCGTTCGTCACCATAGCTGAACCAGCTGCCGGACTTCTCGACCACGCCCGCCTTGACGCCCAGATCCAGTATCTCGCCCATCTTGGAGATGCCTTCGCCATACATGATGTCGAATTCCACCTGCTTGAAGGGCGGAGCGACCTTGTTCTTGACCACCTTGACGCGGGTGGCGTTGCCGACCACCTCGTCGCGGTCCTTCAGCGCGCCGATACGGCGGATGTCCAGACGGACGGAGCTGTAGAATTTCAGGGCGTTGCCGCCGGTGGTCGTCTCGGGGGAACCGAACATGACGCCGATCTTCATGCGGATCTGGTTGATGAAGATCACCGTGCATTTCGTGCGGCTGATCGAGCCGGTCAACTTGCGCATCGCCTGGCTCATCAGACGGGCATGCACGCCGACGCTGCTGTCGCCCATGTCGCCCTCAAGTTCGGACTTGGGCGTCAGGGCGGCGACCGAATCGACCACGATCATGTTGACTGCGCCCGACCGCACCAGCGTGTCGACAATCTCCAGCGCCTGCTCGCCGGTGTCGGGCTGCGAGATCAGAAGCTCGTCCAGATCCACGCCCAGCTTGCGCGCATATTGCGGGTCCAGCGCGTGTTCGGCATCGACAAAGGCACAGACGCCACCCTGCTTTTGCGCTTCCGCGACGCAATGCAGCGTCAGCGTGGTCTTGCCCGAGGATTCGGGGCCATAAACCTCGATGATACGGCCCTTGGGGATGCCGCCGATGCCAAGGGCGATATCGAGGCCCAGCGAGCCTGTCGAGGTCGATTCCATGTCGGTGATGGGGTTATCCCCCAGCTTCATGATCGAGCCCTTGCCGAACTGCCGTTCGATTTGCGCAAGCGCGCTGTCGAGGGCCTTCTGCTTGTCTGCGCTTTTTTTATTGTCCATGCTCAAAAGATCTGCCGTTGCCATTGCGTTCCCGTCCTTATTCCACACCCTGCCTCTAGCGGCAATTGCTGCGTTTGTTCCTGCCTTGTTCCCACGATACATGAACACAAAACAAGAACATTTCAAGAAAATTGTTCTGATCTTCACTTTTACGCAGAAGTGTTAAAGAAGGGTTACGCATATTCCGGCACAGGCGGAGCGAGACATGTTGGTGCTTTCCAAGCATAAACTGGTATTTCTGTCGGTTCCCAAGACCGGCACGACCGCCTGGCAGGCCGCGCTGGCGCCGTTTGCCTCGATGATTGTAAGCGACCCGCCCGAGCTGAAACACGCCCCGGTTTTCCGTTACAACAGGTTTTTCCGCCCGGCGCTTGAGAAATTCATCGGCCCCGATCTGCATGTCATTGCCGTGATGCGCGATCCCATCGACTGGCTGGGCAGCTGGTATCGCTACCGCCAGCGCCCGTTTCTGGAGGGCAAGCCGACCAGCACGGCGGGGATCAGCTTTGATGCGTTCGTGCAGGATTATCTGCAGGGCAAGCAGCCGCGCCATGCCAATGTCGGCTCGCAATCGAAGTTTCTGGAGCCGCAGCGCAACGGAACTGCGGCGACGCATCTTTTCCGCTACGAGGATCAACCGGCATTGGAGCGCTATCTGGAGGACCGCATAGGCATTGCGGTCAAGGCCACCCGGATGAACCCCTCGCCCACCGCCCCCCTACCGCTGAGAGCCGAGACAGAGGCGCGACTGCGCCGCAAATATGCACCCGATTTCCGGCTCTATGACAGTATCGGCGAGGGCGGCCGTTACACGCCCGAGCCGATCCCGTCGCCGGTTGGATAAGGGCCAGCGCCCCCTCGGACCGAGGCCATTGCGCACTGGCCCGCTCATGTCCAGTTATGTTAAACGGATGGCTGGTGATGCATATAGCCTCACGGTTTCCGCGTCATGATTTGCAATGACGGGTGGCAGCCCTGCCGCCCTTGCCCCGTTGACCATTGGAGCGATGCCATGACCCAGTTTCCCTCAGCAGATGAATTCGCCGCCATCCGGCGCGGCTATGACGCCGACAGCAGCCGGTCCCTGTCGCTGTGTAGTGACGCCTATACCGAGCCGAAATGGTTCGACGCCGATCTGCGCGCCATCATGGCAAAGCACTGGCAATGGGTCTGCCATGTCGAAAAGCTGCGCGAACCGGGCAGCTATCTGGCCCTGCAAGTCGCCGGCCAGCCCGTCGCCATCGTGCGCGACCGCGAGGGCGTGCTGCGCGCCTTCTACAACGTCTGCAAGCACCGCGCGCATGAACTGCTGAGCGGCGAGGGCGTGACCAGCCGCATCATGTGCCCCTATCATGCGTGGGTGTACAAGCTGGATGGCCAGTTGGTCCGCGCGCCGGAAACCGAGCATCTGGAGGATTTCACCCCTTCCGAGATTTGCCTGGACGAGGTCCAGGTCGAGGAGTTCTGCGGTTTCGTCTATGTCAATCTGGACCCGGACGCCAAATCTCTGGCAGAGCAGACCGGTAATCTGGAGACCGAGATCCGCCACTGGGCGCCCGATATCGAGAACCTGACATTTGGCCGCCGCCTGACCTATGACATCAAATCGAACTGGAAGAACGTCGTCGACAACTTCCTTGAATGTTACCATTGCCCCACCGCGCACAAGGATTTCTGCGATCTGGTCGACATGGACACCTACAAGGTCACGACCTACGGCATCTACTCCAGCCACATGGCCGAGGCTGGGACGTCACCAAACAGTGCCTACGACGTGTCCAACGCCACGGTGAAAACCCACGCTGTCTGGTGGCTGTGGCCGACAACCTGCCTGATGCGCTATCCGGGCCGCAGCAGCATGATCGTGCTGAACGTGATCCCGATGGGGCCTGACCGCACGATGGAAACCTATGATTTCTATCTGGAAACGCCGGACCCCGACCCGATGGAGATAGACGCGATGCGCTATATCGACGAGGTGCTGCAACCCGAGGATATCGGCCTGGTCGAGAGCGTGCAGCGCGGCATGAACACGCCTGCGTTTACCCAAGGGCGCATCGTCAACGACCCCTCTGGCTCAGGCAAATCGGAACATGCGGTGCATCATTTCCACGGTCTGGTGCTGGACGCCTACGCCAAGGCAGCGGAAACAGCCGCATGAAGCTGCAAGGCAAGACCGCCCTCGTCACCGGCGGGCGCGGCGGTATTGGCCGCGCCATCTGCGCGCGGTTTCTGGCCGAGGGCGCGCGCGTCTATGCGGCGGATCTCAGTGAAGGCGGCTCGCTGGAGGCGCCCGGCGGCGACGCTGAATTTGTCCGGCTGGATGTGAGCCGCGAAGATCAGGTGCGCGAAGCGATGGACCGCATCACAGATGAGGCAGGCAAGCTGGACATTCTGGTGAACGCCGCCGGCATCGAGATCGAGAAAACGATCGAGGATACCACGCTCGACGAATGGAACCGGAGCTTTGCCGTCAACGTCACCGGCACCTTCCTGACGTCGAAATACGCCCTGCCGCTGATGCGCCGCGCCGCAACAAACGGCACCACCGCGTCGCTGATCAATTTCGGCTCCTATGACGGATTCATCGCCGATCCCGGTTTAGCGGCCTATTGCGCGACCAAGGGCGCGGTGCATGCGCTGACCCGCGCGATGGCCTGCGATCACGGCCCCGAGGGTATCCGCGTCAACGCGATCTGCCCCGGCTATATCGACACGCCGATGCTGCAAAGTTTCTTTACCGGCGACGGCTCGGGCGGGGGCGGCAAGGATATCGGCGAGCTGCAACAGGCCGTGCGCGATGTGCACCCCATGCGCAGCTACGGTACGCCGGACGATATCGCCAATCTGGTCAACTGGCTGGCCAGCGACGAGGCGCGCTATGCGTCCGGCCAGCTGTGGGTTCTGGACGGCGGGCTCAGCGCGCAAGTCCAGCAGATGAAGCTGTGAGCGTCGCAATCGTCACCGGCGCCGGGCGCGGCATTGGCCGCGCCATTGCGCTTCGGTTGGTGGCCGATGGCTACACCGTGCTTGGCTGCGGGCGCAGCGCGCGCGGCGATGATTTCCCCAAAGGTGCAGAATGGGTGCAAGCCAGCGTGGCGGAAACAGCGGGCGCAGAGCAGATATTGATTGCCGCGCAGACGCTGGGACGCGTCACGCTGCTGGTCAACAATGCCGGTGTGCAGGTGGAAAAGACCGTGGCCGACAGCACAGATGCCGACTGGGATCTGGTGATCGGCGCCAACTGTCGGGGCGTGTTCAACATGTGCCGCGCCGTTCTGCCGGGCATGGAGCAATCGGGCGGCGTCATCGTCAATATCGGCTCGATTTCCGCCACGGCGGCGGACCCGTCCATGGCGCTTTACAATGCCTCGAAGGCGTTTGTGCATGGCCTCACGCGGTCCATCGCCGTCGATCATGGGCCAAAGGTGCGCTGCAACGCCATCGCGCCGGGCTGGATCCTGACGGAGATGGCGGATGACGCCTTTGCGCTGGCGAATGACCCGGAGGCCGCCAGGCGCGACGCGCTCGCCCGCCACCCCGTTGGCCGCATGGGCACCCCCGAGGATATCGCGAACATGGTGTCGTGGCTGGCCTCGGATCAGGCGGCCTATGTCAGTGGCGCCACCTTCACCGTGGATGGCGGCATGACCGCCGCCTCCCCGCTCAATCCGGGATTGTTCTGATGGATCATGCACATACCGCCTGCCTTGGCGCTGGCGTCATCGGTGCCAGCTGGGCGGCGCTGTTCCTCGCCTCTGGCCGCTCGGTCGCCATTTACGACCCCTCGCCCGAGGCCGAGGCGCAGACGCGCGCCTATGTCAAAACCGCATGGCCAACCCTGACCCGGCTGGGCCTGACGACGCGCGGCACACCGGACGCGCTCAGCTTTCACACCAGCGCCGCCGCTGCCGTAGATGGCGCCAGCTTCGTGCAGGAAAACGTGCCGGAGCGGTTGTCCGTCAAGCACGCCGTCTTTGCCGAGATTGAGCCGGCGCTCGCCCCCGGCGCCATCGTCGCCAGTTCCGCGTCGGGGCTGACTCTAGGCCAGATGCAGGGCGGCTGGGCCGATCCGGCGCCGCTGGTGCTGGGCCATCCGTTCAACCCGCCGCATCTTGTGCCGCTGGTCGAGGTGATGGGGAACGAACGCACCGGTCCCGGCATAGCGGGCGCAGCCGCCGCATTCTATGAGAGTATCGGCAAGGTCACGATCCGCGTGAACAAGGAAGTGCCCGGCCATGTCGCCAACCGCCTGCAAGCCGCCGTCTGGCGCGAGGCGATCCATCTGGCGAACGAAGGCGTCGCCAGTGTCGGCGATATCGACAAGGCGATGTGGGCCGGGCCCGGCCTGCGATGGGCCGCGATGGGGCCGACGGCGTGTTTCAGCCTAGGCGCCGGGCCGGGTGGCCTGCAGGCGTTCTGCGATCACTTCAAGGATACGTTCAACGGCTGGTGGGACAATATGGGGCGTCCCTATCTGGACGACGCCACCATCGCGATGCTGGTGGACGGCGCCAATACCGCAGCAGACGGCATGACCCACGCGGACATGCTAGCGCGCCGCGATGCGATGATCACCGCCATGCAAGAGGCGCTGCGCCCGTTCCGCGAAGGCTGACAGCCCGATGAAAAACGCGGCGCACCCGGAATGGATGCGCCGCGCCAATTTTCAGCGATGCTGAGGTTTACTCAGCCGCCTTCGGCGCATCCGTCATTTCCGCGTTGAAGGTGAACAGCTGCTCGCCCGCGATCTGGTAGCCGTCGATCAGTTCCTTGGCGCGGGCGCTGGTCAGCCAGATCTCCAATTCTTCCGCCAGATCGCTTTTGACGTGGTCGCCCTTGGCGGGGTTCACGGGCAGGTAGGCATATTGGTTGAACAGCAGCGGATCGCCCGCGAACAGCAGTTCCAGATCGGCCTTGTTGCCGAAATTCAGCCAGCTGGCACGATCCGACATGATGTAGGCGTCGATCCCGGCGGCGGTGTTCAACGCCGCGCCCATACCGGCGCCGACGGCCTTGTACCAGTCGCCCTGCGCGCCCACACCGAAGCCCGCCGCGCTCCACAGGCTCAGCTCTTTCTTGTGGGTGCCGCTGTCGTCGCCGCGGCTGACAAAGGGCGCCTCGGCATCCGCGATGGCCGACAGGGCGGCGGCGGCGCTGTCTACGTTCCGAACCCCTGCGGGATCGTCCTTGGGCCCGATGATGACGAAATCGTTATACATGACCTCGCGGCGGTGGGTTGCGTGGCCCTCGGAAACGAATTTCTCCTCGGCAGCCTTGGCATGGACGAGGACCGCATCGACATCGCCGGCCTCGCCCAGCTTGATCGCCTGCCCGGTGCCGACGACCAGCAGCTGCACGTCGATATTGGTGTCTTTCTTGATCTCGGGCAGCAGCACCTCGGCAAGGCCGGAATTGTGAAAGCTGGTCGTCACGGCCATTTTCATCTCTTCGGCATTGGCGGCGGCGCCGGTAAGGGCGATGGCCATGGCAAGTGTCAGGTTACGCATTTGGATTGGCTCCTTATTCTATGAATGGTTGCGGGCTTCAGTCTACGATATCGCCTGCCAGAAACGCCCTGGCGGCGGCCGTGACAGGGGCATCGAAAAATGTTGTCGCTGGGGCGATTTCATGCACCTCGCCCCTGCGCAGGAAAACCACCTCGTGGGCCAGACGCCGGGCCTGCCCCATGTCATGTGTCGCCATGACGATACGGGTTCCCGCGTCGGTTGCAAGGGTCAAAAGCGCCTCGATCTCGCGAGTGGCGCGCCCGTCCAGCGAGGCAGACGGCTCGTCCAGAAACAGCATCTCGGGGCCGGTGATCAGGGCGCGGGCCAGCGCCAGCTTTTGCTTCTCGCCGCCCGACAGGACGGTGGCGGGCCGCGCTTCCATCCCTTCAAGGCCGATGCGCGCGCACCATTCGGCAGCCGCCTCGCGCGCGGCGGCGCGGGGCGTGCGCACCAGCCGCAAGGGGTAGGTCAGATTGTCCAGCACCGAACGGCGCAGCATCACCGGCGTCTGAAAGACAAACGCCTGAAGCTGCTCGGCCCGGCTCTGCGGGCAGGCCCATTCGATGCGCCCGGCGCTGAGCCGTTCCAGCCCGTGCAGCGCCTTCAGCAGCGTCGATTTACCGGCACCATTGGGGCCGATCAGCGCGGTGATCCCCTGTCCGTTCAGCGCCAGATCTATCGGCCCGATCAGGCGCTTGCCGCGCCGATGCACGCAGGCGCCAACGGCGCGCATGGGTAAAAGCACGCTCACCACCGGCCCTCCGTTTCGGTCCGGCTCAGCCAGTGGATGGCAAGGTTCACCGTGATCGACAGCGCGATCAGCACAAACCCCAGCCCCAGCGCCAGCGCGAAATTGCCCTTGCCCGTCTCCAGCGCGATGGCGGTGGTCATCACTCGCGTCAGGTGGTCGATGTTGCCGCCCACGATCATGATCGCGCCCACCTCGCCGACGCCGCGCCCGAACCCGGCCAGCGCGGCGGTCAGCAGCGCCCGGCGCCCATCCCACAGCAGCGTGACGATGCGCTGCAGACGGCCTGCGTTCATCGAGATCAGCAGATCATGGTATTCGGCCCACAGCTCGCGCAGGGACTGGTGCGCGATCGAGGCAATCAGCGGCACGATGATGATGACCTGCGCGATGACCATCGCGGACGGGGTGAACAGCAGGCCCAGCACCCCGAACGGGCCGCTGCGCGACAGGAATACATAGACGATCAGCCCCACCACCACCGGCGGCAGCCCCATCAGCGCGTTCAGCACCGCAATGGTCGCCCTGCGGAAGCGGAACCGCTGCACCGACAGCAATGCCGCTAGCGGCAGCGCAATGGCCGAGGCGATCAGCAGCGCGCACAGGGTGACGCGCAGGCTGCGTCCCGCGATCTCGTAAAGGTCCGCATCGAAACTGACGATCAGCCATGCTGCCTGTATCAGGCCGTCCCAGAGGTCATTCATGGCAAAGGCTCGGTCATACAGGCATCACATTGCGAGGGCCGCAAACGCGCGCCGGTTACGGGCGCAAGTTGCCCGGCGCGGCGCCGCGCTGCAACCCATCAAATGCGCGCCGCGCCTTGCCAAGCAGATTGCGCAAGTGACAGCGCGGAAATCGCGCGCAACGGATTGCGGGCAAGCCCGGTTTCAGGTTTACTCATGCGCAAATACCCGCATCCCGGCGGCTCTGGCGCAGGGCGCTTGGGCTGGCGGCCGCGCAAGCCATGGAGCGACCAATGCACTACATGAAACCGCAAACCGCCGCCGAGGTGTCGGACATCCTCGCCCGCAGCGAGGGCGCGGCGCGCATCCTCAGCGGCGGCACCGACCTGCTGGTGCAGCTGCGCTCGGGCATAATCGAGCCCGAGATGATCATCGACATCAAACATCTGAGCGGCATCGCGGACATCAGCCCCGAGGAGGGCGGCCTGCGGATTGGCGCCGCCGTTCCCGGCCAGCAACTTGGTGAACACGAGGGCGCCCGCGCCCTGTGGCCCGGCGTGGTCGAGGCGTGCGAGCTGATCGGCTCGACGCAGGTACAGGGGCGCTGCAGCATGGCCGGGAACCTCTGCAACGGATCACCCGCAGCCGACTCTGTGCCCGCGATGATCGCCGCAGGTGCCATTGCCCGGATCGAAGGGCCGGACGGCCCCCGCGACTGCCCGGTCGAGGATATCCCCGTCAGCCCCGGCAAGACGTCGCTGGGAAAGGGCGAATTCGTCAGCTCCATCTTCCTTCCCGCACGGCCCAAAGGCGCGGCGGACGCCTATCTGCGCTTCATCCCGCGCACGGAAATGGACATCGCCGTCGCGTCGGCGGCGGTGAATATCGAACTGGCAGACGATGGCACGGTCAAATCCGCACGCATCGCCCTTGGAGCCGTTGGCCCCAAGGTCGTGTTGGTGCCGGATGCGGCGGACGCCATCACCGGATCCAAGCTGGAGGATCCGGTCATCGCCGCGCTGGTCCGCGCCTGCGAGGCCGCCTGCAATCCCATCGACGACAAGCGCGGCACCGCCGAATTCCGCACCACCGTCGCAGGCGTGCTGGCCAAACGCGCCGCGCGCATCGCCATGAGTCGCGCCCAAGAGCGCGCAGGAGAGAGAACATGAAGAATATCCACGTCTCCACCACCATCAACGGCGACGATGCCGAATTCGTCTGCGCGCCCGAGGAAACGCTGCTGGATGCCCTGCGAAACCGTCTTGGTCTGAGCGGCGCCAAGGAAGGCTGCGGCACCGGCGATTGCGGCGCCTGCACCATCGAGATGGACGGGCGGCTGGTCTGCTCCTGCCTCGTTTTGGGCGCCGAGGCCCAGGGCGCGCAGATCAAGACGGTCGAAGGCATGGCCATCGGCGAGGCGCTGCATCCCTTGCAGCAGGCCTTCATCGACCACGCGGCGCTGCAATGCGGCATCTGCACCCCCGGTATTCTGGTCGCCGCCAAGAACCTGCTGGAGCGTAACCCGGACCCCACCGATACCGAAGTGCGCTATTGGCTGGCCGGCAATCTCTGCCGCTGTACCGGCTATGACAAGATTATCAAGGCTGTCCAGATCGCAGCCGCCGACATGAGGGGCGCATGACATGAACTTCCAGTCAAAAACCAAGGCGGATTTCAAGGTCGTCGGCACCCGTGTGCCGCGCCCCGATGGCGTCGACAAGGTGACGGGCCGCGCCCTCTATGGTGCGGATTTCTCCGTGCCCGGCATGCAGGTCGGATTGATCCTGCGCAGCCCACACGCCCATGCAATCATCAACAGCATCGATGCCTCGGACGCACTGGCCCTGCCAGGCGTCAAGGCGGTCGTGACGTCCTCTGATCTAGGAGTTCCCGAGGATGAGGGCCTGCGCGACGTTCAGGACAACTGCCTCGCGCGGGGCAAGGTGCTCTATGACGGGCACGCCGTCGCTGCCGTCGCGGCCAAGGATATGGCCACAGCCAAGGCGGCGCTGAAACTGATCAAGGTGGATTACACGCCCCTGCCCCATGTCACCGACGTGGACGCGGCGATGAAGCCGGACGCGCCCGTGGTGCAGGAGGCCCGCGCCGACGAATCCGTGCCGGAGGGCAGCGGCCCCAACGTCACGCACTACTGCGAGTTTGGCCATGGCGATCTGGAGGCCGGTTTTGCACGCGCCGACAAGATCATCGAGCGCAGCTTCAAAACCGCCGCCACCCATCAGGGCTATATCGAGCCGCACGCCTGCCTTGCCTCCTACGGCACTGACGGCAAGGCCGATCTGTGGTGCTGCACCCAAGGGCAATTCATGGTGCGCGACCTCTGCGCCGGGATCATGGGCATGGAGGGCAGCCAGCTGCGCGTGACCGCGTCGGAAATCGGCGGCGGCTTTGGCGGCAAAACGACGGTGTTCATCGAACCCGTCGCGCTGGCGCTCAGCCGCAAATCCGGGCGTCCCGTCAAGATCGTGATGAGCCGCGTCGACGTCTTCCGCGCCACCGGTCCCACCGTGTCCTCCTCGATGGATGTGCGCATCGGCATGACCCGCGATGGCCGCATCACCGCGGGCGAGGCCAAGCTGCGCTATCAGGGCGGCGCGTTTCCCTGCGGCACCGTCGACATGGGCGCGCAGGCCGCCTTTGCCGCCTATGATATGGAGGCCGTGCGCACCCAGGGCTGGAACACCCTGACCAACCGCCCCAAGGAGGCCGCCTACCGCGCCCCCGGCGCGCCGATGGCGATCTATGCGGTCGAAAGCGTCGTGGACGAATTGTGCCAGCAGCTGGATCTGGACCCGCTGGACGTGCGCCTGAAGAACGCCGCCGATGCGGGAACGAAATCCTCCTACGGTCCGACATTCGATCAGATCGGCCTGATGGCCACACTGGAGGCCGCCAAGGCGCATGACCATTACCATGCGCCTCTGGGTGAAAATCAGGGACGCGGCCTGTCATGCGGGTTCTGGTTCAACTTTGGCGGCAACACGTCGGTCTCCATGATCATCAACAGCGATGGCACGGTCGGCGTGACCGAAGGCAACCCCGATATCGGCGGCAGCCGCGCGTCCATTTCGATGATGGCCGCCGAGGAACTGGGCATCCCCTACGACAAGGTCCGCACCGTCATCACCGACACAAACAGCATCGGCCATAACGATGTCACCGACGGCTCCCGCGTGACCTTTGCCGTCGGCCTTGCCACGATCAAGGCCGCGCGCGACGCGATCCGCGTGATGTGCGGGCGCGTGGCGAAAATCTGGGGCATCGATCCCGATGCGGTGATCTGGGAGGACGGCGCCGCCAAGCCCTCTGGCCCCAACGCGGGCAATTTCGAGCCGATGACACTGGCCGAGATTGCGGCGATTTCGTCCGAAACCGGCGGGCCGATTGCGGGCCATCACGAGGTCAACGCCGAAGGCGCCGGCGTCAGCTTTGGCGTGCATCTGGCGGATGTGGAGGTCGATCCCGAGACAGGTGCGACCCAAGTGCTGCGCTACACCGTTTTTCAGGACGCAGGAAAAGCCGTGCATCCCGACTATGTCGAAGGGCAGATGCAGGGCGGCGCGGCCCAAGGCATCGGCTGGGCGCTGAACGAGGAATATATCTATGGCGAAGATGGCCTGCTGCAAAATGCAGGCTTCCTCGACTACCGGATTCCGGTGGCATCCGACCTGCCCAATATCGACACGGTGATTTTAGAGATCCCCAACCCCGGCCACCCCTACGGCGTGCGCGGCGTGGGCGAGACGCCAATTGTGCCGCCTCTGGCCGCCCTGTCGAACGCGGTCAGCCGCGCCATCGGCGTGCGCCTGCACGAACTGCCGATGTCCCCACCCAAGATCCTCAAGGCGATTACGGCGAAGGGCTGAGGCGATGGTCACGGTGAAACTCTGGGGCTCCCTGCGCGATCACGCGGGGGGCTGCGAGGTGGTCGAGGTCGAAGCGAGCAATTTCAAGGAGTTGCTGGACGCTCTGGTGGTAAAGCATCCGGGGCTGAAGCCGCAGATCGACCGCGGCGTCTCGCTCGCGGTCGATGGGCTGGTCTACCGCAATTCGTGGTTTACGGAAGTAAAGCCGGACAGCGAAGTGGTATTGATGCCCTACATGAAGGGCGGGTGATCTGGCGCAGGCTCCCCGCTCCGCCCAGAGGCCTGCCGGAAATAGGCGTGTAGTCCGCGCTGTGCCGCAGGCGGAAAGCGCGCCCTCAGACACCTTCGAGGAATCCCGATATCCCCGATGCCAAAGCCTGCCAGTCGGTGAACTCATGCTCTCCGGCGCTGACGTCGTAGTCCCGGTCGCGAAGAACGACGTGCTGGAGTAGCTGCGTGGCGAAATAATCATACTGGCCGATGCGAACAGCACCCCCGACCGCCAGTTCGGCATCAGGTGTAAAGCCCGTGCGCGTCTCGAGTTCCGCGATGTACTCCCCGGCTTCGCGCAGACCTTCGGGGAATGCGGCGTTCAGGCTGACCGAGATCAACAATGTCCTGCGCTGCGCCAGAGCGCTTTTCGAGGCTTCGAGAAAAGCCTCGAACGTCCTGGGATGCATCCGCTGGTGGACCGGTGCGGCAAGGAAGACGGCGTCGCTATCGTCGAAACTAATGGTCGCCGGAGCGTCCACATTCGCCAGCAAGGCATCATGCCCCGATTTGCGAATATGCTCTGCGGCAAAATTTGCTATCTTCTCGGTCTGCCCCTCGACAGTCGCGTAAACAATCAGAACTTTCATCTCGATCTCCTCCCGCCGGGTCCGCGCGTGGCTCTCGGTAGAACATTGGGCGTGCAATACTGCGTGTCGGAAAAACAACCCTGCGACCGCGCTTGGTCCATTAAATGGCGAAGAAACTTGCGCGTCGTTGTCTTGGATCAAATACCAAACCAGCCGCCGCGCCGCCTTTGCAACGCGGCGGCCCTTGCCTCAGCCGTCCTTGCGAATGACCTCGTTCTTCGGATCATACGGGCTGTCCTCGGTCACTGTCGCGTCCCAGAGCTGGTCCATGATCTTGACCTTCAGAACGGTGCCGGGTTGCGCCAGCTCCGGCTTGATATAGCCCATGCCGATGCTTTTGCCGAAAGCGACCGAGTAGCCGCCCGACGTCAGGCGACCGACGCGCTCGCCGCCTTCGGTATACAGCACCTCGCGGCCCCATGGGTCGGCGTCGTCCGGCCCGTCGATCAGGAAGGTGCAGCATTTGGCGCGCAAGCCCGTCTCAACCAGCGCGTCCTTGCCGTGGAAGTCCTTCTCCAGATCGACGAAGCGCGGCAGATCGGCCTCCAGCGGCGTCGCGTCGCGGCCCAGCTCGTTGCCGAAGGCGCGATAGGACTTCTCCTGCCGCAGCCAGTTCTGCGCGCGGGCACCGACCAGTTTCATGCCGTGCTTTTCGCCCGCCTTTTCCAGCAGATCGAACAGGTAGTTCTGCATCTCCATCGGGTGGTGCAGCTCCCAGCCCAACTCGCCGGTATAGGCGACGCGGATGGCGTTCACCGGGCACATGCCCAGCTCGATCTGGCGCGCGGTCAGCCATGGGAAGCGCTTGTTCGACAGGGCGGTTTCGGGATCGGCGTCGATGATCACATCCTTCAGAACGTCGCGCGATTTCGGCCCGGCGATGGCAAAGACGCCCCATTGCGTCGTGACGTCCTGGATCTCGATATAGCCGAACTCCGCCATCTTGTCCTCGGCGGCCTTGCGCAGGAAATCGGCATCGTATTCGGTCCATGCGCCGGCGGAGACGAGATAATAGGCGTCCTCGCCCATCCGCACGATGGTGTATTCCGTGCGGGTCGTCCCGAACTCCGTCAGCGCATAGGTCAGGTTGATCCGGCCGACTTTCGGCAGCTTGTTGCAGGTAAACCAATCAAGAAACGCGGTCGCGCCCGGTCCCTTGACGATATGCTTGGAGAACGCGGTTGCGTCGATCAGGCCGACGCCCTCGCGGATCGCTTTTGCCTCGTCGACAGCATATTGCCACCAGCCGCCCCGGCGGAAGCTGCGCGCGTCGTGGTCGAAATTCTCGGGCGCGTCCAGCGGGCCGAAATAGTTGGGCCGCTCCCACCCGTTGACCCAGCCGAACTGCGCGCCGCGTGCCTTCTGGCGCTCATAAGCAGGGGCGGTGCGCAGGGGGCGGCAGGCGGGGCGCTCCTCGTCGGGGTGATGCAGGATATAGACGTGCTCATACGCCTCTTCGTTCTTGCGGGCGGCAAATTCGGTGGTCATCCAGTTCGACGAATAGCGCTTGGGGTCAAGGCTCGCCATGTCGATCTCGGCCTCGCCGTCCACCATCATCTGGGCGAGGTAATAGCCCGTGCCACCCGCCGCCGTGATGCCAAAGCTGAAGCCCTCGGCCAGCCACATGTTGCGCAGCCCCGGCGCGGGGCCGACCAGCGGGTTGCCGTCGGGCGTGTAGCAGATCGGGCCGTTGAAATCGTCCTTCAGCCCGCAGTCCTCGCAACTTGGGATGCGGTGGTTCATCGCCATGTACTGATCTTCGATCCGCTCCAGATCGAGCTGGAACAGATCGGCGCGGAAGCTGTCCGGCACGCCATGTTCGAACCGCGCGGGCCCGTTCGGCTCGTAGACGCCCAAGATCCAGCCGCCGCGTTCCTCGCGCACATAGCTTTGCGCGTCGGCGTCGCGGATGACGGGGTGTTCGGCATTGCCCTCGGCGCGGAATTTGACCAAGGCGGGGTCCTGATCCATCACGATGAACTGATGCTCTACCGGGATCGCGGGCATCTTGATGCCCAGCATTTTTGCGGTGCGCTGCGCGTGGTTGCCGCTGGCGGTCACGACATGCTCGGCGGTGATCACGATCTGCTCGTCGGACGGCACCAGATTGCCGCCCCTCTCGACCATCTTGGTCGCGGACACTTCCCACGCGTCGCCGTTCCAGTGAAACGCATCGGCCTGCCATTTACGCTCGATCATCACGCCGCGCTGGCGGGCGCCCTTGGCCATCGCCATGGTGACGTCGGCAGGGTTAATGTAGCCGTCGGTCTGGTGGTAGATCGCGCCCTTCAGATCGTCGGTGCGGATCAGCGGCCATTTCGCCTTGATCTGCTCGGGCGTCATCCATTCATAGGGCACGCCGCAGGTTTCGGCGGTGGAGGCGTAGAGGCGGTATTCGTCCATCCGCGCGTCCGTCTGCGCCATGCGCAGGTTGCCGACCACGGCGAAACCGGCGTTGAGGCCCGTCTCCTCCTCCAGCGTCTTGTAGAACTTGATGGAATAGTCGTGAATGTGGGTCGTCGCATAGCTCATGTTAAAATAGGGCAAGAGGCCCGCGGCGTGCCATGTGCTGCCGGATGTCAACTCGTCGCGCTCCAGCAGCATGACATCATCCCAACCTGCGCGGGCCAGATGATAGGCGATGGACGTACCGACGGCACCGCCGCCGATGACAAGGGCTTTGACAGAAGTTTTCATGTGCTACGCTCCGATGGCATGTGGTGGTCCGGTTCTATCACGTCCAGCGCACGGCGCGCGGCGCAGCCGACATAACGTAGGACAAAACCGACGCTGCGGCGCGGCGCCGCTACTTGGGCGACGCGGCATCCAGCCGCCCGACAGGGAAATACGGCGCCAGCAGCGGCCGCAGCTCGGCCCGGCGGGGCGCGGAGGGATCGTACAGCGTGTAGCAGACGTAATCCTCCACCAGCGCGGCCTGCTGTTCGAACCCGAATTTCAGGAAACTGGCATCGGCATCCGGCGCGTAGAAATAGGGGTCCATGTTCAGGACGCTTTCCAAGGCGGCGCGCGCAGGGCGGTATCCGGTGACGCCCCTGTGCTGCCATTGCCAGACATGGACCAGCTCATGCGCCAGCACCAGTGCCTGCGGGAAGCGTGCCGAGTTTGGCCAGTCGGGGGCCAGATCGGCACGATAGAATTCACGGCTCATATGGAGGCGGTTCCACAGCGCCCATCCGGGGGGCGGGCCGCTGCGCGGTTCGGGCGCGGTGCGATCGCACAGCCCCGGAACGTGATTCTCGGCGATGATCGGATACAGATCGGAAGTGTCGGGCGTTTCCGGCGGCTCGGGCAAGGGCGTAAATCCCCGCGCGATGCGCACGGCATCCAGATCCAGCGACGGCCCGAGGATGTCGGCGGCAAAGCGGCGCTCGTTCTGCGTGAGGGGCCGCGTGCAGCCTGCCAAGGCCAGTGCGCAAGCCGCAACCAGCACGGTCAGATACGCCGATCTGTCGCGCCATTTATGCACCATCGCCGCCATGCACCCCTGCCATGCTCTCGCCTTCGCGCATCTTTGCGCGTTCCGGTGCAAAGGCCAAGGGCGGGATGACCGCGCCGCCGGTCAGTCCCGGCAAAAGCGCCCCGAAGATCCGTCAAGGCAACTGCTGCCGCCCGACAGCTTCAGGCGTTTTGGTGGCTCTGCCGGGGCGTCCTGCGCGCCGGCGTCCGAGTCGCCGCCAAAGATCCCCTTGACGAATCCGCCCAGTCCGCCCGCCCCAAAGCCGGACGGGGCGGCGCCCTGCCCCTCCGCCGTTGCCGGTAGATCAACCTGCACGATCCCGCCTGCGCCCCAGCCATCGGCGATCTCGCTCAGGGCCAGCGTCATGGCGTTTTCCGGCGTCGATGCGCGCTGAAGCCAGTCCTGCGCCGCCTCGCTGCGCTGGGTCAGCAGATCCTCCCGGATCTTGATCATCAACGTCGCCAATTGCTGCCGGGCCTCGGGCGCAACCGGCTGCGCCTGCGATCCGATAAAGGGCAGCGGCGCCGTCAGGAGGCTGTTGATGCCGTCATAGTCGATGGCCGACAGCACCGCGCGCGTTTCGGCGTCGCTGGCGCTGCTGTAGACCTTCAGATGCACCGCGTCGTCAAAGCCGATGGCCGCCTGAAACGTGCGAAAGGGGGTGCCTGCGCGCGAGACGAAGGGCGTATCTGGGCGCGCGGCGCTGGCGGGCACAATCCCGAAGGCGACCCCGTGAATTACGTCCCATCCGGGGTCTTTCATCTGGCTCATCACGCCGGAGGCCGCCAGCATGTCACCGGCGGACCCGGCGATGCTGCCCTCGCCATTGCCCGGATGGTATGCGGCCCGCACGGCGACCAGCCCATCGGCGCCCTGATAGACCCAGGTTTCATCGTTCAGCTCGGCTTCGGCCTTGCGTTCGGCCTTGTCCGCGAAGGCCTTGAGCATTGGCGCGGCGTCATTACCGGCCTGCGCTGCGGCGCTCAACTCGCGCTTGGCGGTCTGAATGGGGCTGTTATCGCCCTCGGCCCAGCCGCGGCGGTGCCAGCCTTCGGACACTTCGGGCAGATAGACGCGCGCACCGGCGCTGCGGCGCCCTTCGCGAGCTTTCTGCGCGGCGGCATCGGCGCGCGCGCTGTGCATCTCGGCGATGCGCTGGCCATATGTGGCAAGGTAGGCGCTGGCTGGGAAAGTGCCGGGCGCCTGCCCTGCGGCCCCGGCCTGATTGGAATAATCAATGGCCCCGACCGCCGCGAGGGCAGCAGCGGCGAACCCGATGGCGAAGTAATTCATCTGCTGTCCTGCCCCACGTTGCGCTTTGCCCGCTGCTATGGGCCCGAACCTTGGCAATTTTGGGATGCAGCGGTGGCAAGTTGCGGGCGCTCCGGTTATTCCCCGATGGCCAGCCCCTCGCGGCGCGGATCGGCGCCGCCTTGCAGACTGTCGCCGATGGCAATGGCGTGCAGGCCCGAATTGAGGTCGCGCAGCTGCACCTCGTAGCCCATGGCGCGCAAGGGGCCAGCCAGCGCGGCGGCATCGGTGCCCTCCTCCAGATCGTATGTGCCGAACCGGTTGGTCGCGTGCGACATCGCGGTCATTTCCTGCACATCCATGCCCCAATCGACATGGGCGATGATGGCATTCGCCACATAAGGAATGATCTGGCTGCCCCCCGGACTGCCCAGCACCAGCACGGGCGCAGGGCCGCGCATCAGAATCGTCGGCGCCATGGAGGACCGGGGCCGCTTGCCCGGCTCGACCCGGTTGGCAATGGGGCGACCGTCCTCGTGGCTGGCAAAGCTGAAATCGGTCAGCTCGTTATTCAGCAGGAACCCCGCCGCCATGATGCGCGAGCCAAAGGCATTTTCGATGGTCGTCGTCATCGACAGCGCATTCCCGTAGCGATCCACGATGGAAATATGCGAGGTCGAAGGCAGCTCAATCGCGTCATCATCGGCCCAGAGCAGCGCGTGATCAAACTCGGGCGCGCCCGGCTGAACCTCCGGCAGCGCATCGTCGCCGCGCAGCAGCGCACCGCGGGCGCGCAGATAGGCAGGCGCCAGCAGGCCCTCGACCGGCACCGGCACATAATCGCTGTCAGCGACAAAGCGGCCGCGGTCGGCAAAGGCCAGCCTTGTGGCATCGCCGATCAGGCGGCGTGCCTGCGGATCATCGGGGCCAAGCGCCGCCAGATCGTAGCCCGCGAGCGCGCCCAGGATCTGCCCCACAGCGATGGCGCCGGATGAGGGCGGGCCCATGCCGCAAACCTCATGCGCGCGGTAGGGCGCGCAAACTGCCGGGCGCTCCTTGACCGAATAAAGGGCCATATCCATCAGGCTCAGCGCGCCCGGCGTATTCGGCGCTGACTGCACTGCGCGAGTGATCTGGCGGGCGATGTCGCCGGTATAGAATGGCTCCGGCCCCTTTTTCGCAAAGGTATCCAGCGTCTCGGCATAGGCCGGGTTCTTCAGGAGATCGCCAGCCTTCAGCAGGCGCCCTTCGGGCATGAAATAATCGCGCGTGGCGGAAAACCGGTCCAGCGTGTCGGCGTTGGCGGCGATGGAGGTGGCCATGCGCGGGCTGACCTCGAAGCCTTCCGTCGCATGACCCTGCGCCTCGGCGAACAGATCCGCCCAGTCCAGCCGCCCCCAGCGCGCGTGCGCCTCGGCCAGCAGCATGGGCGTGCCGGGAACGCCGACCGACCGCCCCCCGACAACCGCGTCCATGAAACCGAGCGGCTGGCCGGCGTCGTCCTGAAACAGCAGCGGGGTGGCCGCAATCGGTGCCGTCTCGCGCCCGTCAAGCGTGGTCAGATGACCACTGGCCGCGTCGTACCAGACCAGAAACGCGCCGCCGCCAAGGCCCGAGCTTTGCGGCTCGACCAGCCCCAGAACCAGTTGCACGGCGATCATCGCATCGGCAGCGGTGCCGCCTTCGCGCAGCACGCGCGCCCCTGCCCGGCTGGCCAGCGGATGCGCCGCAACGACCATCCAATCGTCGGCCAGAACGGGCGCATTGGTGTCTTGCGCGTCAAACGCGCCGACCTCGGGCGCCACCGCATCGGCGGCCTGCTGCGCGGCGGCGCCGCCCGCCAGCAGCAACAAAGACAGAAGCAGTGCGCGCATGTTACAGCATCGCCGGCACGACCTGATCGGGCGGGCGGTGGCCGTCCTGAAAGGTCTTGATATTCACCAGCACCTTCTCGCCCATCTCGATCCGCCCCTCGACAGTGGCCGAGCCCATGTGCGGCAGCAGCACGACATTCTTCATCTCGCGCAGGCGTGGATTGGCCGCATCCTCATAGACATCCAGACCCGCGCCGCCAATCTCGCCCGCGCGCAGCATCCGCGTCAGCGCATTCTGGTCGATCACTTCGCCCCGCGAGGTATTCACGATGACCGCGCCCTGTTTCATCAGGGCCAGCCTGCGGGCGTTCATCAGATGAAAGGTCGACGGCGTATGCGGGCAGTTGACCGAAATCACGTCCATCCGCGCGACCATCTGGTCAAGGCTTTCCCAATAGCGTGCGCCCAGATCCTGCTCCACCTCCGGGCGCAGGCGCTTGCGGTTGTGGTAATGCACCTCCATGCCGAAGGCCACCGCGCGCCGCGCCACCGCCTGACCGATCCGGCCAAGGCCGAGAATCCCCAGCCGCCGCCCCGACACGCGCCCGCCCAGCAGAGCGGTTGGAGACCATCCCCGCCATTCGCCCGATTGCATCATCGCCAGCCCTTCGGGGATGCGGCGCGTGACACTCAGGATCAGCGCCATGGTCATATCAGCGGTGTCATCGGCGGACACGCCCGGCGTGTTCGAGACCAATATGCCCCGCTGGCGCGCTGTCGCCACGTCAATGTGATCAACCCCCGCGCCATAGTTCGCAATCAGCTTGAGCCGGTCGCCGGCCTGCCCGAGGAGGCCCGCATCGATCCGGTCCGTGAGCGTCGGCACCAGCACATCACAGCCGCGCATGGCCGCAATCAGCTCCTCGCGGGTCATCGGCGTGTCGTCTTCGCGCAGCGTCGTGTCGAACAGCTCGCACAGACGGGCCTCGACCGGTTCGGGCAAGCGCCGCGTCAGGGCAACACTCAGGCGTTGAGATGGCATGAAGCGCCTCCTTGATCTTCCATGTTCAAAGTCTTCGTGACATGGTGGCGCAGTAACGGGCGGGGCACAAGAACCCCGCAGGTCAGAACGGGCAGAAATCTGAATATGATCAGGCCATTTCGAACGCTTTTGGCGTTAACGCTTGCCGCCGCGCTTCCTTTTGCCGCCGCTGCGCAGGATCGCGGCCCGGTCACAAACCTGCCACTGCCGCGTTTCGTGTCGATGAAGGCCGCCGAAGGCTATGCAAGGCGCGGTCCCAGCCGGACCCACCGGATCGACTGGATCTTTCGCAAGCGCGACACGCCGCTGGAAATCACCGCCGAGCATGGCCATTGGCGCCGTGTGCGCGACCGCGACGGCGCAGGCGGCTGGATGCATTATTCTCTGCTGTCGGGCGTGCGCACCGTGCTGGTGGAGCGCGACATGCTGCAAATGCACGCAACCCCCGACCCGAAATCACTGGTCATGGCCCAGTTGGAGCTGGGCGTGATCGCGCGCATCGATGAGTGCATGCGCGACTGGTGCGATCTGTCGGTTGGCGGCTATAGCGGCTGGGTGCCGAAATCGGCCATCTGGGGCGTTGGCCCGGACGAAATACTGGACTGATCCGGCCCCGGCGACGCCGCGTTCGGAAGCCGCGGAACAGCCAAGTTGCGGCGTTCGCAAAGAAACCAGCGAAAAGGCCGGAATTTTTTGCCATTCGGTCTTGCACCCCATGCCGGGCCGGAGTAATCACCACGCCACGTTGGGGTGTAGCCAAGCGGTAAGGCATCGGTTTTTGGTACCGTGTATCGTAGGTTCGAATCCTACCACCCCAGCCAATGACATCAAAAAAACTCCATACTTCCCAATGAGATAGCCGTTGATCAAGCGGCCAGCCTCCCATCTGCACATCGTGGTGCTTCACAAACTGCTTCACATCGGCCTGGCTGCAGGCCGCGTTTCACGGGCAGAAAATGGGGTTTGCACCTGGTTCGCAGAAACGGTGTCTTCCATTTCAGGCGCCGTTGGTCCGAAAAAATCCGGCGTCTCGGTGCGCCGACATTTCTGTCTGTTTCGCTACGCAACCAAGTTCTCTCCGAAGCGGTAAAGCGGTCAGCGGGCCTGCTGTCCGCCCTGGAAGCAGGAGAGAGACGTGTTGGCGGAACTTCAGAATACCCCGGTGAGTGCAGACCGTGTCCGGGCGATGTTGCAGGAGATGGTGCGACGGGCCGTCGCCCGCATGATTGCGCGCCAGGAGAGCGATACCGGGGTCAGTGACCCGGACGTCCACCTCAGGCAGATCGGAGCCGAGGAGGCGCAGATTCGCCAAGCGCAGCGCGCTAGGGACTGGTCTGTCGCATCCGCCTTCATCGGCGAAATTGCTCGCCAGAACGGGATGGAGGCGGGCGATGTCGCCGCTCCGGCGGTGGCTCGGCAGATACTCGCCCTGATGCGCCAGCAGAGCGATCTGTGCCTCCGCGTGGAGCGGGACTTCGACGACCCGCTCCACGCTGGCCGGGACCTGCTCCTCACCCATGGCATCGCACCAACCCGCGACGCTCTGAAGCCACCAATGCCGTTGTCGGAAGCGATCGAGAAAGCATGCGAAGAGGCACCACGCGACGTGGAGACCAAGATTCGGGTGATCGGGAAACTTGCGCTCGTTTTCTTCGGTGACATCCCGGCGTCGTCCATCGTCCAGAAGCAATCCTTCGACTTCCTGCACATGGTCCGGACGTTGCCCAAGGGATGGGGCAAGGCCCATGGACGGAACCGCCACGGACAGGCAGGTAAGGAATTGTGCCCCCTGGATGAGATCCGCGAAGCTGATCCGAAGGGTGCCAGGCTCGTCACCGAGATCACGCGGCTCGACACGCTGTCGATACCGGACAAGCGTCGCCGTTTGGTGCAGGAGCTGATCCCCCGGCTGACAGACCGCTATCTGTGCGTGGAGCGTGACATGTTCAATCGAATTCTCCGCGCAGCGCTCGGCAAGAAACGCGTCGGTCGCGACATTGATGACGACGACCGGGTCGTCCCCTCACACGCACAGTTGAAAAGCCGGTTGCAGGCATGGCACAAGGCGCAAAGGACACCCTGCGGTCTTCCTAAACGCGTGTCGCGCCCGAAACGGCGCATGTCCTGGTCGCTCGAACACGTTTCGCGACTGCTCAGTTCGCCGATTTATCTCGGAACGTCTTCGCTGAAGCAGCGCAGCCGCAAGGCGGCCGCCCGAAAAAGGATCATTGTACGGGATGCCATCTACTGGGTTCCGCTCATCATGATCACGATGGGCGTGCGACCCGAAGAAATTCTGCAGGCTGCGGTTCCGGATGTCGTTCGCCGGGATGGCATCCTTTGCCTTTTCCTCGGAGATGAAGAAGATGCGATCCTCAAAAATGAGCAATCGCGCCGCATTCTGCCAATCCCGCGGATCCTTCTCGACCTGGGTTTCCGAGAATGGGTCGTTGCGAAACTGAAGTCGGGCGACACATGGCTGTTTCCTGAAATCCAGCCCGACCAAAGTCATGGACGAAGGTCGCAAATTTTTGGCGATCGACTGCGCAATCTCCTGAAGACATTGAAGCTTCACTCGGATCGGGAAGCCATTTACGCGATGCGGCGAACCCTGTCGTCCAAGCGCATGCAATTCGGGATCGACACAGGCACACGCCAGCGGATCCTCGGGCACCTCGAAGGCGCGACTGTGGATTACGGTATCGAAGTCGGGCGGGATCGGCAGTTCGGATTTCCGATCATCACGGGGAGCAGCACACTGCTTTTGACGGCTCTCGATGTCGAACTTGCGATGACCGATCAGCGAAAGGTTTCCGCCGTGATGCTTCGCGAGGCAGAAACCGACGAGATCGAGTTCGAAGTCTCGATTGCCGGGCGCAAAGCCCCAGCGGCTTGTCCATGGAATGAATGCGCGTCGCTCGACGCGAAGGATGTCGCAACACGGATCGTTTCGTTCGGTCGGCAGCACTCGTCGACCATGCCGGCCAATGAGCAGGCGACAGCCGCATTTGAGCACCTGCTGATCTTGGTCGAGGACCGACCACTCCGGCTACCGGCGTATCAAGTTGCACGTGGTGCCCCGAATGATTGATCGGCCGTCAATGGCGAATCTGATCATGTGCCCGGACCGACCGTCGAACAAACCGACCAACCGCCTGATCCGGCTTGCTCCAGCGCCGCCTTGATCACCTCGATGCATTAGCGGGTCTGCGCTGCTACATCGTCTATTCCGGCCGTGCTCCCCTCCGCATCGACCGGGGCGGTGCCACCAATCGAGATGAAAGGCCCCACCCGGACGGCGCGCGAGAAACCGACGACGCCCTCCATCGGGTTGCCGTTTGAAATCAGCTCTGGGTCCAGTTTCATGCTATGCTCCTTTTGAATGCGTGAACCGCAGCATGGATCGCGCTCCAGCTGACGGGAGACGCGACAATGACAAGAACAGGGTTCGATGTCTGGAGCTCGGGGCAAGGTCATGAACACCACATGGGCCGGTGGAGCCGCAGGATCGCGGCGAAATTTATCGACTGGGTCGAACCGCCAGCAGACGCCGATTGGTTGGAGCTCGGGTGCGGCACCGGCGTGCTGACCGAAGTCGTTCTGTCGAAGGCAAACCCCCGGTCAATTCTCGCTACCGACCAGTCCGCGGATTTTGTGGCTCAGGCCAAATCGGAGATCATGGATCGCCGGGCGACCTTTCAGGTGGCCGAAGCGTCCGAACTACCTTGCCCCGAGGCCTCAATGGGCGTTGTGACATCGGGGCTGGTTTTTAACTTCAAACCCGACAAGCAAAAGGCATTCGCCGAGATGCGCCGCGTGTTACGTCCTGAGGGCATGGCGGCGTTCTATGTCTGGGATTATCCCGGCGGTGGCATGAGGTTCCTCGATGCCTTTTGGAAGGCGGCCACCGAGCTCGATCCCGCCGCGCGTGATCTGGATGAAAGCGCGCGTTTCCCGTTTTGCCAACCGGCGGGGCTGGCCGCCGTCTGCACAGAAGCTGGTGCTCCCAACACCGAGATCGCAGCCCTCGAAGATGACACCCGGTTTCCGAGTTTCGGCGCATGCTGGTATCCATTTACCCTCCGGGCGGGCCTGCGCCCGGAGATGTCCAAATCTTAACGAAGAGCGCCAGCAGCAATTGAAAGATCTCGCCGCCAAGTTTGGGGGACCCGGTGACGTAGCCTTCCCCGCAAGAGCCTGGGCCGTGAAAGCCACATGGCCCGCCGGGGGTAGCTGAAAGGAGGAGCCATGCCGAGAGAACCAGCGCCCGACACCTTCGCCGCCTTGGAAAGACGGGAATGGGCGAAGGCAGACCTCGCACAATCCTACGCACAGGTGTTTGCGAAAGCGGCCGACATGGTTGTGCCAACTTTGGTTGAAGCCGTCAGGGCCGCGACGGGAATGGAGATCCTCGACCTGTGCTGTGGTCATGGCAATGTGGCTGCAGGGTTGGAGGCGGCGGGTGCGGGAGTGACGGGCCTCGATTTTTCGCCTGCCATGCTGGACATGGCGCGCACTGCGGTGCCAAAGGCCCGGTTCGTCGAAGGCGACGCCATGGCCTTGCCCTTTGCCGACGCGTCGTTTGATGCCGTGACGATCGGCTTCGGCATGCCGCATGTGCCGGACCCGCCCTGTGTCCTGGCGGAGGCGCGCCGCGTTTTGCGTCCCGGTGGACGGATTGCCTTCACGGTCTGGTGCGGGCCCGAAGTGGATACCGCACTTGGTTATGTTTTCGGTGCCATCGACCAATACGGTTCTCCGGATATTGCGCTGCCGCCGGGTCCGGGTGCGAATGACTATGCCGACCCCGCGCGCGCCTTTCCCGCGCTGAAAACGGCCGGGTTCGCTGGATGCTATCAGACCATCGTCGCCTCGGAATGGCAGGTGCACGACCCCGGCGCGCCCTATGACTACTTCCTGGAGGGGACAGCGAGAGGAGGTGCGTTGTTGCGCCCGCAGCCCGCGGAATGCGCTGCGGCCATCCGGGCGGCTGTGGTGTCAACGGTGCTGGAAAAACACGGGGCTGGGCCGAGGTGGAACGTGCCAATTCCCGCAATAGTAACCGCCGCCCACGCAGTTTAGGCAGCGGAGTCAGGTGCTCAGGCCATGCCTGCCGATGGGACCGGCCCACCACCGCCGTTCGATTTGTTCGGGGCAGCGTTCCAAACCTGTTACTTGTGCTTGCGGCAACGAAATCCACTCGACGCGCGCTATGCAGTTATGACAGGTGGCTATCAGGGCGAGTGCAAGATTGCAGGGTTTCGGCTCCGATCTTGAGCACCTCCTCAACCAGCAGGTCAAGGTCGTCGTCGCGCGTGCGGTGGTTGCAGATCGCGGCGCGCAGGCAGTGCTGGCCGCGGATCGTCGTATCGGTAATCACGGCGATGCCGCTTTCCTGAAGGCGCAGCATTATCTCCGTATTGTGGGCGCGCACGGCGGCCTCGTCCATGCCAACGGGCGCATGGCGAAAACAGACGACTGTCGTCGCGGTAGGTGCCATCAGCACCAGTTCCGGTTCAGCTTCGATCTTCGCTGTCAGGCGGCGGGCCTGCTCGATGGTATGATCGAGAAGGCGCCCGAAGGTCTCGACCCCATGATGGCGCAGCATCATCCATATCTTGAGCGCCCTGAAGCCGCGGGTCGTTTCAGGGCCGTAGTCATGCAGGAACTCGGCCGCCGCAAGACCGCGGGTGGCCACCTGCAGGTATTCGGCGTCCTCTGCAAAGGTCGCCCGGTGCAGCTTGCGGTCACGCAGCAACGCGCAGCCGACGTCGAACGGCGCGTGCAGACCCTTGTGCAGGTCAAGCGCAAGCGAGTCCGCTCTCTCGATTCCCGCGACCAGATGACGGTTTGACGGCGCGATCGAGAACAACGCCCCGATGCAGCCGTCGATATGCAGCCAGATGCCTTCGTCGCGGCACAGGTCTGCGATGGCTGGAAGCGGATCGATCGCGCCGGTGTTGGTGGTGCCTGCCGTCGCGATGACGCAGGCGGGACGCACGCCAGCGCTGCGGTCGGCGCTGATTGCGGCGCGCAGCGCGTCGACATCCATGCGAAAGTCGTGATCGGTCGCCACGCGGACCAGCGCCTTGCCGCCCAGCCCCAGCAGGTTCATCGCTTTCATATGGCAGGCATGCACCTGATCTGAGGCATAGAAGCGTAGTGGCGCGTCGATCTCGGCGACGCTGTGGTGATGCAAATCTACGCCAGCCATGGCATTTCTCGCGGCCATGAGCCCGACGATATTGGCCATCGACCCGCCATTGACCAGTGCTCCGCTGGCTCCGCCCGGAAAGCCCATCATTTGCCGCAGCCAGTCTGTGACCTGGCGGTCCACCAGACTGGCGGCGGTATTGCCGCCGCCCAGGTTGGAGCCGTCAATGGCGGCGAGAAAGTCCGCCAGCGCGCCAGTCAGGCAGCCCGACCCCATGTACCAGGCCCAGAAACGGGGGTGAATGTTCCCCATCGCGTAGGGATAGAGCCTTTGCGTGACATCGGCATAGACCTCCTCCAATGGGGCGGGGGCTTTGGGTGGCGGGCTGCTGAAGCCCGCCTTCATCGCATCTGGCATCGGTTGCCATACCGGGCCGTCACGCAGGCCCTGCAGGCGGGCAATGGCATCGTCCACCATCCCGTGCGCCAGACTGCGCATGTCCTCCCAATTGGCGGGATCAAGTGTCTCGTCATTGCAGGTGTGAGTATCGTGAGCCATCCTGCGGCCTCCTTTCAGTTCGATTGCGACCTGCTCAGGCCGGCAGATCCGCGCTCGCCATCGCTCAGCCGGGGTCGGGCCGCACGACCACAGTTGCGCCAATGGGTGTGATATCGTCCCCAGGCATGCCGACACAGCGCGCATGTTCGCGCAAGGCTTCCTCGTTGACCGCCTCGTAGATGCAGGCAGTGCCCAGCCGCCCATCGGGTTCCTTGAGGACGTAGGAGCGGATCCAGCGCACCTTGTCGGGCATCTCTTCGTTGCCGATGCGCGTCGATTTCTCGGCGGTTGCTTCAAGCTCGGCCTGATCGGCCCAGGCGCTTCGGCGGCGGATCATGTAAAGGTCCATTGGGTCTCTCCTTGGGTTGGTTGAGGGGTCACTCGGCGACCATCCGGTATCCGGGTGTCGAGGCAGACAGGGCACGTTCGTCGTCGTCCATGTCCTCGGGGATGTCGGCAAACAGCGGGGTGGACAGGTAGCGCTCGCCAGTGTCAGGCAGCATGGCGACGATCACCGCGCCTTTCTCCGCCCGGTTTGCGATCTGCATGGCGATCGCGAAGCTGGACCCTCCCGAGATACCCGTCAGAATGCCCTCGCGGGACGCCAGCTTCTTTGCCCACGCTATTCCGTCCGCAGCGGAAACCGGGATCAACTCGTCGTATCCGCCGTTATCCAACACCTCCTGCAGCACAAGAGGGATAAAATCAGGCGTCCAGCCCTGGATCAGATGTGGCTCGAAGGCTGGGTGGCTGGCCGCGGGCGCGCCTTCCGGGCCGCGTTCCTGCGCAACGCCGCTGGCGATCAGCGCGGCATTTTCCGGCTCGCTGAGGATGATTTTGGTGCCGGGCCGTTCCTTTCGCAGCACTCGGGCCAGACCAGCGACCGTGCCGCCGGTGCCGAAACCGGTGACGATGTAGTCCAATCTGTCGCCTGCGAAATCATTGATTATCTCGCGCGCCGTGGTCGCCTCGTGGATGTCGGCGTTTGCGCTGGTCTCGAACTGGCGAGCCAGGAACCAGCCGTGTTTTTCGGCCAGCTCGACTGCCTTCTTGTACATGCCCATGCCCTTTTCGGCGCGCGGCGTGAGCACTACCTTGGCCCCCAGCATCCGCATCAGGCGCCGCCGCTCGACAGAAAAGCTGTCGGCCATGGTCACGACCAGTGGATAGCCTTTCTGCGCACAGACCATGGCCAGCCCGATGCCGGTGTTGCCGCTGGTCGCCTCAATCACGGTCAGGCCCGGCTTAAGAGTGCCCGCGCGTTCCGCCGCCTCGATGATATTCAGCGCCAGCCGGTCCTTGACCGACGCCGCCGGGTTAAAGAACTCGGCCTTGACGTAAAGCCGCACACCCTCCGGCGCGAGGTTGTTGATCCGGATCACGGGCGTGTCGCCAACCGTTTCAAGGATCGAACTGAACAGGCGTCCGCGTCCTTGTGTCGTGTAAATCTTACCTGCGGTCATGGTGGTCTCCCTTTTTTTATTGGATGCATCGGCGCGATTGCCATTGGATTGCTGCAAATCACTCTACATGAATCGGCAAAGCTCTGCTTGAAGCGGTTCTGAAGATTTCCTGTAGAAGATCACAAAAATCCTGTATCTTCGCGCATGACCTGGCAATTTGGTGATCACCGACTCGACCCGAACGGGTTTGAACTCGCCCGCAAGGGCGAATGCGTGCATGCCGAGCCGCAAGTTCTGGAGTTGATCATTCACCTTGTGCGGCATCGTTCCCGAATGGTCAGCAAGGACGAGATTGCAAAAACCATCTGGCCCGATCGCTCTGTGTCGGACGCAAGCATATCCAGCAGGATCCGGTCGGCCCGGCAGGCACTCGGCGATGATGGGCAGAAGCAGGCCGTCATTCGCACGATCCACGGCAAAGGCTTTCGGTTTGTGGCCGACGTTACCGAAACCGTCACAGCGCAGCCCTTCCGTGCCCCACCTGCGGCGGGCATGGGTGAGGACGATACCGACCTGTCGCGCCCGTCGGTGGCGGTCCTGCCCTTCCGGCCTCTTGGCGATTCACCTGATCTTGCGATCCTGGCCGAGGCAATCCCGCACGAAATCATCCAGGCGCTGTCGCGTCTGCGCTGGCTGGCAGTGATCGCGCGCGGGTCGTCATTCCGATTCCGCAAAGGCGGGGGCGATCTGGATCTGGTGGGCACAGCACTGGGGGCGGGCTATGTTCTGTCGGGCGTGATCGAAGGGTTGGCCGGCACCGTCGCCGTGGCCATCGAGTTGGCAGATGCCGGTAGAGGCGAGGTGATCTGGGGCGACCGGCTGACCGCCCCGATGGACGGGATCGAAGATCTGCGCCATCGGGTCGTCGCACATATCGTGACCGCGCTCGACCTTCACGTACCGCAAAACGAGGTGCGCCTCGCGATACATTCCGGGTCCGACAGGCTGGACGCCTGGAAGACCTTTCATCTCGGGCTGAACCAGCTCTACCGCTTCACGCCCGAGGCAAATCAGCTTGCCAAGGGGCATTTCCAGTGCGCTATCAAGCTCGATCCACAGTTTGCCCGTGCCCATGCGGGCCTGTCGTTTACCCGCTTCATCGACGCGTTCCTGCATCTTGGGCCGGATTGCCAGGAAGCTGCAATAGCGGCAAGACGTCATGCCGAGCGCGGTCTGGAATTGGATCCGATCGATCCTTTCACGCATTATACGATGGGCCGGTCCTACTGGCTTACCGATCAGCCCGAGATTGCCGAGGGTTGGTTTGAACGCGCGATAGAGCTAAATCCCAACTACGCTCAAGGCTTCTACGCCAGCGCCTTCACCGCGCTGATGATCGGGGACATCCAGAAGGTCGATGCAGGGCTTGATGCCGCGCTCCGGCTCAGCCCGCTGGATCCGCTGCTTTATGGGATTCATGGCGTGCGTGCGCAGGCGCTGATCCTGACAGGCGACACAAGGGCGGCCGCCCGATTGGCCGATCGCGCGGCCTCTACCCCCGGCGCGCATTTCCTCATTTCGATGGTTGCGGCCGTGGCAAACGGGCTGGACGGTCGCTACCAACAGGCCAGTCGTTGGCGCCTGGATGCGCTGCGGCGCAAGCCGGACGCTTCGGCCGCCCAGTATTTCGCGGCATTCCCGATCCGCAACAAAGATGCACGGCTCCGGATCGCCGAAGAGCTGGCGCGACAGGGGTTCTGATCGGCTTCCACACAACGTATCCGAGATGGTCTTGGGATCGCTACGGTTGAACTCTTCGATCCACGGCAGAGCGGACCCGACGTGCGGGAATTATCCCGTTTACGAAACCAAACAAGCGGGGAGCAGATCAGAAAACTCGGACCGGCTACCTTGTGCAGCGAAACGAAGGCCTGCTTCTCATGGGGCTTGCAGCGAATTACGGTGCTATTGAATTTAAGGCTGTCAATGAGCGTTCAAAACTGACCCGGTTTCAGCGTTTGATTTTGACCCGCCTATCGGATGGCAAAGCTCCCAGGCGGGCCGCCCTCATATAGCGAGTCCGTCTGGGGGCTTTGTCTGCGTCGCGGTTATTTTTCT
>DATCSR010000031.1:0-188097 GCA_036568405.1 Roseovarius sp.
ATTGATGCGGTCGCCGCAGACGTGTGCGCCGCCGTGGCGGAGCGGCTGGCATGAGCGACGATATCCAGCACCCCGACCAGATCGAGGGCGCGCCGCACCCGCGCGAGACGCTGCGCCTGATCGGACAGGACGCCGCCGAGGCCGCGTTTCTGGAGGCCTATACCGACGGCCGCCTGCATCACGCATGGCTGCTGACCGGCCCGCGCGGCGTGGGCAAGGCGACGTTTGCCTGGCGCGCCGCACGGTTCCTGCTGGCCCATGACGAACGCGCGGATGCGCCGACCAGCCTCGATATCGCCCCCGATCACCCCGTTGCGCGCCGCCTGCTGGCCCGCTCCGAGCCGCAGCTCTATCACATCACCCGCACGATCAACGAGCAGACCAAGCGCATGCGCGACATGATCGTTGCTGAAAATGTGCGCAGCCTGCATGGCTTTCTGTCCCTCTCCAGCACCGATGGCGGGCGCCGCGCGGTGATCATCGACAGCGCCGATGAAATGAACGTTCAGGCGGCCAACGCCCTGCTGAAAATGCTTGAAGAGCCGCCCGCGCGCACGACGCTTTTCCTGATCAGCCACCAGCCCTCGGGCCTTTTACCGACCATCCGCTCGCGCTGCCGCGAGCTGCGCCTGCCGCCACTGGATGCGGGCGACATGGCGGCGGCCTTGACGCAGGCCGGGATCGAGCAGGGCGGCGGCACGCAGGCCCTCGCTGCACTCTCCGGCGGATCGGTGGGCGAGGCGGTGCGCCTGATCAATCTGAGCGGGCTGAAACTCTACGCCGAGCTGGTTCAACTGTTTTCGGATCTGCCCAGCATCGACCGCCCGCGCGCGCTTGCGCTGGCCAATACTGCGGCGCAGCGCGGCGCCGAGGATCGGCTGAACCTGCTGATCTGGCTGATCGAACTGCTATTGGGGCGCATGGCGCGGACCGGTGCGACAGGCGCGGCCCCCAGCCCGGAGGGCGCCCCCGGAGAGGCGCAGATGCTGGCCCGCGCGGCCCCCGATCTGGACGCTGCGCGCCGCTGGGCGGTCTGTGCGCAGGACGTCGGCGCGCGCATGCGCCATGGCCGGGCGGTCAACCTTGACCCTGCCGCGCTCGTCCTAGATACCGTGTTCAGAATACAAAAGACGGCGGCGCATCAGCCCGCCTGAAGGGCCTGTATGCACGTTCAAATCACCGACAGCCATTGCCACCTCGATTTCCCCGACTTTGCCGAGGAGCTGCCGCAGGTCATCGACCGTGCGGTCGCGGCGGGCGTCACGCGCATGGTGACGATCTGCACCAAACTGCGCAGCGAGGCACAGGTGCGCGCCATCGCCGAGGCGCACGCGCCGGTTTTCTACGCCGCCGGTACCCACCCGATGAGCGTGGCGTCCGAGCCGATGGTCAGCGCCGACGATCTGATCGCACTGGCGCAGCACCCGAAATTCGTCGGCATTGGCGAGACGGGGCTGGACTACCACTATACCAGCGAGAGCGCCGAGGCGCAGCAGGCATCCTTGCGCATCCACATCGCCGCCGCGCGGCAGACCGGCCTGCCGCTGATCATCCACGCGCGCGATGCCGATGACGATATGGCGCGGATCCTGACCGAGGAATACCGGAACGGCGCCTACACCTGCGTCATGCATTGCTTCAGCTCCGGCGCCGCATTGGCGCGCGCGGCGCTGGACCTCGATTTCTATCTGAGCATGTCGGGCATTGCAGCCTTTCCCAGAAGTCAGAAGATCCGCGATATCTTTGCCGCCGTGCCACGCGAGCGGATTCTGATGGAAACCGACGCGCCATACCTTGCCCCGCCGCCCCATCGCGGCCGCCGGAACGAGCCAGCTTATACGGTCCACACCGCGCAAAAAGGCGCCGAGACGATGGGCATGGACTGGCCCGAATTCGCCGCGCAGACGCAGGCGAATTTTGACCGCCTGTTCACCAAGGTCGCCGCATATGAGGGGCAGGGCTGATGGCGGCGCGGCGCTTCACGATCCTTGGCTGCGGGTCCTCCGGCGGGGTGCCGCGTCTGGCCGACAAGCCGGGCGGCGATTGGGGCGATTGCGACCCCGCCGAGCCGCGCAACCGGCGCACGCGCTGCTCGCTGCTGATCGAGCAGGAGGGGCCGCAGGGCCTGACCCGCGTGCTGATCGACAGCGGGCCCGACATGCGCGAGCAACTGATACGTCAGGGCGTCGGCACGCTGGATGCGGTGGTCTATACCCACAGCCACGCTGATCACTGCCATGGTCTGGACGATCTGCGCATCATCGTGTTCAACCTGCCCGGACGCCTGCCGGTCTGGGCCGATCCCGCCACGCAGGCCGCCTTGATGGACCGGTTTGGATATGCGTTCAAACGGCCCGAGGGGTCGGCCTATCCGCCCATTCTGGACATGCACACCATTGATGGCGACATAACCGTGACAGGCGCCGGCGGCGCGATCACCCTGACGCCGTTTCAGGTAGAGCACGGAGCCATCGACGCGCTGGGATTCCGCATCGGCGATGTGGCCTATCTGCCAGACGTGGCGGATATGGATCAAGCATGTTGGGACTTGCTCAAGGGCCTCGATACATGGATCCTCGATGCGCTGCGGCGCAAGCCGCATCCGACCCATATCCATCTGGCGCGCAGCCTTGAATGGATCGCGCGCGCCGCGCCCCGGCAGGGGATCATCACCAACATGCATACCGATATGGACTATCGCACGCTGCTGTCTGAAATGCCCGACGGCGTCGATGTCGCCTATGACGGGATGACGTTGACGTTTCAGGTCTAGCGGTGGCCGCGTTCCTGAACGTCGTCCTGCCGGTCTTTGTGGTGATCGGCGCGGGCTATGCGGTAGTCTGGCTGGGCTGGTTCGCGCAAAGCGGCGTCGACGGGCTGATGCGCTTTGCCCAGCATTTTGCCATCCCGTGCCTTTTGTTCACTGCCATCTCGCAGCTGGATCTGGGGCAGAATTTCAACGCGCCGCTTTTGTTCAGCTTCTACGCCGGGGCGCTGGCGGGCTTTGGCATCGGCACCTTCGGGGCGCGTCTGATCTTTGGCCGCGACTGGCCGGATGCGATTGCCATCGGATTCTGCTGCCTCTTCTCCAACTCCCTGCTTCTCGGCCTGCCAATCACCGAGCGGGCCTATGGCGCCGATGCGCTGGAGGCGAATTTTGCGATCATCGCGATACATTCGCCGTTTTGCTACGCCGTCGGCATCACCGCGATGGAGATCGCCCGCGCCCGAGGGCAAGCGGGCGGCGCGGTGCTGCGCAAGGTGGCGCGGGCGATGTTTTCCAACGCGCTGATCATCGGGATCGGCCTTGGCTTTGTCGTCAATCTGTCAGGCGTGGCGGTGCCGGTGCCGCTTCAGCACGGGCTGGATTTGATCGCGCGCGCCGCGCTGCCGGCGGCGCTGTTCGGTCTGGGCGGGGTGCTGGTCCAATACCGCCCCGAGGGCGATTTGCGCATCATCCTTGCGGTCTGCGCGGTGTCGCTGCTGGTGCATCCGGCCATTACGATGGGGCTGGGCCGCGTGCTGGATCTGCCGACACCCAGCTTGCGCAGCGCGGTCATCACCGCGGCAATGGCGCCGGGGATCAACGCCTATATCTTTGCCAATATGTATGGCGTGGCGCGCCGCGTGGCGGCCTCTGCCGTGTTGATCAGCACGGCGGCGTCGATCGTCACGGCCTGGGTCTGGCTGAGCGTGCTGCCTTAGACCTCAGCCCTGCCAGGTTGCGGCGGCGCGCGCGCGGCGATATGGCAGGGCGGAATTCACGCAAGGGGGCGCGTCATGCGCAGCACAGCCGACCGCATCCGCCACGCCCTCGTCTTTGAGGGGCTTGGACTGGCCATCGTCGTGCCGATGGGCGGCTGGGTGTTCAGCCTGCCGGTGCATGACATGGGCGTCGTCGCCGTGGTCAGCGCCACGCTCGCGACCTTGTGGACCTATATCTACAACCTGCTCTTCGACAAGGTGATGCACGCGCGCGTCGGACATACGGCCAAGGGGCTCGGCCTGCGTATCTTCCATTCGATCCTGTTCGAGTTTGGTCTGCTGGTGGTGCTGATGCCGTTCCTCGCATGGTATCTGGGCATCACGTTGATACAGGCCTTCTGGATGGATATCGCGTTCGCGCTGTTCTACCTTGTCTATGCGTTCGTCTATAACTGGCTCTACGATATCGTGTTTCCGGTGCCTGCCGAGGCGCGCGCGCCTCAGTCCTGATCCCTCGGCGCGCCGCCGGAAAAGATATTGGGCTCGTGGTAACTGCACGGCTCCTCCCTCATTTCCAGATGCAGGGATTCGCCGCGATAGGGATGCGCGCGGGCCAGATCCTCGTCAACTTCGATGCCTAGGCCGGGGGCATCCGGCAGGGTGATATAGCCGTTCTCGATACGGATGGAATCGCGGATCAGCGCGCGGTGGAATTCGGTGTCGATGGTTTCGGCCATCAGCAGGTTCGGCAATGAGGCTGCCAACTGCACATTCGCCGCCCATTCAATAGGCCCGGCATAGAGATGCGGCGCCACTTGCGCGTTATAGACCTCGGCCATGGTTGCGATCTTCTTGCACTCCCAGATGCCGCCTGCGCGGCCAAGGGCGGGTTGCAGGATGCTGGCCGCGCCTTCGCGCAGGACGGGGGCGAATTCAGCCTTGGTGCACAGCCGCTCGCCGGTGGCGATGGGCAGGCCGGTGGCGGCGGCGACGCGGGCCATGGCGCCCACGTTGTCTGGCGGAACCGGCTCCTCGTACCACAGCGGATCATAGGGCGCGATGGCCCGGCCCAACCGGATCGCGCCCGCTGTGGTGAACTGCCCATGCGTGCCGAACAGCAGATCGGCGCGGGTGCCCACCGCGTCGCGGATGGCGGCGCAGAACTGCACGGATTGCTCGATATCCATCATCGAAGGCATGTGCCCGCCGCGTAGCGTATAAGGCCCGGCCGGGTCGAACTTGACCGCTGTATAGCCCTCATCAACCAGCTCCGCCGCGCTTTCGGCGGCCATGTCGGGCGAGGCCCAGAAGGCGTCCTCATCATGGTGGGGCAGGGGATAGAGGTAGCTGTAGGCGCGGATCCGGTCGTTCATCCGCCCGCCCAGAAGCGCATGGATGGGCCGCCCGCGCGCCTTGCCCAGAATATCCCAGCAGGCGATTTCCAGCCCGGAAAACGCGCCTATCACGGTCGGGTCTGGCCGCTGAGTGAAACCCGAGGAGTAGACGCGGCGAAACATCATCTCGATATTCTCCGGGTTCTCGCCGGCCATGTGCCGCTCGAACACATCGTCGATGACGACGCGCATCGCCTCGGGGCCGACGCTGGCGGCGTAGCATTCGCCCCAGCCGGTGATGCCGGTATCGGTCGTCACCTTCACAAGGATCCAGTAGCGCCCGCCCCAGCCGGGCGCCGGGGGCGCGGTGACGATGATGTCGAGCGTTGAGAGGCGCATGTTCTGGCTCCTGACTGGCGCGATGGTGCGCCGCACGATTGGCGGGTCGTTGCGCATCATGCCATATCTCCGTAGCGGGCCAGAGCGCGCTGGAAGATGTTTGCATCCACATTGCCGCCGGAGATGGTCACGATCACATCGTCCCCCTCGATCTGGTCCGCGCGAAACAGCGCGGCGGCCAGCGCCACGGCGCCGCCCGGCTCCGCTACCAGTTTCAACCGGGCCCATGCCAGCGCCATCGCGTGCAAGGCTTCGTCGTCCGACACGACCAGACCGGGGCCGCACAGGCGCTGCATGATGGGAAAGGTGATGTTGCCGGGCTGGGGCGTGATGATCGCGTCGCATAGCCCGCCCGACGTTTGGGCGTTGCGCTGAATCGCGCCCGTGCTGAGCGACCGCGCGGTATCGTCGAACCCCTCCGGCTCGCAGGGGCGGGCGCGCAGGCCGGGGGCGTCCGCCTCCAGCGCCAGCGCGATGCCCGAGGTCAGCCCGCCGCCGCCGCAGCAGACCAGCACATCGGCGCGGGTGATGCCCATCGCGGTTGCATCCTCGGCAATCTCCAGCCCGGTGGTGCCTTGGCCAGCAATCACCTGCGGCTCGTCATAGGGGCGGATCAGGGTCAGGTTCCGCTCGGCCTTCAGCGCTTCGCCCAGATCCTCGCGGCTTTCCCCGGCGGCGCGGTCATACAGCACCACTTCGGCTCCCAGGGCGCCGGTGTTGGCGATCTTCAGCGCCGGCGCGTCGGCGGGCATGATGATGACGGCAGGCACGCCGTGCTGCGCGGCAGCCAGCGCCACGCCCTGCGCGTGATTGCCCGAGGAGAACGCCAGCACGCCGCGCGCGCGGGTGGCGGCGTCGAGGGCGGAGACGGCAGCATACCCGCCGCGATACTTGAAGCTGCCGGTATGTTGCAGGCACTCCGGTTTCACCCAGACCCGCCGCCCGGCAATCCCGTCAAGAAAGGGCGAGGACAGCAGCGGCGTGCGCCGCGCATGGCCGCGCAGCCGCTCGGCAGCGGCGCGGATCATGTCGATATCGCTCATGCGTGCTCCTTGAGATGGCTCAGGATTCCCTCCAGCGCGACCGCCTCGTCAAGGAAGGGCACGTGGCCCCGGTCCGGTACGGTATATGCCCGCAGGGCTGGCGCGCGGGCCTGCATCCGTGCCAGCAGATCGGCGCTCATCAGATCAGAGTTGGCACCCCGCAGCACCGTCAGCGGCATGGCTGCCAGCGCATCGAAAAGCGGCCAGAGATCGGGCACGGGGACAGCGCCGGTCTGTCCAAGCAGCGCATCGCGCAGACGCGGATCGTAGCGCAGGGCAAGCCGTTCGCCGGGCTGCTCGGCCCAGATATTCTCGGCGTGCAGGCGCCAGCGAGCGAGGGTGACGCCGGGAAACTGCGCGGCGTTCAGCACGGCCAGCCCTTCCGCCGCCTCATCATAGCTGCGGAATCTGGGACGCCGGCCGACATATTCCTTGATCCGGTCCAGCCCGCCGGGGGCAAGCTCGGGTCCGATGTCGTTCAGGATCGCGCCGGTCAGCCTATCGGGGCGCGTCGCCGCCAGCAGCATGGCAATCAGCCCGCCGCGCGAGGTGCCAAGGATCGTGGCACGCTCCAGCCCCAGATGATCCATCAGCGCGATCGCGTCCTGCGCCTCTTGCGGGACGGAATAGCTGGCCGGATCACCCGCAAAATCCGACTGGCCCCGCCCGCGATAGTCCATGCGGATCACGCGGTAATCGGCAAGGAACGGCAGCACAAAGCGGAAATCGCCGGAATTGCGCGTCAGCCCGGCAAGGCAGAGGATCGCGGGATCATCGGCGCCCCCATTCTCGACCGTATCCATATAACGCAGGCTCAGCCCGTCCGCTGTTGTAAAACGTCCCATCTATTGCCCTGCCAATGTGGGAATGCCGCCAAGATCCGACAGCACATGTGCAGGACGGCCCGGCAAACGCTCCACCGGGGCGCCGTCGCGATTGACCCAAGCCACGTTGAACCCGTAGGCAGCGGCGCCCGCCGCGTCCCAGCCATTGGACGTGACGAACAGCACGTCGCCGGGCGCGCAGGCAAAGCGGCGCGGAACCATGTCATAAACCGCGCGCGCCGGTTTGAAGATGCCGCATGCCTCGATCGACAGCACATCGTCCAGCAGTGCGCCGATATCGGCAGACCGCACTGCGGCCTCCAGCATCTCGGGCGTGCCATTCGACAGGATGGCGGTGTTCAGCCCGGCAGACTTCAGTGCGGCCAACACCTGCGGCACCTCGGGGTAGGCCTCCAGCTCCCAATACAGCGCCAGCAGGCGTTCGCGCAGCGTTGCATCCTCGATGCCCTGCGCCTCCAGCGCCCAATCCAGCGCGTCCTGCGTGATCTGCCAGAAATCGGCGTGGTCCTGCATGATCGTGCGCAGCCAGGTGTAGTGCAACTGCCGCAGCCGCCAGTCCTGCGCGATCTGCGGCCAGCATTCGGCCAGAATATCTTGGCCCGGCTCGGCTGCGGCGATGCGCGCGGCAGCGGCCACGTCGAACAATGTGCCGTAGGCGTCGAAGATGCATGTGGTCATGGCCATGGTGCGCTCCGGGTGGGATACACGGCAGATTGGCATGGATGGGACAGGCGTGAAAGGGTGGAGTTGGGGCAGGGCATCGGTGCGGCGCGGCAGGGATTTTCAGGATCAGCAGGGTTTATTCGCAGTATTAATGGAAAATATTCTATCTGATACAAGGGGTTGTAGTGGAATCCGCTTGCATTGGTTTGCAATCGCGCGGCGTGATTGCTAGGTAGAATGTCAATTCGCACAAGCACCCGCGCGCCGCGCGGCCTTGCCATTCATTCACCCCCACATCACACCAGAACTGGAGTCTTTCCATGACCGAAGTAAAATCGGGCGATACCGTCCATATCCATTACACCGGCACATTGGCCGACGGCACTGTCTTTGATAGCAGCGACGGGCGCGACCCGCTGAAATTCGAAGTCGGCTCGGGTCAGATCATCCCCGGCCTCGATACCGCCATATCCGGCATGACTGTCGGCGACAAGAAAACCGTCGAAGTCCCCGCCGATCAGGCCTATGGCCAGATCGACCCCAACGCCCGCCAGCAAGTTCCGCGCGAGGGTATCCCGGCAGACATTCCGCTGGACCCCGGCACGCAGTTGCAAGTGCAGACAGAGACCGGCCAAGTCCTGCCCGTGACCGTGCTGGAAGTCACCGAAGAGCATGTCACGCTGGACGCCAACCACGCGCTGGCCGGCAAGGACCTGACATTCGACATCGAGCTGGTTGCGATCGCCTGAGGGCGGCTTGATTTTTGAAACGAGAATGGCTCCGGATTGATAATCCGGAGCCATTTTTTCGTCTGACGTGTGGCGCGGGGCAGCTCTGCTTTCCCTCGACAAAATGTTCTTTGTATGTTCCATTGGCGGCAGGCTTTGCCAATGTCACCGCAGGAGCAGCACGATGGATCAGACAGAAAAATTCGCCGCCTTCGAGGCGCTGCATCAAGGCCCCGGTGCATTCGTCATACCAAACCCGTGGGATGCGGGGTCGGCGCGGCTGCTGGCCAGCCTCGGCTTTGCTGCACTTGCGACCACCAGCGCGGGGTATGCGTTTGCCGTGGGCAAGCGCGATTCCTTTGCCAGCCTGACCCGCGAAGAATTGCTGCGCAACGCCGCGCAGATCGTGCAGGCGAGCGATTTGCCGGTGTCGGCGGACTTGGAGGACGGCTTTGGAAGCGATCCGCATACCTGCGCCGAAACCGTGCGCTTGGCGGCAGATGTGGGGCTGGTCGGCGGCTCCATTGAGGACGCGACAGGTGATCCCAATGCTCCGATCCTTGATCCGATGCTTGCGGCAGACCGAATCCACGCCGCTGCCGAAGCATCCCGGGATCTGCCATTCCTCTTGACGGCACGGGCCGAAAATTACCTGTGGGGGCGCCCCGACCTGAAGGACACGGTCGCGAGGCTGCAAGCCTTTTCCGAGGCCGGAGCAGACGTGCTCTATGCGCCCGGTCTTCCCGATCTCGAGGCGATCCGCATCGTGTGCAGCGAGGTGGACAAGCCGGTGAATGTGGTCATGGGGCTTCAGGGACCGGGATACTCGGTCGCGCAGCTATCGGATGCGGGCGTGAGGCGCGTCAGTGTCGGCGGATCCTTTGCGCGCGCGGCGTTCGGCGCGCTGAAGAGAGCGGCGGAAGAGGTGCGTGATACAGGAACGTTCACATATGCGGACCACGCAATGCCGGGCGGCGATCTGGCCGCGCTGATGGCGCAGGAAAGGCCCGGCAATCGGCGCAACCAGCGCCGTCCGTCTGATTAAATTTTCAACAAAACCGCGCCGGCACGGCCCGGTGTCATTACGGCCTCATGCGCCTCGGCGCACTCTTGCAGGTCATAAATCGTGTCGATGGCGGGCTTCAGGGCGCCTGCCGAGAGCGCGCTGTGCAAATGGTCGATTGCCTTGGCGCGCTCGATCTCGGGCAGGATGTAGATCAGCGTGATGTCGATCTTGAGCGCCTTGAACAGCAGCGGGCCGAAGGGCAGGGTCGGTGTCATGTCCTTGCCCGAGCCATAGGCGGCGATGGTGCCGTTCGGGGCCATCACTTCGGCCAGCAGGGGGGCGTTCACGCCGAATTCGACCTCAATCGCGCGGGCAATGCCGCCGGTGCCGGCGGCGTCCATGATCTGCGCGGCAAGGTCGGGGGCTGCGTAGTCGAACACCGCATCGGCGCCTGCTGCGCGCACGTGCTCCATGCTGCCGGCGCTGCATGTGGCGATGACGTGCGCCCCGGCCCATTTGGCCAATTGCACCGCGTTATGGCCCACAGCCCCTGCGCCGCCGCTGATCAGCACCGTTTGGCCGGTAATGTCGCCGCTGCCCAGCACGGTATGCGCGGCGGTCAGGCCGGGGATGCCCAGGACGGCGCCGATCTGTGGGTCGAGGCCATCTGGCATCGCCACCACCTGCGCCTCCGGCAGACAGATGTATTCGGCAGCCGTGCCAAAGGCGCGCTGCCACTGGCCATTCCAGATCCAGACGGGTTGGCCCACGCGCCCCCCGTCAACGCCATCGCCAACAGCATCAATCACGCCAGAGCCATCGGAATGGGGAATCACGCGCGGAAAGGGCGGCTTGGTCACGCCGGGGCGGGTGCCCGATCGCGCCTTGGCGTCAGAGGGGTTCACGCCGGAATAGGCCAGCCGCACGCGGACCTCGCCGGGGCCGGGGACGGGCGTGTCGATCTCGCCCAGTTCGATCACATCGGCGGGCGCGCCAAAACGGCTGTACCATGCGGCACGCATCAGGATTTGCGGCGCAGGCGTATAACGACATCGACCGACGCGATTTCGACGCCATCGGGTGCGGTGGGCAGGCTGGTGATTTTCAATTGATCGGCGGGCGCATCGGACAGCCGGTTCTCATCCTCCCAATAGAAGTGGGGATGATCATGCGCATTGGTGTCGAAGTAGGATTTCGTGCCATCAACCAGCACCTCCTGCATCAGCCCTGCCTCGCAAAAGGCGCGCAGGGTGTTGTAGACGGTTGCCAGCGACACTTGTTCGCCGCATCTCTGGACATCGGCAAACAGGCTTTCGGCGGTGACATGGCGGTGCTGGCCGTCACCGATCAGCATCGCGGCCAGTGCCACGCGCTGACGTGTCGGGCGCAGCCCGGCCCCTGTCAGCCATTCAGAGCCTCGCAGGCTTGCTTCTGGTGTCGCTGTGCATGTCATCGGTTGGTATATCCTGTTGTCTTGACCCAATATAGGGCACGGCAGTGAGGAATTTCAATGAGATTTCCCGCAGCAGGAGGGCGCGGCTGTCGCCGCAGGCTTGCATGGGCGCGCACCCGGGTGCTAGAGGATATGGCGCGATCACCGCAGATGACCAGACCCAAGCTTAAAAGGACCGCCCGAATGGCAGATTATCCGACGCACTTCGGAAAAGAAGATTTGCTGAAATGCGCGCGGGGCGAGCTTTTTGGGCCCGGCAACGCCCAGTTGCCCGAGCCGCCGATGCTGATGATGGACCGGATCACGGATGTGTCGTCGGATGGCGGCACCCATGGCAAGGGGCATATCACCGCTGAATTCGATATCACGCCGGACCTGTGGTTCTTTGACTGCCATTTTCCCGGCAACCCGATCATGCCGGGCTGTCTGGGTCTGGATGGGCTGTGGCAGCTGACCGGGTTCAACCTGGGCTGGCGCGGCTGGCAGGGGCGCGGCTATGCGCTGGGGGTGGGCGAGGTCAAGCTGACGGGCATGGTACGCCCGGATCGCAAGATGCTGACATATCACGTTGATTTCACCAAGGCCGTGCAGACGCGCCGCCTGACCATGGGCGTGGCCGATGGCCGCGTCGAGGCCGATGGCGAGGTGATCTATCTGGTCAAGGACATGAAGGTTGCACTCAGCGAAAGCTGATCGCAACCATCAAGACAAAAGGGAGAGCGCCATGCGCCGCGTGGTCGTAACAGGGTTGGGAATCGTCTCGTCCATCGGGAACAGCGCCGATGAGGTGCTGGCTTCGCTGAAGGACGGGCGGTCGGGCATCACCGCGAACGAGGAAATGGCCGAGCATGGCTTTCGCAGCCGCGTGGCCGGTGCGATCGACCTCGATGTCGCCGAGCATGTGGACAAGCGCACGCTGCGCTTCATGGGCCCCGGTGCGGCCTATGCGCATATCGCCATGGCACAGGCGATTGCCGATGCCGGGCTGGAGCCGTCGGATGTGGTCAACCCCATGACCGGCCTGATCGCCGGATCGGGCGGCCCGTCAACCAGCGCCATGCTGAGCGCGCATCAGACCGTGCTGAAAACCGGCGCGACCAAGCGGATCGGGCCGTTTGCCGTGCCCAAATGCATGTCGTCCACCGTCAGCGCGAATCTGGCGACGGCCTATCAGATCAAGGGCATGAATTTCTCGATCACCTCGGCCTGCTCGACCTCGCTGCATTGCATCGGCATGGCGGCGCAGCAGATCGCGCTGGGCCAGCAGGACGTGATGTTCGGCGGCGGCGGCGAGGAGCTGGATTGGACGCTGTCCTGCCTATTCGACGCGATGGGCGCGATGTCGTCGAAATACAACGACACGCCGACCAAGGCCAGCCGTGCGTTCGACGCGGGCCGCGACGGGTTTGTCATCTCCGGCGGCGGCGCGATGCTGGTGCTGGAGGCGCTGGAGCATGCGCAAGCGCGCGGCGCCAAGATCTACGCCGAAGTCACTGGTTTCGCGGCCACTTCCGACGGCGCGGATATGGTCGCCCCCTCGGGCGAGGGCGGCGAGCGGGCGATGCGCGGCGCGCTGCGCACGCTGGGCGGGGACCGCAAGGTCAGCTACATCAACGCGCACGGCACCTCGACGCCGGTGGGCGACGTGGGCGAGGTCGAGGCGGTGCGCCGCGTCTTTGGCCAGGGCGCCACCCCGCCGATCAGTTCGACCAAGTCGATGACGGGCCACAGCCAGGGCGCGACCGGCGCGCAGGAGGCGATCTATTGCCTGCTGGCGCTGCAGGATGATTTCATCATTCCGTCAATCAACGTCGAAAACCTGGACCCGGCCCTGGAGCCGGCCGAGGTGGCGACGACCCGCGTGGACAACGCGGGGCTCGATACGGTGATGACAAATTCCTTCGGCTTCGGCGGCACCAACGGCTCGATGCTGCTCAGCAAATTTCACGGATAGGCCCGCATGCGCATGACACAAACATCTGAATTGCCAACCGCCCTCCTGCCGATGCAGGGCAAACGCGGGCTGATCATGGGCGTGGCCAATGACCGCTCGATCGCGTGGGGCATCGCAAAGGCGATGCATGCCGCGGGCGCCGAACTGGCCTTTAGCTATCAGGGGGATGCGTTCGGCAAGCGGTTGGAGCCTCTGGCGGCGTCGCTTGGATCGGACCTCATGGTCGATGTGGACGTGACGGATGACGCATCCCTGGATGCCGCATTCGAGGCGCTGGAGAAGCGCTGGTCGACGATTGACTTCGTCGTCCATGCCATTGCTTTCTCAGATAAATCCGAACTGACGGGGCGGTTTCTGAACACCAGTCGCGCCAATTTCAAACATTCGCTGGATGTCTCGTGCTACAGTTTCATCGACGTGGCGCGGCGCGCGCATCCGCTGATGGCGCAGAACGGTGGCACGCTGTTGACCCTGACCTATCAGGGCAGCAACCGTGTGGTGCCCAGCTACAACGTCATGGGCGTCGCCAAGGCGGCACTGGAAAGCGCGACGCGTTATCTGGCCAATGATCTGGGTCCGGATGGAATTCGCGTCAACGCGATCTCGCCCGGGCCGATGAAAACGCTGGCCGGCGCGGCCATCGGCGGCGCGCGGCGCACCTACAAGCACACCGACATGAACGCGCCGCTGCGCGCCAATGCCACGCTTGAGGCGGTTGGCGGCACGGCGGTGTATCTGGCGTCAGATGCGGGCGCCTGCACCACGGGCGAGATCATCCGGGTCGATGGCGGTTTCCATGTGCTGGGCATGCCGCAGGCGGAAAACCTGTGATCTGAGGCGGCACCGCCCCGTGGCTGGTGGCGGATTTGGGTATTTTCACCGAGAAAAGTCAAAGCCGCTTTGCGGGAACGCGGGCGGGGCGGGCGGCGTTGAGAGGCCAAAGGAGAATGATCCATGGCCCATACACTGACGTTGCGCGCAATCGAACCTGTTACTCACAATACCCATCATCTGGTCTTTGACCGTCCGGAAGGGTTCGAGTTCGAACCGGGTCAGGCGATCGAGATGACGTTGCAAAAGGACGGCTGGCGCGACGAAGGGCGACCGTTTACCCCCGTCAGCCTGCCGGGTGAGGATACTCTGGAATTCATCATCAAAAGCTACCCCGACCACGACGGCGTGACGGAGCAAATCGGCAAGATGCAGCCCGGCGACGAGGTCACGATCAAGGGTCCGTTCGGGGATATTCGGGACAGGGGTCCGGGCGTCTTCATTGCAGGCGGCGCCGGAATAACCCCGATGATTGCGCTGCTGCGCAAGCGGTTGGCCGACAGCGGGGACCTGAGCGGCTCGACGCTGGTTTTTTCAAACCGGACAGAGGATGACATCATCTGGCGCGACAAATTGTCAGCGATGCCCGGCCTAACGGTCGCCTATGTCGTCAGCGAAGGTCCGGGCAGAACGGTGCCGAAGCGTGAGTTGGACCGCGATTACCTGCGCCAGTTCATCGAGCCTGGAACCTTGTGCTACCTTTGCGGCCCGCCTCCCATGATGGACGCCGTTCAGGCCGAACTGGATGCGCTGGGCGTCGATCCGGGCGATCTGGTGGCCGACGACTGGAGTTGACGGAATTGCGGGGCAGGGGTCAGAACCACTGACCCGGTTCCATCAGCCCTAGATCAAGCAGCTGGCGCGAATGCCATTCGAAGGGCGCCGAATTGTGCCATTTGAACGTCGGGATATCGAAGGTCGAGCCGGGATTGCTCTTTAGGGCTTTTGCCGTCCGAAACGATGCGATCGCGGCGGTCAGATTGTTGTGCCAGGGACAAGCGTAGGTGTTGTATTCCTCGTCCGAAAAAACATGATCGTCGCGCAGTGTCAGCCCTGGTTTGGCGCGAAACAGCGCGATCCGGTCGATGTTGCGACGCCGCGTCGGGATGTGTTCTTCGTAGCGCCAGCGCAATCCGCCAAAGAAGTCCAGTTGCCGGTCCTTGGAGTGATCTTTAGATGCGGCGTCAGGCCGCGCCAGCGCATAATACCCCGATTTGTCCAGCCAGGCATCCTCGAGCGCGACGGCGCCGGGGTGACGATCCAGATCGCCGGCGTAGATGTCGACCACATAGGTCAGCATGGCGTCGCGCCGTTCTTCGGCGTGGAAGGCCAGCAACTCGCCAACGCTGCGCGTCTCGCAGAACGGGAAGAACAGATATTCGGCGTTGAAGCAATAATAGAGCCATGTTTTCGGCGGCGCCGCCTTGATGATGCTGTTTACCGCATCGACATGCCCGTCTGCCACAGTGTCATGATCCACGCGAACCGTTTTGCCTGCGGCATCCTCGGGAAGGGCGAAGGCAGGTGGCAGAAACACGATCACCGAGGCGAAACCCCGCGACAGGTGATGGCGAATGGTCGAGCCCAGTTCGACCTCATCCTCGGCAAAGATCAGCGCGACGGGTCCCTTGGCCATATGGCGCGCGCCCCTGGCGCACAGATCACGGACAGATGTGTAATGCATACCGCTCTTTTCGTTTTGCGCGCCAAGGTCTGTCAAATTGCCGCGCATTGCAAGATGGCGCCGCTGTGTTATAGGCAGCCATCACCCTATGCGCATAATCCGGAGGCCCGACATGGCCGAGCCCAAGAAGCTCTATATCAAGACATACGGATGTCAGATGAACGTCTACGATTCCGAGCGTATGGCCGAGGCGATGGGCGGCGCGGGCTATACCGAGGTCCAGACCCCGGACGAGGCGGATATGATCCTGCTGAACACCTGCCACATCCGCGAGAAGGCCGCCGAAAAGGTCTATTCCGAGCTGGGCCGGTTCCGCGATCTGAAGGATGCGAGGCCTGATCTGAAAATTGGCGTTGCCGGATGCGTCGCGCAGGCCGAGGGCGCCGAGATCATGCGCCGACAGCCTTTGGTCGATCTGGTGGTCGGCCCGCAGAGCTATCATCGCCTGCCGGAAATGGAGGCGAAAATCCGCGCGGGCGGCACCGCGCTGGACACCGATTTCCCAGAAGAGAGCAAGTTCGAGAAGCTGAAGGCCCGCCCAAAGGCGAAACGCGGCCCGACCGCCTTCCTGACCGTTCAGGAGGGCTGCGACAAGTTCTGCGCCTTCTGCGTGGTCCCCTATACGCGCGGCGCCGAGGCATCGCGCCCGGTGACCCGCGTCATCGACGAGGCGCGGGATCTGGTGGAGCGCGGCGTGCGCGAGATCACGCTCTTGGGCCAGAACGTCAACGCCTATCACGGGGCAGGGCCGACGGGCGGCGACTGGACGCTGGCGCAGCTTATCCGCGCGCTGGCCGAGGTGGATGGGCTGGAGCGTATCCGCTTTACCACCAGCCATCCCAACGACATGAGCGATGACCTGATCGAGGCGCATGGCGACTGCCCCAAGCTAATGCCCTACCTGCATCTGCCGGTGCAATCGGGCAGCGACCGCATCCTGAAACGGATGAACCGCAGCCATACAGCCGAGTCCTATATCCGGCTGATCGAGCGTATTCGCGCCGCCCGGACCGATCTGCTGCTGTCGGGCGATTTCATCGTCGGCTTCCCCGAGGAAACCGAGGCCGATTTTCAGGCCACCCTGGATCTGATCGAAGAGGTCCGCTATGGGCAGGCCTATTCGTTCAAATATTCCACCCGCCCCGGCACTCCCGCCGCCGAGCGCGCGCAGGTGGATGACGGCGAGGCCAGCGAGCGCTTGCAGCGGCTTCAGGCTCTGCTGACCCGCCAGCAGCGCGAAATTCAGCAGGGCATGGTTGGCCGCGAGGTTGACGTGCTGCTGGAGCGGGCAGGCCGCGAGCCGGGCCAGATGGTAGGCAAGTCGCAATATCTGCACGCCGTCCACGTCATGGCGCCGGATGCCGCCCCCGGCGATATGCTGCGCGTTCGCGTGACCGGCACCGGCACCAATTCGCTGGCGGGTGCGTTGATCGGCGGCTGAAGGGCGCGGGCCGCTTCGCCGGCATATGCCAGTCATGCTGCCCAAGTGTGATGAATTCGCATCAGATGTTCCGCGCTCATGGCGCGCGGTCTCAGGTGGTTTTCGGTTTCGCGGTCGAGAATGCAACTGCACCTTGCGTCTGGGCGCTTGGCTTGGCACCATCGGTATGGTGCCCTATATGGCATCTGACTCTACTGACCCGACCCCACGCATTGCCAGAAGCGGAGACCTGATTGCCCATCACCCCCACGCAAGGCGCATCCCCATCCGATGACATGCAAAATCAGGTCGTCGAATTCCCAGACAATTTCCTGCTGATCGATCTGTGCGGCGCGCATGACCGCAATCTGGCCGAGATCGAGCGCACGCTTGACGTGCAGATCCTGCGCCGGGGCAATCAGCTGACGGTTCATGGCGATGACGCGCAGGTGGCCGAGGCGGTGCAGGTGCTGCAAGCGCTCTACCAGCGGCTGGAGACCGGCAAGGAGGTCGCCCCCGGCGATATCGACCGCGAATTGCGCATGGGTGGCAGCGAATCTGCGCCAGCGTCCATAGACGGCCACCAGCTTGAGATGTTCAAGGGCGGCCGGGTCGAGATCAAGACCCGCAAGAAGCTGGTCGAGCCGCGCACCGAGGCGCAGAAAGCCTACGTGCGCTCGCTGTTCGAGAACGAGCTGGCCTTTGGCATCGGCCCCGCCGGCACGGGCAAGACCTATCTGGCCGTCGCCGTCGGCGTGTCGATGTTCATCGAAGGCCATGTCGACAAGATCATCCTGTCCCGCCCCGCCGTCGAGGCGGGCGAGAAACTGGGCTATCTGCCCGGCGACATGAAGGACAAGGTCGACCCTTACATGCAGCCGCTCTATGACGCGCTTAACGATTTTCTACCCGGCAAGCAGCTGGCCAAGCTGATCGAGGACAGGAAGATCGAGATCGCGCCGCTGGCCTTCATGCGGGGGCGCACGCTGAGCCGCGCTTTTGTAGTGCTGGACGAGGCGCAGAACGCCACGACGATGCAGATGAAGATGTTCCTGACCCGCCTTGGCGAGGGCAGCCGCATGGTTGTCACCGGCGACCGTACCCAGATCGACCTGCCGCGCGGCGTGGCGTCGGGCCTGCATGATGCCGAGCGGCTGCTGAAAACCATCCCCAAGATCGGGTTCAACTACTTCACCGCCAAGGACGTGGTGCGTCACCCGCTGGTTGCCGCCATAATCGAGGCTTATGAGGCCGATGGATAACCCCATGTCACTTGCGCCCGCCAAGGCCCGCCCATGGTGATCGACGTCATGATCGAGGATCGCCGCTGGCACGCGCTGGGGCTGGAGGCGCTGGCGGACCGCGCGGCCGGGGCCACGCTGGTGCATCTGGGCCTTGATCCCGCGCAGTTCGAGGTCAGCATACTGGCGTGCAATGACGCCCGCATCGCCGCCCTCAACGAGGATTTCCGTGGCAAGCCGCAACCGACCAACGTGCTGAGCTGGCCCAGCGAGGAGCGCGGCGCAGAGCAGCCCGGCGGTGTGCCCGACCTGCCGCGCCCCGGCCGCGATGCGGAGCTGGGCGATATTGCCATCGCCTATGATATCTGCGCCGCCGAGGCCGCGCTGGGCGACAAACCGCTGGCCGATCACGCGGCGCATCTGATCGTGCATGCGGTGCTGCATCTTCTGGGCTATGACCACATCCGTGACGAAGATGCCACATTGATGGAGGCTTGCGAAGTTGCCATCCTTTGCAAACTGGGCATAGCTAACCCATATTGACGGCAGACACCCGGTGTAGGCAGCGTCGGGCGATTTATTGATTTGGAATAGAGAGTAATGGGCGACAGCCACGACAGTATCGACGCATCCTCTAGCGCAGCGCATGGCGCGCAGCCCGAGAGGCCCCTTGACGACGACGACAACAGCGGGTTCTTCCGCCGGATCTTCGGCGCATTCACCCCCTCCGAACCGGAGACCGACACAGCCCCCCCCAAGCCCTCTGCGCAAAGGGGCCGCGGCCTGATAAACCTGCGCGATATGGTGGTCGAGGATGTGGCCATCCCAAAGGCCGATATCGTGTCGGTGCCCTCCACCATCACGCAGGGCGAGCTGGTGCATGTATTTCGTGACAGCGGCATGACGCGGCTGCCGGTCTATGATGGTACGCTGGATTCGCCCATCGGCTTCATCCACCTCAAGGATTTCGCGCTGCGTCACGGCTTCAACGGTGACGCCGAGGATGCGTTCTCGCTCAAGGAAATGCTGCGTCCACTGCTCTATGTGCCGCCGTCGATGCGCATTGGCGTGCTGTTGCAGAAGATGCAGACCGACAGGCGCCACATGGCGCTGGTCATCGACGAATATGGCGGTGTCGACGGCCTTGTGACCATCGAGGATCTGATCGAGCAGGTCCTGGGCGAGATCGAGGATGAGCATGACATCGGCGAGGATGCCCAATGGACCGAGGAAAAGCCGGGCTGCTACATCGCGCTGGCCAAAACCCCGCTGGAGGATTTCGAGGAGGCGATCGGCCAGTCGCTGACCGACGTCGATGATGTGGACGAGGAAGAGATCGACACGCTGGGCGGGCTGGTCTTCATGCTGCTGGGCCGGGTTCCGGTGCGCGGCGAAGTGATCGAACATCCGGGCGGCACCACGTTCGAGGTGGTCGATGCCGACCCCCGCCGGATCAAGCGTCTGCGCGTGCGCGTCCCCTATGCCGGCGCCCATGCCTGACGCCGCAGCGCGGCGCTGGATTGCAGTGCGCGCATGGTGGGTGCAGGCAGGCATCGCCGCCGCGCTGGGTGCGGTGGCGGCACTGGGGCAGGCCCCTTGGGATCTGTGGCCGCTGACATTGCTGGCCTTTGCCGGGCTTTTCGGCTGCTTTGCCGCCGCACCCGGCTGGCGCTTTGCGGCGTTGATGGGGCTGGCGGGCGGCACCGGATATTTCGCCGTTGCGTTGAGCTGGATCATCGAGCCTTTCCTGATCGACGTGGCGCGCCATGGCTGGATGGCGCCCTTTGCGCTGGTCTTCAGCGCGGTCGGCTTTGCGCTGTTCTGGGCCGGAGCGCAGGGGATCGCGCGCTGGCTGGGGGGCGGGGCGGTGACTTGGGCCGCCATGCTGACCTTGTCCGAGGCGCTGCGCGGCTGGCTGTGGACCGGATTTCCGTGGGCGCAGCCCGGGCATGTGCTGATCCCGACGCCCATGCTGCACTGGGCGTCTATGGGGGGCGCGCTGCCGCTGACATTTGCCGTGCTGATCGGCGGCGCGGCGCTGTGGCATCTGGCGCTGGGGCGCCGCTGGGCCGGCGCTGCGGGGCTGGCTCTACTTACTGCGCTGTTCTTCACCGCGCCGCAATTGGGCAAGGTACCGGCGGCCGGCGCAGGTGCGCCTGTCATCCGACTGGTCCAGCCCAACGTGCCGCAGGCCGAGAAATGGGACCCGGCCCATATGCAGGACCATTTCGACCGAAAGATGCGCTATACGTCTGCCGGCGGGGCACCGGATCTGATCGTCTGGCCTGAAACAGCGCTGCCCACGTTGCTCAACCATGCCGGGGACATTCTGAACGCCATAGCCGAGGCCGCAGGCGGCACGCCGGTTGTTCTGGGCGTGCAGCGGTCCGAAGGCGCGCGCTATTTCAATTCGCTGCTGGTGCTGGACGGGCAGGGCAAGAGGTCGGCGCTCTATGACAAGCATCATCTGGTGCCCTTTGGCGAATACGTGCCCTTCGGCGATCTGCTGGGCCGGTTCGGTATTCGGGGACTGGCACAGCAGGGCGGCTATGGCTATTCCCCCGGTCCGGGCGCGCGGCTGATCGACATGGGCGCGCTGGGCGCAGCGCTGCCGCTGATCTGCTACGAGGGCGTTTTTGCCCGCGATATCGCCGCCGCGCCGGGGCGGGCGGATTTCATGCTGCTGATCACCAATGATGCGTGGTTCGGGCAGGTGTCCGGACCGTTCCAGCATCTGGCGCAGGCGCGTCTGCGCAGCGCCGAACAGGGGCTGCCGATGATCCGCGCGGCCAATACCGGCGTGTCGGCGATCATTGACGCAGCCGGGCAGGTCACCGCCGAAATCCCGCTGGGGCAGGCGGGTTATCTGGACGCGCCGCTGCCGCCCCCTGCCGCGCCGACGCCCTATGCGCGCAGCGGCGATTGGCCCGCATTGTCGCTGCTGGTCTTGCTGGCGCTGGGGCCTGCGCTGCTGCGCCGCAGAAGAAATGCACCGGCACTGAACGCTGGCGATTGACCTTCCCGGGCCGGTCAGTCTAGGCAGTCACATACCGTCGCAACGGCTTCCTGGCGCGACGGGGTTTTATAATGGAGCGATCTCATGGCACGACAGAACTATACGCTGACTTCCGAGTCAGTCTCGGAAGGGCATCCCGACAAGGTGTGCGACCGCATTTCGGATGCGATCCTCGACGCCTTTTTGGCAAAGGAGCCCGAGGCGCGCGTCGCCGCCGAGGCCTTTGCCACCACCAATCGCGTCATCATCGGAGGCGAGGTCGGGCTGTCGGACCGCGACAAGCTGACCGAATACAAGGATCTGATGTCGACCGTTGTGCGCGAATGCGTGCGCGACATCGGCTATGAGCAGGACAAGTTTCACTGGCGCACGCTGGAAGTGACGAATCTTCTGCACGAGCAGTCCGCGCATATTGCCCAAGGCGTCGATGCGCGCGAGGACAAGGAAGAGGGCGCAGGCGATCAGGGCATCATGTTCGGCTACGCGACAACAGAAACCGAAGATCTGATGCCGGCGCCGGTCCAGTTCGCCCACGCGATCCTGCGGCGGCTGGCCGAGGTGCGCAAGGACGGCACCGAGCCGCTGCTTCTGCCCGATGCCAAAAGCCAGCTTTCGGTGGTTTATGAGAACGGCAAGCCCTCGCATATCGGGTCGATCGTGCTCAGCACGCAACATCATCAGTTCGACAAGGCCGGCAGCCACGAGCTGACCCCCGGCGACGTGCGCGACATCGTCGAGCCCTATATCCGCGAGACCCTGCCCGATGGCTGGCTGCGCGATGAGACCGTCTGGCACGTGAACCCCACCGGCACTTTTGTGATTGGTGGCCCCGATGGCGACGCAGGCCTGACGGGGCGTAAGATCATCGTCGATACCTATGGCGGCGCCGCGCCGCACGGTGGCGGCGCGTTTTCGGGCAAGGATCCGACCAAGGTCGACCGTTCGGCCGCCTATGCCGCGCGCTATCTGGCCAAGAACGTCGTGGCGGCGGGCATGGCCGAACGTTGCACCATCCAGCTGAGCTATGCCATTGGTGTGTCGCACCCGCTGTCGATCTTTGCCGATACTCACGGCACCGGCGATGTCGATCCTGCCGCGATCGAAAAGGCGATCCGCGAGTGCATGGATCTGAGCCCGCGCGGCATCCGCGAGCATCTGTCGCTGAACCAGCCGATCTACCAGCGCACGGCCGCCTACGGCCATTTCGGCCGCGCCCCGGAAAGCGACGGTGGTTTCAGCTGGGAGCGGATCAATCTGGTGGACAAGCTGCTGTCCTGCGTCTGAGCCCTCAAGGAAAAGGAATGCGCTTGCGCGCATGCCGGTATTTTCACGCGGCGGCCCGGTGGGCCGCCGCAGCGCGTTTGGCGGGAGGCGTGCATCTTGGGGGCGTTGCGTGCGCGGCGTGTGCTGTGCCGCCTTCGGCGAGGATATTTGAAGCAAGAAGAATGGAAAGCGTGTTTCATCGGAAATCTTGCGCCGCGGGCGAGGGCGGGGTAGAGCCTGCGGCCATGATCATAGACAGGCATCCATCGGGCGCGCCGTGGCGCAATTTCTACGGACGGTTCAAGGGCAAGGCCCTGCGCAAGTCGCAGGAGGTGTTGCTGGACGAGGATCTGGAAGGGCTGTCGCCCGGACCCGTCGGCTGGGACGTGAATCCGGGCCGCGAGGAACTGGATCTGGGCGCGCTGTTTGGGGGGCGGGATCTGTGGCTGGAGATCGGCTTTGGCGGGGGCGAGCATCTGGCGCATATGGCGGTGGCCGAACCGGACAAGGGGTTTATCGGCTGCGAGCCTTATCTGAACGGTGTTGCCATGCTGCTGGCCAAACTGCGCAAGGTTGATGCGCCGAATGTGCGGGTGCATCCCGGGGACGCGCGCGATCTGTTTGATGTGTTGCCGGAGGCGTCGGTGGGGCGGGCCTATCTGCTGTATCCGGATCCCTGGCCGAAGGCGCGGCATCATCGGCGACGCTTCGTGACGCCTGAGCATCTGGAGCCTTTGGCGCGCGCGATGCGCCCCGGCGCCGAGTTGCGCGTGGCGACCGATATCGAGGATTACGTGCGCCAGACGCTGGAGGAGGTCCCACGCTGCGGGTTCGAGTGGCTGGCCGAGGGGCCACAGGACTGGCGCCAGCCATGGGATGGGTGGATTTCGACGCGCTATGAAAAAAAGGCGTTGCGCGAGGGGCGCGTGCCGCATTATCTGCGGTTTAGGCGGGTCTGATTAGCCGAGTTTAATCAGGATGCGGCGAGTTTCAGGCTGAGCCGGTCCAGCATTTCCAGGCATTGCACCATCTGGTCCATCGTGACGAATTCGTCCGCCTTGTGTGCCTGCTCGATCGAGCCGGGACCGCAGAGGATGGCGGACATGCCCATGGTTTGGAAAATGCCGGCCTCGGTGCCGAAAGGGACGACATCCGCGCCGTTGGCGCCGGTCAGCTCCATCATGATGTCGCGGGCCTCGGACACCTCGGCTGGGATCAGCCCTTCGACCTCGCCTATTGTCTCGGTGTGGATGGCTGCCTCGGGGCAGACTGCGCGCATGGCGGGCAGCAGGATGTCGGTGCAGTAGCGGTGCAGATCCTCCTTGACCAATGCGAAATCCGACTGCTGGACGGGGCGCATTTCCCAGTCGACCTGCGCCGTTGAGGGGATGACGTTATGCGCCACGCCGCCGATCAGCGCGCCAGTGTTGATCGTGGTCCAGGGCGGATCGAACCGGCTGTTTGCGGGCGCGCGGCTGCGCAGGGTATCCTTGAGGTCCAGCAGCCGCGCAACGAAGCGGGCGGCATATTCGACGGCGTTCACCCCCCGGTCCGGTCCCGAGCCATGGCCCGCCAGACCGGTGAAATGCGTCGAATACTCGCAGCATCCCTTGTGCCCTTCGATGACGCGCATCATGGTCGGCTCGCCAATCAGCGCGACCGAGGGTTTCAGGCCGCGCGCCGTCAGCACTTGCGCCAGATCGCGGGCGCCGACGCAGCCGGTTTCCTCGTCATAGGTGAAGGAAAAATGCAGCGGGCGATTGCCGATCCTCTGCGCAAAGGCGGGCGCCATGGCGATGGTCGCGGCGATGAAGCCTTTCATGTCGCAGGCGCCGCGCCCGTAGAGGCGGCCGTTCTCTTCGTGCAGCAGGAAAGGATCTGTCGCCCAGACCTGATCGGCGACAGGCACCACATCGCTGTGACCGGACAGGACGATGCCGCCATCACCCTCGGGGCCGAGGGTGGCAAAGAGGTTGGCCTTTTTGCCGGACGCATCCTGCATCACCTCGACCCGGGCGCCCGACGCCTCGAGCCGGGTGGCGAGGTAGGCGATCATGTCAAGGTTGCTGTCTTGCGAAACGGTTGGAAAGCCGATCAAGGAGCGCATCAAGAGAAGGGTATCGTCAATGGGAAGTGACACGGCGCGGCGATCCTTGGCTATCGATATGCAAAAAACGCCGGCACGATGACGGCCCGCTTGCGTGATTGATGGCACGACTGTGCCGCTGTGCCAAGACTTGTGTGAGGGGTTCGCGATGCGGCGGTGACCGTGCGTGACGCTTTTGGGCTGGGCGATGTGTATCGACGCCGCGCTGACGAAAGCTGGCTTCACGGGGTCTGTCGATACCGCAGAATAAGGCACGGGGCGGCGCGTTGTTCGACGGCTCAGACTTCCAGCCAGATTGTCACCGGGCCGTCATTGACCAGCGATACCTGCATCGACGCGCCAAACCGCCCGGTCTCGCACGCGACGCCAAGCGCGCGCAGGGCGCTTGTGAAATGCTCATACAGCGCGCGGCCCAACTCGGGCGGCGCGGCGGTCGAGAAGCCCGGCCTGTTGCCGCTGCGCGTGTCGGCGGCCAGTGTGAACTGGCTAACCACCAGCGCGCTGCCGCCGGTGTCACGCAGGCTGAGGTTCATCTTGCCGCCCGTATCCTGAAAAATGCGCAGTTTGGCGATCTTTGCCGCGAGGAAGTCTGCCTTGGCGGCATCATCGCCCTGCATGGCGCAAACAAGGATCAGCAGTCCCGGACCGGTCCGGCCGATGATTTCGCCGTCGACGGTCACGCTGGCTTCTGTGACGCGCTGAATAAGGGCGCGCATGTCAGGCGCTTTCCGGCAGGGGGCGGGCCATCAGACGCCACCCTGATAGACGGCATAGGCGAAGCCGACAGCCCCGGCCAGCAACAGGCCCAGAATGATTGCAAAGGCAATTTTCCAGGCCGACCAGGGCCGCTCCCCCTGCACGCGCCCGGTGCGGCCGTTGACGACAAAGCGGTAGCTGCGTCCGCGATATTTGTAGGCGGCCATCCAGACCGGCAGCAGGATATGCTTGAAAGACGCATCGCTGACCTCGGTGTCGATGGCATGGATGCGCTGGCGGTCGCCGCCGATGTCAAAGCGCACGTCACGGGCGATGACCGCATCCATATGCGCGCGCGCCTCGGCATAGCCATCCTCGAGCGGGACGGTGTAGGCTTCGGCGGCGAAACCGGCCAGAAATGCGGGGCTGTAGGGTTCGAGCGCGGACAGATCCCACGGCTCCAGCGCGTCGGTATAACGTTTCGGCAGCGCGTGGGAGGCCAGCACGAGGATATCGTCGAATGCCCGCGCGACGCGGCCCGAGACGGCGCGCCAGCGCACTTTGGCGACCCGTACGGTCTGACGTTTGCCGTTGCGCATCACGGTGCGCGTCTCGTAGTAGACTGTGCCGCGCTCGCCGCGATACGTCGAGCGGGTCGCGGCGTCATAGGTCCAGTAGGGGACGTAGATGCCCTGCAGCTTGCGCCCCTTGCGCGCGTATTCCTTGAGGCCCGAGGGCGCGAACCACAGCGCGCCCAGCCAGTCCGTCATCGCTGCCCGCGCTGTGCGTTCGTCGATGGCGAAGGGCAGCACGCCGCGCGGTTTGTAGCGGCGGGTGCTGCCGGTGCCAGTGACCATCGGCGTCGCGCAGAACGGGCAGGTGCCTGCATGCGCGTCGCCCTCCAGCACCACTTCGGCGCCGCAGCTGGGGCATTTCAGCGGCGCGCGAAGCTCGGTTTCCTCGGTTGGTAGCTGGGTGGCGAGGGCGGCGGCAAGGTCCAGCTCTTTCAGCGAGCTGTCCCATGGGCCGGGGCCGGTAATTTCCTGCCGGTTGCCGCAATGATCGCAGATCAGCGCGCCGCCGCCGGGCGCAAAGCGCATCTCGGCGCCGCACGCGTCGCAGGGGTAGTTGTGCTGCGTCGGCGGGGTTGCGGCATCGGGTGAGGATCTGGGCATGTGGCGGGCCGCTGCGGTTTGAGTACTTCAGGAAAGGTGAAACGAGGCGTCTGCGCCCTGCCTCCCGGTCAGGCGGGCGGCGGCGGGGGCGGCAGGACGGTAAACAGCTGGGCCAGTTCGGTCACGTCTTCGGCGCGCATCCAGCCGTCCTGCCCGGCGGTCCAGACCTGGGTCTCGCGCGTCAGCTCGCCCGAACTGGCCATGCGTCCCATGGCGGCGCGGGAATAGGGGCCGCGCGTCTCGCCGTTTTCGGCGATGTGCCAGACATGCTCGGGATGGGGTGGCGGCGGCGGAGTTTGCGCCTCAGCGGGCCGTGCGCCCCAGGGGCCGGACTGACCCGCCATCTGCTGCGCCATCGCCATGCCCATTCCCATGCCAAGGCCCGCGCCCATGCCGCCGCCTGCCGGGTTGCCGGCCGCCTCGGTCATCGCTTCGGCGGCGGAGTATTTCGTATAGGCGCCCAGATCACCGGCCATCCCCATCGACGTGCGCTTGTCCAGCGCCTTTTCCACGGCGGGGGGCAGAGATATGTTCTCGATATAAAGCTCGGGGAGGGTCAGCCCGTAATTCGCCACCGTCTGACTGATCGCGCCTGCCACCAGTTTGCCAAGATCGGCGGTATTGGCGGCCATGTCCAGCACCGGGATGCCCGAGGACGCGATGGCGCGGCTGAATTCCTGCACGATGATGTTGCGGATCTGAAAACTGATCTCATCCATGGTGAATTCGCCGTCGGTGCCGACGATCTCTTGCAGGAAACGGGCCGGGTCGGTCACGCGCACGGTATAGGTGCCGAACGCGCGGATGCGGGTCGGGCCGAACTCGGGGTCGCGCAGCATGATCGGGTTTTTCGTGCCCCATTTCAGATTGTTGAAACGGGTGGTCGAGACGAAATAGATTTCCGATTTGAACGGGCTCTTGAAGCCGTGATCCCAGTGCTGAAGCGTCGTCATCACCGGCATGTTATTCGTCTCGAGCATGTAGAGACCGGGGGTGAAAACATCGGCCAACTGCCCTTCGTGGACAAAGACCGCGGCCTGCCCTTCACGCACGGTCAGCTTGGCGCCATATTTGATTTCGTGGCCCTCGCGCTGAAAGCGCCAGACCATCGTGTCGCGGGTGTCATCCGTCCACTCGATGACGTCGATGAATTCGCCGGTCAGAAAATCGAAGATGCCCATGGCGTCACTCCTCAGCCGCTGTAACAGGCACCGATTGAAGCATGTTTGCCGGGCCGTGCCAAGCATATGACGCCGGGGCGCCCGCGATCAGATCGACCGGCGTGCGGAAATTCGCAAGGGCAGGCGGCATGGGGAGAACTCGGGCTCACCGGGGGCGCAACTGGGGCTCAGCTGGATCCGCCCCGCCGCTCGGCGATCAGCTGCATCAGGATCGGGCGCGCCTCCTCAATGCTCATGCCGGGCTTCAGGCGGGGTGAGTAGAGCAGGCGCAGCAGTTCTTCGTCCTGCGTGGTCAGCAGTGCGAATTCATCGTCGTCGTTAAAGATCGACGGGCGCGCGCGCGGGCTGTCATTGGCAAGGCCAAGCCCCTGCGCCAGTTCCTCGTGGATGCAGGATTTGCGCAGCAGGCTGGGATGCTCTGCCCGGATCAGGGCGATGGCGCGGCGGTAGGTGTGATCGTTGTTATTGTCGGAAAACGCCACGACAAGGCAGTGGATCGAGCGGGGCAGCGCCTCGAACAGGTTGATTGACGATTGGTTGATGTTCGGCACCAGCTGCCGGATGCGCGCGATGGTCTGCGCGCGGTCATCCTCGCCCATGAAGAGCACGTTGAAATTGGCATCCGGCCCGGCGCCGGCGCTGATCGGATGGCCGGTCACGCGCGCCAGCCGGGCGGCATAGCCCGCGACGAGGCGCTGGTCGATCGTGCGCTGGTCTTTCGGCACTGACGCGCCGAATTCGACGGACATGCGCACCGGGCCGGTCCATTTGCGCAGCCTTCCCGGGCGACCGTCGGATCGCGCCAGACCGCGGTCGCGCTCGTATTCGTCATGAAAGGCAATCTGCTCGAAATTGCGCAGAATGTCGGTATCGGTATAGGGCGTGTCCGGTCCCCCGCCATCGGTGCGCAGCAGGCCCTGACCGACAAGGCTGGCCTCGACGCGGGTGTAATGCGCGGCCAGCGCGTGGCTACGCTCGGACGGCGGGGAATCGGACTTGGGCACAGGCGGGCGCATGGCCGAGGGGCGGGCCTGCGACGGCGCCGCAGTTGGCGGCGGCATGTCGGTGCAGGCGGCAAGCGCCGCAAGCAGGGCCGCGCCTGCCGATGCCTTCAATATGCCGCCTGCGCCCATGCCTTCAGCCCTTTGTCGATGTGGCGATGGTGTCGCCCGTGCCTGTCTTGCGTGCCTTGGCCGAGGCAAGCGTGTCGCGCAGTTCGGCCTCCATCTTTTTCAGCTCCTCCTCGGCGGCGGCGCGGCGGGCCTTGCCCTCGTCCGCGATCTGCAGGCTTTCCTGAATGGTGCCGATCAGGTCGGCATTCGCCTTCTTGACAGCCTCGATGTCGAACACGCCGCGCTCCATTTCCTCGCGGATCACCTTGTTGCTCTGGCGCAGGTTGGCGGCGTTGGCGGTCAGCAGTTCGTTGGTCAGATCATTGGCGCCGCGCACCGCGTCGGCCGCTTCGGCGCTGCGCTGGATGGTGACGGCTTGCGCCAGCTGCGTCTCCCACAGAGGGACGGTATTGACGAGGGTGGAGTTGATCTTGGTCACCAGCGACTTGTCGTTCTCCTGCACGAGGCGAATGGATGGCAGCGATTGCATTGTCACCTGACGGGTCAGTTTCAGGTCATGCACGCGGCGCTCCAGATCATCGCGCGCGGCGCGCAGATCGCGCAGCTCCTGCGCTTTCATCACCTGATCTTTCTCAGCCGCTTTCTCCACCTCGGCCTCCTTGGCCGGGATGTCGTTCTCATCCAGCAGGCGGATTTTCTCCTCGCCGGCCGCGATATACAGCGCCAGTTCGTCATAGAACGTCAGCGTGCGGTCATAGAGCATGTCGAGCGATTTGATATCCTTCAGTAGTACATGCTCATGGCGCAGCAGATCGTCCGTCACCCGGTCGATCTGGCCCTGCACCTCCTCAAAACGGGCGGTAAACTTGGCAAAGGGAGCGGCACGGCCCAGCAGTTTTTCCCACCACGACCGCTCGCGGCGCACGTCCAGTTCGGACACGGAAAACCCGCGGATGGTGGTGACGATCCCGCGCAGGGAATCGCCCGCAGGGCCGACATCCTTGTTGCGCACGCCTTGCAGCATGGATTGCGAGATTTCCTGCAATTCCGCCTGCGCGCCCGAGCCGAAGGAAACGATGGACTGCGTGTCGCTGATGTCGATCTCGGCCATGCGGCGCTTGATCTCGGCGCTGACCGGTTTGTCGGCATCCTTGAGCGGCACGATAGCGTTCGCATCCTGCGGCATCGGCAGGATGTGCTGGCTGACTTCGGTCACTTCGGCGAGGGTGGCTTCGGCCTGTCGGCGCACGGATTCGGGCATTATCGGTCCTCTTGGATGGTGGATGATGTTTGGGGCAGGGTGACGCCTTCGCGCTCCAGCCGGTCGCGCAGCACGCTGATCTCGACCTCCAGATCGCCCTGGTCATCCCGGAGCAATTTCTGTGTCTTGGCGGCGAAATTCGCCTCCAGATCGTCTAGCAGTGCCATGTAATCGGCGCGCGCGGCATCGTCGCGCGAGCGCGCGTAGAGATCGGCAAACTTGATCGTCGCGTCGCGCGCGCCCATCAGATAAACGCCGGTAAAGCGGCGGGCCGAGGTCAGATCGCGCGGATCGTCCTCGATCGTGCGCAGCATGTCCCGCACGGTGGCCTGAAACCGCTCGACCCGCGCCTCGGCGCGGCGGTCCCCGGCGCGGCGGATCGCGTCGGCCATCTGCGCCAGCAGCCCCTCGGCCTTGTCCACCGTGCGCTGGGCGCGGTCCTGCTGGAAGGTGTCGATCCCCTCCATGCCCTTGTCACGCATCGGATCAAGGCCAAAGGACATGACGTGCAGCCCGGTAGTGACAGTCCCGTAAAGCAGCGCCGCGATCAGCCCGCCATCGCCGGAATAGGCGGCCAGCGCGATGCCTGCCCCCGCCAGCACGGACGAAAACAGCTTGCGCGGAATGCTGGGTCTGCGCGCAACCTTGCGCTCGGCGTAGGCCGCCTCGGCGCGCAGCCCATGGCGCAGCAGCCAAGCCGACAGCGTCAACACGGCGGCGGAGGCCGCGCCAAGCGCCAAGCCGGTGGCACCCGAGGCAAGTGAGCTGAACAAAACGACCGCAGCGGGCAAAAACATCAGGTTAGCGCGCGCGCCCACCGGGTCGATACGGTGGCGCACCGGACGCGTGTTTTTCGCCGGGGTGCCGCTGTCCCCGTCGGGGCTGAATTTGCCGCCAAATCGCTGTGCCATGCCGCTCAAAGCCCCCCGAGCAGGCCGCTGGTCACGCCCAGCATCAGCAGTATCAGGGCCGTATAGCTTATGCGTTTCATCATCATTCCCGTGTGCGGCCCCGCCATATCCCGGGCCAACGCTTTGCTGTCCTGCGCTGCCCGCGTCAGAGCCGATATTGCAACACCTACCAGTGCCAGAACGGCGCAGACCAGACATATCAGCAAGAGCAGTCGTGCCATTTGTCCCCACCGCTTCGTTGCGCACTTGTTGAAAAGGTAAGGGATGCGCCCCGCCGTTACCAGAGCCAACCTTAATGGTTCATCACGCGCTGCTGCCTGAGAACGCACCGGGCGCGATATGGATCCCAGATTAAGGCGTCCGGCGGCGGCGTGGGGCCGAGGGACGCGCTGTCCTGTCAGCTCCGGGGCCGGATTTGGATGGCGGTTTGCCTCCGGCTTTGAAATCGGGCCTGCCGCCTGATTTGAAGCTGGTTTTGGGCTTGTCGCCGGATTTGAAACCGGGCGTCGACTTCTCCCCTGCCTTACCGGCGGTCCGGCCACCTGGCTTGTCAGCCTTAGACCCTGATCTGGACCCAGATTTAATTCCTGCCTTGGCCCCCGGCCTGCCCGTCTCGGAACCCGGCGCCGAGCCGGGCTTGCCTGCCAGGGACGCCTTGCGATGCGGCGCGCCCTTGCTGCGGGGTTTCGGTTTCGCTACCGGCTCTGCCTCAACCGGGGATTCCAGACCCAGCTGATCACGCAGAACGCGGGCGCGAATTTCCTCTACGGCGCCCGGTTTCAGATCACCCAGCTGGAACGGGCCATAGCTGACGCGGATCAGACGGTTGACGGTCAGGCCGACAGCCTCCATCGCGCGGCGCACTTCGCGGTTGCGGCCCTCGCGGATGGCGACGGTGACCCATGCGTTCGCGCCTTGTTGGCGGTCCAGCGACACGGCCATCGGCTGGAACCGCTCGCCGTCCAGCACCAGCCCCGCGCGCAGCGGCGCAAAGGTGGCGTCGGTCGGTCGCCCGTTGACCCGCGCGCGATACTTGCGCAGCCAGCCGGTGCTGGGCAGCTCCAGCTTGCGCTTGATGTCGCCGTCATTGGTCAGCAGCAAAAGGCCCTCAGACGTGATATCGAGCCGCCCCACGGTCATCACGCGCGGCAGATCATCGGGCAACTCGTCAAAAATGGTGCGGCGGCCCTTCTCGTCACTGTTGGTCGTCACCAGCCCCGAGGGCTTGTGATACAGCCACAGGCGCGCAGGCTCGGGCGCGCTCAGCGGCTTGCCGTTGACGGTGACGCGGTCCTGCGGCGTGACGTTCAGCGCGGCGCTTGCGATGACGGCACCGTTGACGGTGACGCGGCCTGTCTCGATCAGGCGCTCGGCCTCGCGGCGGCTGGCGATGCCGGCGCGGGCGATGACCTTGGCGATACGCTCTCCGGGAGGAGGACCGTCGCTGACGTTGGGGGACTCTTTGCTCATGGCGCAGGGCATAGCCGAAACGCGGCCCTTGCGAAAGCGTCTATCGCGGGGCAGGAAAGGCGTATGCGCTTTGCCAGCCACATGGACGCCGCCCTTGACGAGGCCCGCGCCGCCGCCGCCCGCGGCGAGGTGCCGGTGGGCGCCGTGCTGCTCGATGCGTCGGGCCGGGTGGTGGCACAGGCGGGCAACCGGACCCGCGAGCTAAACGATCCGACAGCCCATGCCGAGATCCTTGCGATCCGCGCCGCCTGCGCCGCCGCCGGGTCCGAACGGCTGACGGGCCATACCCTCTATGTTACGCTCGAACCTTGCGCGATGTGCGCCGCCGCCATCGCCGCCGCGCGCCTGAAGGCGGTGTATTTCGGTGCGTCCGATCCAAAATCAGGCGGCGTTCTGCACGGCGCGCGCGTCTTTTCCCACGCGCAAGCGCATCATTTTCCCGATGTATATGATGGCATAGCTGCGGGCGCCTGCGAGGACGTTCTGAGAGAGTTCTTCGCTGCAAGGCGCGGATAAAGAGATTTGATGCCTCCGGCGGGGATATTTTTTGCAAGAAGAAAGCCGGGGGGATGAAATGAGCCTCCCCGGCTTTTTCTTGGTCCAAATACCCAAATTCCGACGTCAAAGGTCGATCGACTCCAGTACCTGTGGCTCGATTACGGTCACGCCGGGCAGGGCAGCCACCAGCGCTTCGGCAGATTGCTCCAGTATGTCGAAGGTGCGGTAATGGCAGGGAATCACGGTCTTGAAGTCAAAGAATGTCTTGGCAGCATAGGCCGCGCGGCGCATGTCCATGGTGAAATGCCCGCCCGCGCAGAGGATGCCGATTTCTGGCGCGTGCAGCGCCTGAAAGACGCCCATGTCGGCCATGACGTCGGTATCGCCGCTGACATAGATCGTCCGGCCGTCACGTTCGATCATGTAGCCACATTCGCTGCCCGCTGCGGCGGGGCCATCCTTGCCCGCAAAGCTGCTGGAATGGGTGGCGTGGACCATCGTCACGTGCACGCCGCCCAGATCGATGGTGCCGCCCTTGTTGAAACCGACCGTCTGGATGCCCTCATGCTCGGCCCAGTGATTCATCAGGTCAAACTGGCCGACGACCGGGATCTTCAGGTTGCGCGCCAGATCCAGCGTGTCGCTGGCATGGTCGAAATGGGCGTGGGTCAGCAAAATATGCGTGGCGCCGCCGGTCGCCTCGTCATGACGCGCTTCGGGTAGCATCGGATTGCCATTCAGCCACGGGTCGATCAGCAATATCTGCCCGCCCCATTCGATTCGGAAGGAGCTGTGTCCAAGCCAGATGATCTTCATGTCGTTTTCCTCCACCTATGTTTCCATCGACGCTATCACAGCGCGGGGCGCGCGCCACCGGTTCCCGCCGCGATACTTGCACCCGAACCGGGGCGGCGCTAAACGCTGATCTGACGCTCAAATCCAGAGGATCGCCTCCATGTCCATCGATACAAGCACCGCCGCGCGCGTGGCCAAGCTGGCCCGCATCCGCGTCGAAGAGGACGCGCTGCCGGCGCTGGCCGCTGAATTCAACACCATCCTCGGCTTTATCGAGCAGCTGAGCGAGGTGGACGTGGACGGGATCGAGCCGATGACCTCCGTCACCCCCATGCGCCTGCCGCGCCGCGCCGACGAGGTGACGGATGGTGGCCAGCAGGCCAAGGTGCTGTCGAACGCGCCCGATGCGCGCGAAGGGTTTTTTGCGGTTCCGAAGGTGGTGGAATGATGTCCGAACTGAACAAACTGACCATCGCCGATGCGCGCGACCAGTTGCGCAAGGGCGACATCACCAGCGTGGAGCTGACGGAGGCCTGCCTGAGCGCCATGAGCGGCGCGGGTGCGCTGAACGCCTTTGTGCATGACACGACGCAGATGGCGCGCGACATGGCCGCCGCCGCGGATATGCGCCTGCAAGCGGGCGATGCGCCGGGCATGTGCGGCATCCCGCTGGGCATCAAGGATCTGTTCTGCACCAAGGGCGTGCCAAGCCAGGCCGCCAGCGGCATATTGGAAGGCTTCACCCCCGAATACGAATCGACAGTCACGTCCAAGCTGTTCGAGGCTGGCGCCGTGATGCTGGGCAAGCTGAACATGGACGAATTCGCCATGGGCTCCAGCACCGAGACCAGCGTTTATGGCAATACGGTCAATCCGTGGCGCCGCACCGGGGATGATACCGCGCTGACGCCCGGCGGCTCGTCGGGTGGATCGGCCTCTGCTGTCGCCGCCGATCTGTGCCTTGGCGCGACGGGGACCGACACGGGCGGGTCCATTCGTCAGCCTGCGGCCTTCAGCGGCATCACCGGGATCAAGCCGACCTATGGGCGCTGCTCGCGCTGGGGTATCGTCGCCTTTGCCTCCAGCCTGGATCAGGCGGGGCCGATGACAAAGACGGTGCGCGATTCCGCGATCATGCTGGGTGCGATGTGCGGCCATGATCCCAAGGACAGCACCAGCGCCGACATGGCGGTGCCGGATTTTGAGGCCGCTTTGAACGGCGACATTCGCGGCAAGGTCATTGGTATTCCTGAAGAGTATTCAATAGATGGTATGCCGTTGGAAATTAGAGAACTTTGGGCGCGTGGCTCGGAGATGTTGAAAGATGCGGGTGCTGAAATTCGTTGGATTTCCCTGCCGCACACCAAATATGCGCTCCCGACCTATTACGTGATCGCGCCCGCCGAGGCGTCCAGCAACCTCGCGCGTTATGACGGTGTGCGCTATGGCCATCGCGCCAAGCTCGCGCCGGGCGACGGCATCACCGAGATGTACGAGAAAACCCGCGCCGAGGGGTTCGGCCCCGAGGTGCAACGCCGTGTCATGGTCGGCACCTACGTGCTGTCGGCAGGGTTTTACGATGCCTACTACAACCGCGCGCGCAAGGTGCGCACGTTGATCAAGCGCGACTTTGAACAGGTGTTCGACGCGGGTGTCGATGCGATCCTGACGCCCGCCACCCCCAGCGCCGCATTCGGTCTGGGCGAGATGGCCAGCGCCGATCCGGTTCAGATGTATCTGAACGACGTGTTTACGGTGACGGTTAATCTGGCGGGTCTGCCGGGCATTACGGTGCCCGCCGGGCAGGACGCGCAGGGGCTGCCCCTGGGTTTGCAACTGATCGGACGGCCCTGGGAAGAGGGCGATCTGCTGAATTGCGCCTATGCGCTGGAGCGGGCCGCCGGGTTTGTAGCCAAGCCGGACAAATGGTGGTAAATCCGCGAGTCTCTTCTGAGCGAGGCAAAAGTGAATAAGCGATTTCTGATAGCAGGCGCGGCCCTGTCGGTACTGGCAGCATGCGGAACCAATATCCCCGACAACGCGCCCGATAGCGGCGCTGGCGTCGGTTTTGGCAGCTATAGTGAATATGAGGCACGGCAGGCGGCGCGCGAGGCGCAGTTGGCGGGCGCCGGTCTGCCCGCCCCGGATTCGGTGAGCAGCCAGCCGCTGGGCGGCGGCACGCAGATGGCGGGCGCTGGCAATGATGCCGATGAGATCGCGGCCCAGACCCGCGCCGCATTGGGCCTCGGCTCGGCAGGTGTGACTGCCAATTCGGGTGGATCCGTCATTCAGGCCCCATCCGCTATCTCTGCACCGGAGATCACGGACGCCCCCGGCATTTCGGTGGAAAACAATTTTGACGCAGTCAGTTCAAGCCGCTCGATCGAGGATGACGCAGCCCGCGTCGCCGCGGCGCGGGAGCAATATCAGGTTGCTTCGGTGGAATCGCTGCCGAGCCGCAGTGGCGGCGAAGGGCCGAATATCGTGGCCTATGCCCTGAGCACCAAACATGCGCCGGGCACCCAAGTGTACCAGCGTATCGGGCTGAACAAGCAGACCAAATTCGAGCGCAATTGTGCAGGCTTTCCCGGCCCGGATCTGGCGCAGATCGCGTTTCTGGAAAAGGGCGGACCCGAGCGGGACCGTCTCGGACTGGATCCGGACGGCGACGGGTACGCCTGCTCCTGGGATCCGCGCCCGTTCCGCAAGGCAGCCGGCGGCTGAGCCATGGCGCTGCGCGACGGTCGCCCTGCGGCCCATCCCGACGCGCTCTGGCAGCCGTCGCCGAATTATGGCGAGCGGCGCAATGGAGAGCGGCCAGACCTTCTGCTCCTGCATTTCACCAACATGCCAAGCGCCGAGGAGGCGGTCGCGCGCCTGTGCGATCCCCGCGCCGGTGTATCCTGCCATTACGTGATCGCCGAGGATGGCCGGTTATGGCACCTGGTGGATGAGACGCAGCGCGCATGGCACGCGGGGCTGGGCCGCTGGGGCGCGGTGAGTGAGGTCAATTCCCGCTCGATCGGGATCGAACTGGCCAATCGCGGCACCCATCCGTTTCCCGATCCACAGATATCGGTGCTGGAAGTGTTGATGCGCGGCATCATGGCGCGCTGGCATATCCCGCCCGAGCGCGTCATCGGCCATTCTGACATGGCGCCCGATCGCAAGGATGATCCCGGACCGCATTTCGACTGGCGCCGCCTCGCCCTGCAGGGGCTGGCCATCTGGCCAGAGGCCGCTGCGCCGGCGGGCAAGCCGGCCTTTCGGGCGCTCGCGGAGCAGGTGGGCTATGGCGCCGACTTCAGCGATGCCGATATTCTGGCCGCGCTGCGACTGCGCTGGCGCCCGTGGGCGCGCGGGCCGCTGGAGGACGCCGACATGGGCGTGCTGACAGATATCGCCGCACGCTTTCCCGTTGACGGTGCGGGGCAGGGTGCTTAACTGACATCTGCGCGGAGGGCCGGATGGCCGCTTTGGCGGGGGCAACCCTGCCGGGGAGGAAAGTCCGGACTCCACAAGACAACGGTGCCGGGTAACGCCCGGCCGGGGTAACCCGAGGGAAAGCGCCACAGAAAAGAAACCGCGTTCGATTTATCGGGCGTAAGGGTGAAACGGTGGGGTAAGAGCCCACCGCGGGGCTGGCAACAGCGCCGGCACGGCAAGCCCCACCGGGAGCAATGCCAAATAGGGACCGCGCGCGGGGCAGGTCGGGTGCGCCCGATACCGCCCGCAGGCACGTCTTGGCCCGGCGGTCCGGGTTGGCAGCCAAAGGGGCGATGGTAACATCGCCTTTAGATGAATGGTCATCCAGGGGCGGGCCTCGCGCCCGCTCTGGACAGAATCCGGCTTACAGGCCTTCCGCGCATATTCACCTTGGCCCAGAAAATTCTGCGAATTTTCCGGTGGCGTCCGGCCAGGGGTGGTGGCGCGCTGCTGCGACCGGCGGATTTGGGTATTTGGGCCAAGAAAAAACCGGGGCGCTGGGCTGTCGATATGTCGTAATGGCGGTTGACTCGGGGCGTGGCGGGGTTAAAAGGCAGACAAATGAATTCACCGGCAGCGCCGCTGCCCGGCGCAGGAGATGAAAAATGGCGAAGCCGACCACAATCAAGATCCGCCTGAACTCGACCGCGGGCACCGGCCACTTCTACGTGACCAAGAAGAACGCGCGCACCATGACCGAGAAGATGGCGATCAAGAAATATGACCCCGTCGTGCGCAAGCATGTCGAGTACAAGGAAGGCAAGATCAAGTAAGATCTGCCGACGCCCTGTGATTTTGAAAAGCCGTGCTGATTCAGCGCGGTTTTTTGTTTTTCCGTATCAAGGTTCTTTCCAGAGCGGATTTTGCCGATCTAGAATGAAATTCAGTGGAAAGACGCTGGAAACGAGGGGTTTTCAAGGCGCGGGGGCCGCGATATGCCGGGCCTGAGCGAGAGGTGACGCGATGCCTACCGACATATCTCAGCCGGCCTTTGTGCTGGTGCGCCCGCAGATGGGTGAAAACATCGGCGCGGCGGCCCGCGCGATGTGGAATTTCGGCCTGGACCGGATGCGCGTCGTCGCGCCGCGCGATGGCTGGCCCAGTGAGAGCGCCGTGGCAATGGCCAGCGGCGCCGGCCGTCTGCTGGACGAGGCGCTGCTGGTGCAGGATCTGCCCGGCGCGCTGAGCGATTGCCACTATGTCTATGCAACGACCGCGCGGGGGCGCGAGCTGACCAAGCCGATCTTCAGCCCCGAGGAGGCGATGCGCGATGCTGCGCGCCGCATCGCTGAGGGGCAAAAGGTCGCCGTGCTGTTCGGGCCCGAGCGTTCGGGGCTGGAGAATGACGATGTCGTGCGCGCCAATGCCATCATCACCGTGCCGGTCAATCCGGAATTTCCCAGTCTGAACCTTGCCCAATGCGTGTTGCTGACCGCCTATGAGTGGCGCCGCGCGGCGGGCAACATTTCCGAGGGGCATGTGCATATGCACAACACTCGATGGGCCGATCAGGTCGAGATCGAGGCGCTGGCAGCCCATTACGAGGCCCGGATGGACGCGGCCGGGTTCTTTTTCCCCGAACACAAATCCGCCAGCATGCGCCAGACCTTGCGCAACTTCTGGTCGCGCATGCCGCTGACGCAGGCCGACACACGGCTGCTGCACGGTATTCTGCGTCAGATGGTCCGCTGGAAGGATCGTGGGGGCGGCGGCGCTTGATGGCGCGGGGCGCGCGCACTAGTGTCCCACAGCGAGCGATCTGAGGAGCGGTGGAGATGGCGGAAAAACGCAGCATTTTTCAAGAGGTGGATGCCCAGGGCGCGGCGCGCGTTCAGCCAAGGGGAGGCATGATAGACGAGGGGCGGCGCGGCGCGCGGCGGGGGATCTGGCTGTGGCTGATGGTGCTTTTTGCGCTGGTCGTGCTGATGATCGCTGTCGGCGGCCTGACGCGTCTGACCGATAGCGGCCTGTCGATCACCGAATGGCGCCCTCTGACCGGCGCGCTGCCCCCGTTGAACATGGCCGACTGGCAGGCGGAATTCGCACTTTATCAGGCGATTCCGGAGTTTCAGACGCAAAATAGCTGGATGAGCCTTGAGGATTTCAAGGTCATCTACTGGTGGGAATGGGGCCACAGGCAACTGGGCCGCGTGATCGGTCTGGTCTGGGCCGTAGGCTTTGTCGGATTTCTTGCGGCGCGGCAGATCCCGGCGGGCTGGACCGGGCGGCTGTTGCTGCTGGGCGCGCTTGGCGGGCTGCAGGGGGCGGTGGGCTGGTGGATGGTGTATTCCGGGCTGGGCGGAGACATGACCGATGTCGCGTCCTACCGCCTTGCCACGCATCTGGGGCTGGCGTTCGTCATTCTGGGGTTCATCGCCTGGTACATGCTGCTGCTGGGCCGGCCCGAGCGCGACATCATGCAGGCGCGCCGGGCGCGCGAAGCGCGGCTTTTCGGGCTGGGCACGGGGTGGCTGCATTTCACCTTTCTTCAAATACTCATCGGCGCGTTGGTTGCCGGCATCGACGCCGGCCGCAGCTATGCGGAATGGCCGTTGATGGGTGGGGGCCTCTGGCCGCCACAGATGATGGTGCTGGAGCCGTGGTGGCGCAACTTCTTTGAAAATGCCGGAACCGTGCAGTTCATTCACCGCATGACCGGCTATCTGCTGCTGGCATTTTCCATCGTGGTGTTGCTGCGCGGACGGCGCAGCGCATATGTGGCGACGCGCAGCGCCTTCACGTTGGCGTTTTATGGTGTTCTCGCGCAGGTTGTTCTGGGCATCGTGACAGTCGTGCTGGCTGCGCCGTGGCACGTGGCGATCCTGCACCAGTTTCTGGCGGTGATCGTCTGGGTGCTGATCCTGCGCGCACGGTTCCATGCCGGGTATCCGCTGGCGCAATCGGTAAGGGGCAAGTGACATGAGCGCGTATGACGATTTGATGGCGCACCAACGCCAGACCGAGGCATTGGCGCAAATCGCCGGGCGGCTGTCATGGGACCGCGAGACGGTGATGCCCCGCGGCGCCGCTGCCCAGCGGTCCGAGGAGACGGGCGCGCTGCACGCGGTGCTGCATGCCCGGCGGATCGACCCGCGCATCGGGGACTGGCTGGAGGTCGCGGGCGGTGAGCCGCTGACGCAGGAAGGCGAAGCTCAGCTGCGCCACATCCGCCGCAGTTTCGTACGCACGCAGCGGGTGCCGGGGTATCTGGCCGCCGCGCTGGCGCGCCAGACGGCGCTGAGCCAAGGGAAGTGGGCCGAGGCGCGCGAGGCCGATGATTTCGCCGGTTTCGCGCCCGTTCTGGCCGAGATCGTGGCGCTGAAGCGCGAGGAGGGCGCGGCGCTGGCAGATGGCGGCGATGTCTATGACGCGATGCTGGACGATTACGAGCCGGGGGCCAAGGCCGCCGACCTTGAGGCGATGTTCGGCGCGCTGCGTCCCGGTCTGATCGCGCTGCGCGAGGCAGCGCTGAATGGCACGGCGGCGCCGCAGCTGTCGGGGCAGTTCGATGCGCAGGCGCAGATGCGGCTGGCGCGGCAACTGGCGCGCGTGTGCGGCTATGACATGTCGCGCGGGCGGATCGACAAGGCGGTGCATCCCTTCTCCAGCGGGTCGGGCAGCGACGTGCGCATAACCACGCGCACCGCCGAGAATGATCCGTTCAATTGCCTCTATTCGACGATGCATGAGGCTGGCCATGCGGTTTATGAGCAGTCGATCGACCCGGCTTATGCGCTGACGCCACTGGGCGCAGGCGTGTCGATGGGCGTGCACGAAAGCCAGAGCCGGATCGTGGAAAATCAGCTGGGCCGCAGCCGCGCCTTTACCGGCTGGCTCTATGGCCAGATGCGGGACGCGTTTGGGGATTTCGGCGTCGACAGCGCGGATGCGTTCTATGCCGCCGTGAACAGCCTGCATCGCGGGTTTATCCGGACCGAAGCGGACGAGGTGCAATACAACCTGCACATCCTCATGCGGTTCGATCTGGAGCGCGCGCTGGTGTCTGGCGATCTGGCCCCGGCGGATCTGGAGGGCGCGTGGAACGCGAGATTCGAGGCGGATTTCGGCTATGCCGTGCCGCGCGCGTCGCAGGGTTGCTTGCAGGATGTGCATTGGTCGGTGGGGCTGTTTGGCTACTTCCCGACCTATAGCCTTGGTAACGTCTATGCCGGCTGTCTGGCCGAGGCGCTGCGCCAGGCGCTGCCGGATCTGGATACTTTTTTGGCGCAGGGCGACATGGGGCAGGCGATGGGCTGGCTGCGCGAGAATGTGCAGCAGCATGGCGGGCTCTACACTCCGCGGGAACTGATCACGCGCGCCTGCGGGTTCGAGCCGACCGAGGCGCCGCTGATCACCTATCTGCAAGAGAAATTCGGCGCGCTTTACCCCGCTGCCTGACCCGGGCGCAGTGCCGTCAGCCGCCCGAGCGGTAGGCGGCTTGCGTGCGCGCAAACTGTTCTTCCGCCGCTGCGATATCGGCCGCGGAATTGCCCAGAAGATAGCTGAGATCGGTAGCGAGGGACGCCATCGGCCTGTCGTTGGCGCGGGCGTCCTGCAGCAGATCGCGGGCCAGATCGAAATCGTCGCCCTGCATTTCGTAAACGCTCAGCAACGATCCGGCGGAATCAAGAAACTCGGCCCGGAGCGGCGAATCGTCGGGGCCGGTGGCCGCGTCGAGCGCATCATAGCCCGCAACGGCCAGACGGCGCGCATCCGCGCCGCAGGTCTGGATCCGGGCCAGCGCCGCATCGGGATCGGCCCGCTCGGAGGCGTCCGCGCGCGTCACATCGTCAAATCGGCGACCGCAGTCCTGCGAATGGGCTGCCGCAGCCTCTACCGCATCGCGCACCGGGTTGATGACAGCGGTGCGCGTGGCCGGATCGTCCCCGCCGCCCCCGCCCAGATAGTTCCAGAGGGCAATCACCGCGATGGCGGCCACCAGTAGGCTGGACGCCAGCGCGATGAGTTTGGACAGGGGGCGCGGGGACGCGTCGCTCATGCGTCCTCCGCTGGTGTCCCGCCGGAGGCCTCATCGGGCGCATCACCCTCGACCAGATCCTCGTCCGGCTGTTCGGCGATCCATGCGACGCTGACGACCGTTTCGTTCCTGCCGGTGTCGAACACCTTGACGCCGCCGGCGCTGCGCGAGCGGAAGGAGATGCCCTTGACCGGGACGCGGATCGACTGGCCTTTGGACGTGGCCAGCATGATCTGATCCTCCAGCGTCACCGGGAAGCTTGCCACCAGCGCACCGCCGCGCATCGCGCGATCCATCGCCGCCACGCCCATTCCGCCGCGCCCGCGCACGGGATAGTCGTGGCTGGAGCTGAGCTTGCCCGTGCCCTGCTCGGTGATCGTCAGGATCAGCGTTTCTGCCTCTGACATCGCGTTGAAGCGATCCTGCGTGATGGCGGCGTTTTCATCGCCGTCATCATCTGCGGCTTCCAGTTCCTCGTCCGTCAATCCCGCCATTGCGCGGCGCATCTTCAGGTAGGCGGCACGTTCATCCGAGGTGGCATCGAAATGCGGGATGATCGACATCGACACAACGCTGTCATCACCGGTCAGGCGGATGCCGCGCACGCCCAGCGACGCGCGGCTGTGGAAGACACGCACGTCCGTCGCCGGGAAGCGGATCGCCCGGCCCGAGGATGTGACCAGCATCACGTCGTCATCGTTCGACGCAATGCGCGCGTTGATCAGCGTGACGCCGGCATTCTCCTCCTCGAACCGCATGGCGATCTTGCCGTTCGAGCGTACATTTGTGAAATCCGACAGCTTGTTGCGGCGCACTGTGCCAGCGGATGTGGCAAAGACAACCTGCAGATCGTCCCATTCGCTCTCGTCCCGGTCGACGGGCATGATCGCGGCGATGGAGACGCCTGTGGGGATCGGCAGGATGTTGACGATCGCCTTGCCCTTGGACGTGCGGCCGCCTTGGGGCAGGCGCCAGGTCTTGAGCTTGTAGACCATGCCGTCGGTGGTGAAGAACAGCAGCTGCGTGTGGGTATTGGCGACGAAGAGCGTGGTGACGACGTCCTCGTCCTTGGTAGACATGCCCGACAGGCCCTTGCCACCGCGCTTCTGGCTGCGGAAATCGGCCAGCGCGGTGCGCTTTATGTAGCCGCCCGAGGTGATCGTGACGACCATGTCCTCGCGCTCGATCAGGTCCTCGTCGTCCATGTCGCCGGACCAGTCGACGATCTGGGTGCGGCGCGGCACGGCAAAGAGCGCCTTCACCTCGGCCAGCTCGTTGGCGATGATCTCCATGATCCGCTCGCGGCTGGCGAGGATGGCGAGGTATTCCTTGATCTTGCCGGCCAGTTCCTGCAGCTCGTCGGTGACTTCCTTGACGCCCAGCTGGGTCAGGCGTTGCAGGCGCAACTCCAGAATGGCGCGGGCCTGAATTTCCGACAGGTTATAGGTGCCGTCGTCATTGGCGGTATGGGTCGGGTCGTCGATCAGCGCGATGTATTCGAGGATATCACCCGCTGGCCAGCGGCGCTCCATCAGCTTTTGGCGGGCGTCCGCTGCGTCCATCGACGCGCGGATCGTCGCGACAACCTCGTCCACGTTGCTGACGGCGACGGCCAGACCGCACAGGATATGGCTGCGCTCGCGCGCCTTGCGCAGCTCATACGCGGTGCGGCGGGCGACGACATCCTCGCGGAAATCGACAAAGCAGGTCAGGAACCGGCGCAGCGTCAGCTGCTCTGGACGTCCGCCGTTGAGGGCCAGCATGTTGCAGCCGAAATAGGTCTGCATCGGGGTAAAGCGGAACAGCTGGTTCAGCACGACCTCGGCGGTGGCGTCGCGCTTCAGCTCGATCACCACGCGCACGCCGTCGCGGTCGGATTCGTCCTGCACATGGGCGATGCCCTCGATCCGCTTATCGCGGGCGGCCTCGGCGATGCGCTCGATCATGGTGGATTTGTTCACCTGATACGGGATCTGGTCTATGATGATCGCCCAGCGGTCCTTGCGGATTTCCTCGATCCGGGTCTTGGCGCGGACGATGACGCTGCCGCGTCCTTCAAGATACGCCTTCCGCGCGCCCGTTCGGCCCAGCATGATGCCGCCCGTGGGGAAATCGGGGCCGGGGATATATTCGATCAGGTCTTCGCTGGTCAGGTCGGGGTTGTCGATCAGGGCCAGCGTGGCGTCGATCACCTCGCCCAGATTGTGGGGCGGTATGTTGGTTGCCATGCCGACGGCGATGCCGCCCGCGCCATTGACCAGCATGTTGGGGAAGCGGGCGGGCAGGACCGTCGGTTCGCGGTCCTTGCCATCATAGTTATCCTGAAAATCAACCGTGTCCTTGTCGATATCGGCCAGCAGGTAGGCGGCAGGCTTGTCCATGCGCACTTCGGTATAGCGCATCGCGGCGGCGTTATCGCCGTCCATCGAGCCGAAATTGCCCTGACCGTCCAGCAGCGGCAGCGACATCGAGAAATCCTGCGCCATCCGCACCAGCGCGTCGTAGATCGCACTATCGCCGTGCGGGTGGTATTTACCCATCACATCGCCAACGGGGCGGGCGGATTTGCGATAAGGTTTGTCGTGGGAGTTGTTCGTTTCGAACATCGCATAGAGGATGCGGCGATGCACCGGCTTCAGCCCGTCGCGCAGATCGGGAATCGCGCGGCTGACGATGACCGACATCGCGTAGTCCAGATAGGACGTCTTCATCTCTTCTTCGATGGATACCGTCGGGCCGTCGTATACGGGCCGCTCGGGCGTCATTTCGTCCATGTCTTCGGGGGGTTGCGGCGTATCGGTCAAAACGGGGCCTACCTTGTCGCGTTATTCCACATCTGGTGTATGAAACCTATATCACCGCCATGATATGGGGTGCAATGGGGCATGGAGGCGGGTTTTGGCAGCCACCCAAGGCATCTGCTAACAGTTTGTTTTCATTGAAAAGTAATTTCTTTCAGGCATCATGATTCCATTGAGCACACAAGGAGCATGAAACATGCCGATGGGTGAAACGGAAATGATGCTGAAAGGGTATGGGCTGACCACCGCCGAATTCTTTTACAGGATGCCCGATTACGTCCATGTGCTGAACAGTTACATCTGGCAGGAGTATGACATTGCGCCGGATCATCCGAACCTGTTCAAATTCGTCGAATTCTGGCAGCGGGAGCTGGATGGCCCGCTACATTCGGTGCGGTTCAGCCATCGCAAGCTGATCGCGCCGGGCGAATGGCGCAATGTGACCGGCGAATTCACCCTGCATTGAAGGCTGGTCTGGCAGCGCCGGAGAGATGCCCCGGCGCCGGCTGCACGGTCAGGGAATGATGCGGCTGTATTTCATGCCTTCCAGCGATGCGCCGGCCATCAGTCCGGCCTGGCCGAACACCACGGCAATCACCGGCGAGGATGATGTCGTCGTATCGGCGCGCAGGTTTTCGGCGGTATCCTTGAAAACATAGCCGACATCGGCCCCAGCAGCCCAGCCCGAGGAGCGGCGGAAGTTGGCCAGCGCGCTTTCAGTCATGAAAAACAGCACATGTGCAAATTGCTGTGCACCGATTTGAAAGCCCACGCTGCCCTTGGCCGCCGAATAGTAATCGACCGTCTGGTTGTTGATCCTGAGCGCGCCGCGCCCGTAGCCGCCGCCGATGCCCAAGCCGGCTTCGGTCATCAGTGGCATGATCAACATGCCTGTCGATTTCTCGTAAAGGCTGCGCGTGCCGGGGTATTGTTCGTAGAGATAGCGCAGCGTCGTGTCGACGCGCGCGTCGATCTGTTGCGCTCCGCGACTGCCGATGCCGTTGCCGCACGCCGCCGTGACAAGCCCGGTGCCCGCAAGAGCCCCCAGCGTGAATCCCCGTCTGGTGATATTGCTCATGTTCTGATGCCTGTTCGTTGCCTGATCCACCGCCGGTCGTTTCATCGACCGATCTGCCACGGACTATAGGCGGGCCTTCGCCGAATGTCACGCGCCGGGCGCGCTATGGGCAGATTATCGCGCGTTTTTATTGCCGCAGCAGGCGGGCCACGGCGGGCGCAAAATAGGTCAGGATGCCGTCGCACCCGGCCCGTTTGAAGGCCATCAGGCTTTCCGCCATTGCCCGTTCGCCGTCGATCCAGCCATTCTGCGCGGCGGCCGCGATCATCGCATATTCGCCGCTGACCTGATAGGCGTAGGTCGGCGCACCGAAGGTATCCTTGGCGCGGCGGCAGATATCCAGGTATGGCAGGCCGGGCTTGACCATCACCGCATCAGCGCCCTCGGCCAGATCGCGGGCGATCATGCGCATCGCCTCGTCCGAATTGGCCGGGTCCATCTGGTAGGTCCGCTTGTCCCCCTTCAGCGCACCGCTTGCCCCCACCGCATCGCGGAACGGCCCGTAAAAGGCGCTGGCGTATTTCGCGGCATAGCTCAGCAGCACGATATCCTGATGGCATGCGCCCTCCAGCGCGGTGCGGATTGCGCCGATGCGCCCGTCCATCATGTCCGAGGGGCCGATGATGTCGACGCCGGCCTCGGCCTGCGCGAGGGCTTGTTTGACCAGCGCCTCTACCGTCTCGTCATTGACGATGGTGCCGCCCTGCACAAACCCGTCATGGCCGGTGTCGGAATAGGGATCGAGCGCCACATCGGTCATCACCAGCATTTCGGGCACCGCAGCCTTGATCGCGCGCGTCGTGCGGTTGCTGAGGTTATCGGGATTCCACGCCTCGGCGCAGTCCGCTGTGCGCTTGTCGGCGCTGGTATAGGGGAAAAGGCAGATCGCCGGGATCCCCAGATCCGCCGCCTCGCGCGCGGCCTCTACGGCGCGGTCAACGCTCAGCCGGCTGACCCCCGGCATCGACGCGACCGGCTCTTCCACATTCTCGCCATCGCGCACGAAGACGGGCCAGATCAGATCGCCCACGCTCAGCGTATTCTCGGCAGCCAGCGCGCGCAGACCGGGCGTGCGGCGCAGGCGGCGGGGGCGGCTGGCGGGGAAGGGGGGCAGGACAGGATGCATGAGGCGTCTTTCATGTGCGGCAATGCCCTTAGGTGGCATGGAAATTCCCGCATCTCAAGGGTGGGAATTTTCCCGCGGCGGCGCTAAGAGGGGCGCAGCCATGTGAATGGCGACGCAAGCAGGCAGGCTGGAGCCATCGTGAACTGGTACTCAACGGTATTCGAGACGATCGACATGCGCAGCTTCAGCAACCTGTGGTTCTGGATCGCGCTGGCTGTGCTGTGGTCCTCGACCAGCCACTATATTCTGGGCGTGCCGTGGGACATGGTGCTACGCGCGCACAAGCAGGCACAAGACGCAACGGCGATGGACGACATGAATGCGATGGTGCATATCAACGCTCGCCGCATTCTCTATATTACCAATGAAAGCGGAGTGGTGCTGACCGGTCTCATAAGCTTCGGCCTGACCGCCACGGCACTGCTGGGCTGGATTTACGGCCGCGAATTTGCGCAGGCGATTTTCCTTTTGGGGGTGCCGATGTCGATGGTGTGGCTGCTGTCGCTGCGCACCGCCCGCCATATCGAATCAACCGGACTGACCGGTGCGCCGCTGATCAAACGGCTCTTTCGTCACCGCCTTTATGTGCAGATCATCGGCATGCTGTCGATTTTCATCACTGCCATGTGGGGCATGTATCAAAACATGAGCGTCTCTGCCTTGGGCGGATAATGCCCCGATGAGCCTGCCGCGCGCCCGCGAAAGTACATGACATGATCCAACGACCCTCCAATATCACCGTTTCGGGCGCGCCCGAGGGGTTCGACGCGCGCCTTGTACTGGACGAGGTGGCGCGCGCCGCCGGCCCGGTGCTGCATATCGCCCGCGATGACAAACGCATGGCGGCGATGGCCGCTGCGCTGCGCTTTTTCGCGCCCGAAATGCCGGTGGTGCAGTTTCCGGCGTGGGATTGCCTGCCCTATGATCGGGTGTCGCCCAACGCCGACATTTCCGCCGCGCGCATGGCGACGCTGGCCGGGCTGGTGCATGGCATGCCGTCGCAGTACGTCCTACTGACGACCCTTGGCGCCGCGATGCAGCGTATCCCCGCGCGCGACGTTCTGCGCGGCGCGGCCTTCAGCGCGCAGGTCGGCCGGCGCATCGACGAGGCGGCGCTGAGGATGTTCCTTGTGCGCATGGGCTTCGTCAACAGCCCCACCGTGACCGAACCGGGCGACTACGCGATCCGCGGCGGTATCATCGACATTTTCCCGCCGGGCGATGCGGATGGCGGCGGCCCGGTCCGGCTGGACCTGTTCGGCGACGTTCTGGACGGCGCGCGCCGCTTTGATCCGGTCACCCAGCGGACCACGGCGAAGCTGGACATGATCGAGCTGGCGCCGGTCTCCGAGGTCATTCTGGACGAGGCCGCGATCACGCGGTTCCGTCAAAATTACCGCATCGAATTCGGCTCTGCCGGGTCTGACGATCCGCTGTACGAGGCGGTCAGCGCAGGCCGCAAGGCGCAGGGTGCCGAGCATTGGCTGCCTTTCTTTCACGACAGGTTGGAGACGCTGTTCGACTACATTCCGGGCGCCCCCGTGCTGCTGGATGACGCCGTCACGCCCGCCCGTGTTGCCCGCTGGGACAGTATCGAGGATCAGTACGGCGCGCGCCAGCATGCCATGAGCGCCAAGGGCCGCAGCGACAGCGTTTACAAACCGGTGCCGCCCGGCCTGCTCTATCTGGACGATGCCGCGTGGGAGGCTGCAATCGCACCGCACCGCGCGCTGCAGCTCTCGGCCCTGCCGCAGGCAACCGGCCTTGGCGTGACAGATGCAGGCGGGCGCATCGGACGCAGTTTTGCGCCCGAGCGCCAGCAGGAAAACATAAGCCTTTTCGGTGCCTTGAAGGATCACATTCAGGCAAAGATGCAGAAGGGCCCGGTCCTTCTTGCCACCTATTCCGAAGGCGCGCGCGAGCGGATGGAGGGCCTGCTGGAGGACGAGGGCCTGATCGGCCCCGTCACCGTCACCTCGGCCCAACGGCTCGGCAAGACGGGGCTGCATCTGGCGGTCTGGGGCTTGGAATCCGGCTTTGAAGGGCCGCATCAGGGCAGCCACCTGACCGTCATCGCCGAGCAGGATATTCTGGGCGACCGCCTGATCCGCGCGCCCAAACGCCGCCGCCGCGCCGAGAATTTCCTGAGCGAGGCCAGCAGCATCAGCCCCGGCGATCTGGTTGTGCATGTCGATCACGGCATCGGCCGCTATCTGGGGATGGAGGTCGTCGCGGCGCTGGGCGCGGCGCATGAATGCCTCGTGCTGGAATATGCCGAAGATGCCAAGCTCTATCTGCCGGTCGAGAATATCGAACTGCTCAGCCGTTATGGCCATGAAGAGGGGCTGCTCGACCGCCTCGGTGGCGGCGCGTGGCAGGCCAAGAAGGCCAAGCTCAAGGAACGCATCCGCGAGATGGCCGGCCGCCTGATCCGCATCGCCGCCGAACGCGCCCTGCGCAGCGCCCCGGTGCTGGAGCCCGAGCATCACGCGTGGGAGGAGTTCTCGGCCCGCTTCCCTTATGAGGAAACCGAGGACCAGCTGCGCGCGATCGAGGATGTGATGGCCGATCTTCAGGCCGGCACGCCGATGGACCGGCTGATCTGCGGCGATGTCGGATTTGGCAAGACCGAGGTCGCGATGCGCGCCGCCTTTGCCGCCGCCATGTCCGGCATGCAGGTCGCCGTCATCGCGCCCACCACGCTGCTGGCGCGCCAGCACTTCAACAGCTTTGCCGAACGGTTTCGCGGCTTTCCGATCAACGTGCGCCCCCTGTCGCGGTTCGTTTCGACCAAGGATGCGGCGGCAACGCGCGACGGACTGGCCAAAGGGCAGGTCGACATCGTCGTCGGCACCCACGCGCTGCTGGCCAAATCGGTGCGTTTCCAGAACCTTGGCCTGCTGATCATCGACGAGGAACAGCGCTTTGGCGTGGGTCACAAGGAACGGCTCAAGGCCCTGCGCAGCGACGTCCACGTCCTGACCCTGACCGCCACGCCGATCCCGCGCACGCTGCAGCTCAGCCTGTCGGGTGTGCGAGATCTGTCGATCATCGGCACGCCCCCCGTCGACCGGCTGTCGATCCGCACCTACATCAGCGAGTTCGACACCGTCACCATCCGCGAGGCGCTGCTGCGCGAGCATTACCGCGGCGGCCAAAGCTTCTTTGTCGTGCCGCGCATTTCCGATCTGCCCGAGATCGAGGCGTTTCTGGACAACGAGGTGCCCGAAGTCAGCTACATGATCGCCCATGGCCAGATGGCGGCGGGCGAATTGGACAGCCGCATGAACGCCTTTTACGACGGCAAATACGACGTGCTGCTGGCGACGACCATCGTCGAATCCGGCCTCGATATTCCGACGGCCAACACGATGATCATCCACCGGGCCGACATGTTCGGCCTTAGCCAGCTTTACCAGATCCGAGGCCGCGTCGGCCGCTCCAAGACCCGCGCCTACGCCTATCTGACCACAAAACCACGCCTGAAACTGACCCCCGCCGCCGAAAAACGCCTGCGCGTTTTGGGCAGCCTCGACACTCTCGGCGCCGGTTTTACCCTGGCGTCCCAGGACCTCGACATTCGCGGTGCCGGCAACCTCTTGGGCGAGGAGCAATCCGGCCAGATGCGCGATGTCGGCTACGAGCTCTATCAGTCGATGCTGGAAGAAGCCGTGGCCAAGATCAAGGCGGGCGATACCGAAGGCATCGCCGACGATGGCGGCCAGTGGGCGCCGCAGATCAACCTTGGCGTGCCCGTCCTCATTCCCGAAGAATACGTGCCCGACCTCGACGTGCGGCTCGGCCTCTATCGCCGCCTCAGCAGCCTCGACACCAAGGTCGAGCTGGAAGGCTTCGCGGCCGAATTGATCGACCGCTTTGGCCCGCTGCCCAAGGAGGTGAACACCCTCCTGCTGGTCGTGCGGATCAAGGGCATGTGCCGCAAGGCCGGCATCGCCAAACTGGACGCCGGACCAAAGGGTGCGACGATCCAGTTTCATAATGACAAATTCGCGTCGCCGGAGGGCCTTGTCGAATTCATCAAGGATCAGCGTGGCCTCGCCAAGATCAAGGACAACAAGATCATCGTGCGCCGCGATTGGACGAAGGACAGCGACAAGATAAAAGGTTCCTTTTCCATCGCGCGAGATCTGGCAGAAAAGGTCGTCGCCAAGACCAAGGCCCAGAAAGCAGAAAAGAGGAAAAAGGCCAGATCATCCTGATCCGGCCCATACTTTCTTCTTGCCCTTAAATATCCCCGCGCGGAGCGCCCCGAAACCACCCGCAAGCGCAGCGCGATTCGGAAGCGCTCCGCCTGAAGGCAGCGCCGATCAACCAACCGGCGCGCCGCAGGCGCTCATTCGGAGTGCGTCTGCTTGGCTTGCGCGGCCTTGAACGCCTTGACGCGGTCGGCCAGCATACGGCGCGCCTTGGCGTTGGCGCGGCGCACGCGGACGGCGGTCAGAAACGCTTCTTCGGCGGTCTGCGACGTGGCGCCCATCATGTTGGCCAGATCATCGACGATACGAGTGTCGCCCGTGATTTCCTCGGCCTTCAGTGCATCCTGCGCCAATTGGTCGGCCAGATCCTCGGTGACACCCATGGCTTAGCGCGTGCCTTCGGTCAGGCGGCGCTTGACGTAGCCGGTGACCGTATCAATCATCGTGTCCATATGCGGCTCTTCAAAGAAATGGCCCGCGCCTTCGACCTCTTCGTGCTGGATGGTGATCCCCTGCTGATCGTGCAGCTTGTTGACCAGCGCGGTTGTGTCCGCAGGCGGCGCAACGCGGTCGGCCAGACCGTTGATGATCAGGCCAGAGGCGGGGCAGGGCGCAAGGAACGAGAAATCATACATGTTCGCCGGGGGCGACACGCTGATGAAGCCGGTGATCTCGGGGCGCCGCATCAGCAGCTGCATGCCGATCCACGCGCCGAACGAAAAACCGGCAACCCAGCAATGCTTGGAATTGGCGTTCATCGACTGCAGATAATCCAGCGCCGAGGCGGCGTCCGAGAGTTCGCCGACGCCCTGATCGTATTCGCCCTGACTGCGGCCAACGCCGCGGAAGTTGAAGCGCAAGACGGTAAAGCCCATGCGGTGAAACGCATAGTGCAGATTATAGACGACCTTGTTGTTCATCGTGCCGCCGAACTGCGGATGCGGATGCAGCACGATGGCGATCGGCGCGTCCTTTTCCTTTTGCGGATGGTAGCGGCCTTCAAGTCGGCCTTCGGGACCGGGAAAAATAACCTCGGGCATAATCGGTATTCCTTGCTGTCGGATCGGGGCTGCGGCAAAATCCGCCGACGGTAATGCCCGTTGACGGCGCTGCCGACGCGCCTTAGAACAATTCTAATGTTTGGGCTGCCCCTGCGGATGCAGGCGGCTGGTCCGGGTGGGCTTGGGTTGAGATAAGCGCACCTGCGCGCAAGGTCAATCTATTCGCAGGTAGCCGGGGGGAGGGATCGCCGTGAAACTCAGCACCAAGGGACGTTACGCCATGGTCGCACTGTCGGACATCGCGCTTCAGCCCGAAGGCACGCTTGTGACCTTGGGCGAGGTGTCGCGGCGCCAAAGCATCTCTTTGCCTTATCTGGAGCAGCTGTTTGTCAAGCTGCGCCGCGCCGATCTGGTCACATCCGTGCGCGGACCCGGCGGCGGCTACCGTCTGGCGCGGCCCACTTCGGAAATTAGGGTGTCCGAGATCCTGTCCGCTGTAGATGAGACAATAGATGCCATGCACAAGGGCGCAGGCGCGTCCGGCGGCGCGTCGGGGACTCGCGCGCAATCCATGACCAACCGTCTGTGGGAGGGGCTGAGCGCGCAGGTTTACGTCTATCTGCACCAGACTCGTCTGAGCGACGTGGTGGGCAATACGCTGGCGCCATGCCCGGCTGTCCCGTCAATCCTGGCGATCGTGGACGACGAATGATGCGCCCAGTTGCCCGGTGCCTGCGGCGCGAGTATTTTTGGAATGATGAAAGCATGGCGTCATGAAGCCGCGCGTTTATCTGGACCACAATGCAACGGCGCCTTTGCGGGATGAGGCGCGCGCGGCGATGATCGCCGCGATGGACGTTGTCGGCAATCCGTCGAGCGTGCACGCCGAGGGCCGGGCGGCCAAGGCGCTGGTCGAGCGGGCCCGCGCGCAGGTCGCTGCGGCGCTGGGGGCGGACGGGGCCGATGTGATCTTTACCTCGGGCGCGACCGAAGCGGCGGCGCTGGCCTGCGCAGGGCGCGCTCTGGCGTCGGCCCCGGTTGAACATGAGGCGGTGGCGGTCTGGACGGATGGCGCGCTGGCGGTGTCACCGGACGGGGCGGTCAAGATCGCTGATCCGGCGCAGACGGCGCTGCAATGGGCCAATTCGGAGACGGGCATCGTTCAGAATCTACCCGGCGGCATCGCGGTGTGCGACATGACGCAGGCATTTGGCAAGTTGCCTGTCGCCTTCAACTGGTGCGGGGCGCAGATGGCGCTGATTTCGGCGCACAAGCTGGGCGGGCCCAAGGGCATCGGCGCGCTGGTCGTGCAGCGCGGCACTGACGTGGCGGCGCAGATCAAGGGGGGCGGGCAGGAAATGGGCCGCCGCTCGGGCACCGAAAACATCATCGGCATCGCCGGATTCGGCGCCGCGGCAGAGGCAGCGGCGCGGGATCTGGACGATGGAATATGGGGCCATGTAGAGAAACTTAGAAACATTCTAGAAAAGACCATTGCAGCCGCCGCAAATAAGACTATTTTTGTCGGGAAAGATGCTATCCGTCTGCCGAACACCTCTTGCCTGCTGACGCCGGGCTGGAAGGGCGAGACGCAGGTGATGGCGATGGACCTTGCAGGCTTTGCCATTTCGGCGGGGTCTGCGTGTTCCAGCGGCAAGGTGCGGGCGAGTGCGGTGCTGCGGGCGATGGGATATGACGAGGCGGACGCGGCATCGGCGATTCGGGTATCGCTGGGCCCGCAGACGACAGAAGACGAGATCATGCGCTTTGCCGAGACGTGGCTGACGCATCTGGACAGACATCGCGCCCGATCCGGCGCGCTTTGATACGGGAGACTTGGACATGACGGCATTGGACACTGCACCGACCCACAAGGATGTGGCGAAGGAGGGCGTCGATCAAGACACGGTCGACCGCGTTCGCGAGGTGGGCGGCGCCTACAAGCATGGCTGGTCCACCGATATCGAGATGGAATACGCGCCCAAGGGGCTAACGCATGACATCGTGCGGCTGATTTCGAAAAACAACGAAGAGCCGGAGTGGATGACTGATTGGCGTCTGGCGGCCTACGAGACGTGGCTGACCAAGAAAGAGCCTGACTGGGCGATGGTTGATTATCCCGAAATCGATTTTCAGGACCAGTATTACTACGCGCGTCCCAAATCGATGATGATCAAGCCGAAATCGCTGGACGAGGTCGATCCCAAGCTGCTGGCAACCTACAGCAAACTGGGCATCCCCTTGCAGGAACAGGCCATTCTGGCTGGCGTCGAAGGCGCGGGCGAGATGCCTGCCGAGGCGCGCAAGGTGGCCGTAGATGCCGTATTCGACTCTGTTTCCGTCGGCACGACTTTCCAGAAGGAACTGCTGGAGGCGGGCGTCATCTTCTGCTCGATTTCCGAGGCGATCCGCGAGCATCCCGAATTGGTGAGGAAGTACCTCGGCTCTGTCGTGCCGGTGAATGACAACTTCTATGCGACGCTGAACTCGGCGGTCTTCTCGGACGGATCGTTCGTCTATGTGCCGCCCGGCGTCCGCTGCCCGATGGAGTTGTCGACGTATTTCCGCATCAATGCCGAAAATACCGGCCAGTTCGAGCGTACGCTGATCATCGCGGATAAAGGCAGCTATGTCAGCTACCTGGAGGGTTGCACAGCGCCCCAGCGCGACGAATCGCAGCTGCATGCGGCTGTCGTCGAGATTATCATCGAAGAAGATGCCGAGGTGAAGTATTCGACCGTCCAGAACTGGTATCCCGGCGACGAGAACGGCAAGGGCGGCATCTACAACTTCGTGACCAAACGCGCCGATTGCCGGGGCGACCGGGCCAAGGTGATGTGGACGCAGGTCGAAACCGGCTCGGCCGTGACGTGGAAATACCCCAGCTGCATCCTCCGCGGTGACGACAGCCAAGGTGAATTCTACTCGATCGCCATCGCCAACAACATGCAGCAGGCCGATACCGGCACCAAGATGATCCATCTGGGCAAGCGCACGAAATCGCGCATCGTGTCCAAGGGGATCAGCGCGGGCCGGGCGCAGAACACCTATCGCGGTCTGGTAACTATGCACCCTAAGGCCAAGGAATCGCGGAACTATACGCAGTGCGACAGCCTGCTGATCGGCGATAAATGCGGGGCGCATACGGTGCCTTACATTGAGGTCAAGAACAACTCGTCCCGCGTCGAACATGAGGCGACGACGTCCAAGGTGGACGACGACCAGATGTTCTACTGCCGCCAGCGCGGCATGGACGAGGAAGAGGCGGTGGCGCTGGTCGTCAATGGCTTCTGCCGCGACGTGCTGCAAGCTTTGCCGATGGAGTTTGCCATGGAAGCGCAGCAGTTGGTTGCAATCTCACTGGAAGGCTCGGTCGGGTAATGCTGTGATGCGACGTGCGGTCATAATGTGCGGGGGGAGGCAGGGATGACGAGTGCTGTCCTGTCCCCGCCCGAATTGATCCTGCCCGAGGCAGAGGCGCGGCATCTGGCCCGCGCTTACGCCGACGCCGACGTGATCCTCGAATACGGATCGGGCGGCTCGACGGTGCTTGCGTCGGAACTGCCCGGAAAGACAGTGTTTTCCGTTGAAAGCGATCAGGCTTGGGCCGTGATGATGCGCGGCTGGTTCGTGCAAAACCCGCCGGCGCAGGGCACCCGGATTGACGTGGTTTGGGTCGATATCGGCGAGACCGGCGATTGGGGCACTCCAGTGGATACCAGCGGCTGGCAGCACTATCCGGACTATCCGCTGGCGGTCTGGCAGCGCGATGACTTCCGCCAGCCTGATGTCGTGCTGGTCGATGGCCGGTTTCGCCCCGGCTGCGCCATGGCGACGGCATTCTGCACGCGCAAGCCCGTCACGCTGCTGGTCGACGACTACAAGCGGCGCACTCGCTACCATGCGATCGAAGAATTCCTCGGCGCCCCCCGTCTGATTGGCCGCATGGCTGAATTCGACGTCGCGCCGATGACCGTCCCACCCGATCGGCTGCTGCCGATCATGAAGATGATGATGCGGCCCTGAGCCGCCTGACAGAATAGTTGAGAGGAAAAAAGATGCTTGAGATCAAGAACCTGCACGTCGATCTTGAAGATGAGGACAAGACGATCCTCAAGGGTGTGGACCTGACCGTCGAGGCGGGCAAGGTGCACGCGATCATGGGGCCGAACGGGTCTGGCAAATCGACGCTCAGCTACGTTCTGTCAGGGCGTGATGGCTACAAGGTGACGGATGGGACCGCAACGTTGGAAGGCGTTGATATTCTGTCGATGGAGCCCGAAGAGCGCGCGGCCGCCGGCCTGTTTCTCGCGTTCCAATACCCGGTCGAGATCCCCGGCGTCGGCAACATGACTTTCATGCGCACCGCCCTGAATTCGCAGCGCAAGGCGCGCGGCGAGGACGAGATGAGCGCGGCCGACTTCCTCAAGCTGATCCGCGCCAAGGCAAAAGAGCTGAAAATCGACGCCGACATGCTGAAACGCCCGGTCAACGTCGGCTTTTCCGGCGGCGAGAAGAAGCGCAACGAGATCCTGCAGATGGCCTTGCTGGAGCCCAAGATGTGCATCCTGGACGAGACGGATTCCGGCCTTGATGTCGACGCGATGAAACTGGTCAGCGACGGTGTGAACGCGCTGCGCGATGCCGGGCGCGGATTCTTGGTTATTACGCATTATCAGCGACTTCTGGACCATATCAAACCTGATTTCGTGCACATCATGTCGGACGGGCGCATCATCAAGACGGGTGGTCCGGAGCTGGCCGTCGAGGTCGAAAAGAACGGCTATGCGGACATTCTCGCGGAGGTGGCATAATGGCTGTGGCAAATCTCAGACAGTCCCAGACGGAGGCGCGGCTGGATGCCGTCACTTTGCCGGATGGCGCGGGCTGGTCGCAAGCTGCGCGCAAGGACGCGTTGGCGCGTCTTCGGGCCATGGGCCTGCCGCAGCGGCGCGATGAATATTGGAAATTCACCCGCCCCGATACGCTGACCCAGGCAGACGCGCCGGAGGCGGCGCTGTTTACTGCTGATGAGCGGCCCGTATTTGACGACGTGGATCGCCTGAAGATCGTCTTTGTCGACGGTGTTTTCGACGCTGATGCCAGCGATGATCTGGCAGCCGACGGCGTGATGATCGAGCGGCTGGCAGACGCGGGGAAGACCGATATCCACTGGGCAAAGGACCTGTACGGAATGCTTGAGCAGCGTGGACAGGATCCGGTTCATCGCCCCTTGGCGGCCCTGAATACGGCAGCTGCAACGGATGGTTTGATCATTCACGTCACCGGCACGCCAGCGCGCCCGATAAATTTGATTTACCGCCACGAATCAACAACTTCGGACGCGATCTTGCACCATGTGATCAAGCTGGATTCCGGTGCGGAAATGACGCTGTTGGAGAATGGTCCGGCTGCGGCACGGCTGAATGATGTGCTGGAGGTCGATATCGGTGACGGTGCGTCGTTCCATCATGTGCGCACGCAGGGCCGCGACTATCAGCGGCGCGAGGCAACGCATATTTTTGCGCATCTCGGGACCAAGAGCCGGTTCAAGTCCTTCACCATGACCGCCAACGGCGCGATGACGCGCAATGAATGCGTGATCGAACTGACCGGTGACGATGCAATCGCACATGTTGCCGGCACATCGATGGGCGACGGGGATTTCCACGACGACGACACCGTTTTCGTGACCCACGATGCCCAGCGGTGCGAGAGCCGCCAAGTCTACAAGAAGGTGCTGCGCAACGGCGCGACCGGCGTTTTCCAAGGCAAGATCCTGGTCAAGGCCGGCGCGCAAAAGACCGACGGCTACCAGATCAGCCAATCCCTGCTGCTGGACGGTGACAGCCAGTTTCTGGCTAAGCCCGAGCTGGAGATTTATGCCGATGACGTCATCTGTTCGCACGGGTCCACGTCGGGTGCGATTGACGAGGACGCGCTGTATTATCTGCGCGCGCGCGGCGTGCCCAAGGGGATCGCGACGGACCTGCTGACGATGGCATTTCTGGCCGAGGCGGTGGACGAGATCGAGGATTTCGCCTTGCAGGACGAGATCAAGCTGCTTCTCGAGGGCTGGCTGGAGCGGCGGCGCGCCTGATGGCTGCCGCCCGCGACATCGTGGCGACGTATCGCAGCCCCGGTGCCGTGATGCGTCGCCTGCTGGCCATGGGGCAGCGCGAGGATCGCGCGTTGGTGATCTTGATGGCGGGCTGCGTGGTGATGTTCATCGCACAGTGGCCGGCATTGGCGCGGCAGGCCTACATCACCGGCGAAGAGCTTAATCCGCTTTTGGGCGGCGCGCTGCTGGCCTGGGCATTTATCGCGCCGTTGCTGCTTTATGCGATCGCGCTGATCAGCCACTGGATCGCGCGGATGGCGGGCGGCAGGGGCACAGCTTTCGGGGCGCGCATGGCTTTGTTCTGGGCGCTGCTTGCGGCCAGTCCGCTGGTGCTGCTACACGGTCTTGTCGCCGGCTTTATCGGGCCGGGACCGGCGCTGACAGCTGTCGGCGTAGTGTGGCTGCTGGCCTTCGCGCTGTTTTGGGCGCTGGGGCTGCGCGAGGCGGAATGGGGCCGTTTATGAACACTAAATTCGTCTCGGACCTGTTCGTGGAGACGCTGTTTTCGCCGCGCGCTGCGGCGGACAGGATCATGGCGCTGCGGCTGCCGCGAGAATGGCTGTGGATGGCGCTTGCGTTGATGAGCGTGCTAAATGGGATCGTCTATTCGGTTTCGCTCTATATGGGGCCGGAGAGCGATCCGCAGAGCATGCAGATGATCCCGCCTGCCTTCCAGTCACCGGCCTTGTTTTCCCTGTTTCTGCTGGGCGCACTGGTGATCACGGTGCTGACGCTGACGTGGATCGGGCGCAGTCTGGGCGGCGCGGGGCAGGTTCCGCAGGTTCTGGCGCTGATCGTGTGGATGCAGGTTTTGCGCCTTGGGGTGCAGCTGGCATTGCTCGTCCTGATGTTGGCGCTGCCGCTGGCTGGGCTGGTATTGGTGATGGTCGCGTCGGTCTGGGGGCTCATCATTCTGGTTGCCTTTATTGATCGGGCACATGGATTCAATAATATTTTCAAGTCGATAGCTGTCCTGATCCTGGCCGTTCTGGCCATGGTCGTGGGCCTCTCGGCAATCCTCAGCGTCTTTGCGGCGGCTGTGATGGGAGGGGCGTGATGCTGGATGTTCAAAAGGTGCGCGGCGACTTCCCCATCCTCACACGCGAGGTGAACGGCAAGCCGCTGGTCTATCTGGACAACGGCGCCTCGGCGCAGAAACCGCAGGTGGTGATAGACGCGATCACCAACGCCTACAGTCACGAATATGCGAACGTTCACCGTGGCTTGCACTACCTCAGCAATGTTGCGACCGAAAAATACGAGGGGGTGCGCGCCATCATCGCGCGGTTCCTCGGCGTCCGGGACGAGGCACAGATCGTGATGAATTCGGGCACGACCGAGGGGATCAATATGGTCGCCTACGGCTGGGCCATGCCCCGGTTTCAGCCCGGCGACGAGGTGGTGCTGAGCGTGATGGAGCATCACGCGAATATCGTGCCATGGCACTTTCTGCGGGAACGGCAGGGGGCGGTCCTGAAATGGGTCGATACGGACCTGAATGGCGCGCTGGATCCGCAAAAGGTGATCGACGCCATCGGGCCGCGCACAAAGCTGGTGGCAATTACCCATCTTTCCAACGTCTTGGGGACCAAAGTTGATGTAAAAGCCATCTGCGCTGCTGCACGCGCCAAGGGGGTCGCCGTGCTGGTCGACGGAAGTCAGGCGGCAGTTCACATGCCGGTCGATGTCGAGGATATCGGCTGCGATTTTTACGCCATCACCGGGCACAAGCTATATGGCCCCTCCGGTTCGGGCGCGATCTATGTTCGGCACGACCGGATGGCCGAGATGCGCCCGTTCATTGGCGGCGGCGACATGATCCGCGAAGTCACCAAGGAAAACGTGACCTATAACGATCCCCCGATGAAATTCGAGGCAGGCACACCCGGTATCGTGCAGACCATCGGACTGGGCGTTGCGCTGGAATACATGATGGGGCTGGGGATGCAGAATATCGCCGCCTACGAAAACAGCCTGCGCGATTACGCAGCGTCGCGGCTCGGCGGGTTGAACTGGCTTCAACTGCAGGGGCAGGCGCCGGACAAGGCGGCGATCTTCAGCTTTACGATGGACGGGGCCGGGCACCCGCATGACATCTCTACCATCCTCGACAAAAAAGGCGTCGCGGTACGGGCGGGCCAGCACTGCACCGGGCCGCTGATGGAGCATCTGGGCGTGAATGCGACCTGCCGCGCCTCCTTTGCCGTCTACAATACGGAGGCTGAAGTCGACGCGCTGATCGACGCGCTGGAGCTGTGTCACGATCTCTTCGCGTAATGGCGTGATTTGTGCTTTGCGGGCCGGGCGCCGCGCAGGTATCGCGTGTTGCGGTTGCCCCTGTTTCTGCTGGATAGGCCACTGCCGTCTGAAAGCATCGCTATGAATATACGGGTATGTTTTCATTGGAAAAAACAGGTCCCGAAATACCAAGGCTATGACGCTCTCTTGGAACTTCTCTTCTGGACACTGGTTTTGCGGCAAGTTAGAAGGTGCCTGATCGGTCGCATAGCTCAGCTGGATAGAGCGCTACCCTCCGAAGGTAGAGGCCCCAGGTTCGAATCCTGGTGCGATCACCATTTCTCTGTATTTGGGCCTTCTAAGGCTAGGGTAGTGCCCGGGTCGCAAATGCAACGCTGTCGTGATCCGATAACCCATGAGGTTGAGGGTCCTAGAAGGCCCCAGCTTCTGGCGCCAACCGACAGCGGCAAATCCGTCCGCTCAGCGCTTTGGCCCGGTGGCGGCCCAAACCTCGTGGCGGACGCGGGCGGTCTTGTAGGCGTCGAAAATCGCAATCGCATAAACGAAAATGCCGCCCGCCAGCTTGCCCACGACCGACACGTCCGGCGACGCGGTCTGGAGCGTAAAGCCGCCCAGCAGCAGGATAAAGAATGCGAAGAGTAGCCCGCGCACTGGCTGCCGGTTCAGCACTTGACCGGAGGCGGGAAGAATAATGGCCGCGGCCAACACCAGATAGGGGTTTGGCGGGGGGCGGGAAACGATGCTCATGCGCGCAACTCTTGCACTTCGCCGGCTGCGGCGTCCAGCACATCCGCGCGCAGGGCGATCAACTGGTCCAGCTTGGGCTGCAACAGATCGGCGGCCAGCGGCGTGACGCCCATCTCAGCGTCGCGATAGATCAGATACCGGCTGCGCTGCGCCTCTTCGGCCAGAAAAACGATGCGCACGCCTTTGGGCGAGATCACCAGTTCCTTGACCTTCGGATCGTCGAAGATGTGCAGATGGGCGCGCACCAGATCCTCGGGCGGTAAATGGGTGCGGTTGTCGGTGCGGATTGCGCAATCTTCGGGGAAATCATCGGGCCGGTCCAGCTGATGCGCCAGCGTCTGAAAACGCGAGAACGGCTCAACCCCGGTGGGGCGGATCATCAGGTTCATCGTGGCGCCCACGGGCAGCGGCCCCGGCAGCGTCACCAGCAACCAAAGCGCGGGCAGTTTGCGAAAGGTCAACGTGTCCGGCAGCACCTGGATATCCGCCTCGACCCCGCGATAGCGACCGCCAAGCCGGGCAAAACCGCTGTCGCCCCGGCCCATGCGGGGCGTGTCCATCAGCGGGCGGCAGGCATCCAGATATCCGGTGCGCTGCGCGATACGCTCGGCCGAGGCGCGGCGCAGGTGCCGGAAGAGGAGCACGAACAGCATGGCGGCCCCAATCAATATCGCCCCTGTGATAAATCGGTCCATCGTTCCTCCGGTCCAAAAGGGTCCGGCCCGCCGAAAGGGCGGGCCGATTTGTAGGGTTTATCAGTAGCCGCGCGGCCTGGGCCAAGGCATGGTGAACTGCGCGGCACGGCGCACGAAGCGGTAGCGCCAGAAGTGGAACCATAGCGACACGATGATGTAGAAACTCAGCATCGCAACCAGCTGTGAGCCGTAGCCGAGGAACACGGCAAAGAACGTCACACCGCACAGAGACAGCAGAATGATCGCCGGAACCGGGTGGAACGGATGCTCATATCCGCGCTTGATCGAGTCCAGCGGCCATTTGCGACGGAACAGGATCACGTTCAGCGGCATGAAGGTGTATCCCAGCAGGCCCGACAGGATCGAGAAGGTGATCACCTGATCCAGAGGTGCGCCCAAGGCAAAGACCAGCGCGATCGGCACCAAGAAGATGATCGACCGGTAGGGAGTGCGGAATTTGGGATGCACGGCGCCGAACCAGTCCGGCAGATAGTGATCGCGCCCCATGGCGAACCACGCCCGGCTGGCATCGTTGATGCAGCCGTTGGCGGAAGCCAGAGTGGCGAACATCGTGCCGATACCCAAAAGGACCATCAGCGTCATCGACCCCGACAGACGTGCCGCGTCGAACAGCGGAACGCCCGACTGCCCCAGATACTCCCACGGCATCAGGCCGACGCAGACATACCATGTCAGCGTTGCCGCGATCAGCAGCGTCATGACGCCGGCCAACGTGCCGAAGGGCAGCGAACGCGCGGGCGACCGGACCTCTTCAGCCGCCTGGCAGGTGCCTTCGATCCCGAGGTAATACCACAGGCCGAAATGCATTGCTGCCAGAACACCCAGCCACCCATAGGGCAGATCGGTCATCAGTTCGACATGGCGCAGCGGGCTGTCGGACATGAAAACAGCCGTCGACAGAAACAGCGCGATGATCGCACAGAAGGCGAAAGCGGTGATGACAAGACTGAAGGTCAGCGTCGCCAGAACGCCGCGGTAGTTCAGCCAGGCCAGAAACATGATCGCCAGAATGATGAAGGGCCTTTGATCAAGCCCCTCATGGCCCGTCATCCCGGCCACCGTATCAATCAGGAAACCGAAGGTGATCGCATTTGCAGCCTCCAGCATCGTGTAGGCAAAAACCAGATAAAGACCGACGTTGAAGGCCATCAGCGGGCCGACGATATGCTTGGCCTGCGTGTACTGACCGCCAGCCGCGGCGACGGTCGATGTGACCTCGCTGTCGATCATGGCGACGCAGGAATAAAGTATTCCGGCAAACCAGCACGCGAGCAGCGCGGCGTAGGCGCCGCCCTTGCCGACGGCAAAGTTCCAGCCCATGTATTCGCCCACGAGGACGATCCCGACGCCAAGACCCCAGATGTGGGCCGGTCCCAGAACCCGCGCCAGACCCAGCTTGACCCCCTTGGGGCCCATTCCATCCATTTCGGCGGATGTGATATCCGTATCAGACATCTTGTTCTCCCCGTTCAGAGTTTGTGTTCTTCGGTCATCGCCTCAAGCTCGCCCTCGCGCGAGGACATCAATTCCTCGTCGCTGTAGGTGCTGTCGATCTTGATCCAGTCGATGACGATATAAAGCCCGAAGACGATAGAAAGCCCCCAGGCAGCGTATTCCATGATGTTCCACATATCCATGTTCAGTCCCTGTTCACTTGTCGCCGAATTTTTCGGAAATCACGTCGGAATACTCCTTGCCGGAGAACCGCAGCACGATGGCATAATAGCCGACGACGACGACGATCATCACCAGAAGGTTGAGGATCGAGAAGGAGTAGTCGAAACGCGCCGTGATCAGTTCGGCCGCGTCGGCGGCTGTGGCATAGCCCAGCTCGTTCCATTTTTCGACCATGGTGGGATTCTGCGCGAGGCTTTCCCATGTCGGGTTATCCGGCACATTGGAGGTTTGTGCGCTGCCTGCCAGGCCCAGAAAGAGCGGCAGGTAAAGCGCGCTGACCGCCAGAACCAGCAGAACGACCACGTCGATGATCTGCCCGATCTTGCTTTGGACGGGGGGGATGTAGTTGGCCATAACCGGTCCTTTCAACCTTTTTTCTGCTCGCGGGCGAGATCAAGAAACTTGATGTCCAGCCCGTACATGAAATCGCGGTCCTCGCGATAATGACGCAGCATGGCGACGATCGCAGCGGTGTTGAGAACCAGGATTGTCGCGCCGCCGATCAGCAACACAATGCGCGCGGTCCCACTGGGAGCGAGGTTCCAGGTGGCCAGCGCAACAAAGATAATTGCCAGCCAGAGGCCGACGACAAAAGCCCATGCGATTGTGATATCTTGGCTGTGCATCTTCTTGATGCGTTCGGTTAGGTCAGGCATTGAATGCTCCCGTTGGTTGAGGATTGCAGCGCTCATTTTGGCGGCGCTGTTTATTGACAGTGAAAACTTTAGAAGCGTAGTAACACATGAGCTGCGACTTTATGTCAAGCTTGACAACGTCAAACCGTTCAATTGCTCGCTGTGCCTATTGGCCTTCAAAGGTTTCAGGGGGTTCGGCAGGAAGTGCCGAAATCTGGCAGGGCAAATTCTATTCCATGTCGAACGGGTTTGGCCGCGCTCTGTCGAATCGCAGCGCCGCCGGATACTGCGGTTTGGCGTGCAAATGCACAGGCATATTCTGGGGATAGACGGGGGGCTTACCGCGACGAATGTGGCATGTTTTGCCCTTGTCGGCCCTGTGCGGGCAGGGGGCTGTGCGCGGATAATATACCTGTCAGGCGTTGCCAGCACCCGTTTGCCGCTACGGGCGGCGGCGTCGCGGCGGCGGCAGCCAATTTTCGGAATCCACGACCTGGCCCTGCCGTTCAAAGGCGCCGCGCACCTGTGGAACCGACGCGCATCAGACGTCGGCCGCGATCTCGCCCTTCAATTCGCCGGTCATGCGAATTTGATCCTCTCGGTGGGCGGACCTGCGAACCTCGTCGATTTTCAGTTCGGCGGCGTCTCTGGTGAACTTGTCCGGCCATTCGGTGATAACGGCGCTTGTGCGGTCGCTGGTGCGGATCACTGTCACGCGGCTTGCCCCGAAACCCTTCAACGCGGGCAGGCGTTTTTCCTCGATTGCGCGAAGGGCCAGGTCGAAGTTCTGTCCGTCGTCGATTTCCCATGTGGTGATTGTGATGTAGCGCATATCTCTCTCCATCAGTTTACTTTTTCAGTCTATCACGGACTGTCCCTGCCGTGGTCATTTTTCGAACGAAACGCCATTCTTACGGAACGGAAGCCGAGCCCGCGCGGCGCACTCGCGTATCGCAATTTTGCGCGACGCGCCGCATTGCTGGCGTGGCTGGGCGGGGGCAGTTGTGCCGCCCTTGCGTGGCTTTTTGCGGTAGTGTCTAAAGCTGGAAGCCAAGGGCACAATGAAGGTATCATCAGTCCATGCTGACAAACGTTGATCTGATCGAGCTGACCGAATTCCGGCGCGAGCTTCACAAGTATCCCGAAGTGTCGGGTGAAGAACGCGCAACCTCGCGCAGGATAGTGACCGCGCTCAAGCTGCTGTCGCCAAGCCGGATATTGAGCAATCTGGGCGGGCATGGCGTTGCTGCGGTGTTTGAGGGCGCGCGCGATGGGCCGACTGTCTTGTTTCGTGCCGAGCTTGATGCGCTTCCGATCCAGGAAATATCCGATCTTCCCTGGGTGTCACGCCACGAAGGAAAGGGGCATTTGTGCGGGCATGACGGGCATATGACGATGCTTCTGGCGCTTGGCCGCATGATCGCGCGCAAGCCTCTGGCGTCGGGCCGCGTCGTGCTGATGTTTCAGCCGGCGGAGGAGGACGGCAGCGGCGCACGAGCCGTGGTGTCCGATCCGGCTTTTGGCGAAATCGCTCCGGATTGGGCATTCGCGATCCACAACGAACCTGGACGCCCCTTCGGGCAGGTTGGACTACGCGCGGGGCTGATCAACTGCGCGTCTCGGGGCCTTGAAATCAAGCTGGCCGGCAAGACGGCGCACGCAGCCAACCCCGAAGATGGCAGATCGCCCGCACCGGCAGTCGGTCATCTGATCGCGGCGCTGAGCGCGCTTGGCACCGGCGGAACGCTGGACGATACGTTCAAACTGGTGACTGTCACACATCTTCGCGTAGGAGAGCCGACCTTCGGCATCTCGCCGGGCGAAGCGGTCATCTACGCAACGCTGCGCAGCGCGAACGATACGGCAATGGCGGACATTCTGGCAAAGGCGCGAGAGCTGGCGGCCACGGAAGCAGAGCGCGCCGGGCTAGACGTGGCATTTGCCGTGCGCGATGATTTTGCGGCCTCTGTCAATGATCCGGACGCAACGCGCATAGCGGCGGCGGCCATGGATGCGGAAGGGGTCGCGAATGGCGACGATGGTTTGCCGATGCGCGCCTCCGAGGATTTTGGCGTCTTCGGCTGGAATGCCAAGGCAGCCATGCTGCTGCTTGGCTCGGGTGAAGGCCATGCCGCGCTGCACAACCCCGACTATGATTTTCCCGATGACCTGATCCCCGTCGGCGCCAGGATTTTCGACCGGATCGCGCGGGATCTACTGGGAACCGCCTGACACTCCGCTGTCGATGACGCGCGATGCGGCGGCCCTGCTCAAAGCCGATCTGGTGGCACGTCGCCGCGAAAGAAAGCATCGAGATTGTCGAGCGCCTTGAACCCCATGGCGTCGCGGGTTTTGAGTGTGGCGCTGCCGACATGGGGCATCATGACGATATTTGCATGCGGCGCAAAGGCAGGGTTGCCGCCGGGTTCGGTCGCGAAACAATCAAGGCCTGCGGCGCTCAGATGCCCGCTCTGGATGGCCGCCAGCAATGCTGCCTCATCGATCAGAGTGCCGCGCGCGGTGTTCACGATCACGCAGCCCTCGGGCAGGCGAGCAAGGCGGTTCGCGTTCATCAGGCCGGTCGTCTCAGGTGTCGTGGGGCAATGCAGCGACAAGAAGTCGGATACCGCCAGAAGGTCGTCCAGTTCCTCGTGGTAGATCGCGCCGGCCTCGTCTTCGGGGGGTAGGCGGCGGCGGTTGTGGTAGTGGATCTCCATATCGAAACCCCGCGCCTTGCGGGCAAAGGCGCGCCCGACCCCGCCCATGCCGATGATCCCCAGTCGGCCGCCAGTCACCTGCTTGCCGACCAGAAAGGCAGGGGACCAGCTATCCCATTCCCCCGAGCGCACGATGCGGTCGCCGGTCACGGCATGACGCGCCGCGCCCAGCATCAGCATCATCGCCAGCTCAGCGGTGGCATCGGACAGAACGCCGGGCGTATTGGTAACGGTGATGCCCTTGGATTTGAGCGCAGGTAAATCGCAATGATCCACCCCCACCGAATGGTTTGCCACGATCTTCAGGCGCGGGTCCAGCCGGGCCACCACATCTGCGGTGAAATGTTCGGAATGACAGGGGATGATCCCATCCACCCGCCTGCTCATCGCGATGATATCCACGGCGGTGCCGGGTTTGTCGGCGGCATCCCATATGACATCGTAGCTACGTGCGGCCCGTTCAAGGGTCGCGTCAGACAGGGTGCGGGTGATCCATATCACGGGCTTCGTCACGCGGTCAGTCCTGCTTGTTGCCGCTTGACGTGGCAAAATCATAGGCCACGAACGCCAGCGTGATGACGATCACGATCACCAGGTCAAGGTTGGGCACTTTGACCGCAAGGATCAGCACGAAGGCCGCCACGGCGACAAAGGCAAAGAGCGCAAGTATTCGGTTCATGTTCCTCTACCCCTCATTGTGGTGCATCATCCGACCAGTTGAAAAGCCATTGCGCGGTGCGCATCAGCCGTGCGTCAGTGCCGCGAGCGCCGACCAGCTGGACCCCCATCGGCAGCCCCTCGTGCGAGGTCAGCAGGGGCAGGCTGATGCAGGGTGTACCGCAGAGCGTCCAGAGACCGTTGAAGATCGGATCGCCGGTTGTGTCCAGCCCCTTGGGCGCGGGGCCCGTCGCAGCCGGGCACAGGATCGCGTCGCAGCGCGTCAGCATCTCGTCGACAGCCGCATTCAGCAGTTTGGGCATGTCGCGCGCCGACAGATAGTCGCGGGCAAGCGCCGCGTTTCCCTCTTCGATCGCGTCACGGGTCACCTTGCCCAACTGGTCGGGGGCATCCCGCCAATAGGGGTAGAAATGATAGGACATCTCGGCGAAATTGATCAGCTTGCGCTGGCCCGCGGCGCTGTCGAAAAGGGCAGGAAGCGGTATTTCGAACGCCTGATCGCCAAGCGCCGCGACCAATTCGCCGAACGCGTCACGCAGCTGCGGGTCCGCATCGTCCCATCCCGGGGGACGCACAAAGCCGAAAACAGGCGTCAGCGGCGGCTTGGACGTGGCGGCGGCAAAAAGGGCCGGGGCCGGTTCCGGATGGGTCGCCGCGTCTTCGGTGTCATGGCCAAAGAGCACCTCGGCCAGCAAGGCGGCCCCGCCCGGATCGCTGGCAAAGACGCCGACAGTGTCCAACGACGGCGATTGCGCCAGTATGCCCCGGCGCGGGATTGCGCCGAACGTCGGTTTATAGCCAGTAACGCCGCAATACGACGCGGGCCTGATGACCGAGCCGCCGGTTTGCGTGCCGATGGCCAGCGGCACCATCCCGTCGGCCACCGCCGCGGCCGAGCCTTGGGACGATCCGCCCGGCGTGTGATCCAGATTGTGCGGATTGGCGGTTTTGCCCGGATGCATGAAGGCAAGCTCGGTCGTGACCGTCTTGCCCATGATGATCGCGCCCTCCTGCTTGAGCCGCTCGACGACGAACGCATCCCGCAGCGGCACCCGCCCGGCATCCTTGGCACAGCCGTTTTCGGTGGGGATGCGGGCCGTGTCTATGACGTCCTTCAATCCCACCGGCAGCCCGTGCAAACGCCCCAGCGGGCGGCCTGCGCGGCGGTAGGCATCCAGCGTGCGGGCCTGCGCGCGGACGAATTCGGCATCGAACCAGGCCCAGGCCCCCACATCAGGCTCGCGCGCCTCAATCCGCGAGATATACCCTTCGACCAAGGTGATCGCATCCAGCGCCCCGGACGCCAGCCTGTCGCGCAGCAGCGCAACGCTGGGGGCCTGCGCGACGGCGCCTGATTGCCTTGCTTCAGCGCCCATAGAACTGCTCCGGCAGATAGAACACGATCGACGGGAAGACATACATCAGCACCATCGACAGGATTACGCAGAACAGGAACGGCATCACGCCTCGGAAGATCTGCGTCAGGCGCAGCTCGGGCGGGGCGACGCCCTTGAGGTAATAGGCCGACATGGCCATTGGTGGCGTTAAAAAACTGGTTTGCAGGTTAAGCGCCACAAGGATGCCGAAGAACAGCGGATCAATATCGAAGATCGCCAGGAGCGGCAGGAAGATCGGCACGAAGATGATGATGATCTCGGACCATTCCAGCGGCCAGCCCAGCAGGAAGATGATGAGCTGCGCGAGGATCAGGAACATGATCGGCGAAAGATCCAGCGACTGCACGAACTCCGAAATCACATGCTCGCCGCCCAGATAGGAGAACACCGCCGAAAACGTGTAGGATCCGACGAACAGCCAGCAGACCATCGCCGTGGTGCGCACCGTCAGATAGACGCTTTCGCGCATCCGCTGCCACGTCATGGCGCGGTAGACGAAGGCCAGGAAAATCCCGCCCAACGCCCCGATCGACGCCGCCTCGGTCGGGGTGGCCAGACCGAACAGGATCGATCCCAGCACGGCAAAGATCAGGAAGGCGAGCGGTACGAAAGACGTGACGATCATCAGCAGCAGCTTGGCCATCGGCATGTCCGGCACTTCGTCATCGGTGGGACGCGGGGCCGAGGACGGCTGAAGCAGGGACCGCCCGACAATATAGACCAGATAAAGCCCGACCAGCGTCAGCCCCGGCAGGAGCGCCGCCGCATAGAGCCGCACGATCGACACGTTGGTCGCCGCCGCATAGACGATCAGCATGATCGAGGGCGGTATCAAGATGCCCAGCGTGCCGCCCGCGCAAATGATGCCAGCGGCAAACGAGGGATCATAGCGCGCCTTCAGCATCGCGGGCAGCGCCAGCAGCCCCATCAGCGTCACAACCGCGCCCACGATCCCGGTGGCCGTGGCAAACAGTGCGCAGGTGATCAGGGCGGCCACACCCATAGATCCGGGTATGTTCTTGGACGCGATGTTGAGCGTCGAAAAGAGCCGGTCGACGATGTTTGCACGCTCGACGATGTAGCCCATGAACAAAAACAGGGGCACGGCTGTCAGCACCTCGTTGGACATCACCGTGTAGGTCTGGTTGACGAAGAGATCGAATATTCGGTTGTTGAATAACCCTTCGACCCAGGTGGTCCATTGCTCCCACTGGCCGGCCCCCTCGTCCAGCCGGTCATGGCTGCGCCACATGCGGCGCGCGTCGAAATAGGCGTAATAGCCAAACCCGATGCCCATCGCCATCAGCGTAAAGGCTATGGGAAACCCGAGGAAGACAAAGGCGATAAACAGTCCCAGCATCATCAGGGCAATTTGCGGATCGGTCATGTGATATGGTCTTTCTCGGCCTTGTTGGCAGCCCGCATGATGAGGTCTTCGGTCTCGAACACGTCTTCTTCGGCCTCAAGCCAGTAATTGTCGCGCATCGCCAGAACACACCGGCACATCTGCGCCAGTCCCTGAATGAACAGCAAGATGCCGGCGGCCACGATCACCGCCTTGAACTGGTAGATCGGCACGCCTGCCGGGCTGTTGACCGACACTTCGCCGTATTGCCACGACCGGGCGGCATATTTCCAGCCGGCAAAAATCAGGGCGGTCACGCCGGGAAAGAAGAAGATCAGATAGAGGACAAAGTCTATTTTCGCCTGCGTTCTGGGTTGCAGAAGCCGGTACAGAAAGTCGCCCCGCACATGCCCGCCGCGCGACAATGTATAGGCGCCGCCCATCATGAACAGCGTCCCGTACATGATGAACGACACGTCCAGCGCCCAAGCTGTCGGATTGTTCATGACGTATCGGACGAACACTTCGTAGCCGGTCCCCAGAGACATCAGGAGGATCAGCCAAGCGAAGGCCTTTCCGAACCAGGCGGAAAGGTTATCGGCGAACCGAATGAATGAAATCATGGTGCCATTGTCCCTCGGACGGGAACCCCGGCACGGTCTGTGCCGGGATCCGCTTCACATTTTGCCGACGCGCTCAGAGTTTGACCTTGCCGGGGAAATAATGATCGTACGCCAGTCCGTAATCGGGCGAGTTCATCAGTTCATAATAGGACACACGGCTGACCCAGTCACGCTGACTGTCGAGGGTCTTTTTCATGAAGGGGTCCGCTTCCAGTTCCGGGATCAGCTCGTCCCACGCCTTGAGTTGCGCGTCGAGGATTTCCTTGGAAGTGCGGTGAACCGTCACCCCGGCCTCGTTCTGCAGGAACTGAAGATCCGCCGAATACCGGTCCATCGCCTTGGCGGTGTTGGCGGTCGAGACCGCTTCGACGCCATATTTGAGGATCGCCTGAAGGTCCGGGTCCAGATCCTCGAGGAAGGTCTTGGAGAACAGGAATTCGAAGCTTTCCGACGCCTGGTGGTAGGAGGACAGGTAATAGTTCTTCGCCACGTCGTGCGCACCGAAATCCTTGTCCGAGGACGGGTTGTTGAATTCGAACGCGTCGATCACGCCGCGCTCCATCGCGGGCACGATCTCGCCGCCCGGAAGTTGCGCGACGGACATGCCCAGCTTGGACATCAGATCGGCGGCGAGGCCCACGGTCCGGTATTTGAACCCCTGCAGGTCCGCAACGGTGTTGACCTCTTCCTTGAACCAGCCAAACGGCTGCGCGAACATCGGAAATCCGAGGTAGCCGACCACGTCGAGATCCATGTTGTCCTGAAGCAATTCGTTGTAAAGTTCCTGACCGCCGCCCTGATAGAACCACGATAGCATCGTCGTGGCAGAGCCGCCAAAGACGGGGCCGGTTCCGAACAGCGACGCGGCCTTGTTCTTGCCGTACCAATAGACGGGAACCGAATGCGCCGCGTCGATCAGGCCGTCATTCACAGCGTCGAGCACCTGAAACGCGGCAACCACAGCGCCGGCGGGCAGCACATCCACCTTCAGACGACCGCCCGACATCTCTTCGACGCGGGTGGCATAATCGCGCGCGAATTCCTGCCAGATATTGGCATCGTTCCACGATGTCTGCATCTTGAGGACGATCGGTGATTGCGCAAGAACGGCCGGCGCGGCAAGCATGCCGCCGGTGGCAACACCCCCGGCAAGGGCCGATTTGGTCAAAAATGAACGCCGGTTAATACTACGATTGTTTGACATATTTTCTCCTCCCAGAGCGATCGCACGTTCGATTTTCGGCAAGACAGTCAAGGACGGCGATCTAGGACTTCACCCTAACGTCTCGATTTTACTTGGCAAGGAAACAGCCGCAAGAAGAAGAAGAAAGCTCTGCAAGCTATGCGTGTATCGCGGATGGGAGTGGTGTGTGAGAGGATTAACTATGATCTATATCTATCTGATACTATGGTAAAGTATGAAATCATCTATCGATTCGATCAGTGCGCCATCCGATCCTGTCGGCAACCTGCCTTTGTGCCAAACGCATTTATCGGATACCGTCGGCGGTGCGAGCCGGTGCGGCAGGATCGCGGATGTTCAGCAAACATGTCGGCTTTTGCGCAAACCAGGGGAGAAAGAAGGGACCACGCCTGGACGTCACACCAAAGGGAGGACCATATGTCTGATTCAAACGGAAGCTGCTGCGCTGGCCCCGGCTATGCGTCGCCGCAGGACGCCATCAAGGCGCCGCGCGAAAAGCTTGTCTATACGATTTGCATCTACACCGGAACCGGCGTCGAGAAGCCGGACTATCTGGCGACCATCGACGTTGACGAAGACAGTCCGACGTACAGTCAGGTGATTCACCGCACCGAAATGCCCATTGTCGGCGACGAGTTGCACCATATGGGCTGGAATGCCTGCTCGTCCTGTCACACCGACGGTAAGATGGAGCGCAAATATCTGATCATCCCCGGAGTGCGCACCACGAATTTCTATATTGTCGATACCGCCACCGATCCGCGTGAACCGACGCTTTACAAGACGATCGAAGGGGATGAGATCAAGGCCAAGACCAACCTGTCCGCCCCGCATACGGTGCACTGCCTTGGCGCGGATATCATCGTGTCGATGCTGGGCGATGCGGACGGCAACGGTCCGGGCGGGTTCCTGCATCTCGACAAGGACTTCAACATTCTCGGCCGCTGGGAGAAAGACCTTGGCGAGATGAAGTACAACTATGACTTCTGGTATCAGCCGCGGCACAACATGATGATTTCGACCGAATGGGCCGCGCCCAACACATTCATGCCCGGATTCGATCTGGAGGATGTTGCCCGCGGGAACTACGGCCAGCACATCCATTTCTGGGACTTCAAGAACCGCAAGGTCGAGCGGTCGGTCGATCTGGGGGCCGAAGGCATGATCCCTCTGGAGGCGCGATTCCTCCATGATCCGGACAGCACGCATGGCTTTGTCGGGGCGGCGCTGGCGTCGAATATATTTCACTATCACAAGGACAACGGAAAACTTGAGATCAACAAGGTCATCGACGTGCCTACGGTGGATGTCGCGGGGTTTCCTGTCCCGATGCCCAGCCTGATTACCGATATTCTGGTGTCCATGGATGACAGGTATCTCTACTTCTCGAACTGGCTGCATGGCGACCTGCGCCAGTATGACATCTCGGATCCGGCGAACCCCAAGCTGACTGGTCAGGTCTGGATCGGCGGATTGCTGGGCAAGGCGCCAGAGGTCAATGGCCGAAGCGTGGACGGGGGGCCGCAGATGATCCAGCTATCGCTGGACGGCAAGCGCATGTATGTCACCACCTCGCTGTTCTCGACCTGGGACAATCAATTCTATCCGTCAATGAAGGACAATGGCGGCCTCATGCTGCTGGTCGATTGCGACAACGTGAATGGCGGCATGACGATCCGCGAGAATTTCCTGGTGGATTTCAGCGGCGAACCGCATGGACCGTCCAGAGCGCACGAAACGCGCTATCCCGGTGGCGATTGTTCATCCGACATCTGGATCTGACACCGCTGGCCAATAATCCCCCCGGCCTTGCGCGAAGAGGTCCGGGGAGGTTTGCACGGGGAGGGGCACATGCGCAAACACAAGGTCACATTTCGCAACCGCGGCGGCCTGTCCTTCGATGTTGGCGAGGACGAGGCTATTATCGACGTGGTCGAGGCCGCAGGTCATGTTCTGCCGATTGGCTGCCGATACGGCGGGTGCATCACCTGCGCGGCCAAGATGATTTCGGGGTCCGTGCGTCAACCCAAAGGCACAGCGCTGAACAAGCGGCAATCCTCCGAGGGCTATGTGCTACTGTGCGTCGCGCGGCCCAATGAGGATTGCATCTTTGACGTGGGCGTTGAAAGCCATGACCGCCTTTATGTGAATCCGTTTTCCAGCGCTGCTGCGGCCAATCAGCTTGACCGGGCACGCCTGAGATAAGGTTCACGACCAGCGCCAATGGCGGCAACAGGGCACCGTTTTGCCAACGCACATCCGGCCATCGCCGCCAAGACGAGGGCCGGCGGCGGTCTTGGCATCGGGCCCTTTACTGCTGTATGGATTGCAGCCAGGCAACAAGATCGGCGATGGGTTGGCTGGTGATGATCGGTTGGCCGGAACTGGTTTTCAGGCTGACGTCACGCCCCTCGAAAAAGTCACCATAGACAGGCATTGGCGATCCGTGGCTGACCAAGGGGTCGCGTCCGTCGATGCGCCACACCACCCTTTTGAGCGGGAACTCGTCGCCGTTTTCGCGCTGCAACTGCGTCAGATCCGTAGGCTGCAGAAGCAACACCGGGGCCATCGGACCTGTGCCATCGGCTTCCACGCCATGGCAACTGGCGCATCTGTGCTGATAGACGTCCTTGCCAGCCGCAATGTCCTGCGCCATCGCCGGCAGGCCGATGACCATCGCCGTGAGTATCCCGATTCGTAAACCTGACATCTGTGCCTCCTTGCTACAGTGGTAGCGTTATACGCAGGTGCCGGTCGCCGCATTGACCCGGATCAATCTGGCGCTTCACTGAACGGCGATACCTCAGTCCTTGATTTCGAGCTGGTATGTGCGCCGCGCCGCACTCATTTCATCGTGGGTGGAGATCGGGAATGTCGCGCCACCGCCGCACTCACTTTTATCCGTTGCTCATCCCGACAAGCATGGCGCCAAGGGCGATGATGTGGATCAGCATGATTGCCTTGTCATTCCACAGCACGCCGACTGCGAACCAGCCGAGTACACCGACAACGAACAGATAGAGGTTCCACGGGGTCCAGCCAAAGGCCGTCGCCGTATAGCCCATGATCTGGATGACCGACGCGCCCCATTTGATGGCAAAGGCGGCGCGTCCCGTCGCGGGTGCCTGCATGGCAATATCAGACGGCACGGGTCAGCCCCCCGTCGATGCGCAGGTTCTGGCCGGTCATGTAGCCCGCCCCGTCGGAGGCCAGCCAAGAGATCAGCGACGCCACCTCATCGGCCCGCCCATAGCGCCCCATCGGGATGCGCGCGCGGCGGTCTTCGGTTTCGGGCAGGCTGTCGATGAACCCCGGAAGGACGTTGTTCATGCGGATACTATCGGGTGCGTATTTATCCGAATAGAGCTTGGTGAACGCAGCAAGGCCAGCGCGGAACACGCCTGATGTCGGAAACAGCGGATCAGGCTCGAACGCCGCGAAGGTCGAGATGTTGATGATCGCGCCGCCCCCCTGCGCCTGCATCAGCGGTGTCACCAGCCGCGTGGGGCGAATGACGTTCAGCAGATAGACTTCCATGCCGGTGTGCCAATCGTCATCCGGGATTTCCAGTACAGGTCCCTTCGGGCCATGGCCGGCGGAATTGACCAGAACATCGACGCGGCCCCAGCGATCCGCCGCGCCCTGCACCAGCGCGGCAAGGTCGTCATTCGAGCGGTTCGATCCGGTGACGCCGAATCCGCCCAGCTCCTTGCCCAGCGTCTCGCCTTTGCCCGACGACGACAGGATGCCGACGCGAAAGCCATCTGCCGCCAGCCTGCGGGCCGCATCGGCGCCCATTCCGCTGCCGCCAGCCGTGATAAGTGCTACTTTTTCTACGGTCATTGCAATCTCCATCATTGAGGTATCCAATATATAGTTGATCCTTGATACCATTGCGCGCCAGAATAGATCTCGTGTGACAGCAGGAATACTATTGCCAGATGACCCGAATGCCCCCGCTTAACGCCTTGCGCGCCTTCGATGTGGCGGGCCGCCATCTGAACTTTCGCTCCGCCGCGGGCGAGCTGGGCGTGACGCAAGGCGCCGTCGCGCAGCAGGTCCGCCAACTCGAAGCGCATCTGGGGCTTCCGCTGTTTGAAAGGCTGCCCAAGGGGCTGGCATTCACGCCATCCGGGCGCAGCTATCATGCGGGTGTCGCCGCCGCCTTCGAAGACCTGCGCGCCGCCACCGAGACATTGCGCCCCGCGCCGGAAAAGGTCCTGATCAGTGTCACGCCGACCTTTGCCGCAAAGTGGCTGATCCCGAACCTGCCGGATTTCTCTGCCGCGCATCCGCAAATTGATCTGGCGGTCGTCGCGACCGAGAAGGTGGCCAGCTTTCACAATGACGGGATCGACCTGGCCATTCGCCAAGGGCGTCCGCCCTTTGGTGCGGCGCTGGAGGCGATCCGCCTGTTCCGGCAGGAGATTATCGCCGTGGCGGCCCCCGCGCTGGTCGCCGGGCACCCCTTGCCGCTCGACCCGGATATTCTGTCACGGCTGCCGAAGCTGCACGATGCCCATGATCTGTGGCCCGCATTCCTAAGGGATCTGGTAGTGGACGATCGCGGCGGGCGCGGGCTTCGGCTGAACCAGACCGCTCTGGCGATGGATGCCGCGCTGTCGGGTCAGGGCGCTGCGCTTGTCAGCAGCTTTCTGGTGGCGCGCGACCTTGCCGCGAATCGGCTGGTTCAGCTTCTGCCTCATGCGCTTCCGGGCACGCAGGATTTCTATCTGTTGGCGGTGCGCGGGCCGAAGCGGCGCTCGTCCGTACAGGCGGTGGTTGACTGGTTCACGTCTAAGGCAGGGTGCGAGGTGTCGTGATCGCTGATCGGGCGAGGCGCGGCCACGACCCTTTCAGAACCATCTATAACGGGGCAGGGCCGTGTGCCTCAGGAAATCCTTTGCCCCTCCAAGGAAACGCTTATTTCTCGGCTAATGGCCCCGATGATAGGTTCGCCCCGAACAGATGAATAGGCGCGCCGGGCGCCGTGGACTCCGCGCGTGACGGCATACTCAAATTCCAGGAAATGCGGATTGATTGCGATGCGCGCCTCCAGTTCCGCAAGGGGTGCGGCCGGGATCGAACAAAAGGCGGGCGACGGATCGGTCGCCCGCGACTATATTACGCCGGTGCAGAAGACGGCACAACCCAACCGAAAGGGACGAGGCATGGGACACGAGACGCGCGCGATTGACGAGTTGATGGAGAACGCATCGCAACCATTTGAGGGCGCGCGGGCGATGCCGCCGTCGGTCTACACCTCGGAGGAATTTCTGGCGCAGGAGCTGGAGCATGTCTTCTCCAGGGATTGGTTCTGCGTCGGCCGCGCCGATGCGCTGGCCAATCCCGGCGACTACCTGACGACCGATCTGGCGAACCAGCCCATTGCGGTGATCCGGGACCGCGAGGGGAACTTGCGCGCCATGTCCAACGTCTGCCTGCATCGCATGTCGACGCTGCTGCACGGGCGCGGCAACACCCGCGCCATCGTCTGCCCCTATCATGCGTGGACCTACAATCTGGACGGCAGTCTGCGCGGCGCGCCCGGCATGACGCTGAACCAAGGCTTCTGCAAGGACCAGTACAAGCTGCCACGCGTCCGCTGCGAGGAATGGCTGGGCTGGGTGTTCGTCACCCTCAATCCCGACGCGCCGCCCGTGGCCGACCAACTGACCGAGGTCGCGCAGATGATCGCCGGCTACGACATGGCAGGCTACGTCGAATCGTTCCACGAAACCCACGTCTGGGACACAAACTGGAAGGTGCTGGCCGAGAATTTCATGGAAAGCTATCACCTGCCGGTCTGCCATGCCGGCACGATCGGCGGCCTGAGTAAGCTGGAGGAGATGGTCTGCCCCGAGGGGCGCCCGGCCTTCAACTACCACACGATCCTCAAGGATGCGGCCTTCAAGATCGCGATGCCGCACGAAAAGAATACCGCGCTGACAGGCGACGCTGCGCGCACCACCTATCTGCTGGCGATCTACCCGTCGCTGCTGATCACGCTGACGCCGGGATATTTCTGGTATCTCAGCCTGCATCCCGAGGGTGTGGGGAAGGTACGCATCACCTTCGGCGGCGGCATGTCGCGCCACCACGCCGCCGATCCCGAGGCCGCGCCGCTGTTCGAGCAGCTGAAAACCCTGCTGGACGAGGTGAATGTCGAGGATCGCGGCTGCACCGAAAAGGTCTATTGCGGCCTCTGCTCGAATTTCGCAGCGCCCGGCCACCTGTCGCATCTGGAGCGGCCCAATTACGATTTTGCCCAATATCTCAGCGGCCGCATCGCACCCAGCCCGGCCAGCCAAGGACAAAAAACATGATCCACAAACGCCTTCGCCCGTTTAACACACGCGAGACCTACCCCGAGCAGAAGCTGGACAATGATTTGTCTCAGGGCGTCGTCGCGCGCGGCACGACAGTGTTTTTGCGCGGTCAGGTGGCGCAGGATCTGGACAGCCGCGAGAATGTCGGCGTGGGCGATGTCGCAGCGCAGACGCGCAAGACGATGGAGAATATCGACACGCTGCTGACCGAGGCGGGCAGCGAGATTGCGCATGTATGCCGGATCGTGGTGTATCTGACCGATATCCGCTATCGTGAGGCCGTCTATCAGGAGATGGGCAAGTGGCTGAAGGGCGTGCATCCCTGCTCGACCGGGCTTGTCGTGTCGGCGCTGGCACGGCCCGAATGGCTGGTCGAGATCGAGATCACCGCCGTCATTCCCGACTGAAAAGGTAGCTGCCCATGACGTTTTCCATATCCGCCCGCTGCCCGGACACCGGCACGGTCGGCGTCGCCGTCTCGTCCTCGTCGCCCTGCGTCGCCGCGCGCTGCGCGCATGTGCGGGCGGGCGTCGGGGTCGTGTCCACGCAGAACATCACCGATCCGCGCCTTGGCCCGAAGGGGCTGGACCTGATGGGGCAGGGCCTGTCCGCCGGGGAGGCGCTGGAGGCGCTGAAAAAGGACGCGCCGCATCTGGACTATCGCCAGCTTGCGCTGGTCGACAGCCGGGGCGGCACGGCGCATTTTTCGGGCGCGCATACGCTGGGCACGCATCATGCGGCCACCGGCGACGGCGTGGTTGCAGCGGGCAATATGCTGACGTCCAAAGCCGTGCCGGAGGCGATGATCAAGGCGTTCGAGGGGGCCAACGGCCAGCCGCTAGGCGACCGTCTGCTGGCCGCCATGCAGGCCGCGCTGGACGCGGGCGGCGAAGAGGGCGACGTGCATTCTGCCGGGATGCTGCTGGCGCGGGATGTGGACTGGCCCATCGCCGATCTGCGCATCGACTGGCGCGACGACTGCCCGATTGCCGCCCTTGGCGCGTTGTGGGAGCGATGGAAGCCCGAGATGGACGCCTATGTCAGCCGCGCGCTGAACCCCTCCGAGGCGCCCAGCTACGGCGTGCCGGGGGATCTTTAGGCCCATGAAAACGCTGGATATCCTTGAACAGCTGATCGGCTTTCCCAGCATCAGCCGCACGCCCAACCTCGATCTGATCGCCTATATCGCGGGGCTTCTCAGCGACGCGGGCATCCGGTTCGAGACGGTCGGCACGACGGACGGCGCGCGTACCAACCTGTTTGCCACGATCGGCCCGCGGGACCGGCCCGGCGTGATGCTGTCGGGCCATACGGATGTCGTGCCGGTCGAGGGGCAGACCTGGTCGAGCGATCCGTTCAGTATGCGCCGGGACGGCACGCGATATTACGGGCGCGGTACGGCGGACATGAAGGGCTTTGTCGCCGCCGCCATCCACGCCGCCCGGCTGGCCGCCAAGCGCGATCTGAAAACACCGTTGCATCTGGCCTTTTCCTATGACGAGGAAATCGGCTGCGTCGGCGTGCGCAGCCTGATCGACGCGCTGGAGCCGCGCAGCATCCGGCCCGCGCTGTGCATCGTGGGCGAGCCGACGGGGATGCAGATCGCCAACGGCCACAAGGGCAAGACGGCCCTGCGCGCCACCTGCACCGGCCATGCCAGCCACTCGGCCCTTGCGCCCGAGGGGGTCAACGCGCTGCATTTGGGCGCTGATTTCATGGCCCGCCTGCGCGCAAGGCAGGCCGATATCGCCGCAAACGGCGCCAAGGACGCGGCTTATTCCGTGCCCTACACCACGCTCCACGCGGGCATCATGCATGGCGGGGTGCAGCTGAACATCGTTCCCGATCACTGCACGCTGGATTTCGAGATCCGCAACATCGCGGCGGATGATCCTGCCAGCATCGTCGCGGACCTTGCCGGGGACGCGGCGCAGATCGTCGCGCCCTATCAGGGCAGCCATCCGCATGTCGCCATCGAATTTGCTGAAACCAACACCTATCCGGGCCTTGAGACGGACCCGGATTCCGCCATCGTCGCGTTTCTGCGCGATGTGAGCGGCAGCGATGATCCGGCGATCAAGGTCGCCTTCGGCACCGAAGGGGGGCTGTTCCACAATCGCCTTGGTATCGCCACGGCGGTATGCGGGCCGGGGCATATGGCGCAGGGGCACAAACCGGACGAGTTCATCGACGCCGCGCAACTAGATGCCTGCGATGCGATGCTGGCGCGCGTTCTGGACCGGCTGGAGGCCGGGTTCTAGCCGCGATGCCCATTGAACCCGGCAGGCGTCCTGCGGCACTATGGGCTGCCGGGCAGGGACCAGACCCGTAGCACAGGACCGCCGCCACATGCGCTTTACCCTTCGCCAACTCAGCTATTTCGTCGCGGCGGGCGAGGCGGGCAGCGTGACGCGCGCCGCCGAAACGATCAACATATCGCAGCCCTCGGTATCGTCGGCCATCTCGCATCTGGAGGAGGAGCTGGGCGTTCAGCTGTTCATCCGCCAGCATGCGCAGGGTCTGGTGCTGACCCCCTCGGGCAAGCGGCTGCTGAAGGCGGCCAAGGAATCGCTGCGCGCGGCGCACCGGCTCTATGAGGTTGCGGGCGAGACGGCATCGCTGGTTGCCGGCCCCTTGCATATCGGCGCGTTTCACACCTTTGCGCCGCTGATCCTGCCGGAAATCTGGCGCTCGTTCAGCGACCTTTATCCTGATGTGCAGCTCAAGGTGACAACCGCCAGCGAGGCCGAGCTGGCCGAGGGGCTGCGCCGGGCGCAGATCGACGTGGCGCTGACTTATGAGAGCCAACTAAGCTCTGAAATCGTGTTTCACCCGCTGGCGCGCATGCCGACCTACGTGCTTCTGGCCGCCGATCATCCGCTGGCGGCGCGCGCATCGCTCAGCCTGGCCGATCTGGCACAGGAGCCGTTCGTGCTGCTGGACCTGCCGATCAGTCGGCAGTACTTCATCTCGCTGTTCGAGCAATCGGGGCAAAAGCCGCACATCGTCGCGGAATGTGCCGACCCATCGATGCTGCGGTCCTTCGTGGCGGCGGGAATCGGATTTTCGCTGATGACGTCGCGCCCGGCGAATATGCGGGCCGAGACGATGCGCCCGCTGGCCTATGTTCCGCTGGAGCGCATCGGCGATGATGCCGCCTCGATGACCGTGGGGCTTGCCATGCTGCGCGACATGCATTCCACACGATTGCTGGACGCGTTCCGCCAGCATTGCGAGGGCGCCGTGCGCACCGGAGCAATCCCCGGCATGTGCGCCTGACGGGGCGTTTCCCTCGCACCGCTGGAGTATTCTGAAACGGGAGGATCCGCCGCCGCCGGTTCCCCCGTTTCTTCTCAGGCGGCTTTGGGGGACGTCAGCGCATCGAGGATGCGCGCCCAGCTGCGCGTGCCTTTGTGGAAGCTTTCCATGTCGTATTTTTCGTTCGGGGAATGGATCGCATCGTCATCCTTGCCAAAGCCGATCAGCATCGCGGTCATGCCGAGGATCTCGCCGAAATGTCCGGCGATGGGGATCGATCCGCCGCAGCCGACATAGGCGGCCTCTTCGGGCCATTCCTGCGACAGGGCCTTGCGCGCGGCCTCGAACGCGGGGGCCGACGTTTCCATCACGCTTGCGCGGCTGGCGCCGTGGCCGGTGAATTGCGCGGTGCAATCCACCGGCAACGCGGCCCTGACATAGGTGCGGAACGCGTCGCGTATAGCATCCGGGTCCTGTCCCTCGACCAGGCGAAAGCTGATCTTGGCGCTGGCCTGACTGGGCAGCACGGTCTTGAACCCGTCGCCGGTATAGCCGCCCCAGATGCCATTGACCTCGGCGGTGGGGCGCGACCAGATCATCTCCAGCGGCATCCGCCCTTCCTCGCCCGCAGGGTGGCTGAGGCCGACATCGCCAAGGAAGCGTGCGTGATCAAAACCCAGCCCTTCCCATTGGGCGCGGACCTCGGGCGCGAGGTCGGGGATATTGTCGTAAAATCCGGGCAGGGTGACACGTCCGGTATCGTCATGCAGACCCGCCAGAACCTTGGAGAGAACGCGGATCGGGTTGGCAGCGATGCCGCCGAAAAAGCCAGAGTGCAGGTCCATGTCGGGGCCGGTAATCGTGACCTCGTCACCGACCATGCCGCGCAGCATTGTGACGATGGCAGGGGTTTTCGATTGGAATAGGCCGGTGTCGCAGATCAGCGCGATATCGGCGCGCAGCTCCGCGGCGTTCTCCTGCATGAACGGGACCAGCGAGGGCGAGCCTGATTCCTCTTCGCCCTCGAAGAAAAACGTGATGCGGCAGGGCAGGGTGCCGTTGACCTCGCGCCAGGCACGGCAGGCCTCGACGAAGGTCATCAATTGGCCCTTGTCGTCGCTGGTGCCACGCCCGCGGATGACCTCGCCCTTCGGCGTCTGCTCGACCGCGGGATCAAACGGATCGCGCGTCCACAGCGGCAGCGGATCGACCGGCTGCACGTCGTAATGTCCGTAGAACAGCAGATGTGGCGCGCCTTCGGGCGCGTCCTGTCCGGCATGGCTGACCACCATCGGGTGCTTGGGCGTGGCGCGCTTTTCGGCAGCGATACCAATGCTTTGAAGATCGGTCACCAGCCAGTCGGCAGCGTCCTGACAGGCATCTGCATAGGCCGGATCGGTCGAAATTGACGGGATGCGCAGAAATTCCAGCAGCCGCGCGGTGGCGTCCGGCATTTGCGCGTCGATACGGGCCAGAACGGCGGTCAGGGACATGGGACACCTCGCTGCTAGACTGTTCGCGCGACCCTAGCAGCACGCGCGCCACTGTCCAGACGCAGGCCTTGCCGGTGGAGGAAAAGTTGTTTTGCCTTGATGGAAGTCAATGCGCGACGTGGCAATTTGTAGCCTGTTGCAACAAAAAGCCGCTGGCTATAATAACTGCCATGAACCAAGGGGCGGCACGTCATGCCGTCGGGCCCGCGTTTCCTGCCGGCCACGACCAAGGAAAGGAAGCCCGTTGAATCAGCCCATTGATTACACGGAGAAGCTGGACGAGGCGCTGGATCGCCTTCATGGCGAAGGGCGCTATCGCACCTTTATCGACATCGAGCGGCGTCGGGGCCAGTTCCCCCACGCGGTGTGGAAGTGCCCCGACGGGACCGACCGGCCGATCACCGTATGGTGCGGCAATGATTATCTGGGCATGGGCCAGCACCCCGAGGTTCTGGCCGCGATGCATGACGCGATCGACGCGACCGGCGCCGGATCGGGCGGCACCCGGAACATTTCTGGCACCACAGTCTACCACAAGCGGCTGGAGGCCGAGCTGGCCGATCTGCATGGCAAGGAGGCGGCGCTGCTGTTCACCAGCGCCTACATCGCCAATGACGCCACGCTGTCGACCCTGCCCAAGCTGTTTCCGGGGCTCATCATCTATTCCGATGCGCTGAACCATGCCTCCATGATCGAGGGGGTGCGCCGCAATGGCGGGGCCAAGCGGATCTTCCGGCACAATGACGTGGCGCATCTGCGCGAACTGATGGCTGCCGACGATCCCGCCGCGCCCAAGCTGGTGGCCTTCGAATCGGTCTATTCCATGGACGGGGATTTCGGCCCGATCGAGGCGATCTGCGACGCTGCCGACGAATTCGGCGCACTGACCTATATCGACGAGGTCCACGCTGTTGGCATGTACGGCCCCCGCGGCGGCGGCGTGACCGAGCGGGACCGCCTTGCGCACCGGATCGACATTATCAACGGCACGCTGGCCAAGGCCTATGGCGTGATGGGCGGCTATATCGCCGCCTCCGCGCGCATGTGCGACGCGGTGCGCAGCTATGCGCCGGGATTCATCTTTACCACCTCGTTGGCGCCCGCCATCGCGGCAGGGGCGGCGGCGAGTGTTGCATTTTTGAAACGCGACCAGACCCTGCGCGATCTGCACCAGACGCAGGCGAAGATCCTGAAACTGCGCCTCAAGGGACTGGGCCTGCCACTGATCGACCATGGCAGCCACATCGTGCCTGTGATCGTCGGCGATCCCAAACATACCAAGAAACTCAGTGACATGCTGCTAGAGGGGCATGGAATTTACGTGCAGCCGATCAATTTCCCGACCGTGCCGCGCGGCACCGAGCGGCTTCGCTTTACCCCGTCGCCTGTGCATGGACCGGGCGAGATCGACCAGCTGGTAAATGCCATGGATGATCTGTGGAGCCACTGTGCGCTGAATCGCGCCGAATTGAGCGCATAGGCCCGTAAAAAGATGTAAATGCGCTTGCGGTATGCTAGTTTGCCTGAAAACAAAGGGCAGGGTCGAATCGGGACATTCAGACCTATGCTTATCGACATTGAGGGGCAGCTTGCATGATATTGGGTCGGTTTTCGCGCGACACCGAAACCACGGAGGCGGAGTCGCGTGGTTTCGACTCGTTTGATCTGCGCCTCGGCGATCTAATGCGCGGCGAACGGGCGACGATGGGCAAATCGCTGCTTGATGTCGAACGCGAGTTGCGGATCAAGGCCAGCTACGTCGCCGCCATCGAAAATGCCAATCCCGACGCTTTTGATACGCCCGGTTTCATTCCCGGCTACGTGCGTTCCTATGCGCGATATCTGGGTATGGACCCCGACCACGCCTTTGTCGCCTTTTGCAAGGAAAGCGGATTTTCCACAGCGCACGGCATGTCCGCCGCCGCATCGTCGGTGCGGCGCAGCGACGCGCCGCTACCGCGCGCGGCGGGGCGGGGCGATGCGCGGCTGACCGCGCCCAGCATGCCATACCTTCCCGCCAGCGAAAGCATCCTGTCGCGGATCGAGCCGGGGGCAATCGGATCGGTTGCCGTGCTGATCGCGCTGATTTCGGCCATCGGCTATGGCGGCTGGAGCGTGCTGAACGAGGTGCAGAGGGTCCAGGTTTCGCCGGTCGAAAACACGCCCGACGTTCTGGCCGATCTTGATCCACTGGCCGATGCGCGCACAGGAAGCCGCACGGCGGCGGGCGAGGACGCAACTTCGGACATGATCGCTGCCGGCGCCGGAATTGCATCGCCTGAAAGTGACACCTTGGACCGACTCTACCGGCCCGAGGCGCTGGACCTGCCGGTTCTGATTGCGCGCGATGGTCCGATCTCCACATTGGACCCGATGCAGGGCGGAACGCTGGTCGGCGCCGTCCAACCATCCGTCAGCCAGCCGAGCGCCACACAGCCAAATGCGACCCGCGCCATTGCCGAGGCGCTGACCGTGCAGCCAAATACGATTGATGCGGTCATTGCATCGGTTGTCAGCCCGCAGGTTGTGGAGGCCCCGATGACCGGCGTGCAGATGGTCGCCGTGCGCCCGGCATGGGTGCGCGTGCGCGCCTCCGACGGCAGCGTGATTTACGAGGGCATCATGAACGCCGGCGACACCTATGACGTGCCGCAGACAGAAGTGCCGCCGACGCTGCGCGTGGGCGAATCGGGCGCGATCTACTTCAAGGTGGCCGGCCAGCACTATGGCCCGGCAGGCCCGCGCGGCGCCGTCACCTCCAGTCTGGCGCTGGCGCCCGAAGGTCTGACCGATACGATGACCGTGGCCGACCTGACCCAGGACTCCGATCTGGAGCGCTATGTCGCCGAGTTGGGCAATGTGGCCGAACGTCTGCCCAGCATGCAGCAGCCTCTTACCGAGTAAAGACATCACGGCGATTGAAGCCTGTGCCGGATCGTCCTATCTGACGATGTGACAATGAAACCGGCAGGCGGCACGCCCGCCGGAGGAAGGACCGCCGCAATGTCGATGAACCCCATCCGCCCCTGGCGCAACATCGAACGCCGCCAAAGCCGCCAGATCCATGTGGGAACCGTCCCCGTTGGCGGCGGCGCGCCGATTTCGGTGCAGACGATGACCAACACCGCCACCACCGACATCGCTGGCACCGTCGCGCAGATTCAGGCGGCCGCGGATGCGGGCGCCGATATCGTCCGCGTCTCCGTCCCGGATGAGGCGTCGGCCAAGGCGCTGAAGGACATCGTGCGCGAAAGCCCGGTTCCGATCGTTGCCGACATCCATTTCCACTACAAGCGCGGCATCGAGGCCGCCGAGGCGGGCGCGGCCTGCCTGCGCATCAACCCCGGCAACATCGGCAGCCCCGAGCGTGTGCGCGACGTGATTTCCGCCGCCCGCGACCACGGCTGTTCGATCCGGATCGGCGTCAACGCCGGCTCTTTGGAAAAGCATCTGTTGGATAAATACGGCGAGCCGTGTCCCGATGCGATGGTCGAGAGCGGGCTGGAGCATATCCGGATCCTGCAGGACAATGATTTCCACGAATTCAAGATCAGTGTGAAGGCGTCCGATGTCTTCATGGCTGCTGCCGCCTACCAGCAACTTGCGGAGGCAACCGACGCTCCCATCCACCTGGGCATTACCGAGGCCGGCGGGCTGGTCAGCGGCACGGTCAAATCGGCCATCGGCATGGGTAATCTGCTATGGGCGGGGATTGGTGACACCATCCGCGTCAGCCTGAGCGCCGACCCGGTCGAAGAGGTCAAGATGGGCTTCGAGATCCTGAAATCGCTGGGTTTGCGGCATCGCGGCGTCAACATCATCAGCTGCCCCAGCTGCGCGCGTCAAGGCTTTGACGTGATCAAGACGGTCGAGGCGTTGGAGCAGCGGCTGGAGCATATCAAGACCCCGATGAGCTTGAGCATCATCGGCTGCGTCGTGAACGGGCCGGGCGAGGCGCTGATGACCGATGTCGGCTTCACCGGCGGCGGGGCAGGGTCCGGCATGGTGTATCTGGCGGGCAAGCAGAGCCACAAGCTGAGCAATGACCAGATGATCGACCATATCGTCGAACAGGTGGAGGCGCGCGCCGCGCAGATTGACGCTGAAACCGCGCAGGAAGCGGCGGAATAGCACCGCCCCGCATAGGGGGCGGCGCAGAAATGCTTTAGCCGCGCACGTCTGCAACAATCTCCCGCATGCCGTCCAGCGGGACATAGCCGCGCAGGATCTGGTCCTGCATGATAAAGGTCGGCGTGCCGGAAATCTGCAGCTTCTCCCCCAGCGCGCGGTTGGCAGCGATCACGGCGGTGACGTCGTCGCTATCCATATGTGCGGTGATCTGTTCGGCATCCAGCTCCAGCGTTTCGGCCAGTGTTGTCAGGCCATCGGTGGACAGATCCCCCTTGTAGGTCATCATCGCATCATGCAGCGCCTTGTAGGCGTCCGCGCCCAGCACCTGCTGCGCCGCGATGGCAAAGCGCGCGGCAACCACCGAGTCCTCGCCCAGAATCGGGAATTCCTTGATGATGACGCGGATATTGTCATCGCTTGCAATCAGCTCTTCGACCTCGGGGAATGCGCGGCGGCAATAGCCGCAGCGGTAATCCATGAACTCGACCAGCGTGATGTCCCCGTCCGGATTGCCGCCGACCCAGGAATGGCCGTCGTCAAAGATGGCATCGGAATTTTCGGATACCAGATCGCTGTCATTGGCGCTCTGCATTTGCTGCTGGCGCTGCTCCATCACGGCGGCAGCCTCGAAGATGACCTCGGGGTTTTCCAGCAGGTAGCTGCGCACGCGCGCGCCGAATTCGGCGTCGCTCAGCTGGCCGATCTCGGGGCTATCGGTCTGGTCGGTCTGGGCGACCGAGGTTTGTGCATTTGCCGCGTGCGGGGGCGGCGCATCGGGGGTGACCAGCGCGGTCAGCGCGGCGCCTGCGACGATGATGCCGACCCCGGTCAGAATGGCAGTGCGGTTCATTTGGATAACTCCATATTACAAGGCCGGGCTACACCCGGACTATTTCTGTGCGGCTTTGGCGGCAGAAAGCACATCCTGCGCCCGTTGCCAACCACCCGACCCGTTCGGCAGCAGGCCCAAGGCGCGGCGCGCTTGGATTTCGGCATCCTCCAGCCGACCGATCATCGCATAGCGTTCGGCCGTCACCAGTGATGCCATGCCGCCCTGACCGGTTTTCGCATAGGCCACCGCCAGATCGCGCATAACGCGGGCATCGCGGCCATCGCGGGCGCGCGCCTTTTGCAGCACGTCCAGCGCCTTGACGTATTGGCCCTGCGCCACCAGCGCGCGCCCGTATGACCCCAGAACCAGCGCATGATCGGGCGCCGCGTTGACCGCCCGCGCATAGGCCGCGGTGGCGGCATCGAACTGACGGCTTTCCATCAGGATCTGGCCGCGCAGCTCGTGATAGAAGGCGTCATCGGGGCGCAGGGCGATGGCGTGGTCCATCTCGGCCAGCGCACGGTTCAGGTTCGACTGGCGGTGCCATGCGACGGCCGACCGCATGTGTCCCACATCGGCAAAGCCCGACTCCCCGGCGCGTGTCAGGGTCCATTTGGGACCGCGGCTGAAGGCCGACAGCTTGCCCTTGGCGCGGGCGAACCAGTACAGATCGGCGTTGCCGGGCGGCAGTTTGCCTGCATATGCAGCGGTCTGGCGCTGCAACACGCGTATCCGGTCGGCCGACAGGGGATGCGTCCGCGCATAGGGGTCCTGCCGCGCGGCCGACAGCGCCTCCTGCCCGCGAAAGATGTCCATGACGGCGACCGCGCCGCTGGGGTCGCGCCCGGCGCGCATCATATAGGCGACGCCGGCGCTGTCGGCGCTGCTTTCCTCGGCCTGCGTATGGGCAAAAAACAACCGCTTGGCAGTGCCTTGCGCCCCCAGCGCGATGCCCGCCGCCGCCTGTGCATTGCCCGAAACTGCGCCGGCAGCGGCGGCCAGCGCCAGCCCCAGCCCGGCGGCGGTGCGCGCGTTGCGCATGTTCTGCGGGCGGCGCACCAGATGACCATTGGCGATATGCGCTGCCTCATGCGCGATCACCGATTGCAGCATCTGCGGCGTCTCCATCTTCAGCAGCAGGCCCGAATGAATGAAGATCGTGTCGCGATCAACGACAAAGGCGTTCAGGGTTCGATCGTCTATCACCAGCACGTTCATGCGGTTTGCGTTCAGCCCCGCCTGCTGAAGAATCGGCTGCGCCAATTGCAACAGCGCATATTCTATATCCGGATCGCGCAGCAGCGACAGTGCGCGCGCGGGCTGCGCAAGGCTCGCGCCCAGCAGGGACAGGGCCAGAGCCAGCCGCATCATAAGCGGGCGGGACGGAAAAGCGCGGCAGGATCGCATGGACAGCCTCCGATTGGTGCAGGGGCAAGGCGCGGCTGACGCAGCCCCCTCCGGCAAAGTCTAGAGCCAGCGCGCGCGGCAATTCAACCCGCCGCGCCGCGTCCCGCGCTATTGTGATCGCTGCGCCGGCGCCGCGATGCGATTTGGCGCCGATGGGGGCGGGACAGACGCGAAGGCTCCTGTTAGGGTGCGCCGCAAAACCGCAGGCGCACCGCTGCTGCACAGCCCGATGGACCCGACACCAGATGATCAGATTTTGTTTTGCTCTTGCCGCCCTTTTCATCGGCGGCGCAGTCCCGGCCGCCACGCAGGAGGGGTTTGGCGGGCTCGCGCGGCTGAATCCCGAGGCCAGCGCCATTACCGCCACGCGCGGCGAATTGCGCATCCAGCTGTCTCTCAGCCAGGGGGTGCCGTTCCGCATCTTCACGCTGGATTCGCCCGAGCGGCTGGTGGTTGATTTCCGCGAGGTGGACTGGGCCGGCACGCTGGGCCCCGAATTGGTGCAGACCGATCTGGTGCGCCGCGCGCGCGTGGGTGGCTTTCGCCCCGGTTGGTCGCGCATGGTGCTGGAACTGGCCGGCCCCTTTGCCCTGGTCCATGCCGTGCTGAATACCGGCGCCGACAACGGCAGCGCGGATCTGGTGCTGACGATGGTTCATACCTCGGAGCAGGCGTTTGCGGACGGCGCAGGTGTGCCGCAGCCGCAGCCCGGCTGGGACCTGCCGGAGCCCGCTGATGTCGGTGCTGCCGCCCCGCGCGCGCCGGGCGCGCCGCTGGTCGTGGTGCTGGACCCCGGCCATGGCGGCATTGATCCGGGCGCCGATGCGGGCGGCACGCTGGAGAAGGATCTGATGCTGGGCTTTGCCCGCCAGTTGAAGGAGACGCTGCTGCGCACCGGCAATATCGAGGTGGTGCTGACCCGCGAGGACGACAGCTTCGTCTCGCTGGAGCGGCGCGTCAGTATTGCGCACACGGCGCGCGCCGATCTGTTCCTGTCGCTGCACGCGGATTCGCTGGGCGAGGGGATGGCGCGCGGCGCGACCATCTACAAGCTGGGCGCCGATGCCAGCGATGCCGCCAGCGCCGCGCTGGCCGAGCGGCACAATCGCGCCGACATGCTGGCGGGGCTGGACCTGTCGGGCACCGATGATGTGGTGGCCGACGTTCTGATGGATCTGGCCCGGATGGAGACGCAGCCGCGCGCCGATCTGATGGCGCGCGCGCTTGTCGCCGGGCTGAAGGAGGCGGGCCTGCCGATCAATTCGCGCCCGCTGCGCAGCGCCAGTTTTTCGGTGCTGAAGTCGCCCGACATCCCGTCGATCCTGCTGGAACTGGGCTTTTTGTCCAGTCGCCGCGATCTGGACAATTTGACCGACCCCGACTGGCGCGCCGACATGGCGCAGGCGATTGCCGATGCGATCGGGGCCTGGACGGTTGCAGATGCCGCCAATTCCCTGTTGGTACGTCAGTGACCGGCGCACCTACCCACGCGCCTGCTGGGCGGATACCGGCGCAATCCTGTCGCGCTTGTGTTTTGACGGCAGCGGTGCGGGTGCATATATGACCCCTAAGACCAAAGAGGTGGCTGTGCGTGCTTAGATTTATAATGACGTTTTTCGGGTCGATTTTCAGCCTGATCACCATGGGGATCATGGTGATCGCGCTCAGCATCGGTGCGATTTTCTACATCTACGGACGCGACCTGCCGAGCCACCAGAGCCTTGCCAATTACACGCCCCCCACAATCAGCCGCATTTATTCGGGCGAGGGGCGCATCATCGACGAATTCAGCCGCGAACGGCGTCTTTATACCCCGGCCGAGGATATCCCCAAGCTGGTAAAAGAAGCGTTCATCTCCGCCGAGGACAAAAATTTCTATGCGCACGGCGGGTATGACGCGCGCGGCATCGCCGCGGCCGCGATCGAGGCGGTCCAGACGCGCGGGCGCACGGTGCGCGGCGCATCGACCATCCCGCAGCAGGTGGTCAAGAACTTCCTGCTGTCCGGTGACCGCAAGATCGAGCGCAAGATCAAGGAAATCATCCTGGCCACCCGCATCGAAGAGGCGCTGAGCAAGGAAAAGATCCTCGAACTATACCTCAATGAAATCTTTCTGGGTCAGAACAGCTATGGCGTGGCCGCCGCCGCGCAGACCTATTTCAACAAGACCTTGGGCGAACTAGCCCCGCACGAGGCCGCGTTCCTGGCCTCGATGCCCAAGGCGCCCAGCGATTTCCACCCCGTGCGTGCCAAGGACAAGCTGCTGGCCCGGCGCGATTTCGTGCTGCGCGAGATGCGGCAAAACGGCTATATCACCGAGGCGGTGTATGAGGAGGAGGTGGCGCAGCCCTTGCGCAGTGTGCAGAACGGCGATTTTGAGCCGTTTTCCGCCGCGTTGCCGCCCCGCGACTACTTCACGGACGAAATCCGCCGCCAACTGAGCCGAGATTTTGGTGAGGGGGAATTCTTTTCCGGCGGGTTTACCGTGCGCGCCACCGTCGATCCCGAAATGCAGGCCGAAGCGGCAGTCGCGCTGCAAGGCAAGCTGGAGCAATACGACCGCAATCTTGGCCGCTGGCGGGGCACCGGCAAGACGCTGCCGCCGGAGACGCTGGAAAGCGAAGAGGCGTGGCGCGCCGCGCTGGCCGAGATCAGCGTCGCGCGCGATGTGGATCTGGACGGCCATTGGTATCCGGCGGTGATTCTTGAAATCGGCGATCAGCAAATGCGCATCGGCGTTGAGGATGTGCCGCAATCGGAGGCCGAGCCGCAGGTGATCCCGCGCGACGATATCGGCTGGCTGCCGAAGAATTTCCAGGACACGTTCAAGGTGGGGCAGGTGGTGCATGTGCGCCGCATGACCAAGGACGGCGCGTTCATCCGCTGGACGCTGCGACAGGTGCCGCAGGTGCAGGGCGGTTTCATGGCGATGGACGTCAACACGGGCCGCGTTCTGGCGATGCAGGGCGGGTTTTCCTACCAGCATTCGGTGTTCAACCGCGCTACGCAGGCCAAGCGCCAGCCCGGCTCCAGCTTCAAACCGTTCGTCTATGCCGCCGCGCTCGACAGCGGCTATAGCCCGGCAACCATCGTCGTCGATGCGCCAATCGAGGTGAATACCCCGCAGGGTATCTGGCGCCCGCGCAATTCGTCCAACCGCTATTACGGGCCGACGCCCTTGCGCACCGGGATCGAGCAGTCGCGGAACCTGATGACGGTCCGCCTTGCGCAGGAGGTGGGGATGGATACCGTCGCCGCCTATGCCGAGCGCTTTGGCGTCTATGACAACATGGGGCCCTATCTGGCCAACGCGCTGGGATCGGAGGAATCGACCGTCTACAAGATGGTTGCGGCCTACGCCATGTTCGCCAATGGCGGCGAACGGGTCGAGCCGACGCTGGTCGACCGCGTGCAGGACCGCTATGGCCGCACCGTTTATCGCCATGACGAACGGACGTGCACAGATTGCGATGATCCCGGGATCGCGCCGGGGCGCAGCCCGCGCATCGTGTCGAACCGCGAGCGGGTGATCGACGCGATCACCGCCTATCAGTTGACCTCGATGATGCGAGGCGTGGTCGAGCGGGGCACGGCGGCGGGCAACGTAAACCTCCCCGTTCCGGTGGCGGGCAAGACCGGCACCACCAACGATGCGCGCGACGTCTGGTTCATCGGTTTCACCAGCAATATCGTCGCGGGCTGCTATATCGGCTATGACCAGCCGCGCAGCCTGGGCCGCAGCGCCTATGGCGCGGGCATGTGCGGGCCGGTCTTTACCCAGTTCATGCAGAAGGCGACGGCCAAATACGGCGGCGGCGACTTTGCCATCCCGCCCGGCGGCCACTTCATCAAGATCGACCGCAGAACAGGTGCACGCCTTCCCGACAACGCATCAGGCCCCAGCGTCGTGGCGGAATACTTCCGCGATGGCGAAGATCCGATGTTCGGCCTGATGTTCGACGGCGGCTTTGCCATGGGCAACGATCTGGAATTGTTCCGCGCGGGCGAGGATGAGCAGGTCCGCGACGTCACCACTTCCAGCGGCCAGACCGGGCAGGTGGGCAAAAAGGCGACGTTCGGATCAATGTCTTCGGGCGGGCTGTATTGACGGAAATCACGACGGGCAGGGCGCGCTTGCCCGCCGCGGCGTGCTGCGGTATCAGGCGCAGGAGCCACCGGGAAAGCATATATGCGCGCTGAAATTCAGACCATCACCAACGAGATCCAGACATCGCTGGAGCTGCTGCGCCAGCGTCTGGGATGGGAGACGGCCCAGCACCGGCTGGAGGAATTCAACGCGCGCGTCGAGGATCCAAATCTGTGGGATGATCCCGCAAAAGCCCAGAAACTGATGCGCGACCGCCAGGCGCTGGTTGACGCGCTCGAGACGCATGACTCGATCAAGGCCGAGCTTTCGGACAATGTCGAGCTGATCGAAATGGGCGAGGCCGAAGGCGATGAGGACATCGTGACCGAGGCCGAGACAGCGCTGAAGGCGCTGAAGAAACGCGCCGCAGCCAAAGAGCTGGAGGCGCTGTTGAACGGCGAAGCGGACGCCAATGACGCGTTTCTGGAAATCAACGCCGGCGCCGGCGGTACTGAGTCCTGCGACTGGGCCAACATGCTGGCGCGGATGTATGTCCGCTGGGCCGAAAAGCGGGGCTATACGGTCGAGCTTCAATCGGAACAATCCGGCGACGAGGCCGGTATCAAATCAGCCGCCTACAAGATCAGCGGCCATAACGCCTATGGCTGGCTGAAATCCGAGAGCGGTGTGCATCGCCTTGTGCGCATCAGCCCGTTTGATTCAGCGGCCAAGCGGCACACCTCCTTCTGCTCGGTCTGGGTCTATCCGGTGGTGGACGACGATATCGACATCGAGGTGAATCCGTCTGATATCCGCATCGACACCTACCGCAGTTCGGGCGCGGGCGGGCAGCATGTGAATACCACCGACTCGGCCGTGCGGATCACCCACAACCCCACCGGCATCGTCGTGACGTCCTCCGAGAAATCCCAGCACCAGAACCGCGACATCGCCATGAAGGCGCTGAAATCGCGGCTCTATCAGTTGGAGCTGGACCGCCGAAATGCCGCCATCAACGAGGCGCATGATGCCAAGGGCGACGCGGGCTGGGGCAACCAGATCCGTAGCTATGTCCTGCAGCCCTACCAGATGGTCAAGGATCTGCGCACGCTGCACGAGACGTCCGATACCAAAGGCGTTCTCGACGGCGATCTGGACCAGTTCATGGCGGCGACGCTGGCGCTGAATGTCAGCGGAAAAAGCCGGGCAGAAGCGCAGGGCGACTGATCGCGGCTGCTTGGGTCCGCGCAGGCCGGTGGATTCGAGTATTTCTGGAACATTGAAAGCCGGGCGCGCCCATCATTTCAGCGGGTCGTGGCCCCAGCTCATCAGCGAATAGCGCCAGTCTGAATGCTCCTTGTCCTCGGCCGGGCCGCCCTGGGCGGTGTGGCGTTTGATGTAGCCGACGACTTTGGCCATGTGGTCCCACTGATCTTGCGTCAGCTCGTCCTTCTTGGTGCGCTTGATCTTGACGATGCGGCGACCGGAGGCGTGGCCGGTGGATTCGTCGGAACCGCTGTCGCCCACCGATTTAGATGCTTCCGTCTTCAGCCAGTCCTCCAGCTCCTGAGGGGCCATGTTGACCAGATCACGCCATTCGCGCCAGATGTCGTCTTTGGATTTGGACGATGACATGGGCAGGGTCCTTTCGTTATGCTTTGTCGTGAATGACAACTGCGCAGGGCGGCATTGGTTTCGCGCAGTCGCATGGCAGGAGGGCAAGAATGCAGGAAACGGGGCTGGCTGAGCAAAAAGTACCGGAGATGGGCGTGCCGGAATTGGGCGCGCCGACGCTGGCGATGCTGCGCGAGGCCTTGCGCCGGGGGTGGCGCGACGTGATGCGCGCGCCGGGCTATGCGGCTGTGTTCTCCGGGGTTTATGTGGCGATCGGATGGCTCATGGTTTGGGTGACGGTCGCGACGGGGCATACCTATTGGCTGATTTTTGCTGCTGTCAGCTTCCCCCTGATCGGGCCCTTCGCGGCAGTGGGGCTATACGAGGTGAGCCACCGGTTGGAGCAGGGTCTTCCGTTGAAGCCGGGCGCCGTTTTTGGCGTTGTTCTGCGGCAAAGTCAGCGGCAACTGCCGTCGATCATCGTGATCATCGTCATGGTCTTCCTGTTCTGGGCGTTTCTCGCACATATGATCTTTGCACTGTTCCTGGGGTTTTCGACGATGACGAATGTGTCGACGTCTTTCGCCATTTACCTGACGCCTGAGGGCATCAGCATGCTGATAGTGGGCAGTATTGTTGGCGGCCTTTTTGCGCTGTTGATCTACATGATCACGGTCATTGCGTTGCCTCTTCTGCTGGACCGGGAGGTTGATTTCGTCACGGCGATGATCACCAGTTTCCATCTGGTCACGGCGCACCCGGTGCCGATGCTGGCCTGGGCGCTCTTTATCGCAGGGACGACCCTGCTGGCGCTGCTGCCGGGTTTTCTGGGCCTTTTTATCGTGTTGCCGCTTTTGGGTCACGCGACATGGCATCTTTACCGTCTGCTTTGCGAGGCGGGCTGAGGCCTATTCCTCGCGCCCGTGGCGCAGCAGGCGGCGGTGCAGGTGGCGGGCCTGCGGCGCGCCCGCCTCCAGCGCGAAGACATACGCATGGGTCAGGAAAAAGCAGGACGCGTCCAGATCATTGGCGCTGTCTGCCGCTTCGGTATAAAGCGCGATCAGCGCAGCGGTGTCCGGCCCCGCATGCGCGGCCAGCATCCGGCTGTGCAGATCGCCATTCATTCCGCCGCCCGTTTCAGGCCGCGATGCGCCTCAATCTTGGCCGCGACCCAAGCGTGAAAGCAGTGGGTCGGGCTGTCCATCACAGGTGAGAAACGACCGCCGTCGAACTGGGTCACATGACGGCCCTTCTGCATGCCCTCGACGACAAAGATATCCTCTTCGAAGACACCCTTCCACAATTGGGTGTTGCGGGCCTTCAGCCCCTCGTCGGCGGCGGGTTCGGCATAATACAGATGGACATGCTCGACCGTCCGCTCGGGGCCCTGCGGTTCGAGGATGATGGCATAGGCGTGATCGCGATGCGCGCCCAGAAGGACGTTGGGATAGACGGCGATATATTCGGCCTGCTCGTTCCACTTGGCGCCGACACCCTCGAAATCGGTAAATTTATTGCCATTCTCATTCGTCAGCTGGCGGTAGACCATCGTGCCCTGACCGGAATAGGCGGCGGGCTCTTCGATGTGGTAGTGATCCTCAAGGCGCGAATAGCTGTTGAGGCCGGGGTGGACCCACGGCAAATGGTAGCTTTCGCAATAGTTTTCCACGGCAAGTTTCCAGTTGCACTGGACCTCAAGGGTGAACCGGCTGTCATGCCCGCCGTGATAGAGTGGCAGATCAAAGTCGCGCCACCGCTCGATGATGTGCGACATCGCGATGTCGAATTCAGGCGCGTCCCCGCTGAGATTAATCCAGACCACGTCGCGCCAGATGTGGCTGCGCACCTCGTTCAGGCCCAGTTCGTCGCGGCGGATGGCGGGGTGCGTGTTCTGGCCGGGACCGCCCACATGAGGCGTGCTGACCAGCTCGCCCTTGGTCGAGTAGCACCAGGAATGGTAGGGGCATCGGATCGCGCCCTCGATCTTGCGCGGGGCGTCGACCAGGATCATGCCGCGGTGGCGGCAGATGTTCTGGAAAACGCGCACATCACCTTCCTTGTCGCGGATCAGCAGCAGGGGCATGCCGAGGAATGTCAGCGGCACCGCATCGCCCGGCTCTGGCACGTCGGCAGCGACGGCAAGGCCGGCCCATTGCGAAAAGAGCAGGGCGTCCTTTTCCTCGTCGAACACTTCGGGGTCGATGTAATGCGCATTCGGCAGCCCGTTGGCCTTGTCTACGGTATTGCGGACGCGCGATAGGTCGGTGAGGGTCATGGCAGGCTCCCTTGGCAAGCGGCTATGGGACCAGTCTGGCACGCTCGCGGCGCGCCGAACCGAACAGACGCGACGCGACTTTCCTCACTGCGACATCGCGGGCGGCGTCAGCGGAACGGCTGATCCAGTCGCAACAGGCGTGCGTGGAAGGCGGGAACCTCCTCGATTCCGATCAGGCCGGTCGTCCGTGCGACTGACAGAACCGCGCCGGTATTGGTGCCCAGATGCTCGTACACCATGCGCGCTGCGCGAATACCGCTGATCTTTTCGCGGACGGTGCGGGTCACATATCCCTCCCAGAGATTGCGCTGAAAAGAGGTTTCGGGTGCGAGAAAGTTGAAGGAGCAGGCGAGCGAATTGCGGTGTGTGACGACGATCATGATTCCTTCCTCCTGGCGCATGACGATACCGCGATATTCTCGGTCGCGCGGCGAGGTCGACAAGCCCTGGGCGCGCATCGCCTCGCGGGGCTCGTAGCCGCGCAGGAAGGTATAGCCATCCTCGCGGTAAACCAGCACCAGCCCCATGACGAACTGCTCCTCGTCTATGAAGCTGCGCCGCACAAAGCGGTAAATGCCGTTCGGGAAAAGCTCTGTCGAGACATCAATCGGCGCGGTCCCGAAAAACCCGGCGACGGCGGGGTGCCCGAGCAGGTCAAACGATGCGCTGCCCAGATGGTCAACCGGCTCCAGCAGAATCCGGCCGTCCGTGCCGAAGAACTGGCAGATCCGGTGCAGCACATCGGGCCGGGGAAAGCTTTCGCCGCTGAGATAGCGATTGAACTGGGTGCGGTTGATTCCCAGATCCCGGCAAAGGCCCGCTATCGATGGATAATCCGCGCTGAGCCTGCGCAGGTTCTCGCCGAAAACGGCCCGCAATTGCGCGGGGTCTTTCGCGCGTTCGGCGGGCGTAATAGCTGACATGGTCATGGGGCGTTTTTCCGTCATTCAAGGCGGCTTGCAGGGTAGGTCGCTCCGTTGCGTGGCGGGATGCGGAGGGCACAATATGTATCTGACCTTTGCATGACAGTCTCTCCCTTAACACTGGCTTTTAGCGTGTTGCAGATCATTCGAACACGTCCTTGACAGCTTGTCACGGCACCTGACGCTAGTTGGCGTCAGTAATCGTGCGGTATGACACAAATAGCTTAATGCAGACGCGGATTCAAACATGGTCGATCCTGCCGGAAAACGACATTTTGAGGTGAGGGATTCACCTTGATCAAGATGGCGATACACGCCGCGCATATCAGGGCAGATATTCAGATGGCGCATTTGATGTGTGCCGCAGGCACTTGGAATTTTTGGGGGAATACACATGTACGGAGTCGTTCTTTGGACTGACCAGCGCGAAAATCGGGCCGTTATCTGGTGCGAGGATCATGGCGATCTGGCGTTCTATCGCGGCGCTTCTGGCGGTGATGCGGCCATGGCCGCCGGTGATCTGGTCGAATTTGATCTGCGCGACGCGGGCGACATGCGTCTGGCGGACATGCCGCGTCTGGTTACCCGCCGCAGCCATCCCACCCTGAGCGCCGAGTTGAAAAAAGCCGGTACGCGCATGGGTGCCATCCGTGGCGAGGCGCCGGTTCCGGCCAATAACGGCAGGCCCGCTGACATCATCCCGTTCAAACAGGTTCGGGAAGCAGCTTACGCCTGAGGCGGGGCACGCTAGAGAATAAGGAATTAAGTACGAAAGGCGGACCCGGGAAGGTCCGCCTTTACTGTTTCACGAATACGTTGTGCAGGCCGGGCTTGCGTCCCCCGATCAAACGCCGCGCGACAATGCGGCAATGCCGGTGCGCGCCAAGGCCGACAATCCCAGCGGCCGCATCAAATCAGCGAACGCGCTGATTTTTTCGGTTGTGCCGGTAATCTCGAAGGTGAAACTGTCCAGCGTGCTGTCCACCACATTGGCACGGAAAATATCGGCAAGGCGCAGCGCCTCGACCCGTTTGTCGCCCTCGCCAACCACCTTGAGCAGGGCCAGTTCGCGTTCCACCGCGCGGCCCTCGACCGTAAGGTCATGAACCTCGTGGACCGGCACGATGCGGCCAAGCTGCGCCTTGATCTGTTCGATCACCTGCGGCGTGCCCGTGGTGACAATGGTGATGCGGCTGGTGTGCCCCTCGGAATCGATTTCGGCCACCGTCAGGCTGTCGATGTTGTAGCCCCGTCCCGAAAACAGACCGATGACGCGGGCCAGAACACCAGCCTCGTTGTCGACGAGGACGGCAAGGGTGTGACTCTCCTCCACATCCGAGAAGGTGGGGCGCAGGTTGTAGGCCGAATGCTTGGTCGAGCCTTTCTTGATATTCAGTGCGGACATGTCAGCTCCTTTGCAGATACGCCGAACGGGCGCGATTGCTCTGCGAAAAATCTTTTATATGGCGGGCGTTACGCATCATTCTTAAACCATCACCGCACCTTTGGAGCCGATGGCGTCCTTGGTCGATGCCTCGCCCAGCAGCATCTTGTTGTGCGGCTCGCCCGAGGGGATCATGGGGAAGCAGTTTTCATGCTTTTCCACCAGACAATCGAAGATAACCGGGCCGTCGTAATTGATCATTTCCATGATCGCATCGTCCAGATCGGCCGGGTCCGAGCAGCGGATGCCCTTGGCGCCGAAGGCTTCGGCCAGCTTGACGAAATCGGGCAGGGCCTCGGACCAGCTGTGCGAATAGCGCTCGCCATGCAGCAGCTCCTGCCACTGGCGCACCATGCCGAGGCGTTCGTTGTTGAGGATGAACTGCTTGACCGGCAGACGGAACTGAATTGCCGTGCCCATTTCCTGCATGTTCATCAGCCAGCTTGCCTCGCCTGCGACGTTGATCACCAGCGCGTCGCGGTGGGCCATCTGCACGCCGATGGACGCCGGGAAGCCATAGCCCATTGTCCCCAGCCCACCGGACGTCATCCAACGGTTCGGATCCTCGAAGTTCAGATATTGCGCCGCCCACATCTGATGCTGGCCGACCTCGGTGGTGATGTAGCGGTCGTGATCCTTGGTCAGCGCTTCCAGCCGGGACAGCGCATATTGCGGCTTGATCGTGGGGCCGTTCTGGCTGAAGCTGAGGCAATCGACCTTGCGCCACTCGTCAATGCGGGCGTTCCACTTGGCAATGGACTCGGCGTTCACCTTGGCGCCACGCGATTTCCAGATCCTCAGCAGATCCTCCAGCACGTTGGCAATATCCCCGACGATGGGGATGTCGGCCTTGATCACCTTGTTGATCGACGAGGGGTCGATATCGATATGCGCCTTTTTCGAGCCGGGCGAGAAGGCATCCAGCCGCCCGGTGATCCGGTCGTCGAACCGCGCGCCGATATTGATCATCAGATCGCAATCATGCATCGCCATGTTCGCCTCATAAAGGCCGTGCATGCCCAGCATCCCCAGCCACGCCTTGCCGCTGGCCGGGTAGGCGCCAAGACCCATGAGCGTCGACGTAATCGGGATACCCGTCGCCTCGACCAGCTCGCGCAGGAGCCGGCTGGCGGCCGGGCCGGAATTGATCACGCCGCCGCCCGTGTAGAACACAGGGCGTTTTGCCGTCTCCATCGCTGCCACCAGTTCGGTGATCGCGTCCAGATCGCCCTTGACCTGCGGCTGGTAGTGGCCGGTGCGCACCTTTTGCGGCGGGGTGTAAGTGGCGCTGGCGAACTGCACATCCTTGGGGATGTCGACCAGCACCGGACCGGGACGGCCGGCGGTGGCGACGTGGAACGCCTCGTGGATCACTTCGGACAGTTTGGCCGTATCCTTGACCAGCCAGTTGTGTTTCGTGCAGGGGCGGGTGATGCCGACGGTATCGGCCTCCTGAAAGGCGTCGGACCCGATCATGAAGGTCGGCACCTGGCCGGTCAGCACAACGATCGGGATGCTGTCGAGCAGCGCATCGGTCAGGCCGGTCACCGCGTTTGTCGCGCCGGGGCCGGATGTCACCAGCACGACGCCCGGCTTGCCGGTCGAGCGGGCGTAGCCTTCGGCGGCGTGGACCGCGCCCTGTTCGTGACGCACCAGAATGTGCTGGATGTCGTTTTGCTGGAAAACCTCGTCATAGATCGGCAGAACGGCGCCGCCGGGGTAGCCAAAGACGACGTCCACGCCCTGATCCTTGAGGGCCTGAACCACCATTTTCGCTCCGGTCATCTGACGTGTCATTGCTTTGCTCCGTTCATGACATCATTCCGCTTGCGCGCATAAAAAAACCCCCGGTCTGGCGGGGGCGCATGGGGGACCTGTTGGGTGTCCGGTTACCGGCCCATGCGCATTTTCGGGATACCTACTACTAGCCGCTCCAATGAACCATTCCTTATTGCGTGCGAGGCGGACATTATGACCGGCGCGCGGGGGCGTCAAGCGGATGCCGCGGATAAAATGTCGCAGAGGCGGTGATATCTTTGCAGATATTGCGCCCGAATGTGGTTTTGCGATGATTTACCCCCGCAGGACACCTCCGGCGGGAGTATTTGAGGGGCGACGAAGGGCGCGGCGGTCAGGCTTGCCGCGCGTGCATGATGAAGCCGAGCAGGTTCAGCAGGATCTGCGCCGCCAGAATCGAGGTTCCGTCGGTGGGATCGTAGGCGGGGGCGACTTCGACCAGATCAATGCCGGCGATGTCGTGGGCCTGCGCGACGTTCTGCAGCAGCTCCAGTATCTCGTAATAGAGAAAGCCGCCATGGCTGGGCGTGCCGGTACCGGGGGCGATGGACGGGCAGAAGCCGTCGATATCAATCGTGACATAGACGCGCGCGCCTTTGGGAATCCGCTTGGCCAGCGCTTCGGGCCCCAGATTGCGGGCCTGGCGAACCGAAATGATGTCCGAGCCCATGGCGCGGGCGGCGTCATAGCCATCCTTGGCGGTCGAGCTGACGTTGCGGATGCCCACCTGCGTCAGGCCGGTGACATAAGGTTTCTCGGCGGCCCGGCGCATCGGATTGCCGTGGCCATTGCGCACGCCGTGGCGCTCGTCGACGAAATCGAGATGGGCGTCGATCTGCAGGATGTGGATGTCGCCATGTCCCTCAAATGCGTCGATGCAGGGGATATTGATCGAATGATCGCCGCCGATGATAACGGGCAGGGCGCCGGCATCCAGGATGGCCCGCACGCCGGTGGCGATGTTTGCATGGCTTTGTGCGGTGTTGGTGTGGATCATGTCGGCGTCACCGATATCGACGATACGCACATCCTCGCCCAGGTACATGACGTCGTCCTCATGGTCATACGCGCCGCCAAGGCCGAAGCTGAACAGCGTCGATGCCTCGCGCACCGACCGCGGGCCGAACCGTGCGCCGGGCCGGAACTGCGTGCCACCATCGAAGGGTGCGCCGAGGATGGCGATATCGGCGTCGATCGCGCTCCAATCCGCGACATACGGCCGCTTGCCGAAGGTCGAGATGCCGACGAAGGGCAGATCGAGCCGCCCGGTGCCTTGTGCGCTCATGAGGGAATACTCCGCTTGATATGACCTAGCCAGTTAGCCCGGCACCGCGCGCTGCGGCAAGCCACGTTTTGGTAAACAGACCGGTTTACCCTTTCGCACCGGCGGCATCCGTGAAATAGGGACTTGCCAAACGATCTGTTCATGGAGAAACGTGATGAAGATTCGTGAGGCTTTGACCTTCGATGATGTCCTGCTGGTTCCTGCTGCGTCGACCGTGCTGCCCAGCACCGCCGATACGCGCACGCGGGTCACAAAATCAATCGCGCTGAACATCCCGCTCCTCAGTTCGGCCATGGATACGGTGACCGAGGCGCGCATGGCGATCTGCATGGCGCAATCGGGCGGTATGGGCGTGATTCACCGCAATTTCGACGTGGCCAGACAGGCCGACGAAGTGCGGCAGGTCAAGCGGTTCGTGTCCGGCATCGTCTATAATCCGATCACCCTGACGCCCGATCAGACCCTCGCTGACGCCAAGGCGCTGCAGGAGCAGTACCGCGTCACCGGGTTTCCCGTGGTCGACACATCCGGACGGGTCGTGGGGATCGTGACCAACCGCGACATGCGCTTTGCTCAGGACGCCGACACGCCGGTCAGCGTGATGATGACGTCGGACGATCTGGCGATCCTGCATGAGCCTGCGGAGCTGGAAGAGGCCAAATCGCTGATGAAGGCGCGCCGCATCGAAAAGCTTCTGGTGACGGATGGCAAAGGCAAGCTGACCGGCCTTCTGACGCTGAAGGATACCGAGCAGGCCGTGCTGAACCCCTCGGCCTGCAAGGACCGCCTGGGCCGCCTGCGCGTCGCGGCTGCCACCACCACCGGCGATGCGGGATTTGAGCGCACCGAGGCGCTGGTTGATGCGGGCTGCGACATGATCGTGATCGACACCGCGCACGGCCATTCCGCCGGTGTGGCCGACGCCGTGAGGCGCGCGCGAAAGATAGCTGGCGAAGCGCAGATTGTGGCCGGCAATGTCGCAACCGGCGACGCGGTTCGCGCGCTGATTGACGCAGGCGCCGATGCGGTCAAGGTCGGCATTGGGCCGGGCAGCATCTGCACCACGCGCATGGTCGCCGGAGTGGGCGTTCCGCAACTGACGGCGATCATGGATTGCGTCGCCGCTGCGGGCGACATTCCGATCATCGCCGATGGCGGCATCAAATTCTCGGGCGATTTTGCCAAGGCGATCGCGGCGGGCGCGTCCTGCGCCATGATCGGCAGCATGATCGCGGGCACCGATGAGGCGCCCGGCGAGATGATCCTGTTCCAGGGTCGCTCGTACAAGGCGTATCGCGGCATGGGGAGTTTGGGTGCAATGGCGCGCGGCTCGGCCGACCGGTATTTCCAGAAGGACGCCGCCAGCGACAAGCTGGTTCCCGAAGGGATCGAAGGGCAGGTGCCTTACAAGGGTGCGGCCGGGACCGTCATCCATCAGTTGGTCGGCGGCCTGCGCGCTGCAATGGGCTATACCGGCTGCGCCACGGTCGAGGAGATGCGCCGCAATTGTGAGTTTGTGCGCATTACCGGCGCGGGCCTGAGCGAGAGCCATGTGCATGATGTGCAAATCACGCGGGAGTCGCCGAATTATCGGATTGGGTCTTGATATCAGTATGTTGCTGGCATTTCCTTATGTGATGCGTTATGGTGCGGCCGCATGACACCGGGCGCGCGCATACAGGCCGCGATCGAAATACTCGATCATATCGCGAGCGGCGAGCCTGCTGAAAAGGCGTTGATCGGCTGGGCCCGGCGGTCGCGCTTTGCCGGATCGGGCGACCGGGCTGCGGTGCGCGACCACGTGTTTCAAGCGCTGCGCTGCTGGCGCTCCTATGCCTGCCACGGGGGTGGCGAGACTGGTCGCGCCCGGATGATCGGCGCCTTGCGGGCAGCGGATATCGACACAGGCACGCTTTTTTCCGGGGTGGGCCATGCGCCGGATCCGCTGAGCGCAGCGGAACATGAGGCAGGAAGTGCCCCGACAGGGGCCGATGCTTGTGATATGCCTGAGTGGTTACTGGATTTGTTTCGCGCGTCCCTTGGGAACAAGGCCGAAGCGACGGCGCAGGCCTTGCGCCAGCGCGCGCCGGTCATGCTGCGCGTCAATCGGCGCAAGGTGGATCGCGATGGCGCGATAGTGGCGCTGGCCGATGAGGACATTAGCAGCGCCGCGCATCCCATTGCAGATATGGCATTAATCGTGACGCATGGCGCCCGCCGTGTGGCGCGCAGCCGCGCCTATCTGGAGGGGTTGATCGAGCTTCAGGACGGCTCCAGCCAGGCCGCGATGGACGGTATCACTCTGCCGCCCGCTGCACGTGTTTTGGACTATTGCGCCGGTGGCGGTGGCAAATCACTGGCGCTCGCCGCGCGCAATGACGCACAGATTTTCGCCCATGACGCCGACCCCGCCCGCATGCAGGATCTGCCAGATCGTGCCGCGCGCGCCGGGGTCGATTTTACCGTGATGAACACATTACCCGCGCCCAATAAGTCACCGTTCGATATGGTATTATGCGATGTGCCCTGTTCGGGTTCGGGAACATGGCGCCGCGCACCCGAGGCCAAGTGGCGACTGACGCCCGAGCGCCTGACCGATCTGACCCGTCTTCAGGGCGAAATTCTGGCGGCGGCGGCTGATTTCGTCGCGCCGGGAGGACAGCTGATCTACGCGACCTGTTCGGTCTTGGCGGCTGAGAATGAAAACCAGATTGACGCTTTCCTTTCGAAGGCAGCAGGCTGGGTGCGGCGCGAATCCCACAGGTTTGATGTGACCGACGGCGGCGACGGCTTCTTCGTGGCGCACCTTGAGCGGGACTGATAGAAGCTCGCGCAACCCTAACTTGCAGATCCGTTTGGCGTTAAGCTGGAATTAAGTGGTTTGACCCAAAGGTTGGGATACCGAGTCGCAAGGAAGGGCCTCCAGGTTTGACCATATCCTCACTCACTCTCGACCCGATCAAACGGGGCGCCATGCAGATGCGTCCTCACGCGGGACTGGTTTTCTGCTCAGCGATGCTGTTCGCGGTGACTGCCCTCTTTGTCAGTCCCGGCGTGGAGCAGCAGGCAGTAGTCCTTGTGGCGTTGGTTCTGGGCGCATGTGCAGGGTGGATCCTGCTCATGTCATGGCTCGACACTGCGGCGCGCGACCGTGCGGGCGAGTCGGTGCGCAGGCTGATCGAACATGACGCGGCTGCCAGTGTGGTCACAGGGCCGGACGGGAGCATCCTGTGCTGCAATACAGCGGCAGAGCGTGCCTATAATGCGCAGGATTTCGACACATTGGCCGGGGCGCTTCGACCGCTGATCGCCAATCCTGGCGCGATTCTGTACCGCTTGCAGACGCGCGCAGCCGTGCGCGGTTCAGCACATGAGGATATGGTGACGGGCGCGGGGCACATGCGTCTTTCGGTGCACCGGGCAGGGTCGGATTCCTTGCTGTGGAGGATCGAGAAGTCATCGAATCTGGTTGCGCGGCGCAGCGACACGGTGCCCCTGCCGATGCTGACCGTTGGGCGCAACAATGCCGTTCTGTTCATGAACGATGCGGCCCGCCTTCTGATCGGCGAGCGGGCCCGTTCGCTGGATCGTATCTGTCCAGCGCTGCCGTTGCGCTCGGGGCAGATGAACGACATCAGCACGCAGTCCGGCGTACAATCGTGTCTTGTCGTCGAACTGGAAGGTGTCGCTGGTCGTCGGGAAATTTTTCTGATGCCGGGGGTCACCGTAACCGAAGCTCCTGCCAAAGGGTGGACTTTCTTTGATGAACTGCCCGTGCCGTTGCTGAAACTCACACGCAGCGGCACGATCGAATTGTGCAACCGCCCGGCGGCCGATCTTTTGGGCTGCGATGTGTCGCAAGGCCGTCAGATTACCGATCTACTCGAAGGATTGGGCCGCTCGATCCCGGATTGGCTGGAGGACGCGGCGTTTGCGCGCGGCGCGCTTCATTCCGAGTTCTTGCGCGTACGGCGATCGGATCGCGAGGTCTTCATTCAGGTCACGCTCAACCGTGCGACCGAAAATGGCGATACGATTCTGATCGCGGTGCTGAACGATGCGACCGAATTGAAATCGCTAGAGGCGCAATTTGTCCAGTCACAGAAAATGCAGGCTATCGGTCAGCTGGCCGGCGGCGTTGCGCATGATTTCAATAATCTTCTGACTGCAATTTCAGGCCATTGCGACCTTCTGCTGCTTCGCCATGATCAGGGGGATTCGGACTATGGCGATCTTCTCCAGATCAATCAGAATGCCAATCGTGCGGCATCGCTGGTAAACCAGTTGCTGGCATATTCCCGCAAGCAGACCCTTCGACCCGAAATCATGGATTTGCGGGATGCGATGTCGGACCTGACGCATTTGCTGAACAGACTTGTCGGCGAAAAAGTGGTCCTGTCGCTGAACCACGACCCCACCTTGTGGTCGATACGTGCTGACAAGCGTCAGTTCGAACAGGTTGTGATGAATCTGGTCGTCAATGCACGCGACGCGATGCCCGAGGGCGGCGAGATCCGGATCGAGACAGAGAACGTCACGCTTGAGTCGGCTTTGCAACGTGACAGGGCGGTTGTGGCGCCAGGTCAATGGGTCCGGATCAGCGTCACGGATCAAGGGATGGGTATTCCGCCGGACCGTTTGACAAAGGTTTTCGAGCCGTTCTTTACAACGAAACGCACGGGCGAGGGGACGGGGCTGGGACTTTCGACGGCGTATGGCATTGTAAAGCAAACCGGCGGGTTCATTTTTGTCGACAGCGAAGAAGGCGCCGGAACGACCTTTTTCTTGATGTTTCCCGCGCATGAAGCGGTGGCGCCGCTCAGCGAGCCAATTCAGAGACCGCAGATCGATATGGCACCAACCGAGGGCCTAGTTCTTCTGGTTGAAGATGAGGCGCCGGTGCGCGCGTTTGCGTCACGTGCCCTCCAGATGCGCGGCTTTACCGTGCTGGAAGCGGAATCGGCGGAGGACGCGCTCGAAATCCTCGAAGATCCCGAGATCCACATCGACGTTTTCGTTACTGACGTGGTGATGCCCGGCATGGATGGGCCCAGTTGGGTGCAGCAGGCGCTGAAGGTACGACCCGACGTCCGTGTGGTCTTTGTGTCCGGCTACGCAGAAGAGGATTTCGGTGATACACAGGCGCGCATTCCCAATTCGGTTTTCTTGCCCAAACCGTTTTCGCTTACCGAATTGACCGAGGTTGTGCAGCGTCAGATCAGTATTCTCTGACGGCGACGCCAGCGGGATGATACAGAAAGGTTTAGGGAGCGCGGCTCCCGTATGATCGCGAATCACTCATCGCCGCAAACGTGGTGGGAGGGCCGCGCCAAAGTGGGGGCGAGGTGCAGCAAGGCGGATACGCAAGATCCGCTCTGTGCCCTGGCGTTTGCGGGCCCGAGGTTTATCGGCAGCGTGGCGGATTGCCAGTTCAGACTGTGCAAGATCGTCGGCTCGAAAACACAACAGCGCTGGAATTTGCAGGCTTTCTCCAGCCGGCTCAGCCTGAACGCCGATTGCGATGCATGGGCCATGCGCGGAATTCGAACGGAACGCGGCCCTCTATCCGGTCGCGGCTGGGCGGCAGGCCAAACCGGATGCGGTATGCACGCGAAAAATGCACCTGGCTGCTAAACCCTGATGCAAGGGCGATTTCGGACATCGCTAGGTCCGTCTGAGTGACGAGGCCCCGTGCCCGGTCCAGCCTGATATCACGGTAGTAGATCGCCGGTGTCCTGCGCACGAATCCCGCAAAAAGCCGGTTCAGCTGCCGATGCGATATTCCAAGCCGCTGGCAAAGCACCTTGATCGGCAAAGGCGACTCGAGGTTGCGTTCCATGAGGGCGATGGCCCGCTTGACCGCGCCGGGGGCGGTGCTGCCCAAGGGTTCTTGCGCTGCGGCGTTTTGCAGGGTTCCGGGCGCACGGACAACGGGATGAAACAGATAGCGCGCGGCAGCGTTGGCCAACGCGTCACCTTTCGCGCCGCGAATGATCTGCAGCGCAAAATCTACCGATGCACCGCCGCCGGCGCAGCTGATCCTGCTACCGTCAAAAACATACAGCTCCTCGGTCAGGTCGCATTCAGGAAAGCGTTCGCCGAAGGCATCCATATGTTCGTAATGCACGGTTGCACGGCGGCCCGCCAGCAGCCCGGCCTGCGCCAGAATGAAGGCGCCGGTGTCGATCCCGCCCAGCGTTGCGCCGGATTGCGCCCAACGCCAGAGCGCGCTGCGCAATTGCGCGCCGGCATGCGACTCGGGCGTCCAACTCGACGACACTATCACCATATCATACCGCGTATTCCGAACCTGTGCGAGCGGCAGCGTTTCCATCGACATGCCATTGCTGGCCAGACAAGGGCCGCCCAGCACCGAGGCAACGTCCCATGCAAAATGTGTCGTTCCGTCGAGGTAGTTGGCGGCGCGGAACGGATCGATGAAGCCCGCCGTTGCCGCCATATTGAAGTGGGGCGTGACAACGATGAGGAGTCTCATCTGCGGGTCTGGTCGTGCGCTCATGTGTCCAATCAAGCATAAAAGACGTCCAAAACAAACAGATTAGACAGTGACACCGTGCAATACTCGGTCGATAGTGGGGCAAAAGGGAGATGAGGATGAAAATCGTGACGAAAACCTATCTGGGGGCTGCGGCTCTTTTGGCGATAACTGCAGGCGCGGGCCAGTCCGCCGAACTGGGTGCGGTGGACGACCCGATCAAGCTGGCGGTGAACGAATGGACCGGGCAGCATGTCACGACCCGGATCGCGGGCGACATGCTTGAGGCGGCTGGTTACAAGGTCGAATATGTCACGGCGGGCTACATGAATATGTATCAGGCGCTTTCCGACGGTGAAATTGACGCGGCGATGGAAATCTGGTCGTCCAACGTGTCTGACGAATACGCCAAGCAGGTGGCCGCGGGCGGCGTGACCGACATCGGCGATCTGGGGCTGGAGGCGAAAGAGGGCATCGCCTATCCCGCACATGTTGCCGATATCTGCCCCGGCCTGCCGGCGTGGGAGGCGCTGAAGGATTGTGCCGCACAGTTCGCCACAGCCGAGACTTTGCCGGCGGGGCGCCTGGTCGATTATCCGGCCGATTGGGGCACGCCCGGCGCCGACCGCATTGCCGGATTCGACCTGCCGTTCAAGGCCGTGCCGGCCGGGTCGGAAGGGGCGCTGATCACCGAACTGCGCGCTGCGACAGAAAAGAAATCGCCGCTGCTGATCACCTTCTGGCAGCCGCATTGGGCGATGTCGGCCTATGACGTCAGGTTCGTCGATCTTCCCGTGGGCGAGCAGGCTTGCTTCGACGATCCCGCCTGGGGATCCAATCCCGACGCCACACATGATTGCGATTTCGCGCCCAGCCGCGTGTTCAAGGCATCGTGGTCCGGTCTGGCAGACAAATGGCCGGCCGCGGGCGAAATCCTCGCCAATATGCAGCTAAGCGTCGAGGATCAGCAGCCGATGATGGGCAAGGTCGACGTTGACGGCCAGTCCGTCGAGGAGACGGTAGATGCCTGGATGCAGGCGAACCCGGACAAGTGGAAACCTGTCGTCGCCGCCGCGACGGAGTGATCGCCGCGCCGCCCCTGGTATATTTGCCATGTCGGGGGCGGATCGCCGGTGCCGAATGTTGCCGTAGATGCGCCGGCAAAAGCCGGGTTGCAAAATCGTTCGGATATTGCCCGGCCTCGCAGCTTTCGTTACTCCGTTCGTGAGCACGGACTACGGTTTTGCCGTTAGGCTCCGGGCCAGTTGAAATCACGCGAATCCAGACCTTCCGGAGATATTGATGACCGAACAGGCCCCCTCGGATCAGCCCGCGATCCGCTGCCGAAATGTATGGCAGATTTTCGGAACCGGCGCCGAGGCGGGTCTGTCCGACGCGCTGGAGCGTTCGGGCGGCGATGTGAATGCGGCTGCGCAACTCCTGCGCGAGCAGGGGCTGGTGCCCGCGGTGCAGGACGTCAGTTTCGATGTGAAGCGGGGCGAACTTTTTGTCATCATGGGTCTGTCCGGGTCGGGAAAATCGACGATCGTGCGGTGCATTTCGCGCCTGATCGAAGTGACGGCGGGCCAGATCGAGATTGACGGCGAGGATATCTTGACCGCCCAGAAATCGCGCATGACCCAGCTGCGCCGCCACAAATTGGGGATGGTATTTCAACATTTCGGCCTGTTTCCACATATGAGCGTGGCACAGAATGTGGCCTTTCCGCTCAAGATGCAGGGTCAGGGGCGTGCCCAGCGGATGGAGCGCGCGCAGGAGGTGATCGAACTGGTCGGCCTCAAGGGCCGCGAGGCGGCATATCCGCGCGAGCTGTCCGGTGGTCAGCGCCAGCGCGTCGGCATCGCCCGCAGTCTTGCCGTGAACCCCGACGTGTGGTTCCTGGACGAGCCGTTCAGCGCGCTCGATCCGCTGATCCGGCGGCAGTTGCAGGATGAATTTATCGACATTCAGGCGCGCCTGCGCAAATCCATCGTCTTTATCACCCACGACATCGCGGAGGCGCTGAAGATCGCGGACCGCATCGCGATCATGCGCGATGGCCAGATCGTGCAGATCGGAACGCCCAGCCAGATCGTGTTGGAGCCGGCCGACGATTATGTGCGCGATTTCACGCGGGATGTGGCGAAGGGGCGCCATGCGCGCTTGTCGTCCGTGCTGCACGCCGTCGATCCGGACGCACCGCCGCCTCCCGATGATCCGGGCCTGCGCGTGGATATGACGCTGGACGAGGCGCTGACCGCGTGCATGTCGCTTTACGAACCGGTGCCGGTTTGGGGGCGGGACGGGCAGATTGCGGGAATGGTAAATCCGGCCGATCTGGCCAGCGCCCTGCAGGTCGATCCATCATGAGCGCCACCGAACGGGCCGGGGCGTGGCGGCGGCTTAGCTGCGGTACGATCGCCGCGCTGGTGGTGCTGGCCACGGGCGCGCTGTGTATGGCGCTGGTTCCCCATCTGCCATGGCTGGGCCAGTTTCCGGATGATTGGGCGCTGCCTATGGCGCGCTGGGTCGATATCGGGCTGACCTGGTTTCTGAACCTGATCAAACCCGGCGCGCGCATGTTTTCCGCCGCGCTGGCCTATCCGATGGATTGGGCACAGGCGCTGCTGCTGCACACGCCCTGGCCGCTTCTGGTGGGGCTGGTGACGGCGCTTGGCTGGTATGTGGGCGGGCTCCGTCTGGCACTGCTGGGCTTCGTGGGCCTCAGCTTTGTCGTGGCGTCCGGCTACTGGGTTGAGAGTATGAACACCCTGTCGCTGGTTGCCGTATCGGTGCCACTGGCGCTGATCTTGGGCGGCGCGACGGGTATCCTGGCCAATGAGGTGCCGCGCGTGAAACCTGCCGTGCAGACGGTGATGGACGTGATGCAGACGGTACCGACCTTTGCCTATCTCACGCCACTTTTGCTGCTGTTCGGCTTTGGCCCGGTCGTAGGCCTGATTGCCTCGGCGATCTATGCCGCGCCGCCCATGGCCCGCAACGTGATGCTGGGGCTGGAGCGGATCGAGACCGACATCAAGGAAGCGGCGATCATGTCGGGCGGCAATCGCCTGCAGCAACTGTTCCTGATCGAGATCCCGTCGGCGACGACGCAGATCATGGTGGGCGTCAATCAGTCCCTCATGGCCGCGCTGTCGATGGTGATCATCGCCGCCGTGATCGGCGGATTCAACGATATAGGCTGGGAGGTGCTGCTGACCATGCGCAAGGCGCAGTTCGGCGACGCGCTGCTGGCGGGGCTGGTGATCGTCGCCTTTGCCATCGTGATCGACCGGATCAGCGCCGGCATGGCGCGCCAGCAGCAGCGTCATTCGCGCCGTGTTGCGCTGGCAATCGTCGCAGTCGGCGCCTTTGCCGCCGTGCTGGCGTGGCTTTATCTGCCCGCTGCGAGCCAGCTGAAGCTGCTAGTGCCGGTCGCGGACTGGGTCGATGGCAGGCTGACGGTGTTCGTACGCGCCAATGGCGCGGCGCTGGACGCGATCAAGAACGGCGCGATGTTCTACGGGCTGTTGCCGCTGCGGATCGGCCTTGACGGGGCGGTGCTGCCGTTCACCTGGGGCTTCCAGTGGACCGGCTGGATGAGCGCCGCGCTATTCGCCGCATCTGGCGTCATCGGTGGCGTGATCGCCCTGCGCGGCCGCGTGGCGGCGGGGCTGATGCTGCCCATTCTTGCGGGCATGGTCGAGACGGGTATCGCCGAGCTGCCATGGCCTTTTGTCCTGATCGGCGCGGGCGCCATCGGCTGGGTCGCCGGCGGGCGGCGTCTGGCGCTGTTTGCGGTGCTGATGCTGACGGCGGTCCTGCTGTCCGGCCTGTGGGCCAAGGCGCTGTGGTCGCTGTACCTGTCGGGCGCCGCCGTGCTGACCTGTGCCATCCTCGGTGGGGCCATCGGCTTGATTTGCGCCCTCAGTCCGCTGGCGTGGCGGGTGATGCAGCCGATCTGCGACATGCTGCAAACGATACCGCTGTTCGTGTTCCTGATCCCGGTGCTGATGTTCTTTCAGATTGGCGAATTTTCGGCGTTTCTCGCTATCATCTTCTACGCGATCGTACCGATGATCCGCTACACGCGCCACGGCCTTGTCACCACGCCGCCTGACCTGATCGAGGCGGCCACATCATCGGGTGCGACAACGTGGCAGACCCTGTGGGAAGTGCGCGCGCCCTATGCCGCGCCGACAATCCTGCTGGGGCTGAATCAGACGATCCTGTATGCCTTTGCGATGCTGGTGATTGCGGCGCTGATCGGCACGACGGGGTTGGGGCAGTCGATCTTCCTCGCGCTGGGGCAGGCGGATGTCGGGCTTGGCATCACGTCTGGCGCGGCGATGGCGATCCTCGCGCTGGTCGCGGACCGGCTGGTGCAGGGCTTTGCGGCCGAGCGGCGGCGTGCGCTCGGCCTCTAGGCGTCAGAGCAGGTTGGCCACCGGCGCGCAGGGGCCCAGATCCATGTCGCGGCGTAGCTGCGCGCGGGCGCGGGCAAGGCGGGACATCACCGTATTCACCCCGCAGCCCGTGCGCCCGGCCAGTGCCGCCGGGCTGGTTTCACCCGACATGACCAGCGCAATCAGCGCGGCCTGATCGCCGGGCAGGCGGCGGATCGCGCCCCGCACATCAGCCAGCGCCAGCGTGCCGAATACGTCGGGCCCGACGCTGGGGCTGTCGGCCTCTTCCAGCGGCAGGTGCGGCGCACGGCGCAGACCCTGCCGGTAGATGTTGCGCAGCGCGGCGCGCGCATAGGCGCGCAGGTCTTCCACGCGCTCGATTTCGGCCCGGCGCAGCCAGAGCTTCAGCAACGTCTCTTGCGCCAGATCCTGCGCTTCGGATTCGCTGGCCGCGAGGCGGCGGGCGAGGCGCATCAGATCGGGGTGAAGCGCGGTGAGGACTTGAGAAAGGGACGGGGAAGGCGCCGCAGCGGGGGGTAGGGGCATGGGATCGGCCTTTCAGACGTTGGTTGGTCCAATCTCATGTTGGGTGTCTTTGGCCCGACCGCAATTCAGTGAGTTTCCGCCGATGGCGCCGGGAGGGTCTTTTTGCGCGAACCAGCGCCGCCCTTGCCCCACGTCATCGGCAATGTGCCGCCTGAATTCTGGAACAAGTGTCTGGCGATGGACGCAAATCGCGGCTGGAGCGTCTTGTGAGGTGAAGCGGGCAATGCAGCCCCTTCCGAAAGCAAAAGACCACAGGAGAGACACCATGACCAAGTTTATCGCATCCATTTTGGCCGCTGGCGCACTGGCAACCACGGCCTTTGCCGCAGGTAGCCTGGCCGACATGGACGCAAACGGCGACGGCCTGCTGACCGTGGACGAGGTGCAGGCCGTGTATCCCGAAATGACCGCAGAGCAGTTCAGCGAAATCGACGTGAACGCCGATGGCGCGATTGATGACGCCGAAATGAGCGCGGCACAAGACGCCGGCCTGCTTCCGGCCAGCGACGGCTGAACCGATACAGCCCGGCAGCGCGCATCGCGTGCTGCCGGACGCCCGCGCTGCGCGCTTGCTACTTCGGCGCGGCGCGGCGCACCATGCCGAACAGGTCACGCGGATCGTCAGGGTCGGCGAGCATGTCCAGATCCTGAAAGAATTCCGTGCCTTTGATGTTGGTGCGCACATAGCGCAGCGCGCTGAAATCCTCGGTCGCGAAGCCGACAGAATCGAACAGCGTGATCTGGGTGTCGCTCGTGCGCCCCTTGGCCGCGCCGGTCATCACCTGCCATAGCTCGGTCACCGGATGGTCCTCGGGCATTTGCTGAATCTCGCCCTCGATGCGGGTCTGCGGCGGGAATTCCACGAAGATGTCGGACCGCGCCAGAATGGCCGGGGCCAATTCGGTCTTGCCGGGGCAGTCGCCGCCGATGGCGTTGATATGCACGCCCGCGCCGACCATGTTGTCGGTCAGGATGGTCGCATATTGCTTGTCCGCGGTGCAGGTCGTGATGATCTGCGCGCCTTCCATGCTGGACTCGGCGCTATCGCATTCCACGACGTTCAGGCCCAGACCGGCAAGGTTTTTCGCGGCCTTCCGTGTCGCGGTCTTGTCGATGTCGAACAGGCGCACGGTCTTGATGCCGACGATAGCCTTCATCGCGAGGCTCTGGAATTCGGACTGCGCGCCGTTGCCGATCATCGCCATCGTATCGGCGCCCTTGGGCGCGAGGTATTTCGCAACGAGCGCCGATGTCGCAGCCGTGCGCATCGCGGTCAGGATTGTCATTTCGCTCAGCAGCACGGGATAGCCGTTGCCGACATTGGCCAGAAGGCCAAAGGCGGTGACGGTCTGCAGCCCTTCCTTGGTATTCTTGGGGTGGCCATTGACGTATTTGAAACCGTAAACTTCGCCGTCCGAGGTCGGCATCAGTTCGATCACGCCCTCTTCGGAGTGGCTGGCGACGCGGGGCGTCTTGTCGAAAAGCTCCCAGCGTTTGAAATCCTCTTCGATGTAATCGGCAAGGCCGATCAACATCTTTTCGATGCCGATATGGTGGATCAGCTTCATCATGTTGTCGACGCTGACGAAGGGCACATAGGCCTTGTCGGAGGGGGAAAGACTGCTCATTTCGGGGCCTTTTCAGCTGGGTGTTTGTTGCAAGGGGGCGGCGATCACGAATAGGCCCGCGTGGGCCGGTCGAACACTCGGCGGCCAAGCGCCGAGGCGGCCAGATCGACCATCACCTGCGCGGTGCGGCCGCGATCATCGAGGAACGGGTTCAACTCGACCAGATCGAGCGACGTCATCAGGCCCGCGTCGCAGATCATCTCCATCGCCAGATGCGCCTCGCGCATGGTGGCGCCGCCGGGCACTGTGGTGCCGACGGCAGGGGCAAAGCTGGGGTCGAGGAAATCCACATCCAGCGAGACATGCAGCATGCCGTTCGCATTTTCAACGTCCTTGAGGAACGCGGCAAGCGGACGGGCGATCCCCGCCTCGTCGATGCTGCGCATGTCGTGGTAGCGCACATCGGTGGCCTGCATCGCCTCGCGTTCGTCCGGATCGACCGAGCGCAGGCCCAGCAGGCAGATATTCTCATGCGGCACCGGATGGGCAACCTCGGGGAAGCCGTGAAACCCGTCCCGCCCGGTCACATAGCCCAGCGGCGCGCCGTGCAGGTTGCCGGACGCCGTGCTTTGCGGTGTGTGGTAATCGGTATGCGCGTCCAGCCACAGCACGAACAGCGGCCGGCCCATTGCGGCGGCATGGTCCGCCGCGCCCAGCACAGAGCCGAGCGCGAGGCCATGATCGCCGCCAAGGAAGATCGGCAGGCCGCGCGGCAGTGCCTCGGCTGCGGCCCGGGCAAGGGCGGAGGTCCAGCCGATCATCTCGGCCGGGGCATAAAGATGGGCGGGCAGATCCGGGTGTGCCTCGGCCGGGTCGGGGGCGATATTGCCGATATCGACCACGTCATGGCCCAGATCCGCCAGCGCCGGGCCGATGCCCGCCACGCGGTAGGCGTCGGGGCCCATAAGGCAGCCTTGGCGCCGTTTGCCGCTGTCCAAGGGTGCGCCGATCAGGATGCAGGTCTTGCCGGTCATGTCGCTCTCCTATTGCGTTTGCGGCAATGTGTTGCGCAAACGGGGCGAATGGAAGTGGACAATTTGCACAGATGGGAACAAGATTAGGCAAAACGGAACGGTAGGGTGACGAAATGGACGAAACCGATCAGGCGTTGATCTCATCGCTGCGCCATGACGCGCGCGCATCGCTGTCGGATCTGGCCGCGACGCTTGGCGTATCGCGCACGACCGTGCGCAGCCGGATGGAACGATTGCAGCGCAGCGGCGAGATTGTCGGGTTTTCGGTGGTGCTGAAGGGCGACGCGGCCCGCGATCCGGTGCGCGGCCTGATGATGCTGGGGATCGAAGGGCGTGGCACGGACCGCATCCTGCGCCAGTTGAACGGCCTCAGCGCCGTGCGCGCCAGCCATACCACCAACGGGCGCTGGGATATCATCGTGGAAATCGGCGCGCCGACGCTGGAAGAGGTCGACCGCGTGCTCAGCCAGATCCGGCGCATGGACGGCATTGTCAGCAGCGAAACCAGCCTGCTGCTCAGCACGCGAAAATCGGCGGGATAGGGCCTCAGCGCCGCGCAGCCATGACCCACATGGCGGCAAGCGCGAGCGATGCCAGCATGTTCCAACTGGCCATCGACAGGCCCAGCATCTGCCAGACCACCGCGTCGCATGCGACCAGGTCGAGCGGGCCATCCATGCGCAGCAGATCGCCGCCACCGCCGCCGCTACATGACGACGGGCCGGCCCACCAGCCACGCTCCACCCCCGTATGATAGCCGCCGATTCCGGCTGTGATCAGCACCGCGACCATCCCCAGCCACGGCATGATGCGGCCATGCGACCAGCGCCCCAGCGCCAGTGCAAAAAGCCCGATCAGCGCGGCGGCGGCATGCGGCCAGCGTTGCCACAGGCACATCTGGCAGGGTGCCAGCCCGCCCAGATGCTGGAACGCCAGCGCGCCCAGCAGCAGGCCCAGTGATCCAAGGGCGGCGAGGGCGATCCATGCGTTGCGGCTCATGTTCAGAATACCTTTACCAACAGGAAGCCACCGACGAGGGCGGCGAAGAACAGAACGAACATAAGGCCCAGCCGCCGCTCGACAAAGTCGCGGATCGGCGCGCCGTATTTCCATAGCAGCGCGGCGACGACAAAGAATCGCAGACCACGTGCGAGGATGGATGTCATGATAAAGGTGCTCAGCGTCATGCCGGTCCAGCCCGACATGATCGTGATGACCTTGTAGGGGAAGGGCGTGACGCCCGCCGCCAGCACCGCCCAGAACCCCACATCGTTGAACCGCGTGCTGAACTCGGCCATCGCGCCTGCCTTGCCCAGCGATTCCAGGATCGGGCGGCCCACCTGTTCGAACGCCAGCGCGCCGATGGCATAGCCCGCCATCCCGCCCAGTACCGAGGCCAGCATCGCCAGCCCGGCAATCGCCCAGGCGCGGTGCGGGCGCGCCAGGATCATCGGGATCATCAGCACGTCAGGCGGTATGGGGAAAATCGAGCTTTCCACAAAGGCGACTGCGGCCAGCACCCACATTGCGCGCGGATGTTCGGCCATGGCGATGGTGGTGTCGTAGAGGCGTCGTATCATCGGCGTCGCGCGCTCCTTAGGTGGCAGGGTTCGCAGCGGCTCAGACCATGCGCGGCGGGGCCGGTCAAGCCCCGGCAGCGGCGCATCACGCAAAAGCGTGCGTCAAAAAACATGCACCGTACCACGCGGCAGGGCTGGACGGGCGCCGGGCCATTCGCTAGATATCCGCGCAGTGCGCCCAAGTGGCGGAATGGTAGACGCAGGGGATTCAAAATCCCCCGCCGCAAGGCGTGCCGGTTCGAGTCCGGCCTTGGGTACCACGCGCACTGATCCCCTCCTGCATTTTCGGGACGATCACTGGTACGCACGGGTGCCCCCGTGCCGATTCCAGTCGGGCCGTTTGGACACAAGAAGGTGCTCAGCGGTGCATGGGTCTGGCTGCGTGGCGGCCCAATGGAGTCGGTCCGCTGCCTTTGGAAAACATCAGCCCTGCTGTGCGCGCCAGCGCGTCCAGTCCTCTGGTGTGTCGAGGTCGGTGATTGCGCGACTGCCGGGCAGGGCGACGGGGGTGAAGCCTTCCTGCCGCAGGAGGGGCTGCGCGCCTGCGTTGCCTGTCAGATCAGCCAGGGCGCCGAAGAATTTGGCGGGAAAAACAGTTGGGTGGCCCGGCGTCCCATCCTCGGCCACGGCCCGCAGGATGCGGCCCGGCTGCGCGGTATGGGCCGCGATCATGGCGCGTAGATCCGAGGCTTCGATGTCGGGCAGATCCGGGAGCAGCACCATCAGCGCGGTGACATCCGGCGGCAGCGCCTCCACACCGGCGCGGATTGAGGCGGACAGCCCCTGCTCGGGATCTTCGATAGTGATCTGGGTCACATCGAGCTCCGCCAGCGCCGCTGCGCGCGCGGGCCGGTCCCTGCGCATCGTGATATAGACCGGTGCGCCGGTGGCCAGCGCCCGCCCAGCCTGCCGCGCGAGCAGGGGCACGCCGTCGATCTGTTCCAGCAACTTGTCGCGCCCGGCCATGCGGGATGACGCGCCGGCGGCCGGCAGCAGAATGGCGAGCGTCACCTAGGGTTCCAGCGTGCGCGCAAGGGCGCAGAACTGCTCCAGCCCCACGGTTTCGGCGCGGTCAGTGGGTTTGATGCCGGACGCGATCAGCCGGTCCTCGATATCGGGGGCAAGGCCCTTGAGCGCGGCGCGCAGCATCTTGCGCCGCTGGTTGAAGGCCATGGCGACCGTCCGCTCCAGCAGCTTTGGCTGGGCGGGATAGCGCGGCTCGGGCAGGGCGGTCAGGTGGACAACCGCGCTGGAGACTTTGGGCGGCGGCGAAAATGCCTCGGGCGGCAGGGTCATCACGATGCGGGCATCGGTGCGCCACTGGGCCAGCAGGGCAAGGCGGCCATAGGCCTTGGAGCCCGGCACGGCGACGATCCGCTCAGCCACTTCGCGCTGAAACATCAGCGTGAGGGATTGCCAGTAAGGCGGCCAACTGTCCGGCGTCAGCCAGCGAACCAGCAGTTCGGTGCCAACGTTGTAGGGAAGGTTCGCGGCAACGCGGATGGGCGGCGTCAGGTGCTGGAGCGGGTCGATTTTCAGCGCGTCGCCCTCAATGATCATCAGCCTGCCGGGATAGGCGTCGGCGATCTCGGCCAGCGCGGGCATGCAGCGAGGGTCCTTCTCGATCGCCAGCACGCGGCGCGCGCCTTCGGCCAGCAGGCCGCGTGTCAGGCCGCCGGGGCCGGGGCCGATTTCCAGCACGTCGCACTCTGTCAGGTCGCCGGCCTGACGGGCGATCTTGGCCGTAAGATTCAGATCCAGCAGGAAATTTTGCCCCAGGGATTTGCGCGCGCTCAGCTCGTGATTGGCGATGACCGCGCGCAGCGGGGGAAGCGTGTCGATGCTCATGCGCGCCGTGCCGCGCCCATGCGCGCCGCCATTTTCAGCGCCTCGATCAGCGATGTGGGGTTCGCCGTGCCGCGCCCGGCGATGTCCAGCGCGGTGCCATGATCGGGCGAGGTGCGCACGATGGGCAGGCCCAGCGTGACATTGACGCCCCGGTCGAAATCCAGCGTCTTTATCGGGATCAGCGCTTGATCGTGGTACATCGCGATGGCGGCGTCATAGCCCGCACGCGCGGCGGCGTGGAACATCGTGTCGGCCGAAAGCGGCCCGATCAGATTCATCCCTTCGTCGCGCAGCGCATCCAGGAGGGGGGCGATCAGGTCCAACTCCTCGCGCCCCATCTTGCCGCCCTCGCCAGCGTGGGGGTTCAGCCCGGCCACGGCGATGCGCGGCGTGGCGACGGCGAAATCGCGGATCAGGCCGGCATGGGTGATGCGGATCGTCTCGGCCAGCAGGTCCCGCGTCAGGGCGGCAGGTACATCGCGCAGGGGCAGGTGGATGGTGGTCGGCACCACGCGAAGCTGGTCGCTGGCCAGCATCATCACCACGCGTCTTGTGCCGGTCAGCGCGGCCAGATATTCGGTATGGCCGGGATAGGCAAAGCCCGCGCCGTCCTGCAGTGCCTTCTTATGAATGGGCGCCGTGCAGAGCGCGCCCGCCGCGCCCGACATTGCCAGATCCACGCCGCGCGCGATAGCGGTGATGACGCCTTGGGCGTGGGCGGGGTTTGGCGTGCCGGGTGTCAGCGCGCCCGGCATCGGATGCGGCATAACCGGAAGGCCGGCAGCGCCGATGGCCTGCTCGGGCCGCTCGATCACTGTGACCGGGCAGCCTTCAGGCAGATGCGCCGGATCACCGATCCAGAAGAACGGCAGCGACGCGCCCAGCGCCTCCCACGCCTTTTGCGCCAGTTCGGGGCCTATGCCCGACGGCTCCCCGCAGCTGAGCGCGATGGGGGGCATCGGGGCGGGCATCAGTATTCGATGATCCGCGCCTCGGACCTCAATTGCTCAAGATAGCCATTGGCGAAGGATTCCAGCCGCCGGCTGGCGATCTGCTGCGACAATTGCGCGGTCTCGTCCGGGGCCGCATCCTCGCCTTCGGTGGCCGGAGCGGGTGCCTCCGCAGCCTGCGTCTGGCTGCGCCCGCACATCATCAACAGGACCAGCGTCTGGCCGTTGGACCGCGTCACGTCATAGGACACCTCGCCTGGATCGAGGCGCGATAGCGAGATGGCGATGTCGTTGGGGATCTCGCCGGGGGCTTTCGTGCCACGCTCCAGAACGCTGGGCGGCTGGCCCTTGGCAACGCCGTAGAGGTCGTCGCAGGTGTCGGTCATCGCATCGATCTGTGCGGCGCGGTTGATCGCCTCGGCAGTGCGCCCGCCGGGGATGTAATACGCGGCGTATTCGATGGCTGTATAGACGGGATCGGGCGTGTCAGTCTCCTGAATGTCACGCATCTGGAAGAGGGCGACGGCGCCGTCCAGTGGCAGCGGCGCTGTCACCTCGCCGGGGGCGAGGCCCAGAACAAGCGGGCGCAGGACGGGCGGCAGTTGGGTGATCGGCTGCCACGGCAGGCGTCCGCCGGCATCGCGCGTGCGGGTCGCGGAAACCTGCTGTGCCTGCGCCGAGAATGCCGCGATCGAGGTCAGTTCCGAAATCTGGCGGGCCCTGTTCAGGACCTGCGCCTGATTTTCTGCCGTATAAGGGATGATGATTTCGGACAGCAGCACGCGCACACCGGTGCCGTCCGAAACGGCGGCGCGGGCGCGTTCCAGATCCTCTTCGCTTACTGATACGCGCGGCCCGAAGCGGGCCTGCGTCACTTCGCGCCAGAGCAGGCCGGAGCGCACGAATTCGCGAAATGTTTCCTCGGCCACGCCGCCGCGCGCCAGAAGGGTGATCATCTGCTCGACCGACAGGCTGCCCTGACTGGCAAACTGCTCCATCCCCGCGCGCACCTGCGCGTCGTCGACGGTGACGCCCGTTGCTGCAGCGGCTTCGGCCTTGAGCCGGTCCTCGATCAACTGCTCGCGGGCCAGTTTGGCGGGGTCAGCGGGCGCGCGCAGCAGCGTCAGCAGCTTGGTGCGCTGGTCCAGCTCGTAACGGGTGACGGCGGCGCCGTTAACCTTGACCACCGGATCGAACAGACCCTGTGCCGCCGCCATCTGTGGCATGGCGACAGGCGTGGCCGCCAAGGGCAGCAGAAAGGCAAGTGCGAGGCCCTTCAGGGTGATTTTTGCAGTGGTCATTAAGGTCATTTTTTGCATTCCCGAACGTAACTTTTGTCCTCGGCGCGCGCGCTGAAGCCACGCAGGCCGACGGTGAGAGAGATATCCGTCGACGGCTCGAGGATAGTGGAAGAGGTAAAGCGGCGCGAGGCCGAAAGCGCGATTTCGACACATTCGTTTGTATAGGTCACACCCACGCCGGCCCGGACGCTGCGATCACTGGCCGCGTTATACCGCCATTCGGCGTCGCCTGTCCAATGCCGCGACAGCCGATAGGATCCGTCGATGGTCCATTCCGAGACCGTCCCGCGCCGATCCTCCTGCAGGTCGGCGGGCAGCCAGATATAGGTTGCGCCCAGGTCGACGACTGCATTCTGCCAGCTGGCGCGTGCCTCGGCCTTGGTGGTGTCGAACGCGCCGTCCAGCAGGCCGCGCGCGGTCAGCGTCAGCCCGTTCTGCGTGGCGATCTGTCCGGCGATCAGCAGGTCTGACGTGGTGCCGCGCAGGCCGGAGGTGCGCGAAAAAGTCAGCTCGCCGGTCGCCTCGCGCTGCGCCCGGTCGCGGGCGATCTGCCCCACGGCCAAGGTGCTGCGCAGGCCGCCGGGCGCGTAGCGCGTCCAGCTGAGGCCATAGGACGCGCTGGCGCCCCGTTCGCGCCGGTCGGCGGCGGCAAAGCGCGACAGCGACAGAAGGTTGCCTTCGTCGAATTCGGTGCGCGTGCTTTCGTCGTTGGCGATAAAGGGTGTGTCGCCGCCGACCCAGGCCAGCTGGACCATCGGCTCGATCATGTGGGTCACGCCGCGCGCATTCGTCTTGGACAGTGGATAGCGCAGGGTCAGCGCGGCGTTTGGCGTGGCCTCGGTGATGGAACTGCGCGATGTGGTCCCTGCATCATTGACGCGGATATGATCCACCGCAACGCCCGTCTGGGCCATCGCGCGCAACCCGCCGAACAGCGTCCAGGTGCGCCGCCAGTCGGCGCTGGACATCACGCGTGTCACGTCGCGCCCGTCTGCGAAAAGATCCGTATCAGGCCCGTCGGTGGACAGCGAAGACCAGCGGTAATGGCTGTGCGCCTCGGCAGCCAGGCGCAGCTCCCCGCCGAGGCGGGTGGGGAAATACCGCTTTTCATAGTCGAAATTGGCAACGCTGGTCGGCAGGGTCGAGCTGTCTTCGCCCGCGCGCAGCGTGTGGTAATAGGTCAGCGCCATACGGCGCCACTCGTCCCGGCGCACCCGCTCGACCGAAATTTCGCTGGCCAGCCTGTCCTTGTCGCTATAGTCGTAGTCGACCAGATAGGCGTCATCCGTGACCGCCTCGATGTTGAACCGCAGCACGTAATCCTGCGGCAGCGCAAAGACACCGCGCCCGAATATATATCCCCGGTTGTCGCGCCGCTCCAGATCGTCGCGGCTGAAGGCGCCCTCGAATTCGATCCCTCCGGACGCCCAGGCCTGACGGTACCGAAACTCCAAGGTGCGCGTCTGGGTCGTGTAATAGGGCGTCAGCGTCAGATCCTTATGATCGCCGATGCGGATAAAATAGGGCACCTTGATGCCGAACCCCAACAGCGACGAATTATGAAGCGACGGGGTCAGGAACCCGGTCGCGCGCGTCACCGTGGGATCGGGCAGTCGCAGGTGGGGGAAGTAAGCGATGGGCACGGTGCCGATACGAAACTGCGCGCCCTCCAGATAAAGCTGCCGCGTTTCGGCGTCGTGGATGACGCGGCGCGCCCGGATCTGCCACAGCGGCGTGCCGCCTTCGGCGCAGATCTGGCAGGAGGTGACGGCAGCCTTGTAGAGTTGCGAATACCTGCCATCCTTGCGGTTGATCTGGTTTGCGGCCAGTTGTAACTGATCGTCCATGACAATCCGCGCGCCAGTCAGGATACCGTTTTGCAGATCGCGGTCCAGCTGTCCGGCATCGGCCAGAACGGTGGTGTAATTCCCGTCGAACAGCGTGATGGGCCCGTCGATCGTCAGCCTGTCCGCAGCTTTGTCATAGGTGATGCGCCGCGCTTTCAGCCGTTGGCTGTCATAGACCGCCTCGACATTGCCGGTGGCGACCAACGTGCCGTCACCCTCCAGCAGGACCTCATCGGCAATCAGCAGCGCGGCGCGGGTCGGCACGCCGCCATCCTGCGCCAGCGCCAGGCCGGGCAGAAGGGCAAACAGCAGGACGAAGGATCGAAGCGAGCGGATCATCCGTCCTCCATATGCAGCAAAATGCCGAAGGCAAGCATCAATGACGCGGTCGGCGGCGCCCAGGCGGCGAGCAGAACGGGAATTTGGCCATTTTCGCCCAGAACCTGCGCGAAATTGCGGATGTAGTGCAGCGAGAATCCCAGCATGATCGCGATCAGCACCGAAACACCTGTATTGGTCGTCCGTGTGTGGCGCATTGTAAATGCGCCGGCCACCACCACCAGCGCCATCAGGAAAAAGGGACGCGCCAGTTCCATCTGGAACCATACCGCATAGCGGCGGGCCGAAAATCCGGCCTGCTCCAACTGGTCGATAAACGCGGGCAGATCCCATATGGCGATATATTCCGGCTTGCCGAAGCTGTCGACGATCCCGTCGCGGGTCAGCGCCGAGGGCACGCGCATCCGGTCCATGCGCCGGGCGCTTGCCTCGGGGTTGGTGCCCCCCGACAGATCCCACAGCTTGACGTCCTCCAGCAGCCATTCGCCGGCGCCGAGCGTCGCGCGCCGCGCCGCGATGCGGCGCAGCGGGTCGCCCTGGGGCGAGAACGAAATAAAGGTCGTGTCATCCAGCGTACTGACATCCGCGCTGGCCGATACGGAGTGAATCACCGTCTGGCCCTCTGCGCTGCCCTGACGCAGCCACAAGCCTTCGGACGAAACGGCCATGATGCTGGTGCCGCCGCCCAGGTAGCTGTTGACGAGGTTGTTGTAGCGCTTGGAGGATGCGGCGACGACCGGATTGATGACGGTGATCGACACCAGCCCGATCAGCGCCGCCATGACCAGCGGCGCCAACATTCCGCGAAACCCGGACAGGCCGGAAGCGCGCACAACCACCATTTCGGAAGACCGCGCCAGCCGCACGAACAGCGCAACCGACGCGAGGATCATCACCAGTGGCAGGATCTCGTAGTTGGCGTGGGGCAGGTTCAGCAGCACGACCTCGGCGACTTCCCAAATGGCAAGTTCGGGAAAGTCCTGCAATTCATCGACCATGTCGATCAGGCCGAGGATGACCACGAAAATGGCCGTGAGACCCAGATAGGTCCACAGAAATTTGCGCGCGAAATAGTAATGCAGCGTCACGGTATAGCCTCCGCCCGTATGCGCCTGCGCAGGCGGCGCAAGAGGCCGGGATTGGCGGCTGAATGCAGCAATAGGCCCGACAGGACCAGCCCCGCCGCACTGGGCAGATACAAAAGCGGCCACATCGACGGCGCGGCCAGAACGGGCCCGGCGACGCCGCCCTCGATCAGCTTGACCCCGATCAGCAAGAGAAACGCGGTGATGATTTGCCGCCAGACGCCGAACCGGCTGTAGCCGCCTTGCAGCAGGGTGGCAAATCCGACCAGCGCCGCGACGATGCACAGGATCGCCTGCGCGAACCGGCTGTGCAGCGCGGTGACGGCGACGCCCAGCTTGACATTCGTGCGTTCGGCCACCGCCGCCGGATCCCGGATCAGATCCAGCGTGGAGGCAAAGGCGATCCGGTTGAGGTTCAGCGCATTCTGCGCAACAAGCCGGCTGATATCATAGGAAAAATCGTCAAAATGGGTGGTAAACAGCCGCTGGCCGTCCGCCGCCACGTTCTGCGCCAGCCCGTTGACCATCACCAGTTTCGTACCGCCGCCCTCCTGCACCAGATAGGCGCGCGAGGAAGTGTAGGTGGTCGGCGCATCCGCGCGGCGCCGGTCCGACAGGAACACGTTGCGCAGCTCGCCCTCGGGCGTGATTTCGCGAATGTAGAAGGTAACGCCCGAGGCCGGGTGCAGGAATTCGCCCTCGGTCAGCAGCTTGGCCGTGATATTGCCCGACACCTCGGCGCGGCGCGTCTCAAGCTGTTTCAGGCTGAGCGGGATCAGAATATGCAGCAGCAGCGACATCATCAGCGCCACAATAACCCCGAAATACACCACCGGCCGCGCCAGCCGCCAGGGCGAGAACCCGGTGGCCTGCATCACCGTCAGCTCGCTTTCGGTGCTGAGGCGGTTGGTGACATAGACCGCCCCCGCGAAGGCCGCGATGGGCAGCACCACGCCGATGACCCCCGGCAGGGTGAGCGCGGTGAATTCGATGAAAATCCAGGTAGATTGTCCGTCGCTGATTAGGCGGTCGAACATCCGCACCGCCTTGTTGATCCAGAAGATCGACACCAGCACCAGCGCGAAAAATCCGAACAGCACCATGAATTGCGACAGCATGTATCTGTCGAATCTGGCCACTCCATTCCCCCCGAGACGCGATATCTGGCCGCAAGTTAAACGAAATGCGCGGGCAGTAAAACTGCTAATCCCGGCGGCGGGCGGCAGGGCGGCATTGCACTCGGGGAAAAAATGCGCAGAGTCCCGGCAAGATTACGACACTCAATGCTGGACCCTAGAGGAGCCGCCCCATGACCAAGCCCGTCAAGACCACCGTCGTTGAAACCGATCTGGACAAAATTGCCGAGGTTCCGGGCCGCATCGCCGTGCTAATCGGCAAGGACGGCAAGCTGAACGCCGGCGCCAAGCGCGTGAACAAGCTGACCCGCGGCGCGCTGGCGCGGATGGTCGAGGGCGGCGCGCTGGAAGAGATGAAATCCGGCGACGTGAAATCGCTGGCATGGCCGGCCGGGCTGAAGGCCGAGGCGGTCGATATCCTCTGCGTCGAGCCGCGCGCCAGTGCCATCGAGGCGCGCAAGGCCGGCGCGTCGCTGGGCAAGCTGCTGGGCAAAAAAGGCATGACGGTGCTGGCCGCGTCGCAGGCCCGCCCGGTCGATCTGATGCAAGGGATCGCGCTGCGCGCCTACGAATTCACCGCCCGCAAGACCGGCGACAAGAAAACGCTGGGCGACGTGACGATGATGGTCAAGGATGCCGGCGACGCTGAAGGCGCGGCAGACGCCGCGCGCGCCGTGATCGAGGGGGCATTCTTCACCCGCGATCTGGTCAGCGAGCCGGCGAACCACCTGACCACCACCGAGTTTGCCAACCGGATCAAGGATATGGAAACCCTTGGGCTGAAAGTCACCATTCTGGAAGAGGACAAGCTGGAGACCCTCGGCATGGGCTGCCTGCTCAGCGTGGGGCAGGGCAGCGCCAGCCCGACCAAGGTGGCGGTCATGGAATGGATGGGCGGCAAGGACGGCGATGCGCCGCTGGCGCTGGTGGGTAAAGGTGTGGTGTTCGACACTGGCGGGATCAGCCTGAAACCGGCCGCCGGGATGGAAGACATGACGATGGACATGGGCGGCGCCGGCGTCGTCGCGGGCGTCATGCGCACGCTGGCGCTGCGCAAGGCCAAGGCCAATGTCGTCGGGCTGGTCGGGCTGGTCGAGAACATGCCGTCGGACCGCGCGACGCGCCCCGGCGATGTGGTGACCTCGATGAAGGGTGACACGGTTGAGGTGATCAACACCGATGCCGAAGGCCGCCTCGTTCTGGCGGATGTGATGTGGTACGCGCAGGAAACCTACAAACCGCGCGCGATGATCGATCTGGCCACGCTGACCGGCGCGATCATTGTCGGGCTGGGTCATGAAAACGCCGGCGTCTTCTCGAACGACGATGCGCTGTGCAACGCCTTCCTGAAGGCCGCCGAGGCCGAGGGTGAGGGCGCTTGGCGCCTGCCGATGGGGCAGGCCTATGACGACGAGCTGAAAAGCCAGATCGCGGACATGAAGAATGTCGGCGGCAAGGCGGCTGGCAGCATCACGGCGGCGCAGTTCCTCAAGCGGTTCGTGCAGGAGGACACGCCGTGGATTCACCTCGACATCGCCGGGGTCGCGTCTGTCAAATCGGACACCGCCTATGCGCCCAAGGGTGCGACCGGCTGGGGCGTCATGGCGCTGAACCGGCTGGTGGCGGACCTGGTTGAGAAGGCTTGATGGGCGCCGCCTATTTCTATCACCTGACGCACACGCCGCTGGAGCAGACCCTGCCCGCGCTGCTGGAGAAGGCGCGCGGCGCGGGCTGGCGCGTCGCCGTCCGGGGCCGCGAGGCCGCGCATCTGGACAAGCTGGACGAGGCGCTGTGGCTGGCGGGCGGCGAGGAGGGGTTTCTGCCGCATGGCCGCGCAGGTCAGCCGCATGAGGCCGATCAGCCGATCCTGCTGACTACGCTGGCCGACATGCCCAACGGCGCGACCTGCCTGATGGCGGTGGATGGCGCCGATGTCGACCCCGATGAGGTAACGCGCCTTGACCGGGTGTGCGTGCTGTTTGATGGCAACAATGACTCTGCCGTCGCACATGCGCGCATTCAGTGGAAGATGCTGACCGATGCGGGCTGCGCCGCGCAATACTGGTCCGAGGCGTCGGGCAGGTGGGAGAAGAAGGCCGAGAAACAGCCTCCTTCCCCCTGATGCACCGATGGCGGGCGGATCATTCGCTGCGCAGCGGGACCTTGTCCTTGTTCAACTCATACCCCCAAGGGAGGCCCGCGTTTTTCCAGCCATCTTTCAGACGCCATGGGCCGCGCGGATCGTCCTTCAACGTGCCGCCCTCGAACCCGTCGACCACCACGTAGACCTGGGTCAGGCCCAGCGGCGCCAACGCCGCGGCCGAGGGCGCGCCGCGCGTACCGCCCGAGCGGCACATCACGATGACCGGCGCATCCTTGCTTAGCCCGCGTGCCTCCATTGCTGCGGCAACACCGGCGGCGAAATCAGGGTTCTTGTTCATTTGCAACAACGGCTTTTCGGGGTTCCACGCCGAAGGATCGACCAGCATGAAGGGCACGTTCACATCCACCACATCGGTGAAGCCGGTAAACATCATCTCGACCGGCTCGCGCACGTCGATAAACAGCACCTTATCGCCCTCGGCCTGCTTCATGTCATAGGCCTCCTTGGCGGTCAGGTAGAGGCTCCATTCGGTCTGGTACTGTGGATTTTCCGGCGCATCGGCGGCGATGCCGGGACCGGCAAAGCCCGCAGCAAAGAGCGCGGCGGCGAGTGTCTGGCGTATCATGAATAACATCTCCTTCTTGGGGATTAAAACGACAGGACGCGGGTCTGCGGTGCCATCAGGCGCGCGGCCATGGCGTCGGGGGCGGCAGCGGTGATGCCGTCCAGCAACGCGCTGGCATCCGCGCCCTTGCCGGGCAGGTAGATCGCGCAAACCTCGACAGTGCCGCCCGCTTCCATGATCTGCTGCATCAGGCCCTGAGGGCTCATGCCCATGGGCGGCTGCGCGGCTGTCGCGGAGTTGGGCGCATCCTTCAGCGCCAGATCCCCGCCGGGGCCGCAGAGCAGCATATGCGCGCTCGCGCCTGCCTTGATCGATTGCATGGTCAGCACCATGCCCATCAGTCGCGTCTGGGCGTTTTCGCTGGTGATGACCGTGACCAGATCACCGGGACGGTCCTGCGCGGCGGCGGGCAGGGCGGCGGCAGTACAGACGGCGAGGATGGGCAGAATACGCATGGGTAACTCCTTGAGAACAGTATGTCTCACGGGCATGCTAGGGTGGGGTGTTGCCTTGGCATTGATATCAATCAATGCCCCCTGCGGCAGGGTGTCGCGGAGCGTACAGCCTGGGCTAATTCACCGCTCGAGCACCAGTTTGCCATCCGCGATCTGCACGGTCGAGAACCGCTGCAGATAGCGCATGCCCAGCAGCGATCCTTGCAAATCGCCCTCATTCACCACCGCCCGCAGCCCCTGATCGGTGACGCCGCCGACGACAAAGCTGTCCAGCCGCACCGGCGCTGTGCGCACCAGTCCGTTCGCGGTATTTGCCTGCCCGGTAAAGGCCAGCCCGTCCGGATGCAGCCCCACCCGGATCGCGTCGTCGCGGCTGAGAACGATGTCGCTGGCGCCGGTATCGACGACAAAGCGCACCGGCACGCCGTTCACCTGCGCATCAAGATAATAGTGGCTGTCGGGCGCGCGCGGCAGTTCTATCGTTGTGCCATCGCGGCTGACCGATTGCGCCGGGGCGACAGTGCTGCGGATATCGTCCCAGAGGCCAATTGCGGCGATGACGCCGATAAATATCAGCCCCCAGACCGCCGCCTGTTGCAGGTTCTTGCCCATCGAATGGCGATTGGCGGCAAAGAACCACATCATCACCGCGCAGCCCAGCACGACGAGATAGACAAGATTGGCTGTATCGAAATTGGTCACGTCGTCTCCCTTTGCCCGCCCTAGATAGGGGTGCCCGCCGCGCCGCGCCAGATCATGCCGTGCATGAATATTCAGCCCGTATCAGCCCGCCAGGCCAAAGCCGCGCAAACCGTCCAGCACGAACTGCACCGCCAACGCCGCCAGCAGCATGCCCAGAACGCGGGTGACGACGCTGATGCCGGTCTTGCCCAAGGCACGCTCCAACAGGCCCGCGCTGAGGAACGACAGGAAAACAAGGCACATCACGAACAGCATCGTGCCCAGCACCCAGGACAGGCCGGTCAGCCCCTCATGCTCGCCGGTCAGCAGGATCACGGTGGCGATGGCGCCCGGCCCGGCGATCAGCGGAATGCCCAAGGGGAAGATCGAGGGATCCTCGTGATCGTCATGCTCCACCTGATCCTCGCGCCGCTTCGTGCGCCGCTCGAACAGCATGTCGAGCGCGGTCAGGAACAGCAGGATGCCGCCCGCGATGCGGAAGGCGGGCATCGAGATGCCGATGAAGCCCAGCACCGCCTCGCCAAAAGCGCCAAAGACGATCAGCAGCGCCGTGCCCATCAGGCAGGACCGGATGGCGACCGAGCGGCGCATGGCCGGGCTCATCCCGCGCGTCAGGGCCAGAAACAGCGGCGCCAATGCGAAGGGGTCGAGCACGATGAAGAGCGTGACGAAAGTGGTGATGAGCGCGGTGCTGTCCATGTTTATCCTTGGCGCACCGGGGGGCGCTATGTCAATCGCGGGGCGTTCAGCCCTCTGCGCGCTCCAGCTTTTCCAGGGCGCGCATCCACAGTGTCTCGGCGCGGGACTGCGCCTCCATAACTTCGGAATATTTCTTTTGCCAGACGGTCGCTTCGTCCTTGTTGTCTTCGTCATACATGCTAGGATCGGCCAGCTTCTTTGCCAGCTTGTCGGCCATTGTGTTCAGCTTTTCAACGCGTTCCTCGCATTTCCTCACGTCCTGCTTGATGGCCGTGATCGCATCACGCGACGGGCGTTTCGGCTTTTGCTCCTTGGCTTTCGGCGCGGGCTTGTCCCCGGCCAGCAACATGGTGCGGTAGCTTTCCAGATCGCCCTCATAGGGCGCGACGCGGCCGTCCTTGACCAGCCATAGCCGGTCCGCGACCAGGCTGAGCAGGTGCATGTCGTGGCTGACGAGGATCACGGCGCCGGTATAGGCGGTCAGCGCCTCGACCAGCGCCTCGCGCGATTCGATGTCGAGGTGGTTGGTCGGCTCGTCGAGGATCAGCATATGGGGCGCGTCGATGGTGGCCAGCATCAGCGACAGCCGCGCCTTTTGCCCGCCCGACAGTTTGCCCACCAGCGTTTCGGCCTGCTCGGACCCGATGCCGAATCCGCCAAGCCGCGCGCGCAGGCGCGAGGGCGTCTCGCCGGGGCGCAGGCGGCGGATGTGGTCGATGGGGGTCTCATCGACATGCAGTTCCTCGACCTGATGCTGGGCGAAGAATCCGACGCGCAGCTTCGACGAGGTCGTCATCTTGCCGCCCATGGGATGAAGTTTGCCTGCCAACAGCTTGGAAAGGGTTGATTTTCCTTCGCCGTTCTTGCCCAGCAGCGCGATGCGGTCGTCTTGATCGATGCGTAGGTCCAGCCGCTGCAGGATCGCCTTGCCGTCATAGCCGACCGAGCCGCCCTCGATATGGATGATGGGGGGCGACAGTTCCTCGGGCGAGGGGAAGGTAAACCGTTTCAGCGCGGCCTCTTGCGGGGTGGTGATCGGCTTCATCTTGGCGATCATTTTCAGCCGCGATTGGGCCTGCACGGCCTTGGACGCCTTGGCGCGGAAGCGGTCGACAAAGCTTTGCAGATGGGCGCGGCGGGCGTCCTGTTTCTTCGCCTCCGACTCCAGCGCGGCCAGCCGCGCGGCCCGGGTTTCGGCGAAGGTGTCGTAAGCACCCTGATAGAGCGTGAGCTTCTTGTCTTCGAGATGCAGGATCGAATTGACGGCGCGGTTCAGCAGGCCCCGGTCGTGGCTGACGATCAGCACGGTATGTGGATAGCGGGCCAGATATGTCTCCAGCCACAGCGCGCCTTCGAGGTCCAGATAGTTGGTCGGCTCGTCCAGTAGCAGCAGGTCGGGCTGGGCGAACAGCACGGCGGCAAGCGCCACGCGCATCCGCCAGCCGCCGGAGAAGGCCGAGCAGGGCTGTCGCTGCGCATCGTCGTCAAAGCCAAGCCCCTTGAGGATGGACGCCGCGCGCGCCTCGGCGCCCCAGGCGTCGATGTCCGACAGGCGCATTTGCACGTCGCCGATGCGGGCAGGGTCGGTGGCTGTTTCGGCCTCGGCCAGCAGATCGGCGCGTTCTGTATCGGCGGCCAGCACTGTGTCGATCAGCGATACCTCGTTGCCGGGCACCTCCTGCGACACGCCGCCGATGCGGGCGCGCTGGGGCAGGGTGATGCTGCCGCCCTCGAGTGCAAGCTCGCCCCTGATCAGGCGGAACAGCGTGGTTTTGCCCGTGCCGTTGCGGCCCACGATGCCCACCTTGTGGCCATCCGGGATACTTGCCGAAGCGTTTTCGATCAGCGGGCGGCCCGCGACGGAATAGGATATGTCATCAATGCGTAGCATGGGCGGAGCGATGCCCCGGCGCTCCGCCCTTGTCAACTGCCGGTCTTACCGGAGCAGGGCCACCAAGCCGTCCGCCGGGTAGGATTTGAACCCGGTGAACAGGTTTTCACCGTCATTACTGAAGGCAAAGACGTGGATTTCGTCATGCCGCAAGGTTGCCCGGCAGAACACGTTTTCCTGTGCCAGGGCGTCCGGGCAGGTCTCCAGATCGATATGCGGCACGGCGGCCTCGAATTGCTCGTAGGTCAGTGGGGCTGCCGTATCGGCAAGCGCGGGCGATGCGGCAAGCATCAGCGCGGCGATGGCGCAGGCGGATTTGAAAGGCATCGGGTGGTTCCTGATTTGGTGTGAGTCGGTAACGCGTCTAATCTGACTAAAACGATCAGAATATAAAGCCCGCTTATCACGCCATGATGTCGCACCCCGAATAGGTCTTTATCCCCTTGGGCGCGCGTGATACCGCAGCCGCCATATCAACATTCACTGAAACAGAGGCTGACATGGCAATCGAACGCACACTGAGCATCATCAAACCCGACGCAACCAAGCGCAACCTGACCGGCAAGATCAACGCCAAGTTCGAGGATGCGGGCCTGCGCATCGTCGCGCAGAAGCGCATCCATCTGACACCGGCGCAGGCTGGCAAGTTCTACGAAGTCCACGCGGAGCGTCCGTTCTACGGCGAGCTGTGCGAGTTCATGGCCTCCGGCCCGGTCGTCGTGCAGGTTCTGGAAGGCGAAGGCGCCATTGCCAAGAACCGCGAAGTGATGGGCGCGACCAACCCCAAGGATGCGGCCCCCGGCACGATCCGCGCCGAATTTGCCGAGAGCGTCGGCGAAAATTCCGTCCACGGCTCGGACGCGCCCGAGACAGCCAAAGAAGAGATCGCGTATTTCTTTTCCGGTCTTGAACTGGTCGGCTAATCCTAGCGCGGCGGGCCGCTTGCCCGCACCAACAACGGCAAAGGCCGCATCCGATTGGATGCGGCCTTTTTATGTCAGCGATGACCCGATTTCGATCAGATGCTGGCGAAGTCGTTAAAGATCAGGCGGGGGGTCACCTGCGGCTTGGTCTTGACCTTTACCTTGCGCGGTGCGCTGCGCTTGCTCTGCGGCGCGGGAGACGTGGCTGTTTTGGGTGATTGCGCCTTTTTGGGCGTGGGTAGTGAAATGGGCATCGGTGTGCTCCTTCAAAAGAGGTCACGCGCGCCGGATGTCGATCCAGCTGGCAGCCGGTGACACATCGGATGATGCCAGTAAACCGGGGCGTGAATGCGGAGCAATTGGGACAAAATCAAGGCAAAGGCAATACGGCATGAGGGCTTGGGCGGAACTTGGCATGGTTCCGCCCAAATCACTGTCAGGAAAGCATTTTTTCCACCGTCTCGCCGAAGGTCGACGGCGTGGGAACGATTGTCACGCCCGCGCCGGAGAGGATCTCGACCTTTTCTTGGGCCGACTCACCGAAGGCCGATACGATCGCGCCCGCATGGCCCATGCGCCGACCCTTGGGGGCCGAGAGGCCCGCGATATAGGCCGCGACAGGCTTTTTCATGTGATCGCGAATGTACGCCGCGGCCTCGGCCTCTTGCGGGCCGCCGATTTCGCCGACCATGACCACCGCATCCGTCTCGGGATCATTCTCGAAAAGCTCCAGAATGTCGCGGAAGGACGAGCCGTTGATCGGATCGCCGCCGATGCCGATCGAGCTGGACACGCCGATCCCGCGCGATTTCATCTGGCTGGCGGCCTCATAGCCCAGCGTGCCGGACCGGCCCACGATGCCGACACGGCCCGGCAGGTAGATCGCGGGCGGCATCAGTCCGGCAAAGGCCTGACCCGGCGTGATGATCCCGGCGCAGTTCGGCCCGATCAGCCGCATGCGCTTTTCTTCCTTGTAGCGGCGCATGTAGCGTTTGACGCGGATCATGTCCTGCGTGGGGATACCGTCGGCGATGCAGACGCAGGTTTTGATGCCCGCATCGGCCGCTTCCATGATGCTGTCCGCCGCGAAGGGGGGCGGCACGAAGGCGATGACCAGATCGGCGCCGGTTTCGGCCACGGCGCCCTTGACGGTGTTGAACACCGGCAGGCCGTTATGGGTGGTGCCGCCCTTGCCGGGGGTCACGCCGCCGACGACGTTGGTGCCGTAATCGCGCATTTCCTGCGCATGAAAGCTGCCGATGCGCCCCGTAAGGCCGGTGACCAGCACCTTGGAGTTCTTGTCGATCAGGATGGCCATCAGATTGCCTCCGCATTCTTTGTTGATGCTTTCTTCCAGGCCGCGACGACCTTTTCCGCCGCCTCTGCCAGCGTTTCGGCGGTGGTGATGTTCAGCCCGCTTTCATTCAGCAGCTTGCGGCCCTCTTCCACGTTGGTGCCGGACAGGCGGACGACCAGGGGCATGGTCAGCTTCAACTCCTGCACGGCGCGCACGACGCCTTCGGCGATCCAGTCGCAGCGGTTGATTCCGGCAAAGATGTTGACCAGAATCGCCTCGACATTGGGATCGTTCAGGACGGCCTTGAAGGACATCAAGACCCGCTCGGGGCTGGCCCCGCCGCCGACATCGAGGAAGTTGGCAGGCTCGCCGCCTGACATCTTGATCATGTCCAGCGTCGCCATGGCGAGGCCCGCACCGTTGACGATGCAGCCGATTTCGCCCTCAAGGCCGATATAGCTGAGGCCGCGATCTTCGGCATAAGTTTCGCGCGAATCCTCCTGGCTTTTGTCGCGCAGCTCAGAGATTTCTGGATGGCGGAACAGGGCGTTGTCGTCAAAGCTGAGCTTGGCGTCCAGCGCTACGATCTCGCCGCCGCCGGTCACGACCAGCGGGTTGATCTCCAGCATGGAGGCGTCCAATTCGTCCATCGCCTTGTAGCAGCCGGTGATCTGCTTGACTGCCTGCGGGATCAGCGCGGCATCAAGGCCCAGCTGAAACGCGATTTCGCGCGCCTGGAACGCCTGCATACCGACGGCGGGATCGACGACCGAGCGGATGATGCTATCCGGCTCGTCCTCGGAGATGTCCTCGATCTCCATGCCGCCCTGGGCGGAAGCGACGACGACGACGCGCTCTTCGGTGCGGTCCATGACAAAGCCCAGATAGATTTCCTGTGCGATGTCAGTGGCTTCCTCGATATAAAGGCGGCCGACCAGCTTGCCCTGCGGGCCGGTCTGGTGCGTGACCAGTTTGCGACCCAGCATCCAGGCGGCGGCGTCCGAGATCTCGTCATCGGTGCTGCAGATCCGAACGCCGCCGGCCTTGCCGCGGGCGCCGGAATGGATCTGCGCCTTGACGACGCATTTCTCGCCGGACAGCTCCTGCGCGCGGTAGACCGCCTGTTCGGGACTGTAGGCAATGCCGCCACGCGGCACGTTGACGCCGAATTTCTTCAGCAGTTCCTTGGCTTGATACTCATGGATATCCATCTGGTGTCCCTCAGCCTTTGGCCGCGATGGCATCGGCCACCGTCAGCACGTTCTGCGCCATACGCTCGCTTGCGGCGTCAATCAGGCGACCGTCGAGGTTTGCTGCACCCTTGCCCTGCTTCTCCGCCTCGCGCAGCGCTTCGATGATGCGGCGCGCGCGGGTCACTTCGGCCTCGGGGGGCGAGAAGGTCTCGTTCGCGAGGGCGATCTGGCTGGGGTGAATGGCCCATTTGCCTTCGATGCCAAGGGCCGCCGCACGTTTCGCCGATGCGGTATAGCCCTCGGGGTCGTTGAAATCACCGAACGGGCCGTCGATGGCGCGCAGGCCATAGGCACGGCAGGCGCCGTTCATCCGCGAGATGGCGTAATGCCACTGATCGCCTGGGTAATCGGGGTTCAGGCCACCGATGACAACGGTACGGGCACGGGTGAAGGCCGCATAATCGCCGACGCCAAAGTGCATCGCCTCAAGACGGCCGGGTGCGGCGGCGATCGCCTCGACGTTGGCCATGCCGAGGGCGGTTTCGATCAACGCCTCAAGACCGATCTGGTGCTTGAACCCCTTGGCGACTTCGATCTGGCTAAGCATCGTCTCGACGCAATAAAGATCGCCGGGAACGCCGACTTTGGGGACCAGAATCGTGTGGATGTGCTGGCCGGCCTGCTCGACGATATCAACGACGTCGCGGTACATGTAATGCGTGTCGAGCCCGTTGATCCGGATCGACATGGTCTTTCCCTTCCAGTCGATGTCATGCAGCGCCTGGATGATGTTCTTGCGCGCCTGCTCTTTGTCGGCGGGGGATACGGCGTCCTCAAGATCGAGGAAGATGTAGTCGACGTCGCTGTTGGCGGCCTTTTCGAACATCTCGGTGTTCGAGCCGGGCACAGCCAGTTCGGACCGCTGAAGACGCTGTTTTTTCAGCGGGTGCAAAGTATAGCTCATGGTGGTTTCCTCCCTTGGAACACGTTGTCCCCTGAAAGGTGCCGCATTCAGACCGCGCCAGACACTTTAGCATGGGTAGCAATGCAGGGCCGGGGTTGGGGATTGGCCGCGAACGGGTAGGGCGCACTACCCGCTGCCGGCGTATCGGTATGCGGCAGAGTGCGGAGCGCATAGCCTGAGCGGTGGGTGCCGGAGGTCGCCAACATGAGGGGCGGAACGCAACATGCCCCGGCGAACACCGGGGCATGTTGAAATCACGTCAAGATCTGCCTCAGACGATTTGATCAGGCGGTGTCTGGCCGTTCAGGAACGCCTGCAAATTGTCGATGGCGCGGTGACCCATCGCGGCGCGGGTGCCGTCTGTTGCGCTTCCCAGATGGGGGGCCAGCACCAGATTTTCATAGTTCAGAAAGCGCGGGTCGAGCTTTGGCTCGCCCTGATAGACGTCAAGGCCGGCACCGCCCAGATGGCCGGTGTTCAGCGCGGCAAACAGCGCATCCTCATCCACGACATCGCCGCGCGCGGTATTGATCAGGATCGCGCCGGGCTTCATCGCAGCGAAAACCTCCGCGTCGATCAGGTGGCGCGTGTCGGCACCGCCGGGGCAGTGCAGGGACATGAAATTGCACGTCTCGGCCACCTCGGTAACGCTGGCCAATTGAGTCGCGCCGTAGCGCGCGGCAATCTCGTGCGCAACGCGGCTGCGATTCTGGAACACGATTTTCATGCCAAAGCCATGATGCGCCCGCTGCGCCATGGCCTGACCGATTCGGCCAAATCCGATGATGCCCAGCGTGGCACCCGCCACCTTGTGACCGATCAGGTGCGTCGGGCGCCAGCCGGCCCAGCGGCCTGCGCGCAGCTCGCGCTCGCCTTCGCCCAGACGGCGGGCGGCGGCCAGCAGAAGGCCCATCGCCAGATCGGCGGTGCAATCGGTCAGCACGCCGGGCGTGTTGGTGACGGCAATGCCCGCCGCCTTGGCGGCGGCGACGTCGATATGGTTGTAGCCGACGCCGTAATTGGCCAACAGACGGACCTTACCCTTGGCCGCGTCATAGAACGCGGCAGGAATGGTGTCGGACACGGTCGGCAGGATGACGTCATACTTCGTGGCGGCCTCCATCCAGTCGGCGTCTGTCATCGCCGTGTCGGGATGGCGGAACGTCGCCTCGCACAGCTGTGCGAGGCGGCTTTCTGTTTCCTTGGGCCAGGCGCGGGTGACGAGGGCGCGCATCCGTTCAGCCCTCGGCGCCGCGATAATGCGCCTGCGCCGCAGCCACGCCCGAGCCCAGCTCGATTTTCGCGCCCGAATCGACCAGCGCCATTTCGGCGGCCGAGATCGCGCCCAGCAGCATTACCGGGTTGAGCGAACCCAGATGGCCGATGCGGAACGCCTTGCCCGCCAGCTTGTTCAGGCCGGTGCCCAGCGAGGTTTGGTATTTGGAATAGGCGTGCGCAATCACATCGCGCGCGTCCACGCCGTCGGGGGTGTAGATAGCCGAAACGGTGTCCGAGGCCCACTCGGGACCGCGTGCTACCAATTCGCAGCCGTCCCACGCGGCGACCGCGCGGCGCACGCCCTCGGCGTGGAAGGCGTGCCGCTTCCAGATCGCTTCCAGCCCATCGTCCAGAATCATGTCCAGCGACGTCCGCAGACCGCGCAGAAGCTGCGTTGCCGGTGTGTAGGGGAAGTAGCCGGTATCGTTCAGCTTGATCATGTCTTCCCAGCTGAAGTAGCAGCGGTTCATCTTGTTGGTGTTCGACGCGTTGGCGGCCAGCGCCTTGTCCGATGCGGCCAGAAAGCCAAGGCCGGCGGGCAGCATGAAGCCCTTTTGCGAGCCCGAGACAGCCAGATCGACGCCCCATTCGTCCATTTCGAATTCGATCGAGCCAATCGAGCTGACGCCGTCAACGAACAAGAGGGCCGGGTGCCCGGCGGCGTCCAGAGCTTTGCGAACGCCTTCGATGTCGGACGATACGCCTGTCGCCGTCTCGTTCTGGGTGGCGAAGACGGCCTTGATCTTGTGATCCGTGTCGGCCTTCAGGCGCTTGGCGTATTCCTCGACCGGCACACCTTTGCCCCATTCGACCTCGCAAAGATCCACGTTCAGGCCCAGCCGCTCGGCCATGTCGACCCAGAGCAGCGAAAACTGCCCGAAGCGCGACATCAGAACCGTGTCACCCTCGCTCAGCGTGTTCGTGATGGCCGATTCCCACGCGCCGGTGCCCGAGGACGGAAAGATGAAGACGCGGCCTTTTTCCAGCCGATACGCTTTTTTCAGATCGCGCAGCAGGCTGTGCGTCAGATCGGCGAAGTCGGGCGCGCGCATATCCTCCATCGGGATATTCATGGCGCGGCGCACCTCTTCGGGAACATTGGTGGGGCCGGGGATGAATAAATGGGACGTGCCGCGCATGTTGTCTCTCCTGTTGGTTGGTTGCTTGTATGAAAGCTGGCTACCGGGGGCAACATCCCCGAGAGTATGGCCTTGCCCGCCATGTGTCGCCGCAGGCCACCGAACGGGTAGGGCGGCGCTACCCGGTGGGGTAAGGAGGGCGTTGCATACCGATGCACACAGAAAAAGCCTGCTAATACAGCGGCTTCACCGTGAATATCGCATTATTGCGCGTGACAAGCGCGCCGGTATGTGCAGCAATCGGCGCATGAGCCAGCCAGACCCACCCATATCCCGTATCATTGTCGCAGACCGTCAGCTGATCGTTTGCCAGGGCATCGGATCGCTTGTCAGCCAGATTCCAGACACCGAACTGGGCGAGTTCGCGACCGATCTGGAGGGTTTGCGCCGCCTGCTGTCCGCCGAGACGGGGCGCGTGATCGTGATTCTCGGCGTGCGGCTGACCGATTGCGATGTGGCAAGCGCGCTGGACATGCTGCGGCGCGAATTTCCTGCGGCGCTGGTGGTGGTCGTGGCGGATGAGACCGAATTCGCATTCATTCGCGCGGCGATCAAATCGGGGGCCAATTCGGTCTGCATGATGGGCCAGATACTGATCAGCCTGCCCAAGATATTGGGCAAGCTGGTTGAGGGCCACTCCATCGTGCCGACCGATATCATGCGGCGCCTCACCTCCGAGACGACGCATACTTTGTCGCGCCGCGAGCATGAAATATTGGGCCTTCTGGTGAACGGGCTGACGAATTTTCAGATATCGGCCCGGCTCGGCCTGTCGGAAAACACGGTCAAATATTACCTCAAGGCGATCTACCAGAAGCTGGACGTGAATTCACGCGGCGGCGCCATCGCCAAATATGTTGCGGGCAATTACTGAGCCACCGCCTGGAATTTCCCCGCGCCACGTTGCGCGAGTGTTTCAAAGGCCCTGCTGCACTCTATCCCCGGCGCCTGCGCCGCCGTCCGCCATCGCCCTCACCACCGCCGGAGCCTGCGTTGAAGTTGGGACTGGGCAGGTTGGTGATCTTGGCCAGTTCCGGGAACGGATCGGTCTTGTGCGGGATCGCGTTGGCGGCGACGAAATGCTCCTGGAATTTTGGCTCGATCGCCGTTTCGACCTTGTGGATTTCGCGCACCATGCGCTCGACCTCGGCGCGGGCGGTGATGTTGCACAGCGCGATGCGGGCGCCGGTGCCGGCGGCGTTGCCGGCCGATGTGACCTTGTCCAGCGGCGCGTCGGGGATCATGCCCAGCACCATGGCGTGCAGGTTCGAGATATGCGCACCGAACGCGCCGGCCAGCACCACGCGGTCCACCTTGTCGACGCCGCGCGCATCCATCAGCAGGCGCGCGCCGGCATAAAGCGCCGATTTCGCCAGCTGGATCGCGCGAATGTCGCCTTGGGTCACGGTGATGCGCGGGCCGCCTTCATCGGTGGAATCGTGTACCAAATAGCTGTGCGTGCGCCCCTCGGGGACCATGCGTGCGGTGCCCGTCGCTTCGGCCGAGCCCATGAGGCCGTTTTCGTCCAGCAGTCCGGCCATGCGGAGTTCCGCCACTGCCTCGATGATGCCCGACCCGCAGATGCCGGTGATTCCGGAGGCGCCTATGGCCTCGGCAAAGGACGGATCGTCAGACCAGACATCGCTGCCGATCACGCGAAAGCGCGGCTCTTTGGTCACGGGATCGATGCGGATCGCCTCGATCGCGCCGGGCGCGGCGCGCTGCCCGGAGGAGATTTGCGCGCCCTCAAACGCAGGCCCGGTGGGCGAGGAGCAGGCCAGAACGCCCTGTTTGTCGCCCAGAAGGATCTCGGCATTGGTGCCGACGTCGATGACCAGCACCAGATCGTCCGATTTGCCCGGCTGCTCGGACAGCGCCACGGCGGCGGCATCCGCACCGACATGGCCCGCGATGCAGGGCAGGATATAGATGCGGGCGCGGTCGTTGATCGCGGTGATGTCCATTTCCGCTGCGTCGATGGAAATGCTGTCAGATGTGGCCAGCGCAAACGGCGCCTGACCCAGCTCGACCGGGTCGATGCCCAGCAGCAGGTGGTGCATGACCGGGTTGCAGACGATCACCGTTTCGACGATCAGCTCGGGGGCAATCTCGGCCTCCTTGGCGATTTCGTCGGCCAGCGTATTGATCGCCTCGCGCACGGCGCGGGTCATTTCGACGTCGCCTCCGGGGTTCATCATGGAATAGCTGACGCGGCTCATCAGATCCTCGCCAAAGCGGATCTGCGGGTTCATGATGCCCGAGGATGCGATGACGGCACCATTGTGCAGATCGGTCAGATGCGCCGCGATGGTGGTCGAACCGAGGTCGATGGCCAGCCCATAAAGGCCGGCCTCATGCAGGCCCGGCCAGATCTCCAGCACGCGGGCGACGTCATCGTTATGCGCCTTGTTCAGCGCGACCGTCACCTGCCATTTGCCCTTGCGCAGCACCGGTTGCAGCTTGGACAGGAGCGACAGATCGGCGCGGATGGCGGGAATGTCCCATTGCTGTTTCAGCGCGCGGGCCAGACGCTCCAGATCGCCGGTCGGCTCGTGCATGTCCGGCTCGTCGACCTGCACCATATAGAGGCGCGTGGCCGGGTCCATTTCGATGACGCGGGCGGATGCCGCCTTGCGCACGACCTGGCGGTGAACCTGGCTTTCGGGCGGCACGTCGATCACTACGTCGCCCTGCACGGTTGCCTGGCAGCCAAGACGCCGGCCCGCCTTCAGTCCGCGCTTTTCGTCATAGCGCTGCTCGACCGCGTTCCATTCCGACAGCGCATCGGATGCCACTGTCACGCCGTGCTTGGAGAATTCGCCATAGCTGGGCGTGATCTGGCATTTCGAGCAGATGCCCCGCCCGCCGCAGACCGAATCCAGATCGACCCCCAGCTGCCGCGCGGCTGTCAGAACGGGCGTGCCGACAGGAAAGCGGCCACGTTTGCCGGACGGGGTAAAGACGACGAGGGGATCGGTGCTCATAAGACGGGTCCAACTGTTGCGCATGGCGTTGGCGGGACATTAGGGATTTAATCGCAAAGGGAAAGGCCAGCAGCGCCGGAAACTGGCCCAAGGGCGTCATGGCGCCGTGCAATTTCTTTCGGGGGGACGTCTCCCGCCCCGATCAGAGGCCCCGTCTAGCCGCGCCCCGCGCGCAGCGGCGTGCCGTCCGGCAGGCTGATATCGGCCACCTGCTCGGAGATCGAATCGTTGGACAGCGGATGCACCTGTGCCTCGTAGGTGTCGGGGGGGCGCATCGGCTCCCATTTGTTGCCCACATATAGCTCAATACCGGAAAACCCGGCCTTGTAGCTCATCTTGGCGCTGCCGGGCACCCAATAGCCCAGATAGACATGCGGCAGATCCGCCTCGCGGGCGATGTCGATATGGTCAAGGATGATATAGGTGCCCAGAGAGTCGCGCTCGCGGCCCGGATCGAAGAACGAATAGACCATGCTGACCCCGTCATCCAGCACATCGGTCAGGCAAACGGCCGCCAGAGTATCGGACTCCTTGTCGATATATTCGACAACGCGGGTGCGGATCGGCGTTTCCTCGACCATCGAGGCGAATTCGAACGCGTCCATATCCGCCATCCCGCCGGCGGCGTGGCGATTCTCCAGATATCTGCGGAAAAGGCTGTATTGATCTTCGGTCGCCCAGGGCGATGACACGCGCCGCTTCAATCCGGCATTGCGGCGGAGCACGCGGCGCTGGCTTTTGGACGGGGTGAAATCCTCGACATCGATGCGCGCCGACAGGCAGGCGGCGCAATCGGTGCAGGAGGGGCGGTAAAGCACGTTCTGCGACCGGCGAAAGCCCTGCTTGGACAGCCCGTCATTCAGCCGCTGTGCACCCTCGCCCTGAAGCGCGGTGAACAGTTTCCGCTCCATCCGGCCCTCAAGATAGGGACAGGGCTGTGGCGCAGTCACATAGAATTGCGGTGCTATGGTCTTGGTATGTCGCATCAAGGGCCATGTTAGTCTGTGATGCTTCAAACTTAAATCGTTTCGAGATTAAGTTGCAACATGCCTTGGATGCGAATTGGCCGCGGCGGCGTGGATTGGCGCAGGGGCTGGTATTAGGGGGCAACAGTCAGACCCGCCGGTTGATCGCCACCGTGCCCAGCACGTGATCGGTCAGCCCCTGCGCCCGCGGGCTGATCAGCATCATCAGCACCGATATCACCTGCGGCACGAAAAACGCGACCGATACCGAATAGCCCAGCGTGTGCAGCATGGCGGTCAGCCAGTCCAGCCGCGCACCATCGTGGCGGCGGATCTCCATCGCCATCAGAGCCATGCCCCATGTGGCCGAGCCGCGCGCCAGCGTGGCCGTGCGGTAGACAAAGCCGACCACCAGAATCAGCGGTGGCAGAAAAAACATCGCAATGCCCAGCGTCAGGATCAGGACGGCAATGCAAAATGCAATGATCAGCGCCGAATCGATGATCCAGGCAACCAGACGCTTGGTCGGGATCGAATCGTAGAATTCTGGATTGACGTCAGGATCGGGCAGGGATGCCGCTTGGAAATAGGTGGTCATGTCTGCCTTTCGGTAGGGTGGCACGGCTGGGTGGAACCTCTATCAGGGGATTGCCGGTTCGATAGTCAAGTGCAGGCAGGCTGTTGCCAGACGGATCGCGTGGAATTGCGCATATCTGGCCCCGGCAGCATAGGGGCGGCGCCCGGTCCGTTCCGGACGGGCGCCGCCCAATAGTTTGCCTTCAGGTTTCGGTCGAGGCGCTGGCGTTCTGCGCACGCTCTTCCTGCGCGGTTTTCGCGCGGTCCTGCATGAACTGATCGAACTCCGCCTTGTCCTTGGCTTGGCGCAGACGGTCGAGGAAGCTTTCGAAGCTGGCCTGCTCTTCCTGCAGGCGCCGCAGTGTTTCGTCCCTGTACGCGTCAAAGGCGCTGTTGCCGCTGCTGCGGGTCATGGAAGGGGCCGCGGTGCGGCGTTTACTGCAGTTTCCGAACATGCGTTTGCTCCAGATCATATAGGCAAGAATGGCCAAACCGACGGGCCAGGCCAGGATGAAACCGATTACCACGGCGGCAATCCAGGCGAATTTGCCACGCGCATCCAGCCAGAGCGCGGCGCGCTCCAACCAGCGCAGCGGGCCGCCGGCGGCAATGGGGGTTTGTGCATAGGTCGTCATGTGGATTCCTTTATCGGGTTGGACAACGAAAGGTATGTGAATAGGCTTCACATTGAAATAGATTGGTATGCGGCTGGCAGGTTGCAAGGGGCGTGGAACAGAAAATGACATCACGCCACGGCCCGCGGCCCACGAGCTGGGAGCAGCGCCACTGCCGCGCCGGGCGCGCTGAAACGGGCGTTGTGGGCACTTGACGCAATGCCTGCGCCATTGACCCGGGCCGCGCCCTCGGTATCACTGGGGACATGGATTTCGCCAGCCGCATCACCCGCCTGCCACGCCCCTATCAGGCCGATCACGCCGAGGAGGCGCAGGCGCGCTTTCCCGGCCTCACCGGCGATCTGGCTGATTTGATCGGCAACGCGGCGGGGTGCAGCCCGTATCTGCGCCACCTCATGCAATCGGAGGCAGGCTGGCTGCCCGGCGGCCTGGACGCGCCAGAGGATGCGCTGGCGGAAGTGATGGCGGATCTGCGCAGCATTGAGGGTGATCCCTCGGGACCCTTGCGGCAGGGCAAACGCCGCATCGCACTGCTGGCTGGGCTGGCCGATCTGGCGGGCGTCTGGCCGCTGGAGGTGGTGACGCAGACGCTGACGGATCTGGCCGATCTGGCCTGCGCCACCGCCCTGCGCCACAGCATCGGCCACGAGATACGGCGCGGCAAGCTGCCCGGCATGACCGAGGACGACCTGGACGATGCCGGTGGCATGGTCGTGCTGGCCATGGGCAAGATGGGCGCGGGCGAGCTGAACTACAGCTCGGATATCGACCTGATCTGCGTCTATGACGAGACGCGGTTTGATCCGGATGCCAATCACGAGGCGCGCGCCGCCTTTGTGCGCGCCACCCGCCGTATGGCGGCTACCTTGAGCGAAAACACCGCCGAAGGCTATGTTTTCCGCACCGATCTGCGCCTGCGCCCCGATCCGGGCGTGACGCCGGTCTGCATGTCGATGGCCGCCGCCGAACGCTATTACGAGAGCCTCGGGCGCACATGGGAGCGCGCGGCCTATATCAAGGCGCGCCCCTGCGCCGGGGATCTTGCGGCGGGGGAAAGGTTTCTGGACACGCTCGCGCCCTTCGTCTGGCGGCGGCATCTGGATTTCGCCGCGATCGAGGACGCTCACAACATGCGGCTGCGCATCCGCGCGCACAAGGGGCTGGGCGCCGATCTGGGTGGTCCGCTGGACCTGATGGGCCACAACATGAAGCTGGGGCGCGGCGGCATCCGCGAGATCGAATTCTTCACACAAACCCGGCAGTTGATCGCCGGGGGACGCGATCCGTCGCTGCGCATGCGCGGCACCATTGAGGGGCTGGAGGGGCTGGCGGAAAAGGAGTGGATTCCGGGCGACGTCGCCACAGATTTGGCCCGGCATTACCGGTTCCACCGCGAGGTTGAACATCGCCTGCAAATGCTGCGCGATCAGCAGACGCATGACCTGCCCGAAACCGAGGAGGGGATGCAGCGGCTGGCCGCTTTCATGGGGCGCGACACTGCCGATCTGAAGGACGAGCTGTTGTCGCGCCTTACCGCCGTCGATGGCGTGATCGAACGCTTTTTCAAACCGGAGGGCGCGTCAGAGACAAGCGAGGAGGCGGAGCAGGGCACTTGGCTGGACGCCAAGGTCATCGCGCGCTGGCCCACCTATCCGGCGCTGCGCTCGGACCGGGCAGTGCAGATATTCCGGCGCCTCAGGCCCGATATTCTGGCGCGCCTGTCGCGCACCTCCCACCCCGAAGAGGCGCTGCTGGCCTTCGATGGTTTCCTCGCCGGGCTGCCGGCGGGGGTGCAGGTGTTCTCGCTGTTCGAGGCCAACCCGCAGCTTCTGGACCTGCTGGTCGATATTGTCGGCACGGCGCCTGCTCTGGCGCGCTATCTGGCGCGCAATGCCGCCGTGCTGGACGCGGTTATCGCCGGGGATTTCTTTGCCGCATGGCCCGGTTTGGCTGCCCTGCGCGCAGATCTTGCCGCGCGGCTGGCGCGCGAGGGCGACTACGAGGCGCGGCTGATTGCTGCCCGGCACTGGCGCCGCGAATGGCATTTCCGCATCGGCGTGCATCACTTGCGCGGGCTGGTCGATGCCGCCACTTCGGCGCGCCACTATGCCGATTTGGCCGAGGCGGTCCTGTCGGCGCTGTGGCCGGAGGTGGTGCGCGAATTCAGCGCCAAGCATGGCCCGCCACCGGGGCGCGGCGCCTGCCTGCTGGGCATGGGGTCGCTGGGCGTGCGCGCGCTGAATGCGGCGTCGGATCTGGACCTGATCGTGATCTATGACGCGGACGGCGTCGAGGCATCCGCGGGGCGCCGCCCGCTGGCGTCGGGCGCCTATTACGCGCGGCTGACGCAGGCGATGATCTCGGCGCTGACGGTGCAGATGGCGGGCGGGCGGCTATACGAGGTGGACATGCGGCTGCGCCCCTCTGGCAATCAGGGGCCTGTCGCGACGTCGCTGGCCGCCTTCCGCGACTACCAGCAAACCCGCGCCTGGGGGTGGGAGCATCTGGCGCTGACCCGCGCCCGCAGCGTCGCGGGCGAGGCAGATCTGGGCGAAGAAATCGAAGTCTTCCGCGTATCGCTGATCGTCGGGCTTGCGGCGCGCAAGGATGCGCCCGCCCGGCTGGCCGCTGCCGTGTCCGACATGCGCGCGCGCATCGCCGATGCCAAACAGCCCGAAGGGCCACTTGATGCCAAGATGGGGCCGGGGCGTCTGCAGGATGTGCAATTGATCGCGCAGGCCGCAACGCTGGTCGCGGGCCGCGCGCGGCGGGGCACGCAGGCGGGGCTGAGTGCGGGCACCGCAATCGGTTGGTGGAGCGCGGAAGAGGCCCGCACGCTGTCGCGGGCCGCATCGCTCTGCCGCGAGGTGCATATGGCGGCGCGGCTCTTGGGGGACGGTGCGCTGGATGCGGATGCGCTGGGCGCGGGCGCGCGCGCCCTCGTTCTGCGCGAAACGGGCTGGCCGGACATCCCATCGCTTGTTAAGGCGCTGGACGAGAAATCCCGGGCGGCAGCGACGATCATCGACAGCGCGCTGGCCGGTGCGCTGACCTCCGGGCCGGCAGGGTCAGAGGCAAGGCAGGAGAACACGTCATGAAACCACGCGACGACCGACTGGACCGCAAGGCCCTGATATACGAGGCCTATCGCATCGACGGCATCACCGCCGACGAATGTCGGTCGATCTTTCTGGACTGGGCGCTCTCCCTTCCCGAAGAACAGGACACGCAGGATGCGATCGCGCATTACCTCGGCCAGTATCAGGAGAACCACCCCGATCATCCGATGACCGAGGTGCTGCGTCAGGGCCAGCAGGCGGCACACGCCCCGCGCCGCCGTGGCGGCTGGAAATCGCGCCCGCGGGATTGAGCGGTGGCCTTGCCCGCCGCAGCGCACCGGCTGAGCGGCTCAAAAATCGCGTGCCTTGCAACCGGCAGTACCGTAGAAAGGCCAGATCACCGCTCCGGTTGCCGCGATATGGCCGCACCGACAATTGCTTGGCCCCGTGCCGCAGGAGGACAGATATGATTGCACTACCCGAACCGATCCGCATGTTTGCGGCATTGGCCGTTGTCGCGGCCCTCGCAGCCTGTGGCGCCGCGCCGGACGCTTCGGCCCCGCGCGCACCCGTTGCCGAGGCGCCGGCCGCGCTGAATATCACGTCGATCAACGTCACGGTACCGCGCACGCTGAAGGTCTCCGAGAAGAACCGCTATTATCCGGGCGGTGACATCGTCTGGCGCGGTGACCCTTCAGGCGACCGTTATGCGCAGGTCGAGGCGATTTTTCGGGATGCCATGGCGCGGGGAACCCAAGGCATGACCAAAGGCACCCCCGCCGTTCTGGACATCGAGGTCGAGAGGTTTCACGCGCTGACGGAAAAGGCGCGCTACTCCACGGGCGGCGTCCATGCGATAACCTTCCTCCTCACGCTGCGTGATCCCGCGACCGGACAGGTCTTGGCCGCGCCGCGCCGGATCAAGGCCGATCTCAGGGCCTATGGCGGTCAGGCCGCCATCGCCGCCGATCAGCGCGGCGAAACGCAAAAGGTGCGCATCACAGTACATCTAGCGTATGTCATCCGCACCGAGCTGTCCAATCCCGGCAGTTATCAAGGCGAAGGGTTGGGCCTTATCGGCGCGCTGAACACTCTTTGAGCTTTTCGCACTGCCGAAAACCTTTTAAGGGGGCTGCATGACGCAGTCTCCATATCCCGTGATCCGCCTGAAACCGAAAACTTCGCCCACGGGGGTGCGCCGCGGCGTGCCGTGGGTCTATGACAACGAACTGGTCACCGACCGGCGCAGCAAGGCGCTTGCGCCCGGCACCATCGCCCTGCTGGAGGATGCCGACCGCGCGCCGCTGGCACTGGTCGCGGTGAACCCGGCCTCGCGCATCATGGCGCGGGTGCTGGATCTGGACACCTCGCAAACCATCGACGGCACCTGGCTGGCCGCGCGTCTGCGCCGCGCGCTGGCCTTGCGCGAACGGCTGTTCGACGCGCCCTATTACCGGCTGATCCATGCCGAGGCGGACGGGCTACCGGGCGTCGTCATCGACCGGTTTGGCGACACCTGCGTGATCCAGCCGAACGCGGCCTGGGCCGACGTGATGCTGGACGATCTGGCCGCCGCGCTGGTCGAGGTGACCGGTGCGGCCAACGTCCTGAAAAACGCCGCCGGCCGCGCCCGCGCGCTGGAGGGGCTGGACGATGTGGCCGGGGTGCTGATCGGCGCCGCGCCGGACGCGGCGGTGCCGGTGCCGATGAACGGCGCGATCTACATGGCCGACCTCACGCACGGGCAAAAGACCGGCCTGTTTTTCGACCAGCGCCCGAACCACGCCTTTGCGGCGCGGCTGAGCGGCGGTGCCCGTGTGCTGGATGTGTTCAGCCACGTCGGGGGCTTCTCGCTGGCCGCGCTGGCGCAGGGTGCGGCCTCGGCGCTGGCCGTCGACGGCTCGGACCCGGCGCTGGAGCTCGCGCGCAGCGGCGCAGAGGCGATGGGCATGACCGAGCGATTCGAGACGCGCAAGGGCGATGCGTTCGACGTGCTGACGGCGCTGGGCGAGGAGGGCGCGCATTATGACGTGGTCATTTGCGATCCGCCTGCGTTTGCCCCGTCGAAGAAATCACTTGAGGCCGGCCTGCGCGCCTATGAGCGCATCGCCCGCCTTGCCGCGCCGCTGGTGGCGGATGGCGGTTATCTGGTCCTCTGTTCGTGCAGCCACGCCGCCGATATGGACGCGTTCCGCCGTGCCAGCCTGCGCGGTATCGGGCGCGGCCTGCATGGCGCCGGGCGCGGCACCGGGCCGGCGCCGCAGTTGGTCCATACCGGCGGGGCAGAGCCGGATCACCCGATGCATACCCATCTGGCGGAATCGGGATATCTCAAGGCGCTGTTTTTCCGGCTGTGAAGGCGCTGCTGGATACTTGCGTGATCTACCCAACGGTGATGCGCCAGATGCTGCTGCGCACTGCGCATGCGGGTGCCTTTACGCCGCTATGGTCGGCGCGCATCATCGCCGAATGGCAGCGCGCGGTGGTCAAACTGGGCCCGGACGGTATCGCCCAGGCGGGCGCCGAGGCGGCGCTGATGGGCGCTGCCTGGCCCAAGGCGGAAGTAACGTGGCCGCCCTCGCTGGAGGCGCGGCTGTGGCTGCCGGATCCTGCGGATACGCATGTGCTGGCCGCAGCGATCGCCGGGTCCGCCGATGTGATCGTCACGCTGAACGCCAAGGATTTCCCCCGCCGGATACTGGCCGAAGAGGGGGTGTCGCGCGTCGATCCCGATGCGCTGCTGCATGGCATCTGGCAGGCGCAGCCCGATATGATGACGCAGGTTGGCGCGGCGGTGCTGGACGAGGCGCGCCGCCTGAGCCGAGACGGCTGGACCATGCGCAACCTGCTGAAAAAGGCGCGCCTGCCGCGTCTGGCCAAGGCGCTGGGATAGGCGTATCAGGCGCCCCAGCGCGCCTCGTTCGCCTCAATCGCGGCGATCCGTTCGGCCGTCTTGGGATGGCTCATCAGCCATGCAGGGGCCGCGCCGGAATTTGCCTGCGTCAACGCCTCCAGCTTCCGGAACAGCGACTTTTGCGGCCCAGTGCCGATCCCGGCCTTGACCAGCAGGGCCGAGGCGTATTCGTCTGCCTCATATTCATCCCCCCGAGACAGGCGCGCGGACAGCAGCGAGGTCAGAGCGCCCGCGATCATCACGCCGATCCCCGGCAGGAACCGCGAAAGCACCATCGCCAGCGCCGTGCGCAGCGCGTTCTGGCCGGAAAAGTCGATCATCCGCCGCCGGGAATGGCCCAGGGCGACATGGCCCAGCTCATGCGCGATGACCGACGCCATCTCTTCGCCCGTCACCTCGCCGGATTTGAACTTGGCATAAAAGCCGCGCGTGATGAATATGCGCCCGTCCGGCGCGGCCAGCCCGTTTACCGGATCGATTTCGTAAATATGGACGCGGACCCGTGCCAGATCCAGCGCTTGCGCCAGCCGGTCGGTCAGCTTTTTCAGTTGCGGATCTGCCAACTCGGTCGAGCGCGCGGTCAGGTCGCGCGCTGTGCGCCACGCCGAGAACCGGAACATGACAAAGGCGTATATGATCGCCAGAAGGATCGGGGTGAATTTAAGCATGGTTTGAATATGGTGCGTCGGCGCCCTGTCGGCAAGCGCGCCTTCGACAAGACCATAATGGGGGCGTCTGTTTTCTTCTTGCCTGAAATATCCCGGGGTCCGGGGCAGCGCCCCGCCTTACACCGAACAAAAACAAACCCACGCAATCATGCCGAGCAGCTTGCGCCGCCCAGAACGCAGAACTTGGCGCAATGGGGGTGGTTGAGGGACACGTCGCGCTCGGCCTCGGCGAGGGTGTGGCCCAGCTCGAACTCCGGCGCGTAGGGCAGCAGGGTGCAGGCCAGCACGGCCGGGCGGTCGGCGCCCTTGCGCTTGACCACCATGCGGGAGGAGGCGCACATCACGTCCGGGGGGGATTTGCCCAGAATACCCCAGCAGGCGGTGGTGATTTCGGGCACTTCGACATTTTCGTCCATTTCGGGAAAGAGGACTGTGGCGCCCGAATTCAGCGCGTCGATATCAAAGCGATGCTGCTCATATAGCGCGGCGTAGCCTGCGCGGCTCTCTGCTTCGCTTTCGTTCCAGACGGTGCGCCCGGCGACAGCCATGCGGATCCCGGCATCGCGCAGCCATTCCATCCCCTCGATCATGCGGGCAAAGGCGCCGGCGCCGCGTTCTACATCGTGCAGCGCCTCGGACCAGTGATCGACCGAGATCCGCAGCGTCATCTGGCCGGGAAAATCACGCTCCAGCGTGCGCAGCCCATCCTGCATGTTCGGGCGCATCATCGGACGCATGGCGTTGGTCAGGATAAGCACCTTGTATCCGCGCGCCAGCGCCGCGTGCGCCATGGCGATCATCTGCGGATTCATGAAGGGCTCGCCGCCGGTAAAGGCGATCTCCTCCACCGGCCAGCCCCGTGCCGCGATCTGGTCCAGATAATCGATGACCTCGCCTTCGGTGATGTAGACCAGCGCATCGTTCGTCGGCGAGGAGGCGATATAGCAGTTGGCGCATTCGATGTTGCACAATGTGCCGGTATTGAACCACAGCGTCTGGGGCCGCGTCAGCGCGACATGGGCGCGCGGCTCGCCCTTGGCGGTGTGCAGCGGATCCTGAAATTTGCCGGTGTTGGCGGCTGCGCTGTCTTTCATGCTGATCCTGTCCTTGATGATGCCCGCATGACTAGCGCGGGGCAGGCGCATATGAAACCCGCGCCGGGACGTCTGACACAGTTGTGAACGTCGCGCAGCCTGCTAAGATACCCGCATTGCAAGGAGTTTGCCCATGGTATCTCGCGTCATTCCTGTCCAGCCGTTTGATCTGGTGATCTTCGGCGGCACCGGCGATCTGGCCCGGCGCAAGATCCTTCCGGCGCTGTTCCGGCGGTTCTGCGCAGGGCAGATGGCCGAGGATGCGCGCGTCATCGGCGCCGCGCGCGGCGAGATGGACGGCGCCGGCTACCGCGCGTTTGTGCGCGATGCGATCACCGAATTCGACGGTGATATTGCCATGATGGACGCGCATCTGGCCGGGTTTCTGGAGCAGGTGGATTATGTCACGCTCGATGCTGCGGGCAAGGAAGGTTGGGACACGCTGGTCGCTATGCTGCCGGATCACGAGCGTGTCCGCGCGTTCTATTTTTCGGTTGGCCCGTCGCTGTTCGGTGCCTTGGCGACGCGTCTGCACGACCACGGCCTTGCCGCGCCCGAATGCCGGATCGTGGTGGAAAAGCCGTTCGGCCGCGATCTGGTATCGGCCCGCAAGCTGAACGCGGTGCTGGCCGAGCATTTCGACGAGGCGCAGATTTACCGGATCGATCACTATCTGGGCAAGGAAACCGTGCAGAACCTGATGGCGATCCGCTTTGCCAACACGCTGTTCGAACCGCTCTGGAACAGCCAATATGTCGATCACATTCAGATCACCGTGGCCGAATCCGGCGGGGTCGGCACGCGCGGCGGCTATTATGACAAATCCGGCGCGATGCGGGACATGATGCAGAACCACATCATGCAACTGCTGTGCCTGACCGCGATGGAGCCGCCGGCGAAATACGATCCCGATTCGGTGCGCGATGAAAAGCTCAAGGTGATCCGCGCGCTCGATCCGGTCGAGCCCGGCGACGTGGTGCGCGGCCAGTACGAGGGCACCGATACCCTGCCGGGCTATCGCAACGAGGTCGAGAACCGCGATACCACGACCGAAAGTTTCGTCGCGCTGAAGGCGCGGATCGGCAACTGGCGCTGGGCGGGCACGCCCTTCTACCTGCGCACCGGCAAACGCCTGCGCGCCCGAGCCAGCGAGATCGCGGTCGTGTTCAAGGACGCGCCGCATTCGATCTTTGGCGCTGATGCGGGGCGGCACCGCAACATCCTGACGATCCGCCTGCAACCCAACGAGGGAATCGAGATGGGCGTCACCATCAAGGAACCGGGACCGGGCGGTATGCGTCTGGTCGATGTGCCGCTGGACATGACATTCTCCGAGGCGCTGGGACCGCAGAGCGAGGATGTCCCCGACGCCTACGAGCGGTTGATCATGGACGTCATTCGCGGCGATCAGACCCTGTTCATGCGCGGCGACGAGGTCGAGGCCGCGTGGGGCTGGACCGACCCGATCATCGAGAGCTGGGAGACGGCCGGCACCCAGCCCGAGCTATACAGTACGGGCAGTTCCGGGCCGGACGATGCGCTGGCCCTCATTCATCGCGACGGACGCCGCTGGCGGGAGATAAAGCCATGAATTTTCAGGAATATCCCGACGCCGAATTCATGGCGATGGGGCTGGCCGACGTGATGTCTGGCCAGCTGAACGCGGCCTTGCGGCACCGGGACCGCGCGCTTCTGGTGGTGCCGGGCGGCACGACACCGGTGCCGATCCTCGACACGCTGTGCGGTGCGCGGCTGGAGTGGGACCGCGTCGATGTCCTGCCCAGTGACGAACGGTGGCGACCGCAGGCGCATCTGCGCTCGAACGGCGGAATGATTGCCAAGCATCTGATTTGCGAGCGCGCGGCGGCGGCGACGCTGCTGCCCCTATATATCGACGGCCTATCGCCCGAGGAGGCGGCGCCGCGACTGGCCGAAGATCTCACGCCGCGCCTGCCGATTGACGTGGCGTTGGTAGGAATGGGCGCGGATATGCACACCGCGTCGCTGTTCCCGCACGCGCCCGGGCTGGAAGCGGCGCTGGCGCATGACGCGCCGCTGGTCCTGCCGATGCGGATCGACGGCGAGCCCGAACCGCGCGTTACGCTGGCCGCCCATGTGCTGAAATCGGCGATGCATTTGCATATCGTCATCACCGGCACCGCCAAGCGCGACGCGCTGGAGCGGGCGCGCGGGCAGGATGCGCTGATCGCGCCGGTTGTCGCGCTGCTGGATGATGCCACCGTGCATTGGGCGCCGTAATATGTGGCGCGATCTGAGGGTCATGGCTGAAAAGGCGCGCGCGCGCGGCATCGCGCCGCTGTTCGGCGGCGGCCGCGCGGTGGATTTTTCGGTCCGGGCGGATGGGCTTTTGCTGGACTACTCCAAGACGTCGATGGATGCAGCGGCGCGCGCGGCCCTCATTGCACTGGCCGAGGCGCGCGGGGTCGCCGCACGTCGCGAGGCCATGTTCGCCGGCGCGCCGATCAACGAGACCGAAGATCGCCCGGCGCTGCATACCGCGCTGCGCAACCTCTCGGGGCGGCCTGTCATGGTGGCCGGCACCGATGTCATGCCCGGCGTCAAGGAGACGCTGACGCGGATGAAATCGTTTGCCGGAGCGGTCCGCAGCGGCGCCTGTCACGGGGCAGGCGGGTCCTTTACCGATGTGGTAAATATCGGCATCGGCGGCTCGTATCTGGGTCCCGAAATGGCGGTGCGCGCCTTGGCGCCCTTTGCGGACGGGCCGCGCTGCCATTTCGTTTCGAACGTGGATGGCGCCGATATCTCGGACACGCTGGCGCGGCTGGACCCGTCGCGCACGCTGGTTCTGGTCGCCTCCAAGACGTTCACCACGACCGAAACGATGACCAACGCCGCCACCGCGCTCAAGTGGATGAAGGCCGCGGTGGATGATCCCGGTGCGCAGTTCGTCGCGCTGTCATCGGACGCTGGCAAGGCCGCGGAATGGGGCATCGACGCCGCCCGCGTCTTTGGCTTCGAGGATTGGGTCGGCGGGCGCTATTCCATCTGGGGGCCGATCGGCCTGTCGCTGATGATCGCGATCGGGCCCGAGGAATTCACCGATTTCCTGCGCGGCGCCGAGGCGATGGATGATCATTTTCGCAGCGCGCCGCCGGCTGGAAACTTGCCGGTCATGCTGGCGCTGGTCGGTCTGTGGCATACCCACGCCTGCGGTTATGGCACCCGCGCCGTGCTGCCCTATGACCAGCGGCTGGGACGTCTGCCTGCCTATCTGCAACAGCTTGAGATGGAATCGAACGGCAAGGGCGTTGCCATGGACGGGCGCAGCCTGAGCTATCCGTCGGGTCCGGTCATCTGGGGCGAGCCCGGCACAAACGGGCAGCACGCCTTCTACCAGCTGATCCATCAGGGCACCGCCGTTATCCCTTGCGAGTTTCTGGTCGCCGCGCGCGGCCACGAGCCGGATCTGGCGCATCATCACGCGCTGCTGGTGGCCAATTGCCTGGCGCAGTCCGAGGCATTGATGCGCGGCCGCGATCTGGAAACCGCGCGCGCCCTGATGCAGGGCGCCGGATACCGCGGCGCCGAGTTGGAGCGTCAGGCCCGCCACCGGGTATTTCCCGGCGGGCGCCCGTCGACAACGCTGATATACGATCTGCTGACGCCCTACCGGCTGGGGCAGATCATCGCGCTCTATGAACACCGCGTGTTCGTGGAAGGGGCGATTCTGGGCATCAATTCCTTCGATCAATGGGGGGTCGAGTTGGGCAAGGAACTGGCCAAGGCGATTCAGCCCGTTCTGGATGGCATCGAACCGGTGGAGGGGCAGGACGGATCGACCCGGCAATTGGTAAAATTCGTGCAATCGAACCGTGGGTGATCCGCCCTTCGCCGCAGCGCCTTGCTTGGCTGGCTGCGATGTGCGTTGCCGCCCGTCAGTGCGGGCGATCTGTTGTCATACACGGGGCCTCTACCGGCAAAGTTTCGCCCAGATCAGGTTTTTTTCCGGTTTGGCTAAAACAACGTCGCGAATTGTGGAACCAATGCGCGGGTGCGGCGTTCTGCCCATAGCGCCTTACCGAAGGGCGGCTTCGTTATGGGGCAGCCATGCGTCGGCGACAGTGAAAGATTGATTAGGAGATCAACATGAAGACTTGGATATCCGCGATTGCGTGTACGGCCGTGCTGGGCCTTGGCGCCTGTGACAACCTGACGTCGAATCAGCGCACCGTTGCCGGTGCCGCGGGCGGTGCCGCTGCTGGCCTGCTGACGGCCAAAGCTCTGGGCGGCGATAGTGACTGGCAATTGATCTCGGCCCTTGGTGGCGCGGCGGCAGGTACGGTCGTTGCGCAGAACCAGAACCGCAAGGTTTGCGCCTATTCGCGCGGCGATGGCACCTACTACGAGGCGCCTTGCCCGTAAGATCGGCATTGCATTCTGGCACAGCCAGATAAGGGAAAGGCGCGGCAGGAATGCCGCGCCTTTTTTCGTTTCGATGACAGGGTATCGTCAGCCTGCCCGGAGTAGGGCGGCGCGTTATCCCCGCAGGATACTGCGCCCGGCGTATTCCGCCGTCTCGCCCAGAATTTCCTCGATGCGAATGAGTTGGTTATACTTCGCCAGCCGGTCCGAGCGCGCCAGCGATCCGGTCTTGATCTGCCCACAATTGGTGGCAACGGCCAGATCGGCAATCGTGGCATCCTCCGTCTCGCCCGAGCGGTGCGACATCACGTTGGTATAGCCCGCGCGGTGCGCCATATCGACGGCGCGCAGCGTTTCCGTGAGCGTGCCGATCTGGTTGACCTTGACCAGCATCGAATTCGCGCAGCCGCGCGCGATGCCGTCGGCCAGACGGTCGGGGTTGGTCACGAACAGATCGTCGCCGACCAGTTGCACCTTGCCGCCCAGCTTGTCCGTCAGCGCCTTCCAGCCGTCCCAGTCATCCTCGGCCATGCCATCCTCGATCGAGATGATCGGGTAATCCGCGACCAGCGCGGCCAGATAGTCGGCGTTCTGGTCCGAGGTCAGCGACTTGCCTTCGCCTTTCATCTCGTACTTACCGCCCTTGAAATACTCGGTCGCCGCGCAATCAAGGGCCAGGTAGATATCCTCTCCGGGCTTGTATCCGGCCTTCTCAATGCTTCTCAGGATGAAATCCAGCGCCTCGCGGGTGCTGGCGATATTGGGGGCAAATCCGCCCTCGTCGCCGATACCCGTGCTGAGGCCCGCCGCCGACAACTCACCCTTGAGGGTGTGGAACACTTCGGCGCCCATGCGGATGGCTTCGCTGATGTTGTCGGCTGCCACCGGCATGATCATGAATTCCTGAATGTCGATCGGGTTGTCCGCATGCTCTCCCCCGTTGATGATGTTCATCATCGGCACCGGCAGCATGCGCGCGGATGTGCCGCCGACATAGCGGTAAAGCGGCTGGCCGGTGTAATCCGCCGCTGCCTTGGCCGCGGCCAGCGACACCCCGAGGATCGCATTGGCGCCAAGGCGCGATTTGTTGTCTGTCCCGTCCATTTCGATCATCGCCATGTCCAGCGCGACCTGCTCGGTTGCGTCGAACCCTTCCAGCGCGTCGGCAATCTCGCCGTTCACGGCATCGACAGCGTCCAGCACGCCCTTGCCCAGATAGCGGGCCTTGTCGCCATCGCGCCGCTCGACCGCCTCATGCGCGCCGGTGGATGCGCCTGATGGCACGGCGGCGCGGCCCATGGTGCCGTCCTCCAGAGTGACGTCGACCTCGACCGTCGGGTTACCCCGGCTGTCGAGGATTTCGCGCGCGTGGATGTCGATGATGCTGCTCATGTGGAGGGCCCCTTGATGAAATGCGTTGATGCTGCTTAGCAAAGCGGCGCGGCAAATGGAATTGCAACGATCACAGCGGTCCCACGGGTCTGGCGCGCCGATAGGCGCGTGCCAGCCGCTGTTCGCGGATCAAGGTATAGAGTCCCGAGGCGATGATGATAGCGGCGCCGATCAGCGTCCACGTATCGGGCCGCTCGCCCAGCAAAGTCATGCCGAGGATCAGCGCGAAGATCAGCCGCGCATAGCGAAACGGCGTGACGGCGGCAACTTCGCCGACGCGCATCGCGCCGACGATGAAATAATATGCCACGACGCCGAACACCATTGCGCCAAAGAGGTAAGCCCAGCTGACCGGCTCCAGCGGCGAAATGTCGCCGTGAAACATCAACATCACGGCGCCGGTCGGGACCATCGTGCCGAACGCGTAGCAGGACAGCTGAATGGACGACACGGAAGGCGGGATCGCTCGCGTCGCCAGATCGCGGATGGCAAGGCCGACGACGGAAACGATGGCAAAGATCGAGGAGGCGTCAAACGCGTCCATGCCCGGTCGCACGATCATTAATACGCCTGCCATGCCGACCAGAATTGCCGACCAGCGCCGCCAGCCCACCTGCGCGCCCATGAACAGCGCCGCGCCAATCGTCACCGCCAGCGGCGTGGCCTGAAGGATCGCCGACACGGTCGACAGATCCGCCAGCGCCAGCGCGGTAACATAGCAGACGGCGGCGATAATCTCGCCCAGATTGCGCAGCATCACGGCGCGGGTCAGCAGAACGCGGGTGAACAGCTTGCCGCGCCCCATCTTGGTAAAAACGGCAAAGACCAGACAGCCGGACGTGCCCAGCATCATCAGGATCTGCCCGACCGGCAGCCCCACCGACAGCAGTTTGACAAAGTAATCCTCCAGCGCGAATCCGGCCATCGCCAGAACCATCAGCGCGCTGCCGCGCAGGTTATCCATCAACTTGCCCTTTCCAGAGGGATGTCAGGCGCGCAGGCGCACCCAAATGGGGACGTGATCGGACGGTTTTTCGCGGCCGCGAATCTCGGCGTCGATCTGGCAGTCCTCCAGCAGGTCGGCACATTCGGGGCTGAGCAGAAAATGGTCAATGCGGATACCGTCATTGCGATTCCACGCGCCGGCCTGATAGTCCCAGAAGGTATAGTGACCCGGCCCGCTCTGGCGCGCGCGAAACGCATCGGTAAAGCCCATGTTGAGGATCCGGCGATAGGCCGCGCGGCTCTCGGGGCGGGCCAGTGCATCGTCCTGCCATGCCTCGGGGCGCTTGGCATCCTCGTCCTGCGGGATGACGTTGTAATCGCCGGCCATCAGAAACGGCTCTTCCAGCGCCAGCAATTCGGCGGCGCGCGCCTGCATCCGCTCCATCCAGGCCAGTTTATAGTCGTATTTCGGCCCCGGCGCCGGATTACCGTTGGGCAGGTAGAGGCCGCAGACCCTGATTGCGGTGTCGCCGATCACCGTTGCCTCGATCCAGCGCGCCTGATCGTCGTCCTCGTTGCCGGGCAGGCCGCGCGTGACATCCTCCAGCGGCAGCTTGGACAGGATCGCGACGCCGTTGAAGCCCTTTTGCCCGTGAGTTTCGACCGCATAGCCGCGATCCTCGAAAATCTCGCGCGGAAATGCCTCGTCCACCGACTTGATTTCCTGCAGCAACGCGACATCGGGCTGCGCCTCGTCCAGCCAGTCGGGCAGGGCGGCAATGCGGGCCTTGATGCCGTTTATATTGAATGACGCGATCTTCATGTGCGGTCCTCGCTGCGGCAGGGGGTGCCCCTCTATCGCCCAGCGATGCGCCGGGGGCAAGCGGCGGGGCGACCCGGCCGCGAATCGCTGATACGCGATGCGCGGCCCGTGCGGGGTGAGTCGCAAGGTGCGAATCTGACTAACACGCTAAGGTTGTTAGTCGAACAGTCGTTTCCATATCAGAAACAGCCGAAAAAACCGTGCAAGATCAACCTGTGGATAAGTTTTTTCCTATCAGGAATTCCAATTGAGTCCGATTGGTTTACGCGGTGAAGTTGATCCATATTTCCGCCAGAGACTCTCCTTTAGGTTGATAAATGTCTTGGCAGAACACGGATCTGCTGCAAGCCTTGGGGCATCTGCAACACCAATCTGGGGAACCTGAAAAATGACAGCACAACGCAAAGTTGAAACAACCTTCGCAACCGCCGCCCGCTTGAACAGCGGCGCCATGAGCCTGCACGATGGCGCGGCCACCGGCGCGTTCACCTCGTCGCTCGGCCCTGTCGCCAGCGCCGATGCGGGCCTTGGCGAAGGTCTGGAAATGTTCACGTCCTCGCTCAGCCCCGCTGCCCGGGCCGATGCATCCGCCGGTGACAACGTCGAGATGTTCACATCCTCGCTCAGCCCTTCGGTGACAGCCGACACCGCTGCCGGCGATGCCGTGCAGATGTTTACCTCGTCGCTGGCACCGCGCGCGACATCGGGCGATGCGGTTGGCGCATTCACCTCGTCGCTGGCCCCGGCTGCCGTGGCGCGTGAGGGCGACGCTGTCGAAATGTTTACTTCCAGCCTCTAAGCTTGAACCTGAACGGGGCCATGGGCCCGGACCCTGCAATGGAGATCACTCGATATGACGACCATCGTCCAGCTTAACGTCCCGTTCCGGCAACATAGCAAGGCCGCGCGCCAGGCGGCCTTGCTCAAGACCTTCGGCATCGGACGGCGTACGCAAGAGGATGTCTTTTGGCTCAAGGAAAACGCCGAGATCCTCAATATCCTGGAATCGACCGGCGCTGAACTCGCGCCCGGCGCGCTTGACGTGTACGAAGGATTTTACGAAGATATCGAACAGCGGATGGAATTCTTCCCGCAATATTACAGGTTTCTGCTGTCGCTTTGTCTTGATCTTGAGGATCTGGGCATGCCCGGCGGCAAGGGGGCGGCATTGACCGAATGGGTCGCGCAGCAGGGTCTGCCCGAGGCCGAGCTATCGGACCTGCAGCGCGCCGAGGCGCGGCGCCTGTGCGCGCGGCGCGGGGTTGATCCGCTGCCCGCCGATGACGGGCTGGATGCGCGGTTGCGCAGCTTTGCGGGCCGCGCGCAGACCTTCGCCATGCCGAACAAGAAGGCGGCGTATGAGCTGACGCATATCGTTTTCTACCTGTCCGAATATGGCCGCAAGGATCCCGCGATCTGCGCCACCACCACATCCAGCCTGATGTTCGCCGGCACGCTGGCCTTCCTTGATTTCAACGCGGATCTCTTGGCCGAGATATGCCTTGCCCTGCGGTTTGCCGGGCAGGTGCCGCCCGAAGTGTGGGAGATCTGGCTGACACAGCAGATCCGCACCTTTACGCTGGAGGATTGCGACGGGCTGCAGGACGACTACCACGAATATCTCATGCTGAACTGGTTCATGTCGCGCGCGGGACAGGGTGGTTTCGGCGATCATGTCCCCGAGGGGCGGCTGACCTTTGCCCGCACGCGCCCCGCCTCGGCGCCGCTGCGCGAGTTGTCCCATTGTATCTATTCCATGGGGAAGGGCCGCTCTGCCGATTGGGAAGTCATGCGCGACGAAGTCTGCGGGCAGCTGTCCGGCGAGGCCCAGGCGGCACTGATCGCGGCGGAGGCATCGACAGATCAGTTTGGCGCCTTTTTCGAAGGGTTTGCGCGGGTCGGCCTTCGCCCCCCGCCCGAGGCACGCCAGTGATCGCCGGGCGCACCGGGGGCGCTGCCATTCTAGCCGGGGTTGGCCTGACAATCGGATATACGGCGCTGATTTCCTCTGCCGACGGGATTACCAAGATGTTCGCCGCCAGCTATGCCGCGCCGCAGCTTTTTGCGCTGTCGGGCGGTATCGTTGCGCTGCTGGCGGTGCTGGCCGATCGCGCGGGGCCCGCGCCGCGCGGCCTTCGCACGGCATGCCCGCGCGCGATGGCGATCCGCAGCATTGCCACGGTATTGGGCGCCGCCGCGTTCTTCTACGCGTTCCGCCTGCTACCTTTCGCCGAAGTCTTTCTGTTCATCGCGATGATCCCGCTGTTCACCGCGCTCCTGTCCGGCCCCGTCTTGGGCGAGGCGGTGCGCCCGCAGGCCTGGGGCGCGCTGATGCTGGGGCTGGTTGGGCTGCTATGCCTTGCGCCGGCCGGGATCGGCAGCTTTGGTTTCGGCCATGTGGTGGCGCTGGCGGCAGTGTTGCTGGGCACGGTGTCGATGATGGCGTCGCGCTATATAGGGGTGAGGGACGGTAATCTGCTGCCGCAGATATTCTGGCCGAACCTTGCGCTGGCCGGGGTGATGGCCTGTGCGCTGCCTTTTGTCTGGGCGCCGATGGGGCTGGCCGATCTGGGCTGGGCCTGCGCCTATGCTGCGCTTCTGTTCATGGCGCGCTGGCTGCTGGTAGGGGCATTTCGGGCGCTGCCGGCCTATGTGATCACGCCGCTGATGAACCTGCAGTTCCTCTGGATGGTCGCCATCGGCGCAACGGTTTTCGGAGAGGTGCCGGGTGCGGCGCTTTATATTGGAGCGGCGCTTGTGATCACAGCCGGGGCCTGGCTGATCTATGATCAGGCCACCCCGTCTGCCGCTATCCGTAGAGTCGTTCCTGCCGAGTAATGTGATTCTTCAAGATCACCGCACAAGCCTTTGACTTACATAGAAAATGATGTTCCGCATCCGCAACTGCTGCTGGCGTTTGGGTTTTCAATGACGAATCGCGCGCCGATCAGCTCTTCGCTAAAATCAATGACGGCGCCGGTGAGAAACGGTAGCGAGACTGAGTCGATCACTACCTTCTGGCCCTGACCCTCCAGCACCAGATCGTCGCCCGCAGGGCTGTCCAGCTTGATTTCGTATTGAAAGCCCGAGCATCCGCCACCCTCGACAGCGACGCGCAGGGCCTGACCCTGATCGCCGGCCCCGATTTCGCTAAGGCGCTCGAACGCGCGGTCGGTGACTTTGGGCGGCAGATTCATCGCGGATCTCCTTCGTTTTGTGCAGAAATGTTTCGCACCGGTTTCAAATGCAATATATGGCCCCGGTGATCACCCGGCAAGGAGCCCGCCCATGACTGCGCCGTATGCGCCCGCGCCATCGCGCATCGCCGCACAGCCCGGCCAGTCGCGCGGGCGGTTGGTGCCCGAGGAGGAAAGCGCCTTTCGCTCGTGTTTTCAACGCGATCGCGACCGGATCATCCATTCCAGCGCCTTTCGGAGGCTTAAGCACAAGACGCAGGTTTTCGTCGCGCATGAGGGCGATTATTTCCGCACGCGCCTGTCGCACTCCATTGAGGTGGCGCAGGTCGCGCGGACGATATCCGGTGCGCTCGGCCTCAATGGCGAACTCACCGAGGCGGTGGCGCTGGCGCATGATCTGGGGCACACGCCCTTCGGCCATACCGGCGAGGATGCGCTGCACCGGCTGATGGAGCCTTACGGCGGCTTTGATCACAACGCGCAGGCGATCCGCATCGTGACCGCGCTGGAGCGTCATTATGCCGAATTCGACGGGCTGAACCTCAGCTGGGAGACGCTGGAGGGGCTGGCCAAGCACAACGGGCCGGTTACGGGCGATCTGCCCTATGCGCTGGCCGAATATGCCGCCCGCCACGATCTGGAGTTGCACACCCATGCCGGGGCGGAGGCGCAGGTGGCCGCGCTGGCCGACGATATCGCCTACAACAACCACGATCTGCATGATGGCCTGCGTGCCGGACTGTTCACCGAAGACGAGGTTGCCGCGCTGCCCATCGTCGGGCCATGCTACGGCGAGGTTGACCGGCTCTATCCCGGCCTCGATAGGTATCGCCGGCGGCACGAGGCGCTGCGCCGGGTGTTCGGCGTGATGGTTGGCGATGTGATCGACACGTCGCGCAGCATTATTGCCGCCGCCGATCTGCCTGATGCGGGTGCCGTGCGCCATTTCGGGAGGCCGGTCATCCAGTTTTCGCCTGGCCTGTGGCAGGATCTGCAGGGCGTGCGCCGCTTTCTCTTTACGCGGATGTATCGTGCGCCCATGGTCATGGTGCAGCGCCAGCGGGCGACGACAGTCGTCGACGGATTGTTCCCGTTCTACATGGCAGAGCCAAGCTATTTGCCGCGCCGCTGGCAGACTGATGTGCGCGGCGCTAAAACCAAGACGGAACTTGCACGGCTTGTCAGTGATTACATTGCCGGGATGACCGACCGTTTCGCGCTGGCGCAACACGCGCGGCATCTGGGCGGGCGCGGCGGGGCCGGGTCCTGGCCCGAAGAAATGGAAGGATAGCCCATGGCTGTTGAGACTGCGGGCGCGATGTCGCCGGTCATGGCGTTCGCGCTGGTAGGCGCTGTCGGCGTCGGCGCCCAATGGATCGCTTGGAAGCTGCGCCTGCCGGCCATCGTGCTGATGCTGCTGGCCGGTCTGGCCATCGGCCCGGGCTTGGGCATCTTCGATCCCGAGCGTGACATTGGCCCCTTGCTGACGCCGATAATCACCATCGCGGTGGCGATCATCCTGTTCGAGGGCGGGATGACGCTGAACCTTCAGGGCCTGCGCGAGGCGGCCAAGGGCGTGCGGCGGCTGGTGCTGATCGGCGCGCCGGTGGGGTGGCTCGGATCGGCGCTGGCGCTGCATTATGTGGCCGGGCTGAGCTGGGCAAGTGCGGCAGTGTTTGGCGGGATCATGATTGTGACCGGTCCGACGGTGATCGCGCCGCTCCTGCGCACCGCGCGGCTGGCCAAGCGCCCGGCGCAGCTGCTGCAATGGGAGGCGATCGTGAACGATCCCATTGGCGCGCTGGCGGCGGTTCTGGCCTTCGAGGTTGTGCTGGTGATCTATGCGAGCGAACAATTCGGCTCTGCGGTCTGGGACATGACTGTCGGCATCGTCGGCGCCACCGCGATGGGCATTGCTGCGGGGTGGTTTCTGTCCGAAGGGTTCCGCCGGGGGCGCGTGCCCGAATACATGAAGGTGCCGGTGCTGTTCGCGTCGCTGCTGCTGGTCTTTGCGCTGTCGGACAGCGTGCTGCATGAAAGCGGCCTTCTGGCCGTCACGATCATGGGCTTTTACATCGCCAACGCGAAACTGCCCAGCTACACCGAGCTGCGCCGCTTCAAGGAGCACGCGACGATTCTGCTGGTGTCTGGCGTGTTCATCCTGCTGGCTGCGTCGATGAATGTCGAACGTCTCGGCCTGCTGGGCTGGCCGGCGCTGGTTTTTGTCGCGGTGACGATCCTGATCGTGCGCCCCGCGACCGTGATGCTGTCGCTGACCTTTACCAACATCCCGATGAAGGAACGTCTGCTGGTTGCCTTTACCGGTCCGCGGGGCGTGGTTCTGGTGGCGGTAGCGGGCCTGTTTTCCGAACGGCTGGTCAGCGCGGGCATTGACGACGCGGCGTTGCTGACGCCGCTGGCCTTCGCGCTGGTCGCGGCCACCGTCGTGCTGCACGGGTTCACCTTGCGACCGATGGCGCGGGCGCTGGGTCTGGCGGGGGCCCATGTGCCGGGAGTCATTTTTGTCGGCGGATCGCGCTTTGCCGCCGCCTTTGCCGCCGCGTTGCAGGAAGAAGAGGTGCCGGTGCTGATCGCCGACGCCAACCGCGCGCGCCTGCGCTCTGCACGTGAACAGGGGCTGCCGATCTTTGTGGGCGACATCCTGTCGGACGGGGCCGAACATGGCGTCGAATTCATCAGCTTTGGCCGCGTTGTCGCCACTTCCGACAATGACGCCTACAACACGCTGGTCGCGACCGACCTTGGCCCCGAATTCGGACGCGAACACGTCTATCAGCTGAAACGCGCCAAGCAGGAGCAGACGCGCCATGCGCTGCCCGCCACGCTGGGCGGGCGCAGCATCGCGGGCGGCCTGCGCTATCTGGAGCTGGCGCGCCACATGCAGGAAGGCTGGGAGGTGCGCGCCACCAATATCACCGAAGAGTATGGCGTAGATGACTGGCGCGCCGATAACCCCGACTCGGTCCCGCTGGCCGAGCTGACGCCGGGCCGCAACATGCGCATCATCGCCGGCGATGCCGAGATCAAGGCAGGTCCGGGCATGCGTCTCCTGGCCCTCTCGCCCGCGCGCGAGCGCGCCGCCGAGGCCGCAGAGCGCAGCGGCGCAACCAAGGGCGACGCGAAAGATGCCCAGAAAGCCGCCGACAAGGCGCAGGCAGAGGCCGACGACGAGGTGGAGCGCGATGCCGACGAAAAGGCAGAGGCAGCGGGCGCAGATCTGAAAGCGGTCAAACCCCGCAGCACTGCTGCGGATTGACGCGCGCCGCCGCGGTGTTAAACCGGGCCGCGAATGCAAGGAAGCTATGCCATGAACCTTTTTACCGATATCCGCGCCGCAGTTCTGGATGCCCTGACCGCAATGGAGACCGCCGGCACGCTGCCCGGCGGCCTTGACCGCGCCAACGTCACGGTGGAGCCGCCGCGTGATCCGGCGCATGGCGACATGGCGACCAACGCCGCGATGGTGCTGGCGAAACCTGCAGGGCTAAAGCCCCGCGACATCGCCGACGCACTGGCCGCCGAACTGGTCAAAGATGCCCGGATCGACAGCGCCGAGGTGGCGGGCCCGGGGTTCCTGAACCTGCGGCTTGCGCCGGGCAGCTGGCGCAATGTGGTGGCTGCGGTGCTGGCCAAGGGCACCGATTTCGGGCGCTCGGACGTGGGGCAGGCGCGCCGGGTCAACGTCGAATATGTCAGCGCCAACCCCACCGGCCCACTGCATGTCGGGCACACGCGCGGCGCGGTCTTTGGCGATGCGCTGGCCAGTCTGCTGGATTTCACCGGCCATGACGTCACGCGCGAATACTATATCAACGATGGCGGCGCGCAGGTCGACACATTGGCCCGCTCCGTCTATCTGCGCTATCTTGAGGCGCATGGGCGCGCCGTGGACTTCCCCGATGGCACCTATCCCGGCGACTACCTGATCGAGGTCGGCGAGGCGCTGAAGGATAAGGTCGGTGATGCATGGGTCGGCCAGCCCGAAGAGGTCTGGCTGGAGGACCTGCGCGACTATGCGACCGATGCCATGATGGACCTGATCCGCGCCGATCTGAAGTCGATCGGCGTTGTGATGGATAAATTCACCTCGGAAAAGTCGTTCTATGGCACCGGCCTGATCGAAAAGGCGATCCAGACGCTCGATGATAAGGGCCTGATTTACGAGGGCGTGCTTGAGCCGCCGAAGGGCAAGCTGCCCGAGGATTGGGAGCCGCGCGAGCAGACGTTGTTCCGCTCCAGTGCCCATGGCGACGATGTGGACCGACCGGTCAAGAAATCTGATGGCAGCTGGACCTATTTTGCCCCCGACATCGCCTATCATTATGACAAGGTGACGCGCGGCTTCGACTTGCTCATCGACGTTTTTGGCGCCGATCATGGCGGCTATGTCAAGCGCATGAAGGCGGCCGTTTCTGCCCTCTCGGATGGCAAGGTGCCGCTGGAGATCAAGCTGACCCAGTTGGTCAAGCTGTGGAAAAACGGCGAACCGTTCAAGATGTCCAAGCGCGCCGGCACCTTCGTGACGCTGCGCGACGTGGTCGATTTGGTTGGCGCAGATGTCACCCGCTTTGTCATGCTGACACGCAAGAACGACGCGCCGCTGGATTTCGACTTCGACAAGGTGCTCGAGCAGTCCAAGGACAACCCGGTGTTCTACGTCCAATACGCCCATGCGCGCGTGCGCTCGGTGATGCGCAAGGCGGCGGAGGCGGGGATCGACGTGTCTGATGCCGCGCTCAATGCCGCCGATCTCGATCTGATCGCCCACGAGGCCGAGCTGGCTCTGGCGCGCAAGATCGCCGAATGGCCACGTCTGGTCGAAATCGCCGGGCGCACGAACGAGCCGCACCGCGTCGCGTTCTACCTCTATGATCTGGCGTCCGAGGTGCATGCGCTGTGGAACCGTGGCCACGATGTGCCCGAACTGCGTTTCCTTCAGGAGGGCGATGCCGGCACCACGCAGGCGAAAATCGCGCTGGTCAAGGCTGCAAGCGTTGTTATTTCCGCAGGTTTGGGTATTTTGGGGGTCACTCCGGCTGAAGAGATGCGATAGAGCCGCACATCGCCGGACGCGACACGAGGCAGAGCAGTCAGATCGGCGGGGCCATGTCCCACCGATGTACGAGAGGCGATAAATGTCACGATACCAAGACGATACGTCCCCACCTTCGCGTGATCCGGACGAGCCTGCGCAGGCGCATCCGCTGTCACGTGCGACCTATGCCTTGGGGTCGCTGCTGTCGGTCGGGCTGGTGATCGGCCTTGGCGTCTGGGGCTACAAACTGCTCGTGCGCGACGTCAGCGGCGTGCCGGTGATCCGTGCCGCCGAGGGGCCGATGCGCGTTCAACCCGAGGATCCGGGCGGACGGCAGGCGCTGAACCAGGGGCTGTCCGTCAACGATATTGCCGCTGTCGGCACGGCAGGGGCCGCGCCTGATCAGTTGATCCTGGCGCCGGCGCCGCTGGACCTGAGCGATGAAGATGCAGCAGACGCGGCGGCGACGCCAGAGCCTGATCGCACGGCCGAACAGAGCGCCCCGGAGCCGGAAGAGCCCGCCGACGACCCGCAATTCGATATCGCCCCGCAGCCCGAGGCTGAACCGGACATGCTCGCGCTTGCCGAAGCGATCAGCGACGGCATCACCCCGTTGGAGGACTTGCGCGGCGACGTCGGCGGATCTGAATCGCAGGCCGATAGCGCCAGCGATGCATCAGACGCGGAGACGCAGGAGGAGGAGGCCGTTGCTGCCACATCCTTGCGCCCCAAGGCGCGCCCCGCCGATTTGCGCAACGTTCGCGAGGTCGCCGCTGCCGCGCCAGCCCCGCAAGAAGCGCGCGATATCGACCCAGACGCCATCCCGGTCGGCACGCGCCTTGCCCAGCTCGGCGCGTTTTCCAGCGAAGAAATCGCCCGCGAGGAATGGGACCGGCTGGGCAAGCGGTTCGAGGAATATCTGGCCGGCAAGGACCGCGTGATACAACGCGCGACCAGCGGCGGGCGCACCTTCTACCGTCTGCGCGCCATGGGATTTGACGATCTGGCCGATACGCGGCGCTTCTGCTCGGCGCTCGTTTCGGAAAAAGCGGAATGTATTCCGGTTGTTACGAGATGACCTTGATGCAGGATAGGGCGGCAGCATGACGCATTTCGGTGCCACGATCCTCGACGCCGAGGGCCATCGGCTGACGGCAGAGGAAAAACGCTTTTTCGCCGCTTCAGATCCGTTCGGTTTCATCCTGTTCGGGCGCAACATCGACAGCGCCGATCAGGTCCGCGCCCTTTGCGCCGACATGCGCGAGGCGGTGGGCCGCGATGCGCCCATCACCATTGATCAGGAGGGTGGGCGCGTGCAGCGCCTGCGTCCGCCGCTCTGGCGCGAATGGCCCGCGCCGCTCGACCATGTCGGTCTGGCCGGTCCGCAGGCCGCCGAGGCGATGTATCTGCGCTATCGCATTATCGCGGCCGAGCTTCATGCGCTTGGAATCGACAGCAATTGTGCGCCACTGGTGGACGTGGCGGGCGCCGCCACGCACGCATTCCTGCGCGATCGCTGCTATGGCACCGACCCGGCGCGCGTGGCGCTGCTGGGCCGTGCGGTGGCGGATGGCTTGCTGGATGGCGGCGTGCTGCCGGTGCTGAAGCATATCCCCGGCCATGGCCGCGCGCAGGCCGACAGCCATCTGGATCTGCCCGTTGTGACCGAAGACAAGGCGGTGCTGACCGCCTGCGATTTCGCCCCCTTCAAGGCGCTGAACGATCTGCCGATGGGTATGACGGCGCATCTGGTTTATGCGGCGCTCGACGATCGGCCCGCGACCGTATCGCCTGTCATGATGCGCCTGATACGCGACGAAATAGGCTTTGGCGGCCTGATCATGACCGATGACATCTCGATGAAGGCGCTCAAAGGCAGCCTGACCGATATCACCCGCGCATCGCTCGATGCAGGCTGCGACGTGGCGCTGCTCTGCAATGCCACGCTGGAGGATCGCCGCGCCGTTGCCGATGCGGCGGGGCGCCTCGATGACGCGGGGCAGGCCCGTGCGGATGCGGCGCTGGCCGCCCGGCGGACGCCCACCGATGTTGACATATCCGCCCTGGAGGCCAAGCTTTCCGCCATGTGCGGCGGTCTGACATATGGCAGATGATTGGGGCGATACGCGCAACGCCGTGGCAGACAGGCTGGCGACTGAGGCGCTGATCGTCGATGTCGACGGGTTCGAGGGCCCGCTGGACCTGCTGCTGACGTTGGGGCGCACGCAAAAGGTGGATCTGCGCAAGATCAGCGTTCTGCAACTGGCCCGCCAATATCTGGAATTCGTCGAAAAGGCCCGCGCGCTGCGGCTGGAACTGGCCGCCGACTACCTCGTCATGGCCGCCTGGCTCGCGTTTCTCAAATCGCGCCTGCTGCTGCCGCCCGACCCCGAGGAGGAGGGGCCGTCGGGCGAGGAGCTGGCCGCGCATCTGGCATTTCAGCTGGAGCGGCTTCAGGCCATGCGCGATATCGCCGCGCGGCTGATGGCGCGGGACCAACTGGGGCGCGATTTCTTTGCGCGCGGCCAGCCCGAGACGGTGACGCGCACCCGCAGCGTGACCTACACCGCATCGCTTCTGGACCTGATGCAGGCTTATGCCCGTACCCGCACGCGCGATGAATTTCGCCCTTATGCGATGGACCGCGAGGCGATATTCTCGCTGGAACAGGCGCTGGACCGGCTGCGCAGCCTGATCGGCTTTTCGGGCGGCTGGACTGACATCTCTACCTATCTGCCGGAAGGCTTCGGCACAGACCCGGCGCGCCGCCGCTCGGCTACAGCATCGACCTTTGCCGCCTCTCTGGAATTGGCCAAGGAGGGGCAGATCGAGCTGCGCCAGTCCGAAGCCTTCGCGCCCGTTGAGATTCGGAGGCGAGTTTAAGATCGTGACACAAGCATCAGAAGAAAAATCGGAATCCCTGTTTGATGCCCCTCCGATGGCCGAGCAGGAGCGGATGGTAGAGGCGATCCTTTTCGCGTCGACCGAGCCGGTCAGCACCCGCGAGCTTGACGCACGCCTGCCGCATGGCTGCGACGCGGCCGAGGCGCTGGTGCATCTGCGCCGCCGCTATGAGGGGCGCGGCGTAACATTGGTCCGCGTCGGGGATGCCTATGCGCTGCGCACCGCGCCCGATCTGGGCTATTTGATGCAGCGCGAGACCGCCGAGACGCGCAAGCTGAGCCGCGCCGCAATCGAGACGCTGGCCATTATCGCCTATCATCAGCCCGTCACCCGCGCCGAGATCGAGGAAATTCGCGGTGTTTCGGTCAGTCGCGGCACCGTCGATCAACTGCTGGACATGGAGTGGATCCGCTTTGGCAGGCGCAGGATGACGCCGGGCCGACCTGTCACATTTGTCGTTACCGATGGCTTTTTGGGGCATTTCGGGCTGGAAACCGCCCGCGATCTGCCCGGATTGAAGGAGTTGCGTGCCGCTGGCCTGCTCGACAGTCGTCTGCCGCCCATGTCCATGCCGGGTGCGCAATCTGACGAGGACGAAGATGATCTGCCGTTGAAAGAGGGCGATCAGAGCGAGCTTTTTGAAGAATGACAGGAATGCCCTGAAATCTCCTTGGTTTGGTGCAATATTGGGAAATGATGAAACGCAGGAGGGCGCAATGAACGCCAATCGATTGGTTACCATGGCGATACGCATGATCATGCGTCGCCTTATGCGCACAGGCGTCGATGCTGGTATCGGGGCAGTCGCCAAGCGCGTGAACAAGGGCACGCCGGGCGGCACCGCGCCAAATGCGAGCGAGACGCAGAAACGCGCGCGCAGCACGATGAAGATCGCGCGCCGAATGGGGCGGATGTAGCGCAGCGTATTGCGTTAAGATCGCGCTATACGGACCTGAAGTGCTTGGATAATTTCAGGCCTTGGCCTTGATAGTTCGAGCTGAGGCCAGCGCCGTATAGCGTGTCCGGCACAGTATCCATGCGCTCGTAGATCAGCCGCCCGACGATCTGGCCATGCTCCAGCACGAACGGGGCCTCGTGGCAGCGCACTTCAAGCACCCCGCGCGAGCCCGCTCCGCCTGCGGCACCATGCCCGAATCCGGGATCGAAAAACCCCGCATAATGCACGCGGAATTCGCCGACCATCGCCAGATATGGTGCCATCTCGGCAGCGTATTTGGGCGGGATATGCACTGCCTCGCGGCTGACGAGGATGTAGAAGGCGCCGGGATCGAGGATGATCTGGCCCTCGCTGGTGTGCACCTCTTCCCAAAAATCTGCCGGATCGTAATGATCGATATTGTCCAGGTCGATCACGCCCGTATGCGGCTTGGCGCGGTAGCCGACCAGCGTGCCGGTAGCGGGGCGCAGATCGACGGAAAAGCCCAGCCCATCACTGATCACCGGCGTGCAATCGACAAGTCTGTCAGACGCGTGGAGGGCTGCCAGATCGGCATCATTGAGGACCGCATCACCGGTGCTGAACCGGATCTGGTTCAGCCGCATGCCGGGCCGTACCAGAACCGAGAAGGAGCGGGGGCAAATCTCGGCATAGAGCGGGCCGTTATAGCCCGGCGGAATGCGGTCGAATTCAGCGCCGCCATCGGTCACAGCGCGGGTGAGAAGATCCAGCCGCCCGGTGGAGGATTTGGCGTTCGCCGTGGCGTGCACGTCCGCGGGCAGGGCCAACGCTTCCATCAGCGGGACCACATAGACGCAGCGCTTTTCCAACACCGCGCCGCCGCTGAGATCGATGCGATGCATCTCGAATTCGCCCAGACGGTCGGCGACGCTGCGCCCTTCGCCGGCCAGAAAAGAGGCGCGCACGCGGTAGGCAATATGGCCGAGCCGCAGGTCGAGGCTGGCCGGCTGGATCTGGCCGGGTAGGAATGCGGTATCGGCGGCAATGGCGCCGCTGTCGATCATGCCTTGGATCTGCTGGCTGGAGAGAACCCCGGTCATCGCTGCGCCCCTATGAAAGTTGCGCTGGTTTACCCGCCTCGGCGGCGCTTTGCAAACGATGCGGCAGTGCGGTTCTGAGAAACTGGGGAGGGGTGCAATGGTCGGGCTAGCAGGACTCGAACCTGCGACCTTCCGTCCCCCAGACGGACGCGCTACCAGACTGCGCCATAGCCCGACGATTTGGTCGTCATACCTGTTTCTGGGCCGGGGACAAGGGGCAAAATCGATTTTTCAGCCCCGGATCTCCCGCCCCGGTCCTCAGGTCGATCTTGCACTCTCGGTCATACGCGCGCGAAGGTCCGCCATGCGTCCGGCCAGATCAGCCAGCGCAGGGCGCTGCCTGGCCAGACGGGCCGGATCCAGATTGCCCAGGCTGGCCAGTGCGGACGCGGTGGCCGGTATATCGTCGGCCGGATCATCGGGTACTGTGACCGTGGCAACGCGAGGCGGGGGCGGCGTATGCGTGGCTGCCGCTGGGGCGTCGGCCTCGCCGGTTTCGGGGGCGGGAGCGGCAGGTTCGGGCGCGTCCGGAGCGTCCTGCGATGTGTCCCGGGGCGGTGTGTCTGCCTCAACATCGTCGGTGTCGGCGCCAGGCCCAGACGCGCGGTGCAGGTCAGGCTTTGATGTGTCCGCAATGTCGGCCGGCTCTGGCGTGGCCTCGGCGGGCGGCGCGCTTTGGGGCTCTGACTGCATCGGAGCCTCGGCAGGCACGTCTTCTGATGCAGGCTCTGGTGGCGCGGCATCCGAAGTGGCAGGCGCGCCGGTCACAGGCGTCTGCGAAGCGTCTGCCGAGCTGTCCGCGGCGTCCGCCTCTGCGATTCGGTCGGGTGCCGCAATGTCACTGGCCGCGCCGTCGCTTTGCGGCGCGGTTGAGGGCGTGTGATCTTCGGGCGCGCCGTCGGAGGTGGCAGTGTCCTGCTGGTCTGTTGGCGGTGGGGTATCCACGGACCCGGCCGCCTGCGAATCGCCCTTGACCCTGTCAAAGCTGAGGACCGTGCCGCGCGGTTCCTCCGTTTCCGGCACATCCAGCGCGATACCGGCGATCGTCTCTTCGAGATCATCGTCCAGCGGCGGCGACATGGCGGCGACGTGGCGCACGCCCTGCTCGCGCATCACCTTTTGCACGCCCTTTATGGTCATGCCCTCGTCATGCAGCAGCTTGCGGATACCGCCCAGCAGCTGCATGTCCGCAGGCCGGTAATAGCGCCGCCCGCCGGCGCGCTTGACCGGCTTCACCTGGGTGAACTTGCTTTCCCAAAAGCGCAGGACGTGGGCGGGGACCCCCAGCCAGTCTGCGACTTCGCTGATGGTGCGAAAGGCGTCTGCGGATTTCGACATGGTCTGCCTAGCGTTTGTTGCCCGCGGCCACGCGATCCTTCATCAGGTGCGAGGGGCGAAAGGTCAGGACGCGGCGCGGGTTGATCGGGACCTCTTCGCCGGTCTTGGGGTTGCGGCCCACACGCGCCGATTTCTCGCGCACCGAGAATGTGCCGAAGGACGAGATTTTCACCTGCTCGCCGCGTACCAGCGCGTCGGACATATGGTTCAGCACGCTTTCGACCAGCTGGGCCGAATCGTTTCGCGATAACCCGACCTCGCGAAAGATTGCCTCGCTCAAATCCATGCGCGTCAATGTCTTGTCACTCATTGCGATCCCCCGATTGCGTTTGGCCAACAATAGGGGGGAAGAAATTTGCGAGTCAATTACAATGACTTGGAATGGGCAGTTTAAGCGGATTGGCGGTCGGATTCCCGCACATTCACCACCGCAGCGCGACAGCGCCCCACGCAAGTCCGCCGCCGATTGCCTCGCTCAGCAACAGATCACCGCGATTGATGCGCCCGTCCGCGACACCAACGGACAGCGCCAGCGGGATCGACGCGGCCGAGGTGTTGCCGTGATCCTGCACCGTCAGGATGACGCGACCCATGTCCACGCCCATCTTTTTCGCGGTCCCCTGAATGATGCGGATATTGGCCTGATGCGGCACGATCCATGCAACATCATCGGCGGTCAGCCCGGCCTTGGCCAGCGCCGCATCGGCGGTCGAGGCCAGCTTTTCTACCGCTTGGCGGAACAGCGGGTTGCCCTGCATGCGCAGTTTTCCGACCGTGCCGGTGGAGGACACGCCGCCATCGACATATAGCATCTCGCGGTAGCGCCCGTCCGAATGCATGTCGGTTGCCAGAATACCGCGATCATTGGATGTGCCGGTGCCGTCCTCGGCGCCCAGAATCAACGCGCCGGCGCCGTCCCCGAACAACACGCAGGTGCCGCGATCGGTCCAGTCCATGATCCGGCTGAACGTCTCGGCGCCGATGACCAGCAGGCGGTCGGCCTGCCCGGAGACGATCATCGCGTTCGCATTGCACATCGCAAAGATGAACCCGGCGCAGACCGCCTGCACATCAAAGGCAAAGCCGCGCGTCATGCCCAGTTCGGCCTGCACCATCGTGCCGACCGAAGGAAAGGTCAGGTCGGGGGTCGAGGTCGCGACGATGATCCCGTCGATATCGTCGACTGTCAGGCCAGCATTGTCCAATGCCGCCCGCGCGGCGCGTGTCGCCAGATCGGATGTCGTCTGGTCGTCGGCGGCGAAATGGCGCCGCTCGATGCCCGAGCGGGTGCGAATCCATTCGTCTGAGGTATCCACCAGCGCCTCGAAATGGGCGTTGGGCACGATGCGGTCGGGCAGGTAGTGGCCGATGCCGAGGGGAACGGCGCGTCTGGTCATGTCTTGGCTCCGTTGGGCATGTCGGCCTTGTCAGGCGTGTCGGTGTCGGGTCCGTCGTCGTCGGGGCCGCCATCCTGCGCCATCAAGGTAGCTTTGGCCACGCGGTCCGCCAGTTTCTCCGAGAAACCGGTCTGCGCCAGCTTGAACGCCAGCTTGACCGCAGCCGAGACGCCGGTGGCATCCGCTGCGCCATGCGATTTGACGACCGTGCCATTGAGGCCAAGGAACACCCCGCCGTTGGCGCGGCGCGGGTCGATCCGCTTTTTCAGGCGGCGCAGGGACGGGTAGGCCAGCAAGGCGGCGATGCGCGACAAGATGGAATACTGGAACGCCTCGCGCAGAAGTTCGGCGATCAGATTGGCGGTGCCTTCGCCGGTTTTCAGTGCGACGTTCCCGGTGAACCCATCGGTGACGATCACATCCGCGATGTCGCCGGGAAGGTCGCGCCCCTCGACAAAGCCGACGAAATCGAAATCGGCACCGCGCGCATGGGCCGAGATCAATTCATGCGCCTCGCGCAGCTCCGAGCGGCCCTTGTGCTCTTCGGTGCCGACATTCATCAGGCCGATGCGGGGGCGTGCCACGCCAAACCCGCTGCGCGCATAGGAGGCGCCCATCAGCGCATATTGCATCAGATCCTTGGCATCGGCGTTGATATCGGCGCCGCCATCCATCAGCAGATTGAACCCCTGCGGGTTGCGCGACGGCCACATCACGGCGATCGCGGGGCGGTAGATGCCGGGCAGGCGGCGCAGGCGCAGCACCGACATCAGCATCAGCGCGCCGGTGTTCCCGCAAGAAACGCACACCGTCGCCTCGCCCGCGCGCACCGATTCCAGCGCGGACCACATCGAGGTGTCCTTGCCATGGCGGGCGACATGTCCGGGCTTGTCTTCCATCGTGACGACACCGGGGGCGTCGCGCAATTCGCAACGTCCGGCAAGCGCCCGGTGACGCGCGACCAGCGGTTCCAGCTCGGCCCGCGGGCCGTGCAGGATGAACGCGATGTCAGGGTTTTTCTGCGCGCTGGCAGCAATGCCTGCAACGACGGTAGCAGGGCCCATGTCCCCCCCCATCGCATCGACGGAAATCACCGTCCTGCGACCGGCGGCGATGGCGCCCGACCCATCAGCGGATGGGCCGGGATGGCCTGCATCCGCCGGTGTGGTATCTGTACGGGCGGTCATGCGGGCGGTCTGTCCTTGATTATGGTCCCGGCCCCGATCGGGGGCCCGGCCGGGTGAGGTCAGGCCGCGTCGTCGTCCAGATCAACCTCGTCCGCCATGGCGACGATCTCGCGATCGGCATAGTGGCCGCACGCCGAGCAGACGTGATGCGGGCGCTTCAACTCGCCGCAATTGGGGCATTCATTGGGGTTGGCGCCACTGAGGGCGTCATGTGCGCGGCGATTGTTGCGACGCGATTTCGATACTTTGTTCTGCTGGACGGCCATGTCGCGATCCCGATTCCTGTGGGCCGAACTGGCCCTGTTTCAATGAGGTTGTGCGGCTCTTAGTCCGCCTTGCGGCGCCGGTTCAACCCCAAATACCGTGAAAGCGCGAAAATACAGCGAATTGCCGGAGCCGCAAGCGATATCTTGCGCTAAATGCGTGCAATCCCTCTGGCCGCGCAAAGCGTTGGGGACGGGGCAGGCGGGATCACTCGCCCTTTTCCATTTTGGCCTTCAACCCGGCCAGCCCAGCAAAGGGCTTGAGATCCTCGTCCTTCAGCGGGGCGCTGCCCGGGGGGGTGGCCTGCGCGGCCATCGTCTCGGCGCCGTCGGCACGCGGATAGTCGGGCAGCGCCAGTGCCAGCGCCTCGTGCAGGATGCGGGCGAGATCAATGATTTCACCCAACGGTTCTTCACTGTCGTCTTCGGGCATCTCGACGCCGTCCTCGGGCGTCGGCTCCAGATCGGCGGGGGCGGGCATGTCCGACAGGAACCGCCGCTCCACCCGCGTGTCGATGCGCGTGGTGACGGGCGCCAGCGTGGCGACGCAGGCCTGCACGGCGGTCGCGCCCAGATCGGCGGTCAGGCGCCAGTCGCGCCGGCCCAGCGGCGCCAGCGTGCCGCGAAAGTCCAGCTTGCGCAGCGCGTTGATCCCCAGTGCCGCGGCAAGGGCGGCGCGGGCATCGGCGTCCGGCACGATATGAAAGGGCAGCGTGCGCCCTTTGGGCAGCTCGGCCACGCGCAATGCCGCAGCCTCGGTCAGCGTCTTTGCCATGGGCGGGCGCATCCTTTCTTGAACAAGGGGGGTGGGTTGTTATAAGCGGGATCAAAGGCCCATCGGGCCGATATCAAGAGGACAGTCATGTTCGGGACCGCATATTCGCTCAAAACCGCCAGCATGGCAATTGTCCTTGCCCTGATGACCGCATTGGCCGGTTGCACGGCATTGTACCAGAATCATGGGTATGTGCCGCCCGACGAGGATCTGCAACAGCTGGTTCCCGGCGTAGATACCCGCGCGACCGTCGATGACGTGATCGGCGCGCCGTCGGTTGCGGGTGTGCTGAGCGGGGGCGATTATTACTATGTGCGCAGCCGGGTCAAAACCTACGGCATGCTGCGCCCCGAGGTGATCGACCGGCAGGTGCTGGCCATCAGCTTTGACAATCAGGACGTGATCGCCAATATCGAGCGGTTCGATCTGCGTGACGGCCGCGCCGTGCCGCTATCGCGCCGCGTCACCGACAGCTCGGTCGCCGGCAAGGGATTCCTGCAATCGATCCTGAGCAATTTCGGCAATATCAACCCGGCGGACTTTTTCTAGGGGCGCCGCTCCTTTGCCCCCGGTGGGGAATCCGCCTTCGAAGGATCCTCGCTATTGGGCGCGGCGGGCGCATGGCCCCGGTGACATGGCGCGCGCCCGCGCAATCCGCGCCGCGGCCTTCGGGCTGGACGCGCCCGACGTTGATCCCTTCGATGACGCCTGCATCCAGATCGTGATCGAGGACCGCCGGACAGGCGTATTGGTCGGCTGCTTTCGCATGTTGCCATTGGCCGATGGCGCCGGAATAGAGCGCAGCTATTCAGCGCGGTTCTACGATCTGGCCCGGCTTGGCCGCCGGACCGGGCCGATGACCGAACTGGGCCGGTTCTGCGTGTATCCCGGCGCGCGTGATCCCGATATCCTGCGCGCCGCATGGGCCGCGGTGACGACGCATGTCGATGCGCAGGGCGCGCAGATGCTGTTTGGCTGCACCTCATTCAAGGGCACCGATCCGGCACCCTATAGCGCCGCTTTCGCCCTGCTCGCGCAGCGCTACCTCGCGCCGCCGGACTGGGCGCCGCAGCGCCGTGCGCCTCGGACCGTGCCGCTGGCACCAGCATCTGGCCCGCCCGATATCCGCCGCGCGGTGCAGGCGATGCCATCGCTGCTGCGAAGCTATCTGGCGATGGGCGGCAAGGTCAGCGATCATGCGGTGATCGACCCTGCGTTGAACACGCTGCATGTCTTTACCGGGCTTGAGATCGCGGCTATCCCCGCCGCGCGCCAGCGGTTGCTGCGCGCCGATGCCAAGGCGCTGAACGGCAGCACTTGACGGCATGCGTGCGGCGGGATAGCCCGCGCCCATGGCAGCACGTCCCCCCCTTTTGCAACTCAACGAGATCTCCCTCACCTTCGGGGGCGATCCGATATTTTCCGACCTGTCGCTGGTCGTTCAGCCGGGCGACCGTGTCGCGCTGGTCGGGCGCAACGGATCGGGCAAGTCCACCCTGATGAAGGTGATGGCCGGGCTGGTCGAGGTCGACAGCGGCGCCCGCACGCTCGCCCCCGCCGCATCCGTTGGCTATATGGAGCAGGACCCGGACATGGCCGGTTTCGCCACCTTGGGCGATTTTGCGGCCAGCCAACTGGACCCGGCGGAAACCTACCGCGTGGAAATGGCCGCCGAGGGGCTGAAATTCGATCCCGCGCGCCCCGTCGAGACGGCATCGGGCGGCGAACGGCGCCGCGCCGCGCTGGCCAAGCTGATGGCCGAGGCGCCCGAATTGATGCTGCTGGATGAGCCGACGAACCACCTGGACATCGAGGCGATCGCATGGCTGGAGGCCACGCTGAAAGAGACGCGCAGCGCCTTTGTCCTGATCAGCCACGACCGCGCGTTTCTGCGTGAACTGACGCGCGCAACCCTCTGGATTGACAGGGGAATGGTGCGGCGGCAGGAAAAGGGGTTCACTCATTTCGAGGAATGGCGCGACAAGGTTTGGGAAGACGAGGATCAGGCCCGTCACAAGCTGAACCGCAAGATCAAGTCCGAGGCCCGCTGGGCCGTCGAGGGCATCAGCGCGAGGCGCAAGCGCAATCAGGGCCGCGTGCGCGCGCTGCAGGAATTGCGCGCCGAGCGTTCGAGCCAAATCAGGCGGCAAGGCGCTGCAGCCATGGCGCTGGATTCCGGGCCGAAATCGGGCAAGAAGGTCATCGAGGCCAACGGCATTTCAAAGGCTTACGGCGACAAGGTTCTGCTGTCGGACTTCTCGATCAAGATCCAGCGCGGCGACCGCGTGGCGCTGGTTGGCCCCAACGGCGTGGGCAAGACGACGCTGCTGAACATGCTGATGGGCACCGAGGCACCAGATAGCGGCACGGTCAGCCTGGGCACGAACCTTTTGCCGGCGATCTTCGATCAGGCCCGCGCTCAGCTGGACCCGGACATGAGCCTATGGGACAGCCTGACCGGCGATCCTGACATGCGCGTATCGGGCAAGGCTGACCAGATTCTGGTGCGCGGGATGCCGCGCCATGTGATCGGTTACCTCAAGGAGTTCCTCTTTGACGAGGCGCAAGCGCGCGCGCCGGTGCGTTCGCTGTCGGGCGGCGAAAAGGCCCGCCTGCTGCTGGCCAAGCTGATGGCGCGCGAATCGAACATTCTGGTGCTGGACGAGCCGACGAACGATCTGGACATCGAGACGCTGGATCTGCTTCAGGAGCTTTTGGACGACTACGACGGCACCATCATTCTGGTCAGCCACGACCGCGATTTTCTGGACCGCGTCGCCACCACCACCATCGCGATGGAGGGGGATGGCCGCGCGACCGTCTATGCCGGCGGCTGGACCGACTACCGCTCGCAGCGGCAGTCGACGGCGGAATGGGCCGATGCCGGCGGCAAGCCGGTCTCGAAACCCAAGGCAAACGGCGCGTCCAAGAAGGGCAAATCCGACGGGCTCAGCTTTACCGAGAAGCACCGGCTGACCGAGCTGCCCGACGTTATCGCCCGGCTGGAGGTGGAAATCGCCAAGCTGGAGACCCTGATGGCGGACCCGGAGCTGTTCACGCGCGAACCAGTCAAGTTCCGCAAGGCGACCGAGGCGCTGACCCAGCGGCAAAAGGCGCTTGGCGCCGCCGAAGAAGAATGGATGGGGCTGGAGGAGAAGGCGGGAAGCTGATTGCAGGCGGCATTCAGCGCAGACTTGTTCGCTCCAACCGAGTAACACTTATAACAAGAAGTGGAGCGGGTAACGGGAATTGAACCCGTAACTAAAGCTTGGGAAGCTGCCGTGATACCTTTTCACCATACCCGCCGCGTTGGTCTGAATAGCACCCTGCAAGCGCCCTGTTCAAGGGAGAATCGCCGCCAAGGGGAGCGCAGGCAATGAAAAACCCGCCGAAGGGCGGGTTTGTCAGGCGCAGCAGATCCGCGCGCTGTTTTCAGCCGCCCCAGTTGCGCACGACGCCGCAATCCATATGAACGAAATTCGAGCGGGAGTATTTGCCGACACCGCCGGCACGGCAGGCCATCGCCGCCTTGCTCATCTGCCCGACCGAGCGCGAGCCCATCCGCAGATCGGCGGCCTGTCCGTTCAGGTGCAGCGAATGTTTTGCCACGCCCTTTGAACGGCTGCGCAGCATCGCATTGGTCTGCGGCGAGCGGTAGCCGGACAGCAGCGTGTAAGGCTCTGTCGTGTCCATCAGATTGTGCGCCGCTGCCATGATGTCGACGGTGCGCGTGTCGATATTCTTGATGTCGTTGCTGCGCCAGTCGCGCATGAACGTCGAGATTTCCTGGACCGCTTCGGCGATATAATCGCCTTCTATCCAGTAGATGGTATCCATCTTTTCGCCCGTGCGGGGCGATACCATGCGCAGGCGGCGAATGTCGCCGGCGCCGCGCAAGAGGCTGAAAGCATTACCGTATGAGGGGGCCGCTACTACTGCGGTTGCCGCGAATGCACCTAACAGCGCACGCCGCGACAGGCCTGCCGATTTGGAATGGGTCATGGTTTTTTTTGCCTGTCCGTCGCTTCAGTTTCTTTCCCGCAATTGGCGGGCGTTCATCTCATCCCCGGATGCAAGGGTACGTATGACATATTAAGAATCGCTAACCAAGGCACAGGTGCTTAAAAGTTCCCTCGACCAATGCGTTTCGGCATAAATCCGCGCAATCTGCACCGAGTGTGACATTTTTGCCGGAAGGGAGTGCGAAACTGCTCGGGTGGCCGTCTTGGGGGCTTTTATCGCGAAAAATTCAATGGACATTGGGGCATAGGCTGGGGTGATAAAGCAAGATTGCGCTATGATTGTGCAGGCTAGGTACGTTGTGTGATCAGATTACGGGGAATACGATGAGTTTTGCTGCCATTTCGACGTCCGGATTAACGACGGCGACCGCCGGAAGGCTGACCAGACTGATGCTGATGCCTGTCGTCTTTGCAGTGCTGACGCTGGGCGCGCCGCAGGGCGCCGTGGCTGGCGTGACGGCGTTCAAGCAGGCGGTGGCCGAGGGCGCGGCGCGGCAGGATGATTTGTCGGCCTATTACCGTTCAAACGGCTACGGCGCGCTGTGGACCGGACCGGGGGAGGCTGACCGCGCGCGCCGCCAGGCGCTGTTGCAGGCGATTGATGCGGCGGGTGCCCACGGGCTTCCGGCGCAGCGCTATGATCCGGACGGGCTGCTACAGATGATGAAGAACGCGCGCACGCCGCGCGATCTGGGCGCGGTCGAGATTGCGATGTCCCGCACGTTCCTGGGTTTGGCCCATGACATGCAGACCGGCATCCTGACCCCCACCGAGATCGACAGGGGTATGAAGCGCAGCGTGCCTGTAAGGTCTGCAGAGGATCTATTGACCAGTTTTGCTGCCGCCAACCCGCAAGGCTTTTTCCGCGGGCTTGCCCCCAAATCGGGCGAGTACGCGCGCCTGATGCGCGAGAAGATCCGCCTCGAAGGGTTGCTGGCCACCGGCGGATGGGGGCCTGCGGTGCCCGCCGCGTCGCTGGCACCGGGCCAGACGGGCGCGGATGTCGTCGCGCTGCGTAACCGGCTGATGCGGATGGGCTTTCTGCCCCGCACGGCGTCGGGCAGCTACGACATTGCGATGCAGCAGGCGGTTCAGCGGTTCCAGGAGGCGCACGGTCTTGTCCCGGACGGAACCGCTGGCGCGGCGACAATGACGGCGATCAACACGCCGATCTCACAGCGCCTGCCAATGATCATGGTCGCGATGGAGCGCGAGCGCTGGCTGAGCGGCCCGCGCGGCAAGCGGCACATTCTGGTCAACCTGACGGATTTCAGCGCGCGCATCATGGATGAGGACCGCCTGACCTTTGAAACCCGCGCCGTGATCGGCAAGAATCTAAGCACCCATCAGAGCCCCGAATTCTCGGACGAGATGGAATATCTGGAGATCAATCCGGTCTGGAACGTCCCGCGCTCGATCACGGTCAGCGAATATCTGCCGCAGATGCAGCGCAATCGCGGCGCGGCAGGGCATCTCAAGCTGTATAATTCACGCGGTCAGCAGGTCAGTCGCGCCAATGTCAATTTCAGGGCCTACAACGCGCGCACCTTTCCGTTCGCGTTGAAACAGCCGCCCTCATCGCGCAATGCGCTGGGGCTGGTGAAGTTCATGTTTCCCAACAAATACAATATCTACCTGCACGACACGCCGTCCAAAAGCCTGTTTGAGCGCAACGTGCGCGCCTTCAGCCATGGCTGTATCCGCCTGCAGCAGCCCTTCGATTTCGCCTATGAGATCCTGTCGCGTCAGGAGGGTGACCCCAAGGCGTATTTTCACCGCATCCTCGACTCGGGCCGCCAGACCCGCGTCAATCTGGAGCAGAAGATCCCGGTGCATATCATCTATCGCACGGCGACCGTGCCGGCCAAGGGGCCGGTCCAGTATCGCGATGACATCTATGGCCGCGACGCCAAGGTCTGGGATGCGCTGCAAAAGGCAGGGGTTTCGCTGCCCGCGCATCAAGGCTAGATATCTCCCCGTCAGAAGGGGGTAGCCATGTCCTACACGATTGAGCAGATTGCCAAGGCGCTGGGAGCCGAGGCCTTTGGCGCGGTGGATATCCAGGTCTCGGGCCTTGCCGAGCCTGCCGATGCCGGGCCGGATCAGCTGGCGCTGGCGACCAAGCTGGATTATGCCGCCGCGCTGCCACAAGGCGGTGCCCGTGCAGCGCTGCTCTGGGACGGCGCGGATTGGCAGGCGCTGGGGCTGGAGGCCGCGATCATCGCGCCGCGCCCGCGCTATGCCATGTCTGGCCTGACCGCGATGATGGATCTGGGCGAGGGGTGGGGCGATGGCATCCATCCCAGTGCCGTGATCGACGAAACCGCTAAATTGGGTGAGGGCGTGCACGTCGGCCCGCTGACTGTGATCGGCCCTCGCGCGCACATCGGCGCAGGCTGCCGGATCGGCCCGCAGGTCACCATCGGCGCCGACGCCGTGATCGGCGAGAACGGCCTGATCCGCGAGGGTGTGCGCATCGCCGCGCGGGTGCGCATCGGGGCGCGTGTGGTCCTGAACCCCGGCGCGGTGCTGGGCGGCGACGGCTTCAGCTTTGTCACCCCGGAAAAATCCGGCGTGGAATCGGTGCGCGAAACACTCGGCGATCAGGGCGGCGCGGCAGCGCAGTCCTATGTCCGTATCCACAGCCTCGGGTCGGTTCGCCTTGGTGATGACGTCGAGGTGGGCGCAAATGCGGCCATCGACCGCGGCACCGTGCGCGACACGGTCATTGGCGACCGCACCAAGATCGATACGCTGGTGATGGTGGCCCATAACGTGGTGGTCGGCACCGATACGCTGCTATGCGGCCTTGTCGGCATTGCCGGGTCCAGCCGCATCGGCAACAACGTGGTGCTGGCGGGGCAGGTCGGCGTGGGGGACAACCTCTTTGTCGGAGATAACGTGATTGCCGGTGGCGGCACCAAGATCCTCAGCAATGTGCCCGCCGGGCGCGTCCTGCTGGGCTATCCAGCGATGAAGATGGACAACCATATCGACATGTACAAACATATGCGTCGCCTTGGTCGCATGGTTGCTGATGTCGCAGCCCTCAAGAAAGCTGTTTTCAAGGCCGGACAGAGTGACTAAGTCCGTGCCGATGCCTCAAGGAGCCACGCCATGACCGTACCCCAGCGCGTGATTACAATCATCGCCGATCAGGCCATGCTGGAGCCGTCCGACGTGACGCTGGACAGCAGTCTTGAGGATCTGGGCGTCGATTCGCTGGGCCTGGTCGAAAGCATCTTCGCGATCGAGGAGGCGTTCGACATCACCGTGCCATTCAATGCGAACGAGCCGTCGGCGGGCGATTTCGACATCTCGACGGTCGGGGCCATCGTGGCCAGCGTTCAGCGGCTGATTGCCGAGCAGTCGTGAAGCGTGTTGTCATCACCGGCGCGGGCACCATCAACGCGCTTGGCACCGATGTCGCCACCACGCTTGAGGCGATGCGCGAGGGGCGCTGCGGCATCGGCGATCTGGAGTTTCGCGATGTCGAGCGCCTGTCGATCCGCATCGGCGGGCAGGTCAAAGGGTATGACCCCGAGGCGGCATTTACCCGCCAGCAACTGGCGCTCTATGACCGGTTCACCCAGTTCACGCTGATCGCCGCGCGTCAGGCGGTGGCGCAATCGGGCATCGAGTTCAGCGATGATCTGGCGCAGCGCGCCGGTGTGATCCTGGGCAATTCCGGCGGCGGCATGACCACGCTGGATGAGAATTATCGCAGCGTTTACGAGGACGGCAAGAATCGCGTGCATCCCTTTGTGGTGCCCAAGCTGATGAACAACGCGGCGGCCAGCCATGTGTCGATGGCGTGGGGGCTGCATGGCCCGTCCTACACCGTATCCACCGCCTGCGCGTCGTCCAATCACGCCATGGCGCAGGCGTTTCAGATGGTGCGGTGCGGCCAGTCCCCGGTGATGCTGACCGGCGGATCGGAATCGATGCTGTGCTTTGGCGGGGTCAAGGCGTGGGAGGGGCTGCGCGTGATGTCCAAGGACGGCTGCCGGCCATTCTCGGCCAATCGCAACGGCATGGTGCAGGGCGAGGGCGCTGGCATCTTTGTCTTTGAGGAATACGAGCACGCCCGCGCACGCGGCGCCGAGATTCTGGCCGAAGTGGTCGGCTACGCCATGTCCGCGGACGCCTGCGACATTGTCATGCCGTCCAAGGAGGGCGCCGCGCGCGCGATTTCAGCCGCGCTGCGCGACGCGCGCCTGAACCCTGTGGATGTGGGCTACATCAACGCCCACGGCACCGGAACGGCCGCCAATGACAAGACCGAATGTGCCGCCGTTGCCGATGTTTTCGGGCGCCACGCCGACAGGCTGATGATGTCCTCCACCAAATCCATGCATGGCCACCTGATTGGCGGCACCGGTGCGGTCGAGCTGCTGGCCTGCATCATGGCCGTGCGCGACGGAATCATCGCCCCGACGATCAACTACGACGAGCCGGACCCCGAATGTGCGCTGGACGTCGTCCCCAATGAGGCGCGCGAGGCGCAGGTCGAGGTCGCGCTGAGCAATGCCTTTGCGTTCGGCGGGCTGAATGCGGTGCTGGCGTTACGGCGGGCGGGGTAGGGCGCGCGCCTTCCGATCCGTTGCAGCCGCTCTGAGACGAAAAGGGCGGGCCCTTCGG